>CAVWEI010000012.1:0-17680 GCA_963753845.1 uncultured Gammaproteobacteria bacterium
CCTTTCGGGACGGTGTTGTGATAAAGGATGGGTAGTCGCAGCGGCACGCCGACAACGCGCGGTGATTCGCATGGGCGTCCCGTCAATACCCAAGTGTCGAAAATTGTCGATACGGCTTGATGCAGTGGGGCGCAATCTGAACCTGGCAGGCCCTGCCGGTGACAGCGGGAACAAGCAGTCGCAACTTCTCCGAACTCGGCGAGGTTCCGGAATGGACGGCGGAAAACACGTACAATTGGATTCCGCAGGGCTTGGTGCATCTGGCGGTAGTGATCAACCTGTACCCGCACCGGGTGCTTGACTGGCATCTGGACACGCACACGGCTACCGCCCCGGAAGCCCGCGGCCCGATGATGGAATCCAAGCTGAGGAATCGAATGTATGGCGCGGGTTTGTGCGAACAGCCCACCAATCGACCAGGCATGATTGATCGATGAGCTGGATCACTGTTATCTGGTCGATCGCGGCCGGCGTGTCCCTGACGCTGGCAGCGGTGCACATACTCGTCTGGGTGCGCAAGCGCAACGCATTGGAGCACCTCTTTTTCTCCGTCAGCGCCATGGCTGCGGCGGTCATCGCCATGCAGGAGTTGGCGCTGATGCATGCGCAGACGCCTGCCGAATATGGCGCGATGTTGCGTTGGATGCACGTATCCGCGGCGGCGATGGCGATTTCAATCGTCTGGTTTATTCGCTGTCATCTACGGGCAGGACGCATCTGGCTGGCGTGGCTCATCACCGGCCTGCGCATCGCGATCCTGATACTGAATTTCTCCCTGTTCCCCAACGCAAGCTTCCAGGAGATACACGCCCTGAGAGAGATAGCTTTTCTCGGTGAGACGCTGTCGTCGCCAGTGGGGAGTGGAAGCGCCTGGCGAGTTCTCATTCACCTGAGCAGCGTGCTGCTACTTGTCTACACCCTGGACGCCGGCGTTGCTGCCTGGAAGCGAGGCAGGAGCCGGCAAGCACTGTTATTGGGCTCCTCGATCCTGGCAGGAATCATCCTGGCCGCAATTTTCTCGGGCCTCATGGTGCGAGGGATTCTACCCGGACCTTTCATTGCGCTGATCTACCTGCCGTTCGTATTCGCGATGGCCTTCGAACTGAGCCTCGACCTGATACGTTCAAATCAGCTTTCCGGCGAACTCCTGCAAAGCGAGAAGCGCATGAGCCTGGCCGCACGGGCCGCCGATCTGGGCCTGTGGGAATGGAACGTCGTGGGTGACGAGGTCTGGACAAACGATGTCGGCAGCAACCGGGTCAGGGCCTCCGGATCCGATCGCCCAAGCCTCGAGCGCTACCTGGCGCTGGTCCACCCAGACGATCGCGACAGGCTTCGCGCAACGTTGCACCGTACCCTTGAAGGCAGCGAGGACTTCCAAGCGGAGTTTCGTATGACCGGGGCCGACGGGGCCGAGCGCTGGATCGCTGCACGCGGTCAGGTGGAACGGGACGAACAGCGGAAGCCGTTACTTCTTCGCGGCGTGTCAGTAGACATTACTGCCCGAAGGCAGGCCGAACTCGAATTACAGACTCATCGTAACGAGCTGGCGCTGGTCCAACGTGTCTCCGCCATGGGTCAGCTTTCCCTGGCATTGGCGCACGAACTCAACCAACCGCTGGGGGCAATCCTCCGCAATGCCGAGGCAGGCGAATCGTTTCTCCGCCAGGACCCACCAGACCTCGGGGAGCTGCGCGAAATCCTCATCGATATCCAGAACGATGGCCGGCGGGCAGCGGAGGTGATCGATCGCATGCGCGCGCTGTTGCGACACGGAGATCTCCGGCTCGAGGCGATCGAGTTGCAGGAATTGATCGAGCAGGTTGCGGCCTTGCTCAACGCCGAAATGCAGGCGCGCCACGCGACGCTACACAGCGTGCTGCCACACCGGCTCCCCAAGGTGCGCGGGGACCACGTTCAGCTCCAGCAGGTCCTCCTGAACCTGCTACTCAACAGTCTGGATGCGATGGATGGCATGGAAAATATTACTCGACGAATTGAGATCCGTGCCGACCAGGTGGAAGACGGGATGATCGGGTTGGCTATCGAGGATACCGGGACAGGCATCGATCCCGACCGGTTGCCGCATCTGTTCGAAGATATTCCACCACCAAACCGGACGGCATGGGCATTGGGTCTGCGATCTCCAAGACCATCGTCGAAGCCCACGGGGGCCGTATCCGGGTGGAGAACAATGCCGGCGGTGGCGCGTGCATTCTAATCGAGCTGCCGATCGCGCGAGAGGAACCAGCGGCATGAGCAAGCCGGGACAGAAGGTATTCATCGTGGATGATGATGCTTCGTTCCTCAGGAGTATCGAGCGCCTGCTGCGCAGCAGCGGCTATGCCACCGAATGTTTCGGTTCCGCAAGCGAGTTCCTGGCGCGGCGGACGCCCGGGGCTAAAGGATGCGTGTTAGCTGATCTGCGGATGCCCGGCATGGATGGCATGGCGTTACAGGCAAAGCTGGCGCAGTCCGCCGATCCCCTACCCGTCGTTTTTCTCACGGGTCATGGCGACATCCCCACCGGCGTCGAGGCCATGCGCCGGGGTGCGGAGGATTTCCTGGTCAAAACCGCACCAAAGGAACTGTTGCTTGCCGCAATCGAGCGGGCGCTGGCGCGCGATGCACGCGAAAACACGGCTCGGACCCGCCGTCGGCAATTGCAATCACACTTCGAGAAACTGACACCGCGCGAACACCAAGTGCTGTCCCAGGTGATGCTAGGACGGCGGAACAAGCAGATCGCCACCGACATGGGTATCGACGAGCGCTCGGTCAAGCGACACCGCACCAACCTGATGAGAAAGCTCGAGGTCACCGGTGTTGTGATAAAGGATGGGTAGTCGCAGCGGCACGCCGACAACGCGCGGTGATTCGCATGGGCGTCCCGTCAATACCCAAGTGTCGAAAATTGTCGATACGGCTTGATGCAGTGGGGCGCAATCTGAACCTGGCAGGCCCTGCCGGTGACAGCGGGAACAAGCAGTCGCAACTTCTCCGAACTCGGCGAGGTTCCGGAATGGACGGCGGAAAACACGTACAATTGGATTCCGCAGGGCTTGGTGCATCTGGCGGTAGTGATCAACCTGTACCCGCACCGGGTGCTTGACTGGCATCTGGACACGCACACGGCTACCGCCCCGGAAGCCCGCGGCCCGATGATGGAATCCAAGCTGAGGAATCGAATGTATGGCGCGGGTTTGTGCGAACAGCCCACCAATCGACCAGGCATGATTGATCGATGAGCTGGATCACTGTTATCTGGTCGATCGCGGCCGGCGTGTCCCTGACGCTGGCAGCGGTGCACATACTCGTCTGGGTGCGCAAGCGCAACGCATTGGAGCACCTCTTTTTCTCCGTCAGCGCCATGGCTGCGGCGGTCATCGCCATGCAGGAGTTGGCGCTGATGCATGCGCAGACGCCTGCCGAATATGGCGCGATGTTGCGTTGGATGCACGTATCCGCGGCGGCGATGGCGATTTCAATCGTCTGGTTTATTCGCTGTCATCTACGGGCAGGACGCATCTGGCTGGCGTGGCTCATCACCGGCCTGCGCATCGCGATCCTGATACTGAATTTCTCCCTGTTCCCCAACGCAAGCTTCCAGGAGATACACGCCCTGAGAGAGATAGCTTTTCTCGGTGAGACGCTGTCGTCGCCAGTGGGGAGTGGAAGCGCCTGGCGAGTTCTCATTCACCTGAGCAGCGTGCTGCTACTTGTCTACACCCTGGACGCCGGCGTTGCTGCCTGGAAGCGAGGCAGGAGCCGGCAAGCACTGTTATTGGGCTCCTCGATCCTGGCAGGAATCATCCTGGCCGCAATTTTCTCGGGCCTCATGGTGCGAGGGATTCTACCCGGACCTTTCATTGCGCTGATCTACCTGCCGTTCGTATTCGCGATGGCCTTCGAACTGAGCCTCGACCTGATACGTTCAAATCAGCTTTCCGGCGAACTCCTGCAAAGCGAGAAGCGCATGAGCCTGGCCGCACGGGCCGCCGATCTGGGCCTGTGGGAATGGAACGTCGTGGGTGACGAGGTCTGGACAAACGATGTCGGCAGCAACCGGGTCAGGGCCTCCGGATCCGATCGCCCAAGCCTCGAGCGCTACCTGGCGCTGGTCCACCCAGACGATCGCGACAGGCTTCGCGCAACGTTGCACCGTACCCTTGAAGGCAGCGAGGACTTCCAAGCGGAGTTTCGTATGACCGGGGCCGACGGGGCCGAGCGCTGGATCGCTGCACGCGGTCAGGTGGAACGGGACGAACAGCGGAAGCCGTTACTTCTTCGCGGCGTGTCAGTAGACATTACTGCCCGAAGGCAGGCCGAACTCGAATTACAGACTCATCGTAACGAGCTGGCGCTGGTCCAACGTGTCTCCGCCATGGGTCAGCTTTCCCTGGCATTGGCGCACGAACTCAACCAACCGCTGGGGGCAATCCTCCGCAATGCCGAGGCAGGCGAATCGTTTCTCCGCCAGGACCCACCAGACCTCGGGGAGCTGCGCGAAATCCTCATCGATATCCAGAACGATGGCCGGCGGGCAGCGGAGGTGATCGATCGCATGCGCGCGCTGTTGCGACACGGAGATCTCCGGCTCGAGGCGATCGAGTTGCAGGAATTGATCGAGCAGGTTGCGGCCTTGCTCAACGCCGAAATGCAGGCGCGCCACGCGACGCTACACAGCGTGCTGCCACACCGGCTCCCCAAGGTGCGCGGGGACCACGTTCAGCTCCAGCAGGTCCTCCTGAACCTGCTACTCAACAGTCTGGATGCGATGGATGGCATGGAAAATATTACTCGACGAATTGAGATCCGTGCCGACCAGGTGGAAGACGGGATGATCGGGTTGGCTATCGAGGATACCGGGACAGGCATCGATCCCGACCGGTTGCCGCATCTGTTCGATTCATTTCTCACCACCAAACCGGACGGCATGGGCATCGGGCTTGCGATCTCCAAGACCATCGTCGAAGCCCACGGGGGCCGTATCCGGGCGGAGAACAATGCCGGCGGTGGCGCGTGCATTCTAATCGAGCTGCCGATCGCGCGAGAGGAACCAGCGGCATGAGCAAGCCGGGACAGAAGGTATTCATCGTGGATGATGATGCTTCGTTCCTCAGGAGTATCGAGCGCCTGCTGCGCAGCAGCGGCTATGCCACCGAATGTTTCGGTTCCGCAAGCGAGTTCCTGGCGCGGCGGACGCCCGGGGCTAAAGGATGCGTGTTAGCTGATCTGCGGATGCCCGGCATGGATGGCATGGCGTTACAGGCAAAGCTGGCGCAGTCCGCCGATCCCCTACCCGTCGTTTTTCTCACGGGTCATGGCGACATCCCCACCGGCGTCGAGGCCATGCGCCGGGGTGCGGAGGATTTCCTGGTCAAAACCGCACCAAAGGAACTGTTGCTTGCCGCAATCGAGCGGGCGCTGGCGCGCGATGCACGCGAAAACACGGCTCGGACCCGCCGTCGGCAATTGCAATCACACTTCGAGAAACTGACACCGCGCGAACACCAAGTGCTGTCCCAGGTGATGCTAGGACGGCGGAACAAGCAGATCGCCACCGACATGGGTATCGACGAGCGCTCGGTCAAGCGACACCGCACCAACCTGATGAGAAAGCTCGAGGTCACGTCGGTCGCTGAACTGGTTCAACTTGCCATTGAATCGGGATTGTGTGCGGCAGGCTAGCCTGCATCCGTCACCGGTTTTCGTCGCGAGACCGTCTAGGCGCTGGCGCGGTGCACGGAGCGAAAGGCGGTGTCGACGCAGCTCACACACCCTAACAGTAGACAGGGCAAAGCCCGTAGCCGCGAAGATCACTCGCCGTTAAAACCAGCACCATCAGGCCGAGGACGCACAACAGCTTTCTCATTAATATCCCGCAGTTGCAGCCCACCTCCACCGTTCGTGCCGACCGTCCGGTGCGCTCGAAACAACATGTTGCTCATTGCGCAATAGTCCCGAAAGGGACTCTCGCGCATTGCCAGCAATTGCCCTAGTGTCATGTCACGTTTGAAGTGTCGGATATAGGCGCTTCAGCTTAATGCGGGCGTCTTGCGCGGTGAACTGCCAGTTGACGGTTGCGTCCAACTGATCACGATGCGTTTGCCAGGCTGATACCTCCTCTGCTAGTTCCTCGATGTTATCGATGCGTCGACGCAGGCATTGGCTGATCATCACGTTGAGTTCGATTTCGGCAACGTTGAGCCAACTGCCGTGCTTCGGTGTATAAACGAACTCGAAGCGATCCCAGAGTGCTTTGGCTTGATCTGGAGGAAGCGCTTCGTAGAGAGCACCCGGGCAGTGGGTATTCAGATTGTCCATGACCAGCGTGATTTGTTCAGCGTCAACGTAGTGCCCGGCGATCTCTTCAATGAAATGCGCCCAGTCGATCTTGGTCTTTCGCTCGGTCACCTTGGTCAATCGTCTACCCGCCAATGGCTCGGTGGCCATGAATACGTTGCACACGCCGCATCGCTCATACTCGTAGTCATGGCGTTCAAGGCATCCAGGCCGAGGCGCCAGCGGCGTACGGGTCTCGCGGATGAGCTGACGCGGTGTCTCGTCCATGCACACGACCGGCCGTGTAACATCGTAGGGGCGTCGATAGACATCGAGGACACGCTCCATCGCGGCGACAAATTCGCCGTTCCCCGCTGGTGGAATCACCCAACCGATTTTCCGCCAGGGTTTGATTTCGTTTTTTTTAGAACCCGGCGGACCGTTTCGTAGGAGATGCTGTCGATGTACTCGAGTTCGACAGCGCGATCTGCCAGCAACCGCAGTGACCACTGCGAGTAGCCTTTCGGCGGCTCGCTACAACTCAGCGCAATCAAGCGCGCCTCGAGATCCCCGTCGGCCTTTCGTTCGTAGCGCCGTCGACTCGGCCGACCGCTCAATACCGTCTCCAACCCCTCTTCGACAAACCGCTTTTTGACCCGATCCAGTGTGCGCATACTGACTTTGAGCACCTCGGCCACATCCTCACCGCGCAAACGCCGCTGATTGAATGCGCCCTCGTCGCAGTTCAGTAAGATCAACGCGTTAATGACCTTGCGAGACTGGTGCGAACCTTTGCGCGTGATGGCTTCAAGGGCTTCTCTTTCGTCCGCCTGCAGCGTAACTTTGTATCTCTCAACCATAAATCTCTCCGCCCTGAATAGACGGAGAGCTAACTTACCACATCATGATCTTATGCGTCATATCATGTGTGACATGACACTAGCCTCGCGTGTAATTACTTGAAGTATTTTGCAGGAATCTCCGCTTCTGATGACGCGGCAGAAACGCTATCGACGGCGAAATCAGGGAACCGGGCTTGTGTTTAGCTGCGAGACACCTCGCCGATTCATGTCTGGCAAATCCGCCCTGCCTCACCGGCACGCCCCGCATTGCAATGCGGGGAATGACGTCCGAACAGTCACACTCTCCGCCTCCAAACAGCAACCAGCATGAGCCACAGAGTCTTGCCGTGTTACCCGACATGACAACGAGAGAGATCACTGATATGCCTATCAGACCCAAGACCCGACTGACAGCCAGCGGGCTGCTGCTTGGTGCACTGCTGACCAACTTCTCACCCGCCCTCGTACCGCCGGTGGCGGCCGCGGAACTGCCGCGGAACCTATGGAGCAACCCAACCTGTCGGACCACCTCCCGATTCTGTATGACATTAACGAGATCGACAACCCGAACCAGATCGACCGGCCAGACGAACTTGCCGGGGCGCAAGATTCACCACACAGCCTTTCAGCAGACGAGTTGTCGAGGGAGCTCTCAAACCCGAACTCGCCGCTGGCGTCTCTTACATTCAAACAGGTCTATACATCATACAAGGGCGACTTGCCGGGCGCCGGCGATCAGTCCTCCAGCATGACGCTCTTTCAGCCGGTGTTTCCGTTCCCGTTGACCGATGACGGCACAATCAACCTCTTTGTCCGTCCGGCCATTCCCTACTTTTGGGAGCAGCCTGTATTCGATGCAAGCCAGAACCGCTTCCGAAGCGTCAGCGGCTTCGGCGATATCGGCTTCGATGTGGCCTTAGGACGCTCCTACGACAGCGGCTTGGTTCTGGTGGGCGGCTTGCAGGGAACGCTGCCGACAGGGGCCGACCGGCTGAGCGGTGACCAGTTTCGCCTGGGTCCCGAGTTCCTGGTGGCCAAGATTGGAGAAAAAGGCTACTGGGCGGTGTTTCCTGCTCATCAATGGGATGTCAGTGGTGGCAACACGAGTTACTCGACATCGCAACTTGAGTTATTTGCGCGGCTTTTACCTACCTAATGCCTGGACGGTTTATAGCGATTCCAAGTGGACCTATGACTGGGAAAACGACCAGGCCACGATCCCGCTGAACCTGACCATAAAGAAGGTGACAACGCTGGGTAAGCTTCCACTCCAGATCAGCCTCGGCATCGATTACTTCGTCGAGTCCGACGATCGTTTCGGCCAGGACTGGGCGGTTACGCTGAACCTCGCTCCCGTCGTTCCCAACTTCATTTACAACGCCTTTCGCAATTGAGGCTTTGTTACAAAAACACCATAGGAAACACATGTCGCATGACGTGCACAAACAAGCAGACGCGAAACAACAGGATTGTTTTTGTTTACCAGTACGTTTTCTCGCTATGGAGACACCCATGAGAAACATCGTAATGAGCGCCGCACTCGCCACGCTTGCGCTGCTGCCCTTTGGGCTGCAGGCGCAGGAAGCCAAAAGCGTTGAGGCGCCGGCCGCTGCAGCCACGGAGTCGGGTGAGAACCCGCTCGCCAGGTTCCTGGAGGTGCCAGGTGCTAAGACCACGCTGCCAGTGAGTGCCGCCAAATCACCCTTTCCACTGGGTTTTGCCAACGACGCCAGGGAGAAGTTCGAGAACTTCCACTATCAGATGGGGGGCGATCACGCGCTCTACTACAACGCGCACCTGAGCGAGATGCTGACGACTGCCGCTTCCTGGCCCAACTATGAGTATCAGGCACTGAAGCAGCACCCCAACAAAAAGCTGGGTTCGGCGGTGACATTCCCAGTCAACGAAGGGGAACTGACCCTGGACGAATATGTCGTGCACGCCAATCACCGGGTTCAAGGCGTGCTCATGGTGCATAAGGGCAAGGTGGTGTACCAGGCCTACCCGGGCATGAACCCGATGGATATGCATGCCTGGATGTCACCCGGCAAAGCTACCGTTGGTCTGGTTATGGCGCAGCTTGAAGCCGAAGGAAAAATCGATATGCAAAAGGAGGTGGTCGACTACCTGCCCGAGTTCAAGGGGTCGAACTGGGATGGCATCAAGATGATCGACGCGGCCAACATGGCAACGGGTCTAAAGTTGGAAGAAACACTGGCGGCCATTATTGACCCCAGGTCCATCATTGTTCAGTTCTTCAGCGCCGAGTTCGGCGCACCTAATCCCGCCACCGGCGAGGTGGAGGACTGGCTGGAGATCTTAAAGGGAGCGGAAAAGATCCCCGGCGAAAAACCCGGGGAGAGGTTTCGCTATTCTTCCGCAGTCACGCAGATATTCGTTGTGATAGCAGAGCGTATAGAAAACATGACCTGGGCAGAGCTTTTTCAAAAGCGTGTATGGGGAAAGTTGACGGCACGCAGTCCGATGCTCCACCACCTGACACCGGACGGTACGTCTGTGGCGCATGGCCTTATATCCACAACGCTTGAGGACTTTGCGCGTTTCGGCATGGCATTTACGCCCAGCTGGAAAAACGCAGCCGTTGAGCCTGTGGTGTCTCCGCAAGTACTCAAGCGCCTGCAAACGGCCGGTGACCCGAAAGCCTTTCGCGCCGGTGACAAATACAAGGGCCTGATCGCCGACTTCGGTGAAGCACCCATGGCGAACTCCATGCAGTTTGACGCCGTATTCGACGACGGCGCTCTATACAAGCACGGAAATCTTGGCCAGGGAATCTATATCGATCCAAAGCGGGACTTTGTGGGCGTGTATTTCTCAACCAACGGCTATATCCCGCCTTACGGTGAAGACAAGATGCCAGGTTATCTGCGCCGTGCCGCAAAGTATCTGGCTGGTCAATAAACAGCAGTTTCAATGATCAATTGAGGTTCATCATGAAGAAATCAGAAACCAAATCGTGCACTACAGATCAGGATCGCCACACGGATGTCGTAACAGATAAACCGGCAAACGAGAGCCGACGAGCTTTCATGGCTACGAGCGCATTGCTTGGTGCCGCTGGCGCAGTGGGATTAGGGCTCAATCCAACGACGGTGTTTGCGAAAGACGGCGGTTTGAAAAGGTCCGGTGCATCCGGCTTCGAACCCCTCGAAGTCAACAGCCCGATGGCTCGCTGGAAGAAGCCGCAGCCACTGGAGTTTGTCGAAGCAGCCACCAAGCGCTACAGCTTCCCCAACTGGCAGTCGGGCAACGACGATTCCGTCTTCTACAACCTCAACATTCCGTCGTTCTTCAAGTCCCGCGTCGTGGCCGCACCTGACCAGTTCAGTGTGTTGGAGCGGGATATTCAGGCGGATCTGCTCGACCTGACCTTTACCAATCTGGATGGCTCGACCAACCCGCCACTGCGCGACTATCTCGTCGGCCCCCGCCAGGTACAGGCGATGATGATGGCCCACAAGGGCAAGGTTGTCTTCGAGACCTATCCGGGCATGAACCCAATGGACTACCACGTCTGGATGTCGGCCTCGAAGACCACGGCGGGACTGGTGATTTCGACACTCGCGAACGAGGGCAAGATCGATCTCGACAAGCCAGTCTCAACCTATGCGCCCGAACTCGCCGGCAGCGCCTGGGACAACATAACGGTCAAGAACACCATGAATATGGCGGTGGCGCTTGACAACGAAGAGACTTTTGAAAGCCTGGTGGATCCAAAGTCGTGGATTTCGTCGTTCTTTACTTCAGTCTTTACCGGAGGCGACGATCCGAGTGCTTGGCGCAAACTTCTAAAGGGGGCTCAGCCGCTTCCGAACGAAAAGCCTGGCGATCGTTTCCGCTATTCCACGTCGAATACGCAGGTTTTGGTGCTCATTGCAGAGCACATCACCAAGTTGTCGTGGGAGCAGTATTGGAACGAACGCGTCTGGTCGAAGATCGGAGCGCGCAACCCCTTCATCGTCGGTCTGACGCCGGACGGGACGCCGGTTGCGGGTGGCCTGATCTTCACCACCGTCGAGGACATGCTGCGCTATGCGATGATTTACACGCCAAGCTGGAACGTCGTCGCGGAAGAAAAGATTGTCTCCGATGAGCTTTTGAAACAGGTCCAGACCTTGGGCGATCCGGCGGCCTATCAGAACTCCACCGAACTGGCTTACGGTCAGCGCTGGTTTGGTGAGACGCCCGCCTTAAACACGGCCCAATGGGACCACGCCTTTGAGGACGGCGCGATGTTCAAGCATGGCAACATGGGGCAGGGCATTTATGTCGATCCGGCGCGTGACTTCTGCGGGGTGTATTTCGGCCTTGCGACGAACGACGAGAAGATTGCGGGCGTCGATCACTCACCGGGTTATCTGCGAGCCGCCGCCAAGAAACTTGCCGGCGGCTAAGGGGCACCTCAAGCCTCAAGTGCATCACATAGCCCAACACCAGCCCTATCATCGGAGAAGTCAACCGTGATCAAGAACAGCCCGCCCCACACGGCTTCAGCTGCGACTGAACAGTACACTGATGCCGTTGACTTCATTGAAAAGGAGCAGAACCGCTCAATCACCTTCTCAAAGATGCCAGATCTGAGCCGACGGACGATGCTGAAGTCAGCGCCAAGCGCGGCTATCGGAAGGGTTGCGGCAACGACCGTGCCGCATGGTGTAGCGCACGCCGCCGACGATATGCAATTGCGCACCAGTTTTACCCTGCTGGACGCAATCTTTGCCTCGGTGGTTGGCAGTGTCCCTGGCGCCAAGCTGCTCCTGACCTTGCCCGTGAAGTAAACGGCGATCGACTGCATCCAACCCATCTACTGAAAGGACACCGGAAATGAAACGAAACGGACTGGCCCTTGGCCTGATGACGCTGAGTTTGATAATTGCCATGCCAACCATGGCGTCCGACTACGACCTCGTGATCCTCAACGGGCGGGTGATGGACCCGGAGACGATGTATGACGCCGTCACCAACGTGGGCATCAAGGATGGCCAGATCGCTGCCATCACCCAGGACAAGATCAGCGGCAAACAGACCATCGACGCTACCGGCCAAGTGGTCGCGCCAGGTTTCATCGATATCCATGCCCATGGCCAGAACCTCGGCGATTACCGGATGCAGGCCATGCAGGGCGTCACTACCATGCTCGAGCTGGAATCGGGAGTGCTGCCGATTTCCAGCTGGTATGAAAAACAAGGCAAAAAGCGGCTGCCAGTCAACTATGGCGCGGCCGCCGGTTGGACGTACGCCCGTATCGCCACCTTCACGGATACCCGGCCCGAGGCCACGGTCAAGTATTTCCAGGATGCGCAGAAGCTCACCGACTGGAAGATGGATGTGGCTACCCCGGAACAACAGGAGAAGATCCTCCGGCTTGTGGAACAGGGTCTTAATGAAGGTGCGCTTGGCGTCGGCATAAATGCCGGATACGCCCCCGGCTATGGCCGTAAGGAGTATTACGCCCTGGCCGAGCTGGCCGCGAAGCGCGATGTCGCCACCTACACCCATGTGCGCTATGCCAGCAACATGGAACCCAAGAGCTCGTTCGAGGCGGTCCAGGAACTGATTGCCAATGCCGCGATCACCGGGGCACACATGCATGTCTGCCACATCAACAGCACCTCGCTTAAAGACATCCATTCCACGTTGCCCATGATCGAGAGTGCCAAGAAGCGCGGTATCAATGTCACCGTCGGGGCCTATCCCTGGGGTGCTGCCAGCACCGTGGTGGGAGCCGCCATGTTCAGCGGCGAGGGCTGGCCCGAACGCATGGGTTCCACTGCCCATAATTTTCAGCTGGGTCTCGAACGCATGACCGATGAGCAGCTGGCGGATTATCAGAAGAACAAGCCAGGGACCTTCATCGTCTGGCACTTCCTGGACGAGACCAATGCCGAGGACCTGGCGCTGCTCGATGCCTCGGTATTACACCCGGATGTGCTCATCGAATCCGATGAGATGTTCTGGATGTTCATGGACGAGCACAATGAAATACAAAACTACAGCGGGGACGCCTGGCCCTTGCCAGAAGGGTCATTCTCTCACCCGCGCTCGAATGGGACCTTTGCCAAGATCCTGCGCTCCTATGTCCGCGAACGGGGTTTGATGAGCATGCAGGAGGCCCTGCGCAAGATGGCCCTGATGCCAGCCCAGACGCTTGAGGCGTTCGTACCGCAGATGAAAAAGAAAGGCCGCATCCAGGTCGGCATGGATGCCGATATCGTGGTTTTCGATCCCGAAACGATCCGTGACGTCGGGACATACGAAAAGCCCAACCAACCCGCGGTCGGCGTGCAGTCGCTGCTGGTCAACGGCGAGTTGGTGGTCGCCCAGGGTGACTTGGTCCTGGATGCCGCGCCGGGCCAGCCGATCAGGCGTGCAGTAACGAAGTGACCGTACCGGCGCCGGGAGTTGAAGCCCCGGCGCAATGGTGCACTGACAAATGATTCGAATAATAAGGAGATCAGACATGAAACAATCGCTGCGAATCTCAAGACTAGTGGCCGCAACGGCACTCGCCTGCGGACTCCTCGCGGTCGCGCACGTCAGCGCGGCTCAGGACTATGACCTGGTGATCAACAATGGGCGGGTTATGGACCCGGAGACAATGTATGACGCAGTCGCCAACGTGGGCGTAAAGGACGGCCGGATCGCCGTCATCACCAGGGACAAGATCGAGGGCAAGGAGAGCATCGACGCCACCGGTCACGTGGTCGCTCCAGGGTTCATCGACACCCACTGGCACTCCGACCGACCCTGGACAAACAAGTTAGCCTTGCGCGACGGCCGCACCACAGTCCTCGACCTCGAGATCGGTACCCATGGCCCCTACATCGACCAGTGGTACAAGGAGCGTAAAGGCAAGAACCAGGTGAACTTTGGTCAGGCGGTGGCCCATGAGTTCGCACGCGCTGAGGTTCTCGACGGTTTCAAGGGGGCACAGGATCTCTACAGTGCCATCGAGAGCCGCAAAGGGGACGGCTGGTGCTGCCGGAAGCCGATGCTGGAGGAAGGCAACCAGATACTCCAGCTGTTGGACGAAGGGCTGCAGGCCGGCGGCCTCGGCCTCGGCTCGACCCTCGGCTACATGCGCGACGGCGTCTCCGCACGCGAGTTTTTCGAGCTGCAGCGGCTGGCCGGGCTCTATGGTCGGCAAACCGGCGCCCACTTTCGCTATACCCCGGGCACCGAGGTCACGGAAAGCAACGGCATCCAGGAATTGCTGGCCAACGCGGCCGCCCTGGACGCTCCTGCATTGGCGTGTCACTTCAATAACCCGGGATACAACCTGGTGCACGAACTGCTGGTACGGATGCGCGATCGCGGTATGAACGTGTGGGGCGAGGTCTATCCCTACGCGGCCGGCTCGACCGCCCTGAATGCGGTCTTCCTGGAGCCGGAAGTCTGGGTCGACCAGCTTGGCTACAAATATGAGGAAACCATCCAGGATGTGGCGACCCTTGAATGGTATACCCAACAAACCCGTGAAGAGATGCTCAAGAAGGAACCGACGCGTGCGGTGCTCGTCTTCAAGATGCCCGAGTCGGCGGTTCTCGATTGGCTCAGACTGCCGGGCGTTTCACTGGTCACTGACGGCATGCCGCTGGTTCCGTTTGACGGCCTGACCTGGGACACCCCCTACGATAAGCTGCCCAACACCCATCCGCGGGCAGCCGGTACTTATGCGAAAGCGCTACGGCTGGCAAGGGAGAACAACATCCCGCTCATGCAGATCGTGGCGATGTCCAGTTACAACTCTGCCCGGCCACTGGGCAAGATGGGCCTGAAGACGATGCAGGAACGCGGCCGCATGCAAGTGGGCATGGTCGCGGACATCACCGTCTTCGATCCGGAGAACGTCACCGACAATGCGACCTACGAAAAGGGAGCGCAGCCATCCACGGGCATTCCTTATGTCATCGTCAATGGCCAAATCGTGGTCAAGGACTCGACGGTGCTCAAAGGGGTTAATCCAGGGCAACCGATTCGCTATGAGCCAGAAAAGAGCCGATTTGAGCCGCTCACCGTTGAGAACTGGACGCGGCAGTTTTACGCCTCACCGGTGGATTTCGGCGGCGGCTTGCCTGGCGATCAGCCTCGCAAAGCGGGCGCTTCCGCTTCGTTGCCACACCTTCACTGATATACGTATCAGACCAGCCGCGCGGGGCAAGGATGCCCCGCCTTTTCAAGGACGTAGGAAGCACCAGCCATGATCGCACTCAAGGCCGGCGCCGTTACAGGGACTGCATCCGCTGCATTGCTCTTGTGCAGCGTCACATGCCACGTCGCTGCTGCTGGAGATGCTTCTACACCAGCAGCGGGTGTCGAGATCACGGACATGGATAGCCATGCCTCGTTCGGGGGTCCGAACAGTGTCGCGTCGCAGATCCGGTCCGACGAGAAACCGAAGTCGCCGGTATTCGATCGCGATGAAACGCCGAGCACCTTTCAGTCCTACGACGACTTCAAGGCGCGTTTACGCGAGGAATACGGCCTCACAATTGGCATGGATTACAACATGCTGTTTCAGCACGCCAGCGAAAGCCCGGGCGAAGAGAATGCGGCAGGCGGCGTGTTTCGTTTTTTCGGCCGCTGGACGGTGCTCGGTGAGGAAACCGGGACCCCGGCGTCGATCGAGTTCAAGGTGGAGAATCGCCATCGCCTGGGGACGGACATAGCACCCACGGCCCTGGCCGGAGAAATCGGATACGCGGGTTTGACCGCTGTACCTTTCAGTGATGCTGGCTGGTTGTTAACGAATCTCTACTGGCACCAGTCCCTGGACGAGAACCGGCTCGCATACATCGTCGGCATCGTCGATGTGACGGACTACGTCGATGTCTACGGCCTCGTGAACCCCTGGACCGATTTCAGCAATCTGGCATTTTCCAACGATCCGACGATCCCGGCGCCCGACCAGGGACTCGGAGCGGCGCTGCGCTGGAGTGTTGACGATCATTACTATGTCCTGGCCGGCCTTGCCGATGCCAACGGCGACCCGAGTGATCCGTGGGACAGCGTCGATACGTTCTTCAACGACGGCGAGTATTTCAAGCACATTGAAGCAGGCTGGCACGGTAGCTGGGATGCACGCTTCGACGACAACATTCACCTGACACTGTGGCAAGCGGATGAACGCACCCAAGCCGATATCCCGGACGGCTGGGGAGTAGCGTTTTCATTCAGCAAGCGAATCAACGAGCGGTGGCTTCCTTTCCTGCGCATAGGCTACGCCGACGGCAGTGGAGCGGTGCTCGAGCGTTCCGTCAGCACGGGTTTTGCTCATTACACTCCGGACAAGCAGGGCGTCTTCGGTCTCGGTTTGAATTGGGGCCGACCGAATCAAGATGCGTTCGGCATGGATGCGCGCGACCAGTACACCGTCGAGGCGTACTATCGGCTGCAGATCGCCGACCACTTGACCATTACGCCGGATATCCAGCTCATCAAGGACCCGGCCACAAATCCCGACGACGACTTTCTCTGGGTTGCGGGGCTTCGTGCGAGGTTGTCCTTTTGAGGCCCTGCCCTCTCCGGTAGCGTGATCAAGACGTAAGCTTCCCCATCAAGTACACAGTTCAAAACCGGTTTTTTTAAGGTTTCTTTTTGCGTAGACGGTGGGCAGCACATCACCGAAGGCGCCAAGCCGTCGTTGCTCACTGTATTGGGCCCGCCAGCGGCAATCACGCGGGTGATCCGGTCGATCAGGTGAGGGCTTCAGACCCCGGAGATAGCATGCCGGGAGTATATTTCCGGCACTTCTCGTTTTGGTACCTACTCGGTTTCATTCCAAAGAAAAAGGCTTAGGAAGTCTTCTTAAGCCTATGTTTTCGATACTCTTATTTAGACTTCTGTTACGAAGCGGTACCCAGAGAGAATATCAAATTCAAGACATGGCAAACGCGGTACCTACGGTACCTAAACCCGCATAGGTACCGGGCGTTTCAACTTAGCTGGTCCTGCGCGCGTTCCGAACCGGTATTTGAAGATTAGATCGGCATTGCCTGCACAAATCAGTGCCGCATAGTATCGCTGTATTACATCAATACGAGGATCAACCCGTGGATTTGTCCGTACGACTCGAACCGGCGATCGAGGCACGCATCGAGGAGGAGGCCCACCGACTCGGAATCAGCAAATCCGAATTCGTCAAGGACGCGATCGAACGCGTATTGGGATTGAAAAGCCCCGCTGAATTGTTGCGCCAGGTACGGAGCAATACGCCGCTGGGTACCAGCGATGCTTCCGAACAGGTATCCAGCGAAGGTAAGGAAGAAGCTGCGTGAGAAGCATACTGATTGATGCCGGCCCGCTGATTGCACTCTTCGCTGTCGACGACAAACACCACGACCATTACGACCAGCTCATCTCGGAGTTTTCTGCAACTGGGTCTGCGCGTGATCACGACTTGGCCTTGCATCGTCGAGGCCAGCTATTTGCTTGGGATACCCCAGCGTTTTGAACTGTTGCAATGGATTGAGTTGGGCGGCGTTGTCGTCTATCCGTTCAGCCCCCACCACTTGGGAGACATGGTTGCCTGG
>CAVWEI010000013.1:0-58858 GCA_963753845.1 uncultured Gammaproteobacteria bacterium
ACAAAACGGTCAAGCCGTTCGCCTGCGGCTCACTCGGACGCCCAGCACTCCGCACTTGCTCGGGCATGGCTTCGCCATTTTTGCCCAAGCAATCACTCCATGCTGAGCGCCGCTTACCTGGGCGTTAGCGTTTGATAGGCCAGACCCAGTTGGGAAATGATCAGATGCGAAGCATTCCCGAAAATGATTGGAAGCAGCTCCGGGCCATACAAAGCGAAAAGCTTGCTCTCGCGGGCGAGCGGATTCTTGCAGCTGCGGAGGGTATCGCGAAACAAAGAAAAGATAATGAGCACGAATCCTTTCTGAAGCTGTGGGATGAAACGAATAAGGGAAATAGGCTGATTGCAGAGCTTTTCGATGATCTCCGGCGTAGCAATGCGATTTTCAAGCTCATCGCCTGGAGAAGGAACAATTATTGAGCGATACGGAGCTGGCTTTGTTCAGTGAAGAAACCCAACAGGCAATACGGCGCGTATAAGTGTGGCTGCGCCAACGAATAAGGCTAGATCGTGATCGCGCAGCGAGCCACGATCTGAGCCGTTTGTTGGACGGCCCCGTAGTGGAGGATCAGTTTGCGGTGCTGGAAAATTGCTTTTGGCGCTTCAGCGCGATGGGTTGTGCGATTGTCGCGCAGATACATCATAGGCCAGGCATACGAGGCGGCAAACGGCCGAAGAGCTGGATGTTGGGGTCATGTTCGGTGCCGAAACGGGTTTTTCCGGCGAACGGGTCTCTCCGCTTGTGGATGCGGCCACTGGTCGAGCCGGTTTGGCGTGGTTTGTTACATCGCTTCTGGCCCTCGAACGAATAAGGCTAGATCGTGATCCCGCAGCGAGCTGCGCGCCCGTTACCACGGCGTTAGGCGTCGCGCGCATCTGCTTTCAGAGAGCCAACCGCCATCACAAACAGGAGGAATCTACAATGACAACGGCAATCATTTTTCACGAAGTTCAAGATGGCGCAGTCTGGGCCAAAGCATGGCAGAAGGGCCCAGGGAGCCGGCACGAGATGTTCGGGAAACTTGGAATCAAGTGTCGCAACTTTCGCGATCCCAACAACCCGAATGCGACGGGCATCATGGCAGAGATACCCGATATGGAGAAATTCCAGGAGTTGCTCCAGTCTGACGAAGGCCAGAAGGCGATGCGAGAGGACGGCCTGAAGGTCGAGACAATGCGAATGCTGGTCGAATTCACTCCATAACCGGAGAACAGGCAAAACCGCCTAAAAGCGTTGAACCGGACATCAAACCTCCGCTTCGTTCCGCGCATGGCCGTTGGCCATTTTATGCGCTCCACTCCACTCCTGGTTCGCTGCCAGATAACGGGGCGTTGGGCTGAGAAAGAAGGAGTTCCTGAAGAGTGAGGGGCTAGCGAATTATTTGCATGGTTGCGATTATCGGCTAATATGTATTGCAACTGCAATGCAAATTGGTGTGTCATGAAATCAGCAACTATTCCTCCTTTGCGGGTAACTCCTGAGCTCCGGCAAGCCGCCGAGAGTGTTTTGCGGGAAAACGAGTCGCTTAGTGCGTTCGTAGAAAGCTCCGTGGTCAAGCAGATTGAATTTCGCAAAACACAGAACGAGTTCATTTCAAGAGGTCTGGCTGCAAAGAAACAATCGGAGGAGTCAGGTAGTTATCTTAGTAAGGCTGAATCGCTAGCTGCGTTGGATGCCATTTTAGAGAAACACAATAGCTCTAAATGAGCTTCCAACTTCGTGTTTCCGAAGCCGCTCAAAGGGATCTTGAGCGGCTTTTCGAATTTTTGGCAGCGAATGATTTTCAGGCAGCTGTTCGGGCTAGGGCGGCAATTGAAAAAGCATATGATTTTGCGGAAACAATGCCATTTGCTTGCCGAAAAGCCGATCAATCAAATCCTTTCTTGAGGGAGCTGGTAATTCCGTTTGGGGCAGCCGGTTATGTTGCATTGTTCGAGGTAGAGAACAACGAACAGGTAACGATTCTAGCCATGAGGCATCAGCGTGAAGAGGATTTCCATTAACGTTGGCAATTCCTGCGGCCGTTTGCCCAACAATGCGGTCAAGCCGCTCGCAAGCTCACTCGGACCCACCCCCGGCTTCGCCGCGGGCCGCGCTTAGCTAAGCGTTCGTTTGACGTTATAGCGTTATGGCGTTATCGTGTCGATCGGAGGTATCTTGTTATGGGTGAATTATCCAAAAGATCAACGGTTTATTTCGAGCCGGAGATCCATCATGCCTTGCGGGTAAAGGCTGCAAATACGCATCAATCCGTCTCTGAGGTTGTGAATGAGGCGGTTCGGTTGGCGCTTCGGGAAGATCAAGAAGATTTAAGCGCATTCGAAGAGCGTGCGGCGGAGCCTACGCTGAGCTACGAAGCCCTGCTAAAAGATCTTAAGTCGCATGGCAAGTTATGAGCTTGCGTTCAAGAAATCGGTCGCAAAAGATTTGCGGAGTATCCCAAAGAGGGATGTGGGGCTAATTCTGCAACGAATCGAGGTTTTGCGAAATGATCCGCGTGGGGAAGGTTGCGTAAAACTTTCTGCGCAAGAGCGTTACCGGGTTCGACAGGGAGTCTACCGAATTGTCTATGAAATCCATGAGAATGAGCTTGTCGTAATGGTCGTCAAAGTTGCTCATCGCTCAGCCGTCTACAAAAGCAGCTGACAATGTGTTCCAGCGGACCCCGCACACTCCGTGGTCGTTTGCGCATGGCTTCGCCATTGTTGCGCAAACGGCGCTGCGCACTGGCCGCCGCTTACCTCTGCGTTAGAGGCGATAGAACAGAGTGCATACGAAGATGGACGAAATGCAAATCGATAGCTTCAGACAGCAATTGCTCCAACTGCGGTCGGAACTCATGAATCTAAGCAGCACGTCCGACGACGCAGCAAAGACCGTGAAACTGGATCAATCGGCCGTTGGCAGGCTCAGTCGAATGGATGCGATGCGTGCGCAAGGCATGGCGATTGAAACAAAGGGGCGGCGTGAAAATCAGCTCTTAAGAATTGAAGGCGCGTTGCGCCGAATTGCCGCTGGTGATTTTGGCATCTGCCTCACGTGTGGAGAGGAGATAAACCTCCGCAGACTGGAAGTGGATCCTTCTTACACTCAATGCATCAAGTGTGCATATGAATGACTGATATGGTCGCCTCTAACGAATAAGGCTAGATCGTGATCGCGCAGCGAGCCACGATCTGAGCCGTTTGTTGGACGGCCCCGTAGTGGAGGATCAGTTTGCGGTGCTGGAAAATTGCTTTTGGCGCTTCAGCGCGATGGGTTGTGCGATCGTCGCGCAGATACATCATCGGCCAGTCAGTAGCTGTCGGACCTGGTCGACGGTGACGATGTCGGGCAAACGCTGCGCCTTCGGCGCCTTGACCAGATCGAGGTCGACCCAGGGCTTCTTCAACACATGGGTATAGAAGAACTTCAGGCCGTAGAGATCGAGCTTGGCGGCTGACCACGAATGGGTCTGCAGCAGGTCGGCGAAATAGTTGAGTAGCTGGCCTTCCGAGAGGTTGCCCAAGCGGTAGTTGAAATAGGCGCCGATGCGGCGAATCGCGCGGGCGTAGGCATCGATCGTCTTGGGCCGTAGACCCTTCAACTGCAGGTGCTTGAGATGGCGTTCGTATTGGGACTTGAAGCGGGCGCGGGATGGTGCTGTCATGGCGAAGTAACCTCATGATGCATTGGCTGATGCTCCCTCGGAAGCGAGGGCGTGAGGTTACATCTTACTTTTCCCCGGAGGGCCGCCGGTGTTTCTCCGCGAAGCGGGTCCGTCCAACAAATCGTTCAAGCCGCTCGCTACGCTCACTCGGACGCCCAGCACTCCGCGCCCTATTGCGCATGGCTTGTGTTCTCGGGCGTGATGATCACGGAAACGACAATCTTCCTCGTAAGACATGGCGAAACTGAGTGGAACCGTCAGAATCGCATGCAGGGAAATCGGGACTCACCATTGACCAGGCGTGGATTGGCGCAGGCCCATGAGGTGAAGAAGTCTCTTGAAAATTGTGCGCTCGATCAGGCCTATGTCAGTCCCTTGGGAAGGGCGCTCAAAACCGCGGCAATCATCCTGAAGGATCGCGAGCTGGATGCAGTGTTTTCCGACAAGCTGAGAGAGATCAATCTCGGGCCATGGGAAGGCAAGACGCTCGAAGAAGCCGCGTTTTCCCACCCCGACGAATACCGCGCCTTCCGGGAACAGCCGGATCGTTTCAGCCTCCCGGGGGCTGAAACTTTCCACGAGCTGCAGCACAGAGTCGCAGAGGAACTGGACTCGATATTCGCCAAAGGGAAGGGCAAGAACATTCTTGTGGTGTCACACTGGATGGCAATCAAGGTTGCGCTTGCACACTACTCCTCGACTCCATTGGCTCGTTTGCCGTGCATTGCGGATCCGGTAAACGGCGGGTTCCTGCGCCTGTCGAACCGAGACGATGATGTTTTCATCCATTGACGGCCGCCAAACAAGCAAATAAAACGGACCCCCCAATATCCGGTCCCTGGAGTGGCTTGCCGCGCATGAAACCCCGTATCAGCATGATTACGCTTGGTGTTCGCGATCTCGCGACCTCGGTCAGATTCTACGGGCGCGGCCTGGGTTTTCCGCAAATGGACTCCCCTCCGGACGTGGCATTCTTTACGCTCGATGGCACCTGGCTGGGACTGTACGGCCGCGAGGCGCTGGCCGAGGACGCCAAGGTGTCATCTGAGGGACATGGTTTCGAGTCTTTTTCACTGGCACACAATGTCGGTTCCGAGCTCGAGGTGGACGAGGTCATGCGCCAGGCGGTGAGGGCGGGGGCGACGCTGGTGAAGAAACCGCAAAAGGTGTTCTGGGGCGGGTACAGCGGCTACTTCGAGGATCCAGACGGTCATCTGTGGGAGGTAGCGCATAACCCCTTCTTTTGGATCGGTCCGGGGGACGGAGGCGCCTGATTGTTGGGCGGGGTCGTCCGTCTCGCCACTAATCGGCCCGGCAGCGTGGCACCTGTTTGATGCGGAAACGGCCATGCCCATAAGCTGTATATTCCAACACGGCTTCACTATTGCGTCCTATCATTGCGGCGAGCAAATGATGGATTCTTGGAGACCCGTCCGCCATAGCCGCTGGCAGGACTCGTGAATCGTTGATTGTTCGTGCTTTTCGATTTCATTCAGGAGCTCTCATGAAAGCCGTTGGCTACCATCAATCACTGCCCATTTCAGCGCCGGATTCCCTGCTCGATCTCGAGTTGCCCGATCCGAGGCCGGGTTCCCGTGATCTGCTGGTGCAGGTCAGGGCCGTGTCGGTCAATCCCGTTGACGCCAAGATGCGTCTGAGGAGTGTGCCGGGCCCGGGCGAGACCAAGGTCCTGGGATGGGATGCGAGCGGGGTCGTGGAGGAGGTGGGTCCCGATGTGACCCTGTTCCGGCCGGGTGATGAAGTCTGGTACGCGGGTTCGATTGCGCGCCCGGGGACCGATTCGGAACTGCACCTGGTGGATGAAAGGATCGTCGGAAGAAAGCCCGACACACTGGATTTTGCGCAGGCCGCCGCCATGCCCTTGACCAGCATCACGGCCTGGGAACTGCTATTCGATCGTCTGGCGGTGCCGACCGGCGATACACCAAAGAGTGATACTCTGCTCATCGTGGGCGCCGCGGGTGGGGTGGGTTCGATTCTGACCCAACTGGCATGCCGGCTCACCGGCCTGATCGTGATCGGTAGCGCGTCGCGTGCAGAGACCAGCGAGTGGGTGCGAACGCTGGGCGCCCATGCGGTGGTTGATCACAGTCGACCGCTCTCCGACGAACTGCAAGGTGTCGGCCATGCGAATGTCTCCCAGGTCGCAAGCCTGACCAGAACGGATCTGCATTTCCCCGAGATCGTCAAGGCCCTGGCCCCGCAGGGCAAGCTGGCGCTGATCGACGACCCCGGCCCACTCGATATCAGTCAACTGAAGCAGAAGAGCATCTCACTGCACTGGGAGTTCATGTTCACCCGTTCGCTGTTCGAGACACCCGATATGATTTCGCAGGGACGATTGTTGTCTGAGGTGTCGCGGCTGGTGGATGCCGGCATCGTCCGCACTACCGTCGGCGAGCATTTTGGAGCGATCAATGCGGACAACCTCAAGCGCGCCCACGCCCTGATCGAAAGCGGCAGATCGAAGGGCAAGATCGTGCTGGAAGGTTTCTGATCAACTGTCTGGAGTCTATGTATGAAGTACCTGCTCTTCAGCGATATCCATTGCAACAGGGACGCCTGTGCCCGGATTGTCGAGAAATCGAAGGATGCGGATATCGCTATCTGTGCCGGTGATCTTGGTTCACTCAGGACGGGTCTTCGGGAAACTGTCGACGCGCTTTCCGACATCGCGATACCGACGATCCTGGTGCACGGAAACCATGAAAGTCATGCAGAGCTGCTCGATGCCTGTGACCACCTGGGGCACTTTCACGTTCTCCATGGCAACTCGACTGAGATAGAAGGCACCACCTTTTTTGGAATCGGCGGCGGTATCCCGACGACCCCTTTCGGGCCTTGGTCGGTCGACTTCTCCGAACAGGATGCCCGGCGGCTGCTGACGGCCTCGTTGAGTGAATTCGTCTTTGTTACCCACTCACCACCTTTGGGTTGTCTGGATGCGTTGGCCAATGATCAGCATGTGGGCAGTGATGCCGTCCGGACCTTTGTGGGCAAGTCCAGGCCGATGTTCGTGGTGTGCGGTCATATCCATGAAAACGCCGGGCAGCAGGGGGAGCTTGGCGGAATACCGGTGATCAATGCCGGGCCCGCCGGTGTCGAATTCGCGTGGCCGTCTTAGCCAGTTCCTACCATGCTGATGACCCCGGCATGCAGATGCCGAGGTTTTTTGCGGGCGTGAAAACAGGTAACGTCGGCTCGGCTGACCCGGGGCTTTCGAGGTGTGATTTTCCGTGAACATAAAACTGATTGCGTTTCTTCTTCTGGCATCTCTGTTGTCCGGATGCACCGGCCTGCCCAAGGGCGTGGAGCCGGTCCGGGAATTCGAACTCGATCGGTACCTGGGGACCTGGTACGAGATTGCGCGGCTCGATCACTCTTTCGAGCGTGGTCTGGACCGGGTGAGTGCAGAGTACTCCCTGCGTGATGGTGGCGGTGTGAAGGTGGTCAACCGGGGCTTTTCGGTTGCGAAACAGGAGTGGAAGGAATCGGTCGGGAAGGCCTACTTCGCCAGGGGTAACGATGAGGGTTACCTGAAAGTCTCGTTTTTCGGTCCTTTTTACGGGTCCTATGTCGTGTTTGAATTGGACCGGGAAAACTATCAGTACGCCTTCGTTGCAGGACCGGACCGGTCGTATCTCTGGTTCCTGTCGAGGAGCCCGAAGGTCAGCACTGAGTTGATGGATCACTTCGTCAATAGGGCCAAGGAACTTGGCTTCGATACCGACAAGCTGATATTCGTCGATCAACGGTAACGCGGGAAAGCGCACGAATTCGAACCGTGATGCCTTCTGTTCGTCCCGGTTGGAACGGGCCCCTGACGCTATGGGCGAAGTTTGAGTCAAACATGGGAGTCACGTACGAAAGATGAAAATCGCATTCGCAAAGTTGCTGGCCTTGGGCCTGGCGATGGTGGGCCTTTCCGTATCCGCGGCGGAGCATTTGGCACTCGAGCCCTTTCCACCGCCCAGGGAAGGCATGGAACGCTTCGTCATCGTGCTTCCGCACAAGGAGCGGGGCGAAGAGGACGACTTCAGGGTGGAGATCGTGGTCGGCAAGCAGATGCTTACCGATGGCGTCAACCGGGTGCGGCTTGGCAACCGTATCGAACCCCGCCCGCTGCAGGGCTGGGGATATACCTATTACGAGGTCACCGGACCGTCCACGACCATGAGTACCCTGATGGCACCACGCCCGGGCGCCCCGCAGGTCGATGAGTTCGTGACCGCCGCCCCGCTGCGCATAGCATATAACAGCCGTCTGCCGGTGGTCGTATATGTGCCACGGGGGTTCGAGGTCCGGTACCGTATCTGGGAGGCCCCGAAGGCCATGGAGAAGGCGCAGCAAGGATAGGTTCCGCACGCAACCATGGCATGGCCTGGGGGGCTCGAGCGGTCTGGGGTATTCCGGGATGCCTGACGCACGCATCATCCTGCTGACCACGCTGGCCATGGTGGCATTCGCCGGCAATTCGCTGCTTTGTCGGCTTGCGCTGAAAGACACTGGCATCGATGCCGCCACCTTCACCACGATCCGACTGGTTTCGGGTGCCCTGATATTGTTGCTGGTGGTGCGTGTGAAGCATGGACCGCGCGACACTGGTGGAGACTGGTGGTCGGCTGCCGCCCTGCTCGTTTACGCCGCGGGCTTTTCTTTTGCCTACCTGAGCCTGCCCGCGGCAACCGGCGCCCTGCTGCTGTTCGGTGCCGTGCAGGCCACGATGATCGGTTACGGCCTCTGGTCTGGCGAACGTCTGCTGCGTCCGCAACTCCTCGGCCTGATAATGGCACTTGGGGGCCTTGTCGGCCTGTTGCTGCCGGGGCTTTCGGCACCACCGCTGGTTGGTTCCGCATTGATGCTGTGTGCCGGCGTGGCCTGGGGTGTCTATTCGCTGCGTGGCAGGGGTGGGGGTGACCCCACCAAGGTCACCGCCGGGAACTTCCTGCGTGCCGCGCCCGTCGCGATCTTGCTGAGTGTTCTGTTGCACAACGATGCCTCGCTGGATATGGCCGGTTTCGGGTACGCGGTGCTGTCGGGGGCGCTGGCCTCGGGGCTCGGCTATGCCATCTGGTACCAGGTGCTACCGGCGTTGAAGGCCACCAAGGCCGCCACCGTGCAGCTCAGCGTCCCCGTCATCGCCGCTCTGGGGGGTGTTGTGTTTCTCGGTGAGCCCATCAGCCTGCGGCTGGCACTGGCATCTGTCGCGATTCTGGGTGGCATCGCCCTGGTGATACTCGAGAGGCGCGAGCTTGGGCACTGACTTGAAATGGCAAATGTCGGTCGGCAGACGGATGGTCATGAATACCAATGCAAGACGGTACTTGTTACCTATCGTGATGTTCCTGGCGTCTTTGCTGTCGGGTGGATGCGTCAGCAGCAAACCGGTCGGCGATCAGAAGGCCGATCTCACCTCCCGGGCAGGCGCCGGTCCGGCAAAGACCTTTGTCTATGAATGCGGGGATGACAATACATTCACCTTGAGGGTGGAGGGTGAAACGGCCTGGCTGTTCCTGCCGCAAGGGTCCAAGCGCCTGCCAAGTGTCCCCTCCGGCTCGGGTGCAAAGTTCAGCGACGGGTCGGCCACCTATTGGAGCAAAGGCGAAGAGGCCCTTCTGCAGTTGAACGGGAAGACGTATCGCGGTTGCGTGAACAACCGCCGGATGGCCATCTGGGAGGACGCAAAACTCAGAGGGGCCGACTTTCGGGCTGTCGGCAATGAGCCGGGCTGGTATCTGGAGATCAGTGAGGAAAGCAGGCTGCTGTTCGTCGACAACTACGGACAGGACAGGCACGAGTTCGTGCTGTCAGGGCCTTCCGTCGATACTGTCTCACGCGCCGCGAGATATCAGGTGCAGGGCGATGCGCACGACCTGACACTGACGCTCGAAGGTCGGCCTTGCACCGATACCATGAGCGGCGAGTCGTTCGAAACCACGGTCACCCTGGTGTTCGACGGCAGGCGCCTGCCAGGATGTGGCAGGGCTTTGCATTGAGCATGAACGCGGGCCTGAATCCGCCGAGTGCCGCGGGCAGTGCACTCCCGGTCGTGTGGCATACTTTGTTCGAACTTCGCAGGAGACAGGTCACCGTGATTTAAGCAATGGAGGCACTCGAGCGCCTGCGCGAGGGCAACCGCCGTTTCGTGTCCGATGTCCGTTCCCCGGCGGCGACTACCGGGCAGACGCGCCGCAGCGAGCTGATGGCAGGTCAGAAGCCGTTCGCAATCATGCTCGGTTGTTCCGACTCACGGGTGCCGGGAGAGATCATCTTCGATCAGGGCCTGGGCGAGCTTTTCGTGATCCGGGTGGCGGGCAATATCGTCGCACCGTCGCAGATCGGGAGTGTCGAGTTCGCGGCCTGCCTGTACGAGACCCCGCTGGTCGTGGTGATGGGTCACTCGATGTGCGGGGCCGTGATTACCACGCTGGAGGAACTGGAGCGCCCCTCGGGAAACAGGTCGCCCAATCTGCAATCGATCGTGAATCGGATCCGGCCGTCGGTCGAGGTGTTGCTGGAAACGGAACTCCACAATGACCCGGATGCCCTGCTGCGGCACGCCATTCGCGCGAACATCCGTGCCTCTGCGAATCATCTGCGGCACGGCTCCAAGATTCTGGAAGAGCTGATCGAGCAGGGTCGGCTGCTGGTGGTGGGCGCCGAGTACTCCCTGGAGACGGGGCTCGTGGAGTTCTTCGACGGCCTCCCTGAAACGGCATAGCAGTCGTTATCTCATTTGCGGGTCAGTAGGCGCCCCCGTGCGACAGCCAGTAGAAACGATAGGGTGGTATCACCAGCTGATCCTTGAACAGGGTCGGGGACTCCCCGGAGTAAAGATCCTGCAGCTGCGCATATTCAAAATGCCCGCGGTTACTCAGGTCGCTGAGAGTGAGTGA
Source organism: uncultured Gammaproteobacteria bacterium (assembly GCA_963753845.1). Classification (GTDB taxonomy): domain Bacteria; phylum Pseudomonadota; class Gammaproteobacteria; order Chromatiales; family Chromatiaceae; genus Thiosocius. Next base: position 10,567 of record CAVWEI010000013.1, read on the forward strand.
CTGGGGCGCGGCGTCGAAATTGCCCACCACCAGCACATTGCTGTTGGGCAGGAAAGGGTTGTTGCGCATGAAGACGAAAAGGTGCGGGTTGCCGGTTTCAATCAGCAGACGGTTGTTGTAGTCCGCGAAGGCGGGCGTGCTCTTGCGCACCGCAATCATCTTTTGCAGGCCCTCGAAGATCCGCTGCTCGACGGTACCGTGCTGATGACGCCGGTCTGCCTTTTCCCAGTCGATTCTGGGGCGGTGCATCCAGCGGTTGTCGTGGGCCTTGTTCGCGTCTTCGAGGAAGGTGCAGTCGTTGAGGGTGCCGATCTCGTCGCCGTAATACAGCAGTGGAATCCCGCCGAACGACATGATCATGCTGTGCAGCAGCAAAATGACATCGACGCTGCGTTGAATTGCGGATTCGTCACCGCTTTCGAGGGCAGTCTCCAGGCCCGCCAGGGAGGCAAGTGAGCCGGAGATGCGGGCGTCGCCGGTCTTTTCGTTACGGCCGAACGGTTGCCCACGCGCCGGGGAGCCATCGTAGGCGCCGGTAAAATAGTCCACCAGGAAGCGACGGTGGGCGAAGGGTTCGTAGCCGGCATGCACGATATCGGCGTTGTCGAATCCGAGGCCGATATCATCGTGGCAGCGGACGTAGTTCAGCCAGGTGGCTCGGTCGAGTTTGTCCGGCAGGCTGCGGATGCCCTGGTCGAGCAGTTTTGCGTTCTTGGTCGCCACGGCCTCCCACAGCAATGCCATGTAGGTGGCGTTGTAGGCGATTTCGCACTCCTTGGCGATGACCGCATCCTCACCGAAATACTTGGTGATCTCGACCGGGGCGACAATGGCCTCGGCGATGAACAATACGCCGGGTGCAGTGACCTGGCTGCAATCCTTCATCAGCTGGAGGATCAGGTGCGCCTCGCGCTCGTTCTGACAGGTCGTGCCGATCTTTTTCCATAAGAATGCCACCGCATCCAGGCGCACGATGTCGGCGCCCTGGTTGGCCCAGAAAAGGATGATGTCCAGCATCTCGATAAAAACCGCAGGGTTGCTGTAGTTGAGGTCCCACTGATAGCTGTTGAACACGGTCATCACCCACTTGCCCATGGCCTCGTCGAAGGTGAAATTTCCGGGCGCCGTCTCGGGGAAGATCTCGGGCATGGTCTCTTCGAACATGTCCGGTACATCGCGGTTTTCGAAGATGTAGTAGTAGTCCTGGTACTTCTGGTCGCCTTCGCGTGCTTGGTGTGCCCAGGCATGCTCGTCCGAGGTGTGGTTCACGACCACGTCCAGGGTCAGAAGAATATTGCGCTGATGCATGTGTGCTGCCAGGGAGCGCACGTCTTCCAGCGTACCTATGCGCTTGTCGATGTTGCGGGCATCGCTGACGGCATAGCCCCCGTCACTCGCACCCTGCGGGCATTCCAGGATAGGCATCAGGTGGATCATGTTGATGCCCAGTTCCTGAAGATAGCCGAGCCGCGACTTCAGACCCTTCAGGTCACCGGAAAAGCCGTCGGTGTAGAGGGCCATGCCGACCCACTCCTGGCTCAGGAACCAGTTGTGGTTGCGTTCGCGCTGGGTATCGAGCTCCTTGAGCTTGTCACCGCGCCTTATGTATTGAGACGCCATGACCTCGACCAGGCGCACCATCTGGCTGTCGAAATCCTTGCGCTGCCCATACAGGTGATGGAACAGGGAATAGATGGCGTAGAAGTTCCCACCCAGGCGGGTATAGAAGTGACGCAGATCGCGCTTGCGTATTTCGGGCTTGAGGCGGTCGAGAATATCGTTGAGCAGCGAGTGGGATACCTGTTCGTACATGATCATGCTGGCCCGTTCAGGCCCCGAGCCCCCATTGTTTGGCAAAGGATTGATAGAAGGTCGCGTCGCTCACTGTTGCACCACGGTTGCCGACGATCCTGGAGGCGAATGTCTGGGCCCTCTGCAGGGTCAGATCGAGTGGCCATTCGTTGGCCAGGCCGAGGATCATGACCGACGCGAAAGCATCACCCGCACCGACCGTATCCATCACCTCGATATCCGTATCCGGTTGTACCGTGAAGTGATCACCTGCGGCGGTGAACAGCTCGGCCCCGCGGGCGCCATGGGTGAGCAGCAGGCCCTTCAGTTGATGCCGGTCGAGAAACTCCGTCGGGCTCGGCGCATCGCCCGGGCCCGATCCGGACAGGCGTGCAAGTTCGTCTGTGTTCAGCTTGACCCAGTGGGCGGTGCGCAACATGTTGAGCACCTGCTCGCGTTGCCACCAGGGAGGACGCAGGTTCACGTCGACGAAGACAGTCGCAGGATTGCAGTCCAACAGCTGTTGCAGGGTATGCCGCGATCGCGGCTCGCGCAGGCCCAGACTGCCGTGATAGAGGAGGTTGCATCCGGCTGACCCCGGCAGGGGCTCGATCGCATCATAGGCGCAGGGGTGCACGATATCGTACGTGGGTTCACCATCGACGAAGCGGACCTCGACCCGGCCGGTCGGATGGGCCGGGTCCGTCTGCAGTCCGCTGGTGTCCATACCCCAATCGGCCATTGCGGCGCGGATGCTCCCCCCCTCCGGGTCGTTTCCCACGCGGCTCACGAAATGTGGTGCCTGGCCGAAGGCCTGCAGGTGCCAGGCGACATTGAAGGGGGCCCCGCCGAGCACGCGCGCCCCGTCAGCAAAGTGATCGAAAAGTACCTCACCGAAGATACACAGGCGTCGGTTTGTCATTGCTGCTGTTTCGCCTCGGTGAATTCCATCCAGTCCAACGTATGCGGATGGTAGTGGGCTACACCCTCCAGGATGCCGGCACTGTAGTTGCCATTCATCCCCATGAAATCGCCCCGCGCAACATAAAGTTGCTCGGCGTGGCCGTTTTCGGTTGCCAGTTTCCTGGCCAGATCGCACACCTGCGGCTGACTGTTCGCCACCAGCACGGCAGGTATCGGACTGACCAGTACCTCGATATCGTTGCCACTGTCGCCGCAGAAGACTGTATTTGTGTAGTCGAAGTCATGCAGCTGCATCAGTGCCTCCACGGCGTGGTACTTGGATGCCCGTTTCGGCAGTATGTCCAGCAGGCCGACCCCCGCCGGTTCATCGTTGCTCCAGATCAGGCGGGCGGTCACTCCGCTGGCCTGCAGTCGTGCCTCGATCATCGCCGTCAGGGCGTTGCGGTCACTGTGCAGGGGTACGTAGTAGCTCAGTTTATAGTCGTTCTGCTTGGCACGCTCCTGCAGGCGCAGGTCGGGAATATCGAGTGCCAGCGACTTGATGTCGGCATGTGTCATACCGCCCCAGTCTTTGGCGATCTCGTCCTCCCAGGCAGTTTGTCGCTGCCACCGTCGCCGGGGACCCACCTGATAGATGGTGGTGCCGACGTCACCGACCACGAAGTCGGGTAATGGCAGGCGGTAATTGACGATGGCGCGTTCGACCAACTCGCGATGTCGGCCGCTGACATAGGCCAGCGTGACCTCGGGATGTGCGACCAGGGTGGCAAAATGTTTCCGGGCATTGGCCGATTCGGACTGGGGCCCGTTGGGGATAAGCGTGCGGTCCAGGTCGGTGCAGATAAGGAGTCGTTCAGTCATTCGCTCCGTGGGACCCCGCAGGCGTTGAAGAAATCGTAGTGATCGATGGCCTCGAGGAGGCCCTGAGCGTGCGGTTGTGACGCGAAATAGATGCTCTCCTGGTCGGTCAGCTGCGAGAGTTCCTCGTGGTGCCGGTTGGCCACGACCACCGCCAGGGTGTTGCCGCGCATCATGTCCTCATCGGCGCCGGATCCGCCCGCGGCCAGGATGTGCTCGAGGGGGATCTCCAGGCGTTGGGCAACATAGCGCAGGGCCTGCCCTTTGGAGGCCCGCGACGGCACGATGTCGAGAAACTGCCCGAACGAGGACATGACGTTGGCGGTCAGTTCCTCCTTGCGGATCAGGGTGACGATCTCGTCCACCGACGGCGCCTTTTGCGGGTCGATGAAGTAAGAGAGTTTGAATGGGGTCTGATCATGCTTGGGCTGGCGCTTCAACCCGGGCAGTTCGGCCAGCACGCGGCTGACCCGCTGCGGGCTCCAGTTGTGATCGATATGATCCGCCCAGAAGTCGTCTTCTGTCAGTGCCTGGCCATAGTGGATCCGGGTGCCGAGGCTGCTGATCAGTACGTCCGGGGTGGGTATGCCATGCTTTTTCATCAGCGTCAGCGCGGTATCGATACGCCGCCCGGTGGCGATGCCGAAGGTGACGCATTTGCGGTTTTCCCGCATCACCTCGACGAAACGTCGCAAGGCCGCCGGGTTGCCGACGAGATTCTGATCGAGATCGGTGAATATCGCGCGATCCCGGTAGCGAAGGGTTCGTGGTGCCCGTAGTTCCCCCGGTATCGGTTGGGCCCTGCCGGGCAGTTCACGGATCTTCGCCAGGTAGCTCTCGGCATGCGCCTGCCAGGAATAGTGCCGGCGTACGCCGTTGATGCCGTTGCGCGACGCCTGTTCCCAGGCGTCATGGTCGCGCAGCAGGTGCAGCAGTGCATCGGTGATGGAGCCCTTGTCGAGCGGGTCCACGAGTTCCCCGTTCCTGCAGTTGGCAATGATGTCGACCGGCCCGCCGTTCTCGGTCGCGACCAGGGGCAGGCCGCTGGCCGCCGCCTCCAGCAGGGTCAGGCCGAAGGGCTCCGTGAGTGCCGGGTTGATGAATACACCACCCCTTGCCGAGGCCAGACGGTAGATCTGCTGGACTTCCTTGGCGCGATGGTTTTTTGGAATGGCCACCCGGCCGTACAGATCGTAAGCATCGACCAGCAGCAGGATGTTGGTCAGTACCGCCCGAGCGCCCTTGTCCAGGTCGCGGATGTCGTCCCGGTTGCCGGCGATGATCAGCAGGTTGGCCGCCTGTCGCAGGGCCTGGGACTCGCCATAGGCCTCGATCAGGGTGAGTATGTTCTTGCGTTCGTCAGGTCGTGACAGGGCGAGGATCAGGGGCTTTTCCGGATTCGTCAGAAAGCGTTCCACCTGCGCCGCGAAGGGGATCTTTTCACCCTCGACCGGTGGATGAAACTCCTTCAGGTCGGTACCCGGCGGGATGACCGCCATGCGTTCGGGATCGTAGTAGTTATAGAGCCCGTATTGTTCCTCTATCTCGTTGTGCGTACTGGTGATGACCAGTTCGGCGTTGGCCAGGACCTCTTCCTCTGCATCGATCCGCCGTTCGATGTTGTAGGTGCGCTCGATGGCCTGGCGTGAAAGGCCGCGGGCCAGCAGGCGCTTGCGCTTGTCGCGACCTAGCGAGTGACCGGTATGGATGAGCGGGACACCCAGATGATTTGCAAGCCGCACGCCCACGTAACCCGCGTCGGCATAGTGGCTGTGCACCAGGTCGGGGGTCCGGGGCTGTTCTTTCAGCCAGTTGAGCAGGTTGTCCATGAAGCTGTCGAGATGGTCCCAAAGCTGTTCCTTTGGGAGGTATTCGGCGGGCCCGGCGTCGATGCGGATGATGCGGACCTTGTCGGACAGGACCTCGACCGGGGCCGCATAGTCGTCGCTGATCGTCGGATCGATCACGCGGCGCGTCACCAGGTCGACCCTTTCCATCTCTTCCTGTGCCCCCAATGCCCTGGCCAGGTCGACCACGTACTTCGTCTGCCCCCCGGTATCGGCGTCGCGGCCGAGTTCGAGGTCATGGCCACGGATAAGCCCGTGGATGCTGAGCAGCAGGAGATATTTCCCGTTCGGATTGGCGTTCATGGACATTACTTCTTCGCCATATGCGGATAGTTCGTGACGCTGGGCCCATCTCGGCGTCCTGTGGAGCCAAGCGGGGACGCCTTCCCGGTGCCGGGTGAGGAGACTCTCAGTCCATAGCGTCTGGTGTCGCACGACTGTGCGGCTCACAGGGGTGGAGACTACACTCTTAGGCCTTCCGGGTTAAGGCACCCCGCGTACCGCCAGCCGACTCCGATCGAGAGACTAATGAACGAGACCCTGCTCACCAATATCCTGGCCCTTGCGCAAGAAGACGTGGAAACCCGTTCGCGCCTTCATGGTGGCGGCGGGTCGCATGACGGGTTTCTGCTGAGAGACGTGTTATTGACGCCCCGCCATCTGCCAAAGTCCGGGCCAGAATCAAAATTTGACCCTCGAGACTGAAGTCGTCCGTGGGGGCTGCTATAAATTAGTATCTCGGGCGCAACAAGAACGTAACAAGGGCGCCAGTCATCCACAAAGGAGATACCCATGCAGCGAGCTCTGCATATAGACCCCGTCAAGTGTACCGGTTGCCTGCAATGTGAGATGGCCTGTTCCTACGAGAACGAAGGCGTCTTCAATCCAGCCAAGTCGCGTATCAAGGTGTTCACCTTCCACCATGAGGGCCGTTTCGCACCCTACACCTGCACCCAGTGTGCGGATGCCTGGTGCCAGAAGGCCTGCCCTGTCGATGCCATCCGGGTCGACCACAACACCGGTGCCAAGGTGATCGTCGAGTCGCGCTGCGTGGGCTGCAAGGTCTGCACCATCGCCTGCCCTTTCGGTACGGTCAATTACAACTCTGCCAGCGGCAAGGTGATCAAGTGCGATCTGTGCGGTGGCGACCCCGAGTGCGCCAAGGCCTGCCCCACAGCGGCCATCGTGTACATCGATGCGGACTGGACGGGGCTGGACAAGATGCGCGAATACGCCGGGCAAAGCCTGGCCGGCACGGCTTAAGGATCGGGGAGAAACTGATATGGCCTGGACCAGAAAGATTTTGCGTGTCGACCTCAGCAAGGGCACGTGCACACCTGAACCGCTCAACATGGCGTGGGCGAACGAATATCTCGGTCAACGCGGACTGGCGACCAAGTACCTGTCGGAGGAGATCGATCCGAAGTGCGATCCGCTGGGTCCCGAAAACAAGCTGATCATGGCGACCGGCCCGCTGACCGGCACAATGGCCTCCACAGGGGGGCGTTACTCGGTGATCACCAAGAGCCCGCTGACCGGCGTGGTGGCCTGCTCGAATTCGGGTGGGTTCATCGGCGCCGAGATGAAAAATGCCGGCTGGGACATGGTGATCTTCGAGGGCAGGTCGCCGGAGCCTGTATACCTGTACGTCGAGAACGACAGGGCCGAGTTGCGCTCCGCGGCCGACCTGTGGGGCAAGACGGTCTGGGAGGCCGACGAAATGCTGCACAAGGCCCACCAGGACCCGCTGCTGCGCATCGCCTGTATCGGCCGTTCTGCCGAGGCGGGCTGTCTTTATGCCGCCGTGGTCAACGATCTGCATCGTGCGGCCGGGCGTTCGGGTGTCGGCACCGTGATGGCATCGAAGAATCTCAAGGCCGTTGCCATCCGCGGTAGCCTCGGCGTGGGCAATATCGCCGACCCGAAGGCGTTCATGGAAGCGGTGAACGCGGGCAAGCAGGTGCTGGCGGAGAACGCCGTTACCGGCCAGGGTCTTCCGACCTACGGCACCCAGGTACTGATGAACGTGATCAACGGCATGGGTGCGCTGCCTACCCGCAACATGCGCGAGGTGCAGTTTGCCGGTGCCGAGAAGATCTCCGGCGAGGCCATGCATGAGCCGCGCGCCAGCGACGGCAAGGCCAATCTGACCACCAATGCGGGCTGCTTCGGCTGCACCATCGCCTGCGGACGCATATCCACGGTCGATCGCGGCCATTTCAGTGTCCAGAACAAGCCTGAATACTGGGGCAACTCGGGTGGCCTGGAGTACGAGGCGGCCTGGGCGCTGGGTCCGGACACCGGGGTGGATGATCTCGATGCACTCACCTACGTCAATTTCCTGTGCAACGAGGACGGTATGGACCCGATCTCGTTCGGGGCCACCGTGGCCGCGGCAATGGAACTGTTCGAGGCCGGCGCCATCACCACCGAACATACGGGCGGTATCGATCTCAAATTCGACGGTACCGAGGCCCTGGTGAAGATGGCCGAGTTGACCGCCCGCGGTGAGGGCTTCGGCAAGGATCTCGGCCTGGGGTCCAAGCGGCTGTGCGAAAAGTACGGCATGCCGGATCTGTCGATGACGGTCAAGGGTCAGGAGTTCCCGGCCTATGACCCCCGCGGCATCCAGGGCATGGGCCTGGCCTATGCGACCTCGAACCGCGGAGCCTGTCACCTGCGTGGCTACACGGTTGCGTCCGAGGTGCTCGGCATCCCGGTCAAGACGGATCCGCTGGCGACCGAGGGCAAGGCGGAGCTGGTCAAGGTCTTCCAGGACTCCACTGCCGCGGTCGATTCGGCAGGCCTTTGCATATTTACGACCTTTGCCTGGAGCATGGAGAACATCGCGCCTCAGGTCGATGCGGCCTGCGAGGGTGATTGGAGCGTGGACCGGATGCTGGAGGTCGGCGAGCGCATCTGGAACCTGGAGCGCGATTTCAACCTGCGCGCAGGGATGACGGCGGATCAGGACACCCTGCCCAAACGGCTGCTGAAGGATGCGGCCAATGTCGGTCCCGCGAAGGGACGGGTCAACGATCTCGGCAAGATGCTGCCGGAGTACTACGAGCTGCGCGGCTGGACCCCCGAGGGCCAGATCAAGGCCGAAACGCGCAGCCGACTCGCACTTTGATCGCGGCTGAGATCACCGCCACTCCCCCGCGGGGCGTGGCGGCCCCGTTTTCCATTCTTCGGAGACGCTGCCCATGAAGTACCTGATCATAGGGGCGGGACCGGCGGGCGTGAATGCCGCCGAGACGCTGCGCAAGCTGGACAGTGAAGCCAGTATAGAGATCCTGGGCGACGAGCCTGAGCCCCCATATTCGCGCATGGCGATCCCTTACCTTTTGATGGGCCAGATCGAGGAACAGGGTACCCATCTTCGCGAACGGGCCGATCACTTCGCCTCATTGAATATCACGGTCACCCAGGCACGGGTGACACGTATCGACCCGCCGGCGCACGTCGTGGAGCTGGAGAGCGGTGGGCTGCTCGAATATGACAGGTTGCTGATCGCCACCGGGTCGAGACCGGCGCTCCCCCCATTGCCCGGGGTGAACGGCAGCAATGTCTCGACCTGCTGGACCCTGGCCGATGCGCGGGCCATCCAGGCGCGGGTGCCCGAGGGCAGCAGGGTCGCGCTGATCGGTGCCGGATTCATTGGCAGTATCATCCTCGAGGCCCTCGGTATGCGTGGGGTCAAGCTCACGGTCATCGAGCAGGGCGAGCGCATGGTGCCGCGCATGATGGGGCCGCAGGCAGGTGGGCTGCTGAAAAGCTGGTGCGAATCCAAGGGCGTGGTGGTGCACACTGGCGTGGGCGTCGACGAGATCACATCCAGCGGTGTGCGCCTGGCCGATGGCACCCTGGTCGATGCGGACCTGGTGATCACGGCAACCGGGGTCAAACCGAACATCGCCTTTCTCGAGGGCAGCGGTGTGAATGTGGATCAGGGCGTGCTCGTCGACCGGCACTTCTGCACCAGTGTCGACAACGTCTACGCGGCGGGTGATGTCGCCCAGGGCCTGGATTTTTCCACCGGCGAGTATGTGGTGCATGCAATTCAGCCGACCGCGGCCGATCACGGACACCTGGCCGCACTCAACATGAGCGGGCACGATGCAGAGTACGAGGGTTCGATGAACATGAACGTACTCGACACCCTGGGACTGCTGTCATGCTCGTTCGGCAGTTGGCAGGGGGTGGACGGCGGCGACCATGCGGAACTGTATGCACCCGACGACTATCGTTACCTGTCCCTGCAGTTCGATGGCGACCACCTGATCGGCGCCAATGCGGTCGGCCTGTCACAGCACGTCGGTATATTGCGTGGCCTGATTCAGCGCCGTACACCCCTGGGTGAGTGGAAAGAGCGTCTGCAGCGCGACCCGACGCGCCTGATGGAGGCCTACCTGGCGACGACCCAGGTGATCTGAATTGCCATGCAGGTGCAGTTGGAACTCTATGCGTCCCTGATGAAGCATCTTCCATCCGATGCGAAGCGTCATCGCGTGACTGCCGAGGTGACACCTGGTACGACGGCCTATGCCTTGCTCGATCGTTACGGTGTGCCCTTTGAACACGCACACCTGGTACTGCGCAACGGCGTCTTTCTGCACCAGCAGGAACGTGAGCAGACCCCGCTCGAAGAGGGTGACGTGATCGCCGTCTGGCCCCCGGTCGCCGGCGGGTGAGTGATGCCCAGGGCGGGCTCATCGTCCGCGAGATGGGATACACTGCACGCGAGTTCGCCCGGGTGCTTCCGCCCGCCATGCGCGACTGGGCGGTAAGTGGTGGGCCCGATGCGTGGCAGGTATCTGACCGTGATGGTGCCGGCATCGCAAGCATCCGGATCAGCCCCCTGCCCGAACGCAGGATGGGGTCGCTGAGCCTCCCGATACTGGCCGTGACCATCGACCTGGGAAGTGCACCGCCAGAGCAGTCGGTGGAATTCATGCGGCGCTTCGATCGCGGCTTCCATCGTGGCGGTGGTTAGACCGTCCGCGGTGGGCGACAGGCGTGTTTCCGAGATCGCCCGACAACGCTTATCCCCTCTCCGAGGGAAACGAAACACAAGGCATTTGAGCGTCCGAACCCGCAGCAGCGGTCGGGTACATTCACAGAGGAGGTCGATATGGCCAGCATAGATGCAATGAAGATTCTTGGTAGCCTGCTGAGCAGTGGCGCCTTGTCCCGCGGTTCAGGTTCGAACATTCTGGGTTCCCTCGTCGGGGCCATGACCGGAGGCGGTCAAGCTGCCGGAGGCCGGTCTCAGTCGGGCGGTGGTGATCTGGGCAGCCTGATCGGCGGCATGTTGGGCGGTGGGCAAACGCGCACCGGTGGTGGTGGAAGCGTTGGTGACCTCCTCGGTGGACTTCTCGGCGGCGGTTCGCAAGGGGCTGGTGGTGGATTGGGCGATCTGCTGGGTATGGCGATGAACCAGTTCGGCGCGGCCAATCAGGGCAAGGCACAACAGGTTCGGGCCGATACCGGGAACAAGATGCCGGAAGGAATGGACCATCGTCAGGCCGAACAGCAGGCCGAGTTGCTGATCAGGGCGATGATCAATGCCGCGAAATCCGACGGCACCGTCGACCGGGAGGAGCAGCGGAATATTATCGACCGGCTCGGTGAAGTGACCCAAGACGAGGTTGAGTTCGTACAGCGTGAGCTGGCTGCACCGCTCGATGTGCAGGCATTCGTCCGCAGCATCCCCAGGGGCATGGAACAACAAGTCTATACGGTCTCGCTGATGGCCATCGATCTCGACAGCAATCCGGAAGCACAGTATCTGCACCAACTGGCGCAGGGCACGGGGATCAGTGCGGCCGTCTGCAACCAGATCCACGAGCAGCTCGGTGCGCCGAAGCTGTACAGCTGAGCTGCGCTCACCGTATATCTTCAATGATGGGCGTCAGTGACGCCCTGTCTGCGGAAAACAGTTTGGCGCCGCCGGCAGACTCTGAAGAGACATTCGGCGACATAGAATTTTAGTTGTCAGCCTGCGTTACATATAGAAACTAGGTTTCTATGAATGGGACTCTTAATGCTTTTAGAACAATGCCTTGCATTCGTTGGCACGATAAATGCTGGGTGCCTTGTAAGCTAGAAACAATTTGGAGTCTCCCAGTGAAGAAATTGACTTACGCTGCCTTGGCTGCAGTCCTCATCGTTCCCACCTCGGCCAATGCGATTGTGTCTTATGACTTCGCAGCCATGGCCGACAGAGCGAATCCGGTGAAAGAGCGCTTTTCGAGTCTTACACGCTGACATCGACGGCCCCAGGAGAAGAATTCACGCTCAAAGTCTACTGCGTCTAGTCTCGTAATCCCAACCCCGACAACGATCCGAAAACTTCCGTCTACTTTGACTCAACGAGTGGCGGCTAGTTGGCGGCATGGGTGTGTGCGGAAAACTCAATGGTACGACTGGTGAAAAAGTCAAAAGTACGCGAACGTCTGTACGATTCCAGCGATGACAATACCACCCAATATGAGGCACTCGCTTTCGAGTTCACTGGTCTCGATCCAGACGACCTACTCACTGTCAGTATCTATGTGAACAACAACCACGACGGCGGCCTCAATAAGGACGGTCAGCGAAGTTTCCGGGTCCGCCAAGATCACGGTGAACGGTACTCGACGTTGCATCGCTGGTGTGGGCTGGTCAAACAACGCGTTTGCGTTCCTCCTTGGCACGTTTACTGTCACTGCCGCCAATAACGATTTTAAATCTCGCGTACTAAAACGAGCAGTTCTACGTCAGCGCGATGGAGATAGTCAAGACCTCGGGGGGGCCTGGTGTACCGGAACCCGCCACGCTCCTGCTGACAGGCTTGGGTTTCCTTGGGATGGGTTACCAGCGATACAAGCGGTCGACGCACTGATTTTGGACAACAGGCAGGTTACCGAAACCCCGCTTCAGCGGGGTTTCTTATGTGTGCGCCCAGCATGCGCGCACTCTTGCGGATGGAAGTCCCGCCGTATCGCTGCGAACAGCCGCTACGCGCTGAAGCGGGTGATGCCAATTGCCTACTTCGACCGGCTCGGTGTGCCCCGGCTCTCATGACCTCAACTTTTCGAACCGCCCGGTGCGGACCCGCATGCCGGGTGGTGTGGGAGGGGACCGGTCAGCTATGCCGACCGCGTAAGGGCAGGACTACTGATCCAGCACCAGCTGGCCGTTCTCTACCGGGATACGGTTGCCAGGTCGCCGATCCATGCGCACGGTGGATTCCTTCTCTCCAAGTCGATACGTCACATCGTAGCCAATCAACTTCTGGCTACTGTCGGTCACGGTATGGCAGCGGCGTTCGGTGGTCGTATAGGTGTCCTTTGCCTGCATGTTTCCCTGCACCTTGTTGCCGGCATAGCCACCGGCGGCGGCACCGGCCACGGTGGCGAGCTTCTTTCCTGTACCACCACCAACCTGGTTACCTAACACGCCGCCGATGACCGCACCGGTCACGGTACCCAGAAGCTTGTTTTCGTCCTTCACCGGCGCCTGTCGGGTCACCGCCACATCCTCGCAAACCTCTCGGGGCGTCTGCACAGTCTCCGTGACCTCGACGACATTGAGTACCTCGGCGTATGCAGGTTCTTTATCGCCAAACATATTCAAACCGGCAATGACACCGCCTCCAGTGGCCACCACGGCGCCGACGATGAGACCGGTTAGCATTGATTTGTCCATTCTGGGCTCCTGTTGGGGATAATCCCGCACAACAATTTTGGGCAGTATATAACGCCTTTTCCTCCAAACGGATCACCTCCTCGTGTCCGTCGGCATCGCTGGCCGATCGTCTATCCAATCTGAGAAGTGGCTTGGCGTGACATTTTAGGCCGCGAGTCCGCTCAACGTCCGGTCTGCTGGTGCGCGTTACGCAATCCGAATCAGTCGAATAGTCCACGCCGGGGCAGCGCCCAGCATGGTCGCAAACGGCCGGTGTCCATGTAAGGGAATCCGCAAACCCCTCGCCTTTAGGCGACGGATAGGTCCGGTGGTATCACCTCGGTGCATGGAATCTTACAAGAGCGGGAACCATACGGTCTGGGATTGCAGGTGTCGTAGGGCCGGCTGTGCCGGCCAATCATCCGTCAGGCGCAGCCTGACCTACTAACGGGGCCGGCATCGCTGGGCGAGGGGATATCGGTAGAGCGCAGTGGGTATGCGACCGATGAGGTTCGGCAGGAATACATCACGAGGCAGAAGCCGCCGGAACCGAAAGAAGATTTTCATGTTGTGTAGCGACAGCGATCGGCCGGATGGTCGATCGATCCGGCTTTCAGCCGTAACCCCAAACCACCGGCGTTGGCCGTTGGAGTATTCACCCTAAACTCATGGCATACCTCACTTTGACAATTTTCCATCACATCTCCCGCGGTCAACGCTCAATCCCTTTCCGAATTCTCGTTTTCAGAATAAGCTGCCGCATCCTCGAATGCGTGTGGCCGCATATCCCTTGGCGGTAATCGGCTGCCATGCGCGTTGACCGCTTACTGCATCTCCATCATTTGTGAAGCTGATCCTGGGTCTGGAGCTGATCCTGGGTCTGAAGCTGATCCTGGGTCTGGAGCTGATCCTGGGTCTGGAGCTGATCCTGGGTCTGGAGCTGATCCTGGGTCTGAAGCTGATCCTGGGTCTGAAGCTGATCCTGGGTCTGAAGCTGATCCTGGGTCTGGGACGCGGTCGCTGCGGCGGCAGGACCAGGACCAGGCCCTGGACCACCGGCGCTACTGCCGGCACCGCCACCTCCGGCACCGCCACCTCCGCCACCGCCACCGCCGCCACCACCACCACCTGCGGCTAACGCGATCCCGGTGACCGTCGCCAGAAATGTTGCAAGTAACAGTTTTTTGAAGCGTTGAATTTTCACAGCATACCTCCTATCGAGAGTAATCATGCCGAGCATGAAGGGGTTTTGCTTACCCTCCCACTCAACTTAATTCTAATGCTGCAAAGGTACGTTAGGTGTTACCTAACCAAAGGAATCAGTTTCAAAATGTTACGATGGCTACGGCACGTTATGGAGAGGCGAATAGCCCCGCGGCAACGAGGTCTGCCAAGCGCATAGAGGCAGACGGATTCGGATCAAGCAGGCTGTGTGCGCATTCCACGCGATTCGGCCACTGATTCCGGCGTGATCCGGCCACTTGTTGTAGCCGACTGCAGGATCAATGAGATGCGAATCTGTTCACCGTGATCGGCCAGGATCGCCGGTGGCCGAACCCGGCCAGATTCAGGGCAAACAAACCCCCGTACCGCCAAGCCCGCAATAGCCGTTGGGATTCTTTGCCAGATACTGCTGATGGTAGGTCTCCGCGTAATAAAAGGCCGGGGCGTCGAGTATTTCGGTGGAAATCGCCGGTAAACCCCGTTCGGAAAGTGCCGCCTGGTAGTGCTCGAGGCTCTGCTCTGCGGCCTCACGCTGCTCATCCGAGAAAACGTAGATGCCGGACCGATATTGGGTGCCCACGTCGTTACCCTGGCGCATCCCCTGGGTGGGGTCGTGCGACTCCCAGAACACTTTGAGCAATTGCTGGTATTGCACACTTCGTGGATCGAACACCACCAAAACCACTTCGTTGTGGCCGGTCATACCTGTGCACACCTCGTCGTAGGTCGGGTTGGGTGTATGGCCGCCGGCGTAACCCACGGCGGTACTGAACACACCGTCCTTTTTCCAGAAGGTGCGTTCGGCGCCCCAGAAGCACCCCATGCCGAACATGGCCTGCTGCATGTGCTCGGGAAATGGCGGTTTGATCGGATGACCGTTGACGAAATGTGTCTGGCTTACCTGGATGGGATCGGCGCGGCCGGGCAGGGCATCTTCGGGGCCGGGTATTTCGACGATTTTTTTTCGCATCCACATTGTCTCGGGCACCTCGCAGTGGTGGTGGGTCTTTCGCTCAGGTTGCAGAAAAAGGCCTGTGCCAGTTTTTCTCACCCCTGATATTGCCTTCGCCCCGGCATTCCAAGGCACCACATTTATTGAGGTTAACGCAACCTGCTGGCGCATGGTGTCCAGACATCGGGAGGTTCTCAGGAATCACCGGCATGGGTCGGGCGGAGACGTTCCCCGGAAGCAAACAGCCGGGCTCTCCCCAAAACCGCCATGGATCGGGCTAAACTCAACCCATGAGCTGGGACAAATCTGGTGTTTCTATCGATTGCGGGTGCTGTGAATACGCGTCATGCGATGGGCGTGACTGTTTTGAGGTAACGGTTCCGATAAGCGATATCGAGACTGGTACTGCTGGAAATGCAATGCTGCTCTGCTCCATTTCTTCCGGCGGCCACAAAGTCGAACTTAAAGAATGGAATGATGCCCGGGGACAGGCCATCCTGCCCTCAGAGCGAGGTCCAACAGCGCCTGTTGGCAGTGTTGGATGCCTTGGCCGACAAGAAAGTCTGCGGCAATCATCAGATCTGTCCGGCGGACGTGGTCCGGATCGTCGAACAGCTGAACGGTCGCTGATCGGGATGCGCCGGCGACTGGTTCTCCATTACCCTATGCCGGCAGTGGCCCGTGGCTGAACAAATGGAGCTTGCGGCGTGAGCCCCGATCATCCCGACAACGACACGGCCCTGCCGCCCGAGGACGAGATCATCGGCAATAGGATCGAACGTGCCAAGGGGGGCGATGCCTCTGCCGGCCGTGAGCTGTTGCGCAGCATCGCGCTCGGCCTGAGTGGTGGAAAGCTCCACCCCTTGCTGGCGCAATATCATGCCGATTGTCTCTGGAATCATATTCAACTGGGCGTATCGCTCGAACGGGCGCTGCATGTCTACAGATACCAGATCAAATCCACCACCTTTGATCCAATCGAGCTGGCCGCCGTGTTCGAGCTGTTGATCGAGTTTGCGGGCATGAAAAAGGGTGAGGCCAAGGCTTGGATCAAGAGCCACATCGGTGCCAGCAAGAAGATCACGGAGAATGCCAGCGCGGCGGTCGATATTCAGGCGCTAGATTCTCTTGACCTGGGCGGGGAAGGGCAAACGGAGCCTCCCGATCCGGAACTGTATCGCCGCGCGCGCTATCTGGACCTCCTGCTTCACACGGCCGGATCGATGCGCAGGATCGTGGTCGAGGGTGTTGCGCTGAACTAAGAAAGGCGGGTCAAAGCATCATGTCCAGTGCTGGTATTTCGGTCACGCGGAGAATCGGGAACCGATTGGAAGGAATGAGAAAGCTGCTCGCAATCGGTCTTTGTGCATTGCTGGCGTCTTCGGCTGGCTCTGCACTGGCGATCGACAAATCGGAAGTCAGGGAGAAGTGGCATACACCCTTCGATCTCTATCTCAGTGCCAGGGAGGCCTACGAGATGAAGACATCGAGACCGGACGAGGTCCTGTTCATCGATGTACGCACTCGCCCGGAGATCCACTACGTCGGCATCGCCGATCAGATCGACGCGAATATCCCGTATCGTTTCGATACCGTCGACTGGCGCACCAAGTCGGACGGTATCCGGGGGTCCTTCGGCAAGGAGCGCAATCCTGATTTCGAGACCGCGGTCGAAAACGCACTGCATTCCCGGGGGCTGGACAAGACCAGTCCGGTCATCATCATGTGTACTTCGGGAAGCCGGGCGCCCTGGGCTGCCAGGGCCCTGCACAAGGTGGGGTTCAGCGAGGTCCATACGCAGGTCGAGGGGTTCGAGGGCATCAAGGCCAAGTCGGGTGAGCAAAAGGGAAAACGCGTGGTTGCCGGCTGGAAGAACGAGGGTCTGCCGTGGAGTTACGATCTGATCGCGGCAAAGATGTATTTCAATTTCGATCCGAAACACAAGCCGAACCAGCAGCCAAACGCCGATTGAGCCTTCGTCCTGCGAACTAAAGAATCGGGGCCCCCAGACGCTTATCCTTCCACCCACCCAAGCCCCGGCCGACCCGATGCGTTACGCCTCCTTGATGCTCATTTCCCTTGTCCTGATTGGCACCCCCGCATACGCAGGTGGGGCCGCCTGCGTCATGGCAAAATATCAGGGTCAGACGCTCGATTACGCCCTGATTTACGGAGAATCGCATCCTTCGCAGGCGCAGGAGGCCGCCCAGGCCGAATTGCGCGGCAAGGGCTATGCAGACTACCTGAAGCATCTGGACGTGATGCGTGCGCAGAATCTGAGCGATCTCGATCACGCCTACGTGATAGTGATCCGCAGTGAGTTCGAGGATGGTCGCGGCAAGGCGCGCTCGGCGATGGGCTGTGGGTTCAGCAGCGGGTCGTATCGTGCCGCCGAACTGGATGCTGTGCGCGATCTGCAGGCCTACTTCTGGGGCTGGAAGCCCGATCTTCACGGTTACCAGATGGTACGCAAATTTCAGTATTGAGTATCGCCCCGTCGACTTTCTGATCGTCTTTGAGAGACTATTCTCTACCCTCAAGCCCGAATGCTCTTCGGCTTTTTCGCGCCTGAAGCACGGGCCCCTCGTGCCCGATATCCACAAGCCGGTTCGATATTTGTCGCCTCAATAACATTGATATTAGCCAGCGCGAATATTAGTATGTGATGTGTTTTTGATAGAAAGCCTTATGTAGATCATAAAACAAGGGTTTAGGGCATGGTGGATCCCGTTTTGAGCGTCGAGTCCGAGGCAGGAAGAAAGGAGGTCAAGAACACGACCTGCTACATGTGTGCCTGCCGCTGCGGCATACGGGTGACCTTGCGCGATGGCGAGGTGCGGCATATCGAGGGCAACCCCGACCACCCGCTCAACAAGGGGGTGATCTGCGCAAAGGGTGCCTCGGGCATCATGAAGCAGTATTCGCCGGCCCGCATCACGACACCGCTGTTGCGTCGTCCCGGCGGTGCGCGCGGCGAATCCGATTTTGAAGAGATCTCCTGGGAACAGGCATTCAAGATCATGGAAGAACGCCTGGCCAAGCTGCGCGCCGAGGACCCCAAAAAGTTTGCCCTGTTCACCGGGCGCGACCAGATGCAGGCGCTCACCGGCATGTTTGCCAAGCAGTTTGGCACCCCGAACTATGCGGCGCATGGCGGTTTTTGCTCGGTCAACATGGCGGCCGGCCTGATATATACCATCGGTGGCTCGTTCTGGGAGTTCGGTGGGCCCGATCTCGATCGCGCCAAGCTGTTCGTGATGATCGGCACCGCCGAGGATCATCATTCCAATCCGCTCAAGGTGGCGATCTCCAAGTTCAAGCGCCGAGGTGGCCGGTTTATCTCGATCAATCCTGTGCGTACCGGTTACTCGGCCATCGCCGATGAGTGGGTACCGATCAAGCCGGGTACCGACGGCGCCCTATTGCTGGCGATCACCCACGAGCTGATCAAGCAGGGGTTGTACGATCGCGACTTCCTGGTTGATTACACCAACTCGGCCGAGCTGGTGAACCTGGATGCAGCGTCATCCGACTACGGCATGTTCATCCGTACCAACAAGCCGGTGGAAGAGGGCTGTTTCGACCCCCAGAACAAGCAGTGGTGGGACCGCAAGACGAATGGCCCGGTCGACGTGCGCTGCGAGGGCTGCGATCCGTATCTGCTGGGCAGCTACGAGGTCGACGGCAAGCCGGTCAAGACCGCATTCCAGATGCTCAAGGAGCGGGTCGAGGACTACACCCCCGAATGGGCCGCGGGTATCACCGGTATCCCGGTCGAAACCATCAGGCGTCTTGCCCACGAGATGGGGGTCACCGCGCGCGACCAGAAGATCGAGCTGCCGATCCAGTGGACCGATGTCTGGGGTCGCGAACATGATTCGGTGATCGGCAACCCGGTTGCATTTCACGCGATGCGCGGTCTGGCCGCGCATTCCAACGGTTTCCAGACCATCCGGTCGCTGGGCGTGTTGATGACCCTGCTCGGCACCATCGACCGTCCGGGCGGCTTCCGCCACAAGGCGCCTTTCCCGCGCCCGATTCCACCCTGTCCGAAACCGCCCAAGGGTCCCGATGCGGTGCAACCCAACACCCCGCTGGACGGCATGCCGCTGGGTTGGCCGGCCGATCCCAACGACCTGTTCGTCGACGAGGAAGGCAAGCCGGTACGCATCGACAAGGCGTTCTCCTGGGAATACCCGCTGTCGGTACACGGCCTGATGCACAACGTGATCACGAACGCCTGGCGCGGCGATCCGTACAAGATCGACACCCTGCTGCTGTTCATGGCCAATATGGCCTGGAACTCGTCGATGAACACCGCGCGGGTGCGCGAGATGCTGGTCGACAAGGACGAGAATGGCGAATACAAGATCCCGTTCATCATCGTCTGCGATGCTTTTCAGTCGGAGACCGTGGCCTTCGCCGATCTGGTGCTGCCGGACACCACCTACCTGGAGCGCCACGACGCCCTGTCGATGCTCGACCGTCCGATCTCCGAGTTTGACGGTCCCTGCGACGCCGTACGCATACCGGTGGTCGCGCCAAAGGGCCAGTGCAAGCCGTTCCAGGAGGTTTTGATCGAGATCGGCTCACGCCTGGGCCTGCCGGCGTTCGTGCATTCCGATGGCTCGCGCAAGTTCCGCGACTACCCGGATTTCGTCGTCAACTACGAGACCTCACCAGGCTCGGGGATGGGCTTTCTGTCGGGCTGGCGCGGCAAGGGTGGCGAAAAGTTCCTCAAGGGTGAGCCGAATCCGCGCCAGTGGGAGATGTACGCCAAGAACAACTGCGTGTTTCATTACGAGCTGCCCAAGTCGTACCAGTACATGCGCAACTGGAACAAGGGCTACCTGGAGTGGGCGCGCGCGCACGGCATGACGCGCTATGCCGAGCCTATCAATGTGCATGTCTACTCCGAGGTGCTGCAGAAGTTCCGCCTCGCCGCACAGGGCAGGCGTCCCGGCCGCCGGCCACCCGCACACCTGGCCAAGCGCGTGGAGACCTATTTCGACCCGTTGCCGTTCTATCACGAGACCCTGGAGTCGGAGCTGGTCGATACCCAGGAATATCCGCTCAACGCCCTGACCCAGCGCCCGATGGCGATGTATCACTCCTGGGACAGTCAGAATGCCTGGCTGCGCCAGATCCACACCCACAACTACCTGTTCATGAGCCCGCAGCTGGGTGCCTCACAGGGATTCGAGGACGGTGACTGGGTGTGGGTGGAATCACCGCATGGCAAGGTGCGTTGCATGGCGCGTTTCTCGGAGTCGGTCGAGCCCGGCACAGTGTGGACCTGGAATGCGATCGGTAAGGCAGCCGGCGCCTGGGCCCTGCATCCCAAGGCCAATGAGTCGCAGAAGGGCTTCCTTCTCAACCACATCATCGCCGAGGAACTGCCGCCCTGTGAGGCCGGTGCGCATCTGTCGAACTCGGATCCGGTCACCGGCCAGGCGGCATGGTTCGACGTACGGGTGAAGGTCTACAAGGCGGACGACAGCGAGCCACATGCGACTTTCCCGCAGTTCCGTACGCAGCGTCGGGTGCCGGGCCAGGATCGCAAACGTGGCAAGTGGCAGGCCTACTTTGCGGGCAGGTTCCGTCGCAAGACGGGTATCGAGTGAAAAATGCTTAAGGACGCAGAGTACACAGAGGTCCGCAGAGCACGCAGAGAATTTAGAAGGAGTGACTCAGAAAACTCTGTGATCTCTGCGGAACTCCGTGACCTCTGCGTCCAAAGAGAGAATTCCCTATGACACAATTGGCACTGGTAATCGACCTGAACGTCTGCGTGGGCTGCCATGCCTGCGTGACCTCGTGCAAGGAATGGAACACATCCGGTTGGGCGGGCACCATGGTCGATCAGCGTCCTTACGATGCCGATCCGACCGGGACCTTCTTCAACCGTGTACAGACGTTCGAGGTGGGCGAGTACCCGAATACCGAGACCGTGCATTTCCCGAAGAGCTGCCTGCATTGCGAGGAGCCGCCGTGTGTGCCGGTGTGCCCGACTGGCGCCTCCTACAAGCGCGAAGACAACGGTGTGGTGCTGGTCGATTACGACAAGTGCATAGGTTGCAAGTACTGCTCATGGGCCTGCCCCTATGGTGCGCGCGAGGTCGACGAGCAGCTGAAGGTGATGAAGAAATGCACCCTTTGCATTGACCGTATCACCGACCAGAGCCTGCCGGAAAAGGAACGCAAGCCGGCCTGTGTGCTCGCTTGTCCGACCAGCGCGCGCCTGTTCGGCGATGTGCATGATCCGGCGTCAGAGGCATCGATCGCGATTCATGAGAACGGCGGATACCAGTTGATGCCGGAGTGGGGTACGCAGCCGGCCAATCACTACCTGCCGCGGCGCAAGACACGCATCCAGATCTTCGATGATGAACTGGAACGCGCGGACAACCCGTTGAAGAAAGAGGCACCGCTGCCGGCCGCCGAAGGCGAAACCCTCGATGACGTGGCGTATTAAAGGCAACAGGTCGATAAGAGCGTAGGGCAGGCTGTGCCTGCCAATGTCGGGCACAGCCCGACCTACAAATGGAGCTAACAATGCATCCTGCATTTTCGGTAATTTTTCTGACCACCCTGATCGGTGCGGGACAGGGCCTGTTCATGGCCCTCGTGACCGGTCAGGTATATTCCCTGGCCAACCTGCTCGAGCCGCAGGACAGCGTCACCTTCTACGCTACAGGCAGCCTGCTCACATTGGTTTTGCTGATGCTCGGGCTGTTGGCCTCGTTCTTCCATCTCGGCCGTCCCGAGCGCGCCTGGCGGGCGGCGAGCAAGTGGCGCACGTCCTGGCTGTCGCGTGAAGTGATCGCTCTGCCCGTGTTCATGGGGTTGGTGACACTGTACGGGATTGCACACTATTTCGGCTTCACACAGCCCTGGATGGTGATAAAGGGGCAGCTGCCGATCGATGCAACGCTGGTTCTGGGGACCCTCGGCGTCATGTTCGCGGTCGTTCTGTTTGTGTGTACTGCAATGATTTACGCCAGTCTGCCGTTTCTTCAGGAGTGGCACAGCCCGCTGACGGTGACCAATTTCATCCTGTTCGGCCTGGCCTCGGGCTTTACCCTGGCAGCCGCGTTTTCGGCCTGGAGCGGGGTGCAACTGGTGGCGTTTTACGGCACATGGGCGGTCATATTCACCCTGCTGGTGGCGATCACGCGCGGTTTCGCGATGTATCGCAACGGCCGCATCAAGCACAAGTCGACCCTGCGCAGCGCCATCGGTGTGCGCCACACCAACATCCGGCAGAAATCCATGGGCTTCATGGGAGGCTCTTTCAACACGCGCGAGTTTTTCCACGGTGCAAGCGAAGGCATGCTGGTTTTCGTGAGGTCGTTCTTCGTGGTGATGGTCTTTCTGGTCCCGGTCGGTCTGCTGGCGGCCTCCAATGCGCTGGAGTCGGCCTACCTGCCGATGCTGGCCTTCGCTGCGCAGTACCTCGGGCTGATGGCGGAACGCTGGTATTTCTTTGCCGAGGCGAAGCATCCGCAGAACCTTTATTACCAGTCGATTGCCTGACCACCGGTAGCCCCGATGTCGGGCGCAGCCCGACCTACCCGACCTATAAGAGACGTGCGATTGCAGGGCAGGCTGTGCCTGCCGGGATTCGGCTCCGATGCCTCAT
Source organism: uncultured Gammaproteobacteria bacterium (assembly GCA_963753845.1). Lineage (GTDB taxonomy): Bacteria > Pseudomonadota > Gammaproteobacteria > Chromatiales > Chromatiaceae > Thiosocius. Next base: position 33,476 of record CAVWEI010000013.1, read on the forward strand.
GTCGGGCGCAGCCCGACCTACCCGACCTATAAGAGACGCGCGATTGTAGGGCAGGCTGTGCCTGCCGGGATTCGGCACCGATGCCTGATGTCGGGCGCAGCCCGACCTACCCGACCTATAAGAGACGCGAGCGGTTACAATCGCACCCGCTATCCCGCAACCCAGGAAACCTCAGATGCGCCTGATAGAGATTGTTGCCGACGCGGGGCATACCGACACCCTGTGCGGGATTGCCGATCAGCACGAGATCACTGACTACTGGTGGGGTGCCCCGGCCGATGACGGGCGGCGCTCCTTCCGGATGCTGGTGAACGATGAGGTTCGTCAGCCGGTGATGGATGCACTGCAGAATATCCTCGGTGCGGCAGACGAGACCCGTATCGTGGTGCTCCCGGTCGATACGGTTCTGCCCCGGGAGGCGGAGGATGGCGACAAGGTGTCAGCGGCTACCCGCGAAGAACTCTATACGCAGATCGAGAAGGGCGCGCGAATCGACAGCAACTATCTGCTGCTGACCTTTCTGTCCACGGTGGTGGCGGCGATCGGCCTGATCGAGGACAACGTCGCCGTGGTGGTCGGCGCCATGGTGATCGCACCCCTGCTGGGGCCGATCATAGCGCTTGCATTCGCTTCCTCGCTGGGCGACGGCAAGCTGGTATGGACCGCATTGAAGACCGGCCTGGCCGGGCTCGCCCTGGCCTTCGCGCTGTCGATGGGCATCGGCATGGTGTGGCCCGTGAACGTGGCGCACGGCCATATGCTGGTCGCCAGCAGCGAGATCCTGGCGCGCACCGATGTCGGCCTTGACGGCGCCGCCCTCGCGCTGGCCTCGGGTGCCGCCGCGGTGCTGTCTTTGACCACCGGACTGTCTTCCACCCTGGTGGGGGTGATGGTCGCAGTGGCCCTGTTGCCGCCGACCGCGACCATGGGAATGCTGGTCGGCGCCGGACATTTGCAACTCGCCGGCGGTGCCTTGCTGCTGCTGGCGGTCAACGTGGTTTGTGTGATCGTCGCCGCAAAGATCGTTTTCATGGCGAAGGAGGTAAAACCCCGCACCTGGCATGAACGTCAGCAGGCGCGCCAGTCGACCGTGCTGTACGGGGCGACCTGGATAATTCTGCTGCTTGTCCTGCTGCTGATCGTATATGCGCGTCAACAGGTTCCGTTTTGACCCGAAGACCCATGTGATTTTCAGCCCGATCCAACTGCGTGATAATCGCGACTCTTTCCCTCCCGTGCGCCAGATACCTATGAAGACCCCCGAACTGCTCGCACCCGCCGGCACCCTGCGCAACATGCGCTATGCATTCGCCTATGGCGCAGACGCGGTCTACGCCGGGATGCCGCGTTACAGCCTGCGCGTGCGCAACAATGATTTCCTCGAGGACAATCTGCGCACCGGCATCGAGGAAGCGCACCGTCAGGGCAGGCAGTTTTTCGTCGCCACCAACGTCATGCCGCATGGCGCCAAACTGAAGACATTCGTCGAGGATATCGCGCCGGTCGTGGCGATGGGACCGGACGCCCTGATCATGGCCGACCCGGGGCTGATCATGCTGGTGCGCGAGCGCTGGCCGCATATGCCCATCCACCTCTCTGTACAGGCCAACACGGTGAATTCGGCCGGGGTGAAGTTCTGGCAGTCGGTTGGACTGACACGGGTGATCCTGTCGCGCGAGTTGTCGCTGGACGAGGTGGCACAGATACGTGAAACATGTCCCGACATGGAAATCGAGGTGTTCGTGCACGGTGCCTTGTGCATCGCCTATTCGGGCCGTTGCCTGCTGTCCGGCTATTTCAACCACCGCGACGCCAACCAGGGCACCTGCACCAATTCCTGTCGTTGGGATTACAAGATCGCGCGCGAGGACCTGGACGCCGTCGCCGAGATTCCGTTGGCCGAGATCAAGCGTCACCCCAGGGCCGACGAGGTGTACTACCTGGAGGAACGCGAGCGTCCGGGCGAGTTCATGCCGATCTTCGAAGACGAGCACGGCACCTACATCATGAACTCGCGCGATCTGCGCGCGGTGGAACATGTGCACCGCCTGGCCGAGATCGGCGTCGACTGCCTCAAGATCGAGGGTCGGACCAAGTCGCATTACTACACCGCGCGGACGACCCAGGTTTATCGCCAGGCGATCGACGATGCAGCGGCCGGGCGACCCTTCAACCCGGAGTTGCTGGCCGAACTGGAAAACCTCGCCAACCGCGGTTACACCGACGGCTTTTTTCAGCGTCACGAAAGCCAGGAGATGCAGAGCTACCGCCAGGGTGCCTCCAACAGCACACGCTCGCAATTCGTCGCCGAGGTTACCGGTAACGTTACGGCCAGCGGTCTTACGAGGCTTCTGGTCAAGAACAAATTCCGGGTGGGCGACGAGATGGAACTGGTCTCCCCGGCCGGCAACCGGCGTTTCCGACTCGAGACCATGCTGGACAAACACGGCAATCCCCTCGACGAGGCCCCGGGTGGCGGCTGGGAGGTGCAGGCCAGGTTGCCGCAGGGCGCAAACGAAATGGCCCTGCTGACGCGTTTTCTGGGTTGAGCGCATTCACCGACAGCGCTGCATGCCGGTATGCCATTGCCTTTCCAGCGAAGCCGCTCCTGAAAACGGCCAGGGGACAGGGCGGTTGGAAAAACCTAATATGTCGAAGAATTAAAACCGTATCGCTGGCTGGGAGGCTACATGGAGACAAGAATATTCGGGCGCGCGTTTCTGGGCTGTGCGCTGTCATGTGTACTGACGGTGGCACAGGCCACCAACGGCTATTCGCCGACCGGCTTTGGCACCGCGAACAAGGGCCTGGCCGGCGCCGGCGTCGCCCTGCCGCAGGACGCAATGGCCGCGGCGACGAACCCGGCCGGTCAGGTCTATATCGGCGACCGGCTCGACCTGGGTGTTGCATTGTTTGCCCCGAACCGTGGATTCACCGCCGACGACAATGCCGCACCGGTACCCCCGCCGCCGAGTGTCCCACCCGGAACCTACGACAGCCGCAACGACTATTTCCTGATTCCGCACCTCGGCTGGAGCAAACAGATCGACGAGGTCAGCAGCGTCGGTGTGCTGGTGGGTGCGAATGGCGGTATGAACACCGAGTATGGCAGCGCGGTCTGGCGCAATTTCAACGCCCCCCGGTGCGCCGCCGCAGTTTGTTGCGACGGCGCCGACCGGGGTCGATTTCGCCCAGTTGTTCATGGGTGTCTCGTATGCGCGCAAGCTGAATGAAAAGCACGCCGTCGGCATCATGCCGATCGTCGCCGTCCAGCGTTTCAAGGCAGAGGGTCTCGAGCCGTTCCAGGGCCTGTCGGTGGCGCCGGGCAAGGTGACCAACAACGACTACGACTATTCATGGGGCTACGGTGTCCGGGTCGGCTGGATGGGGCAGCTGACCGAACGGCTGACACTGGGCGCCTCGGCGCAGTCTCGCCTGTACATGACCAAGTTCGACGACTACGCGGGCCTTGTTCGCGGAGCAGGGTGATTTCGACGTGCCGCCGACCGTGACTGCCGGCCTCAGCTTTCAAGGCGACTCCCGAAATCACCCTGGTCGCGGACTGGCAGCGTATCTTCTACAGTCGACGTGAAGGCGCTGGGCAACCCCAACGACATCGCCGGTCGGCCCCGATAACCTGCTCGGTGCGGACGACGGACTGGGTTTCGGCTGGAACGATATCGACATCTTCAAGCTGGGCGTGCAGTGGGAATACAGTCCGAAGCTCACCTTGCGCGCGGGCGTCAGTCACGCCAACCAGCTGTTCGACAACGGCGAGGCCCTGTTCAACGTGCTGGCCCCGGCGACCGTGCGCACCCATGCCAGCCTGGGAATGACCTATCGTTTCGACCGCTCGGGCAACATATCATTCGCCTACACGCATGCCTTCTACGAAAAGATCAAGGGTCAGAATCCTAACTTCACCGGGCCACAGACAGGCAGCGTGCAGATGGATCAGAACGAACTGGAGGTCAGCTGGACCTGGCTGTTCGATTGATCTAGGAGTCTGCGCGGCAGAACATGGAGGCCCTGCGGCTTCCCCACTCCGGCGCGCTCCGGCGTTCATTTTCGTCACGTAGCGCCCACTATGCTCCTCAAACGACCACCAAACCGCACTCGAACTGGGAAACCCTCGGCTACCGCCAGTTCTACCGCGCAGGCTCCTAGGCGGCTCGGCCCCGTCATCCCACCGGCGTCGGGTCGGCCTGTGCGGTCATTCGCGCAAATGCCTCCCGCACGTCGGATGACTGGCCCGGTGCGCGCAGCGCCTGGCGCACCGGGTCCGCCAGTGCCGGCAGGCTCAAAAGGTCGCCGATGCAGTGTTCGAAAGCGGCCTGGCCGTGATCATTCGCGGACAGCCGCTGCAGATAGGCCTTCAGCAATGATTCGTTGGCCAGCATCTCCCAACCCCGGCCGGAGATGGCGGCCAGGACCTCGATATTGCCGGCGGCGGGGTGTGCCAGGACTTCTGCAATTGCCTTCCTGACCCGGGGATTGTGGCCGCTCGCGGACAGGCCGCGAACCAGTGCGGCGAGCAGGGGGATGTCGGGCCGGGTTCCCGCCAGCGTCTGTTGCAGCCGATGGATCAGTGCTTCCAGCAGCGCTTCGCCGAGCGTGCGACTCTCGAGACAGTGACACAGGGCGACCAGCGGCTCTTTGGGCAGGTGCGCGACGGCCTTGCTCAGCGGCTCATTGTCGTGGCGGCAGGCGACGTCCGCGATGCCCTGATAGCCCACGAAGCTCCACTGGTCCCAGCCTGGCGAGCCTCGGAAGTAGTCCAGGGCATGTTGGTAGAACCGCGAAGGGGGCAGTTCCAGATTCGCGCTAAGCAGGGCGTGAAACAGGGCCATACGATCCTCGCGCGGCGTGAATGCATAGGGGTTGTCCTGCAAAAAAGCCTGCGGATCGGCGCCGCGGGTTTGCGCCTGGGCCGACTCCAGCAGCCGGCTGAGCACATAGTCGCGCCCGGCCTGTACCAGCAGGCCCTGTTCATCGAGGTCGAGGCGCAGAAACCAGATCACCGGGTTGGCAGGTTCGCCGGGCGGCTGCTGTACGAGGGCGAACCAGGCCTTGCGCTGCATAGGCAGCGGGTAGGGTGCCTTCGCCTCCTCGAATGCGAGAAACTGCTCACGGGTCAGGGTGCCTACACGGCGCCCGATATCGTAGGCGTGCACCTGCGCACCGGTCTGTTCGAGAAACTGAAGGAGCGTGATTGCTTCGAGGTGCATGGTGGGTCAGTGATTTGGGATAGACAGAAGCCTGGCGCTACTCAATCCAGTCGACCAGGTGGTTCTCCAGCTCGTCGGCGTCATCTTCGCAGATTGTCCAGTTGCACACACGCTGACCGGCATGTACCACGGTATCGGGGTCGCCCGAGATCAGCGGGTGCCAATCCGGAAGGTCGCGGCCTTCGGCAACCAGCCGGTAGGCGCAGGTCCTGGGCAGCCAGTAGGGATCCTGTAGCACCTCCGGTGTGATGGTCACGCAGTCGGGTACGCGCACCGAGCGATTTTGGTAGTCCGTGCAGCGCCCGGATCGGGTGTCCAGCAGGCGGCAGTGTACGTTGGTGAAGTAGACGTCCCGCGTATCTTCGTCTTCCAGACGGTAGAGGCAGCACTTGGCGCAACCGTCGCAAAGGGATTCCCATTCGTCCGCGCTCATCTCGGTAAGTTTTTTATGCTTCCAAAAGGGAATGTTGGGGCTTGACATTGGGGAATCTTGGGATTTTTCGGGGGGCGGGACAGGCTAAATTAGAAACTGATTATGCACAGGCAGTGAATGTGTGGCAATCGCTCGTCAAGTTGCCGGTCGTTTGCCAAGTGGCACCTTAGATTCGCACTATAAAGCATTGTTTATTAATGTAAAAACAGGTTTTGGATACTTTTTGGTCAATCTGATGACCGCTACGTTACCATGCGGCCTGCGGGGCATTCTCTTCATGTTTCCCACAGAGTTTTCCACAGGCAATGTGGAAAAAAAATCTCAGAATTCAGTTCAGACCATCTGCATCCCTGTTTAGCAGGACATCGATATCAGCGACGATCATTACGATGCGTTTTCCTGCCGGGTCACGGTCACCATAGACCTCCTCGGCCATCGGCTGGATTGCGCAACTGCTGGGAAGCGGCAACTGGCGCAGCAACAGATCCTGCAGCCTGGGCAGCAGGACCCATTGCAGCCACTGATCAAAACTCAGGGTGTCGACTGCGAAGGGTTGGGTGCTGCGCAGGGCCGCCGACGGGGGCGGTTCCGAATCCCATCGGCCCTGGGCCTGCAACTCGTTCTCGAGGGCCTGCAGCAACTGACTCAATTCATCCCGCATGGCGCCCCCTTTGACGGGTTATCCTTGCACGCGGGTAAATCGAATTCCAGCGGTGGGGCATTGGCAGGCATATACGGCGGGACAGGCGCTCAGGGTCCGCGCAAGCGGCCTGGGCACGTGGATTCAAACCGCCAGGCGTCGTTGTCCCTGATCGCCCCGGGCGAACCACATGGCCGTTGATCCTGCGCCGGGGCGTCACCCTACGGTCATTTCCGAGGCCGACGCCGGCATCATTGAGCGATTTGCGGACGCGATATGGATGGAGCGCGGCCTGTCGGCCAACACCCTGGCCTCGTATCAGTCGGACCTGCGACATTGTGCGTGCTGGCTTCAGGGCCGTACAGGTGAGGGCCTGCAACAGGCCCGGCGCGACCAGCTGCTCGGTTACCTGGCCGCCGGGGTTGAGGCGGGCGTCCGGGCGCGCACCAGCGCGCGGCGTCTTTCGACCCTGCGACAGTTCTTCCAGTGGACCCTGCGCGAGAACCTGCGCACGACGGACCCCACCCTGCAGATCGAGGCGCCACGCTTGGGACGGCCACTGCCCAAGTCACTCAGCGAGGCCGAGGTGGAGGCGCTGCTCGAGGCCCCTGACACCGGGACGGCAGTGGGGTTGCGCGACCGGGCCATGCTGGAAGTGCTTTATGCGACCGGCTTGAGGGTTTCAGAGCTGGTCGGCCTGCAACCCGATCAGGTCAGTTTGTCGCAGGGCCTGGTGCGGGTGGTCGGCAAGGGCGGCAAGGAGCGGCTGGTGCCGCTGGGTGACGAGGCGGTGAGCTGGATCGGGCACTTCCTTTCGGATGCGCGGCCGGAGCTCCTCGGGGGCCAGCCGTGCGAAGCCCTGTTCCCGACCCGCCGTCGCAGCGGCATGACACGGCAGGCATTCTGGTACCGGATCAAGAAACACGCTCTTTCGGCCGGCATCCGCCAGACGCTCTCACCGCATACCCTGCGACATGCCTTTGCCACCCACCTGGTGAATCATGGTGCCGATCTGCGCGTGGTGCAGTTGCTGCTGGGCCACAGCTCTCTGTCTACGACGCAGATCTACACCCATGTTGCGCGCGAACGCCTGCAGGCCCTGCACGCGCAGCACCATCCGCGCGGTTGAGAGGGGGTTCGGGGTGGATTTCCTGGCCCTAGGGCGCAAATCGGGCGGCCCCATGTGGTAGCCTTGCCACGGATTTGTTTCGGAGCCCGTCCATGCCTTCATTTGATGTCGTATCTGAAGTCGATCTGCAGGAAGTGCGCAACGCGACCGACCAGGCCAATCGCGAGGTTGGAACGCGTTTCGATTTCAAAGGCAGCGATGCCAGTTTCAGCGTCGATGACGCGGTGGTGAATCTGCAGGCGCACAGCGAGTTCCAGCTCGAGCAGATGATGGATATTCTGCAGAAGAAACTGGCCAAACGTTCGGTCGATATCGGATGCATGGATATCGCCAAACCGGAGACGGCCAACAATCGCGCGCGTCAGGCAGTGACCATAAGACAGGGCATCGACACCGACACCGCGCGCAAGATCGTGAAGGACATCAAGGCCGCAAAGCTCAAGGTACAGTCGCAGATTCAGGGCGACCAGGTGCGTGTGAGCGGTAAGAAGCGCGACGATCTCCAGGAGGCGATCGCTCTACTCAGGAAGGCGGATTTTGGTCTGCCGCTGCAATACATCAATTTTCGGGACTGATTCTCACACCATGAAAGCACTCGTATTTGCTCTTTGCACCCTCATGCTGTCAGGCGGCGCCATGGCGCAGCAGGTCGACCAGGACACTCAGGACAAGATCCGCAATTCGTTGAGCATCCTGCTGCCGGGATTGCTGCCGGATGAAATTCGCTCCACCCCGGTGGACAACCTGTACGAGGTGACCTTCGACGGTCGCATCGTCTACATGACGGCTGACGGGCGCTATCTGATACAGGGAAAGATGATCGATCTGGAGACCCGTACCGAGCTCACCGAGGACCGCCTGTCCGAACTCAAGGTGGCTGCGCTGGCCGCAGTCGGTGAGGATCAGATGATCATCTTCGGGCCCGAGGATGCGAAGGACACGGTCACCGTGTTTACCGATATCGACTGCGGCTTCTGTCGCAAGCTGCACTCGGAGATGGCCAAGTACAACGACGAGGGGATCCGTATCCGTTATCTGTTCTACCCACGCGCCGGCATCGGCAGCGAGTCCTACAACAAGGCGGTGTCAGTCTGGTGCGCGGATGATCGCAAGGCGGCGATGAACAAGGCCAAGGCCGGTGGGCAAGTCGAGCGCAAGACCTGCGAGAACCCGGTCGAGGCACACTACGAGCTTGGGCAGAAGATGCGCGTGTCGGGCACGCCCGCGCTGATCCTCGAGGACGGCGAGATGGTGCCGGGCTTCGTGCCTGCAGACAAGCTGCGCAAGGCTCTGGACGAGCGCCGGGCGAAGTCGGGCAACTGACCGCGTCCCAACCACCGGTCAGTTAAAGATCGCTGGGTCAGCTCATGGCGATTCAAGCAATTGATATTGCGATACGCAGCCACGTCGGTCTGGTGCGTTCACGCAATCAGGATCACACGCATGCGGATGCAGATCTCGGCTTGGTGGTGCTGGCCGACGGTATGGGCGGCCATCGCGGTGGCGAGGTTGCGAGCCGGATTGCGGTCGAGGCCGTGATCGCGGCTCTGTTACCCGCGCAGCGCGAAGATGTGGCCGACGACATGGAGAGTCTGATGCGTGTCGGCGAGGCAGCCGAATTCGCAAACCGCGCGCTGCTGGAAAAGTCCCTGGAGCGTCCAGAGCTGAAGGGCATGGGTACCACGGTGGTACTGGCAATCTTTCGCGAGGGCCGAATTTTTTATGCTCACGTGGGAGACTCGCGTCTTTACCGAGTGCGCTACGGCCGCATGCGTCGCCTGACCCGGGATCACTCGCTGATCCAGCAGGTGATCGACGATGGCGTGTTCATGAACCGGCACCATGCGCGCGAGGGCGGGGTGCGTGACAACATCCTTACCCGCAGCCTCGGCATGGAACCGCAGATGGAAGTGGATGTGGGTGATGCGGTGCTGGAGGCCGGTGATACCTACCTGTTCTGCAGCGACGGACTGCACAACATGGTGCCCGACAGTATCATCTCCCGGATTCTGCGCGATCCGCGGGGCGATCTCGAAGAGCAGGCGCAGACCCTGACCGATGCGGCGCTCGACGCCGGTGGCAACGACAATATCAGCATTGTCCTGGCGCGACCGCGTACCTGAACCACTGTTGATCGCGGCAGGCACAGCCTGCCCTACGATTTGCCCGGAGTGGTTTTGTGGCTCGGGCTGCGCCCGACGACGACAGGCATGGCCTGCCCTGCTGCTGAAGTCATCGTTCGAGCAGTTTGAGCTTGTCCGGTTTTCCGTCCCACTCGGCCGCATCCTCGGGCGGCGGCTTTTGCTGGGTGATTACCGGCCAGTTGGCGCAGAGTTCTGCGTTCAGTGCGGTGAAATGCTGCTGATCCTTCGGGACATCGTCTTCGGCAAAGATCGCCGTGGCCGGGCACTCCGGCTCACACAGCGCGCAATCGATGCATTCATCGGGGTCGATGGCGAGGAAGTTCGGCCCCTCGTGAAAACAGTCGACCGGGCAGACCTCGACGCAATCGGTGTACTTGCACTTGATGCAGTTCTCGGTGACGACATAGGTCATCCTTCATTCTCCTGCCTGCAAACCGTTCTCAGTCAGCATCGCGCAAGGCGCGCAGTTCGTAAAGGGCATCGAGTGCCTGGCGCGGGCTCAGCTGGTCCGGGTCCAGCCCGGCCAGTCGTTCACGCAAGGCGTCGGGGACAGCCGGGGACACGCCTTCGGATGCCTGCTGGAACAACGACAGTTGACTGGACTCGGCCTGTGCGTGCCGCTGTGCGGCCTGTTCGAGTTCGCGCAGGCGTTTGCGCGCCAGGTCGATGACCTTGCGCGGCACCCCGGCGAGGGCCGCCACCTGGAGGCCGTAGCTCTGGTTCGCCGGCCCGTCGCGGACCGAGTGCAGGAACACGATGCCGTCACCATGTTCCACCGCATCCAGGTGCACGTTGACGATCCCAGGGTATTCGTCCGGCAGGGTCGTGAGCTCGAAGTAGTGGGTGGCGAACAGGGTGAAGGCGCGGATCCGCGTTGCCAGTTCGACCGCACATGCCCAGGCGAGGGACAGGCCGTCGAAGGTGCTGGTGCCGCGGCCGATCTCGTCCATCAGCACCAGTGATCTCGCGCTGGCATTGTGCAGGATGTTGGCGGTTTCCTGCATCTCGACCATGAAGGTCGAGCGGCCGCCGGCCAGGTCGTCGGAGGCCCCGATACGCGAGAAGATGCGGTCGAACGGCCCCAGCTCGGCGGCCGCCGCCGGGACGTAGCAGCCGGCATAGGCCATCAGCACGATCAGGGCCGACTGGCGCATGAAGGTCGATTTCCCGCCCATGTTGGGGCCGGTGATGATAAGGATGTTGCGCTGTTCGTCCATCAGCAGGTCATTGGCCACGAAGGGTGTTTCGCTGACCTGTTCGACGACCGGGTGGCGTCCGCCGCTGATCGCCAGTCCCGGATCGTCCCGAAAGCCAGGTCTGCACAGGTCGAGGCGCAGGGCGCGTTCGGCGAAGCAGCACAGGACGTCGAGCCGGGCGATGCCATCGGCACTGTGCTGCAGGGCAGGCAGGGGTGACATCAGCGATTCCAGTAACTGCTCGTAGAGCTGTTTTTCGCGTTGCAGGGCGCGCTCGCGTGCCGACAGCACCTTGTCTTCGAAGGCCTTCAGTTCCGGGGTGATGAAGCGTTCCGCGCCCTTTAGCGTCTGACGGCGTATGTAATCGGCCGGTGCCCGGTCGGACTTGCTGCGGCCGATCTCGATGTAATAGCCGTGCACGCGGTTGTAACTGACCTTGAGCGTATCGATGCCGGTGCGTGCCCGCTCGCGCTGTTCGAGGTCGACAAGAAACCGGTCGGCGTTCTGCGACAGGTCGCGCAGCTCGTCGAGCTCGCTGTCGTAACCGGGTGCCAGGACACCGCCGTCGCGCAGCACCACCGGCGGGTTTTCGAGGACAGCGCAGGTCAGAAGGCCGCAGGTTTCGGGGTGTTCGGCAATATCGCCAGCGAGTGCCTGCAGGCTGGGGTCTTCGATGCCCTGCAGGCTGGCCTGCAGGGCAGGCAGGCTGGAAAGGCTGTCGCGCAATACGGCGAGGTCGCGCGGCCGCGCGGTCTTGAGGGCCACCCGCGCCAGAATGCGTTCGACGTCGCCTATGCTGCGCAGCAGGTCCCGCGTCGTCTCGACCAGGTGACGGTCGAGCAGGCAGGCAATGGCCGCGTGGCGTTCGCGCACCGCACCCTGATCGCGCAGCGGCCGGCTGATCCAGCGCCGCAGCAGCCGGCTGCCCATGGGCGTGGCGGTACTGTCGAGCAGTCCGGCCAGACTGTGCTGGCGTTTCCCGGAGGCGGCCTCGACCAGTTCGAGATTCCGACGGGTGGCGGCATCGATGATGATGGCGTCTTCGTGGTTGTCGACCTGCAGGCGGGTGATATGCGGCAGGGCACTGCGCTGAGTGTCCGACAGGTATTGCAGCAGGGCGCCGGCGGCGCCGATCGCCAGCGCCAGCCCGGTGCAGCCGAATCCGCTGAGGTCGTGGGTCCCGAACTGTTGATTGAGCAGCCGCACCGCGCTGTCGTGGTCGAAGTGCCAGCCGGGGCGGCGGGTGGTGCCGCCATCGCGTGCCTGCCGACCGGGGATCGACTGGTCTTCCGGCAACAGCAGCTCAGCCGGGTGCAGGCGCTCCAGTTCGCCGGCCAGGGCATCTTCATCATCGAGTTCCTGGACGTGGAAGCGGCCACCGGTCAGGTCCAGCCAGGCCAGCCCGAATCGGCCGCCGGACTGCAGCAGCGCGGCCAGCAGATTGTCGCTGCGCTCGTCCATCAGCGCCTCGTCGCTGACCGTGCCGGGGGTGACGATGCGCATGACCTGGCGCTCCACAGGCCCCTTGCTGGTCGCCGGGTCGCCGATCTGTTCGCAGATCGCCACCGACTCGCCCAGCTTCACCAGTCTGGCGAGATAGCCCTCGGCAGCGTGGTAGGGCACGCCGGCCATCGGGATGGGCTCTCCGCCGGACTTGCCACGTTGCGTGAGCGTGATGTCCAGCAGCTGGGCCGCGCGGCGCGCGTCATCGAAAAACAGCTCGTAGAAGTCGCCCATGCGGTAGAAAACCAGGCGGCCAGGATGTTCTGCCTTGATGGCCAGATATTGGCGCATCATCGGGGTGTGCTGGGCGTTTTTCTCTGTCATGCAGTCGTGGGGCATGCCGCTGTGGCGCTCGGGATGGGGTGGGTTTGACAGGGTTGCACGACTTGCCGGCACGCCCGTCCCGCAGCATCTTAACATCCGTACACGCCGCCGCTGCGTGTGTGCCCCGGCTCATGCAAGTGTTTAGTTTTTCAGTACTAAACGGGCGGTTGGGGGGGTAAAATCGATTCCCCGGTTGTTCCCGCCGAATTTTCGAGAATCGTCCGATGAACCGTGCCAGTCTGCTGATTGCACTCCTTATGGGAGGTCTGACCGTGCTGCTGTGGGGTATGGTCAACCGCCCTGACATCGAGCCGCCCTGGCCGGCGAAGATCGAGGGCTTTTCCTTTTCGCCGGTACGCGGAGAGGAGGGACCGGCCGGCGGGAACTACCCGGATATCGGTCAGATCGACGAGGATCTGGCATTGCTGGCCGGGGAGGTGCACGCGGTGCGCACGTACACGGTGCAGTCGACCCTGGCCCAGGTGCCGCAACTTGCCGGCGTGCACGGCCTGAACGTGGCGCTGGGGGGGTGGATTTCCGACGATCCTAAGCACAACGCGGCGGAGATAGCCAAGCTGATCGAGGTGTACCGCGAGAACCATCGCAACGTGGTGCGTGTGCTCGTGGGCAACGAGGCGCTGCTGCGCAACGAACAGACCGTCGAGCAGATGATCGAACATCTGCAGCACGTCAGAAAGTCGGTATGGGCGCCGATCAGTACCGCCGAGCCTTGGCATATCTGGCTCAAGTATCCTGAACTGGTCAAACACGTCGATTTCATCGCGGTTCACCTGCTGCCCTACTGGGAGGGTATCCCGGTCGACGACGCGGTGGATTATGCGTTGTTTCGTTACAACGAACTTCGGCAGACCTACCCGGACAAGGAGATCGTGATCTCCGAAATCGGCTGGCCGAGCAACGGCCGGACGCGCCAGGGTGCGGTTGCAAGCCGCTCCAACCAGGCCAAGTTTCTGCGCCGTTTTCTTGCAGTCGCCGAGCGCGAACAAATGACCTACTACGTGATGGAGGCATTCGATCAGCCCTGGAAACGCGAGATCGAGGGCGATGTCGGCAGCCACTGGGGGGTGTTCGATGCCGAACGCGAACCCAAGTTTGCGTTCACCTCACCGGTAGTCGCGGTGCCCAACTGGTTTGGCCTGGCGGCAATCAGCATCGGGCTGTCGGTGTTGATGCTGGCGCTGTTGTTCCGCGACAGCGGCGGGCTCTCGCCCAGCGGACGCGGTTTTCTCGCGTTCGTGGCCTATTCGATCGCGACCTTCGTGGTCTGGTTGCTCTACGATTTCACCGAGGACTATATGACGCCCGCGACGCTCGCGGTCGGTGTGGCGCTGTGCATTGCGGCCCTGGGTGTCATCGTGGTCCTGCTGGCCGAGGCACACGAGTGGGCGGAGGCCCTCTGGCTCAAGCAATTGCGTCGTGCACCCTTGCCGCAGACACTCCCTGGCGACCAGTTTCCCAAGGTATCCATACATGTCCCGGCCTACAACGAGCCTCCCGACATGCTGATCCAGACACTGGATGCATTGGCCGGCCTGGATTACCCCGATTACGAGGTCCTGGTGATCGACAACAACACCAAGGATCCCGCGGTGTGGGAGCCGGTGCAGGCACATTGCGAGCGTCTGGGTGCGCGTTTCCGATTTTTCCATGTCGCGCCGCTGAGCGGGTTCAAGGCCGGCGCATTGAACTACGTGCTGCGCCAGACCGACCCTGCGGCCGAGGTGGTGGCGGTGATCGACAGCGATTACACCGTCGCCCCGAACTGGCTCAGGGAACTGGTTCCGTTCTTCCGTGAACCCAGGTTGGCCATAGTGCAGGCCCCTCAGGATTACCGAGACGGCGATGACAACCTTTTCAAGGCGATGTGCCAGGCCGAGTATCGGGGTTTTTTCCGAATCGGCATGGTGACGCGCAACGAGCGCAACGCGATCATCCAGCACGGCACCATGACCATGGTGCGGCGCAGCGTGCTGGAAGAGGTCGCGGGCTGGCCGGAGTGGTGTATCACCGAAGATGCCGCGTTGGGTCTGAGCATCTTCGAGCGTGGGTATTCTGCCACCTACATCCCGCACAGTTACGGTCAGGGGCTGATGCCCGACACATTCGTTGATTTCAAGAAACAGCGCTTCCGCTGGGCCTATGGTGCGGTCCTGATCATGCGTCAGCATCTGTCTCAGCTGCTGGGCCTGGAGAAGAGCGGCCTGACACGTGGGCAGCGTTATCACTTTATCGCGGGGTGGCTGCCCTGGCTGGCGGATGGTTTCAACCTGGGCTTCAATCTCGCGGCGATCGGCTGGTCCGCGGCGATGGTTCTGATGCCCGAGGACGTAGCGCCGCCGCACATCATTTTTACCGTGCTGCCGCTGACGCTGTTTGTGTTCAAGATATCGAAGATGTTCTTCCTGTACCGACTGAGGGTGCAGGCCAGCCTGCGCCAGAGTCTGGCCGCCGGTCTGGCCGGCCTGGCATTGTCGCACGTGATTGCGCGCGCCATGCTGACGGGTTTCGTCACCCGCAGCGTCGGGTTTTTTCGGACACCGAAACGGGCTGGGGCGCATGGCCTGCTGAAGGCCCTGCTGGATGCGCGCGAGGAACTGTTGTTCCTGGTCGCGATGCTGCTGGCCGCCCACGCCGTACTGCTCCGGCATGACGGGGATATGCTGGACGTGCGGGTGTGGTCGATTGTGTTGCTGATGCAGTGTATCCCTTATGCCGCCGCGGTTCTGCTTTCACTGATCAGCGCGATGCCCCGACTGCCGGGCAGGCTGGTTGGGACTATGCGTCGGCTCTCGAACCATCTGCCGGGTTGATGCGGGCTACCCGTGGTCGTAGTGCTTCTCGACGTCCTTCTCAATATCCCAGGTGCAGCTCAGCCCCTCGGGGAAGGTGATCAGGTCGCCACGTTTGAAGTTCTGAGGTTCACCGCCGTCGGGGGTGACGGTGAATTTGCCGCGCAGGATGTAGCAGGTCTCCTGCTTCTGGTAGGTCCAGGTGAAACGCGATGCCTCTTTGCGCCAGATCGGCCAGTCATACACGCCCAGCACCTCCAGTTTCATCGGTGACGGGTTTCGTTCGAGCAGGATCTGCATATCGCTCATCCAGGCTACCTATTTTATGCTGTGCCCACGAGATTGCGGGATGCCGCAGTTTACCGAATGCCCCAGTTGTTTGAAGAGACAGTCATCGCATGGACAGATCCGGGATTGTTATGGAACTCGCCGGTCACCTGCAGCGTCGCGGCTGGTGGCTGAGCTGCGCCGAATCCTGCACCGGCGGGGGGGTGGCGGCTGCGCTCACCGATGTGGCCGGATCCAGTGCCTGGTTCGACCGTGGTTTCGTCACCTACAGCAACCGCGCCAAGCGCGAGATGCTGGGTGTGTCGGCCGAGACCCTGGAGAGATTCGGTGCCGTCAGCCGCGAGACCGTGCTGGAGATGGTTGCCGGCGCCCTGGCAGCCAGTGCCGCCCAGCTCAGTGTGGCGGTGACCGGGATCGCCGGGCCGGGCGGGGGTACCCGGGAAAAACCCGTCGGTACCGTATGGATCGCCTGGGCCACACGGCAGGATGCCAGCGCCGTCTGCGAGCAGTTCGACGGCGACCGGGCACAGGTCCGCGCGGCAACCGTGGATACAGCGCTGAACGGGCTGCTGCGGTTTGCCCGGTGAAGAAAGAGAGGACCCGCCGACTGTTTTTTGCGCTTTGGCCGGATGACCGGACCCGCCAGGCACTCTTTCACTGGCAGGTCCACAATCTTCCGGGTGACCTGCGTTGGCAGCACCGTGCCGACCTGCATATGACCCTGCATTTCCTGGGGCAGGTCGACCCGGCCCGGCTGGAGGCGCTGTGCGATCTTGGCGCGGAGGCAGCCGGTGAATATTTCGTGGTCGTCCTCGACGAAATCGGCCATTGGCCCAGGCCGCAGGTCCTGTGGGCTGCACCTTCCTCCCTGCCGGGCGAACTGCTGCAACTGCACGCGAGGCTCGCCACCGGCCTGAACGCGCTGGGACTGCAGGTCGAGACCCGGGTATTCAGACCGCATGTCACACTGGCGCGCAAGGTGCGCAATGCACCGACAGCAGGACCGTTGGCGGTCCTTGCCTGGCCCGTAACCGAGATGGCCCTGGTCGAATCCCGCGCGGGGGATGCGCCGAACTACCATCCGCTGGCGCGCTGGACGCTGAAATGAGCGCTGGTCAAAATCCGGGCTGGAAAACATAAAGAGAACCAACTACACTGAACCCACAACCGCAATCACCATCCGCAACCGGGGAAATTTGAATGGACGAGAATCGCAAGAAGGCGCTGGCAGCTGCGCTCAGCCAGATCGAAAAACAGTTCGGCAAGGGCTCGGTGATGCGGATGGGCGATGCCAACGCGATGGGCAATATCGAGGTCATATCGACCGGTTCGCTCAGCCTCGATCTGGCCCTCGGGGTCGGTGGTGTGCCCAAGGGGCGCGTTGTCGAGATCTACGGTCCGGAATCTTCGGGCAAGACGACCATGACCCTGCACATCATCGCGGAGGCCCAGAAGGCGGGCGGCACCTGCGCCTTCGTCGACGCGGAGCACGCACTCGATCCGGTGTACGCCTCAAAGCTCGGGGTGGATACCGATGAACTGCTGGTGTCACAGCCGGACACCGGTGAGCAGGCGCTTGAGATCACCGACATGTTGGTACGCTCGGGGGGCGTGGACGTGGTGGTGATCGATTCGGTAGCAGCACTCACGCCCAAGGCCGAGATCGAGGGCGACATGGGTGATTCGCATGTCGGCCTGCAGGCGCGCCTGATGTCGCAGGCCCTGCGCAAGCTGACCGGCAACATCAAGCGCTCGAACTGCATCGTTATCTTCATCAACCAGATCCGCATGAAGATCGGCGTCATGTTCGGCAGTCCGGAGACAACCAGTGGCGGCAACGCGCTGAAGTTCTATGCCTCCGTGCGCCTGGATATCCGCCGTACCGGTGCGATCAAGAAGGGCGACGAGGTGGTGGGTAACGAGACCCGTGTCAAGGTGGTCAAGAACAAGGTCGCGCCACCCTTCCGCCAGGCAAACTTCGAGATTCTTTATGGCGAAGGGGTCTCGCGTGAGGGCGAAATCATCGAATTCGGTGTCGCGCAGGGCCTGATCGAAAAATCCGGTGCCTGGTACAGCTACAACGGCGATCGCATCGGTCAGGGCAAGGAAAACGTGCGCAACTTTCTCAAGGAAAGCCCGGATATCGCCCGTCATATCGAGGCGCAGATACGCGCAGCCCTGCTTCCGGCAGATACGGAAGCCAAGGACGAGCCCGACACCAGGGCGGCAGAGAGCGACGCTTGAATCTGCAACCGCAGCAGCCACTGGAACAGGACGACGCGATCGCCGTCGAAGGGACGGCGATCAGGCTGCTGGCCAGCCGCGAACACACCCGGTTTGAGCTGCGCCGGAAACTCGGGAGGCGGCATGCCGATGGCGATCTGATCGAGGCCGTACTGGACGACCTGGAGCAACGACGCCTGCTCAGTGACGAGCGCTTTGCGGAGGGCTATGTCGAGCAGCGCAGCCGCAAGGGTTTTGGTCCCTTGCGCATCCGCGCAGAACTGGCTGAACGCGGTATCGGGGGGGAATTGTCTTCGCGCTGGCTCGACGACGGGCCCCACGACTGGAACGAACTCCTGGCAGAGGCCGCGGTGCGCAAGTTCGGTGAGGACCCGGCGACCGACATGCGGGCGCTGGCGAAGCGCGGCCGCTTTTTGGAGCAGCGCGGTTTCCCCATCGGCCTGGTGCGCCGCTACCTGGACCGGGTACGCGATTTCTAGCTGAAACCAGCCGCTACCGCTGCCCTGGATTTCCGGGTCGCCGGTATCAACCGACCGAAAGGTCGCTAATTGCCTGAATTCCCCTGACTTTGATGGAGAATCGCGGGTGACTTTTGGGGCCAAGCTGCATACCATTCCGCTTTTGCTGCCTGACCCAAAGCCCCGTATGAAAACCAGCGCCGAAATCCGCTCCGCCTTCCTCGATTATTTTGCGAGCAAGGATCACACGATCGTGGAGTCGAGCCCCCTTGTTCCTGCGAATGACCCGACCCTGCTGTTCACCAATGCAGGCATGGTGCAGTTCAAGGATTGTTTCCTGGGGCGCGAGAAGCGCAGCTACGTGCGCGCCACCAGTTCGCAGCGATGCGTCCGGGCCGGCGGCAAGCACAACGACCTCGAAAATGTCGGTTACACCGCCCGCCACCATACCTTTTTCGAGATGCTCGGCAATTTCAGCTTCGGTGACTACTTCAAGCTCGAGGCCATCCGGTACGCATGGGAATTCCTTACCGAGGTGATGGGCCTGCCGGCCGAAAGACTTTGGGTGACCGTGTACCTGGACGATGACGAGGCCGCCGCGATCTGGCTGGAGGAGATAGGCATCGATCCCGAGCGTTTTACCCGAATCGGCGACAAGCCCGGCGGCAAGCCCTTCGAGAGCGACAACTTCTGGGCCATGGGTGACACCGGGCCCTGCGGTCCCTGCTCCGAGATCTTCTACGACCACGGGCCGGAGATCTGGGGCGGCCCGCCCGGCTCACCGGAGGAAGACGGCGACCGCTATATCGAGATCTGGAATCTGGTGTTCATGCAGTACAACCGGGATGCCAGCGGCGACATGACGCCCTTGCCCAAGCCATCGGTCGATACCGGCCTGGGTCTGGAGCGTCTGGCGGCGGTCATGCAGCACGTGCATTCGAACTACGAGATTGACCTGTTCCGGGCCTTGATCGAGGCGGCCGCCGAGGCGACCGGAACGGCCGATCTGACGTCCAAATCATTGCGCGTCATTGCCGATCACATCCGCTCCTGTGCCTTCCTGGTAGTGGATGGCGTGACTCCGGGCAACGAGGGGCGCGGCTATGTGCTGCGCCGCATCATCCGGCGTGCCATACGTCACGGTTACCAGCTCGGCCAGCACCAGCCCTTCTTCTACCGGCTGGTCGATGCCCTGGATGGGCAGATGGGCAAGGCCTATCCCGAGCTGCGTAAGGCGAAGGGGCTGGTGGCCCGTGTGCTCAAGCTCGAGGAGGAGCGGTTTGCAGAGACCATCGAACACGGGATGCGTATCCTCGACGATGCGATTGCCGGGCTCGACGGCAGGGTGATTCCCGGCCACGTCGTGTTCAAGCTTTACGACACGTACGGCTTTCCGACTGATCTCACGGCGGACATCGCGCGCGAAAAGGAAATGGAGATCGACCGTGAGGGCTTCGAGCGCGAGATGGATGCGCAACGTGCCCGTGCACGCTCGGCGAGCAATTTCGGCGCAGAGCAGGCGGCGGAATTCGACATAGAAGGCGAGACGGACTTCACCGGTTACGACGAACTGCAGGATACCGGCATCGTGGTCGCGCTGTTCAGTGACGGTGAATCGGCCGATCAGCTCAACACCGGGCAGGCGGGCCTGGTGGTCCTTGATCGCACGCCTTTTTATGCCGAGTCGGGTGGTCAGGCCGGCGACGCGGGGCATCTGCGCGTCGCCGGCGGCGCCGATTTCGAGGTATCGGATACGCGCAAAAAGGCAGGCACCGTGTTCGCCCACGTCGGAAAGCTGAAGACCGGTGTGCTGCGGGTCGGCGACAGTGTCACGGCCGAGGTCGATAGCCGGCGCCGGGCGGCCACCGCGCTGAATCATTCGGCAACCCATCTGCTGCACGCCGCATTGCGCCAGGTGCTTGGTGATCACGTCGGGCAG
Source organism: uncultured Gammaproteobacteria bacterium (assembly GCA_963753845.1). GTDB lineage: Bacteria > Pseudomonadota > Gammaproteobacteria > Chromatiales > Chromatiaceae > Thiosocius. Next base: position 53,812 of record CAVWEI010000013.1, read on the forward strand.
AAGGGTTCACTGGTCGAGGCCGAACGGCTGCGCTTCGATTTTTCGCATTTCGAACCGGTCAGTCGGGAGCAGTTGATCGAGATCGAACGGCTGGTGAACGAGCAGATCAGGACCAATCACCTGGTCGAGACCCGGATCATGGCCCTCGAAGATGCCAAGACATCCGGCGCGATGGCCCTGTTCGGTGAAAAGTACGATGAGTACGTGCGAGTCTTGCGCATGGGCGATTTCTCGACCGAGTTGTGTGGCGGCACCCATGTGAAGGCGTCGGGAGACATCGGCCTGTTCAAGATCACGGTGGAGACCGGGATTGCGTCCGGCGTGCGCCGAATCGAGGCGGTGACCGGGGCGCGGGCATTGGAATGGATCGAGGCGGACGAGGAACGCCTGCTGCGGCTGGGCGGCCTGATCAATGCCGGCAAGGACGAACTCGAGGACAAGTTGTCCAGGCTGATCGAACGCAACAGAAAGCTCGAAAAGGAACTCGATCAGATCAAGTCAAAGCTTGCTTCCGCTGCGGGATCCGACCTGGCGTCGCAGGCGGTCTCGGTCGGGGATGCGAAGGTGCTGGCGGCACGCCTCGACGGGGTTGATCCGAAATCCCTGCGCGACACGCTCGATCAGCTCAAGAACAAGCTGGGTAGTGCAGTGATATTGCTGGCCGCAGTGAATGGCGACAGGGTCAACCTGATCGCCGGGGTGACCAAGGACCTGACCGATCGATGCCGCGCCGGTGACCTCGTCAAGCTGGCGGCGGAGCAGGTGGGCGGCAAGGGCGGTGGCAGGCCGGATATGGCCCAGGCGGGCGGTACCGACCCGGCAGGTGTCACAGCGGCGCTCGAACTGGCACAAGCCTGGGCCAGTGAAAGGCTTTAAGTCGAAGCCGAAATAGTGTTAAATCGCGCGCTCTCCCGACCCGGCCGAATCTGCGGCCGCGGTGTTCAGACGTAGTAGGGTCCCGATAGCGACATGGCGCTGATCGTCCAGAAATATGGTGGTACCTCGGTGGGTTCGGTAGAGCGCATCCGAAACGTGGCCGCCCGCGTAAAGAGGCATCGCGAGCGTGGTGACGATGTGGTGGTGGTCGTGTCGGCCATGTCGGGTGAGACCAATCGCCTGATCGCCCTGGCCAATGAGATCACCAGCGAACCCAGTGCGCGCGAAATGGACGTGCTGGTTTCGACCGGGGAGCAGGTGACCATCGCGCTTTTGTGCCTGGCGCTGCATGATATTGGCTGCGATGCACGCTCATATACAGGTGCCCAGGTGCATATCCTGACCGACAGCGCGCATTCCAAGGCGCGTATCATGGATATCGATCACGCCCGTGTCTGTGCCGATATCAAGGCGGGCCGGGTCGTGGTGGTGGCCGGCTTCCAGGGCGTCGACGAGAAAGGCGATATCACGACACTGGGGCGGGGCGGTTCCGATACCACGGCGGTTGCCATGGCGGCGGCGCTGGACGCAGACGAATGTCAGATCTTTACCGACGTGGACGGTGTCTATACGACGGATCCCCGGGTGGAGCCGAAGGCACGCAAGCTCGATCGGATTACCTTCGAAGAGATGCTGGAAATGGCGAGCCTGGGTTCGAAGGTGCTGCAGATTCGTTCGGTCGAATTCGCTGGAAAGTACAACGTCCCTCTGCGCGTCCTGTCCAGTTTTGAGGAAGGTGGCGAGGGCACCCTGATTACCCTGGAGGAAGATGGCGTGGAAGCGGCAAAAATTGCTGGAATTGCGTTCAATCGCGACGAGGCCAAGCTGACTGTCCGTGGCGTGCCCGATCAGCCGGGTGTGGCCTACAAGATTCTGGGTCCGATCAGCGACGCAAATATCGAAGTCGACATGATCGTGCAGAACATTGCCACCGATGGCACGACCGACTTTACCTTTACTGTGAATCGTCCCGAGTATAAAAAAGCGTTCAATATTCTCAAGCAGGTCGCATCTGAACTTGGGGCAAAGGAAGTTGTCGGTAAGGATACGATCGTGAAGATTTCGCTGGTTGGCGTGGGTATGCGATCGCATGCCGGCATTGCCAGCAAGATGTTCGCGGCCCTGTCGAACGAGGGCATCAACATTCAGATGATATCCACCTCGGAAATTAAGGTTTCTGTAGTGGTGGATGAAAAATACCTCGAACTGGGCGTGCGTGCGCTGCACGAGGCATTTGAATTGGCTGAGGAATCTGCGGCCTGAAATGTTGTTAGCCTTCTTATGCGGAGAGGATGTTGTTAGAATTGCGATGCCCCTGATCCAAAATAAAAACGGGGCATGGTTGGCAAACGGGCACATCTGACGATTCCCCAGGATCCTGGTGGTTTCGCTGGCGTGTCGAAAAGGAGCGATTCCATGTTGATTCTGACGCGCAGGGTTGGCGAGACCTTGATGATCGGAGACGAGGTCACCGTCACCGTTCTTGGGGTAAAGGGTAACCAAGTAAGGATAGGTGTAAATGCTCCGCGTGATGTCTCTGTGCATCGCGAGGAGATCTACGATCGTATCAAGCGTGAAAACGGCGAAGGCGAGCCTGAAGACTGAGTGCTTCGTTCTCGCTTTGGTTGTTTCTGGACCGGACGGACCGGCTCCAGAATAGTTGCGTTTGCCGACATGGTCCGCAGGACCATTGGAGCGTCGCGAAAAGTTTTGGAGAGATGGCCGAGTGGCTGACAAGACAGCCAACGGCTGTCGCAGAACGCCGACGCGAAGCGACGGCGGCCCCGAAGGGGTGAGGGACGCAAGTCCCGAATAATCGCGCTCCCCGACATGGTCCGCAGGACCATTGGAGCGCCGCGAAAAGTTTTGGAGAGATGGCCGAGTGGCTGACAAGACAGCCAAAGGCTGTCGCAGAACGCCGACGCGAAGCGACGGCGGCCCCGAAGGGGTGAGGGACGCAAGTCCCGAATAATCGCGCTCCCCGACATGGTCCGCAGGACCATTGGAGCGCCGCGAAAAGTTTTGGAGAGATGGCCGAGTGGCTGAAGGCGCTCCCCTGCTAAGGGAGTATGGGGTTTATAGCTCCATCGAGGGTTCGAATCCCTCTCTCTCCGCCATACGACGGGTGGGGTTGTGGTTGGCCAGATTGACAGAACGGCCAAAAGACACCACAATCCGCGCCTCACAAATAAGCGCCCGTAGCTCAGCTGGATAGAGTACCTGGCTACGAACCAGGTGGTCGGAGGTTCGAATCCTTCCGGGCGCGCCATACAAAACGAAAGGGCTCAGCGGATGCTGGGCCCTTTCGTTTTGTTGATGCTCGATGGCTGATTCGAACCTCCGACATCAGAAAACTGTTCGACAAGCGCCGAAGGCGCGCAGAACGGCCGCAGGCCGATAATCCTTCCGGGCGCGCCATTTTACGAAATAAATCAACCGGTTAGAGCATGCGGCTAGACCGGTTTTTTTATGGCTGTCCAATAGCGACCCATTTGTCCCGTTGAATTGCGTGCTCGTTAGCCCCAGATTTGCATACTTGCGTGGACCACCTCGAGTCATGCATTTCTTCAAGGTTTCAAACAAATGGAATTTCGTCGTCGGGTCAAGCTTCGATGCAAAAGAGGTTGAATGTTCAGTGCAATTCAATGATTTATTCCATGAGCGACCGTCCTAAATTTTGGGCACCCCATATTACGATGCGCATCGGCCGAAACTGGAAAACTGTCACTGAGGTCTGTGTCAGTAATTGGGCACTGGATGAGCGTGATCACGATAATCGATGTGGACGTTTTGAGTTATCTGATGGTGCCGATTTCGGCATGGATGCCGGTGCTATCGACATCCGGTGATGGGTTTCAAAACGACACGTCGTCGTCAAACGCCGTATGGTGATGGGTAAACAGGTCCTGCTGTAAGTCATCCTCCGCCTGCTGCGCTTGCCGCAGTTCAGACGCGTAGTGGTTTTCGAAGGCTGTGAGCAAGGCGTAGACGAAGTCGAGGCATTGAGCGGCGGCCTCAGCGGAAAGCGCCGGGACATCGTCGATCTGCAAAGGTGGGGGCTTCATGGGCAGTCTCCTGGTCGGGTTCAACGGGCTTTGCGGGCTTTCGCGTTCGTGTTGGCATAGCGTTCCAGAAACAGCTTTTCATCGAGTTGAGTGAGTTCGCGTTGGGCGGCGGTGGCGAGCAGTTCTCCGGCCATGCCGGTGAGTACGCGGTAGTTACCAATGGCGTGGTCGCACAGACGTTGATCAGCTCCGTGTGTCATCAGACGGGCGTTGCCGGCACTGGTCAGCAGATGGTTCAGGCAGGCGGCGAGTTCATCACGGCTGGCATACTCCATGATCAGGCGTGTACGGATGCGGCTGCCCAGCGGCAATAATTCATCCCGGCGCAGCTTGGTGTTCAGTCGGGCGTCGCCGGCAAACATGACACTGAGCAGATTGCGGGAGTCGAACTGCATGCTACTGAGCAGGCGCAGCTCACTCAGGACAGTCGGATTCATCTCCTGAGCCTCATCGATCAGTAACACCGGGCGCAACAGGGTGCCATCGAGATGGGCCAGCCAACGTTCCCGCAAGGCCTTGAAGCCACCCCAGCGGTTGTGCGGCCTGAGCTCGACGCCGAACAGATCCCCCATCTCGCGGTAGAAGTCGGCCAGGTTTCCACTGGGATGGGCGATGGCACCCACGGTCAGATCACGCAACTGCCCCAGCCGTTCAGCCAACATCCGCAGCACAACACTCTTGCCCGTGCCGGGGTCACCGGTGATCAGGGCAAAGCCACCTTCACGGATCAGTCCCTGTTCGACGCGCCAGCAGAAGCTTTCTACCTTCGCTGTGGCATACAGGGCTTCGATAGGCAGTTCCGGCGAGAAGGGATTCCATTTGAGGCCATAAAGGGCGAGCAGTTTCTTGTTCATGTGTCTTTCTCCGAAGACGGGATGGGGAAGATAGGCCGGCGGACGACCGGTGGCAGCGTATTCGCTCAGGTACTGCTGGAGCAAGGGCGGGAGTGTCTCGCTGCTCGTTGATACCGGCGGTGCTGTAGTGGCCGATGTCGGCTCGACGACCCGACGCCGGCCATCGGCATTGGCGGTTTTGTCCAACGGATA
>CAVWEI010000014.1:0-145259 GCA_963753845.1 uncultured Gammaproteobacteria bacterium
TTAGAAGCGATCTTCCCTGTGATGCCAGATACGAAGTACATAGATTTCCGTTTCGTGTACGAGATAACGAGCCAGATAATTTCCGATCACCAAATCGCGCACGGCTTCTGGATTCGGTGCTCGTTCAACTCGGGTGCCCAGCAATGGAAACTGTTTCAGCTGAGCAATGCCCTTCAGGATAGTCGCCGCCGCTTTCTGCGCTGCACGAGGATTCTTGACCTCGATGAACTCACGCAGGCGGCGGAGATCTCCAACCGCCTCGCGGGAATAGCGGACATTCATTTAGCAGGAGGGCTCAGCTCTTCATCAGACCCCCAACTCTCCAGCCATGCGTTTACATCGGCTTCGGGGATGCTCGAACCATTTTTGATCGAACTTAGGGCCTCAAGCGTATCGCTCCACCTTGAATCCTCGACGGATTGGCGCTCAATGAACTCTTTAATTGCCTGATTAATAATGTAATTCTTGCTTCTATCAAGCTTCGCCGCCAGCTCCTCTAGAGGAGTTTCAATATCCGGCTGCAACCTAATGCTGGTTACTCCCATCGTGATTTCTCCCGGGTGAAACTACGGTGTGTTACAGTGTAGCTCTCGGGCTTGAATGGGGCAATGCTTTCAAGCTTCTAACGCCCAGGTAAGCGGCGGCTGGTGTGGAGCGGCGTTTGCGCAATCATGGCGAAGCCATGCGCAAAAAGCCGCGGAGCACCAGACGTCCGAGTGAGAAGCAAAGCGACGAACGGCTTGACCGCCTTGTTATGTGTGACTACCATAGTTTGGTATTTATTGGTATTGATGAGGACATGCCAATGGCTAAGAACACCAGCATGAGCTTGGGCGAGCACTTTGATCAGTTTATTGCCGCTCAGCTTGAAAATGGCCGGTATGGGTCTGCTACCGAGGTAGTACGCGCCGGTTTGCGTTTGCTCGAAACCGAAGAAGAAAAATTGGACGCATTGCGCAGGTTGATTGACGAAGGCCGCAAGAGCGGGACGGCCGAATACAGTTACGAGAGCTTCATGGCGGAACTGGACAAAGACTTTTCGTAATGAGGTCATTCTCGCTAACCAACGCCGCCAAGGCAGACTTGCGAAATATCGCAAGGTTTACGGAAGAGCGGTGGGGACGAGAACAGCGCAAGCTCTACTTGAAAGGAATGGACGACGCTTTCCGCCGGCTGACCGATTCTCCAGCGCTCGGTGTTTCCTGCGAATACATAGCTTCGGATCTGCGAAAGCATCCATTCCAAAGCCACGTGATCTATTACGACATCGCCTCCGCATCCCAAATTTTGATTGTTAGGGTACTTCATAGACGGATGGACGTATCACAGGCACCTTTCAACACATAACGCCCATATTCAGCGGCGCCGAATACGGAGCGGCGTTTGCGCAACCATGCCGAAGGCATGCGCAAAAAGCCGCGGAGTGTTCGGGGTCCGCTGGAACTACTTGTTACAAGCAACTTTCTCAAGACGCTCCGCCAGCCACACCTTGATTACGGATTGACGTGTAACACCCAAACGGCCCGCCTCTCGATCTAGGGATTCGATCATCCACACAGGAAAATCGACATTCACCCTGCGCTGTTCCTGGAGGGGCCTGCGAGCCTTGGAGAGATCCAGGGCGCCGGTGACATCTTCACCTTTCTCGAATTTCGCATCGAAGCTCTTAGCTTTCATAAATCGCTACCTCTTCTGCCCGAGAGCGGCGAACAGAAATAATCCGAATGTTGCCATCTCTGGGCGTTATGACCGCCGACCAGTGCTTTCCTTCGATCTTACCGATTACGAGGAAACGATCTTCATCGGTAGTTAATGCAGGAATTTCAATTAGATATGGGTCTTTCCAGAGCGCCTGGGCTTCCACGAAATCGATGCCGTGTTTGCGCCGATTACTACTGCTCTTTCGCTCATCATATTCAAAGCTGCACATCGGTATAGTTATTATACCTTTTCAGCACAACGCGCAAGGGGCCATTTTGCTTCTAACGCCCAGTTAAGCGGCGGCCAGCATGGAGCCAGCTTGCGGGAAAATGCCGCAGGCATGCGCAAGGTGTCCGGAGTGCTGGACGTCCGAGTGAGCATAGCGAACGGCTTGAACGATTTGTTAGGCGCGCCTACACTATGTACTAACATTAGTAATAACACCGTCGGGGTGCCCGCCATGCTCAAAGTGAAAGTAACCGCCATCGGTAACTCGATGGGAATTATATTGCCAAAAGAAGCACTTACGAAACTTCACGCGGAAAAGGGCGACCTGCTTTTCTTGGTAGATACCCCTGAAGGATTGACGCTGACCCCTTACCAGCAGGACTTCGAAGCTCAGATGGACGCCGCTGAAAAGGTAATGAAGAAATACCGTAACGCGCTCCATGAGTTGGCGAAATGACCGAACCGGTATGGGTTTTGCCTGAGCTCGTACACGCGATACACCAGACTCTCCTCGCCGAGCACGGTGGACTTTCGGGCGTTCGTGACGAAGCCCTACTTGAATCTGCTTTGGCCCGGCCGCAACAGAAAGCAGCTTACGCAAATACAGGTTCAATTTTTGAATTAGCCGCTTCATATAGTTTCGGACTGGCCCGCAACCACCCTTTCATAGACGGCAACAAGCGCATTGCCTTGACCGTTGCGGCAGTCTTTTTGGAACTGAACGGATATTCACTGGACGCGACCGAGGCAGAAGCGGTACTCATGTACCAACAACTCGCGGCGGGAACTCTCACAGAGGAAGCACTTGCGGCCTGGATTCGAGATTCATCCATCTCGAACGCCTAACGCCGAGGTAAGCGGCGGCCAGTGCGTAGCGCCGTTTGCACAATCATGGCGAAGCCATGCGCAAAAAGGCGCGGAGCGCTGGGCGTCCGAGTGAGGAGCACAGCGACGAACGGCTTGACCGATTTGTTAGCGCTGTTTCTGCTGCGTAACGTACTCATCGAGCAACTGCCTGATCATTTTCTGATACTGCGTGTGGTGCTTCTTTGCTGCTTCCTTAAAAAAAGCGACACTCTCAGAACTTAAGGCAATGGTGACCTTTGTTTGCTCATTCTTCAGCGCCATTTCTTCAGGCGACGGAAGAAAGTCAGGCACCAGTTTGATTTCGCCAATGGGCTCATCGCTATACCGAATTCGCTTGCTCATAAACCTTCTTACCTTTGCGCCAGTAACCCGCACCAATAATTCGGATGCGGCCAGATCGATACGTGAACCGAACCGTGAGAATCCCCGAGCCTTTCTCATTCGAGCCGAAGCAGTAAAAGCGTTTTTCCTTCTGGCTATGCTCCAGATCTTCAGCAATTACGCGCTTTGAATCTAGGAAGGCCGACTGGGCTTCATAGAAGGTAACCCCATGTTTCCTTTCATTTTCGAGGTTTTTCGCCTCATCCCACTCGAAGCTTGGTTCTTTCATGGCGAAAGAATAGCAGAAAATATGGCGAATTCGCCATACTTTGCGGTTTGGGCGCTAACGCCCAGGTAAGCGGCGCTCAGCATGGAGCGACTTGCTCGGGGAACAATGGCGAAGCCATGCCCGAGCAAATGCGGAATGCTGAGCGTCCGAGTGAGGAGCGTAGCGACGAACGGCTTAACCGTTTTGTTAGGCGTTGCTGCTTAATCATTGTGCTGATAAGAACTGCTCTGCCGCGTTCTCCATGAGATTAATCCACACCGCGCTCGTGCCGAGAAACAAGAGTGCATAAAACTCCAAGCATAACGACTCGACTTTGACGGGCACTATAATCTGTACGGCTTTTTGCGCAGCGATGAGAATTATCGAATGGAGAAGCGCCGTAGAAGCGATAGCCAGCGCTAGAAGCGCCGTATGCAAGAGAGGCACAGAATCAGACCACACCACGTAACCTGCCAACAACGCTACCCCAAGCGTGAAGCCCCCGATCACTTTAACGACACCCAATGCACCACCCTTCACCTTTCGATCGCAGCTCAGAAAAACCCGAAGGAACGCGACAACGATTGTCGGAAACAAGACGAAGAGGCTAAACGCAATCCCGAGTGTTCTAGCATCAATCGAATCCATTCCTTCGCCTAACGCAGAGTGCAGCGGCAGTTTGTGGAGTGGCTGTTTGCGCTAGCGTAGCGGTCAGCGCAATAAGAGCTACGGAACAAACTGTCCGACTGACACGTATTGTTATGCATGTTTCTTTAATACCCTTTTAAGCCTGTTTTTATGTTTAGTTACCGCCTTCCAATCCCATGTTGAAGGAGGCTCAAAATCAGGATATGTGCTCTCCCATTTGTTTGCTCGAGTTTCTGAATTGGCATTGATATTAGATTCAATACCGAGATCTGGAGAGGCAATTTGGACTGTAATTAGCCCCCAGCCTTCCCAAGTGTATCGAAACTTATGACCAGAAACCTTCTTTGAATTTAGGTTGATTTTCTTAATGCAGGCTTTACCAGCCATTTCAGGGTAAACGACAAATATGTGTGCCAAGCCTTTGGGCTTGCCTATCTTATCGCTTATATACTTTTCGAGTTCTATTGCATGAGCAAACGATAAAGGTTTTTTATCAAATTCCGAATAGGCTTCGACCACAAAAGGATTATCGAAAGCGAATATAGCCTCACAAAGTTCTCGAACACCTTCTTTAGAAATTTGCATTCAGACTACCTTCTATGCATAACAGTTAAGCATTTATCTGCTGTGCGCAGCACGCGTGGATAAATGCCTGTTGGACTGAGCCGCCTACCAGCGGCAGATCAAGCCTATTTAATAGGAATTTGCTTTGAGCCGGCTGGCGGAGGGAAAGCCGGGTGGCGGCTGAGTCGACGGCAGGCAGCGCGACGGCGCGGTCGGTTTCGGTGTTTTCGTGATCCATGCCGGTGCCTTTTCGTCCATGCGATCACCCGATAGTAGCCGATTTCGCTCATGATGCCGAAAGCCGCCCTCAGGCTGCGAGGGTCTGATTTCTTCGCGCTGCATTGAGGTGTTGGTGCGCCGTTAAACGTGGTCAGCCTCCTTCCCATCGCAGGGGTGGCAGTTCGGCTGTGATGCGCAGCATGCCCTGTCCGCATTGGGTGCAGGGGTAACCGGAAAAGCGGTCAGATGCCTCGTCGCTGTCTGTCTTGGCGGTGGTTTTGGCACAGGCCAGGGCCGTGCGGACCAGTGCCAGCTTGCGCCTTCGACAGCTGTTGGCCAGGTATCCGTAGTGGCGGATACGCATCAGCCCCTTGGGCAGGACGTGCTGCAGGAAACGGCGGATAAACTCCCCGGCCTGCAGTGTCATCACCTTGCGTCGGTCGTGGTCGCGGTAGTCCTTGTAGCGGAAACAGACCTGACTATCGTCCATCGACAGCAGACGCGCGTTGCTGATCGCGGTGCGGTGGGTATAGCGCGCCAGGTAGTCGACGACCTGTACTGGTTCGCTCAGGCCGGGCCGGCTGTAGACCACCCAGTCGTGCTGCATCAGCCGGTCCAGAGTTTGGCCCGGCTCGCCAGGGTCGGTAATGCGGGACAGCTCGCCCGCTGTATGCGCCTGGCGTAACCGGCTTACCATGTCGCCGCGAAAGCGCCGAGACAGGGCACGCACCGGAAACAGGTAACTGCCCTTGACCGGGTGCCAGTCGCCTGCGGCGGTCAGCGCACCGCCGGGCACCAGACAATGCAGGTGCAGGTGTTGGCTCAGCGTCTGTCCCCAGGTGTGCAGGACGGCGGTCATGCCCAGTTCGCCGCCCAGCCGTTTTGGGTCAGCACCGAAGGCCTTGAGCGTTTCCCAGGCCGCGCGAAACAACAAGCGGTAGATGATCTCGGGATGCAGCCTTGCCCAGCCGTTGATCGCCTCAGGCAGCGTAAACACCAGATGAAAGTAAGTTGCGGGCAGCAGATTGCGCTGCTGCTTCTCACTCCAAGCCGCACTGGCGCGTTGCTGGCACTGGGGACAGTGGCGATCACGGCAGGAAAACCAATGTACCGGATCGTCGCCGCAATGGTCGCACTGCAGTTGCAGTCCGCCCAGTGCCGCGGTGCGGCATTCCGTGACATGCCGGCACACCGCTTGGCGGCGTGCGTCCAGCGTGTGGGCCTGGCGATAGTCACTCAGGTAGCGTTGCAGTATCCCCTGCAGGGTCACGGCCTCAGTCACGGTCCACCTCCAGACCCAGGACCAGATCGTCTACCGTGTCCTTACCCTGCCGCGCACTCGGCGCCCAATGCACATAGCGCAGGGTCGACTGAATGTTGCTGTGGCCCAGTTGGTGCTGCAGCCGGTGCACCGGAAAACCTGCTTCGAGCTGGTGAGTCGCGTAGGCGTGGCGCAGGCTGTGAATGCCGCCGACCTTCTCGATGCCCGCGCTCACTTTCGCCGCCGTGTACGCCTTTTGTGCCGTCGTGATACTCAGCGACCTGTCCGGCTGGTTTGCATTCGGAAACAACCATACCGACGGCCGATGTCCCTGGCGCCAGTACTCGCGCAGCCGTTGCAACAGGGTCGGCGCAATGATCACCTTGCGGTCCTTCGCTCCCTTGCCTTGCTCCACCCGCAACAGCCGGCGCTCCCCATCCAGATCACGCACCTTGATGTGGACCAGCTCACTCACCCGCAGCCCACAGCCATAACAGGTCAGCAGCATCGTGCGGTGCTTGAGATTGGGACAACAGCCGATCAGCCTGCCCACTTCACGGCGGGTCAGCAGCTCCGGTATCCGCTGAACCCGCTTCGGGTGCGTTATCGGCACATCAAAGTCTTGCCAGCCAAGCACCTGAAGGTACAGAAAACGCAGACCATTCAGATACAGCCGGCAACTGGCATCCGCCAGATGCCGTTCCTTCACCAGATAGAGAATATAGGCCTGAATCTCTTCCAGGCTGATCCGATCGGGTGAACGGTGGTAGTGGCGGGCAAGGTCCGTTACCGCCGCCAGGTAGCTCTTATGGGTCCGCGGTGAAAAGCCACGCACCAGCATGGCATCGATCATCTGTTGACGTAATGGGCTCATCGTCCTGCTCCCGTGTTAAAGACCGACAGTGGTCTTCAGGAAGCATGGTCAACGGGGGTTACTCCGGGGCCGGAGCAGACAGAGCTACCGCGAAGCGGTTGAGTTCAACAGCCAAATAGACAGTTTCTTCGTGAACTGGAATATACAGGCGCTGTATAATCCAGCCACGCATCCACCGGATCAGGATGATCCGACGATGCGAATCCAATGGCCACGGAGGGCTTTCGATGTCTGGAAATCAACCCGGCTCGCAGTCGCGAGCTGTTCAGCGTTTTTGGCATAACTACTTCTCTGCTCTGGAAAAATCGCGTGTCGCCGCGAGCGTCCGTCCATATTATCGGAAACATGTGGAACGGTATATTCGTGCACACGAGGGTCGCCGGCTGTCGGAACACTCTGCACGTGACGTCGATCAGTATCTGGCGGCAAAAGGTCGTATGCGTGATTTGCAGGAGTGGCAGTTCAGACAACTGGTAGATGCCCTGCGCCTGTTGTTTTGCGAATTGATTTCGGCTTCGTGGGCGGATTCTTATGACTGGCTGGCATGGCGCGTGTTCGCACGAACGCTCGCGACTGATCACGTAACCTTGGCACGCAACGCCCGCAGCGGCGAACTTGCGGCGCCGAGCAGCAACCCGATGGTTCAAAAGTTTCGCGCCCATGCGGGCGACGACTACACAGCCTTCGTCACGACCTTGCGCGTGCGGCATATGGCGGGACGAACCGAGCAGACCTACGAACATTGGATCGCGCGATTCTTTTCTTTCCGGGAATGGTGCAAGCCAGCCGATGTCTCTGCAGACGATATCTCCGGGTTCCTTGAATACCTGGCGGTAAAGCGCCAGGTGTCGTCGGCAACGCAACATGTGGCATTGAACGCCTTGGTATTCTTTTTTCGGGAGGTCCTCGGCAAGGAAATGGATATCGCAGGGGGGTTCGTGCGTGCACCGGCAAAGCAGAGAGTGCCGGTAGTACTTACACAAGAGGAGGTTCGCCTTGTTCTGGACAGACTCAGCGGCCGTATGCGCCTGATGGCGTCGCTGATGTACGGCACCGGCATGCGCGTAATGGAGTGTGTTCGGCTGCGTGTCCAGGATATCGATTTTGGCTTCGAACAGATCACGGTTCGTCGCGGCAAGGGTGACAAAGACCGTGTTGTGCCGCTGCCAATGAGGCTTGTGCCGCAATTGAAGGTGCATCTTGCCGAAATTAAACTTCTGCACGACGGCGACCTGGCCAGTGGTTTCGGCGATGCCTATCTGCCGCCGGCACTGGCGCGGAAGCTGGGCAATTCGATGCGTGACTGGGGATGGCAGTATGCGTTTCCCGCTACGCGCCTGTCAGTCGATTACCCGACCGGGGTGATGCGTCGCCATCATGTCCATGAAACCAGCCTGCAAAAAGCGATCCGCAACGCCGCGAAAGAAGCTGGGATTGCCAAACGCGTGACCAGCCATACACTGCGTCATTCGTTTGCGACGCACCTGCTGCAAAGCGGGAAGGATATTCGCGTTATCCAGGAATTGCTTGGGCATGCCGACCTCGCCACCACGATGATCTACACCCACGTGCTGCGAAAAGGTGGCCTCGGGGTGCAGAGCCCGCTCGACATTTTGTAGCGGCTACCCCTCCAGCGCCTCCCAGCGCTTGTAGGCATGGGCCAGCTCCTGCTCGACCTGCTGCACGCGCTCATTGAGCGCGTTCACCTTGTCCGGTGATTCGCGGTACAGATCGGGATTGGCCAGCGCGGCCTGGATCTCTGCCGACTCCGCATCCAGTGCCTCGATCCGGGCGGGCAGCTGGTCGAGCTCGCGCTGGTCCTTGTAACTGAGTTTCTTCGGCTTGACGGGCTCGGGCGCCTTGGGGGCGGCTGGCTTCTTTTGTATCGCAGCCTTACCGACCACCTTCGCCGGCACCGCGCGCTGCCGCAGCCAGTCCTGGTAGCCGCCGACATACGCATTGACCCGGCCGTCGCCTTCGAATACCAGGGTACTGGTGACCACGTTGTCCAGAAAGGCGCGGTCGTGGCTGACCAGCAGCAGGGTTCCGTCGAACTCCAGCAGCAGTTCCTCCAGCAGTTCCAGTGTCTCGAGGTCGAGGTCGTTGGTCGGCTCGTCCATCACCAGTATGTTGGCCGGGCGTGTAAACAGCTTGGCCAGCAGCAGCCGGTTCCGCTCACCGCCGGACAGGGACTTGGCTGGCTGGCGGCAACGCTTGGGTGGAAACAGGAAATCCTGCAGGTAGCTGATGACGTGCTTTTCCTTGCCGCCGATGCTCACCTTGTCGCTGCCACCGGCGACGTTGTCGATCACGGTCTTTTCAAGATCCAACTGGTCGCGCAGCTGATCGAAATAGGCAACTTCGATCTTGGTGCCGAGCACGATGCTGCCCTTGTCCGGCTTCAGCCTGCCCAGGAGCAGGTTGAGCAGGGTCGACTTGCCGCAGCCGTTCGGGCCGATGATGCCGATACGATCACCGCGCATGATGGTGGTCGAGAAGTCTCGGATGATCGGCTCCCCGTCCCAGGCGTAGCTGACGCCCTCTGCCTCGCAAACGAGCTTGCCCGAGCGATCGGCGGCATTCATCGTCAGCCTGGCGCTGCCCTGGCGGCTGCGCCGGTCGCCGTATTCGCGGCGCATGGCCTCGAGGCGACGTACCCTGCCCTCGTTGCGCGTGCGCCGCGCCTTGATGCCCTGCCGCACCCAGACCTCTTCCTGCGCCAGCTGCTTGTCGAAACGCGCCTGCGCCTGGGCCTCGGCATTGTCCATTTCGTCGCGCCGCCGCAGGTAGTTCTGATAGTCGCCGGGAAAGTCGCTTATCGCTCCGCGATCGAGTTCGACGATGCGCGTCGCCAGGCGCTGCAGAAAGCCACGGTCGTGGGTGATGAACACAAGGGTGCCCGGCCAGGCCAGCAGAAAGTCCTCCAGCCAGACGATGGACTCCACGTCGAGGTGGTTGGTAGGCTCGTCCAGCAACAGCAGCTGCGGGTCCGCCGCCAGTGCCCGCGCCAGCAGCACACGCCTTTTCATACCGCCGGACAGCGCATCGAACGCATCGTCCGGGTTTAGCTGCATGCGCGATATCACGCTTTCCACCTGCTGCTCCAGGCGCCAGCCGTCCGCGGCCTCGAGGCGCTGCTGTACCTGCTCCAGCCTGGCCAATGCCGCTTCGCCGCTGTCCCCGGACAGGGCCACGATGGCGGCATGGTATTGTTTGATCAGCTCGGCCGTGGCCCCTACCCCGTCGGCGACCACCGCGAATACGCTGCCGTGCACCTGTTCGGGTATTTCCTGGGTAAGGCGGGCGACGCGCTGACCCTGGGCGACCACGCGCTCGCCGTCATCGGCCTGCAGCTCTCCCGAGATGAGCTTCAGCAGGGTCGACTTGCCCTCCCCGTTACGCCCCATCAGGCAGATGCGCTCACCCGGTTCGATGGACAGATCGATGCCGTCGATCAGGGCGGGGTCGCCGTAGCTCAGGTGAAGATTGCGCAGGGTCAGCAGTGCCATCGCGTCGGGCTCGGGTTGGGGGGGCGCAATCCTGTCACAAACCGGCGCTCCCGGCACCTCCCTGACGCCGGGTGAGTACATGGCCTTCCTCTGAAAGGCCGCTCGGGTGCGCCACCTGCACAGGAGGCTGGTCGGACCATGCCCAGCGCGATTCGTCGAACAACGATCGCATATCCGGCAGCGGACAGTCGAAAGGTGGCCCTCCCTCGCTGCCGGTCTGCATGAACAGCGCAAGCAGCGTTCCGCCGGGCACCAGCCACCGTGCGAGTCGCTGCTCATATTCGGACCAGTGCAGCGGGTCGAGTGCACAGAGGCAGGTCTGTTCGTATACCGCGTCGAACAGGCCCACCGGCTGCCAGTGCAGCAGATCGGCCTGCACGACCTCGGCACGCAGGCCGAGCCGGGTCAGCTGATCTGTCAGGTGCTTTACCGGCTGCGAGGCGATATCCACCGCGGTGACGTCGCACCCGGTACGGATCAGTTCAGCGATCTCATGACCGTGCCCGCAACCCGGCACCAGTACGCGCCCGGCAGGCACCAGGCCTTCCGCCAGCCAGTGTGTCAGCGCCGGACTGGTCTCGCCGCGGTCCCAGGCGGTCTTTCCCGCTCGGTACCGCCCCTCCCAGTCGTCCCGTCTGTCTGCAGATTCCGTCATCATTGCAATACTACCCCCGGCCCAAGGGTTTACGGCCCAATTACCCCGCCAATTTAACCCCTTAATCGATATCAGCGAAGGTTCTAAACGGCTAACATACGTCAATGAATTTTCGAGTCCCGTTCAAAGAGGCGTGGTCCGGCGAGGCCGACTGCAGGCACTGTTCGCTGCGCGAGTCGGTATTGTTCGCAGGGCTCAAGGAAGCGGATTTCGAAAAGATCCACCAGCCGATCAACCAGTTCACCCTGCAACCGGGCCAGACGCTCTATCACGCGGGCGAGACCGGCGACCGAATGTTCACCATCCGCAGTGGACTGGTGAAGCTGGTTCAGTATCTGCCCGATGGATCCCAGCGGATCGTGCGCCTGGTGAAGACCTCCGATGTCGCGGGGCTCGAGGCGCTGCTGAACAGACCCTACGAACACGATGCCGTGGTGATGCAAACGACCGAGATCTGCTGTCTGCCGACGGGTACTGTCCAGGCACTGGGCATGGACAACCCGGAGCTGCACATGGAACTGCTCAAACGCTGGCAGCACGCCCTGAGCGAGGCGGATGCCTGGCTGACCGAGTTGTCAACCGGCTCTGCACGGGAGCGGGTCGCCCGCATGCTGTTGCGCCTGGTGCGGGGCGAGGCCGAGCCCGAATGCATCCTGTTCGGCCGCGAAGACCTCGGGGCCATGCTGGGGATCACGACCGAGACCGCCAGCCGCACCATCGCCGAATTCAAACGCCAGGGGCTGTTGACCGAACTGGGCGGCAACCGCTATAGGATTGATATCGGGCGGCTGGACGCCTTGCTGGCCGATTGATCTGCCCGGCCCGTCATCGCGGCGGATCGATCTGCCCGGCGAGTGATGCGTTCACACGGAACCAGCCGGCGATGCTGTAACGTGTGCGCCGTGTCGGCAGCACCTCGTGCGGAAATCGTTCGCTGAGAAAGATCGCCAGCCGTCCATAGTGCGGCAGGACCTTTTCGACCAGGGTCCGGTCGTCGTCCGCGTACAGCAGCATCTCGCCGCCGTCTTCGGCCCCCCAACCCGAATTCAGATACAAAACGGTCGACAGGATCCGGCTCGTACCGCCATCGGCGAAGGCATCGCGATGTCTTTTGTAGAAGGCCCCGGGGGCATAGCGGGCATAGTGCGCCTCGTAGTCGAACAGGCCAAGAAACAGGCGCTGCCGCAGTCCCAGCCGTAACTGCTCCATCCAGGCCAGAAAATCCCGGCTCGCCGGGTGGCGCGGCTCCAGCCAACAGGTCTGGTCGGTGCGTACCAAGCGATTGAGCTGAAAATCCCTTTCACGCCCCACTCCGGCACGTGTGAGTTCCGCATCCGTCAGACTGCACAGGTGTACGAACAGTGCATCGAGCATCTCGGGCGGTACTGCATCGTCAGTCAACGAGTAACCGTCGCACGAAATCGCGTCCGCGATCCGGTCGACGACATCGCCGCCACCAGGACCGGGGCCGAAGCTGGAGGCAGGTACATTCAATGCGGCATGCCCAGAAGGTTTGGAAAGACGGCCCCTTATACGCCCAGACCCTAACCTTGCCCACTTTTTCGTAGCATTCGCGCCCGAACGGCCAGCTGGCCTCCTGCCCGATCTCAGGCGCACAGGGCCGGGGCTAACCGCACCGGCAATGAAGCAGTCGGGGCAAACGATTTCCGAGTGCTGTGCATGAGGTTGCCGTTCAGCCTGCAGGAGGCCGACCTGCGCCATAACGGCGCCGCACATAGTCGTCCACGATGGCCTGGAAATCGGCCGCGATGTTATCTCCCTTCAAGGTTACGGTCTTCTCGCCGTCCACGTATACGGGTGCGGCCGGGTGCTCGCCTGTGCCGGGCAGGCTGATACCGATATTGGCGTGCTTGCTCTCACCCGGGCCGTTCACCACGCAGCCCATGACGGCGACGTCCATCTCCTCGACACCCGGATACTGCTTGCGCCAAAAAGGCATCTGCTCGCGCAGATAGGTCTGGATGTCCTGCGCAAGTTGCTGAAAATAGGTACTGGTTGTGCGGCCGCAGCCCGGACACGCGATGACCATCGGCATGAAGGCGCGCAGCCCCATGGATTGCAGGATCTCCTGGCCGACCCTCACCTCCTGGGTACGGTCACCACCCGGCTCGGGCGTCAGCGAGATGCGAATGGTGTCACCGATGCCCTCCTGCAGCAGGACCGCCAGCGCCGCAGTCGACGCGACAATACCCTTCGAACCCATCCCGGCCTCGGTGAGCCCGAGATGCAGGGCATAATCGCACCGCGAGGCGATTGCCCGGTACACGCCGACGAGATCCTGCACACCGCTCATCTTGCATGACAGGATGATGCGATCACGCCCAAGCCCGATCTGCTCCGCCCTGGCCGCACTCTGCAACGCAGATGCCACCATGACTTCTCGCATCATGTGGTCGGCATCCAGGGGATCGGCCGAACGCGCATTGTCATCCATCATCTGTGCAACCAGGCCCTTGTCCAGCGAGCCCCAGTTCACACCGATACGTACCGCCTTACCGTTGGCGATCGCGGTCTCGATCATTGCCGCGAACTGTGCATCGCGTTTTTCGCCGCTGCCGACATTGCCCGGGTTGATGCGGTACTTGGCCAGCGCCTGAGCGCATTCGGGATACTGAGTCAGCAGGCGGTGGCCATTGAAGTGGAAATCACCGACCAGGGGGACACCCACGCCACGCGCGTCCAAGCCTTCTCGGATCGCGGGTACCGCGCGCGCGGCGTCCTCGCCGTTGACCGTGATACGTACCAGCTCCGATCCGGCCCGTGCGAGCGCGGCGACCTGATCGATGGTGCCGGGGATATCCGCAGTATCGGTGTTGGTCATGGACTGGACCACCACCGGGGCACCACCGCCCACCTGCACCCCGCCAACGCTGACGGCCACGGTCGTATGACGCCTGATCGGGGAAACGTTCATGATCTGGAGCCCTCGCTGCCGGCTCGAAATTGAGGCACGAATCATAGCAAATGGTGACGCCCCCGGCCGGACGGGAAGCACAAGGACGCAGAGTTCGCAAAGCAGCGCAGAGATCACAGGGTGTTTTCTTAGGTGCCGTGATTCCGAGTTCCAAGCTGGTTGCGGTGAGATAAGGCCTGTCCAGATATTCTCTGCGCACTCTGCGGCCCTCTGTGCCCTCTGCGTCCCAAAGCACCCGAAAAAAAAGGCTCTGTCTGAGTTGACTGTTGAGGCTCCGTTCGAACGGCTTTGAGCAGCCGTAGGGCAGGCTGCGCCTGCCGATGTCGGGCACAGCCCGACCTACTGTCAGACGGTCTACGGGCCTCGAACTATAACCCTGAGCCGCCGCTCGGTTTGTTCATGGCGCCGCCTCCTTTCAGGAACCGTCCCCTGCAGTTTACGCCTTTGCAACACTTAACTCAGACAGAGCCAAAAAAAAGCCCGGCCATCGCTGGCCGGGCTTCCCTGCGAATGCGGTCGCTTATTTCAGCTTGTTGATACCCAGCATCTTGAGGATGTATTTCTCGTAGATCGGCTCCGAGGTACCCTTCTTCATCTTGCGGATGAAGTATTTCTCGAACGCGATCTTCGCCATGTGCACCCACTTGCCCTTCTTGAACCAGGCGACGTTGCGTGGCGGGATCTGCGGCAAGGCAACGAAGGCGGCACCCGTATCGCCCATGTCGGCCAGACAGATGGCATTCCAGGTGGCTTTCTGGTCGGGCTCCCTGCCATCGAGTTCATTGTGGATGTTGTGCACGATCGCGGTAACCATAGACTCGATCATATAGCCGGTCTTGGGCGCACCAGTAGGCACGGCGGTCGCCTCTACCGGCGGAATGGCGATACAGACACCCGCCGAGTAGATGTTCTTGTAGGTCGGGTTGCGCTGATGCGGGTCGACGAAAACGAAACCACGTGGATTGCACAAACCTTCAACGTTCATCACCGCGTCCACGCCCTTGAACGCCGGCAACATCATCGAGAATTTGAACGCGACCTCGTGGTCTTTCACCTTGTTGCCGGCATTGTCGTATTCCTCGACATACATCTTGCCTTCTTCGACCTTGGTGACCTTGGCGTTGGTGATCCACTTCATGTGGTGGTTGCGCATGTCGCTTTCGAGCATGCCCTGCGAGTCACCGACACCGCCCAGGCCCAGGTGACCGATATAGGGCTCCGCGGTGATGAAGGTCATGGGTACACGGTCGCGCAACTTGCGCTTGCGAAGATCGGTATCCATGATGAAGGCGAACTCGTAGGCCGGGCCAAAGCAGGACGCGAAAGGCATGGCACCGACGACCACGTGGCCAGGGTCCTCCAGCAGTGCCTTGTATTTCTCGTAAGTGGCCTCGGCGTGATCGACCGTGCAAACCGAGGAGGTATGCCCGCCGTTTGGACCCGCACCCTCGACCTCTTCAAAGGCAAGACGCGGCCCGGTCGCAATGACCAGGTAGTCGTAGTTCAGGGTCTCGCCGTCCTCGAACTGCAGCGTGTTGTTGGCGGCATCGATCTTGTCGCAACGCTTGGCGATGAAATTGATGCCCTTGCGCTCGACATGCGGGCGGATGTCGAAGGTGATGCTGGCGCGGTCACGCCACCCCACGCCGACCCAGGGATTGGACGGGACGAACTGAAAGTATTCACGCTCGTTGATGATCGTGACTTCGTGCTCGCTCCCGAGTTCTTCACGCAGCTCGTACGCGGCGGGCATGCCGCCGGTGCCGGCGCCAAGGACAACGATATGTGCCATTTGTCATCTCCTAAAGAAGGCGGTTCGATGTTGCAGGTGCGGGCAGGCTCCAAATGGGGCGACGCCTTTCTCAGCGGACTGCAAACATCACAGTTTGGGAAACCCAGGGCCTGCAACTATTAGGGCAGGCAGACCTGGATGCCGGCATATAGTTTATGTTTTGGCGCCGACTTGCCCGCACGAGTATCGCACAACACTCACCCAGGATGGGAAGGGTTTTTTGGGAGAAAAGTTAGCCTGGATCAGGAGTTTGGCGCGCCCACAAAAAAGCCGGCCCGCAGGCCGGCTCCTTGGGAATGGGGCCCCGATCTCAGAGGTCGCCGTTCACGCCGGCATCCACGATGCTGTAGATGGTGTCGCGCACCTTTTGCGCCAGTGGCTGCAGGTCCTCCGGAAGATCGACCGCATGCAGCATCATGTCCATGTTCATGGTCACGATCCAGCCCTTGCCTTCATTGTCTTCCAGAACCGCAATCCTGCAAGGCAGGAAACCGGCAAAGATAATGTTGTATTCAACCATCTTCTTGGCGATTAGGGCATCACAGAAAGCCAGGATGCGCATGTAATTCGCCTCCTGACCCATTGCCTTCACCTGTTCCGAGAGGGGCAGATCGGCAACCAGTTTGAAATTGAGCATATTGGCACGCAGCTCCATCGATGCGATCGCATCCTCGACACCGATGCCTTCGGCCAGCTCGAATCGCTGGATGCTGTTGTCGATCATCTGCTGCGCAAGCGCCTTGTCAAAGGCCGGTGTTTCTAGCTCCTTCTTGCTTCCCGCCTGGCTGATACCCGAGAGCGCGATGGTCAGGGCGATAAATACGATGAGTTTTTTCACATGATTTTCCTCGTGGCGTACTTGGTGGAAGGCCGCAACAGGCCGATGTCGGAAGATTGTACCCAAAGCGCAGACCAGTGGCGCCATATCCCGGCATAAAGACGCGGTTCGCCGCGGGGCTTCCATCAAAAATTCTGATTCGCGCATAGAGCATACCGAGGAGACTTCAATCAGACCGCCGGGTCGCCCCCCTGGTCAGCGCGGTTGGCGGTTGCGCCGGGCCAGCTTGCGCCAGATCCAACTTTGCGCACGGTCTTCCCCGGTCCTGACGTAGTCGAGCGTATGCCGGTGCGAAACGGTCCAATGCATGCGCCTGAAGGCCGCACGATCCCCACATATCAACAAGCGGTCACCTGCCTTCAGGGGGGTGTCCGGCCCGGGCAGCAAGGTACGGTCGTTGCGACGACGGATCAGAAGAACGATCCCTTTCAAAGTCCGTGCTCTTTGCCAGGGGTCACGCAGGAGGTCATGGACGGTGAAGTGCCCACCCTCCTCCAGATAGTCATGCAGGATCCCGGCGTCGCCCGGAGAGACCAGCCACTCGCTGATATTCGGCACCTCCTCGTTCACCAGCGCGCTCACCCGGCTGGCCAGCTCACAGGCCCAGCTGTCGTCCTGGTATAGCGCCAGCGACATGAATTCGTACAGCATCGGCGTTGCAAGCAGGACACGAATCTTGTCGGCGATGATTGCACTCGGGTGCATCACCATGTCGGCATTGACCGCCGCGATGATGTTTTCGTTGCCATTGTGATTCTGGCGCACGACCACGAACAGGTCGGAGTTCAGCTCGCGCGCGGTCATCACGATCGACAGATTGTTGGCGTCATTGTCGGTGCCCGCAACCAGGCCGGCGGCATCCTCTATCCCGGCCTCGGTCAGGGTGTCCGCCTCGGTGCCACGACCGGCCACGAACCCGGTTTCCGGCCGCCCGGTAAGATCGGGGCGCGACTCGACCACGACCACCTTCATCCCCTCGGCCTGCAGGCGTTTGCAGATCGCCTTGCCGAAGCGGCCGTAACCGCACACGATCCAGTGGCCATCCTGCGGGGGGTACACGGGCTCGCTCAGCCTGGTACCCTCGCGCCCCGCAAGCCAGCGGTGCAACAGATACAGACAGGGTGCCTGGAATGCGACCGCCAGATGGGCGGCGAAGGTATCGAAGGGGTCGACGATATGGTCGGTGCCGAAGGAGGCCATATTGTCTTCGACATCGTGTGAATCGGCACGGCTGATCACCTTGATGGCCGGATTCAGCAGCTTGGCCGTGATGGCGATCTTCAGATTAACCTCGTTGTCGTCGGTCAGGGCCACCACCCCGGCGCAGGACGGATGCCTCAGGCCGGCCTCTTCCAGGTGGCGGGTGACCGAGGCATCGCCGTTCAGCGCGGGTACGAATTCCCTCAGATCCTGCAATTGGATGATGCTGGTGCGCGCGGGGTTGATGTCGATCACGACCGCATGCTGGCCGCGCGAAGTCAGTGCCTGGACCAGAGCGGATCCGGTCTCACCATACCCGCACACCAGGTGGAAGGGCTCACGCATCTTGCGGATGTACCGGGTAAAACGGGTTTCCGCGATCGCCTCCTGAAACGCGCGGTCCTGCACCAGCGCAAGGATGGTACCGAAGGCATAGATCCAGGAAATTACCGTGGCATACAGCGAAAGGCTGACCCAGAGTCGCTGACCGTCCGAAAAAGGGTAAGGAATCTCGCCAAAGCCAATGGTGGTGGCCATGTAACTAACAAAATAGAAGGCATCGAAGATGCTCATGTACCAGAGATTGCCGTCCGGATCCTGTCCCGGGATCTGGGTCAGACCGAAGATCGAAACCGCGTACACCACCAGCAACGTCAGCAGCGGCTGGCGCATACGGCGAAGGATCAGGAAGACGATATTTTCCATGGATTTGCAGCCGGGAGGAGCCGGGACCGTCGGCCCTGTCTAGCCTGGAAATGTCACCGGCATCGCGGAGACTGGCGGAATTCGCAGCCGGGCTGGCGCCGGGCTGGAGCGACAAGATCGCCGGGAGCGATCTTGCGCGTAAGCCCCGTAGGGGTGAGGCGCAGGGATGCGCCGAACAGTGTCGTAGCCGTAGCTACCAGTTGAGTGCCCAATCTGCCGGGAGCAGATTGGAACAGCCGCAGGCTGGCCCGCAGGGCGCAACACAGGGATGTGTTGCGTAAGACCAAGCCAGAGAGAGCGAGAAACCGCCAGTACCGCGATAGGCCAGCGGCAAAAACAGAGTGCAATTACGCGGAGTGGATTCATGTTCTCTAATACCTTTGCGAGTTCGAGCCCTTACCAGATAGCCGCTGGCCGGCCGGTGGGGTTTCCAGGCTAGCGACGCAACATCACCGTCTCGATGATGAGCAGGACCACGGAGACCACGTTCGCCAGCATGGCGCCCCCCGAGAGCGAAACGATGCTCGCCGTCACCACGGGGGTGAGCCCGGTATCATTGACGTGCACGGCAAAGGTCCATATCAGCGCGGCGGCAATCAATTGAAGAATCGCCACCAGGCTGGTGGCAAGCAGCAGCGCCCCCATCTGGCTGCGGTCACCGAACTTGAGCACCGTCGCAATCAGATTGACCACCACGACGGCAAACAGCTCGTAAACATGGTGGTGATCCGGATTCCCGATCTCGCCGACGAAAAAGCCGAAATTGAGCGTCAGCGCCAAAACGATGAAGAAACCGAAAACGACCTTTTCCGGATTCATGATTACTCCCCGATCCTGAATGTTGATTGTTTGTTCTAGAACGTCCATTAAAGCACGCCCCGGGGATTTCCTTGCAGGGGACGATATTCGCCGGCATCTCCCGGATGGGGGAACGGACCGTTACTTTTAGTAACATTGCCACGGTGCTAGGCTCACGCAATGATTCCGCCACGCTTCCCTATCAGCAAAGAACTCGCCGTGATCCTGGGTGCGTTGCTGCTGATGCTGTTCCTCAGTCCGATCGCCGGCTGGTGGGCAACCCCGGGGCTGAGCTGGCTGGCACCTTACGGGCTGTGGCTGCTGGTCATCCTCGGTGCGGCATTGATGCATCGGCGGGACGATTCCGATGAGCCATGAACTGGCGACCCTGTTTGCCACCGGATTCATCTACCTGCTGGTGTTGTTCCTGGTCGCATACGCGACCGACCGCGGCCTGATACCGACGCGCTGGGCCGCACACCCGGTAACCTACACGCTGTCGATAGGTGTGTACGCCACCTCCTGGACCTACTACGGCAGCGTCGGTTTTGCGGCGCACAACGGCCTGTTGTTCCTGACCATATATATAGGTGCCACCCTGACCTTCGTCCTCAGCCCGGTACTGCTGCGCCCTATCCTCAGGCTCAGCCGCGAGTACCAGCTTACCTCGCTGGCCGACCTGATGTCGTTTCGCTACCGCAGCCAGACGGCAGGCGTCCTGGTGACGCTATTCATGCTTCTGGGCACCCTGCCCTACATCGCGCTGCAGGTGCGTGCCGTGACCGAGTCGCTGCAGGTGCTCAGCAACGAGGTCCCGTCCAACACCATCGCCCTGGTGTTCTGTGCCACCCTGATCCTGTTCGGCGTACTGTTCGGCGCACGTCACATCTCGCCACGCGAAAAACACCGCGGCCTGGTGGTCGCGATCGCATTCGAATCCCTCATCAAGCTGGTGGTCCTGCTGATGATCGGTGGTTATGCATTGTTCATGGTATTCGACGGGCCAAGCGGCCTCGGCGACTGGCTGCAGCAACACCCGCAGGCGCTGGAGGCCCTGTACCGACCGGTCAACGAAAGCCCGTGGACCGCCCTGGCATTCCTGTCGTTCGCGGCCGCGTTTCTTCTGCCGCGGCAGTTTCACATGATATTTGCAGAGAACCTCGACTCCCGGGGACTGAATACCGCCACCTGGGCATTCCCCGCCTTCCTGTTGCTGCTCAATGTCTGCATCCCGGTGATCCTGTGGGCCGGGCAGCGCCTGGAGCTGGGCATCAACCCCGACTACTACGTGCTGGGAATCACCCTTGCGAACGGTCCATCGTGGCTTTCGCTCATGGCCTTTATCGGCGGGCTGTCCGCGGCCAGTGCCATGGTGATCGTGACCAGTATCGCGCTGGCATCCATGAGCCTCAATCACCTGCTGCTGCCTGCCAGCTACCCCGACCCGACAATGAACCTGTACCGCTGGATCCTGTGGGGCAGGCGTCTGCTGATCGGCCTGATCATCATGGCCGGCTACGGCTTCTACGCGGGACTGAAGCACAGCCAGGGCCTGGTTGAGCTGGGTCTGATCTCGTTCGTCGCCGTCGCCCAGTTCCTGCCCGGGGTGGCCGGACTGCTGTACTGGCGACGGGCCACGCGCAGTGGCTTCATCCTCGGCCTGCTGGGCGGGATCTGCGTCTGGTCGGTGCTGATGCTGGCCCCGCTGCTGTACAGTTCCGGCATCCTGATCTCCGACCTCGGTGTACCCGGACTGGTCGCTGCCAGCGGCATGAACAAGTGGGCCTTCGCCACGTTCGCCACCCTCACCGTCAATGCCGGCCTGTTCGTGCTGATCTCGCTGATCACCCGCCAGTCGCCGGGCGAGCTGGAGGCCGCACGCGCCTGCTGCGCCGATTCCATGGTGCCCCTGTCCGGCGTGGTCGCCGCCGGTTCGACGGCCGAATTCCGATCCTTGCTGGCCGGCACCCTGGGCAAGGACATGGCCGACCGCGAGGTCGACCAGGCGCTGGGAGATCTGGGCATGCGCCCGAACGAGCGCCGCACCACAGAGCTACGCCGCCTGCGCGAAAGGATAGAACGCAACCTGTCAGGACTGCTTGGTCCCCAACTCGCGCATATCATCGTCAATCGACGCCTGGGACTGGATCCCGAGGCAAAGACCGCGCTTGCCGATTCGATGCGCTATGTCGAAGAAAGGCTGGAGAAATCCCGCTCGCAACTGCAGGGCCTGAGTATCGAACTCGACAACCTGCGCCGCCTGCACCGGCAGATCCTGCAGGATCTGCCGCTGGGCGTCTGTGCCATCGACAACCAGGGCAAGATCGTGTTGTGGAACCTTGCGCTCGAGGTGATGACCGGGGTGGAGGCGACGCAACTGATCGGGACCCGGCTGAAGAAACTGCCGCGCCCCTGGGACGGCCTCCTGGCAGGCTTCGCACGCACCAGCGAGGACCACATCTACCGCATGGAACTGCCGGTGGCCGGGCGGCCGCGCTGGTACAACCTGCACAAGGCGGCCTATGCCGACCCGGTTATCGAGGGTGCAGGTCCGTCCAGACCCGGCGTGGTCATGCTGATCGAGGACCTTACCGATCTCGGCAATCTGGAGGCCGAGCTGGCGCACAATGACCGCCTGGCCTCGGTCGGTCGTCTTGCCGCAGGTGTTGCACACGAGATCGGCAACCCGATCACCGGGATCGCATCGCTGGCCCAGAACCTGCGCCATGAGGACGACCCGGAGATCATGCGCCAGAGCATCGAGGACATCATCGAACAGACGCGCAGGGTCTCCGACACCCTGGGCACACTGAAGAGCTTCAGCCGCGGCAGCCTGCACCTGCAGCAGCGCGAGACCTTCGCCCTGCGCGAGGCCGTCGACCAGGCCGTGCATCTGCTGCAGCTGACCCACGAACACGACGGAATCCGGTTCGAGGCCAGCTGCCCGGAGGGCATCATGCTGACCGGAAACCACCAGGAACTCTCACAAGTGCTGGTCAACCTGCTCAGCAATGCCGCGGACGCCTCGCAGCCCGGGGACCGTGTCGACCTGCTGGCGCGCGCCAGCGCCGGGGAGGCGATGATCGAGGTAATGGACCAGGGCCAGGGCATACCGGACGAGCTTCATGAAACCATCTTCGAACCTTTTTACACGACCAAACCGACGGGGCAGGGGACCGGCCTTGGCCTGTCGCTCGCCTACAAGATCATCGAAGACCACGGCGGTACCCTCAAGATCGACTCGCAGGCCGGCCTGGGGACGCGCGTGATCGTGACCCTCCCTCTGAACAAGACGCGAACAGCCCTATGAACCACCTCCTGATCATCGAAGACGAACAGGTCATACGCAGCGCCCTGCGCCGACTGTTCGAACGGCATGGCCACCAGGTAAGCGAGGCCGAATCGGTGGAGGCCGCACAGGCCACCGGATCGCTGGGGGACTTCAACCTCATCATCACAGACCTCAGATTGCCGGGCCGTCCGGGCAGCACCGTACTGGAACTCGCACCGGACGTGCCGGTGATCATCATGACCAGCTATGCGACCGTGAACTCGGCCGTCGAGGCGATGAAGAACGGCGCAGCCGACTACATCGCCAAGCCCTTCGATCACGACGAACTGGTGATGCTGGTGGACAAGGTGCTGAGCGAGAAACAGAAAGAACGCCGCACCGCCGCCCTGCAGACCGATGTGGACCAGGCATTCCCGGTCACCGGCATGATCGGCAAGAGCGCAGCCATGAGCGAGGTCTGCAGCCGTATCCAGAAGGTGGCGCCCACCGAGGCGACCGTGCTGATCGTCGGCGAGTCCGGCACCGGCAAGGAACTGGTCGCGCGCGCCCTGCACAAGCACAGCAAACGTTGCGACGCGCCGTTCGTCGCGCTGAATTGCGCCGCCGTCCCGGAACGGTCGATAGAGGCCGAGCTGTTCGGCCAGAATCAGCCGGACCGCTTTCGTCCCGGCCTGATCCAGAGCGCCGAGGGAGGGACGCTGTTCCTGGATGAGATAGGCGAACTTCCGACCGCGGCCCAGGCGCGCCTGCTGCGCATCCTGCAGGGCGGCGGGCATGACAGTGCCGACGCTGCCAACAATGCGCCGAACGTGCGTATCCTTGCCGCCACCCACCGCGACCTGCGCAAGCTGGTACAGGAAAACGCCTTCCGCAGTGACCTGTATTTTCGACTGCGGGTGGTGGAGCTGAGCCTGCCACCACTGCGTGAACGCGGCGACGACGTTATCGAACTGGCGGTGTTTCTGCTCGACAAGGCGCGTAAACAGCTTGGCCGAGGACCACTCAGGCTCAGTCGCGATGCGCTGGAGGCCATCCGGCGTTACCACTGGCCGGGCAACGTACGGGAACTTTCCAACGCCATCGAGCGGGCGGCCATCCTGTGCGAGGGCGAGACCATCACCCCGGACCTGCTCGCGATCGATCACCGCGTCACCAGTGCCAGCACCGCCGCCGACCTGAGCGACAAACTGTCGCTGGAAGAGTACTTCAGGGTTTTCGTGCTGGAACACCAGGAGCGGATGACCGAAACGGAGTTGGCCCAGGCCCTGGGGATCAGCCGCAAGACCCTGTGGGAACGCCGCCAGCGCTTCGGACTGCCGCGCACGAAAAAGCGCAGCTGAGGCAACTCCCGCCAACGCAGGGGCAATTAAATTTGACCCTTTACCGGGGGAAACACCTTCGTTACCTTTGGTAACACTTGCACCGCAGCAATGTTACCCAACCACTCAAAACTGCCCTTGTGCGGCGCAGCATCTTTCTTTGTAAGTCACTGAATTTGCTTTGACAATCGGCGACCCACCCCCCGACAATCCCACCGTCTGGCAACCTGCATCAAGAACAGGTAACACCCCGGGACCGCAACCCGACAATCAATGAACGGAATCGTTCGACAAGGCTTGAGAGCCAACGGGATGCGGCACAGCCAGGACCGGGAAGCCCTGGAACAGAGAGTTCTATATTTCAACCGCGGAGTGATCGATCTATGGATACAAAAGCTGCGCAGTACTGGAAGGCGAATCTTCGCCTACTCGTAAGTCTGCTGGTGATCTGGTTTGTCGTCTCGTACGGCTTCGGGATCATTCTCGCCGATGCACTCAATGCCATCCGAATCGGTGGTGTTGGTCTCGGCTTCTGGTTCGCCCAACAAGGATCTATTTACGTCTTTATTGTGCTGATCTTCTTTTACGCTGCACGCATGAACGCGCTTGACCGCGAGTTCGACCTGCACGAAGACTAAGGGGGGATAAGTTAAATGGATCTAGCTACACTCACATACCTTGTCGTTGGCGCGACCTTCGCGCTGTACATCGGTATCGCTATTTGGGCCCGTGCCGCGACCACCGGTGAATTCTACATCGCCGGCAAGGGTATCCACCCGGTCGCAAACGGTATGGCCACCGCGGCCGACTGGATGTCTGCCGCATCCTTCATCTCGATGGCCGGCCTGATCGCCTACAACGGCTACGGCGCCTCGGTCTTCTTGATGGGATGGACCGGTGGTTACGTGCTGCTGGCACTGCTGCTGGCACCTTACCTGCGTAAGTTCGGCAAGTTCACCGTGCCGGAGTTCATCGGCGAGCGCTACTACTCGCAGACTGCCCGTCTGGTTGCCGTTATCTGCCTGATCCTGGCCTCGGTTACCTACGTAATCGGCCAGATGAAGGGTATCGGTGTGGCCTTCTCGCGCTTCCTCGAGACCACCTACGAGCAGGGCCTGTTCATCGGCATGGGCATCGTGTTCGTCTACGCGGTATTGGGCGGCATGAAGGGCATCACCTACACGCAGATCGCTCAGTATGTCGTACTGATCTTCGCCTACACGATCCCGGCGGTCTTCATTTCGATGAACCTGACCGGCAACCCCGTCCCGCAGCTGGGCCTCATCGGCACCATGACCGACGGGCAACAGGGCGCCGGTATGGCGATGATGGAGAAACTCGACCAGGTGGTTACCGAACTGGGCTTCCCGCAATACTCTGAACAGGTGATGGGCTCGAAGCTCAACATGTTCGTGTACACGCTGTCACTGATGATCGGTACCGCGGGCCTGCCGCACGTCATCATCCGCTTCTTCACCGTCCCCAAGGTCAAGGACGCCCGCAGCTCCGCTGGCTGGGCGCTGGTCTTCATCGCGATTCTGTACACCACGGCCCCTGCTGTTGGCGCCATGGCCCGTCTGAACCTGATGAACACCATCCAGACCGGTCCGGTCGGTGAAGTCACCGGGAACCTCGAGTACGCCAAGGCACCACAGTGGTTCTACAACTGGGAGAAGACCGGCCTGCTGCAGTACGAGGACAAGAACGGCGACGGCCGTATCCAGTACTACGACGACGGCAATCCCGAGATGGCCAAGAAGGCCGAGGGCTTCGGCTGGAAAGGCAACGAGATGACCAAGGTCGACCGTGACATCATGGTACTGGCCAATCCGGAAATCGCGGGTCTGCCCAACTGGGTCATCGCGATCGTTGTTGCCGGTGGTCTGGCCGCTGCACTGTCGACCGCTGCTGGCCTGCTGCTGGCAATCGCCTCTGCAGTGTCGCATGACGTGATCAAGGGCATGTTGAACCCCAACATATCGGAGAAATCCGAGCTGCTGGCAAGCCGCTTCTCGATGGTGGGCGCTATCGCCCTGGCCGGTTACTTCGGCCTGCATCCGCCGGGGTTTGCGGCGGGCACCGTGGCCATCGCGTTCGGTCTGGCCGCTGCCTCGATCTTCCCCGCGCTGATGATGGGCATCTTCAACAAGAAGGTGAACCGTTCAGGCGCAATCTGGGGCATGATCTCGGGTATCGGCGTCACCATGCTGTACGTGTTCCAGCACAAGGGTATCTTCTTCATCCCTGACACCGGCTTCCTTGACCCCGCAATGGGCATGGGTCCCGACTGGTTCTTCGGCATCTCGCCGAACGCCTTCGGTGCGGTGGGTGCGGTGGTTAACTTCACCGTGGCCATCCTGGTGTCGAAAGTCACCGCTGCGCCGCCGGAGCATATCCAGCACCTGGTCGAGGACATCCGCGTACCCAAGGGTGCCGCTGCTGCCACCGCTGACCATTAATAAGAATCCACCGCTGTAACAAGACCTGGCCCCGTCTCTGATGAGACGGGGCCTTTTTGTTTGCGCGGCCTTTTGCATCGCCTCTGCGATCTGTCGCAGATCAGAAGCCATGCACAAGGCCGCATTTGATACACTCAGCCGCTGACCACAAGCCACCGATCGGGCGCCAGAAAGATGGAAGTCGAACTGATCGAGATCAGACAGTTTCTCGAGCAACGCAACCCCTTTAACTATCTCGGCGAGGAGCAACTGGAAGAGTTGCCCCAGGACATCGAGATCCGCTACCTGCGCCGCGGCAATGCCTTCCCACCGAAGGAAGGCTTCGTCTACGTCGTGCGCAGCGGGGCGGTCAAGATCTTCGACAAGAAGGGCGAACTCTGCGAGATGCTCGGCGAGGGGGACGTCTACAGCGTCACCTGCCAGCTCGTGAACCTGTCCGAGTGCGACCGCGGCGAGGCGGTCGAAGACACACTGCTGTACACCTTGAGCTGCGACCGACTCAAAGCGCTGTGCCGCGAGTCCAAGGCATTCGGCGACCATTTCTCGGCCACCGTCAAAGAGCGCCTGAAAGCAGCGGTGGCAAGGAACCAGGTGGCCGCCGATCCCACGGTTGCTGCGATGATGGTGGAGATAGGCAGCCTGGTCCGAAAGACGCCGGTGACCGTCGCCTCCGGCATGACCATCCGCGAGACCGCATCGATCATGAGCAACAAGGATGTGTCATCGGTCATGGTCATGCACGACGACAGACTGATCGGCCTGGTCACCGACCGCGACCTGCGCAAGCGCTGTGTCGCGATCGGCCTGAACGGCAGCGAACCGATCGATCAGATCATGACGCCCGATCCGAAGGTCATCACGTCCAGCACCCTGACCGCGCAGGCCCTGATGACCATGACACGCATGCACGTGCACCACCTGCCGGTAACCAAGAACGGCAAACTTTTTGGGATGGTCACAGCCACCGATCTCGCAAACCACCAGAGCTCGAACTCAGCCTATCTCGCGGCCGATGTGCGCAAGGCCAAGACGGTTCACGATCTGATCGAGGTCAGCAAGCGCCTTCCCAACCTGCACCTGCACCTGGCCAACGCGAGCGTTACCGCACACCATATCGGCGAGGCGGTTTCCTGCCTCACCGACTCGATCACGGCGCGCCTCCTTGAGATGGCGGAGGCCAAACTCGGCCCGCCCCCGGTACCCTATGTGTGGATGGCCGGCGGCTCGCAGGCCCGGCACGAGCAGAGTTCGTATTCCGACCAGGACAATGCCCTGCTGCTGTCGGACGACTTCAAGCCGGAACACGACAAGTATTTCGCCGCCCTCGCCACATTCGTCAGCGACGGTCTGGACGGCTGCGGCTTCGTCTACTGCCCCGGCAATGCCATGGCGACCAATCCGGAATGGCGCCAGCCACTGAAGGTATGGCTGGGGTATTTCACGCGCTGGATCGAAACCCCGACCCCGATGTCGATGATGCTTCCGAGCATCTTCTTCGATCTGCGCCCTGTCACCGGCGCGGAAGAACTGTTCGTTCCGCTGCAAAAGACCATCCTGAAGAAGTCGCAGGAAAACCGAATATTCCTCGCCTACATGATGGCGAATGCCATGCAGCATCGCCCGCCGCTGGGCTTCTTCCGTCAGTTCGTGCTGGAACGCGGCGGCGGCCACGATGATACCCTCGACCTGAAACACCGCGGCATCGTACCCATAACCGATATCGCACGACTGCTCGCGTTGTCGCTCGGCGAGGAGGCGGTCAACACCGTCGAACGCCTGCACGCGTGCGCCGGCACCCCGGTGCTGACCGTGGACATGGCAGAAAACCTCGAGGATGCGCTGGAGTTCATCGCATCGCTGCGGATCCGGCACCAGGCTCACCAGATCCGAAAGGGCCGGCCAGACGGACAACTACGTGCCGCCGGCCGATCTTTCGGAACTCGAACGCGAGCACCTGAAGCATGCATTCAAGGTCATCCAGAACATGCAGGACTCGATGTTCAAGCGGTTCGGCGCAGACAAACTGGGTTGACGCCTGTGTTCGCAAGATTTCTCGGAAAAGAATATCAACGCAAGAAGGCACTGGCCAAGGCGGCGCCCGGCCCGCTCGCCGACTACCTTGCGACCCCCTTTCCACACAAACACAGCAATTGCCGTGACCTCGAGATCGTCGCTATCGACCTGGAGACCACCGGGCTGGACCCTGCCAAGGACGAGATCCTCAGCATCGGGCTGGTACACATCGTCGACTGGGCGGTGAAACTCAGCACCGCCTGGCACAGCATTGTGCGCATCGACAAGGACATCCCGGGCGAAACCGCGGTCATTCACCAGATTACGGACGATCAGTCTGCGGCCGGGGCGCCGCTGGATGAACTGCTTCCCGAGGTACTGAGCCGCCTCGCAGGCAAGGCGATGCTGGTCCACTATTCCCCGATCGAACAGAATTTCCTCAGTGCTGCCTGCGAGAAATATTACGAGGCACCCTTCGTGGCCCCCATCATCGATACCCTGGAGATCGCCCAGCGCACCTTCCAGAGCCGCAACCACACCATACAACCGGGTGATCTGCGCCTCTTCAACCTCAGGCCAAGGTACAATCTGCCCCAGTACAAGGCACACAATGCGCTGAGTGATGCCATGGCGACCGCCGAGGTGTTTCTGGCCCTGGCAGACAACCTGTACCCTCACCAACCCGCGCCATTGCGGGAATTCCTTTCCAATCGCTAACCAGGGAAGCCTCTGAACCAGTTCTCATGGCCGAAAAAAAACCGAGTATTCACAAGACCCTGTTGATCCTGATCCTGGTCTTCGTTCCACCCTACTGGCTGATCTTCACCGACGAAGGGACCCGCCTGACCGATACGGCGCTACTCTGGCTGCTGGGCGAGGACGAGATCAGGTTTAACGTCAAGGAGCTGAACGCCAGCTTCACACGCGAGGACATCAAAAAAGTGTTCAGCGAGAACGAGTGGCACTGTGGAGAAAAGAACACGCCCTTTGGAAACAATCTGTGCGCCGCCCAGATAGGCACGTTCAATGGTTATCCCTCGCGGATGCTGACCATCTACTTTCGTGACGACAATATCAGCGCCCTCAAGCTGATCTACCGCGACCAGTACCACGAGCGGCTTATGGGTTATTTCATCGAGCAGCTCGGCCAGCCGAGCAACGTCGAGGACGTGATCAGTGCCAGTCCGGACGCCAAGAACGTGCTCGAGTGGGACCTCGACCATGGCGTGTTGCTGATGACCAAAGAGCTCGGCAAGACCGACGAGCCTTCGCTGCTGTGGCTGGCAGCCAAGCCCAAGGAGGGATGAACGTTTCGGAGAACCTGGTACCGGGTTTCACGTACGTGTAAAGGTTTGACCTGACGCTCAAACCCTGGCTGCCGATTGGCCTGTTACGGGCCGATCAGCTGATGGTCCTGACCGAGTAGCGTCCTGGACTGCCGCCCTCGCGAACGATGTCGAGCATCCGCACCGGGAAGGTGCCATGCACGGCATCTGCAAAATACAGCTTCAGCGCCTCGCTGACAGTCGGAAAGGCCATTCGCTCCCAGGGGATCTCGTGCTCGGCCATCAGGGCAACCTCCAGGCTTTCCTCGCCCGGGGAAAAATCGAGATCCAGCAGACGACCGCGGAACAGCATGTAAACCTGATTGATGTGCGGCAGGTTGACGGTGACGTACAGGTCGTCCACCGCGACCCGCGCATTCGCCTCCTCCAGGGTCTCGCGCATCGCCCCCTCGTAGGTGGTCTCACCGTTTTCCATGAAGCCGGCCGGCACCGTCCACAGTCCCCGCCTCGGTTCGATGGCACGTCGACACATCAGGACCCTGTCGTCCCAACGTGCGATACAACCGGCCACGACCTTTGGGTTGTGGTAATGGACGGTGCTGCAGTGGTCGCAGATATGCCGCGGCCGGTTGTCCCCTTCAGGAACACCGACACGCACCTCGTTGCCACACACACTGCAAAACTTCATGGTCCATACACCCGGTTTATCCGCATGATAACAGCCAGATCATGACAACAATGCTCATCCCGGGCATCCTGCGGGGACCAGTTCGACCACGCGATCGTTGCCGAACTGCATCCTGATGCGGTCACAATAGCGCGCGCTGACACGCACCCTCAGCGTGTTTGGGTCCACCACCTCGAGGCCCACGCTGTTGCCGCTCAGGTGCTCGGTGCGAGTGGAAAGCACGGTATAGGCGCTGTCCTCGCGCGGCGGCAGATACAGCAGATATTCGAGACCTGAGCGAACCACGAAACGCTGCCAGGGCAGCGATGCCGTCAGCAATGCCAGATCCTGCCCCTGCGTCTCGAACTGCCATTCGTAGCGCCGTGACTTTCCGTCGACCAGGGCATCCACAATGGCCAGGTAGACGGCACCCCATGCCAGGCGCCGCAGCGGAAACAGCACGAACTCGTGTGCGCTCAACAGCTTGTTGGGGTCGTTCGCCTGATCCAGCAAGCGGACCGGTTCAACCGGAATCCGCTCCTCCCCGTCGAGCCTGAACAGTTCGAAGCGCTGCAATTGGACATGCCCGGCGCTGACCGGGTTGAACTGGATCGACACCGGATAGCCCGAAACCTCCAGGTCCGGCAGGGGGTCGGGCTCCTCGATGAAGAACGCCGGGGGGACCGAACGGGCCCCCTTCGGTGGCCACATGACCGTATCCGGCAACTGCCTGTGTATCGCCGCATCAAGGCCATCCATATATTCCACCCGGATATCCGTCCCGCTCGCACAGGGACGACGATAGCGGCCCGAGTCGGTATAGCGGGCAGTCTCCGGGAGCGCGGCACACCAGGCCTCGAACCATTCCGCGTCGACCCGGCGCGGACCCTCACATATCTCGTAGTAGCGTCCGCTGGCGGTGTAGGCTGCCGGCGCTGGCGGGCTGTCGCACAGCGCGTTGAACCAGTCTGCGTTGACCCTTGTGCCGTTCTTGCAAGGCGCGTAGTAGCGGCCATGTCCGCGGAACCGGGCCGCGCGCGGCGGCTTTTCACATACCGCGGCCATGAACCCGGCATCCAGCAACATCACCATTCGGACAACTGACCGGGTGCGAAGACCGGAACACGGCCTGTTCGGGCAGGTCTGCACACAAGGCCTCGTAATAGTCGCGCGTCATGCTCTGGCCCAGGCAGTCGACCGGCACGCGATACAGGGCCGACACAGGCGGCGAATGGCACAGGCCGGCGATATCGCTGCGCCCGAGCAGGAAGACCCGTGAACGCTCTCCAACCGCGACGCCGAGGTGGTCGGCCTCGAGATCGAGGAAAGTCAGACGATGATAGATCGCACTCATCAGGCCGCTGACCGCGCCCTGCGCATCGTCATAACCCATGCTGACATTCTCCAGCACCTCGCGGTGAGGATAACCGGCCGCAAGCGCCCTGGCAGCGGGCGTTTCACCGCTGAAACCCTCGACATCGCTTTGCTGCGCATGGGCGGACAGCCCCTGCCCGGTGTCGCCCGGCTGGCGATTGCGATCGAGATAACGCGCATGCAGGGTCGCGGCCGCGGCCAGAGCCTGGTCCTGCTCGAACATCGGCAGGCCTGCCTGGAGGCGCAGACGGTTGACCAGGTCGAATTCCGTCTCCGCGTGGGACAGGCCCGCGGCAACAAGCGCGGTGATCAGGGTGCAGCAGAGTCTGTAACGCAACGGTCCGGCCGAAGTGTGTATGTTCTCCCCAGAATAACCCAGATCGCCGCCGCGGCCGATCCGGCTTTCCCTGTCGATCCCTGCCCCCGGGCCCTGTTATCCTCGTGCGCGCCATGCAAGGAAAGCGTCACAAATAGATGGCAGAATCCGCCGTTTGTCGTCCTTTCCTCACAGAGTCCTCCACCGCATGACCGAACCACAGATCAACCCGGATGCCGCCGGAACGTACGCCGCCGTCGACCTTGGCTCCAACAGCTTTCACATGATCGTCGGAAAGCTCGACAACGAACAGCTGGTCATTTTTGACCGGCTGCGTGACGCGGTACGCCTGGGTGGCGGCCTGCTGCCTGACAAGACCATCACGGACGAGGCGCGCGACCGTGCGCTCGAAAGCCTCTCGCGCATGGGTCAGCGCCTGAGGGGTCTGCCCCACCACGCGGTGAGCGCGGTGGGCACCAACACCATGCGCCAGATCCGCGATGGCGGCGCGTTTCTGCGCGCGGCAGAGGAGGCGCTGGGCCACCCGATCGAGATCATTGCCGGCCGCGAGGAGGCGCGCCTGGTCTATCTCGGGGTGGCACATGGACTTGCCACCGACGAGGACACCCGCCTGGTGGTCGACATCGGCGGCGGCAGCACCGAACTGATCCTCGGCAGCGGCCTGGAGGCAAGGGAGCGCGAAAGCCTGTTCATGGGCTGTGTCAGCATGACCGGCCGCTTCTTCGCGAGTGGCAGGATCAAGCCGGAGGACATGGAGCAGGCGGTTATGGCCGGGCGTCTCGAACTGCGCCCGGTAAGGCGGATGTTCAGCAGCAGCCGCTGGCGGTCCGTGGTCGGCAGCTCCGGGACCATCAAGGCGATCGAGCGCGTCGTGATCGCAAACGGCTGGAGTGACGAGGGGATCACCAAACGCTCGATGAAGAAACTGCGCCGCGCACTGATCTCGGCCGGCCACATCGACGAGGTCAAGCTCGAGGGCCTGACCGATGACCGGCGCCCGGTGTTCGCAGGCGGGGTGGCCGTGCTGAGCGCGGTCTTCAAGGCCCTGGACATCGAGCAGATGCAGGTTTCCGACCTGGCATTGCGCGAAGGCCTTTTGTACGAACTGGTCGGCCAAGTCGGTCATATCGATATTCGTGACTCCACGGTCCAGGCCGTGATGCAGCGGTTCAGTGCCGACCGCAAACAGGCCAACCGGGTCGAGACCACTGCGCGCGCCCTGTTGCGGCAGGTCGAAACCGACTGGGAACTGGACGACCCCGAGCACACCCTGATGCTCAACTGGGCCTGCCGCCTGCACGAGATCGGCCTGGGGATTTCGCACAGCGGCTTTCATAAGCATGGTGCCTATATCCTCACGAACGCCGACCTGCCCGGCTTCTCGCGCCAGCAGCAGGCGGTCCTGGCGGCACTGGTACGCGTGCATCGGCGCAATTTCGTCGACGGCGAGTTCGCCAAACTGCCGGCCGCCATGCGCGAACATGTCAGGCGCCTGGCCGTGCTGTTGCGGCTTTCGGTACTCATGCACCGCGGCAGATCCGGCAGCCACAAGCCGCCGATGAAGGTCTCCGCCTCGGGCCGACAGATCCGGTTGGCGTTTCCCGACCAATGGCTTTCGGAGCACCCCCTGACCCAGGCCGAGATCGCGCGTGAGGCCGAATACCTGGCCGCTGCCGGATTCACCCTGCAATATGCCTAGGTAATTTTTTCCGATTCCGTTGCAAACTCCGCCGGCATCAGGGGAGAGGACGGAAGACAGATGGAAGACATGACCGAGGCACTGCTGGGCTTTGAGCTCGAAAGCGACAACAACGACGATCGCACCCAGCCACTCGAACGCACCCATAGCCGCGCCATGTGCGCCATGGCGTTCAGCCTGCGGTGGCAGAGCGAACACGCCAGTCACACCGACCAACTGGTCGTGCGCAAACTGAATCTATGGCGGGACATCCTGCCGTACGAACTGGAACCGGACCTGATGGGCAAGCCGGTCGATCATGTCGCGCGGCGAACATTCCGAGCGGGAGAACTGATCGTGCCCTACCAGTCCGATCTGTGCTTCAACCTCAGCCAGCGTGCCTTTCACCGCGGGTTGCGCAGTAACAGCTATATCGAACCACGTGCCGGACGATTTTACCCGCGAGCCTTCATCGGTGGCTCGCGCGGTATCTTTCCGGAAGAGGTCCTGCCGTTTCGGATCTGCCGGGTCAGCGACGACATGATCTGCTGCGACCTGAACAATCCGCTGTCCGACAAGACGCTCGACCTGCAGGCGCGCATCCTGGATATTTGGGAGTCGGGCGAAGAGCACGGTGGCAGCTGCAACGACGTCGCGGAGATGGTCACCGCCAATGGCCCGGGCATGCAGGCGCGCTGGCGGGGAGAGGCAACCGATTTCTGGCAGGACATCCCGTTCTCGCGGATGGCGGGAGAACCCGACGCCGGCTTCTATGCCATGTCGCGGATGGTCTCGCACATCGACAGGACTGCCTCGGCACAGATCGGCAAGTTGTACCGGCGTCTACTGCCCGAGGGCGGAAGGGTGCTCGACCTGATGGCCAGCTGGGAATCACACCTGCCTGCCGACCACGGCCTTGACAGGATCGACGGCCTCGGCATGAACGCCGAGGAACTTGCCGCCAACCCGCTGTTCGGTGAGAGGTGCGTCCACGATCTGAATCTGAATCCGAAGCTACCCTACCGCGACGGGGAGTTCGATGCCGTCATCTGCAGCCTGTCGGTGGAGTACCTGGTCAAACCGTTCGAGGTGTTTGCCGAGGTCGCGCGGGTGCTGCGCCCCGGCGGCCGATTCATCGTCACCTTCTCGAACCGCTGGTTCCCGCCCAAGGTCATCAACATCTGGGAGGCCATACACGAGTTCGAGCGCCCGGGCCTGGTGATGGAGTACTTCCTACGCGACGGGATGTTCGAGAACCTGGAGACCTGGTCGACTCGAGGCCTGCCGCGCCCGGCCGACGACAAGTACGCCGACCGCCGGCAGGACAGCGACCCGGTGTATGCAGTCTGGGGTTCCAGGCCGTGAACCCGCCAGGCATCGACAGCATCGCCTGGATGCAACAACTGGCCGGGCACCTGGACCGGCTGGGCAGCCGCGCCGAGCTGGAGTCGGCGCTGGATGATGTCGAATACCTGATGGAGGCGCTGGACCCGGAGCTGCAGGGGCCCGCATGTCAACTGGCCGAGGAGCTGCGCCGTAGGCTGGAACAGGCCGACGCGTGAGCGCGGACCGCACCCGCCACTACGCAGTAAGACGGGTCAACCCGTTCGAGGGCGTACTTCAGGTTGTCGAGACACACAACGCACGCGCCTACAGCCCAAACGGCCAGATCTGGCAGATACAGGTGCTTGCGCAGCGCCCCGACCACACGTGGCGCAGCTTCAGCGACGTCCCACCGATCGAACAATTTTTCAACTTCGGCCTGTGGGACGCGCAAGACGGCATGCACAGGATCCCCGCCAACCCGGTGATGGACATCGGCGCCATGAGCGCTGCAGCCGATGGGCTCGGTAGCGTCCTGCGGCAGCTGCTCGACCGCCTCCCCTTTCCATTGATCGATGAATTCGAGTGCTGGGCGACCGATTACCGGGGCAACCCGATCGCCCTGTTGGCGACCACCGAGGAGCGCCGCAGCATCCCCGACATCCGACCCGGCCGCTGGCAGGCGACCCGGCTGGCGGATCATAGCTTTGTCTCGCCTTCGCTGATCGCACGCGGCATCCCCGCAAGCGGCGAGCTCGGCCCGCGCCAGCATGCCGAGCAGATCGAGCGCCAGGTGCGTCGACAGGGGCAGCACAAGGCCTGGTTTCGGCGCCTGGCCGACGGCAGCGGCAAGCATATCAACCCGACACACGACCAGGCCGGGCTGGCCGCCGCGGACTTTCCCCCGCTGGGGCTCAAGGTCGACTGGAGTGACCCCAAGGCGCGCGAACTCGCAGAAGACTATCTTGCCTGGCAGGCCCCTCGCCTGCTGACGCTGCAGGGTATCGCCGATGAACAGCGCCGCTGGCTCGAGCCATATGCCTGTCGCCAGGCGGTGGAGCTCGCGCAAGCCTACCGGCTAATCCCGCGCATCATCGACCAGCCCGCCGTGGAGGCGGCGCGGGTGGAGGCAAGGTTGCGGATCGCCGCACGCTGAACATCCGCAAATAGAACGGGCCGGGCGGTATGACCCGCCCGGCCCGCTACCAGGGTGGCTGTATCAGGCCCCGGCCGGTGCGGCCGGGTCGCCTGTGACCTTTACTTGGCCTTCTGCAGTTCCACCAGTTCCCGCATCAGGTTTTCGATGTTGGCCATATGCTGTTCCATGGTCTGCATATGCTGCTGTTTCATGGCCATCATCTGCTTCTTCATGCCCTTCATCTGCATGCCGCCCTTGGCATACCGCTCGGCACACGACATCCCGTAACCACCATCCTGTGCCTGGTCGTCGGCCGGCTGCGCATCGCTCATGCCCTGTGGCCCGGCCTGCATCATCTCCATGCGCTGCTGCCGCATCTGCTGCATCTGTTGCTGCATCTGCGGGTCCATCATGCCGCCGCGCGGGCCCATCATCGGCATACCCTGCGGATTGGCCTGCATCATCTCCATACGCTGCTGGCGCATGTCCTGCATCTGCTGCTGCATCTGCGGGTCCATCATGCCGCCACGGGGACCCATCATCGGCATACCCTGTTGATTGGCCTGCATCATCTCCATGTGCTGCTGCCGCATCTGCTGCATCTGTTGCATGTGCTGAAGCATATCAGCCTGTGTCATCCCCTCGGCGGGCGCGGGCATCACTGCCGGCGGCTGTTCGGCCGGTGCCGTGGCCGTGTCGATAACCTCCGCCGCAACGCCGAACGACATCGAGGCCGCCAGGATTGCTGGAATCATCAGGTGCTTCTTGTTCATGGTATTTCCCTCCGGGAAAGTGAATGATGTGGTGGTTTATTGACCGACGCGCTCGACGGCCATGTTAACCCCGATCGCCAGTGACCGGCCTTTGATGCAGGACAGACAGCGGGGCCGTAATATCGATAGGGCCTAGACACTCGGCATCTCGACAAGTTCCGGCAATCTGGATCCCGATGACCGCAACCCTCCCTCGTTCATCTCCCTCAGGAACAGTGAACAGCGTAAAGTCGGGGTCACAGGGCCCTCGCCTTCAGCATAAGGAATCAAGCTCGATGACATCGAAGAAGGATTGGCGGGTCGATATCGCCCCCATGGTTTTTTTCACCCTTGTCATAGGCGTGAAATCTTATTACCTGATCGGGTACCTCGGCGCCAGCCAGCACCTGTTCGAACTGTTCTCGAATCCGCAGGGATCGCCCATACCGGGTGACGCGGTGGCCTACTATCTCACCGGGCAGTTTTCGCACCTCGCTTATTACACCACCGCACTGGCCTTCGATGCCCTGGTCCTTTACAGCTTCCTGGTCCGCCGTGGTGCAAAGGAACGTCCCAGGGGTTTCTGGGAGAATATCTTCCCGCTGTTCACGGTGTTCGTACCGGTACTCGGTTTCACCCTAATGCTCATCCCCGATGTGCGGGCCTGGTTGCCGAACTATCCGCCCTGGTTCCTGCAGAAGATGGCGGCGTTGACGCCGGCCTTCCCTTTCTACTTCAATCTGGCAGGCCTGCTGATCGGCCTGTTCGGGGCGGCCTTCAGCATCTGGGCCATCTCCTATCTGCGGGCCTCGTTCGGGTTACGCGCGGCCGTTCGGGAACTCGTGACCACTGGCCCGTACCGTCGGATACGCCACCCGCTGTATTTTGGCGAGATCATCCATATCTTCGGGATCAGCATACTTTCCGCCACACCGGCCGGCCTGTACCTGTTCGTGGTCGCCGTGGCCCTGCAGGTGGTGAGGGCAAAGATCGAGGAGCGCAAGTTCCTGGCCAGCGTGCCGGAGTACGCCGACTTTCGCCGCAATACCGGGTTTCTCTGGCCCAGATTGTTCAAGCCTCAGGCTGCACCGGTGGATTGATACCGGCTTGCCGCCTGCAACCCGACGGACCTCCGGACCCGTCCCTGCCGGGGCTTACCCGGCGGTTGTCGTGACTGCTAAACTGACCGACAGTCAATTCCCCTCCATTCCGTGATCCCGGGATCGTGCCAAGGGGCCTTACACTTGACCATGACCATAGAGGGCCACTTGGTCCGAACAAGCGGAAGAACCACCATTGAGCGAACCAGACCTGCAGACTTTTCGGCACGATCAGACCAGCGGGACGGGCGTCCTGATGGTGAACCTCGGCACCCCCGACGGACCCGACCGCAGCTCGGTACGGCGTTATCTGAAGGAGTTCCTTTGGGACCCACGCGTGGTCGAGCTGGCGCGGCCGCTGTGGTGGCTGGTACTCAACGGGGTCATCCTGAATACCCGCCCGGGGCGCTCCGCCAAGGCCTACCAGAAGGTCTGGACGGATGCGGGCTCGCCGCTCATGGTGATCTCGCAGAAGCAACGCGAGGCACTTGCCGGGTTGCTCGGGCAGCGCCCGGGTGGCGGGGTGCCGGTGGCACTGGGCATGCGCTACGGCAATCCCTCGATCCGCTCGGCCCTGGAAGAGCTGCGTGCTGCCGGGGCACGCCGCATCCTGGTGCTGCCCCTTTACCCGCAGTATTCGGCCACCACCACCGCGTCAATCTTCGACGCGGTAACCGCGGAACTGCGCCGCTGGCGCTGGGTGCCGGAGCTGCGTTTCATCAACCACTACCACGACGAGCCTGCCTATATCGGCGCCCTGGCGGACAGTGTCAGGCGGTTTCGTTCGCAGCACGGCGATGCCGAAAGGCTGCTGATGTCGTTTCACGGCATCCCCGAGGAATACTTTCACAAGGGCGACCCTTACTTCTGCGAATGCCAGAAAACCGGTCGCCTGCTGGCCGGGGCGCTCGAGCTTGGCGCCGAGCAGTGGCAGCTCAGCTTCCAGTCGCGCCTCGGGCCGAAGCAGTGGCTGCAGCCCTACACCGACCACACCCTCGAGTCACTGGCGAGGAGCGGTGTCAAATCGGTACAGGTGATTTGCCCGGGTTTCTCGGCCGACTGCCTGGAGACCCTGGAAGAGATAGCCATGGAAAACCGCGAGGTATTCCTCGGTGCCGGTGGCGAAAGCTACGAGTACATCCCCTGTCTCAACGACGAGGCCGGGCATATCGCCATGCTGGCGGGCCTGGTCGACCGTCACACCCAGGGTTGGGAGACCGACCGGGAGGACCCGGCCCGGATACACGAGCGCGCCCTGTTGCTCGGTGCCAGGCAGTAGCGCCGGAGAAGAGCGATGCGCAAAAAATCGGCAATCAGCCATGT
The DNA here is from genome assembly GCA_963753845.1 of uncultured Gammaproteobacteria bacterium. Lineage (GTDB taxonomy): Bacteria > Pseudomonadota > Gammaproteobacteria > Chromatiales > Chromatiaceae > Thiosocius. The sequence continues at coordinate 39,445 of CAVWEI010000014.1, forward strand.
CCTGGTTGCACTGCAGTTCACCGCGATCCTGATCATTGCCTGGCCCTTGCTGGACCAGGCGCCGGACCGGCTGCAGTGGCTGGCGATCAGCGCACTCGGCGTCATCGTCGGCCTGTATACCCTGGCACACAACAAGCTCGGTAACTTCGGCATCTACCCCGAGCCCATCCCCGATGGCTGCCTCGTGACCACCGGCCCCTATCGATGGATCCGCCACCCCATGTATACGAGCCTGCTGCTGTTCATGCTCGGCATCGCCCTGTATCGGCACGCCTGGCCGAACTATGTCGGCCTGCTGCTGCTCGCGATCGCCATATTAGGCAAGATGCGGCTCGAAGAGGCGCACCTTCATCTCAAGTTCGAAGACTATTCAGCTTACGTGAAACGCACCCGGCGACTACTGCCACGCATATACTGAACGGCCAACCGCATCATGAGCGACTCACCCAAGCCCACCGAAATCGTCCTGCACCGACAATCTCATTTGCTCGAGATTGCGTTCGACGACGGCGCACGTTTCAACCTGCCTTGCGAACTGCTGCGCGTCTATTCACCATCGGCCGAGGTGCGCGGGCACTGGGGCCAGTACGCAAAGCTGCAACTGGACAAACAGAATGTAAACATCACCGAGATCAAGCCGGTGGGTGCCTACGCGATCAAGATCTTTTTCGATGACGGCCACAACTCCGGCCTGTATGACTGGGGATTTCTGCACGATCTGGGCCGCAAGCAGGCGCTACACTGGAACGACTATCTGCAGCGCCTGGCCGAGGCCGGCCACAAGCGCACGGAACCGGACTGGCGGGCGCCAGGGGCCGGATCCGATACCCCACCAAATCCAGAGCCGTAACATGATGCCACACAAAAAAACTGCAACCACCAGCCGGGCGGGATCGGCCATACTGCTGTCGCTGCTTGCCTTTGCACCCGTCGTCCACAGCGCCGACGAATCGACGGGGGGCGGCGAGATGCAGATGCTGAAGCAACAGCTCCATGATCTGCAGATGCGCGTCGAACAGCTGGAACAGAAGCTGCAGCAGGGGTTAACGACCGCTCCCGCCGCTCCCGCCGAACCGGTCCCCGGGGGCTGGCGCAAACAGGCCAACTGGGCGCTTCTGAGCGCGGGCATGAGCGATCACAGGGTCAGGGAGATCCTGGGAGAGCCGCAGGATGAGACAACGGTGAGCAAGTTCGAATTCTGGGATTACGGCGATGGCAAGGCACGCCTGTACATGGGCCGCCTGAAAAGCTGGGAAATCCCCAGCGGCATAGACGGTCAATAGGCCCCCCAAAGGCTGGCACATTTCCAGGCCAGGCCACGCTTTCGCCCACACTGTCCCATGCCAAGCAAAGTTCCAAAGTCCCGCGAAGGCAGCAGAAGCGCACCTGAGTTGAAGGTTGTCATCGAGGTTCCGCTTGGCAGCTTTCTCAAACGTGGCTCGACCGGGCAGCTGGATTTCGTATCCCCCATTCCCTGCCCGTTCAACTATGGTTCCGTCGAGAATCTGATCGGGCTGGAGGGCGACCTGCTGGACGCCGTGGTGCTCGGAAGGCATCTGCCACGTGGCAGCCGGGTCACCGTCCGTGCTCTTGGCGCCGTGGGATTGACCGACCGCGGCATGTATGACGACAAGCTAATCTGCAGTCGGCGTCCACTCGGTCACTGGCAGAAGTTCCTGGTGCTGGCCTTCTTCCACTTCTATTCGAAATGCAAATGGCTGCTGAACCTTGCCCGGGGCCGGGCGGGCCGCAATGCCTGTGAGGGATGGGTAGACGCGGAATCGGCGATCGCTCGCGCATCTCCGCGAGACATGGCGACATGGAAGGGACCGACGGTCCCGTTCTGAAGCATCGTCGGGACAACAATGCTGTCCCGACCTAACCTGCAGATTGCATGAAGGGATTGGGAATCAGGGCGTGATGGGCAAAGCAGTTGGGCTGATCGGCCGAAAAAGCATAGCCGCAGCTATGGTTTGAGGGGGATCGGCGCAAATGCAAAGTCCAGCGCGGTCTGAGCCCAATCAGGACAAACTGCAACTACGCAAGCGAAGGCTGAAATTCATCGAGCACCCTTCGAGATGCCGCGGACTTCACCAACCCGTCCGCCGATATGCAATTTGCAGGCTGAAAGCGATCGGCCACCGTGCGCCGCGGATTTCGCAAGCGGGAGGGCCACTCGAAGTGTGGCCCTCCAGCGGGGCAGATTACTGCTCGAACACCAGGGTCATTGGCTTCTTGATATAGGCGTGGCGAACTTGGGCATTGTCGAACGCCGACACACCGAACAGGTATTCCTTGCCGAGATCATCGAACTGCACGTCATACTTGCTGCCGGTAACCAGCTTGCGCGCCATCTCGACCGTCCATACACCGTCTTTCCAGGCCATTCCCACGGCAATGTCACCTGCGTCACCCTCTTTCGGCGCAACCATGATTGAGGCGATCTCATCACCTGGCTCGAACTTGCTGTCATCAAACGCCACGGCTTCACTTGCCTTCAGCCAGTATGTGCCGCCTTTGTTGGCGGCCTTGCCGTCCTTGTTCATGAACTCAGGCTTGCCGTCCTTGAGCTCGACGTTGTGGTAGCCACCACCGGTCTTCGGATCACCGTGACGACCCGCACCCTTGGCCTTTTCCGGGTCGAAGCGCGTGTTGTCGAGGTATTGGTCATCGACCTGCCCAACCGGCCCCATGCGTACGCTCTTTACGTGCCAGATGTCACCCATCTCACCCTCATTCTCGGTGTACTTGTTGCCATAGGGCTTGGGTGGCTCGTCATCGTGGCAGGCTGAGAAGCAGCCGTCCGAGGCAAAGTCTGCGATCGAATCGTTGATCGGCCAGATAAGGGCCGCCTTGTCCTCGTAGAATTTATTGTTGTCACCGCCCTTGTCGTCCGGGTCTTTGAGTTTCTTCCAGCTGCCGTCGGCCTGTTTGACGTAGGGCATGCGCTGTTGTGAAAAGGTGGGGTCCTGGTACTGCAGGACCATGTACAGCATGTCACCGACGCGGACAGCCTTAAGCGTGCCGCTGGTCCTGCCGTTGCCGCCGAAATTTTCTCCCTTGCCGAAATTGAGTTTGGCCGCCGGGGCGGATTGCCAGACAGCATCGTCGGCTACGCCGTCCAGTGCCGGTGCAGCACTGGCCTTGACCGCGGTGAGAGTGTGGGCTGCAGCGGCATGTGCCGGCAGCTGAAAGGTTGCGGTGGCGACCAGGAGCGTGGGCAGCATGGCGGCCAGGATACTTTTACGGAATTTCATTGGGTGGTAATCCTCTGGATGGTGGTTTCTGTTGTTTTGATCGGAGGGCGACGTGGCAACTGGTGCGATCCTACCGGGTCAGCTTTGATTTAGCTATGTAACGTTAGCCGTGATCTCGACGACATAACGGTCCGGAATTGCTGAAGCCGCTGTCCGGGAGCAGTTGTGCTTTCTAAAGTGAACCAACCCGGTCGTCCCGGAGACGGTTTTGCTTGAGTCAGGCCACCATGACTGAACGGCGGCTGGGTGTCGAGAGCGCCTATTCTCTCCCGCTGCATAGTGCCAACCTCAGCTTCTGGCGAGTTGAGTCTCGCAGCAGGTTGGTTAGCGCCCGTCGCGCCCGGCCAGCATCCGCTTGGGGGTCAGGGTCAGGTCACACGAAAAATGACAGGACCTTTAGACACCGTCGGTGGATTGGTATCCAAGCCGGCAGTATTGGCTTTAATCCAATCACGCGCCACTTGACTGCTTTCGTCAGTACCGTCCTGGTCTTGGCAGACTGTCACGGAAACTCCGCCTTCGTTGGTTCGAACAAGGGTGTAGGACACAAAGCCCTCGACCGCCCGCAGAGCCGTTTCGACATCTGATTTCCGTTCATCTAGAAGTTCGAAGAGTTCTTTTGCTCCTGCGCCGGAATAGTTTCTAACTACCGCATACATGTTCGATTCTCCTGTTTAAATGGCTGACACGGGTACACCCCCCCGGACAAGAACCTTCGTCGAAAGCCAAAAGCAATCGCGCTATCGCACCGGGACCGGGCGGCTGGAAATTCATGTGGAAGTCTAGCCTGGAAATGTCACCAGCATCGCGGAGACTGGTGTAATTCGCAGCCGGACTGGCGCCGGGCTGGAGCGAAAGTGGTAGCCATAGCTACCAGTTGAGTGAAGCCCAAGCCAGGGCGAGCGAGAAACCACCAGTACCGCGATAGGCCAACGGCGAAAACAGAGTGTAAATGTTCGAAACTGGCTCATGATCGCTAATACTATCGTCAGTTCAAGCACTTACCATGCAGCCGTTGGTCGGCTGGTGAGATTTTCAGGCTAGCAGGTGGCCGGCGCAGGTTTGCCAACAATGAAGCCGCGTCCCCTTTGCTGCTAGGCCGTCCGTCAATTTAGCCAAAGAAATCGATACCGGCATTGCATGAGCGATGACGTGGTCAGAATCGAAGATCAGACTCCGGCATGGAAACGCAGTCTGGCCACTAGCGCTGCTGGTCGAAACCGCCCCTGAGCCCCGATCGGCTGAATCGGCTGAAACCGCAGTCGTTAGCCGCCGGGGAGAATCATCCACTGTACTCAGCCAGCCCGACCGACGGAGTACAGTGGATTGCCACCATAGGGCCGGGACGTGATTCCTAGCCCGCAAAGTGCATGAAGGCGGACCCAATATCGCATTTCAAACGCGTCATAAATCGTATGTAGATTAATTCTGGCCCATGCAGTTCGAGTTACAGTTTGTCCTAATCGGTTTTCTGGAAAACCTGGCGTTGCATCTTGAACGATCCCCCTCGACCCATAGCTACGGCTATGGCTCTTCTGGCGATAGTCCAAGCTACTTAGCCAGTTTTCCCAGAAATTCCGATTCCTTCATGCACTTCGCGGGCTAGCGCAACGGCTTGAACAGAGATTTTCTTTTCTCCTTCGGCCGGACGTGGGTAACGTCCATGCTGATGTGGTGAGGTGTATACACCGTGGTTCTGATCAGCCACTCTCCGGACGACATTCTTGCCTGTTCGGTCATGGTCCTGATCTGCGTGGTATCGTCGTAAACGTCTTCGACAACATCGTATTCAAGTTTCATCGTCATCCCCTTTGGTATCGAAACGAATGATCCCAATCTGCCGGGATCGGTGCTGGCAACCAAATTAACCATAGTGCCAATTGAAGGCCCGGGAAGCTCAGATTCAGCGAATTCGTACTTTTGACCAGCTTCACGAGATTCAATCCATCCACGGTCATGCATGAAAGTCCATTATCCGCGTCTGCGCATGTGCAGCTATACGGGCAAGCGTCTGTTCTTGGATGAACGCCCCCCTAAACTCTGGTTGGCTGAAGGCCGACTTCGTGTCGTTTGCGGACCCAGACTTGAGGAATCGATCAGCCTTCAACGCTAAGGCAACTACCAGCTACGACCCGCCCATACAGCGGTAGATGGTTTAGTCTGGTCGGTCGGCCGTCTCCACAATGAACTCAGGGTTGTCCATTATGGTTTTGGTGACAGCACACTGCTCGGCAACCCTCTTCAAGGCCGAGTGAAGTTTTTTAGGCAGACCTTCTGGCACGTGAATGGTCGTCACGAAGCCGCTAATCTTTTTCGTCTCAGGGTCACGTTTAAGGGTCAGCGTGATATCGATGCCGGTCGAGTCGATGCCTTTACTCTGACAGTACGATTGCACGTAGAACCCGGCGCACGTGCCGATGGAAGCGACAAACAGATCGTACGGCGCGGGTGCGGAATTCCCTCCCCCGTGCTTTGCTGGCTGATCGGTCATAATCTGGTGATCGCCGATTTGGGTCGAGACCCGCTTGCCACCCTCTAGCTTGACCTTCAAATCCATCGCTCGTTTCCATTTGGGTCTGGTTTTTTGCTTCCGACGATCGCATCGCCCTACAGTCGCTTAACGGTCAGCCAAATCAACCGCGAAGTCAACGCAACTCGATCGCTTATCTCTATGGAGGCTCACTTTTTCAGCTGCGCATCCCTTGCTATGTGCACTGTCTAGCATGACCAGCTTGTGATCGAACCCAGCCAGGAGCGGTCGATGCGGGCATCGATCCATTCGAGTTTCAGGATGCTTTTCACCAGCTCCCGCACGAACTGGCGCCATAGGCCCGTTGCTCCCTCACCAAGGGCAAACTGAATGGCCGCCTGAACCTGCCGGGGGGGGTTCTTAATGCTGCGTTTCAGCGGCGGCGCCCCACGCTTTACGCCACAACCGATTGTTGCGCCTGTTGCGGGTGCCTCCCAGGTTAGCCACTCATTTTTTTCAGCATATGATCTATAACCTCACTATGTTCGTGCTGCGGACTGAACAGAATGATCTCCGCGTCTGTGCCGACTCTTACTGTGTGACCGGGCGGCCAGTAGAACAAGTCACCGCCGTTGATCGCCTCATGTGTGCCGTCTGCGTAGGTGACGATGAGCTCACCCTGCAATAGATAACCCCAGTGGGGAGATTGGCACAGGTTGCCCTTCAGCCCTTGGAGCAGCGGCGAGATATCCGTACCAGCGCCGAGGGAAAAGTACTCACCGCTGATCTTGCCGTATCCGGAGGCGTCGCCAAAATCCGTCTTTTGTCGAGCTACTGCACCTGGTACGTCGATTCTGATTGGGATGTCGTTCTTGGCTATTCGCATTTCTTGTTCCTGAATTATTGTTGCGGTGGTGATGAACAGGCCCGACAGCTGGGATAGACAGACTCTTCGCTGTTCGAGAAAGATGGACTCTGGCCATTTCCGCCGGGAACCGCACTAGCCAAGCATAGTTGCAAAGCTTGCATTAAGGAAAAGCGCTAGCCCGCAAAGCTCACCGGTATCGCGAGGGCTGGCGGAATTTGCTGCCGCTCGGGCGCCGGGCTGAAGCGACAAGATCGCCCGGAGCGATCTTGCGCGTAAGCCCCGCAGGGGTGAGGCGCAAGGATGCGCCGAACAGGGTAGTAGCCGTAGCTACCACTTGAGTGAAGCTCAAGCCGGAGCGAGCGAGAAACCGCCAGCACCACGATAGGCAAACGGCGAAAACAGTGTGTCATTCTCCAAGACAAGCTCATTTGCTGCTTTAATCTCCGCGGGTCAATAAGTTACCTAACCGTCGTTTGCCGTCACGGCGCACTGAGTTTTGCGGGCTAGATGGCGGCTCGGTGTCGATTGCGCCCTGATGCACACCAGCAAAGTAAAAGCCGCCTCGATGGGCGGCGTCTTAGGTCGATCACGGCCGTGGTGCTGAAATACAATAAACTCAATGTTTGCAGAGGATAGGGAGCACAAAGCCGTGGCAGAAAAAGAGACTAAGAAACAAATCAAGCGTCTGAAACAAAAGGCAAAAAAGGCAACAGCCGCCATCCTGGTGCTTGAAAAACGAGTGCGAAAACTCATGAAAAAACTTGATGCTCGAAAACAACAGTTGGCTGACCTCCAAGGGAGGTTGATCCGCACACCGTCGATAACTGAGGTGAAGAGCGCGTCCACCCCGGAATTTGGCGATCGTGACGGAACAGGCATCGCCGTCAGTCATCGCTCCGCCTGGAAACAACACCGCTATCTCCGCGACAGGTATGAGTTTCATCTGGACGCTGGCGCAACGGCAGAACGTGCGCGCTACTTGGCCAACGAGGACCTGAAACAAGCGTATGAAACGGACTGCGGCTATACGGAGGAAGAGCTCAGCGCCATCCTTAGTTGAGGGCAGGTCAAAGCCATAATCGAACGCCCCCTCTGGGTTTGAAGGCAAGATTCAGATCGACATCGCATCAAGGCGTCGAGAGGGGCCTTTTTGTTTCTTACACTCTCCATCGAACCGGCACTGCCCCGGCGTGGTCCGCCCGGTCAACTGGTCCACGATAGTGACCCCTGGATCATCAAAAATGGAGCAGCGAGCGCCATGACAGATGGCGGACATACTTGGGGAAACCCGATCTGTCTGGTCAAACGCTCAGGGTAACGGTCCTCAACGGTCTTCGCCGCTTCAGCGAGAAAGTCATCGCCCAGCGATCGGTACAAAATCCCTCGTCAGCGCCCCGGTATAGAGCTGGCGTGGCCGTCCGATTTTCTGATTTGGGTCGTCCATCATCTCCAGCCAGTGTGAAACCCACCCGACCGTCCTGGCAATCGCAAACATCGCCGTGAACATATTGTTTGGAATCCTCAATGCGCGATAGATGATCCCGGAATAGAAATCGACGTTCGGATACAGGTTTCGCTGGAGGAAATATTCGTCCTTCAATGCGATCTCCTCTAGTTTCAACGCCAGCTCGAACAGCGGATCGTTGGCGTGCGCCAGCTGTTCCAGCACCTGTCTGCACATCTCGCGCAGGATATTCGCTCTCGGGTCGTAGTTCTTGTACACCCGATGGCCGAAGCCCATCAGGCGGAACGAATCCTTCTTATCCTTGGCCTTTGCGATATACCGGTCGATCCGCGATACGTCTCCGATCTCTGTCAGCATATCCACCACGGCCTCATTCGCGCCCCCGTGTGCCGGCCCCCAGAGTGAGGCGATCCCGGCAGCGATGCAGGCAAATGGATTCGCCTGCGAACTCCCCGCCAAGCCGCACCGTCGAGGTGCTGGCGTTTTGTTCGTGGTCGGCATGCAGGATAAACAAAAGATTCAAGGCCTTCACCGCGGTCGGGTGAGGCTCGTAGTCTTCGCAGGGTGTGGCAAACATCATGTGAAGGAAGTTGGCACAATACGAAAGATCATTTCTGGGATAGATAATCGGCTCGCCGATATTGTGCTTGTAGCAAGCCGCCGCGATCGTCGGCATCTTGGCAATGAGCCGATGAGCGGATATCTCTCGGTGGTGCGGATCCTTGATATCCAGCGAGTCGTGATAAAAAGCCGATAACGACCCGACGACACCGACCATGATCGCCATCGGGTGTGCATTATGGTGAAACCCCGTAAAGAAATTCGTGAGGGTTTCATTCAGCATGGTGTGGTGCATAACGATATTGGTGAACTCGGCAAGTTGCCGCCCGTCCGGCAACTCACCGTACAGCAATAGATAAGCGACCTCGAGATAGTCCGCCTGTTCGGCCAGTTGCTGAATCGGGTATCCGCGATATTCGAGTACACCCTCTTCCCCGTCGATAAAGGTGATACTGCTTTCGCAACTCGCCGTGGACATGAATCCCGGGTCATAGGTGAACAAACCCCTTTCGCTGTAGAGTCGGGTGACATCCACTGCCAGAGGGCCCCGTGTGGGTGTCTTTACCTGCAGGGGAAAATCATCGTCACTTGCTTCGCTCTTAAGGATCAAGTGTTCTTCACTCATGGTAGGCCTCCGAACGTCCATCGAGGGTTAACCAAAACCGACGTAAAATTTGTCTTTGCAACACTTACCGGTTCACAAGATCCTCGTTGTTTGGACTCGCTAACTTTCTCTCGGTTTCCCACCGGTTGCTCATATCAGAATAGTAGGTTTTGACCTGAGTTTACGGGCAACCTGGCAAAAGCAGTGGGTGAAACCGCTTGCGGACAAAAGAGACGCGGGCTGATCATGCAGCGCGTTTCCATGTCGATTGGAGACAGGAAGATGGCGGGATCAACAAGCTATGACATATCGACCCGTGGGGCCCAGGCATCTCGGCAGTCACCCGGTACTTGCCGGCTACATTGACCGCGGGGTTCTGCACTGCGTGCATGCTGCTCCCGGCTGGCTTCTGCATTCAGCCACAAACGGATACTCGGGGCTCGCTGGACTGTGACTTCCGCTTCCCTCCACAATGGTCAACCATTGCAGTCAGGTAGCGCCCATGGCCGTGCGTGGCCCGTTGGCGTCGCAACCCGCCAGGTGCGAAACAGGAATTCATGATCAGGGGCATTGCGCTCTCACTGACCGCCTCGGTACTTTTCGGGGTGCTGTACTACTACAGCTCACTGCTATATCCCTTCGACGGCGAACAGATATTCGGCTGGCGCATGTTGCTCACCGTACCGGTGATGACGATCTTCATGCTGGTCTGGGGCGAATGGGCACAGGTCGGCAGGATCGCCCGGCGGCTGAGGTGCGAGCCAGGACTGTGGTTGGTGCTGCCACTGTCATCCATGCTGATCGGGGTCCAGCTCTGGCTGTTCATGTGGGCGCCTCTGCATGATAAGGCACTGGATGTCTCGATCGGCTATTTCATGCTGCCGCTCACGATGTTGCTGGCCGGGCGGGTCTTCTACGGGGATCGGCTATCGAGGCTGCAGAAACTCGCAGCCCTGAGTGCCGCGCTCGGTGTGAGCCATGGTATCTACCAGGCCGGTGGCTTTTCATGGGCCGCCTTACTGGTCGCGTTCGGTTACCCCTGGTACTTCATTCTCCGCCGCAGGTTCAACACCGACTGCCTGGGCGGCCTGTGGTTCGACATGCTGCTCACGCTGCCGGTCGCGCTCTGGTTCGCCGCTGTCGCCAACGGCCCGGTGCTCTCGATGTTTGCACAACGCCCGGCGCTCTACCTGCTTATCCCTGTGCTCGGGCTGATCAGTTCCACCGCACTGGCGGCCTATGTGCTTGCGAGTCGTTACCTGAATCTGAGCCTGTTCGGTCTCTTGGGCTACTTGGAGCCGGTCCTTCTCGTACTCGTGGCACTGCTTCTGGGTGAGCGCATCGCCGAGGACCAGTGGCTGACCTACGCGCCGATCTGGCTTGCGGTCGGGTTGCTGGCCACCGAGGGGATATCGAGCCTGCGGAGGCCGGGTTGATAGTCCCGAACAACTGGAGGAAATAATTCTTCACCGCGCTGAAGTGCGGCTGGGGGACGCTTCGCCGAATTCGACGCACCACCGCCACAACACGACTCCAGCGTACTCTTCGCTTCTAGCTCTCAGCACACCTTTACCACATCAGATCATCGGGCACCTGGTACGCCGCATACGGGTCGGCCTCGTCGGGCTGCTGCTCCTTCGGCAAATCGATCACCAGGCTGGGGTTGCGCTGGCGGATCTTCTCGGCGATTTCCTTTGGCACCAGCTCGAACACGCCGTTGTGATTGACGATGGCGAGCTTGCCGGACGTGATCATCCTGTGTGTCTGGGCCGAGACGTACATCTGCTTGACCTTGCCCTTGTTCTCGAAATAGAAGGGCCTGTCGTCCTCGCTTTCGCTGCGCGGAACACGATTGCCGTTCACCAGCTGCTTGATCTGGGCGGCAATCTCGCGCTGTCGGTGTGCCTCGTTGATCTGTCTGTTGAGCTCTCGATCGCGTGCCGCCTTTTCGGCCTGTTCTTTCTGGCGCTCCAGGTCCTGTTCCGGGGTGAGAGCAGCTTTGACATGGCGTTGCTGACGGACCTGGGCCTTTTGCTGCTTCTTCACCTTGTTGGCCCTGTTCTTGTCGACCAGGCCCGCCTTCAGCAACTGATCCTGCAATGAATTACCCACGCGGTTACACCTCTATGTCTGATATTCGCCGACCATGATGCGGAGGGTGCCCCAAGCCGGGCACCCGAATCAACCCATGTATTCACGAAGGTGGCGGTGACACAGGCTGCTCTTCCAGATTTTGCATTGATCTGCTTTTTCAATCACTTAGCTTCCAGTCGCCGCAGCCGCGGCAAAACAGTGGGGAAACCATTGGCCGCAGGTCGGTTCAGTCGCCGGCCTTGCTGCTATTGAGTCATTCATGCCCTTCGACGAAACGGGCTGACAACAACCTGGAGGTGTGAGATGAAGACTTTCATAGCCGCAACAGCCTTGAGTCAAATCCTGTTGTGCAGTGCCGCAATTGCAGACCATCCCTACGTGGACCCCTATGCCCTGGAACCCAGCATCAACGGCGGCGTTTCGGCCACCGGGATGTTCGCCACCCAGGCCGAGGAGGACGCCTATCTTGTCGAGCGTCAGGCCCTGGAACTCGAACCCTGCATCAACGGGGACGTCTCGGCCAACGGGCTGTTCGTCGATCAAAATACTGAGGATGCGTTCATCGCCACGATCGTAACCAACTGATCCCCGGATCGCGGGAGTGGCCGCGAGCCCGCCAGACAACGGCGGGCCCGCGGCCGCCCCCCTGATCCACTGTCGAACCCGGGCTCAGTTCGATAGCCCGGCACTCTGCAGATCCCGCAGGAAACGTTCTCTGTATCCGGGGTCGAGAATGGGTGCGCCCCGCTCCACGTCCGACAACGAGAAATCCGGGTTGAGGTTCAGGGCCTCGGTAACCTGCCAGTTGGCGTCATCCAGGTTTCCCGCTGCGGCGTAGGAGGCGGCGAGGAACACGTGCGCGAGCTGGTAGCTGGGATTGCTCCCGACGGCCAGTTCGAGTGTGCGGACGGCCTTGTCGTACTCTTTCAGTTCGTACCACAGGGCGCCCTGCACCAGGTGGTAGACCGCGGGCACGCGCGGGTTGAGGTCGATGGCCTGATCGATGGCCCCCAGGCCATCCTCGGGCCTTCCGGCGAAATGAAGAATCCACGCGAGCAGGGCATAGGCATCTGCATAGCTGGGTGTCAGTTCGATCGCCCGGGCCACGTCGTCCAGCGCCGCTGTGTAGTCGCGCCTGTACATGTTGACCTGACCCATGACGAAATGCACCTGGGGAAGGGTATCATCCAGCCGCATTGCCTCGTTCACCAGGGTCTCGGCCTCCGCCAGCGATTGCTTCAATGATCCGCCCCAGCCGTTGACAGCGCTGGTCGTAAGGGTCAGCGCCAGGCCAGCATAGGCACGTGCAAAGCCCGGAGCGACCTCTATCGCCTGTTCGTAATACTGTCTGGCCAGGGCATTGTCTTCACCGGAACGACGGCCGTAGTGATCCATGCCCCGCAGGAACAGATCATAGGCCTCGACGTTGGCGACATAGTCTCGGGCCAGGCGCTCGCGATCGCCGGACGACAGCGTCACCTGCAGGGCAGCGACGATCTTCTGGGTGATCTCGTCCTGAAGGGGAAAGATGTCCGAGATCTGGCGGTCGTAGCGTTCCGCCCAGCGGTTGCTCCCATCGGCGGTATCCGTCAGACGCACATTGATTCTCAATCTGTCATTCGATCGGCGAACACTGCCTTTCACGAGGTAACGGGCCCCCAGCTCGGCGCCGATCTGCTGTTCGGTTTCGGTACTGCCCTTGTATGCAAATGCAGAGTTGCGGGCGACGACCCGCAAGCCGCCAATCTTCGACAGATCGGTGATCAGGTCCTCGGTAATCCCGTTCGAGAAGTACGCCTGCTCCGAGTCCCCGGAAAGGTTCTCGAAGGGCAGAACGGCAACCACCGGCCTCGGCTCCGCTGGCTTGGGGTCGACCGACGGCGGGCTTGCGGTGAACCAGAAAAACAGGACACCCGACAGTACCAGAAGACCCAGGAACAGGATCTTCAACCAGGACGGCTGTCCCCGCGGCGGGTGCCGTTCACGCGGACCCGGTGCGCCGCCGGCGTCGGGCGTCGCTTCCAACATCGAGGTTTCCGCGATCAAGCGGTAGCCGGACTTCGCAATGGTCTCGACGTACAGCGGTTCTCGCGCGCTGTCGCCCAGGGCCTTGCGAAGTTTGATGATGGCGTTGGTCACCGCGTCGTCGGTGACGATGGTGCCGGTCCAGACATTGGCTTCCAGGTCGTGACGCGACACCACCTCTCCGCGTCGTTCTGCCAGATAGGTCAAGACGCGCATGACCTTGGGCTCCACCCGGACCTCCTCGTCCAGGCGCGACAAACGGTTGGCAGCCGGATCTACCGTCCAGTCACCCACGAGAAACCGCTCGACCGCGAAATTCTCCCCCACCATCGTCCATTACTCTTTCGAGGCTAACCCGGTATCCAAAGTGTAGTGTCGAATCCGCACCCGGATATGTACAGGGCCGGAAGGGGGATCAGCCGGTCGTCACCACCCGGCGGACGGCTTCGCCCCGGGATCACTGCCGCCACGGCGATGGACTGCGGATTGAAATGACGGCCCGATGGGTGTCTTATCCCCGGGGTATTGATCCCGGCCGGGTGCGGGCCGCGATCGCGGGATCAACTGGCTTTGCGGATGTAACACATGGGTTGGGAAGCCTTGCTGACGCTGGCCGTCGTGGCAGCTTGTTTTTTCATGATGGCGTTGAGCCGGGTGTCACCCGACATCATCATGACGGCCGGGCTGACCGTACTGCTGCTGTCAGGCGTGGTTTCCCCCCAGGACGGTCTCGCAGGGTTCGCAAACCAGGGCATGCTGACCGTGGCCGTACTCTATGTCGTGGTCAGCGGCCTGACCGAGACCGGTGCCATCGGCTGGATCGTGCAGCACATCCTCGGCCAGCCTCGCGACACGCACCGCGCGCAGGTACGAATGATGATACCCGCGGCGGCCCTGAGCGCCTTCCTGAACAATACGCCGGTCGTTGCGGTATTCGTGCCCGCGGTCAAGGTATGGGCCAGGAGAAACGGGCTGAGTCTGTCCAAGCTGCTGATACCCCTGAGCTACGCCAGCATCCTGGGGGGTACCTGCACCCTTATCGGCACCAGCACCAATCTCGTGGTCAACGGCCTGCTTGTGGATCAGGTGGGCCTGCCGGGTCTGGGCATGTTCGATCTGACCTGGATAGGACTGCCCGTTGCGGTGACTGCATTGCTGTTCGTGCTGGCATTCAGCGGCCGCCTGCTGCCCGACCGCCAGGAACCACTGGTACACGGCGACAGCCTGCGCGAGTACATGGCCGAGATGACGGTCGAGCAAGGCAGTGCCCTGCAGGGCTGCAGCATCGAGAAGGCCGGACTGCGTTCCCTGCCCGGCCTGTTCCTGGCCGAGATCGAACGCGAGGGGGCCATCCTTCCCGCGGTGGGGCCCGGCGAGCGCCTCCATGCCAACGACAGGCTGATCTTCGTCGGCGCCATCGAATCGGTGGTGGACCTGCATCGCATTCGCGGCCTGATACCGGCAACCGACCAGGTCCTGAAACTGGAGGGGGCGCGCAAGGACCGCAGCTTTTTCGAGGCGGTCGTGTCGGACACCTGCCCGTTGGTAGGTAAGAGCGTGCGCGAGGGTCGCTTCCGCACCCTGTATCGCGCCGCCATCATCGCGGTCGCCCGCAACGGTGAGCGTTTGCGGGGCAAAATCGGCGATATGGTGCTGCGTGCAGGCGATACCCTGCTGGTCGAGGCGCGTCCGGACTTTGTCAGCCGACAGGGCAGGTCAAGGGACTTCCTGCTGGTGAGCGAGATCGGAGGCTTTCACCCTCCCGACCATCGGAGGGCCCCGCTGGCGCTGGCCATCATCGTCTGCATGGTGGTGCTGGCATCGAGTGGCCTTCTGAGCATGCTGGAGGCCGCCCTGGTGGCCGCGGGGCTGATGCTGGTGTCGGGCTGTACCAGTGCACAGGTCGCGCGACAGTCGCCGGATTGGCAGGTGCTGGTCGTCATCGCAACCTCGTTCGGCATTGGCGCGGCCATGCAGAACAGTGGCGCGGCTGGAATGCTGGCGGACAGCATTATCGGTCTGGCGGGAGGCAACCCATGGAGCACCCTGGCACTGGTCTTTGCCACGACTGCGCTGCTTTCGGCTGTCGCCACAAACAACGTCGCCGCGGTGCTGTCCTTCCCCATCGCCCTGTCAGCCGCCGCCCATATGAACGTCGACGTCATGCCGTTCGCCGTCACCATCATGATGGCGGCATCCGCCAGCTTCGCCACGCCCATCGGCTACCAGACCAACCTGATGGTCTACAACGCCGGAGGTTACCGGTTCGCGGACTTCATGCGTATAGGATTACCCTTGACCCTCCTGGTGGGCCTGCTGACCGTCGGCCTGGTGCCCTTCATCTGGCAGTTCTGACCGGGGCGCCGCGAGCGGGAAACACCGATCCTGTCCGCCGGCCGCGGCACGGGTTCGACACCGACTCAGTGCGACATTGCGCCGTCCGGATTCGCCCCCGCCGCACAGCTGACAAGCTGCTCGGCCAGGTTGAGCGCTCTCCCCGGGGTCAGATAGAGGGTTACCACCCGATAGACGTCCATCGACAGGTCCCACTCGTTTGCCTCCAGGACAACACTGCCCTTGTGGACGCCGACGACCGCGAAGTCCCGGGTACCCTGTTCTTTGATTTCGCTGAGTTCAGGTGTTTTCATGTGGACCAGTGTGCCGATGCCTTCGCGCAGGCGCTTGCCACAGACGGCCAACCTCTTGTCGCGGGACGCCAGAATCGACAGACGTGCCACAATATGCCGATGGATACCGGACTTCCCACGGTCGGTCACATCATCTGGCGCTGGCTCGAATCCCAGGGACTCGACGCCAGGCGCATATTCGCGGATCACGGTCTGTCCGAAGACGATCTTCAGCCCCAGAGCAGGCGTGTGCCCAGCGACACATGGGAGCGCATCTTCGCAGCCGCCCAGGAGCGGACTTCGGACCCATGCGCCGGTTTGAACGCGGCGAAATGCTGGCATCCATCGGACCTGGGGGCACTGGGATATGCCTGGCTGGCCAGTTCCACGCTGCGCACGGGACTCCAGCGGATGGCGCGTTACTTCTCAGTGGTTGGTCAGCGGGTGGATCTGGTGACCCGGGACACCGCTCAGGGATTGGAGATATTGCTGCGGCAGAAGCGGCCGGACCCGATGCTGCGCGCGGTTGCCACGGACTTCAGCATGTCGGTGATACTCGACATGTGTCGCACCAACTTCCGTGTACCCCTGAACCCCGTCGAGGTCACCCTGCGACGGTCGCGTCCCGACTGCGCCGGGAAATACGAGGAGCTGTACCATTGTCCCGTGAACTATTCGGGCGCCGAGGACGGTTTCACGCTTGCCATTGCCGACGCCGACAGGCCGTTGCCCACCTCCAACCGGCAGTTGGCCGGGGTCCACGACGAGATACTCACCCAGCAACTCGCGGCGTTGCAACGGGTCGACATCGTCGCGCGCTGCAAGACGATCATTCTGCAGAATCTGACAAGCGGCGAGATTTCGGCCGAGATGATCGCCCGAGAACTCCACATGAGTCCCCGGACGCTCACCCGGCGTCTGGAATCCCAGGGTGCCCAGTTGCAGAAATTGGTCGACGAGACACGTCGCGAGTTGGCCGAACGTTATTTCGCCGACCCGGCAAACTCGGTTTCGGAAGTCGCCTTCCTGCTGGGCTTTTCGCAGCAGAGTTCCCTGAGCCGGGCGTCCAACCGCTGGTTCGGTATGCCGCCGCAGAAGTATCGCTCGAAGCGCGTCGGCCGGTCTGCAGACGCCTCTTAGTTGCCGCCAGAGGAACTGTCCGCATGCCAGCGACCGATCGGCTCAGCTGACCACCTTGGGCCTGAACGGTCTCCAGCCGTCGTCCTGATCGGGGCTATCTGCAGCCTGCCTTTGCCGGGGATGCTGCCTGCCGAGGGTTGCGTGATCCTTCTTGCCGAACAGTACACGATCATAGGCACGGCGTTTTTCGACATCGACGAGTACCTGGTAAGCCTCGTTGATGATGCTGGCATTCCAATGCCTGCCACCGAGGTCCGGATGCTGTTTCAGTTTTTGCATCAGTGTCTGATAGCTGGCACGGATGAGCGCGGTCGGCGCATCGGGCTGTACATACAGGATGCGGTAGTAGTTTCGCTTGTTCTTCACGGCGGTCCCGATGCTGAGTCACCTGCCATCTATCGGCATCGGGAGGGGTTAACTTGATCATGCCCTGTCACCGGCCGGGAGCGGCAGGCGCCGCAATGCGAACGGACACCACCGGACATGGAGCACAAAAAAACGGCCGCCGGTCATTGACCGACGGCCGTTTCTGTATCGCAAGAACCGGTAAGCGATCAGGCAGCCTTGCGGGTGGCCTTCTCGATACCCTTGGTCATGACCTTGCGCACGTCGTTGGCCACTTCCTGGTTGATCTCGGAAACGGCCTTGGCATCGGCGGCATAACCTTCCACCAGGGTGCGGGCGGCCTCGCTCTGAGCGGCCATGTAGTCTTTGGCGGCGGCAGCGTCCTTGACGGCCAGTGCGGCCTGCCAGCCGGCCAGGGCCAGATCGGCCTGCTTGCGCATGGCGGCCAGGTTCAGCTCAACGAGCTTCTCGGTGTAGCCGAGAAAGATCTTATTGATCTCGACGACAGGGGCAAAAACGTCTTCGTAAGAAGCAACGGTCAGCTTGTTCATGGGATGTCCCTCTTGTGTTGGAGTTGATGGATTGGCTGATGTTGCGGTGCAGCATAGTCGCATTTTTTGTGCAGTGCAACATTTTTCTTCACGCGGAGGAAAAACAGTCAGATAACGTCCCGGGACGGGGCCAAAACAGGGCGACTGGCGATGGCCGCAGCTCCTTTACCATCGCGCGAACCAATCGTGCGTCAAAAAAACCCCTATGAATCAGACGCCTGGAACTCGATCAACTCCTCGAACCGGCGCTGATCGCGCCCCCCGAGATGCGGTTTCGCCAACATCGACAGCACGACTGGCCCCCGGTATGCC
The DNA here is from genome assembly GCA_963753845.1 of uncultured Gammaproteobacteria bacterium. GTDB lineage: Bacteria > Pseudomonadota > Gammaproteobacteria > Chromatiales > Chromatiaceae > Thiosocius. Next base: position 57,764 of record CAVWEI010000014.1, read on the forward strand.
TCCGCAGCCTGCAGCAGATAAGAAATTTCGATGCTGGCGCAGCGGTCGTTGCCCGACTGCACGCCGGTCCGCCTGCCGAACAGGGCATCCGCCTCGTCGAAAAACAGTACCCAGCCCGACCGGGCCGCCCGGTGGAACACCCTGTTGATGTTCTTCTCGGTCTCGCCGATGTAACGACCCAACAGGACAGGTGAGGGGATCAGCCACAGATCCACGCCGAGGTCACTCGCCATCAGTTGGGCGGCAAGCAGTTTCGCGCCTTCCACCGGCCCATGGAACAGAAACTGGCTGCCTTTCCAGGGGTTCGGCCCGTACAAACGGGCCGTCTTCCTGTACTGCTGCGCCCGCAGCCGTGCACCCGCACTCTGCAATTGCATACGCAAGGCGTCCGGCAGGACGATGTCATGCCATGTCAGCCGGGGACTCAACAACTCTCCAGGCGTGGGTGCGAGCTGTTTCTGTTTCATGCTAACCCGCTTCATCAATATGGTGGCCAACAGACCCGCACCTGCCGGTCACAGTTCTATGGTCTCATGCAGCGCAGGCAACAGCGTTTGCGCATCCCCCAGGGCCGTGGCAAAGGCCTGCATGGCCTCCTCGTCGCCATGCACCAGCACCGTCTGCGCCGGGTTTCCGGTCGCCTGCCACCAGGCCAGCAACTCATTGCGATCGGCGTGGGCCGAGAATCCACCTATCGTATGGACTCGCGCGCGCACCGGGATCTCCTCGCGAAATATCCGGACCTTGGCGGCACCATCGATGATGCGGCGGGCCAGGGTGCCGCGCGCCGCAAAGCCGACGAAGATCACGCTGCTGTCCTCGCGCCAGAGATTGTGTTTCAGGTGATGCGTCACCCTGCCACCGGTGCACATCCCAGAACCGGCCAGGATCACCGCACCCCCACCGATCCGGTTGAGCGCCATCGAGTCCGCCGTCTCGCGTGTGAAATGCAGCCCGGGCAGCGCGAAGGGGTCCCCGCCATTGGCGAACAGGGCCTTTATCTCCGGTTCATAGCAATCCGGGTGCCGACGGAATATCTCGGTGGCCGATATCGCCATAGGCGAATCCAGGAAGACCTGCATGGACGCGGGCAGATGCCCACCCTCCACTCCCTGGCGCAGCGAGAACAGCAGTTCCTGCGCACGCTCCAGGGCGAAGGTCGGGATGATGACGTTGCCGCCACGCTTGAAGGTGTCACGAATCGCTGCATAGAGTTCTGCAATCGACGGCTCGAGCGGCTTGTGCGAGCGATCACCGTAGGTGGTCTCCATGACCACAACATCGGCCTTTGGCGGCCTCGTGGGGTCGCGCAGCAACGGTCGGCCGTTGGCGCCGAGATCACCCGAAAACAGCACCCGCCTTCGTCTGCCCTTTTCCTCCAGCTCGAGAAAGACGCTCGCCGAGCCCAGTATATGTCCCGCGTCGATGAATGTGGCGGTCACACCCGGCCCAAGGTGTAGCGGCTCGCCATAGCCGGCTGTGCGGCCAAAGAAATCCATGCTGTTCAGCGCGTCCAGCACCGTGTACAGAGGTTCGACCTGGTGCGCGCGATCGCGACGCCGCCTGGCCTTCCTGTTCAGCCATTGCGCCTCTTCCTCCTGCAGGCCGGCTGCATCCAACATGACCAGGCGTGCCAGCTCGCGGCTGGCGGCAGTGGTAATGATCTCACCACGAAAGCCACGCGCGACCAGCAGCGGGATGCGTCCGCAATGATCGAGATGGGCATGGCTGAGCAGCAGGAAATCGATCTCGGCAGGCTCGAAGCCGAAGGGTTCCGCGTTCTCCTCCTCTATCCGGCGCCCTCCCTGGTACAGGCCGCAATCGATCAGGATCTTCAGTCCGGCACACTCCAGCAGGTGGCAGGAACCGGTCACCCCGCGCGCGGCGCCATGAAACGAAAGTCGCATCGTCAGTCCTCCTTGTCGCCCACCAGTGGCCTGCCGGCGTTGCGGTACCACTGGCAGATACCCTCCCAGACTTCCTGCGCTGTCTCCGCAAACCAGAACAGGTCACGGTCCTCCTCGTCGATCACGCCCTCGTCGACCAGGAAGTCGATATCGAATGCACCACGCCAGAAATGCTCACCGACCAGCACCACGGGCAGCGGTTCCAACTTGCGCGTCTGGATCAGCGTCAGGGCCTCGAACAGCTCGTCGATTGTGCCATAGCCGCCCGGACAGGCGACCAGGGCGCGGGCGCGCAACATGAAGTGCAGCTTGCGCAGGGCGAAATAGTGGAACTGGAAACACAAGCCCGGCGTCACATAGGCGTTGGGATGCTGCTCACGCGGCAAGGAGATGTTCAAACCGACGGTATCGGCACCGACATCGAATGAACCGCGATTGGCCGCCTCCATAATGCCGGGCCCGCCACCGGTCATCACCGCCAGGTAGTCGCCCTCACCTCCGTGTTGCGCGTTTCCGACCAGGCGCCCGAGCTCGCGCGCCACTTCATAATACCGGCTCTTCTCGCAAATGCGCTCCGCGATCGCTATCTTGCGGTGGAGTACCGGGTCATCCGGTGTCTGCGTGCGCTGTAGCAACAGCCCGTCGAGCCGGTTGGCCGCCACCGCCGGGTCCGGGATTCGGGTACTGCCGAATACGATAATGGAGTGCTCAATGCCATGTGCACGCAGCGCCGCTTCGGCCTTGGCGTAGTCCACCTGCAGCCGGGCTCCACGCATCCCCGGGTGGGCGAGAAAGTCCGGATCCTTGTCGGCCTGCCGGTAACCCGGACTGGCCATGATCCTGTGTATACGCGCGGCGGCCTCGGGATCGTCCCGGGGGATCGGCGGTTCTTCCCAGGGCAGTGGCTCCTGGCGTTCACCGGGCGGCGACTTGGGCTTTTCGCGGGACGATTCCAACTTTCCGTGTCCGTGCAGTGGATGGGGCTATCCAAAGTTTAGCTGGTTTGACATCCCCATGGCATGCCGCTGCGCGGGCGCAGGGCACAGCAGTTGCTGGCATTGAGCAGAAGCGGCAGCTGCTTCGGGTTGAGTTCGGAAGCAGAGAACACGGACGCGCAGCGGGAACAGAGATTGTGTTGCTTTGCGTCCTTTGAGTCTTTGGGGCCTTCACGCCCTGTAACTCGATGTTTGATCGAAGCCGGTTCAGTCGCTCAGCAGATCGTACGCAACGCCGCGTTCTTCCAGCCCCGCAAGCAGGGCGGCGAAGGGTGCATCCAGGTCACCCTGTCCGCGAAAGCCCAGCTCAATCTGGTAATCCGCCCCCAGGCGCGGCAGGCTGAACAGCTTGACCTGCGGAAAATCGGTTGTGAGTTGCTGCATCAGATCCATGAGCTGGCTCTCGGTCACACCACGCACCTGCACCGCGCGCTGCCGCTCCGGGAGGCCGCCGGCGCCGTAGTGGGTATCCAGCACCCAGGCCGCCATCGGGTGAGCCATATCGGGAAAGCCAGGCATGAAATAGTGCCGGTTGATACTGAAACCGGGAATGCGATTGTATGGATTGGGTATGAGTTCGCTGTCCTGCGGCAGTTCCGCCATCCTGATCCGATTCGGGTAGGCGTCGGCGCCGAAACGCGCCTCGATCTCGGCCACCGCACCCGGGTGCATAACCAGGGGCACGCCGGCCGCGCGGGCGGCGCAGGCACGGGTGTGATCGTCCGGCGTCGCGCCGATACCGCCACAGCAGAAAACGGGTTTGCCCTCGGCCATGCTACGCGTGAACTCGGCGACCAGGTAATCCGGGTCATCGGGCAGGATGCGAAGCCAGGCGACCGCAAAGCCGCGTTCGCGCAACGTGCCGCCAATCGCATCGAAATGGCGGTCGCGACGCCGACCATTGAGGATCTCGTCGCCGACCACGATGATGCCGAAGGAGTCGCTCATCCGTCCGTCGCCTCTCAGATCGTGTTTCTCAGGCCCAGCGACTCGGGATAGGGGTCCAGATACCACTGCCGGTCGATGTAGCTGTCTGGATTGCGACGGAAGTAATGACGCAACAGCCTCATCGGCACCACCAGCGGCACCTCATCGCGTCGGTAGGCGTCGATGCTCTCGGCCAGTTCCTGCTTGTCGCCACCGTCTATGCGCTTCTTGAGATAACCCTGGATATGCTGCAGGGCATTGACGTGCCGTTTGCGACCGGCGCGCCGTTTCAATGCGGCCATGAACTCCACCTCGTAGGAATCCGCCACCCGCTCGAGATCGACGCCCTTGAGATGAGACAGCAACCGCCCCAGGCGTTGATAGGCCGCCTGAGAGTGGGCCATCACCATATACTTGTGGCGCGAGTGAAAATCGACCAGGCCCCTGGCGTCGACTCCTGCCGCGCGCAGGCTCTGCCAGCGCCGGTAAGCAAATACACGACTGACGAAATTCTCGCGCAGCATCGGGTCGTTCAATCGCCCCTCTTCCTCACATGGCAGGTTCGGCAGGCTTTGAAGGATCACACGCGCATAGGCGCCGACACCCTTCTTCTGCGCATGGCCCTTGGAGTTGTAAAGCTTGACCCGCTCCATACCGCAGCTGGGCGACTTGCTCATGAATACATAGCCGCTGATATCGCCGAGCTGGCCCGCAGTGGTCAAGGCGAAGTCTTCGAGCTTCTGGGTTACGTCCAGTGATGGGTCGTCGACCCCGACCACCCGGGTATCGTCCGGTGAACCGACCAGGCGGATCGGGGGGCGCGGTGTATCCATGCCGATCGCCATCTCGGGGCAGACCGGACGGTAATCGACATGCTTACCGAACTGATCGACCAGCCAGCTGTTGCGCTTGGCCGTGCCGTCGTAGCGGACCTTCTGGCCCATGAGGCAGCTGCTGATACCGATCAGCGGCCTGTCAGCATAGTGCGCAGATTCCCGCAATTTCAGACAACCTTCATCGTCGGTGACTGCTTCGGACGCAGATACCGCAGAGGAATACCCGTCCACTCAGGAGCAGACATTCGGAAACCCTCTGCGACCTCTGCGGATCTCTGCGCACTCTGGGTCCCATTATCATCCGTTCAGAACGCAGCCGCCTCGGCCTCGAGGTAAGCGCCACTGATGTGACCGCCCAGCTCGATGTCGAAGCCCGCCCACTGCGACCAGGGCTCGAGCTTCGGCTCCAGGATCGGCCGGATCTCGAAATCGGCCAGCCCGCTCTCGACGCCCTCCTGCGCGGTCGAATACAGGGTCTGCAGGTAATCACGATATTCGGTCGGCACCTCGACACCACCGCTACGTCCATGACCGGGCACGAACACCGTAGCCCCGGTTTCCATTGCATTGTCCAGGGCAACGATATTGCCGGCGAAGCTGCCGTTCTCCAGACGCAATATCCGACCATGGCCGGCGTTGTCGCCGAGGAACATCAGATCGAGTTCCTTCACGTACAACATGATGTCCGTATCGGTATGTGCCTTGTCGTTGTTCATGACCAGGTAGCTCAGGCCACCGACCTCGATCAGGTCACCGTCCTTCACCGGATGATCCGCGCTGACCACCCCGGTACCGGCTGTCGCCTGCTCGGTCATGCTCAGCATCAGATCCACCCACTGGGTTCCCGCGCCGGCCTCGATCTTGGGCGGAACACGCTCGTGTCCGTAGATCGGCACATCCGGGTACTTTGCCCGTATCGCCTGGTTGCCCAGCCAGTGATCACCGTGGATATGCGTGTTGAACACCGCAAGTATGGGCTTGTCGGTGACCTTCTCGATCCGGGCCAGCACCATCTCGCCGACCTGCACGCTGCTGCCGGGGTCGACCACCACCACGCCCTCATCGGTGACGACGAAGGCGGGGTTGTTCATGAAGCCCTGGTTGGAAGGTGACGGCAGCTCGGTCGGGCCGTGGATCACATAGACCCCGGGTGCAATCTGCTCAGGCTCCCAGTCACCACGCAGGGGGCCGGCCTTCTGCAGCGCATAGGCGACACCCGCAATCAGCAACAGGCCAAACAGCCAGGATCTTTTGTGCATTTGACAGTCTCCGCTTCAGGATTTGCGCCGTGCGCCCACGCGCAGACGCAGTGCGTTCAGTTTGATAAAGCCCCCGGCATCCTTCTGATCGTAGGCCCCGGCGTCATCCTCGAAGGTTGCGATCGACTCGTCAAACAGGCTGTGTGTGGGTGATTTGCGCCCGGCGACGATCACATTGCCCTTGTACAGCTTGACCCTCACGGTACCGTTGACCACCTTCTGGGTCTGGTCGATCAAGGCCTGCAGGGCCTCGCGCTCAGGGCTGAACCAGTAGCCGTTGTAGACCATGCTGGCGTACTTGGGCATGAGCTCATCCTTGAGGTGTGCGGCCTCGCGGTCCAGGGTCAGCGACTCCATGGCGCGATGCGCCTTGAGCATGATGGTACCGGCCGGGGTCTCGTAACAGCCGCGCGACTTCATACCGACATAGCGGTTTTCAACGATGTCGTCACGACCGATGCCGTTTTCGCCGCCGACCTTGTTAAGGTATTCCATCACCGTGGCCGCGCTCATCGCCTCGCCGTTGATGGCAACAATATCGCCTTTCTCGTAGTCCAGCTCCACATAGGTCGGTTGATCCGGTGCGGCCTCGGGCGCTACCGTCCAGCGCCACATGTCCTCGTTTGGCTCCGACCAGGGATCTTCCAGATTGTCGCCTTCGTACGAGATGTGCAGCAGGTTGGCGTCCATGGAATAAGGCGACTTCTTGCTCTGCTTGGCGAAATCGACCTCGATCCCGTGCGCCGCCGCATAGTTCATCAGCTTCTCGCGCGACAGCAGGTCCCATTCGCGCCACGGGCGCAATGATCTTCACATCCGGCATCAGGGCATAGGCGCCAAGTTCGAAACGCACCTGGTCATTGCCCTTGCCGGTGGCGCCATGCGAAATCGCATCGGCACCGGTCTCGCTGGCGATCTCGACCAGGCGCTTGGCGATCAGGGGACGCGCGATCGAGGTCCCGAGCAGGTACTCGCCCTCGTAGACCGCATTGGCGCGAAACATCGGGAAAACGTAGTCACGCGCAAACTCCTCGCGCAGATCCTCGATGTAGATCTCCTTGATGCCCGCCGCCACGGCCTTGGCCCGCGCCGGCTCCACCTCTTCACCCTGACCGATATCGGCGGTGAACGTCACGACCTCGCAGCCATACTCGTCCTTGAGCCATTTCAGAATGATGGAGGTGTCCAGCCCGCCGGAGTAGGCCAGAACGACTTTGTTGATGCCCGAATGAGCCATGTTGCGCCCCTGTAGAAAAAGCGTTGCGGAAAAGCCGCGCATTATAGCGCAGGCGGCGAAACAGGTCGGCGCGTCGGTTTCCAGTGGGTGTTTTGACCTCGGCGGTCGCCGACGCGGTGTCTTGCTGCGATACTGGGCACGTAGTCATCTGCCAGGGAGGGATCGCCTCAATGGGTACCACCACCAAGCGGGTTCTGCTTGGCCTGCTGATCCTTGTGCTGTCGGCATCCTGGTTTTGGTGGGCCACGCGCGCCCGGCCGGTCGATGTGGCCGTGACCGCGGTTGAACGGGGCACGGTCGAGAAGACGGTCGCCAACACGCGCGCAGGCACGGTCAAGGCGTGCCGGCGCGCCAAGCTCTCACCCAGCGCCGGCGGTCAGATCGCCGAGTTGCCGGTGAAAGAGGGTGAATTCGTCAAGCGCGGACAACTGTTGCTCGAGCTTTGGAACAAGGACCTGACTGCGCAGCTCGCCCTCACCCGACAGGAAGCGACCAGCGCCAAGGCCACGGCGCGCGCCAAGTGCATCGAGGCGGACCAGGCCCGTCGCGAGTCCGACCGCCAGCAGAAGCTGCTCACGCGCCAGCTGGTTTCCGAGGAACAGCTCGACCGCGCCGTTTCGGCGGCCAATGCCGGCGATGCCGCCTGTGAGGCCGCGCAGGCCACCGCCGCGGTCAGCGAGGCACGCGTAGGCGTCACCGAGGCCACCCTGGAGAAGACCCGCCTGATCGCCCCCTTCGACGGCGTGGTGGCCGAGATCAACGGCGAACTCAACGAATACGTCACACCCTCGCCCGTCGGCATACCCACACCTCCGGCGATCGACCTGATCGCCAATCATTGTTTCTATCTCACCGCGCCGATCGACGAGGTCGACGTCGCGGGCATCAGCGTGGGCCAGACCGCGCGGGTAACCCTGGACGCCTTCGGCGAGCGGCGCTTCAAGGGGCGCGTACGGCGCATTGCCGACTATGTGCTGGACGTTGAGAAGCAGGCCCGCACCGTAGATGTCGAGGTCGAGTTCGTGGATCCGGCGGATATCGAGCAGCTGCTGGCCGGCTACTCGGCCGACGCCGAGATCATCCTCGACGTGCGCAAGGACACACTTCGAATCCCGACCGAGGCGGTCATGGACGGTGACCTGGTGTATGTCTTCGTCCCCGACTCGAATCTGATCGAGCAGCGCCAGGTCAGGACAGGGACTTCGAACTGGGACCACACCGAGGTCGTCGATGGCCTGAACGAGGGCGAACTGGTGGTCACCTCGGTCGACCGCGAGGGGCTGGCCGACGGGGTCGACGCAAGGCGGGAAGCGGACTCGGCACAATGATCGAACTGCAGGCCGTGGAACGCAACTTCGAGGTTGGAGACGAGGTGGTGCATGCGCTGAGTGAGGTCACACTCGGCCTGCCGGATGGCGACTACGTCTCGGTGATGGGCCCTTCCGGGTCCGGCAAGTCCACGCTCCTCAACGTCCTCGGTCTGCTCGACCGCCCGGACGCCGGCAGTTACAGGCTGAACGGCGTCGAGACCACCCGGGAGCCCGAGGAAGGGCGCGCGACCCTGCGGCGCAATCACATCGGCTTCGTCTTCCAGGCCTTTCACCTGATTCCCCGGCTGAGCGCGGCAGACAATATCGGCCTGCCGATGGTCCTCGCCGGGGTCGACCCGCGCGAGCGTGGCACCCGAGTGCACGAGGTGCTGGAGTCACTCGACCTGGTCGAACGCGGCCACCACCGCCCGGACCAGCTGTCCGGCGGACAGCGCCAGCGCGTGGCCATCGGCCGTGCAATCGTGATGAAACCCGATCTGCTGCTGGCCGACGAGCCCACCGGCAACCTCGACCAGCATGCCGGCAGCGAGGTGATCGGCCTGCTCGAACAGCTCAATCAGACCGGGATAACGCTGGTGGTGGTCACCCACGACCCGGAGATAGGCAAACGCGCGCGGCGACGCATCCGCATGGTCGACGGGCGCATCGAAAGCGATACCTCCGGCGATGCGCGCGCCTGACCTGCTGCGCTTTGCCTCCGGCTCCCTGCTCGGGGCGCGCACCCGCACCCTGCTGATGCTGTTGGCGATGAGCGTGAGCGTCGCCTCGGTGGTCGTGCTCACCTCCCTGGGCGAGGGCGCGCGGCGCTACGTGGTCGGCGAATTCGCCGAGCTCGGCACCCACCTGCTGATCATGCTGCCGGGCCGCTCCGAGACAACCGGCGGCGCACCACCCCTGTTCGGCGAGACCCCGCGCGACCTGACCCTCGACGACGCGCTCTCGCTGCTGCGCGATCGCAGCATCGTGCGCGTCGCGCCACTCACGGTGGGCAATGCCCCGGTGTCACACGGCAGCCGCGAGCGCGAGGTCACTGTGATCGGCGCCACCCACGATTTCTTTCCGATCCGCCACCTGAAGATCGGCAGTGGCCGCGCGTTGCCGGTGATCGACCCCGAGCGCGGCGCCAACGTGGTGGTGCTGGGTGCTGGCCTGCGCCGGGAGCTGTTCGGCAAGAAGCCCGCCCTGGGCCAGTGGGTGCGGATCGACGACCGGCGCTTCCGTGTGATCGGCATACTCGGCGAGGGTGGCGAATCACTGGGACAGAACCTCGACGACATGGCGGTGATCCCGGTCGCCTCTGCACAGAGCCTGTTCGATGCGCCGTCGCTGTTTCGCGTCCTGATCCAGGCCCGCAGCGCGCAGGACATCGAAAAGGCGCAACGGGCCGCGCGCGAGATCATCCGCGAGCGCCACGACGGCGAGGACGATGTCACCATCATCACCCAGGATGCACTGCTGGCGACCTTTGACGGCATCCTGCGCGCGCTTACCTACACGGTGGGTGGCATCGCCGGCATCAGCCTGGCCGTCGCCGGGATACTGATCATGAACGTGATGCTGGTGGCGGTATCGCAGCGCGTCGCCGAGATCGGGTTGCTGAAGGCGCTCGGCGCCCCTGAAAGCCAGGTGCTGCGTCTGTTCCTGGTCGAATCGATCCTGCTCGCCAGCGCCGGTGCCGCGCTCGGCATGCTCGTCTCGGCGGTCGCGATCCTGGCACTGAAGCAGATCTTCCCCGTTTTTCCGATCGCCGCGCCACTATGGGCGCCGCTGGCCGCGGTAGGTGTCGCGATTGCGACCGGACTGCTGTTCGGTGTACTGCCTGCACGCCGCGCCGCCAGGCTCGATCCCGTGCGCGCCCTGACCGGGAGATGAATCGGCATGCGACCGGGTGACCTCATCCACCTCACCGGCAGCGCGATCCTTGCACACCGCACGCGCAGCCTGCTGACCGGCCTTGGCATCGCGGTCGGCATCGCTGCGGTGGTGCTGCTGACCGCGATCGGCGAAGGCGTGCAGCGTTTCGTGGTGCATGAATTCACACAGTTCGGCACCAACCTGCTGGCGATCTCTCCGGGCAAGACCCAGACCTTCGGCGTATCCGGTGCCGTCTTCAGCAATGTGCGCCCGCTGAGCCTGGATGACGCCGAGGCACTCAGGCAGCTGCCCCAGGTGAGCGACGTGGTTCCTTTCGTGCAGGGCAACGCCGCGGTCGAGGCACAGGGGCGCACACGCCGTACGACGGTATTCGGCACCGGCCCCGGTGTCCCCGAGGTCTGGCAGATCAAGCCCGCGCTCGGGCGATTCCTGCCGGACGACGAGGCGCGTCGCGCGCGGGCCTTCGCGGTACTCGGCAGCAAACTGCGCAGCGAGCTGTTCGGTACCCGCTCGCCGCTCGGCGAACGCATCCGGGTCGGTGGCGAGACCTATCGCATCATCGGCACCATGCAGCCCAAGGGTCAGATGCTCGGTTTCGATCTCGACGACACCGTCTACATCCCGGTCGCCCGGGCGATGGCGATGTTCGACCGCGACAGCCTGATGGAGGTCGACGTGCTGTACCACGCGGGCAGCGACGCCACCGAACTCGCCCGCCGGATAAAAGAGCGGCTGATCGCCCGCCACGGCAACGAGGACTTCACGATCGTCACCCAGGACCAGATGCTCGAGGTGCTCGGCTCGGTGCTCGAGGTGCTCACCCTGGCGGTCGGTGCCCTGGGTGCCATCTCGCTGCTGGTCGGCGGTATCGGCATCCTCACGATCATGACCATCTCGGTGAACGAACGCACCCCGGAGGTCGGGCTGTTGCGCGCCCTGGGTGCCGGCAGGCGTCAGATCATGGGGCTGTTCCTGGGCGAGGCGGTGGTCCTGGCCGGCTGCGGTGGCGCCGTCGGCCTGCTGCTCGGTATCGGCGGTGCCTGGTTCATCACGATCGCGGTACCCGGGCTTCCCACCCACGTCGCCTGGGACTATGCCCTGCTCGCATTGGGGATCGCCATGGGGATCGGCCTGGCCGCGGGTGTCCTGCCGGCGCTGCGCGCGGCAGCGCTGGACCCGGTGACCGCGCTGCGCGCCGAATAGCGCGGGAACTCGGCGCTCCGGATGGTGCCAAAGGCGAGGCAGATGTGAGGCAGCGGCACCTGCCCTGCTCTTTCGGACTGCCGAATAGTGCCGACAGTCCAGACACTGTTCGGTGCCACATTTGCGATGATGGCATTGACACCTGAACACGGAGACCCGAAGAGATCATGTTCGATGCAAAGAAGATTCTGGACCAGTTCCTCGCTGGACAATCCGGTGCCCCCGGCGGTGGCATGGCGGGCGGCGGCAATCTTGGCGGTATCGCCGGTGGCGCACTCGCCGGCGGCCTGATGGGCCTTCTCACCGGCACCAAGACCGGGAGAAAGATCGGCAAGAATGCACTGACCTACGGGGGGACGGCCCTGCTTGGCGGGCTTGCCTACAAGGCCTGGAACGACTGGCAGAACGGCAAGGCCATCACACCGGGCAGCGGTTCACCCGGCACCGGCGCCCCGGTCTTCGAGCCGGCACCGGCGGGTTCGGCCTTCCTGCCTCCGGCAGATCAGGAGAACGCCTTCAACCGCGGTCTTCTGCGCGCCATGATCGGGGCCGCGAAGGCGGACGGACACATCGATGCCCGGGAGCAGCAACGCATCTTCAAGCACGTGAATGAACTCTCCCTCGATGCCGAGGAAAAGGCCTTTGTCATGGACGAACTGGCAAGCCCACTGGATGCAAATGCAGTGGCTGCCGCAGCCACCAGCCCGGAGACGGCCGTGGAGATTTACGCGGTCTCGCTTATCGCCATCGACCCATCCGGCAGCGCAGAGCAAAAATATCTCTCACAGCTGGCGTCCCGACTGAATCTGGAACCTGAGCTGGTCGCACACATCCACGCCAACGTCGACCAGGCCACCGCCTGAGCAGTCGGGTGCGCAGATCATCGGCGTCGCATCACTGTCGCAATGCGCGTGCGACGCTGCCTTTCGGGTGAGAAAATCATCCGGGCAGGGCGAAGACGCTGACCGCGTTGAAACCCCAACCGACCAGCACGAACGCAACCGCAAGAACGGCAACAAACAGCGCCAGGGCCTGCCACTTGACCACTTTACGCAGGATAAGCAACTCCGGCAGCGATAGCGCGGCAACGCTCATCATGAGCGCCAGCGTAGTTCCGATCGCGACACCTTTTGTCAACATGGCCTCGGCCACCGGGATGATGCCTGTGGCGTTCGAGTAGAGCGGTATACCGAGCAACACGGCGGTGGGAACGTCGTACCAGTTTCCCGAGGCCAGATGCTCCGATACCCAGCTCTCCGGCACGAAGCCGTGAAACAGCGCACCGACACCGATACCGATCAGGACCCACTTCCAGACCCTGCCCACGATCTCTTTGACCTCTGCTACCGCATAGCTGTTGCGGCCTCGCAGGGAGGTATCACGCTCCGGCAGGGCAACCTGGCCCATCTGAATCTTCCACACATACGCTTCCACCCAGCGCTCCGGTCTGAATCGCTGCATGACCAGCCCCCCGAACCAGGCCACCAGCAGGCCCGCCGCCACATAAAGCGCGGCCAGTTTCCAGCCGAGGATACCGACCAGGATCACCGCGGCCACCTCGTTGATCATCGGCGAGGCAATCAGAAAGGAAAAGGTAACCCCCAGTGGGATACCCGCCTCGACAAAACCGATAAACAGGGGGACCGACGAACAGGAGCAGAAAGGCGTCACTGCACCCAGGGTCACCGCCATGCCACGCGCCTGCCAGTCGGGGCGGTTGCGTACGTAATCGCGGACCCTTTCCGGGGACAGAAACGCCCGTAGGAAAGCCATGGCATAGATGATCAGCACCAGCATCACGAAGATCTTGGTGACATCCATGACGAAGAAGTGCACGGCCGCTGCCGTATGGCTGGCCGGGTCGAGTCCCGCGCCACGGTAGACCAGCAGGTCGGCCAGGGACTCAAACAAGGGACCACCTCGTTGCTGCCTGACGCGCTATCGCCGGCGACATTCCTCCCCCTCTTGCTACTGGCTGATCCACTGACGGACCAGGTCCGGACCCGGCAGACCGCCGGCATGCACCACCTTGCCGTCAACCACGACGCCCGGTGTCGACATCACGCCGTAGGCCATGATCTGCGCGATGTCGGTGATCTTCTCCAACTCGATCGCCACCCCGGCCTGTTCGGCCGCGATGCGAATCAGATTCGCGGTAGCCTCACAATTCTTGCACCCCGAACCCAGCACCTTGATGTTTTTCAAAATCCGCTCCTGTCGTCTGAAAGTGTTCCTGGCGCCGCGGGGGTCTGCGGGGGTCTGCGGGGGACCCAAGCGCCGATCGCACCGACAGGCCGTCTGCAGACCCCGCCCATAGTAAATCGACACCCCTCGCCAAGGTAGCCGCAGTCGCAGCTTATTCGGAAAATTCTGTCGCAAAATCAAAGATCAAAGCCGGGTGACAGCTGTTTTCGAGGGACCCAGCCAAATCGAAATCGAAACGAATTTTGCCCAGGCAGGAATAAAAAGCACCTTCCAAACCGTTTTTACGGAAACCGTCATTTTTTTGCGCGGGCAGCTGCGCCTGATGGAGGGCAAGATACCCGAAGCCGTTCACAGTTTGGCGTTTTGCCTGGCCGGAGACCTCAGAAATAGCCCTATGATAGCTAGGCGATTTCAATCAAGCGGCTAAGGTTTCGACGAGACGCTGGCAACAAGCCGGGAAGCGCACCGTCCACTGCAGCGATCGGCAAGCTATCCGGCAGGATTAAGAAAACCTTAAGAAAACTGTGTCTTCATCGCCCTACCGGGCGCCAAGGCAGACCAAGACCCGAAAACAATGATCAATCCCGTTAACCACGGCGGGCACCCAAAGGGGAATACCGAATGGACGAACACGCAATTACCCGGACTGTTTCACTGTCTGTCCAGGCGACGGGCAACCGAGGAATCCCGCGGAATTGGCACAGCAGGTATCTACTGCTCGCCTGCGCCCTCCTGTTCGGCCTGTCCGGCGCGACGACCGCCTGGGCGGCTGATGCAATCGAAATCGAGCGCGCAAACTGGAGTAACGATCGTGACCGACTGACCGTACGCGGCAAAAATGCGCCGGGTGGGGCTACCGTCACCGATCAGGTACGGAAAGATAGAAGACAATGGCGCCGTGATCGGTATCACCAAGGCCGACGGTGATGGCGACTGGAGCTTCCGAATCACCAACCCGAATCCGGTGCCGTGCGATGTCACCGCGCAGGCCGGTGGCAACGCCGATGACAAAAATGTGCGACGCGCCCCGAATAACTGCAGCAACAACGGCGGCACCCCACCGCCGCCGGCCAACCAGACCCCGACTGCCAATGCCAACGGCCCCTATGCGGGTACCACTGGTGCGGCGGTCAGCTTCAGCAGTGCGGGCTCTGGTGATTCGGATGGCACCGTCGCCAGCTACAACTGGACATTCGGCGATGGCAACACCAGCAGTTCGGCCAATCCGAACCACAGCTACGCGACAGCTGGTGTCTACAACGTGAGTCTGGCGGTGACTGACAACCAAGGCGCCGCGGCCAGCGACAGCGCCACGGCGACCATCACCGTTGCAACGGCGAGCTGCACCCCGGGCGACCTCAATGTCTCCATCAATTCAACCAGCCAGGACGGCTGTCCGGACGCGAAAGTCCCGCAGCAGGCCATCGTGCACAACAGCACGCACAGCGCTGGCCATCAACGACCTTGGCATGCACTGCGGCGATCTCGATACCCGTATCTCCAGCATCCTGCCGCCGTTCCAGGTGCTGCTCGCGCAGGTCGTCCGCAAAGGCGGAACCCCGACGATCGACCCGGCAGGTGTAACCGTCTACTACTCGGCCGCCTCGCACAACCCGGCGATCTGGGTCCGGATGACCTTATTGGCGACCCGATCCTGGACAGCGATGTGTTCGGCGGTGACCGGCCGACGGCAGCGTCTACAAGACCAATTTCTGGGACTACCCGATCCCCAAGGCACCTATGATCCCTTCTATCCGGCGTTCAACCCTTCGGGTGATTACCCCGCTGGCGTCGGGCTGGCTTCCGGTCACCCCGGACGTGGGTCTGCCGGTGCCGAACGTCGAAGAACTGTATATCGGAGCCGATGGCGTGGTCGATCAAAATTGCGACCAGCCGGGGCAACCTGTGACGGGACCTTGACGGCGGTGCAGCACCAATGCCGGGCATCCCCGCGCCCTACGTCGGCCAACAACCCGCAAGAGGATCCAAGAGCACTATGGCGACAAGCCGTTCTTCATCGAACTTCCCGTTCGGCTACGTCGCAGCGATGTCAACTGGTTCGAGGCCGCGGGCTGCCGTTCGCGGCCTTCGACGACAACGGCCGTGAGAACGCCTATCCGCTGGTGCGGGTGCAGGCCAAGAACGGCAACACTGTCCTGGCGACGGTCGACACCGTGCTGCCGATCTCCGGCGAGGCGAGCTGCACGAACTGCCATGCCGACCACGATGGACTTCACCGGCTGCACGGCGAGGCAGACCGTACCGACGATCCCGACCGACGCGCTTGAGCACGGCCGGCCTGCCGGTGGTCGACCAGCATCGACGACCCCGAAAGCCGGCCATGCCGCCGAAGGTCAGCCTCGAGTATGCGGCGGACATCAACGTCCTGCGCCTGCATGACCTAAAGCACGGCGCCAACTACGTCGAGCCCTCGCGACTGGCGGACGATGGCACGACCTGTCGCGGCTGACCCCTGCGACATCACGCGGCCAACGCGGCAACGGCGACGCCAGCTGCCTGACCAACAAGGCGCTGGTGCAGGACAAGCCGGTAGTCTGCCAGGTGTGTCACTACACCCCGGCGCTCGATCTGGCGCAGCTCGGCCCGCTGGCCGGTCCGGAGGGACCGATCGCCAACGGCCGCAACCAGGTGGCGCACCAGAGCAACTCGCGCGTGATGCACAACCACCATGGGCCAGTTCGACGACCTGTTCACGGCTGATCACCGGCGCCGGATCAGGATCCCGTCGACGGCACCATCACCAACCAGGCGGCACGTCTCGCCGCTCTGGAACAGAACTGCTACCAGTGTCACCCGGGCAAGAACACCCAGTGCCTGCGCGGCGCGATGTTCAACGGTGGCATGTTGTGCAGTGACTGCCACGGCAGCATGGAGCAGGTGGGTGCGGACTTCTCGGCCAATGTCTCGCCGAGCAACCCGGGTGCCTTCGTGCTCGATCAGGGCAACTTCTACGACTCGCCAGCCTGCAGCCACGCGTGCCCTGGGCCAACGAACCGGGCTGTGGCTCCTGCCACACCGGCACCGCAACCGACAACCTGGCGGGTACGGCCAACACCATCACCAACACCCGCGACATCGACGGCAACGTGGACGGTATCCGCCTGCGCCAGGCCTACCGGAGCGATGATCCCAAGGCCACACCGATCGTACCGACCAACAAGCGTTTCGCTGAACCGGCTGTACCGACCATGTATGCAAACGCCGACGGGTCGACGTTCAGCAACCCCGGTGCGGGCAACCCACAGCTGTATCGGGTCAGCACGGGCCACGGCGGTGTAATGTGTGAGGGCTGTCACGGGGCGACGCACGCAGAGTGGCCGAACGGCAATCCGAACGCCAACGACAACGTGACGGCGAACCAGTTGCAGGGCCATGTCGGCGCGCTCATCGAGTGCGGCACCTGCCACACCAACGTCAACAGCCTGAGCCCTGATGCCACCCCCGCAGCCTGCGGGGACCGCACGGCATGCACGCTGTCGGTGCGAACACCAATTTCGCGACCGGCAAGCACAAGGAGAAACTGGAAGAGGGTCAGAACAAGAACGCGTGCCAGGCGTGCCACGGCCAGGACGGCCTGGGCACCGTGCTGTCACGCATGGCCGAAGAACGCGTGCTCGAGTGTAAGGAGGACACTGAGTTCTGTCCGGACGGTAAGACCGCGCTGTTCCCGAAAGGGCATGCTGTAGGCTGTGTGGAGTGCCACGAAAACGGGCTCTTCGAAGACTGACGGTGCGGCGTAGCTATGCAGGCGGCAGGGATGCTGCCTGTCCATTGTCGGCCCCGACGGGCAATCCGCGGGGCTTTTTTTCGTGGCGACTCCGAGCGTACCGGGCGTGGGTTCCGTCACCGCCGGGACGTGCTATCAGTGCCGCCAGTTCATACGACTCGATCCGGGGCTGCTGCGCATGTTTGACGTGAACGAAAGACGGGCCACGCTGCACCAATCTGCAGGGATCGTTCTGATGTTATCGGCCCTGTGGCTTGCACCCCTCCCCGCCCCTGGCAGTGACTTGTCGGAGCTGCCGGCGGCACTGTCGCCCGGGTTCAGCCTGCCGGACCTCGCGGGCCGGCCACGCAGCCTGGACGAATTCACCGACAAGGTCGTGCTGGTGACCTTCTGGGCGAGTTGGTGCAGACCGTGCATCGAGGAGATGCCCGGCATCAAGCGACTGGCGGCGACGATGGCAGATCAGCCTTTCGCCGTGGTCGGCGTGAACGTCGGCGAAGGTGAGCGACGGGTGCAGGCGGCCGCAGGGCGACTTGGCATCGAGTTCCCGGTCTTACTCGACAAGGACAGTACCGCGTTCAAGGATTGGGGCGCCGATGTCCTGCCCACCGCCTACGTCCTGGACCGCAGTGGGCGCATCCGTTACATCGCGCGTGGTCCCATGGAGTGGGACCGGGTCGATATTGTCGAAACGCTGAAGCAACTGGCAGCGGAGCAACGACCGGGACTTGAGTGATTGAGCAGACGGTTGCCAGTCAGCCCGTTGCCAGGCGAGCCAGGTATTCATCCAGACAGGTCATGAAACCCTCCGGCTGCTCGGCATACACCCAGTGTCCCGCCCGCGGCACCGGGCACAGGCTTGCCGCCGGGAACAGGCGCCGGATTGCCGGCTCATATTCCGGTTTCACATAGTCGGACAATTCACCGTAGATGAAAGCGGCCGGGCCTGTATAGGAGGCGCCCGGTGACTGCGCTGGAAAACCGAGGATTTCAGCCTGGGACGCCGCAAGCGCGTCCAGGTTGAGACGCCATGCCCAGGTGCCATCGCGCTTGACGAGGTTCTGCAACAGAAACGCACGTACCCCGGGAATGGTCACGCGATGAGCCATCTGGGCATCGGCATCCGAACGATTGCCCAGTCTGGCCAGATCGACCGCGCGAAAGGCCGCGAGAACCTCATTGAAGTCGTGCGAATAGCTTACCGGCGACATGTCCACCACCGCCAGGCCGGTCACACGCTGCGGATGGTTGAGCGCCAGATGCATGGCGACCTTGCCGCCCATGCTGTGGCCGACCAGGGTGGCCCCGGCCATGTCCTGCGCATCCAGCAAGGCCAGCACATCGGAGACCATCGCCCGGTAACTGTTGTCCGGATCGTGCGGTGACTGCCCATGATTGCGCAGGTCCGGGACCAGCACCCGAAAATTCGGTGCGAGATGGCGGGCGACCGCCCCCCAGTTCGAGGACGAACCGAACAGACCATGCAGCAGGACGACCGCGGGCCTGTCCGGCTCGCCGTGGATTCTGGTGTGGAGTTCTGGCATATCGGCAAGTTTACGACGCATCGGCCGGCGCGGTGAGGTCTCTGGCATGGCAGGCGCCGCCGGGGCACGGCGAAATAATCCTGTCGCCAGCCGATTTCGGTCATGCTAGTGTCGTTCCTGGAGCAGGCATTAACGTCAAGGGATTGATCTTTGGGAATATTTCGACTGATGGACCGTGGTTTCCATTGCGCGACAGTGCCCCTGGCGCTGTTGATGCTCTGGCTCATCCTGACCATCCTGTCACTGACTAAACTGATCGACAGCGAACGCCTGCGGATGGCCGAGCTGTTCGATCAGGATTTCGACAAGCTGACGCACCAGATCGAGGCCCAACTCCTTCAGAACAATCTCGCGCTCGAGGCCTTCCGGGGCTTTCTGACCGCAAAACCCGAACTCGACCTGGAACGAACACGGATGTTCAGCCGGACATTGCTCAAGATGTACCCGAACATCTACATGTTCGAGATATCCCAGCGTATTGCGCACGAAGACCGCCCCGGGCTGGAGCAGCGCATGCGCGCCGCCGGCTATCCGGAATTCAGTATCCACGAATTCGGTTATGACTCGGACCGGCTCATTCGCGTTTCTGCGACGCAGCCGGCCTACCAGCCCATCCTGTTCATGGAGCCCGAACCTGATGAGGCCCGCGGCGTCCTCGGGCTCGACCTGAACAGCACCTCCGGGGTGCTCGGCAATGCGGCGCGCCAATCGTTCGGACGACTCGAGAAAGTCTCCTCCCTGCCCTTCGAATTGATCGAAGGCGGGTACGGTTACATCATCTATGGCCCGGTCGTGATCTCGAACGGGATTCCGGACCATGAACTACAGCTCAAGAGCGGTCTGTTCGCGCTGGTGGTCGTGAAGACCGAACGGTTGCTCCCTGAATGGGTAGCCGATCGCAGGGGCCTGGCCGTGCATTTGAGGCACACCGCCGCGTCTTCGCCGGACGACGGCATCATTGCCGAGTTGCGTAATCCGCCGGGTGACATTCGCGGCCTCAGCCGTATCTTCGAACCACTGCGAAACCGGCTGGTACTCGGCGACAGCAGTCAACCCTTCGAACTGGTGGCGGAACTGCAGGTGGGTTGGGCAGATATCGACAAGACACGTGTCTCGGTCTTTGCCATCGCCATGCTCATAACACTCCCGCTGACCGCGCTTGCATCCTATGTAATTTACCGACAGCGGCGACTGGTTGGCGCCCAGCGCCGGCTGATCCACCAGCGCGCCAATTTCGACCAGACCACCGGTCTGCCGAACAAGCATCTGCTGCAGGACAGGGTCGAACAGGCGATCCTGCACGCCCGCCGAAACAAAACCGCGCTGGCCCTGCTGTTCATCGATCTCGACAGATTCAAATCGGTGAACGATCGCTGGGGGCATACCATGGGTGATGCCGTGCTCAAGCAGGTTGGCCGGCGAATCTCCGCGGCCATGAGGGCGGAGGATACCGTCGGCAGAATTCACGGAGACGAGTACCTGGTCCTGCTGAGCCGTATCGGCAGCCCGGAGGCAGCGAACACGGTGATGGAAAAGATCGGTCGCGCGCTGGATGAACCAATTATCGTCGATGGCAGGAAGATCCAGCTGGGGATGAGCATGGGCGCCGCCTTCTACCCCGGCGACGGCGAAGACTTCGACAGCCTGCTGCATGTCAGTGACCAGCGCATGTTTGCAGCGAAAAGGGCCGCTGGCGGGTACACATCGGACTGAGTCCCACGGACTCGCTTGGTGGACCTTGAATGTCTTCTGTGCGCTTTCGCGCGGTTGTTTTAGATGTGCGCGGCGGCGCACACTCGCGTTACTCTTCTTTGCTTGCCCAAAGAAGAGTAACCAGAAGAAACGGCACCCCACGGCTTGGTCTCCGCTACGCTTCGACTTCCCTGCGCTTCTCGCCCTTTCCGGCGCACGTGAACTCGTGGGCTGCGCCCACTCAGACATGCACGCGCTTGCCTCCGGAAACGGCTGCGATGCTCGGCTGCACCAAGGGGACGGGGTACTCCGTAGCTTGATCAGTGCACCCCGGTCCCGTTGACGCAGCCGAGCATCACAGGACAAAACCGGGAGAAGCGAGGACTGCTTGAGCCCATCACAGATGGGCGAGTTCCGCAGCGCCGGTTTTGGCCGAGAAGCGCAGGGAACCCCTTGCGGCAGCAAGGGGCAAGTCGTCGGGGGTCTTTTTCTTTGCCTTCTTTCTTTTGGACAAGCAAAAGAAGGAAGGGCTGGCGCGCTGAGCACAGCGCATCAAAAATACCGCGCGTCCGCGCACATGAAAAAAACAAACCGCGGGCGCGCTCCGCCGAGCGCACAAAATTCCCGCGTCAGCGTTTCTTCGGCGGCATAAGATCGGTGATCGAACCCTCGGCCATCTCGGCGGCAAAGCAAATGGTCTCGTTCAGGGTTGGGTGGGGATGTATGGTCAGGCCGATGTCTTCGGCATCCGCGCCCATCTCCAGGCCCAGCACGGTCTCGCCGATCAGTTCTCCGGCGCTGCGTCCGACGATGCCCGCGCCCAACAGACGTTTGCTCTTGGCATCGAAAATCAGCTTGGTTATGCCCTCTTCGCGGCCGATGCCCAGGGCACGCCCGGATGCCGCCCAGGGGAATACACCCTTCTCGATCTCGATTCCGCTGGCCTTCGCCTCGGTCTCGGTCAGACCCATCCAGGCCACTTCCGGATCCGTGTACGCAACCGAGGGGATCGTCATGGGATCGAACAGCGACGGCAGACCTGTGATGACCTCTGCTGCGACCTTGGCCTCGTGGGTGGCCTTGTGCGCCAGCATCGGATTGCCGACCACATCGCCGATGGCATAGATATGCGGCACGTTGGTGCGCATGTGGGCATCGGTACGGATGAATCCGCGCTCGTCGACGTTGACACCCGCCGCCTCCGCGTTGATCAGCCTGCCGTTGGGGCTGCGCCCGACCGCAACCAGCACCCGGTCGTAGATCCTGGCGTCCGGCGCACCGGCGCCCTCGAACGAGACCTTCAAGCCGTTCTTCTGGGCCTTGATATCGGTGACCTTGGTCTTGAGCATGATGCTGGAAACCTGCTTTTCCAGGCGCTTTTGCAGCGGCCTGACCAGGTCACGGTCGCAGCCGGGGATCAGTCCGTCCTGCAGTTCGACGATATCGATCTCACTGCCAAGGGTGGCATACACCGTGGCCATCTCCAGGCCGATGATGCCGCCACCGAGGATCAGCATCTTCTTCGGTATATCCTCGAGTGCGAGTGCACCCGTGGAATTGATCATGCGCGGATCGTCATTCGGGAACCCGGGGATCTTCACCGCGCTGGAGCCACAGGCGATGATGCATTGTTCGAATTCGATCCGGGTGAGGCCTTCGGCGGTCTGCACCTCCATGTGATGGGTGTCGGCAAACCGGCCCACCCCGGTCACGATCTGCACCTTGCGCTGCTTGGCCAGCGCGCCAAGACCACCGGTCAGCCTGCCGACGACCTTGTCTTTGCCCGCGCGCATCTTGTCGAGGTCGATCTTGGGCTGGGTGTAGCGGACCCCCATCTGCTCGAGTTCGGCGACCTCGTTGATAACCTCAGCGGTATGCAGCAGGGCCTTGGACGGGATACAGCCTACATTCAGACAAACACCGCCGAGACTCGAATAGCGCTCGACCATGACGACCTGCTTGCCCAGGTCCGCCGCACGGAAGGCCGCGGTATAACCGCCCGGCCCTGCGCCCAGGACCAGCACCTGGGTTCGGACATCCGCGACTTCGCCTTGCTTGCTCATAAACGCTCCTCTATCCCGTATGTTCTTTTTCCACTTCCGGCACCCGGGTCTGCCAAGTAAAGCAGACCCGCCGGAAGATTGCAGTCCGCCATTAAGGCAGCAAAGCGCGGGGCGCGCACGGCAACGATGTCAATGCTGTGCATTGCGTGCGGCACAGGGGACACGGCCGGCCTTCCCGGACGATCAGAGCAACAGTCGCCGGATATCGCCGAGCAACTCCCGCAGATGGCTGGTGAAACGTACACCTTCCACCCCGTCGATCACGCGGTGGTCGTAGGACAGGCTGAACGGCATGGTCAAACGGGGCACGAAGGCCTCGCCGTTCCACTTGGGCTGCATCTCGGCACGCGATATCCCGATGATGGCCACCTCGGGCGCATTCACGATCGGGGCGAACTGGGTACCCCCAATGCCGCCGAGGCTCGAGATCGAGATGCAGCCACCCTGCATCTCGGAGGGCGAAAGTTTCCCGGCACGCGCCTTGGCGCTCATCTCACCCAGTTCCTGGGCAAGCTCGAAAATTCCCTTTTTGTCCACATCGCGGATGACCGGCACGACCAGGCCATTGGGCGTATCCACCGCGACCCCGATGTGCACGTACCTCTTGAGAATCAGCTTTTCGCCGTCTGCAGACAGCGAGCTGTTGAACTGAGGGAAGGTCGACATCGCCCGGCATACCGCCTTCATCAGAAACGGCATGAAGGTGAGCTTGACTTCGGCCCTTGCTGCCTCCTCCTTCTGCGCCTTGCGGAACGCCTCCAGCTCGGTGATATCGGCCTCGTCGAACTGGGTCACATGCGGCACGTTCAGCCAGGCACGATGCAGATGGGCGCCACTCAGCTTCTTGATGCGGCCGAGCGGCTGCTCCTCGATCTCACCAAAGCTGGAGAAATCGACCGCAGGCATGCCCGGCAGTGCAAAGCCACCGGCCTTGTCCGGTATCGCCGCAGGTGCGCCCTCGGCCAGGGTGCGCTTCACGTACGCCTGTACGTCTTCCTTGGTGGCGCGTCCCTTCGGACCCGAGCCCGGCACATGATAGAGATCGACGCCCAGTTCGCGCGCGAAGCGGCGTACGCCCGGGCTGGCGTGTGCCTTGCCCCGCGGAGTGTCCGAGGGGCGGACCATCACCGGCCTCGGCAGCGGTTCCTTCTCGCCGGCCGGCCGCACTGTCTCGGCCGGGGCCGCAGCAGGCACCGCTTCTTCGGCCGCAGAGGCCGAAACCGGCGGTGCCGCTGCCGGTGCAGGCACGGCCGTTTCTACGCTGGCGATCAGATCGCCCTCGTTGAGCTTGTCTCCCAGTTTGACCGCGATCGATTTCACCACCCCACCGAAGGGCGCCGGGATCTCCATCGAGGCCTTGTCGCTCTCGAGTGTCAGCAGTGACTGCTCAGGCTCGATCGGATCACCGGCCTGAACCAGGACCTCGATGATCTCGACATCCTTGAAGTCACCGATATCGGGCACGAGTACGTCCCTGACCACGGGCTGCCCGGCCGCCGGAGCGGGCCCGTCCACGGACACCTGCGCGGACTCGGGTACGGATTCGACAGGCTCCACCGCCTCGGCCTCACCCGGCGCAGCTTCGTCCCCTTGCGATGCCGGCTCGGCCGCCGCCACGTCCAGCATCATCAACAGATCACCCTGGTTGACCTTGTCGCCCAGGCTCACCTTCAACTCGCCGACCACACCCGCCTGCGGCGAGGGGATCTCGATGCTGGCCTTGTCGCTTTCGAGAGTGAGCAGTGGGTCTTCGACCTCCACCCTGTCCCCGGGCTTCACCGGGATCTCGATGATCTCGACATCGTGAAAGTCACCGATATCGGGCAGCAAAACTTCAATCATCTGTGCCACGTCTCTTTCTCCGTATCACTGTCTGCGCACCGTGTGTCGCCTGTCGCTCAGACAGTTGCGGGGTTTGGCTTGTCTGGATCGATCTTGTAGGTCTTGATCGCCTGTGCGACCAGGCTGCTGTCGACCTCGCCCAGATCGGCCAGTACCTTGAGCGCCGCAACCACGATGTAGTGGCGGTTGACCTCGAAAAACTTGCGCAGCTGCGAGCGCATATCGGACCGCCCGAAGCCATCCGTGCCAAGGGCGACGAAGTGCCGGTCACCGATGTACGGAAGGATCTGCTCGGGAAAGCTGCGCATGTAGTCGGTGGCCGCAATCACCGGTCCCTTCTGCTTTTCCAGCATTCTGCCAACATACGAAACCCGCGGTTTGTCCATGGGATGCAGTGTGTTCCAGCGCTCGACATCCATGGCCTCACGGCGCAGTTCGGTGAAGCTGGTCGCGCTCCACACGTCCGCCGCTATGTTCCATTCGTCCTCGAGCAGGGCCGCCGCGGCGATCACCTCGCGCAGGATGGTGCCCGAGCCCATCAGCTGCACACGCTTCTTCTTGCGCGAACCCTGACGGTACAGGTACATCCCGCGAATGATCCCCTCCTCCACGCCGTCCGGCATCGCCGGCTGCTGATAGGCCTCGTTCATCACGGTCACGTAGTAGAAGACACTCTGCTGCTGCTCGTACATCACCTTCATGCCGTGATGCAGGATGACCGCCAACTCGTATGCATATGTCGGGTCGTATGCACGGCAGTTTGGGATGAAGGCAGCCTGCAGATGGCTGTGACCGTCCTGGTGCTGCAGGCCCTCGCCGGCCAGCGTGGTGCGCCCCGCAGTGCCTCCGAGCAGGAAACCGCGCGCCTGCATGTCGCCCGCGGCCCAGGCCAGATCGCCGATCCGCTGGAAACCGAACATCGAGTAGTAGATGTAGAACGGAATCATGGTGACACCGTTATTGCTGTAAGAGGTCGCCGCGGCGATCCAGGACGACATCGCACCGGCCTCGTTGATGCCCTCCTGCAGGATCTGCCCCTTCTTGTCCTCGCGGTAGTACATCACCTGTTCGGAGTCCATCGGCTTGTACAGCTGTCCCACCGATGAATAGATGCCGAGCTGGCGGAACATACCCTCCATGCCGAAGGTTCGCGCCTCGTCGGGTACGATCGGCACCACGAACTTACCTATCCCCTTGTCACGGGTGAGGGTGGACAGGAAGCGCACGAAACCCATGGTGGTCGACATCTCGCGATCACCACCGCCCTCCAGCAGCGCCTTGAAGGTCTCCAGCGGCGGGATGCTCAGGACATTGGCCTGCGTGCGGCGGCTCGGCATGTACCCGCCAAGCGCGGCACGCCGCGCATGCAGGTAGTTCATCTCCGGGCTGTCGGCCGGCGGCTTGAAGAAGGGTGCCGAGCCGATCTGATCGTCCGGAATCGGGATATTGAAGCGTTCGCGGAAGGCACGCAGGGATTCCTCGCCCATCTTCTTCTGTGAATGGGTGATGTTCTGACCCTCGCCGGCCTCACCCATGCCGTAGCCCTTGACCGTCTTGGCCAGGATTACGGTGGGTTGTCCGGTGTGCCGCATCGCCGCGGCATAGGCGGCATGGACCTTGAGCGGGTCGTGGCCACCGCGATTCAGACGCCAGATATCCTCGTCCGACATATTCGCGACCAGCGCGGCCGTCTCGGGATACTTGCCAAAGAAATGCTCGCGCACATAGGCCCCGCCGTGCGCCTTGTAGGCCTGGTAGTCCCCATCCACGCATTCTTCCATGCGCTTGAGCAGCAGGCCGTCCTTGTCGCGCGCCAGGAGCGGGTCCCAGTAACCGCCCCAGATCACCTTGATCACGTTCCAGCCGGCACCACGAAACACCGCCTCGAGTTCCTGGATGATCTTGCCGTTGCCGCGTACCGGGCCATCCAGGCGCTGCAGGTTGCAGTTGACCACGAACACCAGGTTGTCGAGGCGCTCGCGCGCGGCCAGCGAGATTGCGCCCAGGGACTCCGGCTCATCCATCTCGCCGTCACCCATGTACGCCCACACCTTGCGGTCACCCGCATTGGCGAGTCCGCGATCGTGCAGGTAGCGCATGAAACGTGCCTGGTAGATGGCCATCAGCGGACCAAGGCCCATCGATACGGTCGGGAACTGCCAGAAATTGGGCATCAGCCAGGGGTGCGGGTAAGACGGCAGGCCTCCACCGTCGACCTCCTGACGGAAATTGTGCAGCTGCTCCTCGCTGAGGCGGCCCTCCAGGAATGCACGGGCATAGATGCCCGGGGCCGAATGTCCCTGGAAGAACACCAGGTCCCCCTCCTGGTTGTCATTGCTCGCGCGGAAAAAATGGTTGAAGCCGACATCGAACAGGGTCGCACCGGAGGCGAAACTGGCGATGTGGCCACCCAGTTCGCTCGAGATACGGTTGGCCTGCACCACCATCGCCATGGCGTTCCAACGCACGAAGGAACGTATCCGACGCTCCATCGATCGGTCGCCGGGAAACACGTCCTGCTTGGTCACCGGAATGGTGTTCAGGTAGGCGGTGTTGGCGCTGTATGGCAGATAGGCACCGGACCTGCGCGCCTTGTCGATCAGCTTTTCCAGCAGATAATGGGCGCGGTCCGGGCCCTCTTTCTCGAGCACACTGTCGAGCGAGTCCAGCCATTCCTGTGTTTCCTGGGGATCGAGATCCGGTTTCACTGCCATAACCCTGAGTTTCCAAGAAGGTGTTGAGAGGCTTTGGCGCGCGTCGCGACGTGCGCGCGGCGCCGTTGGTGGCTGCAGAGTAAAGCAGATCTCAGGCAATCTTGCCAAGCTGGTTTAATGTTTTCTTTCATAAACAATGTATTAGCGATTTAATTACTGCAGACAACCGTCCTATTTTATACGCAAGACAAGCCAGGCTCCCGGTCTGGCTGCGATGTTTGCGGCCTATGCGACCACCCATGCGAGGAAGGCGTAACGGGCCAGCTTGCCCAGCCCTACCAACACCAGAAACCGCAACGGGCCGACACGCAGCAGTCCGGCCAGCAGGCACAGCGGGTCGCCCACGACGGGCAGCCATGCCAGCAACAGGCTTGGGTTTCCCCAGCGCCCGAACCAGTTCTCGGCGCGTGAAAGATCCCTTTCGCTAATACGCAGCCAGCGCGCATGCAATGCGACATTGCCGGCACGGCCCAAGGCATAGGTGACCAGGCTGCCCAGCAGGTTGCCGGCAGTGGCGGTCAGGACTAGAGCACCCCAGGGGTCACCCTGGGCCAGCCTGAACAGCAACATGGCCTCCGAACTGCCGGGAAGCAGGGTCGCAGACACAAAGGCACTGAAGAACAAGGCCCAATCCACAGGGTATGAATCCCGGTTAGTGAAATATCCGTCGAACCGGATGTAAGCCGGGCAGATCGAATCCCCAGCAGGGCAATGATCCCCGTTTCCCCGGGTCAACCTTACCCGTTACCACGGAGTGTTTGCACCGAACAGCAAACATTGCGCTGGCCGATTCGACGCGCGTTCCCGCCCAGTGCGCTGCGTGTCACGATGGCTTTCGCGTGCAATGCCCCCGGCCTGTCGGCAGGATCGGTTAAGATCCGGCCCATGAGCAAGCAACCGGAGATTCCGATGCACAGATCACTGATACCTTCGCTGCTGATTTCGATCGCCCTGCTCGGCACGGCTCGGTCAGGATTTTCCGACGACACCGACCCGCGCGTGTCGCTGGGCCTTACCGACGCAGAACGGATTGAGTTCCTAGCCGAGATGCGCCAGATGCTGGCCAGCATCCAGGGTATCGTCGCTGCGATCGGCATCGAAGACCGCGACGCGATCGCCGCGGCGGCACGCCTGTCCGGCAATCGCATGGCACGCGCCACGCCGGCAGAGGTACGCGCCAAGCTGCCGCAGTCCTTCAAAGCGTTGGGCGGCCCGACTCACCTGCTGTTCGAGGAGATCGCGCTGCGCGCCGACACCGACGACATGGCCGACCTGACCGTACTGACCGGCAGCACGCTGGAGCAGTGCCTCGCCTGCCACGCGCAGTTCCGTGCCGACTGAATTGACAACGAACAGGCATTCATATGGAAAAGCGTAAATACCTTACCAGGCTCCTGATCTCGGCGATGCTCGTCCTCGCCAATGTCGTAACCGGAGCAGACAGCACCGACGGCATACACCTGCAGAAGATCACCGATCGGATATATGCAGTGGTCGGTCCCTTTGGCAACCGTTCGCCCGAAAATCTTGGCAATAACGCAACCTTTGGCTTTGTGGTGACCGACGATGGCGTCGTGCTGGTCGACCCCGGCGGCAGCTATCAGGGTGCCGCGGAGATTGACGCACTGATCGGGCAAGTCACCGACAAGCCGGTCAAGGTGGTGATCAACAGCGGTGGGCAGGACCACCGTTGGCTCGGCAACGGCTACTTCAAGCAGCGCGGCGCACGCATCATCGCCAGCGCAGCCGCGGTCGCAGATCAGCGTGCGCGCCTTGAGGAGCAGCTGTTCATGCTCGGCAACCTGGTGGGCGCGAAAGGCATGGCCGGCACCGAGGCCGTCTACGCCGATGAAACCTACGACGACAGCATGAGCTTCACGCACGGCGGTATGAACTTCGAGTTGCGCATGGTCGGCCCGGCCCATACCCCGGGAGACAGCCTGGTGTGGATCCCGCAAGAGCGTGTGGTGTTCAGCGGCGACGTAGTCTACATCGGGCGCATGCTCGGCGTGATGCCGCACTCCAGGAGCAGCCACTGGATCGAGGCATTCGAGACGATGGCATCACTCGAACCTTTGACCGTTGTGCCTGGACACGGCCCGCCCGCCGACCTCGCCCGGGCACGCGCGGACTCGCTCGACTACCTCGTGTTCCTACGCGAGACGGTCGGCAACTTCATGGAGAACAGTGGCGACATCACGCAGATCGGCACTCTCGACCAATCCCGCTTCGCCCATCTCGTCGATTACGAGAGCTTGAAGGGCCGCAATGCCCAGCAGGTATTTCAGGAAATGGAGTGGGAATGAACAAGCTGCGGGGCTCCTGAACCACCCCGGGAATCCCGGACACGTCCATATCACCGGCGCAAAAAAATGCCCGGGTCTCCCCGGGCATTTCCTCAGACCAGCAATCGAATCAGGATTCGATCAGATCTGCTTGCAGCCTTGGGCCTGCACTTCGGCGCGGCGGGCCTGCATGGCGGCCTTCATTTCCTGCATACGGGCCTGCATGGCGGCCTGGCGCTCGGTGCGCTCGGCATCCATCGCAGCGCGACGATCGTCCATGGCCTTCTGCATTTCGACGTTCCGGGCAGGAACCTCGTACGCGACCGGACGCATCGCCGGGCCCTGGCAGTCACCGGCGCTCATCTGAGGCATTTCCGGCATCTGCGGCATAGCCATTTCTGGCATCTCGGGCATGGCCATTTCAGGCATCTGCGGGGCCATGAACCGGTGCTGAGGAGCCATGAACTGTCCCTGCGGAGCCTGGGCAGCGAACTGCTCGGCAGCCTGGCGTTGGGCTTCCTGGGCGGCCTTGATGGCCTCGGCCTGCTGTGCAGCAAACTGTTCAGCCGCCTGACGCTGGGCCTCTACTGCCTTGGTCTGCTGTTCAGCCATGGCTTCCTGCTGCTCGGCAGTCATGGTCGGAGCCGCAGCATAGGGGGCGTAGCCGTAGGGAGCGTAGCCATATCCGTTGGAGTTGTAGCCGTTGCCATTGCCGTAGCCATAACCGTCGGCGTTGCCGTAGCCGCGCATATTGGTGCGCGCACGACCCGAGAAGCTCATGCTGAAGTCGCCGGACGCGGCGCCATCACCGAGGAAATCGCCGGAGGTGTTGCCCCAGCCGTTTCCATTGCCCCAACCGTTGTTGTAACCATCGTTACCCCACCAGGCAGAAGAAGTTGCGGAAGCGGCTGCGATAGCAACGGCGACTGCGATTTTAGTCAGTTTGTTCATTGGTTCGATCCCCAAAAATGAAGAATTAAAGGTCAGAATATGTCGGGTGGCCCACAATCCCATCCCGGGTATCGCGCCGCGTTCGCAGCGGGATACCCGGACTGCATTGCGCACATCCCTGTGCGCGAACGCATCCATGCGCGGCCGTCAGTCGATTACTCTGCAGCAGGTGCAGCAGGAGCAGGCATCGGCGGAGCTACCGGGGCACCATAGGGAGCGCCGTAAGGAGCGCCGTAGCCGTACGGACCGTAGCCATAGCCGGGGGCCGAGTAGTTATAACCACTGCCGCGGCCGTCACCGTAGCCATAGCCGTTGCCGTAACCGCGCATGTTGGTGTTGCCGCGGCCCGAGAAGTTCATGCTGAAGTCACCACCGGCATCGCCGGTACCCTGGAAATCACCAGCGGTATTGCCATAGCCGCTGCCGTAGCCGCGACCGTTGTTGTAGCTGTTATTACCCCAACCGTTGTTACCCCAGCCACCAGGACCACCACCCCACCATGCAGAAGCGGAAGCAGAAGCGACGATAAGGGCTGCAGCGGCAGCAATCTTTACGAATTTCATGTCATCAATCTCCAAAAATGGAACTCTGTGTTTTGATTTTTACTGCAGGGCCAGACGTCCCGCTCAACCCTGCCGCATAGTATTTAAGAGTTTGCTTAAACTGTCAATTAGTAAATTACTTATTTGCTAACTTTTACGTTAGCTATTGACTATTGCTATAGCGAGAATGATGCGAAAAACCAAAAAACCCCGCAGGCGGGGTCTTTCTGGACGAGTCGCGACTGACCGGGCGCCTACTCTTCGGGGGGATTGCCGTCGTACACCAGGCTTCGACGGCGCTGGATGTAGCCATCACGGATAAACGCGTAGGGATCAAGCGCAGCCTGGTCCAAGATGCGGCTGGCGTTCATCAGATCGGAACGGGTGTCGATCAGGTTCAGGCCGCGCAGGCCCAAACTCACGGCACGATCATCCAAGTAATAGACTGGGTCGGTGAACCAGTCGACAACAAACCCTATGCCATCCCGGGTGCTGCTGGGGCCGACGACTGGCAGCACCAGATAAGGGCCGATTTCCATGCCCCAGACACCCAGGGTCTGGCCGAAATCCTCGTTGTAGCGGGGCAGGTTCATATTGCTCGCGACATCCATGAGACCCAGGATACCGAGGGTGCTGTTCACCGCCACGCGGCCCACGTCGCTGAATGCGCGCCCGATCTTGAACTGCAGGAGATTGTTGAAGGCCGAAGTCACATCGGCCAGGTTATTGAAAAAGTTGGTGACACCCCGGTTGACCGGGGCCGGCGTGATGTACGCGTAGCCGCCCGCCAGGGGCTTAAGGATCGCGCGGTCGAGCAATTCGTTGAAGCTGTACACCGCGCGGTTGAAATCCTCCAGCGGATCACGTGGATCGCGATCGACACCGGTCGCACACCCAGCCAGCCCGAGCGTCAGCCCAAGCAGCAAAGCCAACGCCACCCTGCGAAGAGAAGAGGCACGTGGTTTCATTTGTTTTCCTTTTTTTCTCTCACCGGCCGAACCCGTCGCCCGGTGTCGGACGAAGGCGCATTATAGGCGTCGCATTCGGACTGTGACACCACGACAGGCCAAGACACCGGTCTTCTCTCATCCCCGCCAGGGCTCCACGCGGTAGCCCCTGCGCCTGAGCCCGGCCACCAGACCGGTATCACCGGCAAGATGCATGGCACCTACCGCGATCAGCGCGGTCCCTCCGTCGAGCAGGGGCGACAAGCTCTCCAGCATGCGGACGTTGCGGCTGTGCAGCAGGAGCCCATCAAACCACCGCAACAGCGCCGGCGGTATGTCCTCGTATTGGGAACGTGCGACCTCGTCGATCTGGTCCAAATCGCCCAGCAGATAGGCCTGAGTCAGTTCTTCCAGCTGTTTCGGCATGTACGGGGCGTTCTTGACCATCGCGTCGAGCAGGACCAGCTGCAGGCCCGGGTCCATCTGCTCGAACACTGCCAGCTGCTCGGCAGCGGTTTCGAGGCCCACCACAGGACGTTGCAGCTGCAGGGCCTGCAGATAGATCTCCATATCGAGGAAACGCCCGCTTTCCGGTCGCGGCATGCCCAGCGCCATCGCGGCTGCCCACGGCTTGAGCCGGTCGAGCATGTCGCGCGGCAGCCCGAGAGGCGCCGCTGCCGCCACCAGGGACTCGAACCGCTCCTCCCCGATGAGGCCACGCAGGTCCCGGTCCGCGGGCAGCAGGGTCGCGGCACCGACCGCAATCAGGGCAACCGCATCCGGCACCATCTCGATGGCCACGACATCGACCTGTTCGATCAATGGAACAAGCTGCCCGAGCAGCGACACCACCCGCGGGTCTTCACTGTGCATGGTGCCAACCAGATATCCACGGGGGCCGTCGTCAGAATAGATACCGTAGATCAGGCCCTGCCCGCCCAGCGCCGGCCGAACAGCCGCGATCAACAGCATCAGCATGCCGAACAGAAATCTGGACCAAAGGTTCATCGCTATCGTGCCTCGCATTGGTTATCCTGCCGCGCGTGGAAAATGAACCTTACAACACCGCGATCAGCCAGCGCTTTCGTGGTTACCTTCCCGTGGTCGTCGATGTCGAAACGGGTGGATTCAATGCACAGACGGATGCCCTGCTGGAAATGGCCGCGGTAATCCTCAGAATGGACGACCGGGGCGACCTGGAACCGGCACAAACGATCAGCTGTCACGTGCAGCCCTTCGAAGGGGCCAACCTGGATCCCAAGGCGCTGGCATTCAACGGGATCGACCCCTATCACCCGTTTCGCCAGGCGCTGCCCGAGAAAGAGGCCCTCGACCACCTGTTTCGGCCGATCCGTGCAGCGGTCAAGGCCAGTGCCTGCAAACGCGCCATCCTGGTCGGACACAATGCGTTCTTCGACCTGGGTTTCATCAACGCCGCGGTCGAACGGACGGCCTACAAGCGCAACCCATTCCACCCATTCAGTACCTTCGATACGGTGACCCTGGCCGGTCTTGCCTATGGCCAGACCGTCCTGGCACGAACGATCATCGCCGCCGGGATAAGCTGGGACGCGGATCAGGCCCACTCGGCGATCTACGATACCGAAAAGACCGCAGAACTGTTCTGCCACATCGTCAACCGTTGGCAGGCGGCCACCGACGAGTCCCCGTGGCTGGCTCAGTCGGACGCAGGCTGAGACTGTTTTTCGGGCTTCTCATCGAGGGCGCGACGCAACTGCAACCATGCATCGCTCTCCTGGGACAGCACAGACTCCACGCGCGCTGCCAGGTGCCTGAACGCCTCCTCGTCTGACTGGCCCTCGTAGTGGCCCGCCCCAGCCAGGTAGAGATATTTTTCGTGCCGAAGGCCTTCACAGGTCGCGCGGTAGCGAATCCAGTTTTCATGATGTTGATTGATATGCTGGATACCCTCCACGACCACGACCGCCACCCCAAGCACCCCGGCCAGCGGGGCGTAGCCGTCGAAGCCGCTCGCCAGGGGCACCAGGGCGGCCGCGGCGACCGAGAGCACCTTCAGTCGTCGGTACCACGCCTGGTGATAGCTGCTCTTGCGGTCGAACCAGTCGATCTGGTCCTCCAGGCGCGGATAATCCGGACGCCCTGACGTCACGAGGGCTTGCGTCCCAGATACAACAGGTAAGCCGCCAGGCCGAGCAGCACCATGGCACCCAGCGCGGTGTCTGAGTCGCCGTAATCAAGTGCCTCGGAACAGGCACCGAGACCAACGAACCCCGAGATTGCCGCACCGATGCGGTAGGCACGCTGTTTCCCGCTTCCCAGGCTGGTCAGTGCCTCCTTCCACGAGACCATGCCACCACCGTTGTGCGGTGGCACTGGTGGCCGGGGCTTGGGGGGCTCTTTGAGGATCGAGCGCACGCGACTGGCCAGCAGGTCGAAACCGGCATGCGCCACCCCCGGCCGCCAGTCCTTGAGGTTTCCGGCCTGCAGGCGCCTGAACTCGAACGGGATGCTTTCGCCGGGGGTATCGTCCACGATCACAGTCGCCACGATATCCCGGTCGGCACCGGCGGCGGCCTCGGTATGCACCCAGCGTGAGCCGATCGAGTGCCTGGACCACAGCACCACCACGCAACGGGCCTCGTTCACCGCCGCCTCGATCACCTGCGCATAGTCCATCCCGGGTGGAATCTGTTTGTCCCACCATACCGACCAGCCCTCGCCCTCGAACGCACCGGCGAGACGACGGGCGAAATCCGTATCTTCGCTGGCGTAACTGATGAAGATATCACTCACCGTCGCATGCCCCCCCGTCTCAAACCCGAACGGCCTTCTTGGAAAATAGCATGTGGCTGCCGGGCGCGGCACCATGGCGAAAAAAAGGCGGCCACTGGCCGCCTTCCCGTTTGCGCCTCAAACGCCCTGCCCTCAGCCTTCGGTCTCTTCCGCCGGCCACTTCACGGCCGCCCCGGCAGCGGCCTTTTTCAGATCGCCGCTGGCATGCATCTCCAGTGTGATGTCACAGCCACCGATCAACTCGCCGTCGATATAGACCTGAGGGAACGTCGGCCAATCGGCAAAGCGCGGCAGGTTCTCGAAGATCTCGGGGTCGGCCAGCACATTGACATAGGCGAATTTTTCGCCACAGTCCTGCAGCGCGGCCACGGCACGCGAGGAAAACCCGCACTGGGGGAACTGCGGGGTCCCCTTCATGTAAATGATGATCGGGTTTTTTTCGACCTGCTCTTTGATTCTGTCCATCACGTCCATTTCGGCACCTCAGCTGTTGCGTCGACGAAGCCGACAGATGCGGTCGGTCGCCGGAATTTCAAGTGGAAACAGTCTAGCAGCCGCCACACACGAGAACCCATAGCAGCTGTCGGGCAATTTGCCCCGGGACGGCGCGCCCCGTCGATTTCAGGAAACCCCATCCACGTTGCGCTGCAGCCAGAATTCCAGCAGCGCGAGGTGCCAGAGTTTGCTGCCCATGATCCGGGTATGGTGCAGCTCCGGTGCGGCAAGTAGCCGGTTTACGTAGCCGCGTTCGAACAGGCCGCGCTCGCGGCAGGCCTGCGAATCGAGGATCGCGCGCATGAACTCGAGAAAATCACCCCGCACATACTTGAGCGCGGGCATCGGAAAGTAGCCTTTCGGGCGGTCGATCACCGCGTCCGGCACGATGCCTCGCGCAATCCGCTTCAGCAGGTGCTTGCCGTCCGATTGCAGCTTCAGTTCTGGCGGACAACGGGCAACGACCTCGACCAGGTGGTGGTCCAGGAAAGGCACGCGTGCCTCAAGACCCCAGGCCATCGTCATGTTGTCCACGCGCTTGACCGGGTCGTCGACGATCAGCGTGGTGGTATCCAGCTTCAACACGGCATCGAGGAAATCGCCCGACCAGGCATCATCCAGATGCGCGGCGATGAAACGGCCGGTGTGATCGTCACCGCGATAAGGCGGCGTGACCATGTCCAGAAACTCCGCATGATCTCTGTCGAAATAGTGTTTTCGGAAACGCTCCAGCCGCGAGCCTTCGGTCTCGGCGAGCATGCGGGGGTACCAGAAATAGCCACCGAAGACCTCGTCCGCCCCCTGCCCCGACTGCACCACCTTGATCTCCTTCGAGACCCGTTCGGACAACAGGTAGAAGGCAACCGCGTCCTGGCCGAACATCGGCTCGGCCATCGCGTCCACCGCCTCGGGCAGACGTTTGAGCACCTGCTCGTTCGGCACCAGGAACTTGTGGTGAATGGGCCGGTAGCGTTCCACCACCAGGTCGGAGAATTCAAACTCGCTGCCTTTCTCCTCGGGCTGGTCCTCGAAACCGACCGAGAAGGTATGGAAATCCTTCACCCCGACCTCGGCGAGCAGGGCCACCAACAGGCTGGAATCCAGCCCCCCGGACAACAGCACCCCGACCGGGACATCGGCGACATCGTTGCGTTTGCGCACCGCCTCCAGCAGGGCCGCATGCGTGGCATCGACCCATTGCTGTTCGCTGCGCTCCTGCGGCAACCGTGTCGCATCCAGCTCCCAGTAACGCCGCAGTTCCTGCCGACCGCCGGCCTGCAGCAGCAGGCTGTGGGCCGGCTCGAGTTTACGGATACCGCGCAGGATGGTGGTCGGTGCCGGGATCACCGCGTGCAGGGTGTACTGAAAATGCAGGCCGACCGGATCTATACCGCGGTCGATACCGCCACCGGCCAGCAGTGCCCGGGTATTCGAGGCAAAGCGGAAGCGCCGCCCGTCGAGCGCATAGTAGAAGGGCTTGATACCGAAACGATCACGCGCCGCGAACAGGCACTGGCGCTGTTCGTCCCAGATCGCGAAGGCGAACATCCCGTGCAGGCGCGCCGGGCAGTCGACACCCCATTCGCGGTAGGCCTTGAGTATCACCTCACTGTCGCCGCCGGAGACAAAGGTATGGCCCCTGCCCTGCAACTCGGCGCGCAGCTCGCGGTAGTTGTAGATGGCACCGTTGAACACGAGACTTAGCCCGGCATCGAGCATCGGCTGATGCGAGCGGCTGGACAGGTCGATGATCGACAGGCGCCGGTGCCCAAATGCGACCTTGCCGGCCTGCCAGGTCCCCTCGTCATCGGGCCCACGCCTCTCCAGCGCCGACAGCATGCGTCCAATCAGACCCGGTTCGACAGGCGCGCCATCCAGCCGCAGCTCACCGCATATCCCGCACATCTCAAAAACCTCCCGAAATGATCCGCCTGACACAGCCCTGCGCGATGGCGCGACAACTGCCACAACTCATCCGCAGACCTCCTGTCGTTACGAACGTCCCCATCCCCCGCCGCCCGGCGTCTCTATCCGCAGACGATCACCGGGTTGCAGTTCACCCTCACACTTTGCCGGCAGCGGCCGACCGTTCAGCAGGTTCAAACCCGGCCTGGCGTCACCACCGCCGTCGATGCCCCAGGGCGCATGCGAGCGCCGCTCTGTCAGCAGGGTGTAGTGGGCGGCCTCCAGGAATTCGTACTCACGCACCAGGCCATCACCACCCCTGCGCATACCCCTGCCGCCTGATTCCCGGCGCAGCCCGTATTGCAGAACCCGCAGCGGAAAGCGACTCTCCAGCACCTCGACCGGGGTGTTCAGGGTGTTTGTCATATGCGTCTGCAGGCCACTCAGGCCGCCGCCATGCGGACCCGCACCCATGCCGCCACCGATGGTCTCGTAATAATCCCATGTCGCTCCGGCACGCGCGCTGCCCATGGCCAGATTGTTCATACTGCCGTGGCTGGCGGCCGGCACCTGCCCGGGTATCGCCTGCGCCAGTGCGCCGAGCACGACATCCACGACCCGCGTACTCGTCTCAACGTTGCCCGCGGCCACCGCGGCCGGCTTGCGCGCGTTGAGCAGACTTCCTTCGGGTGCGATCAGCCTTACCGGTCGGAAGGCACCGGCACAGGCTGGTGTATGTGGCGGCATCAGGCATCGGAATACGTAGTAGACCGCCGCGGCGGCCACCGCCAGCGGACAGTTCACATTGCCCTCCACCTGCGCCGCCGTGCCGGTGAAATCCGCGGTCACCGCCTGCCCGGCGACCGTCAGGGTCACGGATATCGGGATATCGAGCTGGCCCTGGCCGTCGTCATCCAGGAAATCGGTGAACCGGTAGCGGCCCTCGGGGATACCCGCCAAGGCATCACGCGCCAGGCGTTCCGCATAGTCGTTCAGCGCCAGGATCCCGTCCAGGAAGACAGCCGCACCGTAGCCGCCGATCAGTTTTCCCAGACGCGCAACACCGGCGCGATTGGCGGCCACCTGGGCGGCGAAGTCACCCCCGGATTCGGCGCTGTTGCGGGTCGCCCCGGTTACCGCCTGCAGCACCGCGGACAACAGCTCCTCTCCCCGCACCAGGTGCTGCGGCCCGATCACGACGCCCTCCTGCTCCAGGCGCGAGGAAATCGGCATCGATCCGGGTGATGCGGCACCGATATCGGCATGATGCGCGCGGTTGACCACGAAGGCCTGCAGTTGATCACCGGCGAAGACCGGGGCAATCAGGGTGACATCAGGCAGGTGGGTCCCACCCAGGTAGGGGTCATTGAGCATCACCTGATCACCCGGCTGCCAGTCGATATCGGCCACGATGCCCTGCATCGCAAACGCCATGCTGCCAAGATGCACCGGTATGTGGGCGGCCTGGGCGCACAGGGCCCCGTTTGCATCGAAGACCGCGCAAGAGAAATCCAGACGGTCGCGGATATTGGGCGAGAATGCAGCGTTGCGCAGTACCAGGCCCATCTCCTCGCACACGGCGTCGAGGCGGCTGGCAAAGATATTCAGGGTTGCGGGTGTCATACCGGTCTACTCTAACGGGTCGGCGTTCGACTGCGCCAGCACCGACCGGTATCGCACTTGCGCGGGCGATCCAGTGCCGGCCACTGTGCAGGTGACGAACGAACGGCAGCGAAATATCCGGATGATGGTGGCAGAATCCGGCGGGAGCGAGCCGCAAGACAAAAAGAATTTCAGGACCGACAGCCGATGAACCCAGATTCTTATGAATTGCCTCCCAACATCGTCGAGCTTTTTCATGTGGCGACGACCTATGTCAGCCAGCCCTGGTTTGCCTACCAGATCCTGATCATCGCTTTCTTGTACATCGCCGCACGGTTGTTCGCGTCCCGCCTGGAACCCAGGTTCGAGGCGCATGCACGCAAGATCAAGGGGCACCCCGGCCTGCTCCGGTTCGTCGTGGCGGCCCTGCGACGCATGGACCTGATCGTGTATATCCTGCTGCTCGCAAGCGCCCTGGCCGTAATGCGGGGACTGACCTGGCCAAGCCGCAGTTACCTTATCGACGTCGCCCTGACCCTGGCCTTCGCCTGGCTGGTGATTTCGGTGCTTTCGCGCGCCATCCGCAGCCGCACCATAGGCCGCCTGATGGCGGTCAGCGTCTGGGCCTACGTGGCCATCACCATCTTCGGTGTCAACGAGAACGTGTTCGGTTTCCTCGACGGCCTCGGGTTTTCTGCCGGCGAGCTGCGGATATCGGTGCTGCTGATCCTCAAGGCGGCCGTGCTGATCGGCGTCACCCTCTGGCTCGCCATTTCGCTTGGCAACTTTCTCGACAGCCTGGTCCAGCGGTCCGAGGAGCTGACCCCATCGCTGCGCCTGCTGATCGGCAAGCTGCTGAAGATCCTGCTGGTCATGACGGCAGCGCTGATCGCTATGTCGAGCCTTGGGATCGACCTGACCGCCTTCACGGTGTTTTCGGGTGCGGTTGGCGTCGGCATCGGTTTTGGCCTGCGGGCGGTGGCATCGAATCTGATCTCCGGGATCATCATCCTGCTCGACCGCTCGATCAAACCCGGCGACACCATATCCCTGGGCGAGACCTTCGGCTGGATCCGCGAGCTGAGGGCGCGTTTCGTCTCGGTCGTCACCCGCGACGGGCGGGAATATCTCATCCCGAACGAAGACTTCATTACACGCGAGGTCATCAACTGGTCCTTTTCCGACGAGTTGGTGCGGCTCGACGTCGAGTTTGGCGTGGCCTACGACGCCGATGCCCATCAGGTGAGCGCTCTTGCCATCGAGGCGGCGGCCTCGGTGGGACGCGTGGTGCCGTCAAAGCGGCCGGTATGCTGGATGACCGCGTTTGGCGATTCTTCCCTCGACTTCATCCTTCGCTTCTGGATAAACGATCCCCAGAACGGCCTGACCAATATCCGCGGCCAGGTGCTGCTGGCCTTGTGGGACAAATTCAAGGAGCATGGTATCCATGTCCCCTACCCACACCGGGAGATCATCGTGCGCGACCCCGTCCGGATCCAACACACGGCCGCCGAGGGACAGGACTGAAAACACGGATACGGCCCCCGCCGGACTTTTTTCCGTTTTTTTCACTCCCCCGACCGCAACGCGGTTGATTGCATCGTCATACAGTCCCTAGAATCGGCAACACCCAGACGTGGAAAACCCTTTTCACAAAGAAAGAACGACGACCAAGGAGTTTTTGAGATGGCGCACGAACTACCCGCCCTGCCTTACGCAATGAATGCCCTCGAGCCCGTAATCTCCCAGGAGACCCTGGAGTATCACTACGGCAAGCATCACAATACCTATGTGACCAACCTGAACAACCTGGTCCCGGGCACAGAATTCGAAAATATGGGCCTGGAGGAAATCATCATGAAATCCTCCGGCGGGGTGTTCAACAACGCCGCCCAGGTGTGGAATCACACCTTCTACTGGAATTGCCTGAGCCCGAACGGTGGCGGCGCGCCCGGCGGCGCCCTGGCGGATGCGATCAACAAGGCCTTTGGCTCGTTCGACGCCTTCAAGGAGGCGTTCAGCAAGTCCGCCGCGACCAACTTCGGCTCCGGCTGGACCTGGCTGGTCAAGAACGCCGACGGAAGTATCGAGATCGTCAACACGTCCAATGCGGGCTCCCCGATGACCGACGGCAAGACCGCGCTGCTGACTGTGGACGTTTGGGAACACGCTTACTACGTCGATTACCGCAACGCGCGTCCAAAGTATCTCGAAGAGATCTGGAAGCTGATCAACTGGGAGTTCGTGGCGGCCAACTTTGCCGCCTGACCCCCCTTTTTTCGCGTGACAACATGCTGTTGAAACGCACCAAAGGGTAACGGAGAGATTGACGGGGCGCCCCCGGCTCGTTCGAGCCGGGGGCGCTCTGACATCGGCACCCGTTTTCTCCCCCTGCTGAACACGTGCATTCGGGCAGGCCACTGCAGGACCGGATAGTCGGAAACGTTTCCGCCGCAGCCCATTCTGGGTATTCTTGTGCGGCCTATGCGCCTGAACATCCAATCAAAACTGTTTTTCAGCCACTTCGCAGCGATCATCCTGGTCTCCGGCAGCGTAGGCACCTATTTCTACGACAGCGCCGTCGAGAATCTCATCCAGGCCCTGCGCTCACGATTGCAGAACAGCGCGGCACTGATCAGTGAAGGGCTGAACGTGCGGAGCCTGGACCAGATCCGCTCGGCGGAAGACAGGGACACCCCGGTTCACCGGCAAAGCGTGGCCGCCCTGCGCGACTTCGTGAAGGCCAATCCGGACATCGCCTTTATCTATGTGATGCGCAGGGAAAATGATAAGGCGGTCTTCGTGCTCGATTCCGACGCAGACGACCCCGCTTTGCCGGGCGAGGTCTATCCACACGAGGTACCGGCGCTCATGGAGGGATTCGTGCGCTCCTCGGTCGACAGGGAAATCACGGTGGACCGGTGGGGCAGTTTTCTCTCGGGTTACTCGCCGCTCGAGGCGGGGAATGGCGCCTATCTTGTCGGTATCGACATGTATGCCGACGAGGTGCAGTCGAAACTCAAGGAGATACGCCTGGCGGGCCTGCTTTCCCTGGTATTCTCCTTACTCCTGGCCGTGGTGTTCAGCCGCCTGCTCAGCAACAATTTCACCCGTCGCATCGGTAGCCTGACGGGGCGCCTGTCGACCATCCTGCCGGTTCAGGGTAACGGCGCATTGACGCCAACCGGCGACGAGCTGGATCAGCTGTCAGAGGCGCTCGACAAGATGTCGGTTCGTCTCGACAACGACCGTCAACAGCTGGAGGCGCATCAGGCCGCCCTGCAGGGGGCGCGGGACGAACTCGAACTGCGGGTGAGCGAAAGGACCTCCGAGCTCGTCCGTACCAACGAAAAACTGCTCGAAGAGATCGACGAGCGCAAGCGCATGGAGCATCGACTCGAGACCATCACGCGTACCGACTACCTTACCGGCGTTCTCAATCGGCGTGCGATTACCCGGCAGCTGGAAGAGACCATTTCGGGGCTCTCGGGCGATGAAGACAGTTTCTGCACCATCCTTGTCGACCTCGATCATTTCAAGCAGATCAATGATCGCTACGGTCATGATGTGGGAGACCAAACGCTCCGGCACGCCGTCGAGCGGATGATTCATGGGATCAGGGACACCGACCTTCTGGGGCGCTGGGGAGGCGAGGAATTTCTCATCGTATTTCCGGGCACCGGACTCGACGAGGCGAAGCAACTCGCTCAACGCCTTTGCGAAATTCTGGCGGACAGCCGGCTTCGGGCGGGAGAGGCGTCGGTCGCCGTTACCGGCAGCTTCGGCGTC
This sequence comes from uncultured Gammaproteobacteria bacterium, assembly GCA_963753845.1. Taxonomy (GTDB): domain Bacteria; phylum Pseudomonadota; class Gammaproteobacteria; order Chromatiales; family Chromatiaceae; genus Thiosocius. The sequence goes on from CAVWEI010000014.1 coordinate 100,433, forward strand.
ACCCGGTATGTTCCCGGTGAAGACCTCGACAGCTGCCTCAAGCGCACCGACGACGCCCTCTACGCCGCCAAGGCACAGGGGCGAAACCGAATCGTCGTGATACCGCCCGCCTAGCCGCGCTTTCAATCTGGGAGTCACCTCTCAGGGGGATGATGTGCCATTCCTCCCGGCGATCAGGCCGCGTTTTTCTGTGCCCGCCCGATACTTGTCAGCGACGCAAACACTTGCTAGTGTTCCGCCTTTGCTGCGCCGGTGGCGCGCAAACGCCGGAGGTGGCCCCGTTGTCGGGACTGCCTTTTGTTTTTCCGGAGAAGCGCGGATCTCGACACTGAGCCACGTAGAACGATGTTCGTGCCTTCTCACCGAAGGCGAGCCCGAATCCCGATGAGCCATTCTTCCCTCATGAGCACCTACAAACGTCTGCCCGTGACCTTCGCGCGTGGCGAGGGTGCGCTGTTGTGGGATACGCAGGGCAAGGAATACCTGGACGCACTCAGCGGCATCGCGGTATGCAACCTCGGGCATGCACACCCGGCCATCACCAGGGCCCTGTGCGACCAGGCCGGCCAGCTGGTCCACACCTCGAACCTCTACGGCATTGCGGTACAGGAAGAACTGGGCGACGCGCTCACTGCGCTCGCCGGCATGGACAAGGTGTTCTTCGGCAATTCCGGCGCCGAGGCCAACGAGGCGGCGATAAAGCTGGCACGGCTTCACGGGCATCACAGGGGCATCAAATCACCAATGATCGTGGTGATGGAAAACAGCTTCCACGGCCGCACCCTGGCGACCCTGAGCGCAACCGGCAGCCGCAAGGTCCAGGCCGGCTTCGAACCACTGGTGCAGGGTTTCGTGCGCATCCCGTACGGCGACCTTGGCGCCCTGCAGGCCGTTGCCGAAATGCAGCCGGACGTGGTCGCGGTGATGATCGAGCCGATCCAGGGCGAGGGCGGCATCAATGTACCACCTGCCGAGTTCCTGCCCGGGGTGCGCAAACTGTGCGACAGCAGGCAGTGGCTGATGATCCTGGACGAGATACAGACCGGGATGGCGCGCACCGGCCAGCCGTTCGCGTATCAGCATTACGACTTCAAACCAGACGTGATGACGGTCGCCAAGGCGCTCGGCAACGGCGTGCCGATAGGCGCCTGCCTGGCACATGGGCCGGCGGCCGGGTTGTTCGCACCGGGAAACCACGGATCCACGTTTGGCGGCAATCCGCTGGCCTGCGCCGCTGCGCTGGCCGTGTGCAACATCATCACCGAGCAGCAGCTCTGGAAGACCGCGGCAGCGCTCGGCAAATACATCCGGGATGGCCTGCGGTCGGCCCTGACCGGGGTCCACGGCTTCGTCGAGGTGCGCGGCCAGGGCCTTATGATCGGCATGCAACTGGACCGGCCTTGTGTCGAACTGGTGTCCCTGGCGTTGAATGACGGCCTGCTGATCAACGTCACCGCAGATTCGGTCGTGCGTCTGTTGCCGCCACTGGTCATGAGCCAAAAGCAGGCCGACCGGCTCGTCTCCCAACTCGTTTCCCTGGTAAGCGATTTTCTCGCCGGCCAGTGACCCCCCCGCGCACGCGCGAGGCCATCCTATGCATATTTCCAAACAACCACGTCATTTTCTCACCCTGCTCGACATGAACCCTGCCGAGCTTCGTGCCCTGGTCGCGCGCGCCTCTGAACTCAAACGCATGCAACGTGCCGGCGAGTTGCACGCGCCGCTGCAGAACAAGGTCCTGGCGATGATTTTCGAAAAGAGTTCGACCCGTACGCGGGTATCGTTCGAGGCCGGCATGACCCAGCTCGGGGGTGCAGCGATGTTCCTGTCGCCGGACAGCACCCAGCTCGGACGCGGCGAACCAATCGAAGACACGGCCAGGGTGCTGTCGCGGATGGTGGACGGCATCATGATCCGCACCTTCGATCATGCCGACATCGAGAAGTTTGCCGCACACTCACAGGTACCCGTGATCAACGGCCTGACCGATCTCTGTCATCCCTGCCAGCTGCTGGCGGATATGCAGACCTATGCGGAGCACCGTGGAGACATCAGCGGCAAGACCGTGGCCTGGATCGGTGACGGCAACAATATGTGCCATTCGTACATGGGTGCCGCGCGCCAATTCGATTTCCGGCTGCGCATCGCCTGCCCCGAGGGCTACGACCCTGACCCGCAGATCATGGACTCCGTCGGCGAACACAGCGAGATCGTGCGCGACCCGCGCAGCGCCGCAGAGGGTGCCGACATGGTGGTCACGGATACCTGGATCAGCATGGGCCAGGAAGAGGAAAGGGCCCGCCGCGAGCAGGCTTTCGCCGGTTACATGGTGGACCGTCGGATGATGGACAGTGCCGCCACCGACGCCCTGTTCCTTCACTGTCTACCCGCCTATCGCGGCAAGGAGGTAGCGGCAGAGGTCATCGACGCACCCGACAGCGTGGTCTGGGACGAGGCCGAAAACCGCCTGCATGCCCAAAAGGCCCTCCTGGAGTTCCTGCTCGGCTGACAAGCCGCCGTCCACCATCAGGAGGCAGCCAGACACCACCGATGCCGCTACTCAAGGTCGAAAACATCAGCGCAGGATATGGCCGGGAACGCGTCGTCGAGGCACTCTCGTTTCACGTCAACCGCGGCGAGATCGTCAGCCTGCTCGGCCCCAGCGGCTGCGGCAAGACCACGGTCCTCAGGGCCATTGCAGGCTTCGAACCCATAAGCGACGGCAAGATCCTGATTGCAGACCGCATCGCCTCGGCGCCGGGGATGACCCTGGCGCCGGAGCAGCGCTCTATCGGCATGGTGTTTCAGGACTATGCCCTGTTCCCGCACCTGACAATCATCGACAACATCGGGTTCGGTCTCAGGAAGATGCCCGCGGTCGACCGCAAGGTGCAGATCGAACACCTGCTCGATGCGACCGGGCTTCGGCGCATGGGTGAACGGTACCCGCATGAGCTCTCGGGCGGTCAGCAGCAAAGGGTCGCGCTGGCCCGTGCGCTCGCTCCCCGACCGACCATGCTGCTGATGGACGAGCCCTTCTCGAATCTCGATATCGAGCTGCGTGAACGCCTCAGCGTCGAGGTTCGGGACCTGCTCAAGGCCGAGGGTATCAGCGGCATCCTGGTGACCCACGATCAGCACGAGGCCTTTGCCGTATCCGACAAGGTCGGGGTCATGCACGGGGGCCAGATCCTGCAATGGGATACCCCCTACAACCTGTATCACGAACCCAACCATCGCTTCGTGGCCGACTTTATCGGGCAGGGACGCTTCATTACGGGCATCGTGCGTACCCCCGAGACCTTTGAGACGGAACTCGGGCTGCTGCAGGGAAACCGCTCATGCACCCAGGCCATGGGCGACAGGGTGGACATACTGATCCGGCCCGATGATCTGGTGCCCGACGAGCGTGGAGAGATCGAGGCGATCGTCAAGGACAAGGCCTTCAAGGGGGCAGAAATCCTATACACACTGGAATTACCCACCGGAACGCGCCTACTATCCCTCTTTCCCAGCCATTTTGATCATCATCTGGGTGAAACTGTTCGCGTCCGGATGGACGCAGAACACTTAATCTGCTTCTCTGGCAGAGACTGATCCAACAAACCAGCGGTACGGAATCGATTCAGTGAAGAAAATCGCCACTCTATTTCTCGTTCTATGCAGCGCGATGGCATATGCCCAGACCGCCTATGTCACCGACGAACTCAAGATCACCCTGCGCACCGGCGAGAGCGCCACGCATCGCATCATGCGCATGCTGCCAACGGGTGAGCGCCTGACTGTCCTGGCAACCAACGAGAAAACAGGTTACAGCAAGGTCCGCACCGCGGGCGGCTCCGAGGGCTATGTGCTGACCCGCCAACTGGTCGACCAGCCGGTTGCACGCGACCGGCTCGCCGCCGCGGAGGCAGAGGTGAATGCACTCAAGGCAGCACCGGGCGAACTCAGCAGCCGCCTTGCGAAGCTGATCGAGGAACACGATGCGCTCAAAAAGGCACACCAGGAGCTCGAACGCGCCAAGACCCTGGTCGATCAGGAGTTCGCAGCACTGCAACGCACTTCCAGCAACGCGGTGCGCATCGCCAACGAGCGCAACGAACTGCGCAAACAGGTGGCCTCGATGACGCGCGAGGTAGAGGACGTCAAGCAGCAGAATCGTGAACTCGAGAACAAGACCGCGCAGAACTGGTTCCTTATCGGTGCCGGCGTCGTTGTCGGCGGCATCATACTCGGACTGATCCTGCCGCACCTGCGGGTAAGGCGGCGCAAGAGCTCTTGGGGCTCGCTATAGGCCGACGGCTTCGTGACCTTTGGGGTGGAACGGAAACCGCGAAACGCATGAAGATCGCAAAGGCCAAGACTGAGGGTCGTCGCGTGGCCCGTGGACAAGAACAGGCTTTGCGCACTTCGTGGTCTTTGCGGTTGAAGAAAAAATGAAAACCGCGAAGGACGCCAAAAACGCAAAGAAAGAAGAACTCAGGCCCCTCTCAAGCAGATGAGCAGGAACACCGGTTCTTCGTGTACTTTGTGACCTTTGTGGTGGAAAAGAAAACTAGAAAGAGTGCCAAGATCGGGAGGTTTTCGGCCGATGTCGACGGATGATGCCCGGTTTTCCAGCCATGCCGAATACCTCGACGCGCTCGAGGACATCCCGAGCAATCCGAATCCACAAGATACCCTCGCAGAAATCATCAATCGCCGCGAGGCGATAGGGCGGATCATCGGCATCGGTGCCCTGGCGGTCTCACCGCCGACCGCGTTCGCCGCCGGGCAGCAGCCCCATGCGGCACTGACAGCCAGCCGCGGTTTCGACTTCGAGGAAATCGCGCACGGTGTCGACCGAACCCACCACGTGTCGCCCGGTTATCGTGCAGACATCCTGATCCGCTGGGGCGACCCGGTGACCGCCGGTGCCCCGGCGTTCGATCCTTATGCGCAATCACCGGCAGCGCAGTTGCAGCAGTTCGGCTACAACAACGACTTTGTCGGCTTCGTGCCCCTGCCGTTCGGCTCGCAAAACCCGGAGCACGGCCTGCTGTGCATCAATCACGAGTACACCGACGCACAGATGATGTTTCCGCAACCGGGCCAGGGTAAGCCGTTGTCCAGACAGTCGATGACGGAAATCGAGATGGCCGGCAACGGCGGATCCGTGATCGAGATAAAGAAGACCAATGACCGTTGGGGCCTGGTCGGGAACAGTCGCTATGCGCGCCGGATCAATGCCTTGGATACGGCAATGCGCATCGCCGGCCCCGCCGCCGGCCACCCCCGCATGCGCACATCCGCCGACCCGGAGGGGCTGCAGGTGATCGGCACCCTGAACAACTGTGCCGGCGGCATCACGCCGTGGGGCACTTACCTGATGGCGGAGGAAAACTTCAACAAGTATTTCATCGGGCGACTGCGGGGACATCCCGAAAGTCGAAACTTCGCCCGCTACGGCGTGCCGGGCAACGGATTTGGCTGGGGGCTTTTTCACCCCCGCTTCGACATCAACCGCGAACCGAACGAGGCCAACCGCTTCGGCTGGATCGTCGAGGTCGACCCGCTGGATCCGACCTCCACCCCGGTCAAACGCACCGCGCTGGGGCGCTTCAAGCACGAGGGTGCCGCCTGCGTCCTGAACGGTGACGGCCGACTGGTGCTCTATTCCGGCGACGATCAGGCCTTCGAGTTCCTTTACCGTTTCGTCAGCCGCGACAGGGTGGACATGGACGAGCGCGGCGCGAACCACGACCTGCTCGATCACGGCACCCTGTCCGTCGCGCGTTTCAACGACGACGGTACTCTGGATTGGTTACCGCTGACCCATGGGCAGGCCGGACTGGATGCATCCAACGGCTTTCGGGACCAGGGCGACGTCGTGATCGAGGCGCGCCGCGCGGCCTCGATGCTGGGCGCCACGCCGATGGACAGACCCGAGGACGTCGAACCCAACCCGGTGAATGGCAGGGTCTACGTGATGCTGACCAACAACACCGCCCGCACCCAAGAGCGGTTGGACGGGGTCAATCCGCGCGCGTACAACGCCTGGGGGCAGGTGGTCGAACTGGCCCCCGCAGGCGGTGATCACGCGGCCGGAAGTGCGCGTTGGGAACTGTTGATCAAGGCGGGAGATCCTGCGGACCCCGGGGTCGATGCCGACTGGAACCCGGCCACCAGTGACAACGGCTGGTTCGCATGCCCTGACAACTGCGCCATCGACCCGGACGGCCGGCTGTGGGTGTGCACCGACCAGGGCAGCCAATGGAAGCACCGCAGCGGCACGGCGGACGGTGTCTGGGCCCTGCAGACTGAAGGTCCGGGGCGAGGTCGGGGAAAAATGTTCTTCCGCGTGCCGGTCGGCGCGGAGATGTGCGGACCCTGCTTTAACCCGGACGGCAGGACCCTGTTTGTCGCCGTACAACACCCGGGCACCGCCGGCGCCATCCACTTTCCCGGATTCGAACGCAGTTCGACCTTCGGTGACCCGGCCACGCGCTGGCCGGACTTCGATCCGAAGATGCCGCCGCGCCCCTCAGTGGTCGTGATCACCAGGGACGACGGCGGCAAGATAGGCGGTTAGGGCGTCAGTGCCAGGTGTCGGTGAAAAGGTTACTCGCCCAGGCGAACATCTCCTGGTAGTTCTCCCTGTTCCAGCGCTCGGCTTCGCCTAAATTGCCTACCAGGCCCATCTGCCCGGTGGCGGGATTGTAGGCAAAATTAGCCGTAAGCCAGGAGGCCTCGTCATAGGTGATCGGGCTGTAGCAGGCCGAGTTGGTGGTGATATTTGCCACCCGCTCCTCTTCATCGATCGGAAGGCCTGCAATCAATCTGATGATTGCGTCGGCACAGACCTTGGCCTGCGAGTTGGCCATGTGCGCCGACTTTGGCTGACCGGTGGCCTGTGCGTCACCGATGATATGTACGCCCGGGTAGTCCGCGTGCGTCGAGGCATAGGTCAAGGGATCGACGGTAGCCCAGCCTTTGCCGCCATCGGTCAGGCCTGATTTTCGAATGAAACGTGGCGCATGCTGTTGCGGGATCACATTGACCAGATCGCCCACAATATCGCCGGAGTCCGTAACGACCCGGTTCTCTGCCGAGACCACATCTTTTACGGTTACACCGGTCCTGTATTCGATGATGTTGCCGTAAAGATTGTTGAACGCATTCTCGAAGGTGTGCCTCTCGGCCTGGATGTACCCATTGCCATCGAGCACCAGCACCTTCGTATCACCACCGTCAAATCCCTTGCGTTTCAGTATGTCGGCCACCACACAGGCGCGCTCATAGGGCCCGGGTGGACAGCGATAGGGTGCCTTCGGAATGGTCATGACGAAGGTGTGACCAGCCTTGAGTGAATTCACTTTTCTGGCCAGCAGATTGGTTTGCGGGCCAGCAATCCAGGCATGTGGCGTCAACTTGTAATCGACATTCCTGAGCCATTTGAATCCGATGCCTGTCGCCAGGACCAGGTAGTCATACGGCCGCCAGCCTCCGTCACGCAGTTTCACGCTGCGCTTCGGCCCGTCGATATCGATGGCGCGATCGCGAATGACGTTGACACCGTATTGGGAAGACAGGGTGCCGTAGGACATTTTCAGCTCACCGAGACTCATGCGTCTGTTCAACACCAGGTTGCTTAGAACACAGGAGGTGTGGCTGGTCTTGGGATCGACCAAGGTCACAGCTACGGAGTCACCGCCCCACATCCGCAGATATTTGGCCACCGTGGCACCGGCAAACCCCCCGCCGATAACCATGACCCGCGACGCAACACCGCTTGAAGTCGCGGCCCTGAGGACAGAGGGTGAAACCGCAGCGGCAGCTGATGCGCCGAAGGCCTGCAGGAAACGTCTGCGATCAAACTTCATATACGGATACCCCATGGAGAAGATTCAGGTGGTTGATGAGTTTGCGCAGATGCTCAGTCGCCATCCTTCACCCCCCCGTCTTTGATCTCCGGTGCCTCGCCGGCCTTGCCGGAGAGCGTCCCGTAATAAAGCGCGATGCGCCGGATCTGATCCGGGGTATAACCCAGCGCCTGGTGATCCATGATGTCTTCGGGCCAGTCTTCGGAGCGCATGTCAATCAGGTCTTCGTACAGATCCTTGTAGCTCTCATCCGAGAGGCCATCCATATCACTGACGGCGCGGCCGTTGGTCCCGTGACACTGTGCACATTGGGAGGCCAGCAACCGGTTTACGGTGGCATCTTCGGCCAAAGCGAACTGACTGATGCCCGCGGTAAAGAGCCCAAGGTAAAGGGCCCCGATCGTGTTCTTCTTCATTCTTCCGTCCTTTTGTCTGTCATGCCCGACCTGCAGGATCGATCAATATCCTGCGTCCAGTCCAGGCGTTGGTGGAATACATCCGGGTGTCCCAACCATAGCCGGCCCGACATGGCTGGAAAGGGCGAAAACGCCAAAACGGCGTCCGGATCGAACTGAAACTGTGGAACCAATCACGTTCCGGCACCCGGGCTGCAGCCTGTCAAACGCAAAAAAGGCGCAGGGGACATGGCCCTGCGCCTTTTTCATCTGGCGTCAGCCGGCCGGGGCCGGCACTGTGTCACTTCACCGGTCGATCTGTGACAAATCCCTCACTGCGCCGCGCGAAGCCGACGTGGTCAAGGCGGCATAGGCGCGCAGCGCCTGCGATACCTCGCGCTGACGATCGACCGGCTTCCAGGCCCGCTCACCGCGGGCCTTCATGGACAGCCGGCGCTCGGTCAGGGTCTCGTCGCTGAGTGCAACTCGGATCGAGCGCTGTGGGATATCGATCTCGATGACATCGCCCTCCTCCACCAGACCGATGTTGCCGCCCTCGGCCGCCTCGGGTGAACAGTGACCGATCGACAGGCCGGAGGTACCGCCGGAAAATCGCCCGTCGGTGATCAGGGCGCAGGCCTTGCCCATACCCTTGGACTTCAGGTAACTGGTCGGGTATAGCATCTCCTGCATGCCCGGCCCTCCCTTGGGGCCCTCGTAGCGGATCAGCACCACGTCGCCCTCTTTGATCCCGTCCCCCAGGATTGCCTCGACGGCCGCATCCTGACTCTCGAAGATCCGCGCCGGCCCGGAAAACACCAGGATGGATTCATCCACGCCGGCAGTCTTTACGATACAGCCTTGCTCGGCCAGGTTGCCGTACAGCACCGCCAGTCCGCCGTCCTTCGAATACGCGTGTTCGATATCGCGGATGCAGCCCTGTGCGCGGTCGATATCCAGGTCCGGCCAATAGCTGTCCTGGCTGAACGCGACCTGGGTGGGGATGCCGCCGGGGCCGGCCAGGTAACGGTGACCGGCCTCGGATTCCCGGTTGCGCACCACGTCCCAGGCGTCCAGCCCGGCGCCCATACTGGTGCTGTGCACGGTATGGCAGTCACGATGGATCAGACCGCCGCGATCGAGCTCAGCGAGTATGCCGATCACGCCGCCGGCACGATGGACGTCCTCCATGTGGTACTGCTGGGTGGCCGGCGCCACCTTGCACAAGTTGGGTACCTTGCGGCTCATGCGGTCGATATCGCTCATGGTGAAATCGACCCCGGCCTCGTGCGCAGCCGCCAGCAGATGCAGCACCGTGTTGGTCGAGCCGCCCATCGCGATGTCCAGCGAGATGGCGTTCTCGAACGCCTCGAAGTTCGCGATACTGCGCGGCAATACGGTCGCGTCATCCTGCTCATACCAGCGCTTTGCCAGGTTGACCACCACACGGCCTGCCTCGAGAAACAGGTTTTTGCGCTCAGCGTGGGTTGCCAGCAGTGAACCGTTGCCGGGCAGCGAAAGGCCCAGCGCCTCGGTCAGGCAGTTCATCGAATTGGCGGTGAACATGCCGGAACAGGAACCACAGGTCGGACAGGCGGAACGCTCGATGGCTGCAACGTCTTCATCCGTCTCGCTGGGGTCGGCGGCCGAGACCATCGCATCGACCAGATCGAGCTTGACCTCGCCCCGGTTGGCCAGGCTGACCTTGCCGGCCTCCATCGGGCCGCCCGAGACGAACACCGTCGGGATATTGAGGCGCAGGGCCGCCATCAGCATCCCGGGGGTGATCTTGTCGCAATTGGAGATACACACCAGGGCGTCTGCACAGTGCGCGTTGACCATGTACTCGACGCTGTCGGCGATCAGGTCGCGCGAAGGCAGCGAGTACAGCATGCCGCCGTGCCCCATGGCGATCCCGTCATCCACCGCGATGGTGTCGAACTCCTTGGCCACACCGCCTGCCTGCTCGATCTCGCGCGCCACCAGCTGCCCGAGGTCCTTGAGATGGACATGCCCGGGCACGAACTGGGTGAAGGAATTCGCCACCGCGACGATCGGTTTGTCGAAATCACCGTCCTTCATGCCGGTCGCACGCCAAAGCGCGCGCGCGCCGGCCATATTGCGGCCATGAGTGGTGGTGCGGGAGCGGTACTGGGGCATCGGGTTCTCCAGGCGATGGTTCGGGTGAGGCGCGCATTATCGCCATTCGGCCGTCACGAAGAAACCGCCACACAGTCCGGGTTTGGTACGACCATCCGGCAGAAGGCTATACTCAGCTTAACCGGCCAACAATCTGTACGTCCGTCTGATAAGCAATGCCATGCCGAAGAAAAGCGAACGAACACGCCAGCGGATCGTAGAGGCCGCCAATCGGCTTTTCTACCACCAGGGATACAACCAGACCTCGTTCAGCGACGTGGTGCAGGCAGCGAACGTGCCGCGCGGCAACATCTATTACTACTTCAAGACCAAGGACGAGATCCTCGAGGCCGCCATCAACTACCGTACCGGACGCATCAGCCAGATGCTCGAACACTGGAACGGCAGCTACCATACCCCGATCGAACGCCTGCAACGTTTCATCGACATCCTCTCCGACAGCGCCGACGCGATCATGCGCTACGGTTGCCCGATGGGCACACTGAACACGGAGCTGGGCAAGGGACAGGGCGATCTCCAGCAACAGGCCGAAAACCTGTTCAAGGTGTTCGAGAGCTGGCTGTCGGACCAGTTCGCGGAACTCGGTTACGCGGGACGGGCGCACGAACTCGCACTGCGCCTGATGTCGTACGGCCAGGGCATCAGCGTAATGGCGCACGTGCACAACGACCCCGGCTTCCTGCGTCGCGAAAAGGAACGCCTGCATCGATGGGTCGACCAGTTGGCAGAAGGAAACGACGAATGCGCCTGAGCCCGCGCCGGCAAATCGGTGCACCGATATTCTGATCCGGGCGGGCGTCGCCCTGACACCCGGGTACCAATACGGGAATCCCGATCCATATGGACATAAACACTCAGGAAATCGAAGAGGCCCTGGCCGATGGGCATTTCTTCCTGGAGTATCTGCCGATCATGAGGATCGGGGAAGGCACCTGCATGGGGGCCGAAGCCCTCATCCGGTGGCAACGCGATACCCAGGTCGTACAACCGCTGGACTTTATTCCCTACCTCGAAAACACCCCGCTTTCGGGGCTTCTTACCTACTGGGTGATCGAAAAGGTTGCAGAAGAACTCGGTGACTGGCTGCGTGATACCGAAGACGGGCGCATAAGCATCAATGTGCCGCCGGAGATCCTTGGCAGGGGTGGACTGCTTTACTCGGTGACCAAGTGCGGCCTTGCGGATGTCATGCACAAGCTGATCATGGAGATCACGGAAAGGGGCGTACCTGATCAACTGGCGATAAAGGCGATCGAAGGAAGCAAGAAAAAGGGCGTAACCGTCTGCCTGGATGACGTTGGGATCAGCAGCGAAAACCTCATCCTGCTGATTCGCGCGAACGTCGACATGGTGAAGCTGGACAAGTCTTTCGCGGACAGCATGCTGGCCCCGGACTGGTCAGCAGACGCCATCCGGGGTCTCACCGCCGTTACCCAATCCGCAGCCGTACAGATCATAGCGGAGGGTGTCGAAACCGAGTTTCAACACAACTGTTTCCGCGATGCCGGGGTTCAGATGGCGCAGGGCTGGCACTATTCAGAGCCACTTCGTGCCGCGGATTTCATGGCGTTCTTCCGCAGCCGAAACGGCATGGCTCATGCGCCCCCACTTCCCGCCCCCACGGCTTGAACACATTCACTGCCGCTCGAGCGATGGCGTTCTCAGCGCAGCGATCGGTGACGTGGGGGCATCGCTATGCTGGGAATTCATTCGATCACCGACTGCGGCCATGATGCCGGGGAGATCAGAGCTCGTGGTCGGTGGTTCATGCTGGTGGACCCTGCCGAACGGTTGCCCGACCATTCCTGCAATAGCTTGCCTTGCCTTCAAGCCGGCATAAACGGCAGACGCCTGTAGGCGCCGTCACGCAGTTCGTGTGCGCGCTCAAGCATGATACGCCAGTCCTCGCTGATGGTCGCCAGCGATGCCTTATCTGCTGCAGCCGCCTCGGCGTCGAGCAGGCGCAACATCAGCGTGAGTTCGGCACGTTGTGTCTTCAATGAGACGGCCTCGACCTGTCCCGATTTCTGACGCCGGCGCTGCATCAACTGCAGTGCGCGTTTGGCGCGCTCGATTTGATCTCGCAACGGAAGTGTCAGATCGAACCCCAGGGCCACCCGTGCGGGATCGTCACCCAACCATTCATGATCATCATGGCCGACGACCGGGATGCCCTCGTCAACCTGCTCCCGCCACTGCAGCCGCTGGCCACCAACAGGGTCGTCTTCCGCCGGACTCGCCGGGAATTTGTAAAAACCCCAACGTGCACCCATCGCACATTCGATCAGGACCTTGTACCGGTCCACGCGACAATCGCTGTCCGGGCAGTCCTGCACACTCACCCAGGCACGAGGGTCTGCCTTCCAGGCGCAGAAATCACGTTGCGGCGGCCTACCGTAGGCCGCCTCCAGGGCAGCCCACACTTCGTTGAATGCCGACCATTCGGCCTGGTATTGCGGGTTGCGGCGCAGAAACTGCCATGCCCACTGGGCACCGTCAAAGCTGTGGGTACAGGCGTAACACTCAGGTTCATTCCAGTCGGCAAATGGCATGCACTCATGGTACCCCAGGAGCACTGGACGGCCACGCGGGCATGGTCCAATCTTGCGCAGATGAGATACCCCACATTGCACGAAATGATGCGACATCTGATCGGCTCGCCGTCGATCAGCAGTGTCAGCCCGGAATGGGACCAGTCGAACGCCCAGATCATCGACCACCTGGCCGACTGGTGCGAAGCAGCGGGGTTGAGAGTCGAACGCCTGCCGATTGCCGGACATCCGGGGAAGTTCAACCTGGTGGCGACCGCTGGCAGCGGACCCGACGGCCTCGTGCTTTCCGGCCATACCGATACCGTTCCGTGCAACGAGGCACTCTGGCAGTCCGATCCCTTCACGCTCACCGAACGCGACGGGCGCTGGTATGGCCTGGGAAGCTGCGACATGAAGGGTTTCTTCGCGGTCGTTCTCGCGGCGATCCGGGACATCGACCTCACGACGCTCAAACATCCGCTGATCCTGCTGGCCACGGCGGATGAGGAAAGCGGCATGTGTGGTGCCAAGTCATTGCTGGAGGCGCACCGCCAGTTGGGTCGATATGCCGTGATCGGCGAACCGACCGGTCTCAAACCGATTCGGCTGCACAAGGGTGTAGGCATGGAGGCCATCCGCCTGCAGGGGCGCGCCGGACATTCCAGTGATCCGGCGCTCGGCATCAACGCGCTCGAAGGCATGCATCATGTCATGACCGAACTGATCGCCTGGCGCAGCGAACTGCAGGCGCGTTACCGCAACCCGCTGTTCACGGTAGATGTGCCGACCATCAATCTCGGCCACATCCACGGCGGCGACAATCCCAATCGCATCTGCGGGCAGTGCGAACTGCATTTCGATATCAGGCCTCTGCCCGGCATGAACCTCGAGGAGCTTCGCGGAGAGATCGACCGGCGCATCGGCCGGCGCCTGGAGGGCAGCGGCCTGATCTTCGAACGCATATCGCTGTTCGAGGGTATCCCTGCGATGGATACACCGGCGGATTCCCCGATCGTCAGGGCCGCCGAGGCACTTACCGGTTTCAGCGCGGGCGCGGTTGCGTTCGGCACCGAGGGGCCTTACCTGAACGGCTTGGGTATGCAGACCGTCATCATGGGGCCGGGCAGTATCGACCAGGCACATCAACCCGACGAGTTTCTGGCCCTGGACCAGGTCGAACCGGCAAAACGGATCATTCGTGAGTTGGTGGCGCGATTCTGCATGACCTGACCCCCCACCATCGTCTGGCCCACCGCAGGCATGGACAGTTCAGCCCGCCGCCGGCCAGTGCAACCCGGGGCGTCCGTCGCCCCGTCACTCCACCACCAAGACCATGCATTGCATGACCGTGTCAGTGGCACACGGAGTGTGAGGGCCGCCCCGAGAAGACGCACCTGCACCAGGCGGCGCCGCAAGCTTGCCGCACCGATGAGACCCCGCCGCTTCACTTGCAGGCTGCGGCCCATTATTCTGCAGGTCCGACGCAACTGATGACGGCAGGGCCGTGAGCAAGCAGAACAAGAACACCACGGGCTTTGTCGACTGGTTTCGGCAGTCGTCACCCTACATCCATACCCACCGCGGCAAGGTCTTCGTGCTGTCGTTTGGTGGCGAGGCACTCACCGGAGATGGGTTTGCCGATCTGATACACGACATCGCCCTGCTCAATGGCCTGGGCATCCGCCTGGTGCTGATCCCGGGCGCGCGTCCGCAGATCGAACAGCAGCTCGCCAATCGTGGCGCCAAGATGCAGGTGGTGAATGGCCTGAGGGTCACCGACGGAAATGCCCTTGCCTGTGTCAAGGAGGCCAATGGCTCGGTGCGGGTCGAGATCGAGGCCCTGTTGTCCATGGGGCTGGCGAGTTCGCCGATGGCAGGGGTGCGCATCCGGGTCGGCTCGGGCAATTTCGTGACCGCCAAACCACTCGGCGTGATCGATGGCATCGACTACCAGCACACGGGCGAGGTCCGCCGGGTCGACGCCGAAGCCATCCGGTGCCTGCTGGACAGCGGCAGCATTGCCCTGGTCCCGGCACTGGGTTATTCACCGACCGGCGAGGTCTTCAATCTCAGCGCCGCAGACGTGGCGGCTGCCGTGGCCGCCACCCTGGGCGCGGACAAGCTGATCTTTCTGACCGAAAACAAGGTTGCGGACGGGCGTGGCCGCCTGATCAGCAGCATGGTGCCGCGCGAGGTCGATCAGCTGATCCTCAGGCGCAAGCGGATGACCGAGGACCTGACGCGCGTCTTGCAGAATGCCGCTGTGGCCTGCCGCGACGGGGTCAACCGGGTGCATATCCTCGACCGTCATCACGAGGGCATCCTGTTGTCCGAGCTGTTCACCCGCGACGGTGCGGGTACCCTGATCACTGCAGAACCCTACGAGGTCACCCGCATCGCCCGCATCGAAGATGTCGGCGGCATCCTCGAGCTGATCGAGCCGATGGAAAGCGCCGGGGTGCTGGTCAAACGCTCACGTGAACTCCTCGAACAGGAGATTGACCAGTTCACGGTGGTCGAGCGCGACGGTGCAATCATCGCCTGCGCCGCGCTCTATCCCTTTCCGGACGACAGCCTGGCCGAGCTGGCCTGTGTGGCCGTGCACCCGGACTACCGCACCGCCGGCCGCGGCGACACCCTGTTGCGGCATATCGAGGGCGTGGCCCGGTCCAGGGGCATCGACGGCCTGTTCGTACTGTCGACCCGCACCACGCACTGGTTCCGCGAGCGTGGCTTCCTCAATGCGCCCGTGGAACGCCTGCCCAGGCGTCGGCGCGATCTGTACAACTGGCGCCGTAACTCCAAGGTCTTCATAAAACCCTTGTAGTTGCACAACAGCACCCGGGATCCTGTGGCGACCGCGCACCTTCAAGGTGCGCGATCCGATCGAATTGCACGCCTCTTGTGCAAAAAATTGCCCAAACAGGCGGATTTTGCATGGCACGGCAATTGCGTCCGCTCGGTTACCCCCGGCGGAGAGGAGCCACCATGCCTTACCGGAAGCGTCATACCAGAGCCGCGACGGACCACCACCGCCAGGCCCTGCCCGCGGTGCTGTATCTCGGCGGCGTACTGTTGTTGATCAACGCCTGGCTGGTCAGCCAGCAGCTGCTCAGGTTCTGAAGACCTCGCAACGGCAACTCAGCTCTCGGGCACCAGCTCGCGAATCAGCTTGATGAAGGCCTCGGCGACCGGGTTGTCGAGATTGGTTCGCGTGCGGGCTATCCATAGGGTCCGTCTGATCCGCAGGCCCTCGATACGGATATGATGCAGTTCGCGATCCTCGATGGCACCTCTCACGGCGAAGCGCGGCAGAAAACTGACGTGCCGGCCGCGTTCCAGTATCTCGACTATGGTGTCGGTCGAGCCGACCTCCATCGCGATCGGCAGCGTGTGGATGCTGATATCGGCCAGCGCGCGATCCAGCGTGAGCCGCATGGATGATTCGCGTTCGCGCAGCACGTAGTTCAGTTGCGGAATCTCGGCGACCGCGAGCATCTCGCAACTGCCCAGCACGTGCCTGGGCGAACAGACCAGGACGAGTTCGTCGTCGAGCCATTTCTGTACCAGCACATCCGGGTGGTCTGGCTGGATCTCGGTGAGCGCCAGATCGGCAAGACCGGTCGCCAGCCGGGTTTGTATACTGCGGCTGTAGCCCACCCGGCTGTCGATCCGGTAGTCCGGGTAGGCATCGGCAAAGGCCAGCAGCAGGTCCGGCAGCAGATGCTCGCCGATCGACTGGGTGACCGCCAGTCGCAGGCGGTCGCGTCCTGCCTTCAACTGCCGGAGATCGCTGAGCAGTTCGACCTGGTGGTCCATGACCAGCCTAGCGTAGAGGTACACGCGCTCACCCGCCGTGGTCAGTCGCAGCCGGCCCGCCTCGCGCACCATGAGCTCGATGCCGAAACACCGCTCCAGGGCCCGCAAACGCTTGGTGACGGCGGGCTGGCCGACGTGCATCGCCCGACCAGCCTCGGCCACACCGCCACGCTCGACGATTTCCCGCAGGGTCGCAAGGGCCTTCAGGTCCGGCAAATTTTTATATTCCATATGGGAATGTTAGCTTTTTAGTATTCATTAGCAATACCCCGGGATATCCCGCAGAATCTGTAGTGTTTGCGCGCCGCTGACGCGAAAGCACCGCCATCTCGGCGGTCAAGTCGGCCCCGCACCGATTTCCTTGACGGAATTTCGCCCCGGATCGCGGTGTTTCCCGCGATGACCGGGGGCCATCCGCCGACCTTCGCGTCCCGGACCACAGCGCCGCACCCACGGTCGCTTATCCGGGACCGGCTGAGACAGTTTCAAGAGGTACACGCATGAGCAACGGATCTGGACAGGGGGCGCAGCCATCACTGGTCGAAATCACCCCTGAAGAGCAAATGGAAAAGGCCCCGGAACAGCAAGTGGAAAAGGCCCCCGCTCCCAAGACCGGCATAGCCCTGTACTGGAAGCAGCTGGCCGCCGGCGTCCTGTTTGCTGCGCTTGCCGTCTACCTGTCCACGGTGGTGCCCTCGGTCGAGATCGCCTGGGCGACTGCCTTCCTGCTGCTGACCATCTACCTGTTCGCGTTCGAGGTCGTCGGCGTCGATGTCGCGGCGGTAACCATCATGGTGCTGCTGGGGCTGACATCCCTGTTGGCACCGGCGATGGGGCTGTCGCAGGGTCTGGTGGACAACAAGCACCTTTTCGACGGCTTCGGCTCCAATGCCGTGATGTCGATCATCGCGGTCATGGTCATCGGTGCCGGACTCGACAAGACCGGCGTGATGTCGAAGGTCGCGGCATTCATCCTCAAGGTCGGTGGTACAACGGAGACGCGCATCATCCCGATCATCTCGAGTACCGTGGCGATCATCTCCTCGTTCATGCAGAACGTCGGCGCCGCGGCGCTGTTCCTGCCGGTCGTCGCCCGTATCTCGGCGCGTTCGGGTCTGCCGATGTCGCGCCTGCTGATGCCCATGGGATTCTGCGCCATCCTGGGCGGCACCGTGACCATGGTCGGCTCCAGCCCCCTGATCCTGCTCAACGATCTCTTACTGACTTCAAACCGGGCCCTGCCCGCGGCGCACCAGATGGATACCTGGTCGCTGTTCTCGGTTACCCCGATCGGTCTCGCCCTGGTCGCCACGGGCATCCTCTACTTCGTCGTTGCCGGGCGCTTCGTGCTACCAGCCGGGAGCAAGGGGACCAAGAGCAAAGACAACGCCATGGCCTATTTCCGCGACATCTACGGCCTCGACTACGAACTGTTCGAGGTCGAGGTTCCGGAGGACAGCGAACTGGTCGGTAAATCCCTCGACGATATCGAGCACCAGGACAGCGTGCGCGTCATTGCCTCGGCCAGTGGCGGCTCACTGCAATCGGGCCAGGGATCCATTGCGCGTGACACCGGCATCAACGCCAACATGGTCCTGGGCATCATCGCCTCGCCCAGACACCTCCTCGAATTCGTCGAGAAATACCAGCTCGATCTGCACAGCAGCATCGAGGTCTTCGGTGAACTATTCGCGCCGACCAGGTCCGGGGTCGCCGAGGTCGTCATCCCGCCGAGTTCCGCCCTGATCGGCAAGAGTGCACGTGACGTGTGGATGCGCAAGACCTACGGCATCGCCATGGTGGCCCTGCATCGCGACGGCAACACGCTGCACGAGGGTGAGAGCATCCGCGACATGCCATTGAAGGCCGGAGACACGCTGGTCGTGCATACCTCATGGAATGCCCTCGCGCGTCTTCAGAAAGACCGCAACTTCGTCGTGGTAACCACCGAATTCCCGCATGAAGAACTTCGCCCACAGAAGGTTCTGTATGCCGGGGTCTTCTTTGCGATTGCACTCGGAATGGTTTTGTTCACGGATCTGCGCCTGTCGGTCGCTTTGCTGACCGGCGCGATAGGCATGATCCTCTCGGGCGTACTCAAGATCGAGGAGGCCTACACCGCTGTCAGTTGGAAGACGGTGTTCCTGCTCGCGTCGCTGATCCCGCTGGGCCTCGCCATGGAGACATCGGGCACCGCCAAGTGGATTGCCGAACAGACCCTGACCGTGGTTGGTGACATGCCGATCTGGGTCATCCAGGCCTCGGTCGCTGTGCTCGCGACCTTCTTCACCCTGGTGATGTCCAACGTGGGTGCCACCGTGCTGCTGGTGCCCCTGGCAGTCAACATCGCGATCGGTGCAGACGCCAACCCGGCGGTATTCGCACTGACGGTCGCGATCGCCACTTCAAACTCCTTCCTCATCCCCACGCACCAGGTCAATGCCCTGATCATGGGCCCGGCCGGCTATCGCGTACCGGACTTCATGCGCGCGGGCGGGGTCATGACGATACTTTTCCTGGTCGTGACCCTGGCGATGATGAATGTGATCTTCTGACCGCGTGCCCGCTGGCCACAAATACCCTGGTCGGCCGCCCCCCGGGCGACGCGATCGTCATCTCAGTGCAATGCGGCCTGCGTCGCAGTTGCATACAAACCGGCAGCGCCTGGCCATCCATCATCGTTTAGAATGAGCCACCGGATCGCCTGGCGTCGGGCAGACGAAGGGTCACGGCGAGACATCACAATGCGCACATGGGTTGCGGGCACCGGGTTCGCGGTCCCAGTGCCGCAGGCAAACAACGGAATTCAGCTATGCCATCCGATATCGCTGTCTATGGCCTCGGCGTCATGGGGCGCAATATGGCCCTCAATATGGCGGATCACGGACTGAGGGTGACGGTCTACAACCGTACCGCCAGCGTTACCGAGTCCTTTGTCGCCGGGTTGCCTGCCGATACGACCATCACCCCCAGCTTCGATCTGCCCGGGCTGGTCGGATCCCTGAAGCAACCGCGCACGATCTTTCTGATGGCCACTGCCGGCAAGGTGGTCGACCTGGTGATTGACGGCCTGCTGCCCCACCTCGAGCCCGGTGACATCATCATCGATGGTGGCAATTCGTTCTTCAAGGACAGCCAACGACGCTGGATGCAGCTGCGCGAGCAGGGTATCCGCTTTCTCGGCATGGGCATCTCGGGGGGCGAGGAAGGCGCCCGCTACGGGCCATCCATCATGCCCGGCGGCGACCCCGATGCATGGCCCATCGTCAGCGGGATGTTCCAGCGCATCGCCGCCAGGGCAGAAGATGGCGAGCCATGCTGCCGCTGGGTCGGTGAGGGCGGTGCCGGGCACTTTGTGAAGATGATCCACAACGGCATCGAGTATGGCGATATGCAGCTGATCGCCGAGGCCTGGCAACTGATGCGCGACGGCCTCGGCATGCGATCCCGGGAGATCGCGGAGACCTTCGCGAGCTGGAACAAGGGCGTGCTGTCGTCCTACCTCATCGAGATAACGGCCGAAATCCTCACGGTAACAGAGGCCGACGGCAGCCCGCGCGTCGATCACATCCTGGATGCCGCCGGGCAGAAGGGCACCGGGCGCTGGACCGCGATCGACGCACTCGAGCTGGGGGTTCCCCTGACCCTGATCGCCGAGGCGGTATTCGCACGCACCCTGTCGTCGATGAAACAGGAACGCACCGCCGCATCAATGCGCCTGGGTGGTGAAAGATCACCGTTCGGGGGTGACAGGGACGCGATCATCGCCGCCATCCACGATGCCCTGTACGCCGCCAAGATCATCTCCTATACGCAGGGCTTCCTGCAGATGCGTGCCGCCGCAGACGAATACGGATGGAGCCTGGCATTTGGCGAGATCGCGCTGCTGTGGCGGGCCGGGTGCATCATCCGCAGCCGCTTCCTGGACGATATCAAGCGCGCATTCGATCGCGACCCCGGGCTTCCCAGTCTGCTGTTCGACGACTTCTTCGCCGAGGCGCTGCGCGAGGCCGACCCCGGCTGGCGCGATGCCGTGACGCTGGGAGTGCGCTCAGGGATCGCCCTGCCCGCCCTGGGTTCGGCCCTGAGTTTCTACGACGGCTATCGCAGCGCGGTGGTACCGGCCAACCTCCTGCAGGCGCAGCGCGACTATTTCGGCGCGCATACCTATCAGCGCACCGACCGTGAACCCGGGACGCATTGGCATACGCGCTGGACCGGGGACCGGGGCGAGGAGCTCGTCGATGACTGAGCCCTGCACCCTGGTCATCTTCGGCGCCACCGGCAACCTGGCGCAGCTCAAGCTGCTGCCATCGCTGTACCACCTCGAAAGCGCCGGCCTGCTGCCCAGCGACCTGCGTATCGTCTGCTCGGGTCGCACCGAATACAGTCCAGAGACATGGCGCCAGCAGGTTCGCGACATCCTCGCACAGCATGCGCGAGACCCGCTGGCTGCAGACAGCTGCGACCGGTTTTGTCAGCGCATACACTACCTGCGCGGGGACCTGGCCCAGCCCGAAACCTTCGAGCAACTCGCCACCCTGCTGCGCGGTCGGGAGTTCCCGGACAACCACGTGTTCTACGTCTCACTGCCGCCGGTCACCTATGGCGGCCTCATCGAATCGCTGGATCGCAACGGCATGTTGGCCGAGGACGGCGCCTGGCGACGCGTCGTGATCGAAAAGCCCTTCGGTTTCAGCCTCGAAAGCGCGCAGAACCTGCAACACAAGATCAGTCGCCATCTGCGCGAGGACCAGACCTACCGCATCGATCACTACATGGGCAAGGCGATGGTGCAGAACGTGCTGGTGTCACGTTTTGCGAACCTGATGCTCGAACCGCTGTGGAACCGCAACTACATCGACCACGTGCAGATCATGCGTACCGAGAAACTGGGGGTCGGCCGGCGCGCCGGATTCTACGAAGACACCGGCGCCCTGCGCGACATGCTCCAGAGCCACCTTATGCAGCTCATGGCCCTTGTTGCGATGGAGCCCCCGGTTTCCATGGATGCCGACGACCTGCGCGACGAGAAGGTCAAGGTGCTCAAATCGGTCCGCCCGATCCACCCCGCGGCGGTAGACGCGCAGGCCTTTCGCGCCCAGTACGCGCGCGGCCGGATCGACGGGGTTCAGGTACCGGGCTACCTGGAGGAGCCCGGCGTCGACCCGCAGAGCGTGACCGAGACCTACGCCGCCCTCAAGCTCTATATCGACAACTGGCGCTGGCGCGATGTACCGTTTTACCTGCGAACGGGCAAACGCATGGCCGAGGCGCGCACCATGGTCGCGATCTGTTTCAAACAGCCACCGAAACACTTCTTTCGCAGTTCCCACATCGAACGGCCGCCACCGAACTGGCTGATCATGAGTATCGCGCCCGAGGAATCCCTGCGCCTGGAGATATCGGTCAAGGAGCCGGGACTGGAGATGAAGACCCGCCAGATCAGCCTCGATGCACCCTTCCGGTGCGAACACGAGGCCCGTACCGACGCCTATGAAGGCCTGCTGCTTGACGTGATGGAGGGCGACCGTTCACTGTTTCTGCGCTACGACGAGGTCGAGTGGGCATGGCGGATCGTCGATCCGGTGCTGGGGGTCTGGGCGACCGAGCGTGATTTCGTCCCCAGCCATGCGGCCGGAGAATGGGAACCCAAGGAAGTGAGCCGGATATTCGACAAAGAGCACCATCGCTGGCGTCACCTGCTGGACCCCGGCTGATGGTCGAATGGCGGACCGAGGCCGATGCGGCCACAGTGGCCGATTTCGCATGCCGCCTGATCGGCATGTCCGCACGCAAGGCGATCGCGGAGCGTGGCAGGTTTCGCCTGGTACTGGCCGGCGGCAGCACCCCGCTGTCTGTCTACCAACGCCTTGCCGTCAGCAGCCAGAAGTGGAAACGCTGGTCCCTGTACTACGGCGACGAACGATGTCTGCCAGCCGACCACCCCGAACGCAACAGCCAGCTGGTGATGGCAACCGGGCTGGCCGAACGAGTGGGCAAACACTACCCGATCCCGGCCGAACTCGGCGCCAGGGCCGCGGCGGCCGAGTACCGTGCACGCATCAAGTCGGCGCAACCCTTCGATCTGGTCCTGCTCGGCATGGGCGAGGACGGCCACACCGCCAGCCTGTTCCCGGACCGGGAGTGGCCGGACAAACCGGTGTTCGCGGTCACGGACGCCCCGAAACCCCCTCCTGAGCGCGTCACGCTCGGGATCAGGGCACTGCAGAACTGCTGCTGCATGCTGGTCCTGGTGACGGGTGACAGCAAGGCGGAGGCGGTGCAGCAATGGCGCCACGGCGTCGATCTGCCGATCGCACGGGTCACCGACGTCGACCATGCGGTGGTCCTGCTGGAGAGAAAATGCCTCGGGCTTGCGGGTAGTCAAGCTGCCCGGATCCCGCAGGGGATAGAGTCGGTCACATGAGGTTTCTGGCAGCAGACATCGGCGGCACCTACAGCCGGCTTTCCTGGTCCACGGACGGCAGCGACGTGGGAAACGAGCCCCAGGTGTTCAACAATGCCGAATTCGACAGTCTCGAAGCGGTCATCGAACGCGGCCTTGAGATGCTTGCGGCCAGGGGGCAGCCGATCGAACACATGGTGCTGGCCGTCCCGGGGCCGACACACACAGACCCGATCCAACTCACCAACATCGACTGGAAGCTGGACCGTAACCGGCTGCAGGCGCGCCTGCAGGTTAGCCGCCTGACCATCGTGAACGACTTCCAGGCAGCGGCCCTGGGGGCGATCGCCGAACCGCGCGAGCGGCTCAAGGTACTGAATGCCGCCCCACCGGATGACGGTGCCGTGGTGGTCGCAGGTGCCGGTACGGGTCTGGGCATGGCCTGGCTGCCGACGGCCGACACCAGGGTTCTTCCCCGCGCAACCGAGGGCGGGCACCTGGACTTCGGTCCCAACAACGAGCGCGAGACGGCACTTTACCGCTGGCTGGCTGCGCGTTACGGTCATGTCTCTTACGAACGCATCCTCAGTGGTGACGGTCTCCTCGACACCTATGATTTTCTCTCCGGCAACAATGTACAGGCGACCGAACCGGCACAGATCGCGGCGCTGGCGCGACAGGCCGATACCCATGCCGCAGATGCGGTGCGGCTGTTCGTCGGGATATTCGCGGCCTATGCGGGCAACCTGGCACTGGCCTTCAACCCGGGCGGCGGCATCTATCTGTGCGGCGGGCTGACCGTCCACCTGGCAGACTGGTTCGAGCCGACATCCTTCTTGGCCACCTTTTCGGCCAAGGGTCGGATGGCCGGGGTCGTCAGCCGTATCCCGGTCTTCCTGGTCACCCGGCATGACACGGGCCTGAGCGGAGCAAGGCACATTGCAAGGAATTTCAACAGGGCAGACACATGAGCACCAGTGACGCACAGCACCATCTGTACAAGTATTACGTCGAGACCCAGGCAGGCAGTGACCAGACCCGTCGCACCCTGGTGCTGGTATTGGCGGGCGGTGAAGGCTCGCGGCTGAGAAACCTGACCAAGTGGCGGGCAAAGCCGGCGGTACCCTTCGGCGGCAAGTACCGGATCATCGACTTTGCCCTGTCCAACTGCATCAACTCGGGTCTGCGCCGTATCGGCGTACTGACCCAGTACAAATCACATTCACTGATCCGACACCTGCAACGCGCATGGGGCTTCATGCGGCCGGAGATCGGTGAGTTCGTCGAGATCATCCCCGCCCAGCAGCGCCTCCGCCCCGAGTGGTACCAGGGGACGGCCGACGCCATCTACCAGAATCTGGACATCGTCTACCGCCACGAGCCGGACTACGTCCTGGTGCTGGGCGGTGACCATATCTACACCATGAACTATGCCAAGATGCTGGCTGCACACGTGCAGGCGGACGCCGAACTGACGGTCGGCTGTATCGAGGTGCCGCTCGATGAGGCGAAGAGCTTCGGCGTAATGTCGGTCGACGAGGAGTACCGGATCACGCGTTTTACCGAAAAGCCCAGCGAGCCCGAGTGCGTACCGGGCAAATCGGACGTGGCACTGGCCTCGATGGGCATCTACATCTTCTCGATGGAGTTCCTGACCAAGGCCCTGATCTCCGATGCCGAAAACGAGACATCGCAGCATGACTTCGGAAAGAACATCATCCCGGCCGCGATCACGCACGCCAAGTCAATCGCCTATCCTTACCTCAACAGCCGCGGCGAACCGGCCTACTGGCGTGACGTGGGATCGCTCTATTCTTACTGGAAATCGAATATCGAACTTTGCGACATCGAGCCCGAACTCAACCTGTACGAGCGCGACTGGCCGATCTGGACCTACCAGACCCAGAGCCCGCCGGCCAAGTTCGCGTTCGACGACGAGGGCCGGCGCGGCATGGCGATCGACTCGCTGGTCGCGGGCGGCTGTATCATCTCCGGCGCCAAGGTGAAACGCTCAGTGATCTTCTTCAACACCCAGATCGAGACAGGCTCCTATATCAAGGAAAGCGTCCTCCTGCCCAAGGTCCGGGTCGGCAAGAACTGCCTGCTGCAGCGCTGCATCGTCGACAAAGGCACTGTGATACCCGACGGATTCCAGGTCGGGGTCGACCCGGAGGAAGACCGCCGGCGTTTTCTTGTCACCGACGAGGGTATCGTGCTCGTAACACCCGGCATGATGAACCAGCGTCTGCATTACGAGCGCGACTGAACCATGGCCGAATCAGCACCACAACAAATCAACCTGGTCCTGTGCTGGCACATGCACCAGCCCTGGTATCGCGAGACCGAGGACGGCGACTATCGGCTGCCCTGGGTATACCTGCACGCGCTCAAAGACTACGTGGATATGGCGGCCCATCTCGAGGCCCACCCCAAGATGCGCTGCGTGGTCAACCTCACACCGGTACTGCTGGAACAGCTCGACGACTATGCCCGGCAGTTCAAGCGCCACCTGGATGACGGCAGTCGTTTCGCAGAACCGCTGCTCAACCTGTTGGCCGGTGTCGACCCGATACCGACGGACGGCGCAGCGCGCGCGGAGATCGTGCACGCATGCCGGCGGGCGCACGCCCCCCTCATGATCGACGTCCACCCGCGTTTTCGGGACCTGTTCGGCATGGTGATGTCACTGAACGGCGAAAAGGTCGACAAAGCCCGCCTCGCCTACATGAACGAACAGTTCTTCCTGGACCTGCTGAGCTGGTATCACCTCGCCTGGCTGGGCCATTCGCTCAAGCAGATTCCGCGCGTGAGAGGCCTGCTCGAGCGCGACACCGTGTTCGACGAGAGCGCCAGGCGCAAACTTCTGCAGATCATGGGCGAGGCCTTCGATGGCCTGCTGGGTCGCTATCGGGCACTCGCGGAGAGCGGCCAGATCGAGCTGTCGATGACCCCCTACGGACACCCGATCGTGCCGCTGCTGATCGATATCGATTCGATGCACTGTTCGCTCCCCGAGGCTGTCGGCCCCGAGGAATCCAGCTACCCCGGCGGGCTCGAGCGGGCTCGCTGGCATATGCAGGAAGGCCTCCGGGTGTTCGAGAAATACCTCGGCTGCCGACCCAAGGGTGTCTGGCTTTCCGAGGGTGGCGTCAGTACGGCCGCCCTGAGGCTTCTGGATGAGTTCGACATGGACTGGAGTGCATCCGGTGAGGGTGTCTGGACCAACAGCCGCTTCCTGTCCGGACTCGAGACGCGTGGCGAGGAGGCCAGGCGAAGCCTGTTCTGCGCGCATACCGTGGATGCATGCAAGACGCGGCTGTTTTTCCGCGACGACGGCCTTTCGGACATGATCGGCTTCGAGTACCAGCAATGGAACGCGGCAGATGCAGCCGCGGATTTCAAACAGCACCTGGACAACATCGCCCGCTATCTCGGCGATGCCTGTGAGGAGCACGTGGTCAGCGTGATACTGGATGGCGAAAACGCGTGGGAGTACTACCCGGACAACGCCTTCCATTTCCTCGGTGCCCTGTATGAACAACTGGGCCAGAGCAAGAACGTGCGCACCGTCACCTTCAGCGAGGCGCTGGACGTCTGTCCCCCTCAACCATTGCCGGAGCTTTGCCCGGGCAGTTGGGTGTATGGCTCGTTCTCGACCTGGATCGGTGAAGCCGACAAGAACCGCGCCTGGGACCTGCTGATCGAGGCCAAGAGGGTCTACGACCAAGCCATGCTGAGCGGCCGGTTCGATGCCGCCCAGACGCAACGTCTCGAGCGCCAGCTGGCGATCTGCGAAGGTTCGGACTGGTTCTGGTGGTTCGGTGACTACAACCCTTCCGACAGCGTGAGCGATTTCGACAGCCTGTACCGCCAGCAGCTCGGAAACCTTTACCGGATGCTCGGCGAGGAGGCACCGCCGGCCCTCGACCAGCCACTCTCGGTCGGTGGCGGACAGGCGGCCAACAGCGGCACCATGCGACGTGGTCATGCCTGAAGCCCTGACCGATGCAACACGGCGGGCGGGCGTCCTGCTGCATGTCACCTCGCTTCCCTCGCGCAGGCTGGACGACGATGCCCTGCGCTGGCTCGACTTCATGGCCGCGTCCGGTCTTTCCCTTTGGCAGTTGCTGCCGCTGGTGATACCCGACGCAAATGGCTCGCCCTACCAGAGCGCCTCCGCCTTCGCCACGAACCCTCAGCTGTTGCCGCACGAGGCGGGGCCGGTCAATCATTCGGAGTTCGAGCAGTACTGCGTGCGCGAGGCGTACTGGCTCGACGATTTCGCCCTTTTCCAGGTCCTGAAGCAGCGATTCGGACAGGAATCGTGGGTATCCTGGCCAGACCCCTTTCGCAACCGCGATCCAGCGGCGCTGCGCAGGGCCCGCAGTCTCGACGCCGTGGAGATTGTCGAGATCATGCAGCAGCAATTCAGGCTCGACCAGGCATGGAGACGCATACGCGAGCACGCTGCCGGCCTCGGCATCGAGCTGTTCGGCGATATCCCCATCTTCGTCGCCCACGACAGCGCCGACACATGGTCGAGGCCGGACAACTTCCTGCTCGATGAAGAGGGCCGATCCACCCACGTCACCGGGGTACCGCCGGACTACTTCGCCGAGTTCGGGCAACGCTGGGGCAACCCGCATTACCGGTGGGACCGCATGCAGGAGGATGGATTCGCATGGTGGATTGCGCGTATGCAACGGCAGTTCGAGTTCTTTGACCTGGTGCGCATCGATCACTTTCGTGGCCTGGTCGCAGTCTGGATGATCGAAGCCGAGTGCGAGACGGCGGTGGATGGCTATTGGCAGGAAACCCCGGGCGACGCGCTTCTCGCAACACTTGCAGACCGGTTCCCCAGCCTTCCGGTCGTCGCCGAGGACCTCGGGGTCATAACGGAGCAGGTGCGCGAACTGCGCCGCAAGTATGGCCTGCCAGGCATGTCGGTACTGCAGTTCGCGTTCGATCACTTTGACGACAATCCACACAAGCCGGCCAATATCACCCCCGACTGCGTCGTATATACCGGCACGCACGACAACGATACCTGTACAGGCTGGTTCAGCGGCCTGCAGCCGGGCGAGAAGGACTTCGTGTTCCAGGTGCTCGGCGTGCCGCCGACCGAGGACATTGCCCCTCTGATGATCGAGACGGCCATGCACAGCCCGGCCGGGCGGGCGGTAGTCCCGTTGCAGGATTTCCTCGGCCTGGGCCGCGAGGCGCGGATGAACACGCCGGGTTTGAGCGAGGGCAACTGGAGATGGAAATTCGAATGGGACATGCTGCCGGCCCAACTGCCCGATCGGATAAGATCTGTGATCAGCGCGAGCGGGAGGCTGCATGAGCGTTAAACTGACATACCCGCTGGCCATGCTTCAGCGTGGTGAGTCTCACGATCCTTTTTCAGTTCTGGGCAAGCAACCGGACGGCGAGGGTTTCCTGGTGCGGGCGTTCATGCCGAGCGCGGAGGAGGTCGAGCTCGAGGGCATCGGCCCCATGCGCAGGCTGCCCAACACCGATATATTCGAGGCCGCCCTGAGCCCCGCGCAGGCCGACGGCCTCGCCCCCCACTATCGGCTCAACTGGCTCGAGAAGAGTGACCACCAAAGCCACTCGGCGGTATCGCCGTACAGTTTCGCCCCCCTGCTGTCGGATCTCGACCTGCACCTGTTCAGCGAGGGCAGACACCACCACATCTACCGCCTGCTGGGCGCGCACCCCATGGAAATCGACGGCATCAGCGGTTGCCGCTTCGCCGTCTGGGCACCGGCCCTGCGACGCGCAAGCGTGGTCGGCGATTTCAACGGCTGGAACGGACTCAGGCATCCCATGCGCAACCGGGGCGCAACCGGGGTCTGGGAGCTCTTCGTACCCGGCCTGATGCCGGATGACCTCTATAAGTTCGAGTTCATCAACCACAAGGGGGAGCGCCTGATCAAGGCAGATCCCTACGGCCAGGCGATGACCATGCGCCCGGACACCGCCTCGCGAATCGTCCCGCCAAGCGCCTTCGAATGGCAGGACCGGGATTGGCTCTCGCACCGGGCCGAATGGGACTGGATGCATGAGCCCATGAGCATCTACGAGGTCCACCCCGGGTCCTGGCGGCGCGGGCCCGACGGCGGCTTCCTGAATTTCAGGACGATGGCGGACCAGCTCGTCCCCTATGTCTCCGATCTCGGCTACACCCATATCGAACTCCTGCCGGTCATGGAGCACCCGCTGGACGAGTCGTGGGGTTACCAGGTCTCCGGTTACTATGCCCCGAGTGCGCGCTTCGGCGCTCCGGACGATCTGCGTTATCTGATCGACCGCTGTCATGGCGCCGGCATCGGCGTGATCCTGGACTGGGTACCTGGCCACTTCCCCAAGGACGATTTCGCGCTTGCCCGCTTCACCGGCGAGCCGGTGTACGAACATGCCGACCCGCGACGCGGCGAGCACCGCGAATGGGGTACCCTGGTGTTCGACTATGGCAGACGCGAGGTCGGGAATTTTCTGCTGGCCAACGCGGTGTACTGGCTGGAGGAGTTCCATGTCGACGGGCTGCGGGTCGATGCCGTTGCATCCATGTTGTACCTCGACTATTCGCGCAACGACGGCGACTGGCTGCCGAATCAGTATGGCGGACGTGAGAACCTGGACGCGATCGAGTTCCTGCGCCACGTCAACGCCGTCCTGCATGCACGTTTCCCCGGTGCCCTGACCCTTGCCGAGGAGTCCACCGCCTGGCCCATGGTGTCGAGGCCCAACTGGATGGGGGGCCTGGGTTTCAGCATGAAATGGAACATGGGCTGGATGAACGACACGCTTTCGTACATCGAACTCGACCCGGTGCATCGGCGCTATCACCACAACAAACTGACCTTCAGCCAGATGTATGCTTACACGGAGAACTTCGTACTGCCGCTATCGCACGACGAGGTCGTGCACATGAAGCACAGCCTGCTGGACAAGATGCCCAACGACACCTGGCAGAAGTTCGCCAACCTGAGGCTGCTTTTCGCCTGGCATTACGCACACCCGGGCAAGAAGCTGCTGTTCATGGGCGGGGAATTCGCACAGTGGGAGGAATGGAGCGAAGCCGAGCAGCTCGACTGGCCGTTGCTGGAACACGACAGCCACCGCGGGATACATGCGCTGGTGCGGGATCTCAATCATCTGTATCGCGATCAGCCCGCACTGCATCGACACGATTTCGAGCACCAGGGCTTCGAATGGATCGACTGCCACGACGACGCACGTTCGATACTGGCGCTGATTCGCCACGGCAGCGGGCAATCCCTGGTCTGCCTGTTCAACTTCACCCCGGTACCGCGCGACGACTACCGGGTGGGCCTGCCGCAGGACGGCCGGTACAGGGAAATCCTCAATACCGATGCCGGACACTACGGCGGCAGCAATCTCGGCAACGCCGGACAGATCATGGCCACGCACAGGCCCTGGGGTGACCGGCCCTGCTCCGCCGTCGTCCGGCTGCCACCGCTGGGCGCGGTGTTTCTGCAGCGTGAGGAAGAAGGATCTGACTGAGCGGTCCATGGAAATGCCGGCTGTAGCGGGGAATCGGCGAATGGGCCTTTTTCGCCGAGAACCCTTGAAGTAAGCTGACGTCAGGCACGGTTCCTGCCACGAAGCTGCATATCCCCACCACCCATGCGCCGAGCCCTGATGTATTCGACGAGCCCCGACCAAGATGAAACTCCTTTTCACCGTCAGTGAACTCTTCCCGCTGATCAAGACCGGCGGCCTCGCCGATGTCGCGCACAGCCTGCCCGATGCCCTGGCGGGGCTGCAGGTCGATGTCCGGGTGGTACTTCCCGCCTATCGACCGGTGCTCACGCGCGTCGCCGGATTCCGTGTACTGGGTTGGCTGACGCTGTCCAGCGGTCGCGAGGTCCGGATTCTGGAGGCGAACCACCCGGAGGTCGCAGCCCCTTTGTGGCTGGTGGACGCCCCGGACCTGTTCGACCGCCCGGGTACGCCTTACGCGGACGCCGAGGGACACGACTGGGAAGACAACCCGGCGCGCTTCGCCCTGTTCAGTGAGGCCGCTGCGCTGCTCGCCATGGACGCACTGGAGATCGGCTGGCGCGCCGACGCCGTACATGCGAATGACTGGCAGACGGGCCTGGTGGCGGCCTTTCTCGCCACCGGGCCCTCTCGCCCACGGACCCTGTTTACGGTGCACAACCTGGCCTACGACTGCCAATTCGACTACGGGACCTTTCACAGCCTGCAGCTGCCCCACTACTGGTGGTCCGTGGAATACGGCGAATTCTACGAGCGTTTCTCCATGCTCAAGGCCGGACTGGTGTTCAGCGATGTGATCACGACTGTGAGCCCGAACTACGCCCGGGAGATCCGTACCAAGGAATACGGCTACGGCTACGCCAGCATACTCGAGGCCAACAAGGACAGGCTCGTAGGCATTCTCAACGGCATCGACGACGAGACCTGGAACCCGAGCACCGACCCTCTCCTGGCAGCAAACTACGATGTCGACGGCGACATCCGCGCCGCCAAGAAGGCCAACCGCAAGGCCCTGCTGGGCGCCCTCGGCGGCACCCCGGAGGCACTCGCCCACAAGGGGCCCCTGGTCGGTTCCGTCGGCCGCCTGGCTCACCAGAAAGGCATCGATCTGTTACTGGACGCGATACCCTCCCTGCTCGCCAGCAGCGAGGCCCAGTTCGTCCTGATCGGCACGGGCGAAACCGCACTCGAACAGCAGCTCAGAACATTTGCACTGGCCTGGCCCGACCGGGTCTTTTGCCACATCGGCTATTCGGAGACCCTCGCCCACCAACTGGAGGCCGGCTGCGATATCTTCGCCATGCCGTCGCGTCACGAACCCTGCGGCCTCAACCAGATGTACAGCCTGCGTTATGGGACGCCACCGGTCGTGCGCGCCACCGGTGGCCTGGCCGACACGGTTGAAGATGCCAACCCGCGCACCATCAAACGCGGCGAAGCGAACGGCTTCGTATTCGAGGCAGCGAGCAGCAAGGAACTCGGCGAGGCGCTCGGACGCGCATTCGCCCTGTACAAGAAACCCAAGCAGTGGATGAAGCTGATCAGAAAAGGTATGCAGGCTGACTACGGCTGGCGCAATAGCGCTCAATCCTACCTGCAACTCTACTTCCCCGAATAACGAGCAGGAGAACCAACCCTTGGCCGAACAAAACACATCGGACACCTGCGTATTGCCGAACATGCCGGCCCTGCCCACGGAGCCTGAAGAACTCAGCCAGGATATACGACGCTATCTCGAGTACCACCTCGGGCGGTTCCTCGGCTGCGCGCCTTCCTACCTGTACGAATCCCTGGCCTATACCATTCGCGACCGCATCATGAGCGATTGGCGCAACACCTGGTGCAAGCATCAGCGCGACGGGGTCCGCAGGGCACACTACCTGTCACTGGAGTTCCTGATCGGGCGCTCACTCGGCAATCATCTGCTCAATCTCGAACTGTGCGGCCCGGTCGACGAGGCGGTGAAGAATTTCGCCGTCACACTCGAGGAAATCCAGGATGCCGAACCGGATGCCGGCCTCGGCAATGGTGGCCTGGGGCGGCTTGCGGCCTGTTTTCTCGACAGCTGCGCCACCCTGGGACTACCGGTAACCGGATACGGTCTGCGCTACGAATACGGCATGTTTCACCAGCATATCGACAACGGTTATCAGGTAGAGGATCCCGATCACTGGATGCGTGACGGCCACCCCTGGGAGGTGGAGCGTCCGGAGTACACCCAGACGGTCCGGTTCGGCGGAAGAACGGAGCACTTCTTCGACGAACGGAGGAAACCGCACACACGCTGGGTCGACACCTGCGACATACTCGCCGTTCCCTATGACGTGCCGGTCTCTGGCTACCGCAATCATGTCGTGAACACCCTGCGGCTGTGGTCGGCATCGGCAACGGATGCATTCAACCTCGTCGAGTTCAACGCCGGCGACTACGCAGAGTCAGTGGCCAACAAGAACCAGGCCGAGAACATCACCATGGTGTTGTATCCCAACGACGCCAACGAAAACGGCAAGGAACTGCGTCTGCGTCAGCAATACTTCCTGACCTCGGCAAGTCTGCAGGACGTGTTCCGCCAATGGCGCTCCCAGCCGCTTTCGTCGTTCGCCGACTGCAACGTATTCCAGCTCAACGACACCCACCCCAGTATTGCGGTGGCAGAGATGATGCGCATCCTGCTGGACGATCCCGACAAGCGGCTGCAGTGGAACCAGGCGTGGGAGATAACATCCCGCTGCATGGCATACACCAACCATACGCTGTTGCCAGAGGCACTGGAGCGTTGGCCGGTGCGGTTGTTCGAGCAGTTGCTGCCGCGCCTGCTCGAGATCATCTACGAGATCAATGCGCGTTTTCTGGCCGATGTGCGTCAGCGCTGGCCCGGTGATAACGAACGCGTGCGTCGCATGTCGCTGATCGAAGAGGGACCCGAGCCGCAGATCAGAATGGCATGGCTGGCGATCGTCGGCAGTTTCTCCGTAAACGGGGTCGCGGCCCTGCACTCAGACCTGCTCGCCAAGGGCCTGTTCAAGGATTTCTACGAGATGTGGCCGGAGAAGTTCAACAACAAGACCAACGGCGTTACCCCGCGTCGATGGCTGGCGATGGCCAACCCGGCCCTGGCCGAACTGCTGACCGAAAAACTCGGCGATGGCTGGCAGGCCGACCTGGGGCGTCTGTCCGCCATGCGCCCCTGGGCAGAGAATGGCGACAAGGACTTTCTCAGGCGTTGGCAGGAGATACGCCTTTACAACAAGCAGCGTCTTGCCAAGGTGGTGAAGAAGGCCACCGGGGTGACCTTCGAGCCAGGCGCGTTGTTCGACATCCAGGTCAAAAGGATCCACGAGTACAAGCGCCAGCTGCTCAACGTGCTGCACGTGATTCACCTTTACAACCGCATCAAGCGCGGAGATACGTCGAACTGGGTCAATCGCTGTGTCCTGATCGGCGGCAAGGCCGCCCCCGGCTATCAACGCGCCAAGGACATCATCAAGCTGGTCAACAATGTTGCCGGGGTGATCAACAATGATCCCGCCGTGGGTAATCGGCTGAAAATGGTCTTTCTACCCAACTACGGGGTGACCAAGATGATGACCATCTGCCCGGCCGCCGATCTGTCGGAACAGATATCCACGGCCGGCAAGGAGGCTTCGGGCACCGGCAACATGAAATTCATGATGAACGGCTCCATCACCATCGGTACTTACGATGGCGCCAACATCGAGATCCTGGACGCCGTCGGAGAGGAGAATTTCTTCCTGTTCGGCCTGGACGCAGAGGCCGTCAGGAACCTGCGCGGCAACTACGATCCGCAACATTACATCGCCACGGACAACGACCTTGCAAATGTCATCGGCCTGCTCGAGAGCGACCATTTCAGCGGCGTGGAACCTTGCCTGTTCCGCGGCATCATCGACGGCATGAAAAGCCCGCACGACCCCTGGATGACACTGGCCGACTTCCGTAGCTATATCGACGCGCAGCAGCGCGCCGAGCTGGCCTGGCAGGATCAGGAGCAATGGACACGAATGAGCATCCGCAACTGCGCGGCCAGCGGCAGCTTCTCCTCCGATCGGACGATCGGCGAGTACAACAGCGATATCTGGCACCTGTCGCCACTTTCCTGACACCGGGCTGCCGCCGCCCGGCGGCACGCCCCGTGATCACATGTGGTGTGCCTGTGCCTCACCGGACAGCTTGAACCGGACCGTGTCCGTCTTCTCTCCACCGAGCAGACGGTCACGATTGAGGGTCACCTCGATTTCGTTGCCGGGGGCCTGGTCGATCATGCTGATCTTCACGTCGGCAAAATAACGGATCGGCGCACCGTTGATCGCAACTATCCTGTCGCCTTTTTCTATCCCCGCCGCCTCCGCGGGACTGCCGGGGGTGAAGCCCTTCACCAGCACTCCAGTGTCGTCCTCATCCAGCAGGACACGCATCAGTCCGGCCGGTGGCAGCGACTGGTCGTTCGCCAGCACTAGGAAGTCCGCCGTGTTGAACAGGCGCGAAGCGGGGTTGAACGTGGCGATGGTCTTTCCCTCGATACCGGTCCGCCGGGTGACCCGGTTGGGGATGCCGCTGCGCCCACCGATATGGCCCTTGCCTGCCAGCACCAGGATACGGCCGTCCGGGTTTGCCTTCAGGTACTCGGCGACGTGCATGGCCATGGTCTCGTCCCAGGTCAGCTGAACCTCGAGAAAGCGATCGAACCTGGTGTCGTCGGCGTCGTCCGTGTCATGCATGTCGAACATCTCGCGCAGCTTGGCCTCATAGTCCTTGTCGTTGACGTCGTAGCTGTCGGGCAGTTCGGCGCGCAGGGCCGTCGGCAAACCGTTTATCCCGAAGCGCCGGATCTCGCCGGTGAGCTCGCGCGAGGCATTCAGCGCGATGATGGGTATGCCGTTTTCCCTGGCAAAGCGGACAATCGGCCGGTAAAGCCGGTAGTCGAACTGCCAGCGGCTGTAATATTCCGTGCGGCGGAGCAGCTCGCCCTCGTCGATCCTGCCGGCAAGATAATCATCCAGGACCGGTTGGAAACGGGCCTGGAACCACTCGACGCCCATCGCCAGGCCCTCAGGCTTCTCGGCCATACCGCGCAGGACCTCGAGCTGAAGCAGGTGATCCGCATAAGCGGTGTGTGTTTCACCGACGTACAGCAGGCGTTCGGAAGCCAGTTGCGTCATCAATTCCGGCAGGGTTGCGGATTTCTCCGGATCGACAACAATCGGGGTCATGATCGGCGATCCATTATCGGCAGCAGCATCCACCACCATGACCACCCCGGCAAAAAAAGCGACCATCACCCGTCCTGTCACCCTGGCGGCGGCCCTCCTGGTCTTCTGCATGGTACTCATCTGTCCACCTCTGTTTGCATCCGGCGCGACCCTGGCGCACGACATGTCGGTCGTCGTGCATCCGGATTCCGGGAAAATCATTGTCGAGGACGACATCAGTGTCGACCGCGACGTCTCGAGTTTCGAGTTCGTACTCAACGCCGGCCTGTCGGTGCAGACGCAGACCGGCACCCTGGAATCCCTGAAAACCTCCAACGACGGCCTGCGCACGGCATATCGCGTCACCCTGGAGACACCCGGGCGCCGCCTAAAGTTGCAATACCATGGCCGCCCAAAGTTTTCCGGGCGCCGCAGCCTCGGCGATATGCCCCAGGGCGTGGTGTCCGGGCAGGCCGTCTACCTGGATGCGGCATCGGCATGGTACCCGCTGTTCGACCAGGCGTTCGACAGGCTGTCCATGGACGTGACCCTGCCACAGGGCTGGCAGAGTGTCAGTATCGGCAAACGCAGCGAACACCCCGACCGGGCCAACTGGTCGACCGACGTGCCGCATGACGAACTTTATCTGATCGCCGGCCGCTTTACCCGACACGCCCGGGCACATGGCGGGATCGATCTCTCGGTCTGGCTGCTGGACGATGATCCCGGACTGGCCGCGCACTACCTGGACCTGATGTCTGGATACATCGACCACTACAGCCGACTGATCGGCGACTATCCCTATGCGAAGTTCGCGGTGGTCGAGAACCCCTGGCAGACCGGCTTCGGGATGCCTTCCTTCACCCTGCTCGGTTCGCGCGTCCTGCGCCTGCCCTTCATCCCCTACACCTCGCTACCACACGAGATATTGCACAACTGGTGGGGCAACGGCGTTTGGATCGACTATGGGCGCGGCAACTGGAGCGAGGGGCTGACCGCCTACCTCGCCGATCACTGGATGCAGGAGCGCCAGGGCAAGGGCGACCAGTACCGTTTGAAGGCGCTGCAGAACTACAGCAACTTCGCCGCCGACGGGAAGGATGTGCCGCTGCTGCAGTTCGTCAGCCGGCACAGCGATGCCAGCCAGTCGATCGGCTACAGCAAGTCACTGATGCTGTTTCACATGCTGCGTCAGGAACTGGGCGACGCCGAATTCATCGCCGGCCTGCAGCGTCTGTGGCAAAGGCATCGGTACACCCGCATCGGTTTCGAACAGGCGCTACAGGCCATTGCCGGGTCTGACACCGAACTGACCGCACGTCTGGGACAATGGCTGAAGAGGCCGGGTGCCCCCCGTCTGCAGCTGGGCGAGGTGGAGGTGATCGCCGGCGACGACGGTTACCGCCTGCTGGTCCCGCTGAGTCAGGCACAGGACCAGGGTCCGCCTTTCGTGTTCGACCTGCCGCTGGCCGTAACCCTGGAGGGGGACGAATGGGCGACCCGGCTGATTGCCCGGATCGACCGCCAACACCAGCTACTGGAATTCAAGTTCCCGAAACGGCCGCTGCGCGTCGACATCGACCCCGAATACGACCTGCTGCGCTACCTGGATCCGACCGAACAGCCGCCCGCCCTCAACCGCCTGTTCGGGGGCAGCAGCTGGCTGGTCCTGCCGGCTGCGGCACCGCAGGCGATGCGTGACGCCTGGGCCGCCCTTGCCGCGCAATGGCAGGCACGTTACCCGGGGCTGCAGACAATCGATGACAGGGATGCCATGGAACTCGAACCGGGTGCCAACCGGATCATACTGGGCTGGGACAACACCCTGCTCGATGGCTTCGCCGGGCGATTCGCGCGCGGACGACCAGGCACTGGACCCCGGCGGGGCCACTATCGCGGACAGGGACTACGCCGCCGGGGAGCACAGCGTGGTCCTGGTGGATACCGACGCCGAAGGAGTTACCACCGGCTTCATCGGGGCCGGCACGCCGCAGGCGGTGCAGGCGATGGCACGCAAGCTGACCCACTACGGCAGTTATGGTCGCCTGGTGTTCGATGGAGAGACCGGCAGCAACCTGTTGAAGGACAGCCTGAGCTCGGAGCATTCGAGCCTCAGCCTTCAGCTGGGGCCGGATCCGGTGCTGCTGCAACTCAAACCCAGGCTCCCGCTTGCAGGCGATGGAGGTTGATCGGCCA
Source organism: uncultured Gammaproteobacteria bacterium (assembly GCA_963753845.1). GTDB lineage: Bacteria > Pseudomonadota > Gammaproteobacteria > Chromatiales > Chromatiaceae > Thiosocius. The sequence goes on from CAVWEI010000014.1 coordinate 138,545, forward strand.
GGACAGAAATAGCAGGCGAGATTCCTCGCAGGTGCGCCGGGGTTGCGCTGCCCGGTCTGCTTCAACACTGACCCCACATCGGCGGCTCAACCGGGTGCGTCTGCTTTTTGGCGCAGCTTGACTGCATAATGCGGATCTGGGCGGAGATAGACAGACTCTGCCTATCCCAATTCACAAAGAAACTGTCTATCTAAGCTGTTAGGCGAAGGAATGGATTCGATTGATGCTAGAACACTCGGGATTGCGTTTAGCCTCTTCGTCTTGTTTCCGACAATCGTTGTCGCGTTCCTTCGGGTTTTTCTGAGCTGCGATCGAAAGGTGAAGGGTGGTGCATTGGGTGTCGTTAAAGTGATCGGGGGCTTCACGCTTGGGGTAGCGTTGTTGGCAGGTTACGTGGTGTGGTCTGATTCTGTGCCTCTCTTGCATACGGCGCTTCTAGCGCTGGCTATCGCTTCTACGGCGCTTCTCCATTCGATAATTCTCATCGCTGCGCAAAAAGCCGTACAGATTATAGTGCCCGTCAAAGTCGAGTCGTTATGCTTGGAGTTTTATGCACTCTTGTTTCTCGGCACGAGCGCGGTGTGGATTAATCTCATGGAGAACGCGGCAGAGCAGGTCTTATCAGCACAATGATTAAGCAGCAACGCCTAACAAAACGGTTAAGCCGTTCGTCGCTACGCTCCTCACTCGGACGCTCAGCATTCCGCATTTGCTCGGGCATGGCTTCGCCATTGTTCCCCGAGCAAGTGCTCCATGCTGAGCGCCGCTTACCTGGGCGTTATGTGTAAGAAGAACACCGCCGAAGATGCGCTTTTTCAAGGCAATCGGTTTCCATTCTCAGTAAACGCGAGTCAGAAAAGTTTGAAAGCATATTGGTCCAGCTAGATTTGAATCCCGCCGTGTCCGTGTTTGAGTTCAAACCTTCTTCAGCGAACTAAAAATCGATGTTGGCTATCGAATTAGATCGGAGAACCAATGAATCAGACAATAATACTTGCAGTTGCGTTCGTTGCGGCTATCGTGAGTTCGTCGATCTATCGAGCATTCGGCGTAGAGAAATGTAGCGGCTGGCTTTGTATCAGTGATGGTGTGTTCTTGCTCACGTTCTTGACCGTCTTGTATTTTTCTCGAAAGGGCTTTGTTAAATCACGGAGCGATCCAGGCGATGAGCACAAAGTGAATTGAGGCACTAGTGGTGAAGAAGCACATAACAAGTCGGTCAAGCCGTTCGCTTGCGCTCACTCGGACGTCTGGTGCTCCACGGCTTTTTGCGCATGGCTACGCCATGATTGCGCAAACGCCGCTCCACACCAGCCGCCGCTTACCTCGGCGTTATGTGTTGAAAGGTGCCTGTGATACGTCCATCCGTCTATGAAGTACCCTAACAATCAAAATTTGGGATGCGGAGGCGATGTCGTAATAGATCACGTGGCTTTGGAATGGATGCTTTCGCAGATCCGAAGCTATGTATTCGCAGGAAACACCGAGCGCTGGAGAATCGGTCAGCCGGCGGAAAGCGTCGTCCATTCCTTTCAAGTAGAGCTTGCGCTGTTCTCGTCCCCACCGCTCTTCCGTAAACCTTGCGATATTTCGCAAGTCTGCCTTGGCGGCGTTGGTTAGCGAGAATGACCTCATTACGAAAAGTCTTTGTCCAGTTCCGCCATGAAGCTCTCGTAACTGTATTCGGCCGTCCCGCTCTTGCGGCCTTCGTCAATCAACCTGCGCAATGCGTCCAATTTTTCTTCTTCGGTTTCGAGCAAACGCAAACCGGCGCGTACTACCTCGGTAGCAGACCCATACCGGCCATTTTCAAGCTGAGCGGCAATAAACTGATCAAAGTGCTCGCCCAAGCTCATGCTGGTGTTCTTAGCCATTGGCATGTCCTCATCAATACCAATAAATACCAAACTATGGTAGTCACACATAACAAGGCGGTCAAGCCGTTCGTCGCTTTGCTTCTCACTCGGACGTCTGGTGCTCCGCGGCTTTTTGCGCATGGCTTCGCCATGATTGCGCAAACGCCGCTCCACACCAGCCGCCGCTTACCTGGGCGTTAGAGCTAAAAAGGTTCGGTATGAAAAGAGACATGGAGTTGGTCCGCAAAATTCTGTTCTTTCTAGAAGAACAGCCGATGCTGAAAGCCCAAACGGTTGTCCCGATTGAGGGCTATGAAAAAGAAGTGATCATGTATCACATGCTTCTTTTGGCCCAAGCGGGCTTGGTCGATTTCGAGCCCGAAAAAACAGAAAATGGCCGAATAATTCGGGCACACGTACTCGGTCTCAACTGGGCTGGGCACGAGTTCCTAGATACGGTCCGCTCCGAGAAGGTTTGGAAAAAACTGGTTCAATACGCTGCGAAGAGAGGTGGGGCGCTTCCGTTCGATCTGTTGAAGGTGCTTGGTGCGGAGCTTCTCAAAAGGTCAATCGAATGAATAGCTCTATAAAGGTGGTCAACTCGCTCGCGTTTGCTCGCTGGGACGCGCAGCAAGCTGCGCGCCCGTTACCACGGCGTTAGGGCCAACAAGAGTATGTCGACACTTGAGAAGATCTACGAGCGAGCAGTTGAAACTCGGGATAAATGTAGGCGGAGGGTCTTGCTGCAATCCGAAGTCCAAGAGCAAGTGAAAGAGCTCTGGTCAGAGCTATTGGGTGCCTATCCGGAAGATTCGGAGCAATGGCGAATCGCTGATCGTTCGAGAAGAGAACATACCGATTGGTGGTCCGTTCCGAAAATGTCGCAATACGCTGAGAAAGACGATTGCGTGAACATCGAGGTGGTCATACGCACCATCGAGGAGATCTCAGGAAAGTCTGCTTTAAGCAAGCCTCGGTCGGTTGCGAAGAAGCACACTGATGTGCGGTTTCACCTAACTCCGAGTGCCGCCGTTACCGGTCGAACCGCATGGGATATTTTCGAAATCTACAAAGATCGGTACGGTAAAAAGTTCCTTCTGGCCATAATCGTTGCGGTTGTACTATTGCTTGCGTTCGTGCACTGGCAAACTCCAGTAGGGAAAAACGTATCCCTTTTTGGCTTCAACCTATACGTGAAGCATGGCGATGCTGCGAAGTAACGAAAGCCCTGACAAATCGGTCAAGCCGTTCGCCGCTGTGCTCCGCACTCGGACGTCTGGTGCTCCGCGGCTTTTTGCGCATGGCTTCGCCATGATTGCGCAAACGCCGCTCCACACCAGCCGCCGTTTACCTGGGTGGTAAGTGATCGACTGATAAATCACTGTTTACTTTTTTAGGATTACAAATGGTTTTATGGTGGGGCGTTCAATGGAGTTCTGATATATGAATAAAGTTCTCGCCTTTTTACTCGCATCCCTGCTGGCCGGAACGGCATATGCCGGACAGCGACTGGTGGATATCCAACCTGGCTTCCCCTGCGACGGCATTCCACTGGTTGAAAAAAGCCTGGGATCGGTAGAGTTGGCCACTCAAAATCCAAATGGTATCCGCAAATATAAGGGGACACATGGAGGATTCGAGGCAACTGTCGTTTATCACTGCGATCAGGGACGACTGACCGAACAGGAAATCATCCTCACGAGTACTACCCAGAGCAAGGCCTACCAGATTGCCAATGAACAGAGTAAAGAACTCGCCAAAAACCTGGGCGAGCCCATTCATGATGGACTAAATCTAGTGGTATGGAGAAAGATGATGTTCGGCTTTCTGGGAGCGGACCTTGATTACCTTACTTCGGTCATCGTTTGGGGCAGGGCAAAAGAGGATGTGATGCTTTTGGTGAGGGAAACAGAGGACAAACTATGGGTAATCACCATTTCTCAGGGTAGTCCTAAAATAGAGTATATTCTCAATTCGTAGGCCGGGAATAAAGAATAATTGGGGACGATCACGGTTATGTCGATCAACCAAAGAGTCGCCTAAGAATACGGTTAAATTGGTAATTGAAATTCCTAACAATCGAACTATATTCTACGCCAATTGATTCGCGCCTTCAGCGCTCCGCAAATGGGGCGGTATATTTGGGCATTGGGTTGCTGAAATAAATTGGGAAACACAACAATATGATCAACAAAATAGAGCTTATCGTTTTAATTGAGGTTCAACCCGGAAAGTCTGACGAGCAGATCAATTTGTACAAAAGGATAAGACCTCTTGTCCTGGAAGAGGCAGGTTGCCTTGAATATGAACTCCGCCGAGTCGCGGGAAGCGATGAAAAATTTGTTCTATCTGAATGCTGGGTGTCTGAAGAAGCTCTCGCAGCACATAATGAATCACCGCATATGAAAGAAGCAGATTCTGTTAGCCCATCTTTTCGAGCAAGATCCGCAACAGTTCTTGAATTGAGCGAGGTTGAAGTCTGAACCTAGAATCGGTCAAACCGTTCGTCGCTTTGCTTCTCACTCGGACGCCCGGCTGCGCCGGTCGCCGCTTACCTCAGCGTCATGAACAGAAAGGGAGGCAAGCATTAACCAGTTACTAAGCCGCTCTGCTGAATTCGAAGCCGAGCTAAATGCGTTTCTGGCCTTGAAACCCTTTGATGATTCACCGCGACTGGTAGCTAGTCGAATTCTCTGCAGCGTTGCATTGGAGCATGCGGAAAGCGCGAAGCTACTTATAGTTTCGGGCAATTTCACTTCCGCGGTTGGGCTGCTCCGGCTCCAATACGAAGCACTGGTTCGCGCAATGTGGCTGCTCTATGCAGCCTCGGATGCTGCAGTCGAAAAGCTTGCGGCTGAGCTAACTGACGAAAAGGCGAAGAAGGCCGAAAGGATACCTATGCTTTCCGAAATGCTGAGCAAATTAGAAGGAAAAGTGCCAGCTGAACCACTGAGTATGCTTCTGGAATTTAAGCAGTATTCGTGGAAGCCGTTGAGTTCCTTCATTCATGGCGGCATCCATGCGATCAATCGGCACAGTAAGGGCTACCCAGCTCCGTTGCTCGATCAGGCTCTAAGGGCATCGAATGGAGTTTCACTAATGGTCGGTATGCTACTCGTAATACTGTCCGGCGATCCGGCTCAAAGAGGGAAGATCCCGAAGGTTCAAGTTGAGTTCGCTGATTGCCTTCCACCACATCGGGCGAAAGGCTCATAATACAGAGGTTCAAGCCGCTCGCTGCGCTCACTCTGACGCCCAGCACTCCGCGCCTTTTTGCACATGGCTTCGCCATTGTTGCGCAAACGGTGCTCCATACTGGCCACCGCTTACCACAGCGATTATGAATAAGCACATGATTAAGCATTTCATCTCAATTTTTGCCGTTCTTCTGCCAGTTTTTGCCAGCGCCGAGGACTTGGCGATTTCCAAGCTCTTCGCCGAGAAGGGCGTTGATGGAACCGTGGTCATTTCGTCGCTGAAAAGCGGGCAGAAGTTCATTCACAATGGGGCCCGTGCTAACCGGCGGTTTTCCCCAGCATCCACGTTCAAGGTCATGAACACGTTAATTGCCCTCGAAGAAAAGGCGATTGCCGGGAAGGATGATGTATTCAAGTGGGATGGACATGTTTACGACCTGTCCAAATGGAATCATGATCAGACGCTGGCAAGTGCTTTCAAAGTTTCCTGTGTCTGGAGTGATCAGGAACTGGCTCGCCGGATCGGTGCGGAGAAATATCGCGCATACCTGGAACAGTCCGATTATGGCGAGTCGCAGAGCCATTGCGAGACAAGCATGTTTTGGCTCGATGGTTCTCTTCAGATCAGCGCGCTGGAACAAGCTGGCTTTCTAAAGAAAGTCGTCCAGCGTCAACTTCCTTTCAGCCAGGCGGCCTACGAAACGCTACGGCAGATCATGCTGACGGAAGAAGCGCCAGCGTATTCATTGTGGGCCAAGACAGGCTGGGCAACAAAGGTCAAGCCGCAGGTCGGTTGGTATGTCGGTTATGTGGAAACTCCGAAGGATATTTGGTTTTTTGTCCTTAACATGGAAATCCGAAACGAGAGAGATTTGCCTCTGCGCCAAGATCTTGTGCGCTTGGCGTTGCAAGCAAAGGGAATTATCGAATAATGCACAACACGGCGCTCAAGGCGACGCTCCACTACGTTGCGCGCCCCTGAGCTTGGCTAGCCCTTAGGAAACTGGTCCGTGAGAACGAAGGGAAAAATCGCATCGTGGAACGATGGAAAAGGCTACGGCTTCATCTCCCCGCTAGCGGGCGGTGATCGAACATTTGTACACATCAAGGCCTTCGCAAACAGAGCCCGCCGCCCGGTGGTCGGCGATGTCGTAACCTATTCGGTGTCTACCGATGCGCGTGGCAGGTCCTGTGCCGAAGAAGCCACCATCGCGGGTGTCCCCAAAACGGTAAAGCCAAAGCAGCCTTCTGGCCTTCTGTCTCACGTATTGGCGCTGGGTTTCTTATTGGTTGTTGGTGGCGCAGTTTTGGTTTCGGCAATTCCGATGCCGATCCTGCTCGCATATCTCGTTGTCAGCTCCGCTACGTTTGCTGCATATGCTCTCGATAAAATGGCGGCCGAGAAAGGAAATTGGCGTACCAGCGAGAGTACGCTGCATCTCCTGGCTCTCGTTGGAGGTTGGCCAGGCGCACTGGTCGCGCAAAGCCATCTGCGGCACAAAACGAGGAAGCAACCGTTCCGAGCAGTCTTCTGGGCAACTGTTGTACTGAACTGTGCGGCGTTTGTTTGGTTGTTCACCCCGGAGGGGGCAAATGCATGGCGGTCAATTATTGCTGCGGTCGCATGAGCGCAAATCGGTCAAGCCGTTGGCTACGCTCAAC
>CAVWEI010000015.1:0-12627 GCA_963753845.1 uncultured Gammaproteobacteria bacterium
TCGAAGGCATTTTCACCTGAAATTTGCCTAAGGATTGTTGCGCAGCATAGGCAAATTCGCATCTGAGCAGGATTTTCAAACGCCTCTATACCGACGGCGCAAGAACTGCTCTGCCGTCTCCGCGGATGGGGCAGCCAAGTGATTTTTCGATGAGCAGATCGGATGATCAGTTAAACATATCGGACTGAGGCGGCACCCGGAACGGGGAACATCTCGGGGCTTCGGGCGCAGCACCTTTTGCATCGAGGCGCGTGAGGATTCTCTCGTTCACGTCGACGTCCTCGATGCATAAAGCGATGATCCGCACCGCGCCGTCGCAGGCAGGGCAGGTCTCGATACTGATCCTGAAGACCCGTTTCAGGCGCTACCCCCAGCTCAGCACGGCGTATCCCGCCGTCCGCTATCGGGGCGACTACAATGCGCATAATGAGGAGCCCTCGACGGCCGTTCCCGGCCTCTCCGACGGGATCTGCCGTGAGGGTCGACGTCTGCTCATGAGCGTTTGCTGTCCCAGCTGTAAAGACGGAGAGATTCAGTCAGGTATGCGGCAGCAAACAACCCGAAACGGAAGTTCAGACTGTAGAATTCTGAGTTGCAGGAACTCACCCGACGCGGTCTTCGAGTAGACTCAGGTTCCAGTGAATTTCAAGGAGTAAATCGTGAGTTCAACCAATGTGCTGTTGATAGGACTTGATCCAACGGTAGTCAATTACGATCGTTGGCCCGGATTGACCGCGGAGAAACTCGAAGCGGGTCTTCGGCGGGACGCAGCATTGTTGAGCACAAGTGGCTATGAAGCGGAGATCTGCTTCGTAGACCATGGACAGACCGCCGAACAGGTTGTCAAAGCCAAGCTTGCCGAGGCTGACTTCAGGGGCATCCTTATTGGAGCCGGTGTCAGGACGGATGCCGAAGAGTTTCTTCTGTTCGAAAAACTGATTAACGTCGTTCACCAGCACGCGCCGAAAGCAAGGATCTGTTTCAATACTGGCCCTACCGACTCAGTTGATGCAGTGAAGCGATGGGTCTAAGCGGCTGCTTGTGGCCGGGAGCACCCGTTAGCCGACCCAGGTGTGTAAAGCATCCTGACTGATCATTCCCCATATGTCTCTTCCTCTGGTCGAAAGCGCCAGAAAGCAGGACCGCTGAGATCGCCTGCTCAAAAAAAACGAAAAGAAAACGTCGCCATCCAAAGGCGTCGCAGGATGGGTCAAAGGGTCATGATCAGCTTGCGGATCCACGTGGCGCAAGGATTGGTTTCTTGGGCTCAGGGTGACATCCACGCAGAGTCTTGCAAACGCCACATGCGGCGTAAGCTATGATCTTGTAAGTCTCGGCCGCGCGTGACCTGCGGCTCGATAAAATCCACCAGACACAGAAGGAGGAGACATGGCTGACACGATGAAGGAGATCCTGAACCCCGGTGCTGTGCGCAAGGCCTCGTCCGCTTTTCCGCACGCGCCGGCTGAATGGGACGAAACGGCCGCGGCCGAGGTCGCCAGTAAGGAGGGCCTATCGCTCGAAGATCACCATTGGGAGGTGATCACAGCGCTACAAGAGTTCTTCGCCCGCAACAAGGACCCGAAAGCACGCGAGATACATGACGCGCTCGACGAAAAGTTTCACGCCCTCGGCGGCCTGAAGTTCCTGTACAAGCTGCTGCCCGGCGGTCCGGTCGCCCAAGGTTGCCGGCTGGCCGGCCTCACGGCCCCTGTGGGCGCCGAGGACGGGTCGTTAGGCAGCGTACAATAACTCAAGCCACTCGGTTCGAGCGCGGAATGACATACGGGGATGCGCGGAGTAAATCCGGCCGCCTCAGGCAACGCGATACCGAACGGCGAATCACTGCCTGGCAGCGTCTGCAGAGCGAACAACTTGCCGCCCTACTTCGACCCGAGCGAGACCGAGAAGAACGGGGATGCCGCCGATTGGGTACGCGGTGACATTCGCGCCCCCTCTCTCCATCTCATGTCGGCTTGTGGCCGATTGCTGTCCAGTGCAGCACAGCAAAGAGAAAGCCGCCCATTCAGGCGGCTTGTTCATCTGCGTCTGGCTAGATTGTGCCTACCTGCAACTTTGGGGACCGTAATGCGCCGTTGGATCGCATTCTTGTTGCTGCTTCTTTTTTAGTTCATCCAATGCCTGGGCTTCTTGCTCGTCAAGCGCCGCGAACATCGTCATATCGCATTTCTTTTGAATCGCGACCTGCTCCAGGGCGTCCACTTCCCCTTTCAGGCGAGCATATTCTGCTGCCTCCGGACCGTCACCACCCTCCAGGAAAAACAGCGCAGGCCAGAAAAGAACCAATCCAACGGCCATCTGCGCAGTGTCATTAGACGCTGTCTTGTCGAGTTGCCCATGTAGCTGGGCGGATTTCCTAGAGACGCGTCCCAGCTCCGAAGATATTTGGTCACAGTCGTGATTCTGGTGCTGAAGGGGTGATACATACTGAGATTGAATCTCCGTGGGCTTTGACGCACACCCGGCAAGCATTGTGAAGACAAGAGCAGAGAGGGAAAGCAAACGAATCATGTCATTGCGTCCTTGGCTGCAAATGAATCCTGTTAACCGGCTGCGTAGCCGGTTGAAATATGTGCTCCAGAGGCGGGGAGCGGAAGTACCTATCGGTTAGTCTTCAGATTCCTTGAGCAGTCATTCGCCGGCATCCGGCCCCAGGCCAGTTGTGGCCGGGAGCACTCGTTTCCGGCCCACTCAGCGTAGAATTGAGCGGTCAGGGCTTTTTGCCCGTCTTAAAACCGATTCGGGATGCAAGATTCTCGGGAAGAATTCTGGTTGATTTGGTTTCCGTGCGTAATGGCGGCCGTCGTGATCGCTGCAATTTATTTCGCAGGGAAGCTCTTTTCCTGAACGCATGCGGAAAATGACCGCAGTTGGCCGAAAGCGCCATTAGCTACCAGCAAGAAGAACGCTTGGGTGGGTGGCCCAGCTATTTGTCAGGCGCATTTGGCGGTAGTCAACATGAGCCGGTCACAAGGCACGAGCCAGCATCTCTAGCTGATAAACAAACAGCGACACATAGGCACTCAGGAGGGCATACAGGATGTGGCTGACGCGGACCGCGCCTGCGATCCAGAACGCAGCGTGAACGACGAGGAAAACCAGGCCGAATCCGGTCATTGTCAGCTTGGCGTACACGAACGTCCGAACGCCATGATCGAGCAATGCCGCCATGAAGGGGTTGATCTCCTCCGCGCCCCTATCCAATAGAATCAATGTAAAGAGTATATCAAGGCAGCAAAGCAGGAAGATGCCGATGGTGACAACGAACAGCCGTTCGTCATACCAGTCTACGTAGTAGGCACGGGTGTCGTTGTGACGGCGAGGACCACGCCGCCGTCCGTGAACAATGGCGCCGTAAGCGATTCTGTGGAAAGTGGCTCGACGCCGATCCGTCAAATGGCGTTCGAGCCGATTGTCCACAACCACTGCCACCTCTTCTGTCACAGCTGCCTCCTACCGACTTCGACTCCCATTCTCATGCGATGATCGAGCCAGTTCGGAAAAGTGCCTCCTGTCAGGCACTTACCCTCACTCGGATCGGGGGTCGGCATCCAAGTGTAATAAAACTTTTACACTCATCCGGAACGGCGTTCCAGATTCACGGCCGGTTTCGAAACAGTTGATTGGGTATATCAAAGATTTTTCCTATGCCCGTGGGCTCCTGCAGGTTGCCTGTGATCCGCCTTCGTGGCCCTACCGTGGCAAGCACCTGGAAAGAGAGCCCGCAGATTCGATGCCGGGGCCTTGGGTGGCGTCGCACATCAGAGTGAAGGATATGCCATCCTGCTATCCTTGCGTTGTGCCCAATGCATCCTCTCGAACTGTGGATCTTGCGGCGGAACCTATTTAAAGGAGAGCGCCCGTGCCAATAGTCTTGCAACGGTGTGCGGCCGCGCTGGCGGCGGTTTTTCTGCTCGGCGGTCAGGCTGAAGCGGCCAAGTTGCCGTCTTATAACGTGGACCTGGACCAGACCTCCGTCTCGGGCATTTCCTCGGGCGGCTTCATGAGCGTGCAACTGCATCTGGCCTATTCCTCGATCATCAGTGGGGTCGGCGTGTTTGCCGGCGGGCCTTATGACTGCGCTCGTGACAGCGTAAGTCGCGCGCTGGAGACCTGCATGGGCGGCAAGGCGGACGCGGCGATGTCCATCGAGCGGACCCGCGTATTGGCACGCAACGGCGCCATCGACGACCCCGCAAACCTAGCCGACGACAGGGTCTGGCTATTCTCCGGCTACAACGACGGGGTGGTTAAGCAGGAGACCATGGACGCCTTGCTCGCGTACTACCGACACTTCACCGATACCGGCAGTGTCTACTATCGTGACAACCTGGACGCCGGTCATGCCCTGGTGACTCTGGACTTCGGCGGAGCCTGTGCCACTACCGGCGGGGCATTCATCAACGATTGCGATTATGACGGTGCCGGTGCGCTACTCCAGCATATCTACGGCAGGCTCGAGCCAAAGGCAGGTGGCGAATTGAGCGGAGAGGTGCTCGACTTCGAGCAGGAAGAGTTCGTTGTCGGCGATCTCTCGCGCAGCGGACTGGCCGCAACCGGTTACATCTATGTCCCCGCGGCTTGTGCCCAAGGCGCGCGCTGCCGGGTTCACGTCGCCTTGCACGGCTGCCTGCAGCATGCGGGACGGATCGGGGACGCGTTCTATCGCTACGCCGGATACAATGATTGGGCCGATGGCAACCGGATCATCGTGCTCTATCCACAGACTTCTGCCACCAGCCTGGCACCCTACAATCCGAATGCCTGTTGGGACTGGTGGGGCTACACGGACGGTCATTACTCGACCCGCAAGGGTCGGCAGATCGGGGCCATGCGGGCAATGCTGGGACGTTTGGCCGGGGAAGAAGAGCCGGTTGAGGTGGATCAGGACAGCCGTGTCGATGTCGCTTCACCCCTTAAGCTGACCGCCATCGACAGCGCGGACGACGCGATCTCGTTGGCCTGGTCGCGGAGCGCAGGCGCCAGGGGTTTCAACGTCTACCGAGCGGCACGCGCCGACGGTGATTATGTCAGGCTCAACCTGGCGCCAATCGCCGGTAGCAGCTACGCCGACTCCGGGCTGACGCCGGAGACGGAGTATTTCTACGCGGTCACCGCACTCGGCCCTGAAGGTGAGAGCGAACGGGCTGGCCCCGTCCGCGTCGCGACAGGTCCGGTGGCGCCGCCCTGCGATCCCTATTTCGCCGACAATTTCACCCACACCCTGCGTGGCCGCGCTTACGCCCTGTTTGGCCTGACCTATGCCTGGGGCTCCAACGATCCCATGGGGTGGTGGAACATCTACACGGAGACCAACCTGTATCGGGACGGCGGTCGCTACCGTGTGGGCACTTGCCCGAAAAATCGATAACCCCGTCTTGCGCACAGCTGCGGGCCCGGTCGCGGTATCGACATGCGGCGGAGTTCGCCCTCGCGCCAAGGATATCGTGAGGACTCGAGGATCGATCTCTATCCAGTGCAAGGTGTTGCGGGCCTACCGAGAGCACCCGTCGGGGGTCGCATTCGTAACGGGGCAGATACCGTATAGACGGTCGATAGCCCATCCTCCCGCGAACCGATCCGGCACCGACCCGACTCATTTCGCGAATGTCTCTTGTGCGTGAAGCTGCCATCTGTTGCACAACCTGGTGCAGCAGGCCGGAATCAACCCAGTGTTGTTACCGCTAAAGATAGCTCCGTAACAAGAGACAATCCAGGACCGGCAAAATCGACTGTAAGGATCTCTACACGCTGAAGGCGGCCAACCGGCATGTTCCATGAAGGCCAATCTTGTGAATCACCGATGATTGAAATACTGGCCGTGCACCCCGGGTGGACTGACGGGTTTCGCTTGCAGCCACCGGCGTATCAAAGACTGCTCCTTCAGATGCAGGTCAAATTGGACCGCCACGGCAAACCCGAGGAACAGACCCAACAGCGTAAGATCGAACTGGCCACCCAGCAAAGCGCCGCATGCCGGCGGCACTGAGCGTATCAGGAACCTTTCCAATACCTCGGCCTTGGTGTCGGCCACCTGGTCGGCCGATTTGGCCTTCAATTCCGAAGGAGGCCTCGCATGATGAAGGCCGCTGTGTGTCAGTACGTTCAGACTCGGGAAATGAAAAGGCTTGTGCAAAATCATCCTGGACCTCACTTGAACTTCCGGTGGCCTGAGCTCGGGCGCAGTGGCTGACCGAGTGCAGCGGCCTCGAAATCGGCAGGCGGCGGGGAGACCCTCACCGGACTGCTGTGACTCACTTCTCAGGGCAAATGGTAATCCGCGGTCGATGAGGAAGGATGTCGCGGCAGTTACGAAGTGTTACGGGATGTTACCGGGGTCATCTGCCAGGGACGGGAGTGAGCGCAGATGAGCGTCCGGCAGGTCCGGGCGTTAGCCTGCATGCTCTACTGAAGGGTTCGGGAATCAGTACAAAATGCCACCGCTGCAAATCGCGTAATTTGTACCGACGCACTGTCAGAAGTTTGCGTATCGTGAAAACACGGTCCGCCTTTGTGCAACGTGCAGGTCTAACTGGCGCTTTCACTCACAAGCTGGCCTTTGCTGCTTGGTCGGCTACGGGTGAACCCGGTCATACCCCCCCATTCCCTGTCGGACCTGCACCGCCGGGCCTTCTTACCTAATAAAGGGCTATTCGATCAGCCGTCCGGTTCCAAGCAGATCCGCCGTCATCTTCTCCAGCTCTGTTGCCCCCGAGAGGACCAGGGCGGGGTCCGGTGTGTAATCTAGCGCGCCGTTGCGTCGTTCATAGTCGACCGAGTTCAGGATCACTTTGATGGCATTGAGACGCGCACGATGCTTGTTGTCAGCTCGGACTATGGTCCAGGGAGCCGCCAGCGTGTGGGTGCGCTTGAGCATCTCATACTTCCGCTGGGAGAATTCATCCCAGCGTTCCTGGACCTGGAGGTCAATCTCACTCAATTTCCACTGTTTCAGCGGGTTGGTCTTGCGAATCTCGAATCGCCGCGCCTGGACTGCTTTGCTGACACTGAAGTAGAACTTGATCAGCAGGGTACCCTGACGCACCAGATCCTGTTCGAATCCTGCCACCCCGCGCATGAAATCCTGATGTTCCTTTTCGGTACAGAACCCGAACACGGCCTCAACCATGGCCCGGTTGTACCAGCTCCGGTCAAAGATGACTATCTCTCCGCCGCGCGGAAACTGTGAGATGTACTTCTGGAAAAACCATTGACTGCGCTGTTCCTCGGTTGGTCTGCCCAGCGCGACCACCCGGCAATGGCGTGGGTTCATGTAGAAGGTGATTCGCTGGATGGCACCGCCCTTGCCGGCGGCATCACGGCCTTCGAAGAGGATGATCATGCGCCGGTTGTCTCTTTCAAGCTGTTCCTGCAGCTTTATCAACTCAGCTTCGTAGGGTTTCAGCTCCTCCTCCTTGCGGTAGCGCTTGAGCGCCTTGCTGCATTCCCTCTTGAGCTTGGCGTTTTCCTGTTCCAGCTGCTCGATGCGTTCTTTCAAAAACAGTGAGGCACCCACGCCTTCGGTTTCAACGGACTCCGGATTGTTGTTGTCGCTCATGGTGCCGCAAATTCGAATGTCAAGTTGCGTGGACTTCCAGGGGGATGCGCCAGAATCCACCTTTGGCGTTTCCCAAAGAGGTTGATTCTTATTACATACAGTCCACTGACAGCTTCGTGAGTGTAACCTGTATAAAAGCTGTGGGTGGCGAATTGTTATTCAAGCGCCTACAGGTAACTTTATATGGCCCGCAGCAAAGCGATTTGCACTGGAACTGGTTGAGGTCAGCATGGCGGCTGGTGGTTTCTCCTGTGGTTTCTGATGGCGTGTCGCCGTCGAGTGAAGTGTGTACGCGATAAGCATTGTAATACTGCCGGAATTCTTCGAGTTTTCGTTCCAGATCATTGGTATTCCAGAAGAACACATGGTCCAGGAATTCGCGGCGCCGGGTTCCGAACAATCGCTCGGGAAAGGGGTGCGATAAGTGTACGTACGGAACGGTCTTGATCTCCTGAATGCGCAGATTCGCCTGCCAGCGTTGGTATCGGCATTTTCAACGGCGTTGATTGCCGGATAATCAGGGCAGCTCGCCGGATGCGGCGCGGATTGAGGAACAATGACCAGCAGCCAAACAGGCATCGATCGACTGCCGATAGATCGGGTGCTCTTCGCCGAGAGCGATTGATGACGCGGAGCTGCTGTTTCATGAGCAGGCTGTCAGCGACCCGGCCCTGGTACCACCGGTCCCCAGAAGTTTGGTGATCGTGGTCGTATGGATATACCAGGAGTACCTGCAGGTCTCTCATGGCAAGGCAGGGCAGGGGGAGGTTGCGTTCCGAAACAAGACTGCCCAAGTTGTCCGATTCAGGGGACAATCAAGGACCCACCGTCCACAGGTTGCCTTTTTACCTCTTAACAGAGAGCACTGAATGGAAGCCGCTTCGGCACCAGCATGGGAACATTTTCAGCACATGGCGGATATCGGCGTGCGCGGTTGCGGTGTGACGATTGCCGAGGCCTTCGAGCAGGCCGCGCTGGCGATGACGGCGGTGATTGCGGAGCCGGATAGCGTTGAGGCCCACGAGGTGATCGAGGTGGATATCTCTGCCCCGGACAATGAACTGCTGCTGACCGAATGGTTGAACGCCCTGATCTATGAGGTGGCGACCCGTCATATGCTTTTCGGGAGATTCAAGGTCGAGATCCGGGATCACCGACTGCAAGGCAAGGCCTGGGGAGAGGCCATTGATGTTGCGCGTCATCAGCCCGCAGTGGAGATCAAGGGAGCGACCTTCACCGAGTTGCGCGTATGGCGAAGTGAAGAGGGTATGTGGCACGCCCAGTGCGTCGTCGATGTTTAGAGTCTATAGAGCGATGGCATGATGGAACTCACACCCGTAGCCACAGAATCACCCTACGCCTGGCGGATCGAGCCGCAAGGGAAGATGCTTGTACCGGCGATCGTCTATGCCGATCGGCAATTAATCGCGGCCATGGATCACAAGGTATTTGAACAGATCAGCAATGTCGCCACCCTGCCGGGCATTCAGCAGGCTGCATACGCAATGCCGGATGCACATTGGGGATATGGCTTTCCGATCGGCGGTGTGGCGGCGTTTGACCCGCACGAAGGTGGCGTGATTTCGGCCGGTGGTGTGGGCTTCGATATATCCTGCGGTGTGCGCACGTTGCACACTGGCATTACCCTCGATCGGCTGCGTCCGCAAAAAAAGGCCCTGGCGGACCTGTTGGCCGTGACTATTCCCGCCGGCCTGGGTAGCACCGGCAGCATGAGACTACGCCATCGGGAGATGGATCAGATGCTCAGCGGTGGCGCCGCATGGGCCGTGCAGCAGGGTTTTGGCAGTGAAGCCGATCTTGCTCGCACCGAGGAACACGGTTGTATGGCCGGGGCCGACCCGACCCAGGTGTCGGACAAGGCCAAGGAACGCCAGCGGCGTGAGATGGGAACCCTGGGTTCTGGAAACCATTACCTGGAGGTGCAGCTGGTCGCCCAGGTCTACGATACCGAGGTGGCGGATGCCTTTGATCTCAGGGAAGGCGAGATCGTGGTCAGCATCCACTGCGGGTCGCGCGGCCTGGGTCATCAGATCGGTACCGAGTTCCTCAAGAGCATGGCGATGAACGCCGGGGAGCATGGGATCTGGCTGCCGGATCGCGAGCTGGCCTGTGCCCCGATCGAATCCCGGCTCGGGCAGTCGTACCTTGGGGCTATGCGTGCCGGCATCAACTGCGCGCTGGCCAATCGCCAGATCCTCACCCACCTCACCCGCCGGGTATTCGACGGTGTCTTCCCCGGCTCCCGCCTGGGCCTCCTTTACGATGTCTCACATAACACCTGTAAATGTGAGACCCACGAGATCGATGGCAAGATCAAACCGTTGTTCGTGCATCGCAAGGGTGCGACCCGCGCGCTCGGCCCGGGGCATCCGGATCTTCCCGAGAGTCTGCGTGCGGTCGGGCAGCCGGTGATCATTGGCGGTTCCATGGGTACCGAGTCGTACATCCTGGCCGGAACCCGACAAAGCGAAGGCCTCGCATTCAGCTCTGCCTGCCATGGTGCGGGCAGAGCGATGAGTCGGCACCAGGCAAGCAAGCGCTGGCATGGCAGGGACGTGGTCAAGGAACTGGAGACACGTGGGATCCTTGTCCGCAGCCCCTCGTTCCGCGGCGTCGCAGAAGAGGCGCCGGGTGCCTACAAGGATGTCGGCCGCGTGGTTGATGCGGCGCACGAGGCGGGTTTGTCGCGCAAGGTGGCGCGCCTTGAGCCGTTGATCTGTGTGAAGGGATGAGTATCCACATCGGCACATCCGGCTGGTATTACCCGCACTGGGTCGATCGTTTCTATCCGGTCGGCCTGCGACGCCAGGATTGGCTGGAATACTATTCGCGTCATTTCGACTGCGCGGAGGTGAACAACACCTTTTACCGTCTTCCCACCCCGGACAGCATCGATCGCTGGCTGGCACAGACGCCGCGGCATTTCTCTTTCACGCTGAAGGCCAGCCGTTTCATCACCCATATGAAGAAGCTCAGGGATTGTGCCGCCCCCCTGGCGGAATTCCTGGGTCTCGCACGCCGATTGGGTGAGCGTCTCGGCGCGGTTGTGTTTCAGCTGCCACCGCACTGGCACGCCAACAAAGAACGTCTGGAAGTGTTTCTTGCGCTTCTGCCTGATGACCTGCAGTTCGCGATCGAATTCCGCGACCCCAGTTGGCATGTTGAAGGTATCTACCAACTGTTACGGCAACATGGCGTTGCGTTCTGTCAGTTCGACCTCGCCGGATTTCGAAGCCCCGCGGTCGTCACCGCGGGCCTCGTTTATCTGCGCCTGCACGGCCCACGCGAGGCCTATGCGGGCAACTATGACGACATGCGGCTGAGGCAATGGGCTGACAGTCTGAATGCCTGGAACGAGGACGGATACGACGCCTATGTGTTCTTCGACAATGATCAGGATGCCTGTGCGGTGCACAACGCGCTTGCCCTGCAGGAACTGGTGGCAAGGTGATAGGAGCGCCCTTTGAAACAGCTATTTCGGGACTGATCTGGGACAGCCGCTATCGTTATCGGGCGGACGGCATCGTGCGGGATGAAAAGATCGAGGACAGCTGGCGGCGCGTGGCGCATGCGCTGGCTGCGGTCGAGCCACGTGAACAGGCCCTTTGGGAACAGCGCTTTTTCGATCTGCTCGACGGCTTTCGTTTCCTGCCTGGCGGTCGCATTCTGGCCGGTGCAGGGACGGGTCTGGACGTCACCCTGTTCAATTGCTTTGTGATGGGACACATTGATGATTCGATGGAGGGGATCTTCGAGGCGTTGAAGCAGGGGGCGCTGACCATGCAGCAGGGCGGCGGGGTGGGGTACGATTTCTCCACGCTGCGACCGGCCGGCAGTGCTGCCTGGCGCGTGGGCGGCATTGCTTCGGGACCAGTCTCCTTCATGCGTATCTGGGACAGCATGTGTGAAACACTGCTGTCCACCGGTGCGCGGCGCGGTGCGATGATGGCGACGCTTCGTTGTGATCATCCTGATATAGCCGCCTTTATTGCGGCGAAGCGCCGCCCGGGTGAACTCAGCAACTTCAATCTCTCGGTATTGGTCAGCGACGCCTTTGTGCAGGCCGTTCGCGATGATGCCGAGTGGCGGTTGGTGTTTCCGGTAGAGGGGCTCGGTGGCAGTGCGCGTTGCAGCGGGGCAGAGTTCGTGGATCGTGATTGGCCGGGGTATAGCAACATCGCGCCATGTGCGGTCCTGCGAAAAATGCCGGCGCGCGAGCTTTGGGACCAGATCATGCGGGCCAATTACGAAGGTGCAGAGCCCGGTGTGCTTTTTATAGACCGCATCAACCGGGAGAACAATCTCGGATTTCGGGAGCGGATTGCCGCCACCAACCCCTGCGGCGAGATTCCTCTGCCGCCCTACGGCGCCTGCAACCTGGGTTCAGTCAATCTGACGCGCTTTGTTCGCGAGCCGTTCAGCGTCGGTGCAAGGCTTGATCTCGATGCCATCCAAGACGTTTGCGCGACGGGGGTGCGGGTGCTCGACAATGTCATCGATCTGTCACGCTTCCCGCTGAAAATGCAGCAGGAGCAGGCACGCGGCAGCCGCCGGATCGGTCTTGGGATCACTGGCCTCGCCGACACGCTGATCATGCTCGGCCTGAACTATGCATCAGACCGCGCAAGGCAGTTGGCCGCCCAGGTCATGGAAACGATCTGCCATAGCGCCTACCGGGCTTCAATCGCGTTGGCTGGAGAAAAGGGCCCTTTCCCCTTCTTCGATCGCGATGCCTGCCTGTCAATGCCTTTCATCCGGCGTCTGCCGACAGATATCCGCGAGGGGATCGCAAGCGGCGGACTGCGCAACAGCCACCTCACTGCGATCGCACCGACCGGCACCATCAGTCTGCTGGCCAACAATGTCTCCAGCGGTATCGAACCCGTATTTGATTTCGAATACCGGCGTCAGGTACGAGGCCCTGAAGGGACGGCTGCCTGGTACCAACTCACGGATTATGCATTGCGGCATTGGCGGATGGCGTATGGTGAACAAGCACTGCCGGATTGCTTTGTCGATGCGCATCA
>CAVWEI010000016.1:0-10245 GCA_963753845.1 uncultured Gammaproteobacteria bacterium
GCGTATTCCACGCCAAATCTGCCACTGATTCCAGAGCAAGCCTGCCACCCATTCCAGACGAAAGCTGCCACTGATTCCAGGGCAAAGCTGCCACCCTGGCAGATTGCCCCAGGGCACATGTTGGAGCCGCTCGACGCGGGATAACTCACGGGTATTCTGGCCCGTTTCCATTGAGGGAACGGGCAGATGCCAGCGAAGAGGTTATCCATGCGAAAAATCCAAGAGGTACTGCGCCTGAAATGGTCCCAGGGCCTGAGCAATCGGCAGATTGCCAAGGCCTGCGGGATCGCGCGCCCGACGGTCGGCGAATACCTGCGCCGTGCCGCAGAAGCCGGCTTGGCCTGGCCGTTGCCCGCTGGGCTGGATGAGGCGAACCTGGAGCGTCAGCTGTTTCCGCCACCCCCGTCACTGCCCGCGCAGGTGCGCGGTGAGCCCGACTGGTCTCTCGTACATCAGGAGCTCAGGCGCAAAGGCGTCACCCTGTTTCTGCTCTGGCAGGAGTACCGCGAAACTCACCCCGAGGGCTACCAGTACAGCTGGTTTTGCGACCACTACCGCGCCTGGCAAGGCAAGCTGGATGTGGTCATGCGCCAGGACCACCGTGCCGGGGAGAAGCTGTTTGTGGATTATGCCGGCCAGACGATGCCAGTGGTGGATCGGGGCACCGGCGAGATCCGTGAGGCGGAGATCTTCGTCGCCGTCCTCGGCGCCTCCAATTACACCTATGCCGAGGCGACCTGGACACAGGGGCTGCCAGACTGGATCGGCTCCCATCGGCGTGCCTTTGCCTTCCTTGGTGGTGTGCCGGAATTGGTCGTGCCTGACAATCTGCGCGCCGGCGTGAGCAAGGCCCATCGTTACGAGCCCGACACCAATCCCACCTACCACGACATGGCTAGCCACTATGGGGTTGCGGTACTACCCGCCCGGGTCCGTCGTCCGCGTGACAAGGCCAAGGTCGAGGCCGGCGTCCTGGTGGTCGAGCGCTGGATCGTGGCGGCGCTGCGCCACCGCACCTTCTTCTCCCTGGCTGAATTGAATGCCGCTATCGGTAGGCTGCTGGAGAAGCTCAACGCCCGGCCCTTCAAGAAACTGCCAGGCTCTCGCCAGCAACACTTCGACAGCCTCGATAAACCGGCCCTGCAACCCTTGCCAGCAGCGCCTTATGAATATGCCGAATGGAAAAAGGCACGCGTGCACATCGATTACCACGTGGCGGTGGAAGGTCACTATTACTCGGTGCCCTATGCACTGATCAAGAAACAACTGGATGTGCGCATCACCCAGAATACCCTCGAGTGCTTCTACCGCGGCAATCGGGTCGCCAGTCATCGCCGCTCACAACAGAAGGGACGCCATACGACGGTCCCGGCGCATATGCCCGAATCACACCGCCAGGCGGGTGAGTGGACACCCCAGCGGCTGTCCAGCTGGGCGGCCAAGACCGGCCCGGCGACGGAAAAACTCATCACCACCGTGCTGACGTCGCGCAGGCACCCGCAGCAGGCCTATCGCAGCTGCCTGGGGATCTTGCGTCTGGGCAAGGCGTACGGCGATGTCCGCCTGGAAGCGGCTTGCCGGCGCGCGCTCATCCTGGGCAGCCACAGCTACAAGAGTATCGAGTCGATCCTCAAGCATCGACTGGATGACAAGCCCTTGGCCGAGCAGCAGGAGCTGGCCCTACCCGAGGACCACGACAACATCCGTGGTCCGTCTTACTACCACTGACTGGAGATACGTATGCTGACACATCCCACCCTGGACAAACTCCAGGCACTCAAATTCACCGGCATGGCCACGGCACTGGCCGAGCAGATGCAAATGCCGGACATCGAAGAGCTGTCCTTCGAAGAGCGCCTTGGTTTACTGATCGACCGCGAGGCCACGGAAAGGGAGAACCGGCGCCTGTCCAGCCGCCTGCGGCGGGCCAAACTCAAACACAATGCCGCCCTGGAGGACATCGACTATCGTCACCCCAGGGGCCTGGATAAATCCCTCATCCAGTCACTGGCCGCCTGTCAGTGGGTCAAAGAGCACCTCAACATCCTGCTCACCGGCCCCACGGGCGTCGGCAAGACCTGGCTGGCCTGTGCCTTGGCGCAAAAGGCCTGCCGGGAAGGGTATACCGCCTTGTACCTGCGACTGCCCAGACTCCTGCAGGAGATGGCCATCGCCAAAGGCGACGGACGATACCCCAAGCTCCTGGCCACCTTGGCCAAGACCGATGTCGTCATCCTCGATGACTGGGGACTGGCCAAACTGACGGCAGAGCATCGTCGCGATCTGCTGGAGATACTGGAGGATCGACACGGCACCCGATCGACCCTGGTCACCAGTCAATTTCCGATCGAAAAATGGCACGACGTCATCGGCGATCCCACCCTGGCCGATGCCATCCTCGACCGCCTCGTACACAACGCTTACAAGATCAATCTCAAAGGAGGATCCATGCGCAAACGCCAAGCAAAATTGACGCCGGCATCCCAACCCGAGTAACAATACACAAACCCCGCGTCGCTACGCTCCGATGGGTGGCAGCTTTGCCCCGGTCTGGGTGGCAGCCTTCACGTGGAATGGGTGGCAGGTTTCAGTGGAATACGCACCTGAATCTCCGGTCGAAAAATCAAAGCTGCTTGGAAAACACTTGTGAACAATGTTCTGGAGATTGCGATGTGAGACAACAGACCGAATTATCATCTGCAGAAAACGCTAAGGGAAAAGAATCACCCATCTTCTTGATTGGTTGGTTTAGAAGTGGGACGACGATGTTTTGGAATCTTCTCCGAGATTTTCCCAAGTACACGTGCTACTACGAGCCGCTTCATGACCAACTTCTTTTCAATATCGAAGAACAAATCCTTTGGCAGGATGACACCCACGACGACGTAAAAGATTATTGGCGGGAATACCGCTCAATTCCGCTGAAACGTATGCGCACCTTTTGGCAACCTTGGTTTGGGCGCGAGCGCTATGTACTCACCAAAGAGGACGAAGCACCTGACCTCAAAGCCTATCTCGACTTTCTGATCGATCAAGCAGAAGGTATCCCGGTTTTCAAGTTCGTACGCGCCGGGTTGCGCGCGGAGTGGCTGAGAGAGAATTACCCCGATGCTCAAGTTGTCCACATAGTAAGAAATCCACGTTCTGTCTGGACATCAATGATGGGCAGAAAATGCGTAGACGACAGTTCGATTGATACCCTGGACGATCGGGCGGTTGAATGGCTCAGCAATATGCAACGCTTCGCTGCCGCACTGGGAATCAGAGCGAAAGCACATCCCTATGAACAATTCTACGAACTTTGGGTCCACATGTACCATCAAGTCGACCACGTTGCAGACCGAACTTGGTGGTACGATGACGCGATCGAGGGCAGCGAGGAATGGATGCTTCGCGAGATGATAGAACCGGGTTTTATTCCGGAATTCTCAAACCGAACGCTATCCAAGCGCTCACTGAACCCCACGTTCCACACACTCGGATGGTATCTTGAACGGGAACTAAACGCACAACCCACGGCGAAACCGCAGAACAATTGCTGTGAAGGTGCGTATGAACGTGACCTGATGAAACAGGTTCAACGCTATCAGGATAGCTACCAAAAACTCCGATTGGACCACACGAGACTTCTGGTCGACTTCGCCCGCTGCCAAGAAGGAAACACCAGACAAAGCGGCCGTTTCTTGTTTTTCTACGCCTGGAAAATCATCAAGCACATTGCCAAACACCGCTTGGAACACTCAAGGACACTCTATTAGGACCCATTCAATCCATTTACAATGGCGTTGGGAGTTCATCCAGAACAACCAAGACTGTTGGTCGATCCGCCCGTCAGGTAAGGCCTGTTCGCGTCCGACCCGCCCCAAGTTCACTCGACCCAAACTGGGGCACGCTGAGTGTGTCTTTGCCTGGGCTCCCCTCGATAAGGCAGAGATCAACCGCCCGCCAAAAATCCATGGCGCTATCTTTCCAACTCGGCCATCGAATCGGCTCGGGGAGTCGCTGTGCGCCAGACTGATGATGTTGTCTGAGCGCTCCGGCAAGGCTTGCCGGATCATCAAGGTCAACAAAATGAATACCTTTGCTCCCGATTTCGCGAAACACCGGAATATCGCTCGCGAATACAGGCACGCCGTTCTGTAAAGCTTCCACGATCGGCAAACCGAAACCCTCCACGAAGGAGGTGAATACCAGACCATTCGAATTCTGGTAAAAATAGTCTAATTCTACATCCGAAAGATCGTTGAACATAAACAACTTCTTTCCATACTCTGGATGAAAAGAAACGCGCTCAACGAAAGCATCACAATCCCAGCCAATTCGCCCGATAATAACGAATCGAGCATCCTCTCGCTCATCCCACAAGATATCGAAGGCATCGAGCGCGTAAGCATGATTTTTCCGCGGCTCTATCGTGCTGACATAAATATACAATGAAGCACTTTCGTCAAAAACCCTAATCACGTCGCCACGGACCAATTCGATATCATTCGTCTGTACATTATCCAATTCACACCCAAGCACGAAATGCGATACACACGGCTCATTCCGATCCGAGATATTCCCTACAAATCGTCTTAGATCTTCCCCAACGGTTCTAGAAATACAGATAAACGCATCTCCATTTATCGCAGCAGCGTACATCCACCTGTCGTAGCTGTACTTCAGATCATCCACTACAAAACTGGCGTGAGTCAGAGGTATTAGGTCGTAAATGACCGCAATGATACGCACACCTTCCTTCTTCCAATCCATGACTTTGTCCCACAAATCGATGTGCCATGACGAATCCAGTAGCACCAGCACATCATTACTGTCAGGCTTCACCACTTCGCCATAGTAATCTGGAATTTTTTCTTTACGCTTTACCACAAGTTTGAATGTGGAATGCAGGATTCTGGACAAGCCGGGCTTGGTGTAAGGAGCTTTGATAAAAGCCACGAATGGTGGATAGGGTATTATCTTCGTTGTCAAGTTCTGAAAAACGCCATACGACTTACGAAGCACTGCTCGCGACATCTTGACGACCGAGGACATATATTCGCTGACCATATCACCATCTTTCACCTCACCACGTATGTGGCTTGGTTTGGATATCGACCCTTTGAGAGTTCTAAAATCTCCGTCCACGCAACCGATAAGCTGGACGCTTCTCCCTCCCGGCTCCTTCAGCGTTTCGTTGACAATACAACGCACGACGCGCTGAATACCGGTATTCAGGTGAGTCTCATAGGTATGCGTGCACTCAATAAAAAATCGCATGTCTCACCCTCAGCCGGAAATTGGACGACCACCATAAGATAATGGTCGCCCGATATGTCCATATCGGGGCGGCATGCCAACGCTCTAGAGACTTACCAGAACATCTGGGCGGCACTACAAATTTCGTTTGTATATTTTCGCTTTCAGCGATCATCTGCTATCACCCATTGGTGCGGGAGTTCGACAACCCCCTCGACATCCGCCCCACCGACTACAACGAACGGATACTGCGCCTGATGGTCAACCATCACGTCAAAACCCGTTTGTCCGATCACTCGAATGGAAATGGAATAATGCCCAGGCGCCAATGGTAGACTTTTCACTTGCATTCGGAACTGACCCTCTCCCCGCTTGAGGCGTACGAGACCGAAACCGTCCCGATCGGTACGGCAAGCCGCGATTTGATCCCCATACCCTTTGTGAAAAGCGATGTTCAGATAAACGTCCAAGGCAACACGCGCCACGTATCGCGCCTCAATTACAAGACTACCACCTGGCTCAATCGCCTCTCCTTCCGGGGATCCAATTTCCACACTCACAATTCGGAGATCTTCATGGTCGACGCGCTCTTGCCCGCTGCCCTGCATCGCCATAGCCTTCCGAAAAGTATCGATCACCTCGGATGGGGGGCCAACCAGCGGTTCCTGTCCCGGCTGGAGGTAAAGCACGCGATCACTAATCTTGTCGATCAACGCCATTTGATGCGATACGAACAAGATCGAGGTTCCTTGACGCATCATGTCTGCGATCCTCGCCATGCAACGCGATCTAAATGCAATGTCTCCCACCGAAAGGACTTCATCGACCAGAAGAACATCAGGTTCAACCGAGGCCGCAATGGAGAACGCAAGCTTCGCCACCATGCCACTCGAATAGCTTCTGACCGGCATATCAAGCGAGGCCTCAAGGCCGGAGAAACTAACAATCCAGTCGAAACGGGATTCAATCTCGTTATCCGTCAGACCGTACAGTGAGGCCAACAAACGGATATTCTCGCGTCCGGTCAACAGCGGGTGAAACCCAGCGCCCAGCTCGATCAACGAACCAACACGCCCGCGAATGCGAATACGGCCAGCATCAGGGCGCTGGACACCGCTGAGCAATTTCAACAGAGTACTCTTTCCGGCACCATTACCTCCGATTACGCTCAGGCATTCACCTCGATGTACGGAGAAAGACACATCGTGCAACGCCCAGAACTCATCGCGCCTGAGAACACCTCGGGCGGGTTCGTTTCCTGATATCTCCTTGGCCAAATCCTGTCCAAGGTACATGAGCGAACGCCTTAGTGAACGACAATATTTCTTGCCGACGCTTTCGACCTCGACCAGCACCTCGTCTCCTGCAGTCATGCCTGCTCCACCGCCCGCGGCAGGATCGCGTTGAAGAACCACCAACCGGAGATCACCACAACCACGGCGATAGCTGTGGATGCGGCAAAGGCGGTGAGACTTGGCAGGGGACCATCAAACAGGGCCGCTTGACCCGCTATCAACAGCGGGCTGAACGGATTGAGCCAGTTGACCACGCTCAGAAGCCCATCTGCAGCCGGCGGATACAGGATGGGGGAAAGGAAGACCCCGACCGTCAACAAGATCGCGAGCAGGCTTCCGAAATCACGCAGAAACAGATTCAGAACCGCTAGGATCAGGCCGAGGCCCAACGCCATCATGATGACCAGAAGCAGCAACAGCGGCACCCACAGGGCTTCCGGGCCCGGCCAGACACCGTACCAGATAAAGAGGCCAAGCACAGGCAGCAGCCGGACGAAGAACTCGAATATCGGTTGACCCATGGCCGCGATCACCAGTGTCCCCTTGGCGAAATTGAGCTTCGTGACCAGGGGCCCGGCCGCAACCAGACTATTGGTACAGGCCAAAAGAATTCCAGCAAACAGATACCAGACGCTCAGATTCCAGAGCGCGAAAAGCGGATACGGTACCGGCGCATCGCCAAAAGGAAGCGCTCTATGGCTTACCAGCACCGCAAAGATCGCCATCGTGACCAATGGCGGCAGCAGTATCCAGACATACCCGAATATGGACTGGCGGTACTTTCCCTTGATGTCGCTATGGACCAGCGTTGCAATCAAGGACCGCCGCTGCAGGAGCTCACGGGTACTCGAACGCAACAAGCCCCAGGCATTGTCGTCCGCGGCATTCGAGGTGTATGTCGTCTCTTTGAGGGTATTACTCATCGGCTGTCAGTGATGCTGCTGGAAAACGGTTTTTCGTCGTAGGTCCTTTACCCTTTTTAAATGGCGTCCGAAGGGCCCGAAGCTTGATCGCAAAAGCAGATATCCCCGGCCACGGGAACACTTTATGCTGTCACACCGCGCCAGCAGCTTTCGCAGTAAAGCTGGAAAAAGCCGGCGGGCGGCCGATGCAAACCAGAAGAGAACTCACCCGGACCTTCGCAGATGCAAAGAGCGTATCGATGGATATCGTTGGGACTCCTCTCCCTACTGATAGTCACAGCCAGTATTTATGCGCAGGCCCTCAACGGCCCATTCCTGTTCGACGACCACATCCATATTACACAGAACCGCTGGGTGAAGATCGACTCGCTGAGTTGGGCCAATATTGCGCAGGCCTGGGACTCCTCCTTCAGCTTCTTTCCCAACAACCGGCCACTGGCACAATTGTCCTTCGGGATCAACCACGCGTTCGCCGGACTGGAGCCCTGGGCCTACAAGACCACCA
Organism: uncultured Gammaproteobacteria bacterium; assembly: GCA_963753845.1. Taxonomy (GTDB): domain Bacteria; phylum Pseudomonadota; class Gammaproteobacteria; order Chromatiales; family Chromatiaceae; genus Thiosocius. The sequence continues at coordinate 7,965 of CAVWEI010000016.1, forward strand.
ACCTGGTCCTCCACCTGCTGACCGGGTTGGCGGTGTTTCTGTTTGCACGCCTCGGCTACCGCGCCCTGACCGCAGGAAAACCAGAAACTGACAGGGAACTGGCCTTCGCGCTGCTCGCCGCCGGCTTCTGGCTGCTGGCACCGATGCATGTCAGCACCGTGCTCTACACAGTCCAGCGGATGGCCCAGATATCGGCACTCGCCACCACGCTGGCGCTGGCCAGCTATGTCTGGGGACGCCTGCAGATCGCGCGCGGCCGGCCCGGCCTCGGCTGGATGCTCGCGGTGATCCCACTCGGTGCGATCGGCTTTCTGGGCAAGGAGACGACAGTACTGCTGCCACTGCTCCTGCTCGTCCTGGAACTAACCCTTTTGCGGCGCCTGGACAGCGAAGCCCCACGTGGCAGGACACAGGTCCGGCTCGCCTGGGTCGTACTGATCCTGTTGCCGTTGGCGCTCGGCGCCCTGTATTTCGTGACCCACCCCGGCCTGATCCACTACGACACAAGGCCGTTCACGCTGGCAGAACGGCTGCTGACCGAACCGCGGGTGTTGTGGTTTTACCTTCGCCTGCTGCTGATACCGGACGTCAGCCGGTTCAGCCTGTACCATGACGATTTACCCCTATCGACCGGCCTGTTCGCACCGCCGACGACCCTGGTCGCCATCGGGGGCCTCGTGGTCCTGTTGGTCGCCGCCATCCTTCTGCGCCGACGCTATCCCGTTGCTGCATTCGCGGTTCTGTTCTTTCTAGCCGCCCATGCGCTCGAATCGACCTTCCTTGCGCTGGAGATCATCTTCGAGCACCGTAACTACATGGCCAGCGTCGGACCACTGATGCTGCTTGCCTATCTGATCACCGAAGGAAGCCGCCTCCCGCGTGTCGGCCGTGCAGCTATTGTGCTCGGGGCCCTGCTGCTGGTCAGTCATGCTGCTGCCACCTGGGTGCGCGTAGAAAGTTGGTCGACCTACGAAGACTTCATACTGAATACCGCAGACAATCATCCGAAATCGGCACGCAGCAACTTCATGGCCGCGCAGCTGGTCATCTCGACGATCGCCGAGGCCGATGGCGACACTTCCGAGCTGGAGCGGGCTGGCGAGATGTTTCTCGACCGGGGACTCGAAGCCGACCCCAACTGCATCAACTGCCTGATTGGCAAGGTAGTACTGGCACTTCATGTTGATCGCGTCCCTGACGCAGAGTTGTTGGGCCGGTTGAGCGAGGCACTCAAATCAGATTACGTCGGTGCCACCAAGGTCTCCATCAGTCAGTTCAGCTACCTGGTGAAATGGCAGCAGAGTGATGGCGTGAAAATCCCCCCAGCGGCGCTCGAAAAACTGTTCGAAGATGCACTCGAGAATCCGCGGTGGCCGACGACCGGGCGGGCTGGGATTGAGGCTGCCTTCCGCGAATATCACGAATTCGTGAGTCGCGACCTGGAGAAAGCCCTACTACATGCGGAACGTGCGATCGCTGCCTGGCCGGACCAATGGGCCTACCACATGCATAAGATCCGCGTGTTGCGTAAACTCGGGAGACCGGACGCTGCGCGTCAGGCCCTCTCTGAGGCGGAACGGCTCGCCAAGAACTCATCGCAGCAGGCGCAGGTGGACGCAATCTGGCAAGAAACACTCGATGGACAGACACAGTAGATGAACGAGCCAGCAGCCCCTATCACGTTGAGCATCATCATTCCCGCTTTGAACGAATCGATTGGCCTGCAGGGCCTGTTGCCGGACTTGGTCGCACGTTTTCCAGATGCCGAAATCGTCATTGTCGACGATGGATCCATCGACGATACCGGGGCGATCGCCGGGCAGTATGGCTGCCGCGTGGTCAGCAATCCCTATCGGATGGGGAACGGCGCCGCAATCAAACGTGGCGTCCGTGCGGCTAGTGGCGAGACGCTGGCCATGATGGACGCGGACGGGCAGCACTCGGCGGTAGACCTGGTGAAACTCCTGGAGCTTTACCAGAGGGAAGATCTGGACATGCTCATCGGCGCACGCAGCGCCACCAATCATGCCAGCCTGTTCCGCAGGCTCGGCAACGCCGCCTTCAATCGACTGGCATCCTGGATGACTGGTCAGAAGATTCTCGACCTCACTAGCGGCCTGCGGGTCTGCAATGCGCGGCACTTCCGCGAATTCCTTCACCTGCTGCCGAATGGGTTCTCCTACCCAACCACAAGCACGATGGCGTTTTTTCGCTCCGGCTATGCAGTGGCCTTCGAGCCGATCACAGTCGAACGGCGTGAAGGCAGGAGCCACCTGCGCGT
>CAVWEI010000017.1:0-454581 GCA_963753845.1 uncultured Gammaproteobacteria bacterium
GCCAGCCGCGGCAGCAATATCAAACTCAGTGACTGGAGCAATGCGGTGGCAACTGCCATGCAGGGCAAGAAACGCGAACACATGCTTGATTTCCTGCACTCGCGCGGGTTCTTTCTGCGCTGACCCGCATATGGCACTTTGTTGCCATCAACTCAAGGGCGGCGTGGCGGCACATTGGGGAATTCGCCCAGGTATTCTGCCTCCCAGATGCGGCCGGTCTTTTCCCTTTCCTGCGGCGTGGTAAACCGGTAGCGATAGGCGAGTACACGCAGGTAGCGTGGGCCCTGGTCCGGGAACGGGTTGTGCTTGAGAAGCCCGGTGACGGTGGGTGAATTTTCGTGCAGCCGCCACAGGAAATTCTCGAACCAGCGGCGCATCGACGGGTTGCGTGCCGGCACGAACCACATCATCCAGTCGAGCCGCGGGTGCAGCGGTACGATGAATGCCGGTCGGTCTTCCGGGCTGTTGGGTTTGTAACGGAACTCGTAGGGATGCCATGTGACTCCGTCCCGGCTGCCTTCGATGATCAGCTCTTGGCGTTCGGTCTGCATGTTTGGAAAAACGTGGTAGACGTTGCCCAGTCCCCAGCCCCGCACCCAGTTCACCGGTGCATTCCACGCGCTCTCGTGGCGTCGGTCGGTCACGAATTCGAAGATCGCGTAAGAGCTGCTGGCCATCAGTATCGCGGCCATGAGGGGCAAGGTGACCGCAATCACCGGTCCGGTTGGACGGGGGGCCGATTCCTTTTTCCACCACCTTGGGGTGAGCGGTCGGATGGCACGATCGTCGAGCAGAAACAGGCACAGCGCGATGGTCAGCAGATTGATGAAGTTGTGATTGCTGGTCAGGATGATCAACACCTGAATCGAAATGGTCGCGAATGCGGCGAACAGCCGAAACGGACGCGGCAGGAAGATGAAGAAGGGCACCACGAGTTCGACGAACAGGGTGAAGCCGGTACCGGCGCGCAGCAGCCACTCGGGCAGCTGATGCGCATACCAGGATCCCATGTGCGGCAGCGGCTGGGTCTCGAAGTAGTACTTCAGGGTGGTCAGGTTGCCCCATGCCGGGTCCCCGCTGAGGATCTTCGAAATACCTGAAAGGAAGCGCAGGCGAAACAGCAGCCAGTGGAACAGGAATATCAGCAGCCGGTTTGGGCCTGAGGTCAGGAAGATGGACAGGAATCCCGCCTCGAGAAGCAGGTAGTCCCACTGGAAATTGAAGAATATCTGGCCGACATGCAGCAGTGACAGGTAAAGGGCAAAAAGCGCGATCGTTGAGAGCAGGGGCCGCCAGCCGATCAGCAACAGGACGGCAAACAGGCAGCCGGCGTAGCTGGCCAGCAACAGGCTGGTGTCGCTGTGGTCGATCCAGAACAGGGTCGGAAATCGGGCCCAGCTGATCGGGCCGAATTGCCTATTGAGGTTGCCGAGAAGTTCACCAGCGGGGAGTATTCCCTGTTCGCCGACCAATCCGGTGATCTCGATCGCCGCCGACACGAAGGCCGCGAGGTATATCAGCGCGATCAGGCGCAGAAACAGCCGCCCGGTCAGCCGGTAGCGTTCGTCCGGTTCGAGCAGAATCGGAAGCCAGCGAGCAGGAGAGGGGAAAGACAAAGCAATTTCCTTTCTTGCATTTCGGGTGTGGCCAGCACCCCAGGCAGCAGGCGGGGCAGTCATCGCCCGCACTCAGGGTCTGGGGTTCCTGACGGCCGTGCTCAGTGTCGCCGAATTTTACATCTTGATAAACAGGATGAGGTTTGGTCTTGGCTAAGTTGCAGAATCTAAAGGAATATCACATCGCCGGCATGGAAACTGCATCCGCGCAATTATGCGACAGGCGATGCACAAGAGGAAAATCAGGGCGCGGCTGCGCGTTTTGCTGATCGCTGTCCTTTCGCTGCTGTGGGGTCTCAGTGCAACGGCGCAGGGTGTCCCCCCCGGCGCCATGCCCGCGGAACTGACCGAGCAGGCGCTGAGGTACCTGCATGGCGAGGGCGTGGGGCCCGACGTCGACCGCGCCGTGGTTTATCTGTGCTCGGCCGCGCGCAAAGGGCACGGCCCGGCGGCCTTCGAGTTGGGCTGGCTTTATCTCCAGGGGCGGGGGGTCTCGCGCGACGAGGATTTGGCAGCTGCCTGGCTGCGCGAATCCGCCAGATTGGGCGAAAAGCCGCCGGCCCGCTTGATGAAAAGCCTGAAGTCCAGAAAAATGACCTCGCTGGCCTGTGTGGCAAGCAACGGGGCCGATCTCCGGAAACTGTCGGCACGCCGCGCCGAGTTTATGTTGGCGATCAACGAACTGGCTCCAAAGTATGACCTGGATCCGGCGTTGGTGCTGGAAGTGGTTCGGATGGAGTCGAACTTCGATCCGCGTGCCCGCTCACACAAGGGCGCGCTCGGGCTGATGCAGTTGATCCCCTCCACGGCCCGGCGTTTCGGAGTCGAGGATCCTCTCGATCCGATACAGAACCTGCGCGGTGGCATGGCCTACCTGCGCTGGCTGGTGAAACGATTCGACGGGGACCTGGAGCTGGCGCTGGCCGGGTACAACGCCGGTGAAGCGGCCGTCGAGCGTCACGGCGGCATACCACCCTATGCGGAGACGCAAGCCTACGTGGGACGGATCCTGAAACGCTATGGCAAACCAGATGCAGACGGTTTGATATAGGGGGTCGGCCCCGCATTCTGACCGGCAACCCCGCCATGCTTCGCCGGCGTGGACAGGAATGTGGTGGGTTGCCTGCCGGGTCTGTCCAGGTCAATAGCGCCCGTGTTGCTTGCTGATGTAATTCGACATTTCGACGAATTGGGTATTCATGCGGCCGAGGATCCGGTGCGCAACCCGCACGATGGCGCGCATCACCTGATATGCGAGTTCCGGGTGTTCCCCGATCAGCCCTTCGAGATCCTTGCGGTCCAGTGCGATCAGTTCACATTGAGTGAGCGCACGGATATCGGCGCTGTGGGGCACGCCATCGACGAAACCCAGGATGCCGGCCATATCGCCCTTGTGAAGCAACTGCAGGGTGATGGCATCACCACCTCCGGTCGGCTTGAACACCTCGAGGGTACCCGTGGACACCACGTACAAAGTGTCGTCCGAATGGCCCTCTTCGAGCAGGGTGGCGCCTTTGTCAAGGCAGATGGCCGCCGCCGAGTCTGCCAGGGCCTGGCACTGCGCATCGTTGAGATCTTGCCCAAGCGCCGATTCTCGGATTGCTTTGGCGCTGATCATCGGTGTCTCTGTTTGGCCGGTCATGACGACTATCTCCCTGGTGGTTCGATTTTATGCTTTCGGAGCTGAAGTATAGCGAACCCTTCCCAAGCCCGATTGCGCCAAATCAGGATCAGTGGGGCATGCGCCCTGGATGGCGGTTCTTTCAAGCCGTTGACTTCGCAGAGCTGAACTTATGGACGCTCCAGCTGTATCAGTGGTACCAGCAGGTAAGACATCACGGCAACGCCGATCAACCCGTTGAAACCGATTTCCATCGCCAGGAGCGGGGCACTGGCGGCGCTGGCGACGGATGCACAGCCGTTGATGCCCCAGGCCCAGGGGATCAAGGGGGCGGCGGTTTGACCCAAAGCCCTCAGGCCGGAGGGAAAAGGGATGCCCATCGCGAATGCGAGTGGGGCCAGCATTGCCAGCACGATGAAGACGCGCGCGGCGATCGGCAGATGTGAGAGCTCTGCGAGCACCGGCGGAAGGAACCAGACGTAGACGAGGCTGAAAAACAGTATCGTCAAAACTGCAGGGACCAGCAGCCGGTGATCCCGCCGATCGGAATGCCTTTGTGACCAAAGGCTGCCCAGCCCCGCGAATACCAGAAAGGCGATGAGCACCGCACTGGTGGCAAAGACCGGGTGTCCGAGGAACAACTGCAGACGCTGGATCCAGGCGATCTCCATGAACAGGAAAGCGATCCCGACCAAGCCGAAGTAGGCGAATGTGCGGGCGCGCAAACCATGCGTCCCGCGCACTTCGGCGCCGAGGCGCAGCCAGAGCAGGGGAAACAGGATCAGTCCCATCCCGGCGGCGGTCACCAGGAGCAGGGTCACGCTGCCGATGAAAAGCCCGGTGTCGAGTTGCGAAAGTTCGTTGCGGTCTCCGTAGACCAGGGCCGACCAGAATTCTGTCCAGCGGCTGAAACGGTATGGAAACGGGGTGTCATCGCTTGCAGCCTGCAGGCGGAAGCGGTCTTCGAGGTGGGGTGTTTCAACTGCGCGCCCGAGTATCGTTGCCGCTCCCAGGTAATATTGTGGTTCGCTTAGCTGCTGATAACGGTTGGCGTCGGCCGCAGTGATATTCGGCAGCCAAATCAGGTCAAAGCCGCGCGAATCGGCGAATGCGCGTATGGCGGCCTCTTGCGCAGGGCCGAAGGGCTCGTTGGAGACGAGCAGGACAAAGCGCTGCCAGCCGCGGATCATAGCGAGATGCAGTCCGGCGGATTCGATGCCTTTCTCCTGAAGTGCGGCGCGCGCGGTGTTGAGCACCCGCAGCGACAAGCGCGGCGGCGTCCGTGTCGGTCCCTCGATCGAAAGCAGTCCGCCCGGCGCCAGGTGCTGCAGATAGTCCAGAAACGCCTGCCGAGTCAGGTCGAAATCGATTCGCAGTGCATTCAGCCCGGCTGCATCCGAGTCCAGCGTCAAGGTGATCAGGTCGAAGTTATCGGTGTTGCGGGCCAGGAAGGCACGTGCCGCCTGGACATGCCAGCTCACCCGATTCGGGTCGCATATCTCGGCGCTTTCGGAGGCATATCTTTCACAGGCAAGGGCATGCAGCAACGGATTGGGCTGGATGGCGGCAATCGATGCGGCACCCAGGCTCAGTCCCTGCTGCACCGCCAGGCCGACCCCGGCGTTGAGCACTGCCACCCGCGGCGAATCCAGGAGCACATAGGGCAATGCCGAGGTGAGGTCCATCAGATAGGCGGATGCCCCCGGTGCTTCGCTGAACACGCCCAGGGCGCCGGCGGCGTCACCGTCGACGAACACGGCCAGCTGTCTGGGTGGCAGGTGAGCGGTGTGCAGGCTCAGTCCGGGGGCCTGGCGGACCGGCACCCGTTCGTTGCGCAGGACGCTGACGGTCCCGGCGACTCCACTGGCCTGGTAATCGATCGTGGCGCCGATGGTGGACAAGGCGCGCGCCAGATCCTTGTAGGGTGCGGGCCGGATGTCCGGTTGCCCCCAAGTCCACGCCGCGACCGCCAGGAGCAGGCCCGCAACGGCGACCGGGTACAGGTGCCAACGCAGGGTCAGGGCAGCCGAAACGCTGGCCAGGATGCCTGCGCAAAAGACGCCGAACAGCGCGCCTGATGGGGTCAGGATCGCCAGTCCACCGACTACCAGCATACCGCCCAGGCCGGCGCCGATGAGATCAACGCCGTACACCCGGGGGATCTCGTCTCTGAAGTGCCAAAGCACGAGGCCGATGCAGTTGGCGGCGGCAAAGAACGGGATGGCGAGAAGCAGGAAGGTGCCGGCGAGATAGGACCACTGTGACCACTCCCAGGTCAGCGCCAACGGGTCGAATGCAAGTCGCTGCGCCAGGTCTACGCATGCCAGGGAGGAAATGCTGAAGAGCACGGCATTGCCCAGGAATGCGGGTGCAAAGTGTGACCGCAACCATGGCCCGGCAATGGCGAGGAAGGTTCCACTGGCACCGTAGCCGAGCAAGGCGAGGCTGATGGCGGTTGCGACCAGATGGTGCCAATGCACAATGGCGAAGACCCGGATCAGCAGTATTTCATAGGCGAGTGCGGATGCCGAGATCAGGCCGACCGCGGTCAATGGTGCTGGGCAACTCGGAAGGCGCATGGCGGGGTGATCTGTTCGGCGGCGGGCGCCTGCCTCAACGCTCTCCGGTGAGTGGGACAAAGGTGACGGGCAGGATCTCCTGTGTCCGGACTGCACCCTGCTCGTCGCGTGTCACCAGGACGAGTTTTTGGGTGACATAGCGGCTGCCGACCGGAATCAGCATTCGCCCGCCCGGCTTGAGTTGGCGGATCAAAGGTGGCGGTATGTGATCGCTGGCGGCTGTGACGATGATGCCGTCGAAAGGCCCCGCCTCCTCCCAGCCAAAATAGCCGTCACCGATTCTGGTCTGGACCTTCTGGTGGCCCGTTTCATCGAGGATCCGGCGGGCCGATTCCCCCAGTTCGGGTATGATCTCGATGCTGTAGACCTCGGCGCCCAGGGTCTCCAGGACAGCCGCCTGGTAGCCCGATCCCGTCCCGAGTTCGAACACCCGGTCCCCTGGGCTCAGCTTGAGCATTTCGGTCATCACGGCGACGATCAACGGTTGTGAGATTGTTTGTCCGTAACCGATGGGCAGGGGGCGGTTCTCATAGGCATACGGCCTTTGTCGCTCGGGCACAAAACGCTCACGAGGCACTTGCCAGAGGGCATCGCGCACGGCGGGTGAGATCCGGTCAAAGCCCAGCTCCGAGCTTAGCCGGGACACCTGGAACTCGACGTCCCCCCACAGGCTCTTTTTTTCGTTCTCGATGGGGTCATCGGCACCTATGGCGGTTCCAGCGCATATGGCCAGCGACAAGGCCACCCCTTTCGACAAGAAATCCATCTGCATCCGCATGGCCGCTCCTCCTGTCCAACTCGCCTCATTACAAGTATGGACCCTGGAACAGGACTTGAGACGATGCTAGGGGAAGGACAGAAAGAACAGGTTGAATAGCAGCATGCCGATACCGATATAGCCGAGGGTCTGGAAGAAGATCTCTTTGCGGCGGGCGTTTCGGCGGAAACGTTCGGTGAATGCCGCTATGGACGCATGGGCGTCGTCGCCGAATTCTGTATCGACGTAGATCCTCGTGTGTTTGAGGTCTAGTGACTCGGCAGCGGCGATGGCGTGCTCGACGGGTACACCGTACAGATGGGTGTCGGGGTCGATCAGACGCCGCTTGAGCACCTCGTGCACGTGCATCAGGGCCGCGTCGCGGTCGTTGAAGCGGGCGATGTAACGAATCCGCCTTGCGGCATGAACGCCCGCTTGCGGGTCGGGCGGCTCTGCGCTCAGAAAAAAGCGCACAATCGCGGGCCGATCGCGGTGGGTTTCAATCGAGAGATAACCGTTTTCCACGAAGCGCATCTCCGCGCTGGCTTCCAGCATTCAGTGTGAACCCTGAAGCCATTATTGACTAGCGGCCTACCGGCGAAGAAGGCTCATCTTGCCTTGCCGTCGACCTGGTGTTCCGGCCACAGGCGCTGAACCACCTCGCTGCCTTCCGCAAGGGAGTGACAACTGTTGATGAAGTCGGCCGGGGGCGAAACGCTGTCCTCGAGGTGTTCGCTGGTCTCTCCACGCCAGGCATAGACGGTCTGCACCGCGGTCGTGGCAAGTGGGCCGAGCAATTCGACCATATGGGTGCATCCCCAGCGCCCACCCAGTAACAGGCGTACCTTGGCGGTCCAGCCAGGCTCGATGCGCTCGCCCACGAGCTTGCGGAAGCGATCCGGGAAATTCGGGCATGCAGGATACGGCGCGTGCAAGGTCTTGGCTTCGATCGCCCGGACCGTCAGGTCGGTATCGACAGTCATCCTTAGCCACATCTCGTGAAGATGCTCACCGGGGGAGATTTTGCCGCGCCCGAACGTCTCCATCGGCTCGGTCCGGGTGTCGATAAGGTTGCCCTCGATATCCCAAAGTCCGTCATCCCTGTGAAAACCCCGGCATTCGATCCGGCGTGTGTGGACGAGCTGACGGTTTGCGGGGGGTGGCAATGGCATTTGAAAACGCTCTCAGAAACGATGAATCGGTTCGAAGTTCTGCAAAAAATTTTTCGACTCAGGGGTTGACAAGGGTCGAACGGGCCCGATATTGTGCGCTGCAACATTGCTGCGCTGCACAATGCAGCGTTTTTAACATGACTGGGGAGAGACTGCCATGCAAAACGAGTTTCTGGAAATGGTAAATGAGTTCAACGAGAACGTCTTTGCTTCGGCCAAGCGTCTTGGTGATCTCAATATGCGCACTTTCGAGCAGATTGCCGGCAAGCAGGCAGAGATTATGAACAGCTGCATGGAATCCACTGCCAAGCAATACGAAATACTGTCCACCACCAAGGACTACAAGCAGGCCATGGCCGCCCAGTCCGAGCTCCTCCAGGGTTGCAGCGAGAAGTTCATGGCCAATGTACGCGAAACTGCGGAGATGATGGCGGCAGTTCGCGAAGAACTGGCGCGGATGGCGGAGGAGGCTGCCAGGTTTACCAGTGAAAGCGTTGAGAAGGCTGGCGAACTGGCATCGAAAAAGGTAGTTTGAACTGGCGCCCGCAGGGGTGGCTCAACCCCGCTTCTGCAGGGCGATTTTACCACTACCCTTTATCGCTCAATAACCATAACGGAGAACTTGAATGACCAAACGCGTTGCACTCGTAACCGGAGGAAATGGAGGCATTGGATCGGCCATTTGCCGTGAACTGGCCAGTCAGGGTCACACCGTCGTGGCCGGCTATTTTCCGCCGGAAAAGGAAATCGCCGAGGCCTGGCAGAAGGAGATGGACAACCAGGGTTTCACCATTGCGCTGGCCGCCATGGATGTCTCCAGTTTTGAGGATTCCGAGCGGGCTATCGGGGAGATCGCCGAAAAGTATGGTTCTGTAGAGATCCTTGTCAACTGTGCCGGTATCACCCGTGACGGCACGCTGAAAAAGATGCCCGAAGCAGCCTGGAAGGCCGTGATTGCGACGAATCTCGACAGCGCCTTCAATACGACACGCCACGTGATCAACGGGATGCTGGACAAGGGATGGGGCCGCATCGTCAACATCGCGTCGGTCAACGGTCAGCGTGGTCAGTTCGGCCAGGCGAACTATTCGGCGGCCAAGGCCGGCATGCATGGTTTCACCATGGCCGTAGCGCTCGAAACCGCTGCGAAAGGCATTACGGTCAATACGGTTTCTCCCGGTTACATCGCAACGGCGATGACCGAGGCGATGCCGGAGAACGTCCTGGAAGCCATCGTGAACAGTGTGCCGATGCGCCGCATGGGCAAGCCGGAAGAGATCGCGAATACCGTTGCTTGGCTGGTCAGTGAGGGAAATGCCTACACGACCGGCGCAAACATTCCGGTCAACGGTGGCCTTTTTACCAGCCACTGACGGTTTTCAACTTACCCTCCTGGCAGAGGATCTGCCCCCTCTGCTTTTTGTTTGGCGCCCTCTCCGGGCGCCTGTTTTTTCGATCCGGAGGGACCGAATGGAGCGGATCGTGACCGGAACTGGAATGGTGCGGGTATCGAGCCCTGTTTTTTGGGCTAGGGTATGGGGCTGGTATGGCAAAATTTGACGTTGCTGTTTCCAAAGCATCTGCGTTTTTCCGATGATCCGGACTGCCGATCCCCGTGTTGACCGTCAGAGTCGCGAACAAAGAAAACGGGACTGGCATTGTGACAGGATGGAGTGATTATGAGTATTTCGCCCCCGAGCTATAAGCAGAATCGGCTGAAACAGCTGCGCGCTTTCTGCAAGACAGTCGAAACCAAGAACATTTCGCGCGCTGCGGAAAAACTCTTTCTTACGCAGCCGACCATCTCGCTGCAGATCAAGGCCCTTGAGCGCGAGCTTGAAGTCATCGTTTTCGAACGCCACGGACCGCAGATTCGTATTACCCCGGACGGCGAGTTGTTGTACGAGATCGCCAAACCGCTTCTGGAAGGCATCGATAATCTCGCGCAAACCTTTGCCAGCAAAAGCGGGCGTCTGGACAGCGGCGAACTGACCATCGTTGCCGGCGAGTCGACGATCCTTTATCTGCTTCCGGAGTTCGTCGCCTGCTTCAAGGAACGCCATCCGGGAATACACATCAAGCTGTTGAACGAGACAGGGCGTGATGGTCTCGCCAAACTGCGCTCGGATGCCGCTGATTTCGCCGTCGGCCCAATGGTCGAAGGCCAGGCGGATCTCGAATACAAGCCCTTGTTTGCATTCGAGCAGGTACTGATCGTACCGCTCGATCACCCGCTCACGCGACGCAACAAGGTCACTCTCGAAGACGTGAGTCCCTACGGGCTGATCTTGCCTCCGCGGCAGCTCAACCACTGGCGGACGGTCGATCTGGTGTTCGAGCAGCACGGCGTCTCCTACAGCGTGGTGCTGGAGGCCGGTGGCTGGGAGGTGATCAAGCGCTATGTGGAGCAGGGCATGGGGATCTCGATAGTCAACGAGATCTGTCTGACGGGTAAGGAAAAACTCGTGGTCATTCCTCTCGAGTCCTATTTCCCGCGTCGCACCTATGGTGCCGTGACCCGTCGCGGCAAGTTCATGACACCGCAGGCGCAGGCCTTCCTGGACGGCATGTCTACTTTTCAGTGCTCCAAGCTGCCATACAAGCTTGCCGTGGCGCACAGTCGCGATGACGTGCTCGACCCGAACGAACTGGATCCCAGGCACCTTCCGACCAACATTGACGATCTGGATTAGCAACCGGATTAGCACCATCGTCGATTGCGGACGTAACGTCCCGGCACGAAGTTGGGCCCCGGTTGCGGCGTTGCTCAGTTTCATGTGACCGCATGTGCGGAACCGGCAATCCCCATTTGTACAATGCCCTGATCGGTTAGATCACCAGTCACTTGGGGTTTGCGGTCGCGGTCGAGGATGATGACTGTTGTGAGTGTTGTCGAAGATGCGACAGAGGGTCGGGACGAAGACCGCCCGGCACTGGACATCGCCTGCCTCAGTCCAAGCTGTCGGCGTGCTGCCCTGGTCGCCACGACCGGTAATCACTGCCAGGTATGGCGTGGTAACCGCAAAAATCAGGAAGCCAGTGGGGGAGATAGCTACACCGAGTTCGTGATCAAGTACCCACTCGATCACTACGGCGATGCCGATGCGCGTCTGCTCGCCCGTCAGTATCGAGCCCTGCGTGATGACCTCGGAGAAATCGTGCCGGAGGCGCTTTTTTGCATCTCCTGTATCAACGGGCGACCCAACCTGTTCGTGGTCGCTCGTGCAGTCAATGTCTGGTTCAACATCGCTAACCCGTTGAATCGCGAGGAGGCGGTCGGTCTGTTGCAGGAATACCCCATGGCCCGGGCGCAGCTGGTTCGTTTCGTGGCGCAGGCCACGAAATGGCGGCAGGGGCCAAACCCCCGCGTGATTGATCTTTATGGCCTGGACAACCTGGTTATGGATAACCAGAGAAATATTCGCTTCGTGGACAGTTTCTACGTGTTCTTTTTCGAGGACATGTTGCACCTCCTGGGCGGGGAGCCGGATTACGACCTCAGGGATAAAATCGATGTATCTCTGCAGCGCCTGGCATACCTGAAAGAGTTACTTTCGCTGTCTGGGCCGGATCAGTGACGCAGTTCAGGGGTCTTGGGTCGTAGGTCTCTCCCGCTCAAGGGAAGCTTCTAACAATCCATGCACGTTCATCTGACGGCCAAAATCCTGCATCTCTGCGTGATTTTTTCCGCCACCTGATTCGCGCAGGACTATTTAGAAACTCCCTAAAAGGCCACTCCGGTTTGCAGGATTGAAATGTCGGGTCATGTTTCGGGCGTTTTCGCATGCCTTTCGCACATGACCGCGCTGTCACGCATGGTGGCTTTCGGGTCATGGACCGGCAGCCGGCCAAATGCGGAAACCTCAAGAAATAACCCCCGGGGCCGCAAGAAGTAGGGCGTGTCTGGCCAGGAGAATCGCATGGTTGCGAGGGTGTTGCGACTGTCTGATGCGGGACAATAAAAGCTGTGAATAATTAGAGTATTATTATATTTAGGTATGCTGACTAGAGGGGGCGCCATGACGATCAATCTTTTGCGTTTGCTGGCGATCCCAATGTGTCTGCTTCCTATCCCGGTCAACCCGGCGGAGCACAAGACACGTCGGCAGACGGAGTTCGCGTCAGGGGCGTTCGGATCTCGTTGATCCGACGCCGCTTTCGTTCGCGATGATGAAATATTCGAGGACACAAAGGTGAACCAGGGCACAAAACCGCCTTCAGATTTCGAAAAGGGGCCTGCTTCCGATATCGGTGGTCATTCCCGCCTATAACGAGGCGGCCTATATCAGAGATACCATCGTGTCCGCAAAGGCCGCCGCCTTCGAATATGGTGGTCCGGTCGAATTTATAGTCGTAGACAACAATTCGAGCGACGACACTGCCGAAATTGCACGGGCTCTCGGTGTCACTGTTGTATTCGAGCCGGTGAACCAGATTTCTCGGGCCCGAAACACGGGCGCAGCCGCTGCATCAGGTAAATACCTCGTTTTTCTGGATGCCGATACCCGTATTCAGGGGGATATCCTTGCCGAGGTGGCCAAGAATCTCGATACGGGCAAGATTATCGGTGGCGGTGCCTGGGTGGAACCCGATTCGAACGGATTCTCCCATTTCCTGTTCAAGTATCTGATCAACGTCGTCCTGTCGCTGAAGAATGTCTCGGTAGGCCCTTTCCTCTATTGCGAACGCGAGGCTTTCCTGATGGCCGAGGGATTCGACGAGGAGATTTTCGCTGCGGAAGAGTTCGTTCTGGCTCGACACATGAAAGTGGAAGGCCGGAAAGTGAACAAGAAATGGAAAATCATCAAATACGGCCGGGGGCACAAGATCGTCACATCGAGCCGTCGGTTTGGGCGATTTGGCGGCCTGGAGATGCTATTCGGAAATATCCATCTGCTCTGGAGGAGTGGCCAAAAACTCCGGCAAAAAGATCATTGTTCTTTCTGGTACCAGGCTCGCTAATCGAGAAACTCCCAAAGCAGCACCGCCGCCGCAGCGGCGACCAGATATGCGGGGCGTGCAAACAACCAGAGCGCGCCGAGCGCCAGCCATCGCGCAACGGATAGCAAGGCAGACCAAAGCAATGGACAGGCTGCCTTCTTGCTCCAATCGAAATCGGACAGGCGTCCGAGGTAACCTCGCTCTTCACATCCCTCCAGGCTGAAGATATGCACGTCGCCGCAGCAGCTATTGGCGATTCGCAGATCGCGGGAAAATTCGTCCCAGCTCATGGGTTCTTTGTTCCTCAGCCCCTCCAGTTCAACCCCGCCTCCCGTAATGCCGATTGCCGCTGCGTCTGCCGCTCGCGCGTAGATCCCGAGCACGCCGACACCGATGGGTCCAAAGTAGCTGGAATACAACATGGCGACACGTTTATCGGCCGGCACACTTGCCAGTCCAAAAATCCGGTTCAGCAGAGACGAGCCGACTTTGCGTTCATCGGCCATGAAAAAACATTCATAGCTCTGCACCTCATATCCATCGGCACGCATACGCGCCACAAGTGACGCGTAGATGGCGCATGATTTTGCGAATTTCTCTTTGTTCCAGATGCGTTTTAGGAAAGCGGATAAGGTGCGGAAATCGTGCCGCAGCAGCTGCTGAACTTCATTGATGTCTGGTTCGATATCGATGCCGATGGCATCCCATTGCAGACCTTCCTTCTGCGTCCATTCGCAAAACTGCTCGTATCGTTCCACGGCGTCCGGTGCATTATTCAGGTGATACCAATAGCCTTTTTCTTTCGACAATAGTTGCCACGCGACAACGGGCACTCCTCTCACATTGAGTTCCCTTACAACCCTGGCACGTTCATCGCAGAAGTCCAGGATGCCCATGCTGACAGTGGCCTTGAGCGCAACCAACCGGTCTACGACATCGCGCTTGGAAAACAGAGCCGCCAACGGCGCTGCTTCGAGTTCCGTGAAAAAAGTCAGTCGCGCCGGGAGAGCTAAAGACCGATCAAGCGCGCCAACGTCTGATCGGCCATAGATCCCGGATTGACTCATTCCAAACTCGCGGCGGTCACTTTACGATAACGACCTTTTGGTAAAGCGAACCAAAAAATGTCTCTTTGCGAATCGATTGAGGTTGCAGTTGTTCCGGAATCCAATCTGCGATTTCACGTTTCCACAGCCCCAAGGCAAAAGGCTCGAGAAGGTGCAATATGGGAACCATCACGTAGCGGAACGGATTGATCAGCCGGGGCTTGTGATAGTCGACAAACACGACCTTTCCGCCTGGGCGCACGACACGCAATGCCTCCTGTACGGTTCTTTCCCGGACGTCCTCGGGTTGCTCGTGTAGCAGGAAAAACAGGATAACGTTGTCGAACGAGTCATCATCGAATCCCAGATCTGAGGAATCCTGATGATGCAGGAACACATTGGTGAAAGACTCGATCTTTTTCCTGACGTTCTCGAGTTGCACCGGAGCGACATCGACTATGTCCAGTTGACCCTCTTTGGTCAGTCGTGACGCAGCCTGCCGCGAAAAATCGCCATACACGCAGGCCACCTGAAGGTTTCTACCATCAAACTTCGGTCCAACTTCATTCAACGCTGCGTCGCGAAGCCTGGAGAAATTTCCCCACAGGATCAGATTGACCAGCCATTGACGCTCAAAGAAATGTACCGCACTGGGGTGCAGATAGGCCCACCAGTAGGTTTCCTGCAGATACTCCGGAATATCGACATCTCTAGGAACCAAATAATCACTATAGTTTTTATAGGGCCGTTGCGTATCCAGCGCCACTGCTTCTTCGTTCATTCCTTCTCCTTGTCCTTCTCTTTATCGTTTTAGTCTATTTCTCCACCTTGAATCAGCCGGCGTAGTAATGCGCCTTGCGAGTCTTCAGCGCCAAGCGCCACCGAAGCCACGTCTCCGCCGGGTTGTTCTCTTCATATTTTTTTCATATACCGGTCACTATCCTGCCTCATTTCTTACAAATTGTCAGATACTTGCCTGCAGCGGAGGAAAAACAGGTACCAGCGCGAACTCGCCTGACGGTCGTATTACGTTGTATGTAAGTCGTGATTATGTCGTTTCAGGAATACACTTGCGACCAAGGCGACGGACTAACGCACCATATTTCAACTAGGCGGTAACGCCTTGTTTCCAACTGTATAGGGGGAGAGTGTGCAGCAGATTTCGACAGATATCGTAATCGTCGGGGCGGGAGGGGCCGGGCTGCGCACGGCCATTGCCATCGCCGAGAGCGATCCAGACCTGAAGGTGGCCCTGATCTCAAAGGTCTACCCCATGCGCAGCCATACTTGCGCAGCCGAAGGGGGTGCGGCCGCAGTCATCAAGCCCGACGACAGCCTCGACCTGCATTTCGACGATACCGTGGGCGGTGGTGATTGGCTGTCCGATCAGGATGTCGTGGAGTACTTCGTCAACGAGGCGCCCACGGAACTGCTGCAACTGGATCACTGGGGCTGTCCCTGGAGCAGGGAGCCAGACGGGTCCGTGGCAGTACGTCCTTTCGGTGGCATGAAGATGAAGCGAACCTGGTTCGCGGCCGACAAGAGCGGATTTCATATTCTGCATACGCTGTTTCAGACTTCCCTGAAACATCCGGGTATCGAGCGTTTCGACGAATTCTTTTCGATCGACCTGCTTGTCGACGACGGCCGTTGCCGGGGCGTCGTGGCCATGGAGATGAAAAGCGGCCAGATGTACCGGTTCGAGGCGAAGGCGGTGATTCTGGCTACCGGCGGTGCGGGGCGGATGTTCCCGTTCAGCACAAACGGCGCGATCAAGACCGGCGACGGCACTGCCATGGCGTATCGGGCCGGTGTGCCGACCAAGGATATGGAGTTTGTCCAGTACCACCCGACAGGGCTGCTCTCGACCGGCATACTCCTGACTGAAGGGTGTCGCGGTGAGGGTGGGGTACTGCTGAACAAGGACGGTCGCCGCTACCTGCAGGATTACGGTATGGGGCCGGAGACCCCATTGGGCGAAACGGTCCTGAAGACGATGGAACTCGGGCCACGTGACCGCCTGAGTCAGGCCTTCTGGCATGAGCAGCAAAAGGGTAACACCATCCCCACGCGCTGGGGAGAAAGTGTGTATCTCGACATGACCCATCTTGGTGAGAAGCTCATCGATGAGCGGCTGCCGCTGGTGCGTGATCTTTCCATCACCTACGCCGGTGTCGATCCGGTCAAGGCGCCGGTTCCCGTTCGTCCGGTGGTCCACTACATGATGGGCGGGATTCACACCAACATCGATGCGGAGACCACGATACCCGGACTGTTCGCCGTTGGTGAGACGGCCTGCGCCAGTCTCAACGGGGCGAACCGCCTCGGTTCCAATTCGCTGACCGAACTCCTGGTATTCGGCAAACGGGCTGCCGCCAGGGCGGTCGAGTACGTGCGCGGCAATCAGTCGTCGGGAAATGAGGCCGCGCTCCAGGGGCTGGCAGACAGGGTGGAGGCAAAGGTCAGAGACCTTATCGAGAGAAGTGGCGGCACTGAGTCAATCGCCGGTATTCGCAAAGAGATGGCGCACTCCCTGGAGAAGGGTGCTGGAATCTATCGTACGGAAAAGACGCTTCAGGAAACCTGCGACACGATTGGCAAATTGCGGAAGCGGTACAGGGGTATCGAACTGCACGACAAGAGCAATGTTTTCAATACCGACCTGATCCAGGCATTGGAACTCGGAAACCTGCTCGAGCTGGCACAAACGGTTGCCGAGGGTGCGCTGGCGCGAAAGGAATCACGCGGTTCGCATCAACGCCTGGATTTCGTGGAGAGGGACGACGACAAGTTTCTGAAACACACACTGGCCTATTACCAGGGCGAGGATGCCCCCCGCATCGATTACCACGATGTGGTGATCACCAGGTCACAACCCGGTGTTCGGGACTACTCGGGAGGGGCGAAATGAGCGAGACCAAACTCAAGCTCGAGATACTCCGCTACGACCCTGAAAAAGATCAGGAGCCGCATTTTCAGACCTATCCGGTGACCTGCCAGGATGACTGGATGGTATTGGATGCCATCAACTACGTTAAAGATCACGTGGACCCTACCATCAGCTACCGTTGGTCCTGCCATATGGCCGTCTGTGGTAGCTGCGGCATGATGATCGACGGCGAGCCCAAGCTTGCGTGTAAGACGCCGGTGCGGGACTACGCAAACCAAACGGCGCGGATCGAACCCCTGGCCAACTTCCCCATCGAGCGCGACCTGGTGGTCGATATGAGCGACTTCATGGCTAAATTGAAGCGCGTCAAGCCATACATCATTCGCAAAGAAGAGAGAGCGATCGAAGAGGGGGAACACAGACAATCGCCGGCAGAGTTGATGAAGTACAGGCAGTTCACGCTGTGTATCAACTGCCTTTGCTGCTATGCGGCCTGCCCGCAGTATGCATTGATACCCGAATTCATCGGCCCCGCGGCCCTTACGATGGCGCATCGATACAATCAGGACTCGCGTGACCAGGGTCTCGCCGATAGACAGGACGTGGTGGCGATGCCGGAAGGCGTTTGGGATTGCTCTTTCGCCGGCGAATGCTCAGAGGTATGCCCCAAACATGTCGACCCGGCCAGTGCATTGCAGCAACTCAAGATAGCCACCACTATCCAGTGGTACAAGGGGCTCATCGGTATGGGGGGGAAGTAACCATGGCTTATGTCAGACCTGTTTCCAAGACCACCTGGTACCTGGCCAAGCGCAGCTATACCGTTCATATGCTTCAGGAACTCACCAGCCTGTTTGTCGGCATCCTGGCACTGATCCTGCTGTGGGGCATCAGCGCGGTGGCCCGTGGCCCTGAGGTTTATCGAGGTTTTCTGGATGGCCTCGCGGGGCCCGGAATGATTGTGCTGTTGTGGGTGACGACGGTCGTGATGTTCTATCACGCGATAGCCTGGTTCAGCGTGACGCCAAAGGCCATGCCGGTACAAAGAGGAGAGGTGTTCGTGCCCGGGAGCATCATTGCCGGTGCTCACTATGTCATCTGGTTTGTCCTGTCCCTGGCAATCCTCTTGCTTGCGGGGGTGTTCTGAGATGGCAAAAATCAACAAGGCCCTGTTCTGGAGTCTGTTCGCCGCGGGCGGCACCCTGACCGCCTTTGTGTTTCCTGCATTGGCGTTGATTGTTCTGTTTGCCGCCTATGGCAGCCCACCCGAGATAATGGGTTTTGATCAGATGCGGGGACTGCTTTCGAACTGGTTTGTGAAAATGGTGGCATTCGGTACGGTCGCCCTGGCATTGTGGCATGCGGCCCATCGATTGCGTACGGCGCTGCATGGAATGGGTCTTCGAGCCGATGGCGCAGTTGCCGTGGTCGGTTATGGCGTTGCACTGATCGGTACGCTCTTGTCTGCCTACTATCTATTGCAGATTTGACAGTTTGCCAAGTCAGGACGAATTCGACGGGGCTGACCTACTTGGACTCCCGGTACCAGCTGCCATCCTCAAGGAGGCGGATCCAACTATGGCTATACCAGGCGAGGCGATCCTCCCCCGGTACCGGCAAGGTGCAATCTGTACGGTTTCTCCCGACGTTGAGTCGGCCAGTGGGGGTGACCACTACGGCACCGGCGGGCTGGTCCAGCCAGTGATAACTGACCTCCCTGCTGCCGTTGAGATAGCAGGTCAGATCCTTGGTATTCGAAACATCCGGACTGAATATCAGGGTCAGCGGTGGGTGCCACTCATCCAATGGCACTACCGGGTCTTCCGGGAAAGCCCCGGTAATGGGCAATGGCAGGCTATTCACCTTTTTTGGAAAGCTGCGCATGCTGGCGTAGATGCTTGCCATCGGGAAACGGGGCAGTGCGGTGAAATCGGCCTGCCGCCATATAGGACCGGATTGCTGGCCGAATCCGATCAAACCCATTGAGGCAACCGTCTGTTTTAGCGCTTCGTTGTACTCACCGTAGGGGTAGGAGAAAAGCGTCGGCGTGCTGCCGAGTTCGGTTTGAATCCGGTTCTGTGCAATCTGGATATCGGCGGCGATCCGCTGCTCCCAGTCGTCGAGGTCCTCGTCTTCGAGCTGGCGGATCAGATGATCGTGCGATTGACTGTGATTCTGGAAGCTGATGCCCTTCGCCTGCATCTCGCGCATCTGATCCCAACTGAGGTGGGTATCAAGACCGCTGTCGACGGCATCCGTGCTGACGAAGACGGTTAGCGGGTAGTCGTATCGAACCACGCGCGGATAGGCCTCGGTGTACGCCGAGATGTAGGCATCATCGATGGTCAGGGCGACGCATTTCTCGGGGAGTGGAATACCGATCTTGAGTGACGTGATCACGTCTTCGAGCGGCATGACGGCGTGGTCGTTGATCAGCAGGTAATCCAGGTGCTTCTGGAACTGTTCCGGCGTTACGCTGGTGATCCCGGGGGTTTCGTCGCTGATGTGACGATATTGCAGGACCACGCAATGATCTGCGGCGGGGGTAACCTCGGCAACCAGGAGTCCGGCGATCAGATAGATTGGAAGGGATCGCATCATTTGCCCTTGTCCGTCCGGTCTACAGAAAACATCCGCGACGCGGCAGGGCCAGAGACAACAGGCGATATCGTACCATCCGACCAGTTCCAAGTTCCCGCGATGTACGAGAGACTAGCCCGGTAGATTGCCGGGCTTCAAGTCATGCCGGTGTCCCTGTGAGAGGGGTCACGCCCGGGAATGGTGCTTGTATTGTCGCCGCAACAGCTTTCAGGGCCTTATTTGAGGTTGGCGCCCACCAGTTCCACCAGGCTTTCAATCGGTGTTTGCCACTGGGTGCGGCCCGCGCCTGCCATCAGGTTTATCCGGCAGCTGCCACAGGCGGTGACCACGGAATCTGCACCAGTGGCCTCGACCTGTCTGCGTTTCAGGTCGAAGGCCGCATTACGCATCGGCTCGGCCTTTTCCATCACGAAAAGGCCCGCGCCACCGCCGCAGCAGAAGTTGGTGACTTTGTTGCTCGGCATCTCGCGCATATCGACGCCGAGCGCATTCAACACCGCTCGCGGTTCGTCGAAGACACCGCCGTGACGACCGATCTTGCAAGGGTCGTGATAGGTGACGTGCTTGTCGGCACCGATCGGGTTCACCTGCAGGCGGCCCTCCACGACCTCGCGGCCCAGGAACTCGGAGAGCGCCATCACCTCGAATGGGAGGGGTGCGCCATGGGAATTGGCACCCGCCCAACGCAGCGCAGGATACGCATGCCCGCATTCGGGCACGATGACCAGTTTTGCACCGAGCGCGATTGCCTGGCTGGTGATCCGTTCCGAGGCGGATTTCTGGACTTCCGAGTATCCAGAAAGCAGGCCAAAGTTTGCGCCCTCGAAGGCACAGGTGTGGATGGTCCAGTCGACCCCGAGGTGGTTCATCACCTTTACCGTGGCCTCGAGCGCGTCCTTGAACAGCAGGATGTCGATGGTTGAACTAAGCACCAGGACATCGGCCTTTTCCTTGTCGATAGGGACATCGTGTCCTTTGGCACGCAGTTCGTCGGCGGCCTGACGAAGCTGCTCGGGGCCGACGCCGAACACGGTTCCGCGGCTGCCCTGTTCCTGCTCGACGGCACGCAGGCCCGCCGGTATCAGGCCGGCATGTGCCAGCCCCTCGCGGGTGATGTGAACCATGGCAGCGATATCGATGCCCATAGGGCAGACCAGCCCACATCGCCCGCATTCGGTGCAGGATTCGTAGACCAGTCCCTGCGTGGCCTCGAGGTCCGCCTCGGTGATGTCGGCTTCGAAAAGTCGATGCAGCCAGCGCAGTGGTGCTTTCTCGCGGCGATAGTAACGTTTGAGCAGGTCGAGCTTGTGGATCGGGGTGAGTTCAGGATCTTCGGTCTCTATGTAGAACTGGCAGGCCTCGGCGCAGAGCCCACAGTGCACGCAGGACTCGAGGTGCGTGGCACTGGAGGCTTCGAGCCTCTCGGAGAAAATTGCTTTCGCATGTTCAACCCGCTTATTTTCCGGACAGTCCGTCGGCTTGGCCATCTGCGGGAGCATCTTGATCTGCTCCGCAAAATCGCGGAAGACATTCATATCGATGGCCATGATTGAGCCCCTTGTTTTATGGATCACCGCTGTCGGTGATTCGATTCCTCTTACCGCGACGCCCGGTGGCGTTTCCAGGCTTGTGTCAAACCCTTACGCCACGTCGGCCATAATGAGCCCCCATGAAGCCCCGGCTGAACGGGAAGGTAAAGGTATGCATCAATGCGCTGAACGGGAAATACAGCAATAACAGTTCGGCGAGAAAGAAATGGAGAATGCGCAACGACTCATGCGAACGGGCGAGGGCAAGACAACCGGACAGCATCACCAGGAACAACAGGACCGACCCGATATAGTCGCCTCGGCTTGAGATCATACGCGTGACCGGGTGCATCATGCGATGCAGTATCAGTAGCAGAAGTCCAAGAAAAGCGAATCTCGGCGAACACGATAAAGGCCCATTCCGGCAATGCCGGCCAACCGAACCCGAGAACGCGCTCCCGATAAAACTCGATATGTGGCGCCGCAAAAAAAAGCAGTGCGAACAGGCCGACGTGGAACAGATAGCCCGCTATGACCTGCAGCTTGATGCGTGACCAGAAATTGCGGCGAGGGAAAAAGCGGGTGATGTTAATTCCAATCGCACCGGCGGAGCTGGAAGCGCGTGCGACGCTGAGATCGCGCTTACTCCCCATCGAGAGCATCCCAACCAGCCGCCACAACACCCCGATCACGAATACCGCGGCGGAAAAATACCAGAAAGGTCCATCGACAAATTCACCGATACTCACTGTGTTTCTCTTCCTTCTTATCGCGTGTTGTATTCCCTGCTGTCCACCGCCGAATCGGTCAGGCTTTATCAGGCGCAGCATTCATGGGCGGTGTTTCTTGCTTTTCCTTTCTCTGATCGACGACCGGTTCCTCGCGCTCCATCATCTCGGCGTGCCAGAGGTCATGGTGGGCCTCCGCCCAGTTCTCATCGACATAGCCCGTCGTCATGCTTTGGAGGCTGCCTTCACTGCCGATGGTGCCGATATATATGTGCGCCAAGGAGCCGGCGGTCAGTAAGACCGCTGTAATGCCGTGTACGATCAGCGTGAGCTGCATGGTCTCACGGCCCTGGCCGAAGATGGGAAAGTCCAGAATCAACCCGCTTATGGAGACGGTAAGACCGAGCACGATTACCGCCCAGAACCAGATTTTCTCGCCCGCATTGAAAAAACCGGAACTCACGTGGCCTTCGCCAATGGCTCCGCCGCCTCTCCTTAGCCACGTGAGGTCGCGTCGCTTGGGTATGTTCTTGGCGGCAAAACGGGTAAACAGAAGGAAGAGCCCGATAAGGAACAGCGGTCCAAACAGGTTGTGGCCTTCCAGGCAGGCACTGGCAATCACGCTGAATGCCTCCTGGCCAAACACCGGCAACACGACAAAGCGTCCGAAAAGCAGGATCATCCCTGTCAGCGCCTGGAAGATAAACAGAATCGCTACGAACCAATGTATCGTCCGATCGATGTCGGGAAACCTTTTTATCAGTCTTCCAGAACGTCCGCCGGGTATCTTTATGCATCCACGCGTGACGTAAAAGACCAGAATGAGGGCTGCAAAGGCGCCAATGAAGATTGCCGCGTTGCCGATAAAATCCTGGCGTCTGAAATTTCGAAAGTCTTCGCCGCTGCGATCGATCAATACGCCGGTCTCGACGCCCTGCACCTGGGTCGTTCCGGATGCCGGCGCCTCACGCTGGCGCACGGCCCGCCATAGGTCGGCCGCGGGATTCGGCACCATGATGGGGTGGGCCGCGGCCGGGTCCTTTTCCTGCGCCATGGCGGGGAAACAGCCAAACATCAGGGTTGCCACCAGCAGGGCGGCGAGTCTGGCTGCCAATCCTTTTGGACAAAAAAGCGACATCACCGGTTTCCTCGCTGGAGCGGGCTGAATGATTGTTCCAAGTCCGGCTTGGCCATCTTGTGGCCGAACCGTCTAAAAGGCTGCCGGGCCTCCAGCCCGGCAGCTGCCCCAACTCATCATCCTTCGTCCGTGGTTGCCTTGCCCCGGACACCTGGTATCGGTGCGCGAAGGCTGGCCTTGTCGTAGTTCACGCCCCAATCGAGCACCGATGCCCCCCGGTTGATCACGCGCTTGCGATAGATGTCGGAGATGATATCCGCATCGCCTGCGAGCAGGGCCTTGGTCGAACACATCTCCGCACACAGTGGCAGCTTGCCTTCGGCCAGGCGGTTGGAGCCATACATGCGGAATTCATCCCCTGTTCCCGCTTCCTTTGGCCCGCCGTTGCAGAAGGTGCATTTGTCCATCTTGCCTCGCGAGGCAAAGGCCCCCGCCTTCGGGAACTGCGGTGCGCCAAAGGGGCAGGCGTAGAAACAATAGCCACAGCCGATGCAGATATCCTTGTCGTGCAGGACCACACCGTCGTCGGTGGTGTAGAAGCAGTCGACTGGGCATACCGCCGCGCACGGCGCATCGGCACAGTGCATACAGGCCACCGACAGCGAACGTTCACCCGGCTCGCCATCTCTGATCGTGACAACGCGGCGGCGGTTCACGCCCCAGGGCACCTCGTTGGCATTCTTGCAGGCCGTGACACAGGCATTGCACTCGATGCACCGTTCCGCGTCGCAATAAAACTTCATATTTGCCATGTCTGAGTCCTCCTCAAGCCTTACCGATGCGACAAAGGGTGCATTTTGTTTCCTGCATTTGCGTCACCGAGTCGTAGCCGTAGGTCATCGCGGTGTTTGCAGCCTCGCCGAGCACATAGGGGTCCGCCCCGGCGGGATACTTGCTGCGCAGGTCCTTGCCCTCGAAGTGGCCCCCGAAGTGGAACGGCATGAACGCGACACCGGGTGCCACGCGGCGTGTGACCATGGCCATGACCTTGACCTTGCCTCCATCAGGGCTCTCCACCCAGACGTCCTGACCGTCTTTGATTCCGGCATTGTTCGCGTCACGTACGTGGATCTCCACGAACATGTTCTGTTGCAGTTCGGCCAGCCAGGGGTTCGATCGTGTCTCGTCGCCGCCACCTTCGTATTCGACCAGCCGGCCCGATGTCAGAATGATCGGAAATTCCGTCGAGTAGTCCTTGGCCTGGATCGACTCGTAGCGGGTCGGCAGGCGCCAGAACGATTTGCGGTCTGCGTAGGTGGGGTATTGTTCCACCAGGTCACGCCGGCTGGTATACAGGGGCTCGCGATGGATCGGGACCGGGTCCGGGAAGGTCCAGACGATCGCCCTTGCCTTCGCGTTTCCGAAGGGTGCGCAACCGTGCTTGATCGCCACCCGCTGGATGCCGCCGGACAGGTCGGTCTTCCAGTTCTTGCCTTCGGCCTGGGCCTTTTCGCCGTCGGTGAGGTCGTCCCACCAGCCGAGCTTTTTGAGCATGTCCGCGGTGAATTCCGGGTAGCCGTCCTTGATCTCGGAGCCTGCCGAGTAGCTGTTGTCGGCAAGCAGGCTGACACCATCACGTTCGACACCGAAGCGTGCACGGAAGGTCAGGCCACCCTCGGCGACCGGGACACTGGTGTCGTAAAGATTGGGAGTGCCGGGATGCTTCATCTCGGCAGTTCCCCAGCACGGCCAGGGCATGCCGTAGAAATCGCCGTCGGCCGGGCCGCCTTCTGCCTTGAGGCTGGTGTAGTCGAAGGTGCCCCAGTGTTGCTGATGCAGCTTCATGCGTTCCGGGCTCTGCCCCGTATAGCCGATGGTCCACATCCCGCGGTTGAATTCGCGGGTGATGTCTTCGATCGAGGGTTCTTCGTTGTCGACCTTGATGTTCTTGAACAACTGTTCTTCGAAGCCCAGCTTCTTGGCCAGCTTGTACATGATGGTGTGGTCGGGCCGCGAGTCGAACAGGGGCTCGATGACCTTGTCCCGCCACTGCAGCGAACGATTCGAGGCGGTCACCGAACCATAGGTCTCGAACTGCGTGGTCGCGGGCAGCAGATAGACGCCATTGGTCCTGTCCTGCATGACCGAGGAGACGGTCGGGTAGGGATCGACTACCACCATGATATCCAGCTTCTCCATGGCCTTTTTCATCTCCGGGCCACGGGTCTGGGAATTGGGCGCATGGCCCCACAGGAACATGGCCCGCACATTGTCGCGCTGGGCAATGTTTTCCTTGTTCTCGAGTACGCCGTCGATCCAGCGCGATACCGGGATGCCCTTGGTGTTCATCACCGGGGTGGCCTTGTCCTTCTCGTCGTATTCCCCGATGTATTCCGTGCCGTCTTTGTCGTAGGCCACGTTGTCAAAGCGGCCCTTGATCCAGTCTGGGTCAAGCTCCCAGACACGTGCCCAGTGTCCCCAGGAACCCGGGGCCAGGCCGTAGTAGCCGGGCAGGGTGTCGGCGAGTACGCCGAGGTCGGTTGCGCCCTGGACGTTGTCATGTCCGCGGAAGATGTTGGCACCACCACCGGAGACGCCGATGTTGCCGAGTGCGAGCTGGAAGGCACAGTAGGCACGGGTGTTGTTGTTGCCGATGGTGTGCTGGGTGCCACCCATGCACCAGATGAAGGTGCCGGGGCGATTGTCTGCCATCGCCTTTGCCGCCGCATAGACCTGGTTCTCCGGCACACCGGTGACGCGTTCGACCTCCTCGGGTGTCCACTTGGCCACCTCCGCCTTCACATCATCCATGCCGTAGACACGCTGGCGGATGTACTCCTTGTCCTCCCAGCCGTTCTTGAAGATGTGGTACATCATGCCCCAGATGATCGGCACGTCGGTGCCGGGGCGAATGCGCAGGAAGTGGTTGGCATGTGCCGCGGTGCGCGTGAAGCGCGGGTCTATGACGATTACCGGCGCGTTGTTCTCTTCCTTGGCCTTGAAGATGTGCTGCAACGCGACCGGGTGCGCCTCGGCAGGGTTCGAACCGATCAGCAGGATCGCCTTGGACTTGTGGATATCGTTGTAACTGTTCGTCATCGCACCGTAGCCCCAGGTGTTGGCTACCCCGGCAACCGTGGTGGAGTGACAGATGCGCGCCTGATGGTCGACGTTGTTGGTCCCCCACATCGCGGCGAACTTCCGAAACAGATAGGCCTGCTCGTTGTTGAATTTCGCCGAACCCAGCCAGTAAACCGAGTCCGGGCCGGATTCCTGGCGAATCTTGGCCAGTTCGTCGCCGATCTCGTTGACCGCCTGGTCCCATGAAATCTTTTGCCATTTGCCATCGACCAGCTTGGTGGGGTATTTCAGGCGCCGCTCGCCATGCCCGTGTTCGCGCAGGGCTGCACCCTTCGCACAATGCGCACCGAGGTTGAAGGGGTGATCGAAGGCCGGCTCCTGACCGGTCCATACTCCATTCTGGACCTCTGCCATGACGCCACAACCGACGGAGCAGTGCGTACAGATGGTCCTGACCTGTTTGGTTTCACCGGCGGTGCCGGCTTCGGCTGCCGTGGCCCGCTTCATCATGCCCGGGGCAATCCCTGTGGCCAGTGCGGCGCCGCCGGCGAGCACGCCCGAATGACGGAGAAAGTCGCGACGGCTCAACGGGAGGCCGGTCTTGCCGGTTTCTTCCGGGACCGCCTGCGACGCTGCCGATGCCGGGCCGACCTGATTGGAAATCTTTTTCAGTTTCATGTTGCGTTCCTCGTGGGCCGTCGCTCAGCTGGCAGCAGTCTTGTAGTAGTCCAGGATGTGTTTCGTCAGCCGGTAACCCTGTTTGGGTTTCTGCCCGGGTTCGTCCTGTGTCGGTTCCGCAAGCGCGATCGCCGGGCTCGTTGCAGCCACTGCCGCTATCCCTCCCGAGACACCGGCGTCGCGCAGAAACTTGCGACGCGATTGCGAGACCTGCTGCTTGGGGTTTTTCATTGCGATCGCTCCTGTTTAAGCCTGTTCGCCTGAGAGGGGAGTTTTATCGGACCTTGGGCCCAACAGGGCCATTGCAATTGAATGTGCAAACCACGCGCCACGCTGGCGGGAACAAAAATAACCAAAATGGAGCGGATTGGGTGCCCGGCAGGTCCTCGGTTGCGTCAAACGCACCCGCTACGACAATTTGTCTAGTCGGGCAGGGACAGGTAGCGCCCTTCAAGGGACAAAAAGACCAAACCGAATCGCGCGACGGATCTGTAGAAGACGGCCGACCGGGCCTCGCTCAGGTCGCCAAAGAACTGATTCCCCCAGTTTCCCAGGTGATTGTTGAAGAACTGCAGCTGGCGGTCCATCGGCACCTCTTCCTGAATCAACATGGCCATCACCTCGCACAGGGCGGCGATGTGGTCTTCCGGTTCATGGACGCCTTCGGCGCGTTGAAAACCGAGCCTCGCGAGATCGGCGCGCAAAAGGCCCAATGGTTTCTCCATCAGAAAGCCGGTCTGATACCAGGATCCGTAGGGCACCAGTTCGCCGCGCCCAAGACCGATGAACAGGGCATGGTATTCGTCGCGCAGCGACGCCACGGTGCTGTGGCGGGAGGCGAGCGACAACATGTTCAGGGCCAGGACCAGCTCGGTCTTGTGGTCCTCCGAATCCGCCTCCAGCCGCGCCACGAATTCAAGCACATCCTCGCCAGGGGCATCGCGCAACAGGGCCGCGAGGACGCTGTACATCCCGGCCCTGCGGGCCTGTTCTTCCGGAATCGGGGCGTCTGCCGGGGCCATGTGTTGCTGTGGTATCTGGGTATTCATCATCTAATTGTTCTTGCTCAGGTTTGATCGTTCGCCGGCGAGTCCGCTCTGCATTGCGTCTGTGTCCTGAACCGCGTCCACGACGCGGCAGTCTTCGCACATTTGCAGTCGCCGCCGGGCGCGGTCGGTCTGGAACATCGCGTGCTCCGCAAGTTTGCCGAGTATGTTGTCGATCACGCGCCGGGTGGCGAAGGGCTTGCCACATTCCACGCAGCAGAAGGGCGGTTCCTCGTGCAGCACGACCGGCTGGCGTCGCTTCTCCGGGTCGGCGAGGTAGCGGGCCTCCAGCGTGATTGCGCGCTCGGGGCAGGCATTGGCGCAGATGCTGCACTGTACGCAGTTCGACTCGTGGAAGACCAGGCGCGGCGCGTCGTCGCCGGCATTGATCGCGCGCGCCGGGCAGACCGAGGTGCAGCTCATACAAAGCGTGCACTTTTGCGCATCGACGAGTATCCGTCCGTATGGTGAGCCGGGCGGGATCGCAAAGCTCTCCGGGCGCGCTGCCGAATGCGCCCAAAGGTGATCGATCGCCAGGCCGGCAAGCTGGCGCTTCTGGTCGCTCGCGGCGAACTCCGCTACCTGCGGCGGCCCGGGGAGCGGGCTGAACCCGCTTTGCGGCGAGGCTATGTCGATCTCGCGTATCAGGCCGGGGTCGTAACCCAACCCTTTTAGCAACTCGTGGCTGAATGCGATCTGCCTGTCGAGCGCCGCGCGCGCCTTGCCGGGCACGCTGCCGCCATCGGCCAGCAGTACGCCGTTCGCACCCCAGGCGAGGGAGGCAAGCCAGAGCTCGTGACCGACACTGGCAAGCTCTTCGACCACAATCAGCAGAATATGTGGTGGCGTGGCGGCAAGGGCTTCCGCCTCGCCCTCGGCCACGAACATCACCATCGCATCGGTGCCGCCCGCCTTTGCATAGGTCTTCAACATCAGACGCAGGCGCTCAGCGGTGTCACCGGGGCCCGGATAGGCGTAGCGCATGGCGCCGGTAGGGCAGACGGTCGCGCATATGCCGCCCCCCTGACACAGGTTTGGGTTCACCTCGACCTGTTCGCCGATCGAGATGATGGCCTCGGCGGGGCAGCTGTCGATGCAGCGCCGACAACCGCCCTGGCCCGATCTTGCGTGCGCGCAGATGCTGGCGTCGTAGTTGAAGTAGCGCGGCTTCTCGAAGGTGCCCACCATGCCGTCAACGGCCAGCACCGCCGTGTCCAGATCACGCGGCTCGCAGCCGAAATGCCAGTAGCCGGGCGGCGGCAGTTCGCGCCGGATCAGGGGTTCAGTGCCCAGGTCGATGACCATATCGGTGTTTAGGGACTGGAAATTGTGTCTGCCGCGCTCACCAAGCTCGATCTCGAAGGCCCCGAGGTGGCCACTGATCCGCACGTTCCTGCCGCCCACGGCCGTGGTGGGCACGCCCGGCTCGTCATCACCGTCGGTCAGCAGTACCTCGGCGTGCAGTGGTCGCTCCAGACGGGCAGCGAGCCATTGTGCCTCTTCACCCCCAACGACGACCACGCGGCCACGCGACTGGTAGTGGACCACCCCGGTCGGGTCGACACCGAGAGTCTCCACGGCAGACTGGGCGGCGCTTCTGGCGCGTGTGTTGCGAAGTTCATGGGGTTCGCGGTCGGATTCATACATAGATGGGGTGGGGTCTCCGGTTCTACTGCGTCTTTTCCGGGAGAAGCGGCACAGCCTCTTCCCCGTCGGTCTGTATTTGCGATGCGCTGGTCGTCTGCTCCGTTTCGCTGTGTTCAGGGACATCGGCCCCGGCGGTCTGTGGAGGCGATCCGTCTTCGCCTTCCAATATTGACTGCTTGAGGGCCTCCGCCTGCTTT
Source organism: uncultured Gammaproteobacteria bacterium (assembly GCA_963753845.1). Classification (GTDB taxonomy): domain Bacteria; phylum Pseudomonadota; class Gammaproteobacteria; order Chromatiales; family Chromatiaceae; genus Thiosocius. The sequence continues at coordinate 29,208 of CAVWEI010000017.1, forward strand.
CTTGCCTCCACCTCGAGCAGGTGGCGCATGTCGGCGGTCACGATATCGCCCAGCGCGGTGAAGGTGGTGAAGTCCTCCGCATAGTCGTCGAGCGGGTCGATGACATTGAATTCGGCGCCATGAAACAGCTTGCGCAGCGCGGCACGGCGCAGGGTTTCGCTGACCCTGGGCGAGAGAAAGCCGGTGTAGTCCGAGCCCGCGCCCAGGGAATCCAGCGGGGGCATGTCGGCATCGGTCAGTTCCTCGGCGGGGGCGGTCCCGGTTTCCGCGACGGCGATCGATTCATGCCCTGTGTCCGTCGTCAGAACATCGGTCTCTGTCTCGGCCAGCCGCGCCTCGGTCTTACGCCGATGAAAACGGTCGAGGAAGGATTCGCCGGGGCGCGGGACCTCGTCATCCGGCTGGGGTTGCGGCGTCTTGACGCTCATGATGGTCCGGCCCCCGGTTCGCCCGCCGACCAGTCGACCAATCTGCGTTTTTTCTTTTTCTCGGGGAAGTAGTTGGCGATGACGTAGGCCTCGATCCACCGATAGAGTTCAGGAGGCAGGTCGACTGCAAAGATATCGTCTTCCCCCTCGAGATAAGCATGCGCCTCATCGAAACTGACGCTGACAAGGAAGGGCTGTGGTCGACCATCGTCTTCCGCGATATGGGCTACGACATAGGCGCGTGGCTGGTCGCTGACCAGGTTGTAGTAATAGCTTTCGCACTCGTCGCGGTGCAGCGCGACCTGGAGGCCACCGACAAGAAAGCGGGCGATGCCCTGATCTTCGCGGAGCAACTGTGGCTCGCTGTTTTCGGCATGCCGGCCCACGGCGATGCCAGAGGCCGTCCAGACGTGGTCGGCCCATTTGCTGACTGCCGGCCGGCGCTCAAGGATCACCGCGACCGGGAAGCGCTCCGCCTTTGCAGGCCGATCTTCTGCTGTTGGGTCCACCTATCCCGTTCCTCCGCCGCCTGTATCCGGGGTAACTCAGCAAGTTGCGTACCAGCGTCCGATCTGCAGTCGATTGTGGCCGGCCGGCGAAAAAATACCTCGATAAATACTTGGGTGTTGGTACAAATTGTCGCAAACGATGGATCGAGACCGGGACAAAACTGTACATATAACCGTTGCTACGGGGCCGGGTCATCCTGAGTCAGCCAATGGTTCTCCCCGGATACGGGCTTCCTGGGGTATCGGGAATGTTTTTTGCACACATCACTCCATTCGAAAGGGCGGAATCCCGGCATGACCGAACAAAACAGTCCCGATCAAAACCGGTTGCTGATCGACCGCTTTCAGAGGCGCGTTAGCTTATCTGCGTATCTCGGTTACCGATCGCTGCGACCTGCGCTGCATCTACTGCATGTCCGAGGATATGAAGTTCCTTCCGCGCGCCAGCCTGCTGTCGCTCGAGGAGATCGTGCAGATCGGTCGCAGCTTCGTCGATCTCGGTGTCAGCAAGATACGCATCACCGGCGGCGAGCCGCTGCACCGGCGTGACATCCTCAAGGTGTTTCGTGAGCTCGGTGAATTGGAGGAATTGAAGGATCTTACGGTAACGACCAACGGCACCCAGTTGTCGCGCTTCGCGACCGATCTGCGTGCGGCGGGTGTTACCCGCATCAATGTCAGCCTCGATACCCTGCGGGCAGACCGCTTCAAGGCCCTGACCCGGACCGGTCGGATCGAGCAGGTCCTGCGCGGCCTCGATGCGGCCCAGGCCGCCGGCTTCGACCGGGTGAAGCTGAACGCGGTGATCCTGAAGAACCGCAACCATGACGAGGTACACGACCTGGTTGCGTTCGCTATCGACCGCGGCCTGGACATCAGTTTCATCGAAGAGATGCCGCTTGGCGTGGTCGGCGATCATGACCGCGCCGAGTGTTATTACTCCAGCGACGAAATCCGCGCTGATCTGTCCAAAAAGTACCCGCTGATTCCGACGACTGAGACCACCGGTGGGCCCTCGCGCTACTACCGGATTCCCGATGTCGACACCCGGGTCGGGTTCATTTCGCCGCACAGTCACAATTTTTGCGAGCAGTGCAACCGAGTGCGGCTGACCTCAGAAGGTCGCCTGCTGTTGTGCCTGGGGCAGGAACACAGCTTGGACCTGCGTCGGGTGGTGCGGGCAAACCCCGGTGACGAGGAGGCCTTGCGCAAGGCGATCCTGGCCTCGATGGACATCAAGCCCCGCGGCCACGATTTCAACCTCGAGGCCAAACCGGTGATCTTTCGCCACATGAGCCACACCGGGGGTTGATGCGCCATGAGCGGTGTGCAGACAAGGGACAAAGAGTCGTGCGATGACGCACGTTCACCTTATCGACCGGAAATGACAGACCTCGGTCTGCGACCTGCACATGAGGTCGTGGCAGTCGATGAGTACGGCGAGGCACGCAGCGGTTTCGTTGCGGGGGAAAGGGCGCTCACCCTGTTCCTGGATGATCGCGAGATCGTCACCCTGATGACGCTGGGCACCCACCCCGAGATGCTGACGCTTGGGTACCTGCTCAATCAGCGTCTCGTTCCCTGTCTGGAGTCGGTCGATTCGATCAGGGTCGATTGGGACAGGAGCGAGGTGCGGGTCGATACGTTCGAACGCATCGCGGATCTCGAAGAGAAACTGAAGCACCGCACGGTGACTACTGGCTGTGCGCAGGGCACGGTGTTCGGGCGCATCGGCGAGCAGATCGAAAAGATCCGGCTGCCGCGACGACAGATTTCGCAGTCGCTGATCTACAGCCTGTTGTCGGAGATCAGCGATCACAACGAGGTCTACCGGCGTGCCGGCGCGGTACATGGCTGTGCCCTGTGCAGCTGCGATTCGAACGCAGGCCCGGAAATCCATTTGTTCGTGGAAGATGTCGGCAGACACAATGCCGCAGATGCGATCAGTGGCTTTATGTGGCTCAACGAAGTCAAAGGCCAGGACAAGTGGTTCTATACCACCGGTCGCCTGACTTCCGAGATGGTCATCAAGGTTGCGCAGATGCAGGTGCCGATCCTGCTGTCGCGCTCCGGGGTGACGTTCCGGGGGCTTGAACTGGCGCAGAAGATCGGCGTGGTCTTGATAGCGCGTGCCAAGGGGCGGCACTTCCTGGTCTATAACGGCGCCGATCAGATCAACTTCGACGCCATTCCTCCTGCGCCCCCTCCCGACAGACGCGGCTGAGGAACGACACCTTGAAGGCGATCACACCATGTCCGCCGTGATGCTGCCGCAGAGCGATGTATTCCTGAGCGTCAGGCAGGTTGCCGCTTATCTGCAGCTGAACGAAAAGAAGATCTACACGCTGGTCAACGAGGGAAAGATTCCTGCCACCAAGGTGACCGGCAAATGGATGTTTCCGCGCGAGCTGATCGATCGCTGGATGATGGACTCGGCCCACGGCGGCCTGTTAACCGACCGCCTGGTGATCGCCGGTAGCGATGACCCCTTGCTGTACCGTGCAGTGACCGCGTTTGCCCGCGATGTGAACGCCCTGGCCCAGGTAAGTTATACGCCCACGGGCACCCGTCTCGGGCTCGAACTCCTGCAGGCGAGCAGGGTGGACGTCAGTGCCCTGCACTGGGGCCCCTGCGAGGAGAGTCGTACCCGGCACCCCGCGTTGCTGCGGCAGCACCCGCAGCACCGCAACTGGGTGCTGATCCGGGCCTTTACCAGGGAACAGGGGCTGATCGTCAGTCACGAGGTTGCGCGTCGTACAACCGATCCTGAGCGCCTGATCGGACCGGATTTCCGCTGGGTTCAGCGCCAGCCCGGCGCGGGTGCTCAACGTTTCTTCATGGAGGTCCGCAGGACGGTGACCGCGGCGGATTCTCTGAATGTCACGGCCACGGCGCTGTCCGAGCGTGAAGCCGCCGCGGCCATCGTGCTCGATCAGGCGGATGTAGCCCCGGGGGCGCGCGCGGCTGCGACCGAGGCGGGATTGGCCTTCATCCCTTACGGCGTCGAGGCATTCGATTTCGCCTTGCCGCGGAACATCTGGTTCCGGAGGCTGTTCCAGGAACTCCTGAATCGCCTGCAGTCGGGTGAGTGCCGTCAGGTTGCAGATCTGCTTGGCGGGTATGATTTCGGCGAGAGCGGGGAACTGGTCTGGGGGGAGGATTGAGGCGCCGCTGTTTGTATTGAATCGAAGACGGGGTGCTCAGGAGTCACCGCAGACCGGGCAGTCGGGTCGTGCCGGTACGCGGATGCGCTGCCACTCCATGCTCGCCGCGTCGAACAGCAGCAGGACACCGCGCAGTTGTTCGCGATGCCCGGTGAGGATCCGCACCGCCTGCAGGGCCTGCAGGCTGCCGATGACCCCGACCAGGGGCGCAAGCACACCCTCCATGGCGCAGCTTTCCTCGTTTTCGAGCTGTCGCGGATAGACGCATTGGTAACAGGGTCCACCGTCCGCGAGTGAGGTCATGATCTGGCCTTCCAACCGGATCGCCGCACCCGTGACCAGGGGGGTGCCGGCGGCGACGGCCAGGCGGTTCAGCCGAAACCGGGTGGCAAAGTTATCGGTGCAGTCGAGCACCAGGTCTGCGGCCCCGATCTCCCGGGTCAGTTCCCCGGTGTCTAGTTCCCAGTCCAACGCGATGACCTCGCAGGCGGCGTTGATCGCCTGCAGGCTCCGTTTTGCAGACGACGCCTTGAGTTCACCGATGTCGGACTCGTGATGAATGATCTGGCGTTGCAGGTTCGATGGCTCGACCCGGTCGAAATCGCTCAGGACCAGGGTGCCGACGCCACTGGCTGCGAGATACATCGCAGCCGGGGAGCCCAGGCCGCCGAGACCCACGATCAGCACCCTCGATTCGAGCAGCTTTTGCTGGCCGGTCTCCTGGACCTGTTCCAGCCGGATCTGGCGCGCATAGCGCCGGTACTGCTCCGGTGTCATGCCCGTTTAAACACGGAGGGTTCAGGTCTGAACGAGGGGATTGGCCGCATGTCGAGGTCAGCCCCGGTTCGACCTTGTTGAGCAGGTCAAGAGGACACACCCCAGCTCTGACATTTGCGTTCCAGGGTCTTTCTGGAGACACCAAGAATCCGTGCGGCGGCAGACTTGTTTCCATTTTCCATGTCGAGGACGCGAAGGATGTGCCGGCGCTCAACGGTCTCCAGCGTCAGGTCGTCATCGTTGGCGGACCCACTGCCTGGCCCCAGGTCCGGCACGCAGCCGGGCAGACTTTGGCTGGGCTGGTGGTTGAGCAGCAGGCAGCGCTCAATGACATTCTTGAGCTCGCGGACGTTGCCCGGCCAATCGTATTGCGCCAGGCGTTTCAGTTCGTCTTCCCGGATCTTTGGAACGGCCACCCCAAGATCTGCGGCTATCGAGTTGGCGAAATGTTCGACCAGCTCGGGCAGATCCTGGATACGTTCACGCAGTGCCGGCATGCGTATACTGAGCACGTTCAGGCGGTAGTAAAGGTCCTCGCGGAAATTTCCCTTGTCCACTTCCGCCTTGAGATCGCGGTTGGTCGCGGCAACGATTCGGACATCCACCGGGGTCTCCCGGTTACTACCGACCGGGCGCACTGCACGATCCTCCATGACCCGCAGCAAACGAGTCTGCATCGCCAGCGGCATCTCGCCGATCTCATCAAGAAAGAGGGTGCCGCCATCGGCGTAAGAAAACAGTCCCTCACGCGACTTGACGGCTCCGGTGAATGCCCCCTTGGCATGCCCGAACAACTCGCTCTCCAGCAGTTCGGCATGCATGGCCCCGCAGTTGATCGGTACGAAGGATCCGTCGCGGCCGCTGAAGTTATGGATCGCCAGAGCGGCGAGTTCCTTGCCGGTGCCCGATTCACCCTGAACCAGTATGGTAGACGGCATCGGTGCGACCCGCCTGATGACCTCACAGACTCCAAGAACGAGATCACACGAGCCGATGATGCCGCTGCCTTCGTGGATCGTGGTCACCTGGCGGCGCAACAGGAAATTCTCGCGCTTGAGACGCTGTCGTTCGATACAGCGTCCAACGGCCGTCTGCATCTGCTCCATGCGGAACGGCTTGAGAATGAAGTCAGAGGCACCGGCGCGAAGGGCGGTGATCGCCGTCTGCAGATCGGCATCGGCAGTCATGAAGATTACCGGTGTCATGCAGTCCTGATCGCGAAGCTGACCAATCCATTCCAGCCCGGATCGCCCGCGAAGCCGGATACCCGAGATGATCAGATCGAAATGACAGCGGCTCAGCAGGGCGTCAGCGGCATCGGAATCAGATGCGGTCTCGATCAGACTGAACTGGGAGGCCAGCCCTTTCTGCAGAGAATTAAGGATTCCGGTTTCATCGTCGACGACGAGGACCGAGTTCAGGCGTTTCGACGCAGCGCCCGGGTTCGTCACCGAGAGTGCCGGCGTCCGAGAGTGTGTTGCGGAGGTTTTCGGTCGGAAAAGCCATGGGTGCCGTGTTGCCCTATTTTAGTGATTGGTTATGAGCCGAAAGTCCTTACACCTGGGAAAGAAACGGAAATGACCAACCGATTTCCCGAGGCCGGCAGCAAGAACCCGGTTACGCTGGGCTATTGTGTCCCTCGAGTTTAATCAACTCTGAGACATTTTGTCGCGTCAGGCGGAATCAGTGTGGTTCTAAAGACACGGACTAATTGGGGTATCGATGTGTTCAGGGCCTTCCCGCAGGGGCCGCTCGCGTGCGATCCGGTGCGAAATTGCGTCTGGCACCGGATTTGCAGTGGCAGACCCTACGCATACATATGACAACGTCGGAGGACTGATGTTCGAGAACCATCGCGTGCTGCTGAAGGCAGCGCTCATCAGCGCTTTGTACTTCGCGCTGAGCCTGGGTGCAATCGCCGATTACGATCGGGCCAACACGATCAGGCTCGCGACCACCACGAGCACCGAGAACTCAGGCCTGCTGAATGACCTGCTGCCGCGTTTCAAGGAGGCCACGGGTTACGAAGTACACGTGATCGCTGTTGGAACCGGCAAGGCGCTGCGGATGGGCCGTGATGGCGATGTGGACGTGGTTCTGGTGCACGCGCCTGCGGCAGAGCGGAAATTCGTCTATGAGGGTTTCGGCGAACAGCGCTTGCCGGTGATGTTCAATGATTTCGTCCTGGTCGGTCCGGCCTCGGACCCTGCCGGGCTGGCCAGCGCAAGTGACCTGGGTAATGCGCTCAGGCGAATTGCTGAAACTCAAAGCGTTTTCGTTTCGCGTGGTGATGATTCCGGTACCCACAAGAAGGAGCGTTCGTTGTGGACGCAGGCCGGCTTGACTCCGGAGGGCGCCTGGTACCGTGAGGCGGGTCAGGGGATGGGCAAAGTCCTGCAGATGGCCGACGAAATGAATGCCTATACGTTGACGGATCGTGGTACCTGGCTGGCCTATCGCGATAAGAGCCAGTTGAGGATCGCCTATGAGGGTGACGAGGGCCTGTTCAACCCCTACGCGATCATCGAGGTGAGTGCGAAGCGCTATCCGGACCTCAACCACGCGGGTGCGAAGGCATTGATCCTCTGGATCAGGGGTACTGATGGTCAAGAGGCGATTGCCGCATTCCGGAAATCGGGAGAGCAATTGTTCACGCCTTCGGCAAACACCGTCGCAAAACGCTGATCGAAAGGGCCGGCGGTCTTGATGGGTTCGATCGCAGACAGCACGCGACAGGCGCTTGCACTGCTTTTCGGTGGTGATCCCGGCCTGTGGGAGATCATCGCGATCTCGTTCAAGGTGTCATTGACCGCAATGGCGGTCGCCACGCCGGTTGCGGTCGCCATCGCCTTTCTTCTGGCCTATGGCCGGTTCCCCGGTCGGCGCCTGTTGATCACCATGTTCAACACCCTGCTGTCGTTTCCGGCGGTGGTGGTCGGGTTGACGTTTTACATACTGTTGTCGCGGCAGGGACCTCTGGGCGAATGGCACCTGCTGTTTACGCAGCCGGCAATGGTGATTGGTCAGATCGCCCTGGCGCTGCCCATCCTGGTGGCGATGGGGCACTCGTCCCTGCAGGCAACGGACCGGCGGGCGTGGGAGACGGCACGCACCCTGGGTGCAAGCCGGATCCGGGCGGTGGGTACGTTGATGCGCGAGGCGCGTTTTGGATTGTTTGCCGCTTTGCTGGCCGGTTTTGGTCGAATCATTGCAGAGGTGGGTGCGTCCATGATGCTGGGTGGCAACATATTGCACTACACACGTAACATCCCAACGGCCATCGCCCTTGAAACGAGCAAGGGCGAGTTTGCCCAGGGAATCGCCCTGGGTCTGGTTTTGCTGGCAATGGCGTTCGTCCTGAATGGATTGCTGCAAGTGGTACAGGGCAAGGGGAGGCCGGTCGCGTGACCCGTTTGTTGTTCAACAAGGTCGAGAAGACCTTTGGCAGGCGCCGTATCCTCGATGGCGTCGATATCTCGCTGGCAGCCGGAGAGTGTCAGCTGCTGTGCGGAGACAACGGTGCGGGCAAGTCCACACTGCTCAGGATCATGGCCGGTATGGAGCGGCCCGACCGTGCACAGCTGATGCTGAATGACCTGCCCTGCACCTGGCGCCGGGCAAAAAAACGCCTGCTGGCTGAATGTATCTATCTTCACCAGCAGCCTTATCTGTTCGAAGGCAGTGTCCGCTATAACCTGAACTACCCACTCATTGGCCCGCGTGCCGCTCGGGAGCTGCGTATCCACGAAGGGCTGGAGTGGTCGGGTCTGCTGCCACTTGCAGACCAGCCGGTGCACCAGCTGTCCGGTGGAGAACGCCAGCGGGTGGCACTGGTCAGGGCGTGGTTGCGGCGGCCGCGGGTGATGCTGCTGGATGAGCCGACCGCCAATATGGACGTGGGCTGCCGACAGCGTACCGTGGAACTGTTGCTGGCGCTCAAGCGGGAGGGGGTCGCCCTGGTGGTCGCAACCCATGATCCGCAGCCTTTTGCGGCCGTGGCCGACCGCATGCTCGGTCTGGATGAAGGGCAACTGAGCGATATCGGACCAGAGATCGCGGGATTGCCGGAAAAGGTTACCCCGATCGTCCGCCGTGCCTGGGTGAACGCATGACTTTGAGGCCAAAGGGTTGATCGACAGACAGGAGATCACGGCACTCATCCTCGCCGGCGGCAAGAGCCGCCGCATGGGTGGCCGGGACAAGGGTCTTTTGCCGTTCGGCGACGGATTGCTGGTGGGCCATGTGCTCGACGCCATACGCCCGCAGGTCGGGGCGGTACTGATCAGTGCGAACCGACATCACGAGGAATACCGGCAGTTCGACGTCCCGGTGCTGGCTGACCCGCTGGACGATTTTCAGGGCCCGCTGGCCGGATTCCTTGCCGGACTGAGGTACATCCAGACCGACTATTTGCTCACCTTGCCATGTGACGGGCCGGTCATCGTCGACGATTTGGCACAGCGACTTGCCGCCGGGCTGAGCGGGTCCGGTGCCGATATTGCCGTGGCGCATGATGGAAATCGACTTCAACCGGTCTACGCTATGTTGAATCGCAATGTATTGCCGGACCTCGTGCTTGCACTTGGAGAGGGCGAACGCAAGATCGACCGCTGGTATGCGCGGAACCACTGGGTCACGGTCGATTTCAGTGACGTCCCGCAGCAGTTCAGCAATATCAACACGCCCGAAGATTATGCCAGCGCGGCCACGTCGCGACCGGAGGCCTAGCCTGTGGATACCGAAGGTCGCGCACTGAAACCCGTCGAGTTCCCGGTCCCGCTGGTTGGATTCGCGGCCTTCAGCGGTACTGGAAAGACCACGCTTCTGCTCAAGCTGCTGCCGCTGCTCAAGGGTGCGGGTCTGCGCATCGCGGTGGTCAAGCATGCTCACCATTCGTTCGAGATGGACCAGCCAGGGAAGGACAGCTACCGGCTGCGCTCTGCTGGCGCAGACGAAATGCTGGTGGCGGCGCGCTGCAGGATCGGCTGGGTCCGCGAATGTCCAGAGCGTCAGCGGGAGCCGGGCCTGCAGGAGGTGCTGGCGGTTCTCGATCCGGGCAGGCTCGACCTGGTGCTGGTTGAGGGATTCAAGGCCGAGGTCTTCCCAAAGATCGAATTGCATCGAACTCCATTGGGGCGGCCGCTGCTTTTCCCCGATGATCCTAGTATTGTGGCGATTGCGACAGACGAGGGCGAACTTGCGCAGGACCCCGGCAAGTTGCCGAGACTGCCGATCAATGAGCCTGCCGCGATCGCCGAATTCATCCTCCAGCTGGCAGGACGCGATGCGCGGCTCGAACCTCTGGCCTGCTGAGGACAATACCGCTGATGCCTACCCCCGACCTGACCACCCGGGCCTCCTGTGCCGATGACTCCGACCCGCTTGCGCTGACCGTTCAACAGGCCAGAGACGCCATTCGTGCGGCCCTGGTGCCGATCCAGGATGAGGAGCAGGTGGCCATCCGCTCAGCTCTCGGCCGCGCGCTGGCCAAAGACTGTGTATCACCGCTCGATGTACCCAGTCATACCAATTCTGCGATGGACGGTTATGCGCTTGCCGGCAGCGACCTGCCGCAGGATGGTGCGAGGGAATACCGCGTCGTCGCAACGGCCCTGGCGGGCCAGACCGTGTCCGAGGTCTGCGTGTCCGGTGACTGCGTGCGCATCATGACGGGCGCGCCTATGCCCTCGGGGACAGACACGGTCGTGATGCAGGAGCAGGTCGAAGTGGTGGACAAGGATCGGGTGCGCATCGATGCAAGGCACCGCGCCGGCCAGAATGTGCGCCAGGCGGGCGAGGATATCGCGCAGGGGTCCCGGGTGTTCGAGCGGGGTCGGCTGCTCACGGCCGCCGACCTGGGTGTGCTGGCATCCCTGGGCTTCGCGGAACTGCGCGTACACCGCAGGCCCCGTGTCGCGTTTTTCTCCACCGGTGACGAACTGCGCTCCATCGGCGATGTGCTCGCCGAGGGCGAGATCTACGACAGCAATCGTTACAGCCTGTACGCGATGCTCACCGAGGCCGGCGTGGATATCGTCGATCTTGGTGTCGTCGCGGATGATCGCCAGGCGCTCGACGACGCCTTTCACCATGCTGCGCGGGTTGCCGACGTGGTGATCACCTCGGGAGGAGTCTCGGTTGGGGAAGCGGATTACACAAAGGAGATACTGGACAAGCTCGGCGATATCGCGTTCTGGACTATCGCCATGAAGCCGGGCCGCCCGCTGACCTTCGGCCGGCTCGGGCAGGCGATGTTCTTCGGACTACCCGGCAACCCGGTTGCGGTCATGCTGACCTTTCATCAGTTCGTGCGGCCGACGCTCAGGTATCTGGCCAGCGGCAACTGGCCGATCCGACTGGTCACGCAGGCCCGCTCGCGGGTCACTTTGAGAAAGCGGCCGGGTCGCTTCGAGTTCGTGCGCGGAATCCTTTCTTACGATGAGCAGGGGCAGCTGACGGTCGGGCCCTCGGGTGCCCAGGGCTCGGGCGTCCTCACCTCGATGAGCCGGGCCAACTGTTACGTGCTGCTCAACGAAGAATGTGCCGGTGTGGCCGAAGGGGAAATGGTCGCGGTGGAGCCTTTTTCGACCGTACTCTGACAAGTAGAGACCGTGGGAAAGGACGTTCCCCCGGATACCCGCATCCGATCAGGGCGTTGTTCGTTTTTCAGCTGAACAGGTCTTTGTGCCTGTCGCGCAGAACGTTCTTTTGCACCTTGCCCATGGTGTTTCGCGGCAGCTCGTCGACAATGAACACACGTTTCGGTTGCTTGAAACGTGCAAGCCGGGCGCTCAGCGCGGCCACAATGCCTTCTTCCGTAATTTCAGAACTGCCATTGGGTACCACGACCGCGGTGACCGACTCGCCGAAGTCCGGGTGAGGCACGCCGATGACTGCAGATTCCTTCACTCCCGGCAGCTCGTCGATCTCGGACTCAATCTCCTTGGGGTAGACGTTGAAGCCGCCGGAGATGATCAGGTCCTTGGCGCGACCGACGATGGTTACGCGACCGTCGTCGCCCATCTCGGCGATGTCCCCGGTGATGAACCAGCCGTCCGGCCGAAACTCCTCGGCGGTCTTTTCCGGCATCTGCCAGTATCCGCTGAAGACGTTCGGTCCCGTGATCTCCAGTACCCCGGCCTCGCCCCGCGGCAGCTGCTTGCCGTGTTCGTCCGCCACCCGTGCGCTGATACCCGGTAGGGCATAGCCGACGGTGCCGGCTACCCGTTCGCCGTCATAGGGGTTGGAGGTGATCATGCCGGTCTCGGTCATGCCGTAGCGCTCGAGGATGCGGTGTCCGGTACGTTCCTCGAACTCGCGGTGCGTCTCGGCCAGCAGGGGCGCAGAACCCGAGATGAACAGGCGCATGTTGGCGCAGGTGTCTCGGCCGAAGTCATCGCGGTCGAGGAGGCGAGTGTAGAAGGTAGGCACACCCATCATGACGGTGGACTGCGGCAGCTTTCGCATGATGGTCTGGACGTCGTAACGCGGCATGAAGATGACGCGCGAACCACCGAGCAGGGCACAGTGCAGGGCAACGAACAAGCCGTGTACGTGAAAGATCGGCAGTGCATGCAGCAGCACGTCGTTGGGCTGCCAGTGCCAGAAATCGAACAGGACCAGCGCATTCGAAGCAAGATTGGCGTGGCTGAGCATGGCGCCCTTGGAGCGTCCCGTGGTGCCGGAGGTGTACAGGATGGCGGCCAGCTCGTGCGACCCGACCTCTACGACGGTTTCACTTGCGGCCTGTGCCTCCACGACTGCCATCAGATCGCCTTCACCTGCACCGCCGAGGCTGAGCACTCTGGGGACGCTGCATTGTTCCGCGATGTCTTTGAGTTGGTCGATCTTTTCGGGGGTGCAGACGAAAAGCTTCGGCGTAGAATCCGACAGGAAATAGGCGACCTCGGCCGCCGTGTACGCGGTGTTCAGGGGGATGTAGATGGCACCGGCGCGCAGACAGGCCAGATACAGCAGGACCGCCTCGATCGACTTTTCGACCTGCACCACGACACGGTCGCCCTTTTCCACGCCCAGTTGTTGCAACACACCCAGCATCTGTCCGCTGCGTCGATGAATCTCGCTGTAGCGCAGCTGGCGTCCGTCGACGCCGTCCAGGAACAGTGCATCCGGATCCCCCGGAAAACGATCGTGGAACAGGGAGTAAAGATTTGCATTGCTCATTCTCGTCATGCCCTTCAGAAGCGATTGAGGCCCATGCGGCAGGCCAATACAAAAAGGAAGATGGCGAACAGCCGCCTGAGCAACTGGTCGGGGAGCTTGTGCGCCAGGATGGCCCCAAGCGGGGCAAACAGCAGGCTGGCGACGACTATGCTGCCGAACACAGGAAAGTTGACATAGCCAAGGCTTCCCGGCGGCACGCCGGCCTCGTTGAGACCACCGACGATGTATCCCAGCGTTGCGCTGGCCGCGATCGGCAGGCCAATGGCCGCGGCCGTCGCGATCGCCCGCTTGATGGGGATACCGCAGTAACTCAGAAAGGGTACGTTCATCGAGCCACCGCCGACACCCATCAAGGCCGAAACCATGCCAACAGCGGTCGATACACCGGTCAGCCCCGCGGCACCCGGCAGCGGATGATCTCCCGACACGCGGCTCAACGCCATCTGCAGTGAGACTGCGAACATGAAGAAGATGAAGGCGACATACAGCACGTCGCCGGGGATGAGATCGGCAAGCCCAGCGCCGATCAATGAGCCGATGAGCACACCAGGGGTCATGATGCGGAACAGCCTCCAATCGACGGCCCGCTTGCGATTATGCGTATAGATACTGGAAATGGCGGTGACGACAATAGTCGCCAGCGAGGTGCCGAGTGCGATCTTGATTGCCAGGTCATGGGGTATGCCCTGGCCGTCGAACAGCAGCGTGATGATCGGTACGATCACAATTCCGCCGCCAATTCCCAAAAGACCAGCGAGCGTGCCGGCGAGCGCGCCCGACATCAGCAGCATGGGCAGATCGATCAAGCTTCACCTGCGATGAACTTTTCGTGTTCGCGCTGCAGGGGACGTGACATGACAATATGGCCTTCGCGCACGAAGGCCTCGTGATTGGCGACCACCAGTTCGGGGTCGTACCGATAGTTCACCATGACCGAGTGTGACTGGCTTTCGCCATGACCCGAGCGGTCGGCAAAGACATTGATGCGTTCCAGGATGGCACCGTTCGCCAGATGGAAGGCGGCAACCGGGTCGAAACAGATGTCGCCTTGTCTGAACTCGCTCAGGTACAGCAGTGCGAGGCGGGCAAGGGGTGCGGCCAGCAGCTGCTCCTTTTCGGCCGAGGGCTCGCGCAGGAGATCAGAGACGGCATCGAGCGGATCGGCCAGTCCCGTGTGCTGCTTCAACCTCGCCTGATGGTCGGAAAGCACCCGATTGACGCCTGCGGCAGACCAGCCGTCGATCTCTCCGGCCTTCAGCATGCGCAGGCCTTCGGCGAAGCGGGGCATTGGAGAAAGGGTCGCGAAGTGCTTCAGGTTAGGAAGTTCCGCGGCCAGTTCGCTGAGTACCTGCTTGAGCAGGAAATTGCCGAAGCTGATGCCCCGCAGCCCCTTCAGGGCGTTGTTTATCGAATAGAACATGGCCGTGTCGGCGGCATAGGGATCGGCGATCGGGGCGCCGGGGTCGATCAACGGCGCGATCTCCGCAGCCAGGCCCCGGGTCAGTGCCACCTCGACGAAGATCAGGGGCTCGTCCGGCAGGGCCGGGTGAAAGAATCCGAAGCAGCGCCTGTCGTCGTCGAGACGCCGGTGCATATCGTCCCAGTCCCTGATCGGGTGAACCGATTCATAGCGCATCAGCTTTTCGAGCACGATCGCCGGGCTGTGCCAGTCGATCTTCTGCAGGCGTAGGAAACCGCGATTGAACCAGGACGACAGAAGGTGCCTGAAATCCGCGTCCACGGATCCCAGCGACGGGTGCTCCTTCAGGCGGCCGAGCAACTGCTCGCGCATGCTCACCAGGCTGGCCGTTCCAAGCGGTGCCATGTTCAGGCGTCGAAAAAGTTCCTGGCGCGGTGGTTCCGTCGCGCCGATCAGGTTTACGAGAGTTTCCGGACGATTGTTGCGAAAGGCAGCCGCCGCCCGCTGAATCTGTCCGGGGTCGGGTCCGAAGTCTTCGGCAAGGGTGAGCATGAACGCCGTCTTGGCCTCATCGTCCAGTCCCTCGAAGCGCTGCAGGATCTCACGCGCAAGTGCAATGTTGGAGGCCTCGCCGCGGCCAGTAATCAGTCGCCGGCAGAGGCTGTCAAGCGAATCACGCGCATCGTCCTCGCGCAGGCCGAGTAACTCACGACCACGGTCCGCGACCGTGTCCATGATGCGTTCCAGCCATTTCACGCTCGGCATGGCACACCTTCCAGCTGGACTTCCGGGCAGCGCTTCATCGTGTCAGCGCACCGGGCCCATCAGGTAGTCCGGCAGCCAGGTGGCGATGCCCGGGAACAGCGTGAGCAGGAAGATGCCGAACATCAGGCAAAGCATGAAAGGGAAGGCGCCCCACAACACGGTCTTGAGGTCGACATCCTTCACGATGCCGTTGATCACATAGAGATTGAGCCCTACCGGCGGCGTAATCAGCCCGATCTCCATGTTCAGGGTGAGTATCACGCCGAACCAGATCGGGTCGAAGCCCGCCTGGATGATGATCGGCACTATTGTCGGTGCGGTCATGAGGATGACCGCCACCGGTGGCAGAAAAAAACCTGCAACCAGCAGGAAGATGTTCACGTAGAACAGCAACACCCACTTGTTGACGTCGAGGCCCGCGATCCACTCGGCAATCCCCTGGGTGATGTACAGGCTGGACATCATGTAGCTGAACAGCCCGGCCATGCCGATGATCATCATCAGCATCACGGACTCGCGCGTGGCGCTGCGCACGATCTCCCACAGTCTTCCCGGCTGCCACACGCGGTAGATTGCCATGACGAGAAGTATGCATACCATGGCGCCAACGCCGGAGGCCTCCGATGGTGTCGCGATCCCCCCGTAGAGGGCCCAGAGGACCAGCACGATCAGGGTCATGAAGGGCAGGATCTTGGGCAGGATGACGAGCTTTTCGCGCAGCGAGAAGTGCTTGTCTTCCTCGATGAAGCTGTAGCCGTTACGCCACGCGTAGAACCAGGACCAGGCCATGAACAGGAGCATCAGCATGATGCCCGGGATCACGCCGGCCATGAACAGGCGCCCGATCGACGTTTCGGTGGCGATGCCGTAGACGATCATGGTGATCGACGGTGGAATCAGGATACCCAGGGTCCCACCGGCGGCAATTGCGCCGGTCGCCAGGCTCGCTGGGTAGCCACGCTGGCGCATCTCGGGGATACCCATCTTCCCGATCGCCGCACAGGTCGCAGGCGACGACCCGGTCAGGGCCGCAAACAGACCGCAGGCCCCGATGTTGGAGATCAACAGCCCCCCGGGCACCCGGTAGAGCCAGCGGTCCAGGGCCTCGTACAGGTCGGAGCCGGCGCGCGACGCCGCGATGGCCGAGCCCATCAACAGGAACATGGGGATAGAAAGCAGTGCGAACTCGTCTAGCGCGCCGAACAGCGTTTCGGCCACCACCTCGAAGGCACCCACGCCGTCCTCGATCAGCAGGAAGGCGATGGCAGTAAAGCCGAGCGCGAATGCGACCGGCATGCCGGTCAGCAGCAGCAGCACCAGGGTAACGGCAGCCAGCAGACCGAGAATCAGCGGGTCCATTACGCGGCCTCCGCGTTGACATCGGCGATGCCGAAGGGCGGTTCCCGGCCGCTGATCAGGCACAGCAGGTCGGCAAGGTATTGCAGGCTGATCGCGATGAAGCCGATTGGCATGGCCAGATACACCTTCCACAGCTTGGGCGCCCATATGGTGTCGGAACGCCAGCCGCCCTCCCAGGCTTCGTACCAGAACAGCGCGCTGTAGTAAGCCAGCATGAAGCACAGGGCGGCGGAGGTGATATACGCCAGCAGTGCCAGCAGGAACCGGCCGCGCGGGCCCAGCGCCATGGGCACCAGCTCCACGTTGACGTGGCCGCGAGTGAGCAGCACGAAGGGTGCACCGAGGAAGGTCGAGGCAATCAGTGCATAAGTTACGAACTCGGTCTGCCAGTGCGTGGACTCATTGAGAACGTAGCGCATGAGGACCATCTGGCACACCACGACCACGGCGATGACCAGCAGAATGGCGGCGGCGATGCCAAGAAGACGCGACAGCTGCTCGGTCAGTCGGATAAAGGTGCTCATGCAAGAGACCCCTCGGGAACGGTGGATGGAGAGCGGGCAGGGACGGGGCGATGACCCGGGGGATCACCCCATCCCATTCCAGAGGCATTATCGTCGCGGATGCGCGATCTACTCCACGCTTAGCGCAAGTTCCAGCAGCTCCTGGCCGCCTTCGACGTTTTCAGCAAAGGCCTTGTAGCTGGATGTATCGGCGATCTTGCGCCACATCGCCGCCTGCTCGGCGCTCATCTCGACCACTTTCACACCCGCCTTCTTGTAAGCCTCCACCAGCTTCTTGTCGGCCTCGATCGATGCAGTGTGGGCATATTTCTCGGCTTCGGCGGAGGCCTTCATCAGCTCGGCCTGCTGCTCGGGGTTGAGCTTGGCGAAACTGGACTTGGCCATCAGGATGGGCTCGTACATCACCCACAGGGCATTCTCGCCGGGCGCGGTCAGGCACTTGACCTGCTCGTAGATTCGATAGGAGACGAGGGACGAGGAGGAGGTGATGGCGCCATCGAGCACACCTGTCTGCAGGCCGGAGTAGATCTCTGAGGAGGGCATCGAGGTGATCGATGCACCCGCGGCCTGCAGCATCTGTTCGAAGGCCTTGCCGGCGGCTCGAAACTTCATACCCTTGACGTCATCGGGCACCAGGGTGCATTCCTTGGTGGACACCATACCGCCCGCAAGCCAAGTGTCGGCCAGGACCATGACACCGGCCTCGTCCATTACCTGCTTGATGCGTTTCATGAACTCGGACTTGTTCAGGCGTTGTGCATGATCGTGGTTCTTGACCAGTCCCGGCATCAGAGTCAGGTTGAACTCGGGGTGGCGTCCCCCTGCGTAGGCAAGCGGGAATGCGGTGATATCCAGCTTGCCCTTGGTCATCGCGCCCCACTGTTCCTTGGGTTTGAACAGCGACTTGCCGGGATAGACCTGGATCTCCACGCCGACGTTCGCTTCTGCCATGTGGCGGGCGATCATCTGCACCATCTCGTCACGGACGTCGCCCTTGCCCCCTGGCCACTGGTGCGAGGCCTTGAGTTCGATATCCGCGGCAAGCGCGCTGCCAAAGGGCATCGCCAGGATGGCTGCCGTGGCCACGGCAGTCAGGGTTCTCTGTAAGATCTTCATTGCATTCCTCCTGTCATTCGCTTGATCTCAAGCGTGTAGTCCCACCCGCAGCTTCCCGGTCCAAGGCCGGGTCGGCGCAGGCGGGCGTGTTGTTATTCGATCGCGCTGGGATAAAAGGGCCTTTGGGGACCTCTGATAATTCCGGGCAGATCAGATTGGTGATCAAAAAGGCTCGGATCGCACGTAATAGCTGGCTATTGCGAAGATTCGTAACGCAGAGCCGAGATTTTTTGGCGCCAAGATGGCTGATCGTGAATTGTTAGAGGTCCCCTTTTGTTGGATTGCCGTGTTGCCGAGGGTTTCATTCATATGGAGGTTTCTGGCAAACCAAAATTATAATTATGGATAGAGAATATTAGACTTGGGGCTTTATGCAAGCCGGGTCGCCCTGGGTATCCCTTGCCGACCGGGTTGTTTTTGTGACCAAGGGCGTCTCATGTCTAACGGAACCGGTGAAGGAGGCGTGCCCGGATGAGTGGCTTTTTTCGACATCAGTGGGCGCTGATCGCAGCGCTGGCGGGGCCTTTGTGCTGTGTGCAGGCTGACACCCTGTATCGGTGGACCGATAGCGAAGGGCAGCTTCACTATGGTGATCGGCCACCACTAACAAGCGCGGAGCAGGTCGAGCAACTGCATATGCCTGCTTATTCCCCGCCAAACCCGCCGGTTCAGGAAGATCCTTACTCGATACTCAACCAGGTGGAACGGCTGGAGGCCTATCGGCAGAACCTGAACCGCGAGCGGCAGGAGCGGGAGCAGGCGCAACGCGAGTACAATCTTCGAAAGCTCGAACTGGAGGCGCGCCAGGAGGCCCAGCAGGCCCCGATGGATACCCGTGCCTACGGCTACCCGCGGCCCGTGTATCCGCGGCCGCCCATCCACGGCCCCGATTGGCCATTCGACTATCCGCGGCCACCGGGTCTTTGGAAGCCGGACCACCCGGCATTTCGGCCCCCCGGGTATCCCCGTCCCCCGGTCGCGGTTCCCTATGGATCCCGCGGCGGTGCCGGTGTAATTGTACCGACCCGTTAACTTGGAAATCTCATTGGCAACGCGGAGGCCGGCGGATTTCGCAGCCGGGCTGGGGCGCAGGGATGCGTCGAACAGGATGGTAGCCGTCGCTGCCACTTGAGCGACCAATGTACCGGAAGCAGATCGGAACAGTCGCATTGGCGATAGGTCTCTCCTGTGTCACGGCAAGATGATCCCGATTCGAATTGGGGGATTTGCTGCACGAGGGTGGCTACAATTTCGCGACACCGCTGCCGAAGGAAACCTACCGCCCCGACCGTATCTCCACCGCGAGGCTCTCGACACTCTGGTGGCGGACGTTGACGCCCTTCACCATGCTGATCACCTGACGGCCGATACTTTTTGCGTGACCGCCGATGCGGTCGAGCGAGCGAAGCCCAAGCACCACTTGCACGGCGTCGCCGACGCGGCGGGGATCCTCCAGCACGTAGGTCGAAAGACTGCGGATCGACGCGTCGAATTGCTCGTTGAGGTCATGATCCATCTCTATTACCTCTAGCGCCAGTTCCATGTCCATGTTCTGGAACGAGCGGATACTCATGCCGAGCATCGCGTTCACATACTTGGCCATGCGCGGTATGCCGTTGAGCAACCGCTTGTCCGGCACGATTTCAGTGTTCTGGAAGAGCTTGATGGTCAGTTCGGCAACGCTGTGGGCCTGGTCGCCGATGCGTTCGAGATACGAGCTGATGCGGTTGACCGTCAGCAGAACACGCAGGTCCCGCGCCTTGGGTGCGTGGAGGGCAAGGATGCGGTGAATCTCTTCCTCGATTGCAAAGTCGAGTTCATCGAGTTGCATTTCCCTTTCGACCACCCGGCGCGCCCGTTCGACGTCGGCGCCCTTGATTGCCTTGCCCGTATCACGGATCTGTTCGCTGGCCAGGGTGTACATATCCTCGATGATCTGAATGAGCGACTGCAGCTCCTTGTCGAAGCGCTGGAAGATATGTCCTTCGGTCGTCATATGGGCTTTGTCTGTCGAATTCATGGTCGCTGTACCTGCCGGGTTGAGCCGATTAACCGAATCTGCCAGTGATGTAATCTTCTGTCAGCTTGTGGCTGGGATTCGTAAAGATGTCCCGGGTCGCACCTACCTCGACGAGTCTACCGAGATGGAAATAGGCGGTGCGCTGGGAGACGCGCGCGGCCTGCTGCATCGAATGCGTAACAATGGCGATGGTGTAGTTTTGACGAAGCTCGTCGATGAGTTCCTCGACCCTGGCGGTTGCGATCGGGTCGAGTGCCGAGCATGGCTCGTCCATCAGGATGACCTCGGGCGATACTGCGATGGTGCGGGCGATACAAAGACGTTGCTGCTGGCCGCCGGAAAGACCGGTGCCGGGCTCCAGCAGCCGGTCCTTCACCTCGCTCCACAGGCCGGCCTTTTGCAGCGAGTTCTGCACGATTTCATCGAGATCGGCCTTGTTTCTGGCCAGACCATGAATCTTGGGACCGTAGGCGATATTATCGTAGATCGACTTGGGGAAGGGGTTGGGTTTCTGGAATACCATGCCGACCCGGGCGCGCAGCAGCACCACGTCCATGTTCTTTTGGTAGATATCACTTTCGTCCAGGGTTATGTCGCCTTCGACCCGGCAGGTGTCGATGGTATCGTTCATGCGGTTGAGGCAACGCAAAAAGGTCGATTTCCCACAACCGGAGGGGCCAATCATCGAGATCACCTCGTTCTTGCCGATATCGAGGGAGACATTGTCGATCGCGCACTTGTCGCCGTAATAGACGTGTACCTTGCGTGCAGACATCCGTGGGTCTGCCACGGTAACGTCCCCCACCGTTTCGTTGGGCGCTTCGGTCTTCTCGAACGCGTGGCTTGCTTTTACGTCGACAAGTCCGGGTTGCAACGCCATGGCGCTGTCCGGTGCGGTCATGTGAATGTTGTGTGCCATCTTGCGTACCTCTGTAGTCGCCGGTCTTACCAGCGTTTTTCAAAGCGTTTTCGGAGAACCACGGCCAAGGCGTTCATCGCGATCAGGAATGTCAGCAGGACCATGATCGCGGCCGAGGATCGCTCCAGAAACGCGCGCTCCGGGCTGTCCGCCCAAAGGTAGATCTGCACGGGCAGGACGGTTGCCGGATCGAAGGGTCCGCTGGGGATCTCGACGATGAACGCGATCATGCCGATCATCAGCAGTGGCGCGGATTCGCCGAGGGCCTGGGCCATACCGATGATGGTGCCGGTCATCATGCCTGGCATCGCCTGGGGCAACACGTGGTGAAAAACGGACTGCACGCGCGAGGCGCCGATCCCGAGTGCTGCGTCTCGGATCGAGGGTGGTACAGACTTCAAAGCTGCCCGGCTGGCGATAATGATGGTCGGCAGTGTCATCAGGGTCAGAACCAGGCCGCCCACCACCGGGGCGGAGCGCGGCATACCGAAGAAGTTGAGGAACACTGCCAGGCCCAGCAGGCCAAATACGATGGACGGCACAGCCGCCAGATTGTTGATGTTGACCTCGATGAGATCCGTAAACTGGTTTCGCGGTGCGAATTCTTCCAGGTAGATTGCCGCTGCCACGCCGATGGGGAAGGACAGCACCAGGGTTACCATCAGGGTGTAGAAAGACCCCATGACGGCGCCACCGATGCCGGCCTGCTCGGGCTCACGGCTGTCGCCGGCGGTGAGAAAGGTCCAGTTGAAAGTGGTGCGGATGTCTTCGCTTGCTTCGAGTTGCTCGACCCATCCTATGGTGCGATCGGATATGCGCCGGTCTGACTCCGGCAGGTCACGATCGATGTACCCCTTGACCAGCATATCGATCTCGTCGTCGGCGATTATCCAGACACGCCCGGTGGTGCCGATCAGGTCCGGATTCGCGACCACCAGGTCGCGCAGGGTGTAAGGCGTCCCGTTGCTGACCAGGTTGTACAGCTCGCGCCGCTCGCTTCGACCGGTAACCTCGAAGCGCGCCTTCAGGGCATCTTTGTAGAGTTTTGCGAAATCGGCCTGTGCGATGGTCTCCGGATCACGGTTTCCCTGTGGATCGATGACCTCGGCGTCGAAATTGATCTCGAGCGAGATCTGGGTCTGCAGGAAAGCGGTGTAACCCTTGCTGACGATGCTGGTGAACAGGACCAGCACGAAGGCGATCCCGACCAGGATCGCGGCCAGGCCTATCCGCCGGAAGCGGCGTTCTGCGGCGTAACGCTTTGCCAGGGACTGTTTGACAAGGGTGACGGTGTCTGTGGTGTCAATCATATTGTTCACGGTATTTGCGCACGATATGCAGGGCGATCACGTTGAGCGCGAGGGTGACAAGAAACAGGGTAAGACCGAGCGCAAAGGCCGCCAGCGTCTTGGGGCTGTCGAACTCCTGGTCACCGACCAGCAGGGTGACGATCTGAACGGTAACGGTCGTGACGCTCTCCAGCGGGTTGGCAGTGAGGTTGGCGGCGAGGCCCGCCGCCATCACCACGATCATGGTCTCGCCGATGGCACGGGACACGGCCAGCAGCACGCCGCCGGCGATGCCGGGCAGGGCCGCGGGCAGGACCACCTGCCGGATGGTCTCGGACCTGGTGGCGCCGACGCCGTAAGATGCGTCACGCAGGGATTGAGGAACGGCGTTGATGACGTCGTCGGACAGCGAGGACACGAACGGTATGATCATGACGCCCATGACCAGGCCCGCGGCCAGCGCGCTTTCCGATGACACTTCGAGCCCGACCAGGCTGCCGCTGTCGCGAATGAAGGGCGCCACGGTCAGGGCGGCGAAGAAGCCGTACACCACGGTGGGGATGCCCGCCAGGATTTCGAGCACCGGCTTCGCGCTGGCGCGCAGCTTCGGTCCGGCATATTCCGACAGGTAGATCGCAGACATCAGGCCGATGGGAACTGCTGCCAGCATGGCGATGGATGAAATCAACAGGGTCCCGGCAAATAATGGCACCGCACCGAATGCGCCTGTAGATCCCACCTGGTCTTCGCGAATTGCCGTCTGGGGGCTCCAGTTGGTGCCGAACAGGAATTCCGTCACAGGAACTTTTTCAAAGAAGCGCACCGCCTCGAACAGCACCGACAGCACGATGCCGATAGTGGTGATGATGGCGATGGATGAGCAGATGATCAGGACGGCGCGTATCACCCATTCCACGGTATTGCGTGCGCGGAAATGGGGGGCGATGAAGCGCAGCGCAACAAGACTGCCGACGACGGCGAGCACCAGGACCAGCACGCTCATGGCCATGCGGCTGATGCCCTTCAGTCTGGCATAGTGCTCGGCGGCCGCCTCGATTTCCGCCGACACCTCGCCGGAGGTGATGGACCCCTCGGCGTGATTGCGGATGTCGTTGACTACCAGGCCGAGACGGCCCTCGGGCAGCTCACGAACCGATGCCGGGAGGTCACTGATCACCAGTTCGGTGATTACAGTGCCTTGCAGCGCGAGCCATGCGCCAAGGACCAGCAGGGCCGGCAGGCTGCACCAGATCGCGGCCCAGGCGCCGTAGTAGTGGGGCAGGGAATGCAGACGTTCCGCCGGCTTCAGGCTTGAAACCGCCAGGGCGCGTTTGCGGCCCCGGTGGTAGGCGAACGCCGTAAGGCCGAGCAGCATCAGGATGATAATGTAAGTCGACATGTGTCTGGATGTCTCTGACAGCGAGCGGTCGGCTCAGAACCGACCGCTCATGTAACCGGGGATCGGGTTGCAGTCGCCCGGCGCCTGCCTTCAAAGTCCTTTCATGGAGGTCAGGTTTGCAGCGGCCTGGGCGTATGTTTCGCGCTCGGCTTCCGGCATCGGGATCAAACCCTTGTCGGCGAGGTAGCCCTCGGGGCCCCAGGCCTTGTCACTGGTAAACTCCACGAGATAGCCCTCGATGCCCGGCACGGCCCCCACGTGGGCTTTTTTGACGTAGAAGTACAGCGCACGGGAAACCGGATAGGAGCCGTCAGCGATGTTGTCGAATTCCGGTGCGACACCGTCGACGATCGAGCCCTGTACCTTGTCGGAGTTCTGATCGAGGAAGCTGAAACCGAAGATCCCGAAGGCATCCTTGTTGGCCACCAGTTTCTGGATGATCAGGTTGTCGTTTTCACCGGCCTCGACATAGCCACCATCTTCGCGAACCGTGTGGCATGCGGCCTTGAAGTCGTTCTTGTCCTTCTTCTTTATGGCCTTGACGAAAGCGAACTCGCTGCAGCCTTCCTCGAGGACGAGTTCGGTAAAGGCGTCGCGTGTGCCGGAGGTCGGGGGTGGGCCGAGTACCTCGATCTTGGTGGCCGGCAGGTTCGGGTCTATGTCACTCCACATGGTGTAGGGGTTCGGCACCAGGGTCTCGGAACCATCGGGGTTGGGGACGTCCTTGGCCAGGGCCAGGTAGATATTCTTACGACTCATCTTGGCTTGGTCGGCAGCCTTGGAGTTGGCCAGCACGATGCCGTCGTAGCCGACCTTGAGTTCGACAATGTCTGCAACACCATTCTTGGCGCAATTATCAATCTCTGACTGCTTGATGCGGCGCGAGGCGTTGGCGATATCCGGATGCTGCACACCGACGCCCGCACAGAACAGCTTCAAGCCGCCGCCAGAGCCGGTTGACTCGATCTTGGGGGTCTTCATGCCACTGGACTTGCCGAAGTTTTCGGCAACCACGGTGGCGAAGGGGTAGACCGTCGATGAGCCGACGATCGATACGTAATCGCGCGTGGCAGCTTGGGCCGCACCTGCACCGAGCGTCAGCGCGATCGCAACACAAAGGGAATTGTTGAACATGTAAATCTCCGTTCGATAGTTTGAATTCGGGAGAATTATCGAGACGAAAGGTTACAAAGGCGTTGGAGAATGTTTACGGAAGCGTGACCCTTGAACGTTGGGCCCGCTTGCGGCGCGTCAGTCCGGGAAGTCGCCGGCCTGGATATGCCGGATGCGGTCTGCCGGCAGGCAGCAGGTGAAGGTGCTGCCCACGCCGGGCTGACTCTCGATCCTGAGCGCTCCGCCATGTCTGAGAAGTACGTGCTTGACGATGGCAAGGCCGAGGCCCGTCCCGCCTTTCTCACGGGAGCGACCGACATCGACCCGGTAGAATCGCTCGGTGAGGCGCGGGATGTGTTTCGCTTCAATGCCCACGCCATTGTCGGCCGTGGAGAAGAATACCTTGCCGTCGCCCTGCCACCAGCTGAGCTTGATGCGGCCCGCGCCGGGTGTGTAACGAACGGCGTTGTAGACCAGGTTGGAGAAGGCGCTCTCGATCTCCGAGGGGTTGCCGTACAGACCGACCGTGGGGTCGCATTCCACCTCGATCACGTGGCGGGCGCCGGCGCTGAAAGAACGTGCACTGTTGGCGATCCGCTCGATCAGCCTGCACATATCGATGAATTCGAGACCTTCGGTACGTGCACGGGTTTCAAGGCGTGACAGTGTCAGCAGATCCTCGACGATGCGTTGCAGGCGTGATGACTGCTCGTGCATCTGACCAAGGATTGGCTTCCAATGGTCAAGCTCTTCGTCGTCATCGGCGTCGATCATGGTCTCGATGTAGCCGTGCACCACCGTAAGGGGCGTGCGCAGCTCGTGGGAGACGTTGGCCACGAAATCGCGGCGCACGGTCTCGAGTTGATTCAGGCGGGTGATGTCGCGCGCCTGGATCAGATGTTTGCCCTTTCCGTAGGGCACGACCCGCACCTCCAGCGAGATGCCGTAGTCGACGGGCGCCGGGATCTGCAGGGGGCGCGAGAAATCGCCCTTCCTGAGGTAGTCGCGGAAGACGGGGTCATCGATGTACTCGAAGATGTCTTTTGGCTGATCCTTGGGCTTTGGAATGCCGAGGAATTCCTGTGCAACCGCGTTCGACCATTCCACCATCCAGTTCTTGTCGAGCACCACGGTGGCGTCCGGCAGGATCCTGGTGGATTCATGGAAGCCGCCGAGGATGTTGCGCAGGCGTTTTTTGCGTGCCTTGCCCTGGTTTCGAACGCTGATTGCGATATCCGACAGGGGGGCCCATCCGCCTACCCTGAATGGGGGGGGCTCGCGCTTGGGATGGTCCATCCATTTGCGGTATCGATTCAGCTGGAACATGGTCCAGGCCGTGTAGCCGGCGAGGCCGAGGGCCAGGGGCAGTGCACCTGTCCCTGTCCATGGGCCCAACGTCGCGAGCGCCGCAGCCGCGGCCACGACGAGGATGATTTCCGTGGCAGCCGGGTCAGGTCTCCGCATGCCGCTCGAAGTCGGGTGAGAAGCGGTAGCCGGCACCGCGAACGGTTTGTACGAGCCGGTCCACTCCGAAAGGCTCTAGCGCCTTGCGCAGCCGACGAATGTGCACGTCCACCGTGCGCTCTTCGATATACACATTGGTGCCCCATACCCGGTCCAACAGTCGCGTGCGGCTGTAGACTCTGTCCTGGTGTGTCATGAAGAAGTGCAGGAGTCGGAATTCCGTTGGCCCCATCTCGATGATGGCGCCCTTGCAGGTCACGCGGTGCGACGCGGGGTCAAGCTTCAGGTCGCCGACGGTTACCGCCTCATCGGTGGCGTGCGGCGACACCCTTCGCAGCACGGCACGGATCCGCGCCACCATCTCCTTGGGCGAGAACGGCTTGCTGATGTAGTCCTCCGCCCCGGAGTCGAGGCCGCGTACCTTGTCGTCCTCGTCGCCGCGCGCGGTCAGCATGATCACCGGGATATCGCGAGTCACCTTGTCGGACTTCAGGTCGCGGGTGAGTTCGATTCCGCTCGCGCCCGGCAGCATCCAGTCCATGAGGACGAGGTCCGGCGGTGACTGGTGAATCAGCGAACGTGCCTGCTCGGCATCCGGCGCCTGCAGTACCTCGAACCCCGCGTTGTCGAGGGTGTGTTGAACCAACTGCCGTATTGCGGGCTCGTCCTCAACTATCAATATTTTGGTGATCATGATGTTCCGGTCATCCAGGATAAGCGCGGATTCCATCTCAGCACTGTTACACAATGATGACAGAACCCGAGGTGCGCGGGGCGGAACGGCTCGTATCCTGGGCAACCGGCACGGGCGTTCCCGGGACCGCGACAATGCGGACAGGGAAGCCGGCCAGGGGACTACTGGGGTGGGTGGAGTCCGCCCCGGTCCTTTGCTAAACCGGCCGAACCAATCCAGAAGCCCGGGCGCGGGCTCTGTACACCCTCGATCTGCAGCTTTCGGTTAAACTCTGGAGTCGCCTGTCCGCTACTTCGCCGTGAATGGTGCGGCACTCACCGGTAACCGCCTTATGTCTGAATCTGCCTTATGTCGCCGGGTCGGCCCTGTTCTGGCGTGCCTGCCGGGCCCGATACTGGTCAGTCTGCTGCTGGTGTTTCCCGCTTTGGCCAACGAGGCGGCAGACTATGTCGGCAGCAATGCCTGCCGCGACTGCCATGAGGCCGAATACGAGGCATGGCAGGGTTCCCATCATGACCTCGCGATGCAACCGGCAAATGCCGACACCGTGCTCGGCGATTTCGACGATGTGGTGTTCGAGCATCGCGGTGTAAAGACGCGATTCTTTCAGCGTGACGGCAAATATCGGGTCGAGGCGCAGGGCGCTGACGGTGGCCAGCAAGAGTACGAGGTGTCTTTCACCTTCGGTGTGACACCTTTGCAGCAGTATTTGGTCGGATTCCCGGACGGCCGCTACCAGGCCTTGACCGTCGCCTGGGATACGCGACCCACCGAGCAGGGTGGGCAACGCTGGTTTCACCTGTACCCCGACGAGGACATCCCGCCGGGCGACGAATTGCACTGGACGGCGCCGGCGCACAACTGGAACTATGCCTGCGCCGAGTGTCACTCGACCCGGTTACGCAAGCACTACGATGCAGCGGCGGACACCTACCAGACCACGTGGTCTGAGATCGACGTCGCTTGCGAGGCCTGCCACGGGCCCGGCAGGCGTCACATGGATGCGGCCAATGCCGCAGCGCAGGGTGGCACGGATTACCCGGCCGATCACGGTCTGGCGGTCAAGCTTGACGGTCGTGGCGAATGGCATCTCGTGGATGGAAAAAATGATGCCGTACTGACCAGGCCGGGGCAGGGCGCGCCGGAGATCGAGGTTTGCGGGCGCTGCCATTCGCGTCGCACGCAGATTTCTGAGGACTATGTTCACGGCAGGCCGCTGTCCGACACCCACCGTGTGCAGCTGCTGAGTGAGGGTCTCTATTATCCGGATGGCCAGATCCTTGACGAGGTCTATGTCTACGGCTCCTTCCGCCAGAGCCGGATGCACGCGGCCGGGGTCACCTGCAGTGACTGCCATGAGCCACACAGCCTGAAACTGCGGGCCCAAGGCAACGCTGTCTGTACAGGCTGTCACGCCACCACAAGCTACGATTCGCCCGAGCACCATCATCATCCTGCCGGGTCCTCGGGATCACTGTGTGTCGAGTGCCACATGCCGTCGCGCGACTACATGGTGGTCGACCCGCGGCGTGACCACAGCATGCGTATCCCGCGGCCGGATCTGTCGCTGGCGCTGGGTGTCCCGAATGCCTGCAGCCGCTGTCACCTGGGTCGCAGCGACCAGTGGTCGCTCAATGCGCTGGAGGCCTGGTACGGCAAGGACCGAAACCCCGGTTATCAGCGCTATGCGCCGGTGCTGAATGCCGCGCACGAGGGGGGGGCGGGTGTGGCTCAGGGACTGTCTGCGCTGGCGTTGGACCAATCTGCCCCGGTCATGGCGAGGGCCACCGCGCTGCAGGAGATGGGGAGGTTCCTCGAGCAGGGTTCCTTGCCGGCCATCCAGGCGGGTCTGAAATCGACGGACCCTTTGATGCGTCGTGCCGCGGTGGAGACCTTGCAGAACGTGGATGCCACGGCGCGGCTGCAACTGGTCGCGCCGCTGCTCAACGACCCGGTCAGGGGCGTGCGGCTAGCCGCGGCCAATGTGCTGGCAGATGTGCGACTGCAGGATGTCGCCGACCCGGCCCTGCGCAAGGCTCTGGAAAAGGCGTTCGCGGAGTACCTGGCTTCTGAGCGGCTGAATGCCGACCGCGCCGAACACTGGGTGAATCTTGCGGGTTTTCATTTCAGACAGGGTGCGTTGGATGAAGCGGAAAAGGACTTCGCACAGGCACGCCGGCGCAATGCACGCTTTGTGCCCACCTATGTCAATCAGGCCGATATGTATCGGGCGCTCGGTCGCGAGGACGATGGCGAGCGAATTTTGCGTGAGGGTTTGCAGGCGGTGCCCGAGGCAGCCAGCATCCACCATGCGCTGGGCCTTCTGCTGATTCGCATGGGACGCCAGGAAGAGGCGATGCAGTCGCTTGAACAGGCCTACCGGTTTGGTCCTGAGGATCCGCGCCTGGGTTACGTCTACGGCATTGCGCTCGAGAACGCCGGGCAGCGCGAGCGCGCGATCGAGGTATGGGATGCCGTGGTCAAGCGCCACCCGAATGACCAGGAGGCGCTGAACGTTCTCACCATGACCCTGTACCAGGCAGGCGAGTACCGGCGGGCGTTGAGCCATGCCGAGCATCTCGCGGCGCTGTCTCCCGATGATCAGGCCCGGCAGCAGGTCCTGAACGTCATTCGCCAGGCTGCAGCGGGCGGACGGTGATCCATTGAATTTTTCAGGAACCCAGGCTCTGTAAGGATTGCGGAGATGCTGCAAATCAGATGGGTACGCCACGGTCATCGGGGTGAGCCTCGGCGACGATCATGTTGCGATGGTTTCAATCGTCATGGTTTGCCGAGACAGGAAAAGCCACCTTGAATCACAGGCAGCTGCCTATCTGTGCGCGCTCCTTTTTCCGACCGTAGCTTGTCGAGCGAAAGTCCTTCTTCAGCAGCTCGGCTACATCACCTGCGGGTACGGGGTGGCTTAGCAGGTAGCCCTGAAGATAGTCGCACCTGTCCTCCGCCAGTCGGGCTGCCTGTTCTGCTGTTTCAACGCCCTCAGCCGTCGTCTTGAGGCCCATGCTCCTGGCGATATCCAAGATCGCTGAAACGATGGCCGCATCCTGCGGGTCTGTGATCATGCCTTGTACGAAGCTTCGATCGATCTTGAGTTTTCCGATCGGCAGCTCCCGCAGCCGATTCAGGGATGAATAACCGGTGCCAAAGTCGTCCAGCGAGATGGTCAGGCCTTTCTGCTTCATTTCCGCGAGATGATCGATGACCTCCTGCGTGACTTTCATCAGCGTGGTTTCGGTAACTTCAAGTTCGAGCAGCTCGGGCTCCAGCCCGGTCTCGGACAGTGTCTGAACGACGATCGACTGAAGGTCCTGGCGTTGAAGCTGAATGCCGGAGACATTGACGGAGACAAAAACCCGGGGTAGTCCCGCGTCCTTCCAGGCGCAGCTTTGGCGGCAGGCCTCGCGCAGTACCCATTCGCCAATCGGCAGAATCAGGCCGCTGTCTTCGGCGATTGGAATGAACTGGTCCGGGGAAATGATCCCATGTTCGGGGTCGTTCCAGCGCAACAGGGCCTCCAGGCCCACTATGTTTCCCGTGTCGGCCTGCACCTGCGGTTGGTAGTAGAGCTCGAGCTCTTCGTTATCGATGGCGCGCCGCAGCCTGCTCTCCAGCGACAGGTGTTCCGACGTTGCCTGGTTGTATGACGCCGAATAGAACTGGAAGTTGTTACGGCCCTGTTCTTTGGCATGGTACATCGCGACGTCGGCGCGCTTTATCAGGTCGTTCACTTCGGTTCCGTCACTGGGAAACAGCGTGATCCCAATACTGGTACCGTTGTACAGCTCGTGACCGTCAAAGCGAAAAGGCTCTTTCATGATCTCCAGGATGCGTGAGGCCACCTTGGCCGCATCGTGGGAGTCATTGACCTTCGGAAGCAAGATGATAAATTCATCTCCGCCCAGGCGGGCGAGTACCTCAGAGGTCTCCTGATACGCTCTTTGGTATACGAAATCCTCTGCCCGCAGGGCCGCTTTCAGACGGTCTGCCATCTCTTTCAGGAGTTGGTCACCCACTTGGTGTCCCAGCGTATCGTTGACCCGCTTGAAGTTGTCCAGATCGAGGAACAGTATCGCCATTCTGCTGTTCTCGCGGCGGGCGAGCGCAATCATGTGCTGCAGGTATTCCCGAAACAGGAGTCGATTAGGCAGGCCGGTCAGGCTGTCGTGGTAGGCCAGGCGCTCGATCTTCTGCCGCGATTTTTTCAGATTGCGCCCCATGTCCTGGAAACTCAAGGCCAGCTGCCCGAGCTCGTCTCTGGAAGAGAGCGAAATATCCGGGGTCAGGTTGCCGTCTCCAATCTCCCGGACCGCCCGCACCAGGTGCTTCAGCGGTCTCACCATCAGCAATTGCATGGCGAAGAGCAAGGCGGATATTGTCAGAACGACCGTCCCGGTGGTGACCCAGGCGACGGTTTCTCCCAGGCTTCGGCTTTCTTCGAGCAGTTCCGATTCTGGCAAAACGCCAACCAGCAGAAGATCTTCATGAAGCCGTCTGGTAGTGAATACGGCGTGATCGTCCTGGTAGACGCTGCGATATTGCCCCTGCTGCTGCCCGGAACCCAGCATCGCCTCCATAAGCGTCGCCGGGATATACCCTCCCACCTGGGTTTGGTCATGGTGAAATATAATCTTCCCGCTTTTGTCGACCACGAGTGTATGACCCTTGTGGCCGACCTGATTGGCCTTGATCTGGTCTGCGATGAAATCCAGATTCATCGTCACTATCAGGTAACCACGAAGCTCCGGCTTGGTACTGAGCGGGTCATCAGTCGCCAGATTGATCAAATTAAGGGGGCGCGCAACCTGCAGTGAGATCTCATCGTTGTCCGGGTTGAAGAGCACCCGGCTCAGCGTTTCGCCTTCGGATTGGGTGAGTGATTTGAAAAGGGCGGTGTCCTCTTCCTCTTCGGTGAAGTTTGGAATCGAGGTCAGCGTGGCGCGGGCATCCTCGAAACCGTCGGGCAGCAGGAAACGGATTTCATAGTAGTCGGGGTACGCGCGAAGGTAGCTTTTGAACAGCTTCAGCAGTGATGGAAGCATCAATAAGTAACGCTCCTCGTCATCTTCGGTCAGTGCGTACGCTCGCATCAAAGATGAGTCGGAAAACAGCATGACGTTGGCCTCGGCGACCTCCGTCCGCACCTGAAAGTTTCTGGTCAGCTGGTCCATCAGTGTCATCATCTGATTGGAGGTGCGCTCAACTCCGCTTGACTGGAGTTGTTCAAACGCCAGCCAACCCAGGACCAGCAGCGGTACGACTGCCAGAGGAATCACGACCAACAGGACTTTTGCGTGAAGGCGCATCGAGTTGGTCTAAATGGTCAGTTTACAATCCGAGAAAAGATGGCTGAGCGGCGTTTTTGTGCCCGCGGAGGCAGGATTGTATAAGGCTCCGACTTTTCCAATGCCTGTCCGCTTGGGTAGATGACTGGGTCACTTTTGAAGTCTTCCGGCAGCAGTTTCTCAGCCGCCTGATTGGGTGTGGCGTAATAGACATGTTGTGCCAGCCGTGCCGCAATCTCTGGCTCGTTGATGAAATCGATGAACTGTTTGGCAGCGGCCTTGTTACTGGATTCTCTGAGAACACACAGATAGTCGACCCAGATATTGCCCCCCTCTTCAGGCAGCACATAGGCGATATTCTCGTCGTGTTCCTGCACCATCAAAGCGTCACCGTTGTACATCATGCTCATCGCGATCTGGCCGGTGACCAGGGCGGAGTTTTCGTCGAGAGATATGTATTTGTAGGTCTTGACATGCGGGGCCTGCTCCAGCAGCAGATTCTGTGCCTCTTTAAGCTCATTCTTGTCCGTGCTGTTGAGTGAATAACCGAGTGCCTTGAGCGCGGAACCGACCATGTCCGAGGCATCCCCGATCATGCTGATCCTGCCGTGGAGTTCATCAGACGGGCGGAACAGGTCCATCCAGCTGGTGACCGTTGTGGGGACAAGATCCGTCCGGTAGGCGATACCGAGTGTCCCCCAGAAATAGGGCACACCGTAGTCTTCGGCCCGCTCATGTTCGGTACGCCAGCGCGGGTAAATATGCTTCAGATTTGGGATGTCCGTCTCGTTGACAGGTTCGAGCCAACCGCGTTTGGCCAGCACCCGGATCGAACCACCATTGACGATGACCAGATCGAAGCCTTTGCCTTCAGTTTCAAGCAGGAGCTCATCCCGCGCGGAATCGGAATCGAAATAGGTTTGCTTCACCCTGATCCCGGTTCGCTGTTTGAATTCCTCCAGGATCTCGGGATCCATGTAATCCGCCCAGTTAAGGAACGACAGTTCCGTCGAATCAGCGGCGTGCGCGGGGAGCCCCAACACGAACAGAAAAACAGTTAGCGAAAAAACTTTTGAAAAACGCATGGTTCAACCCTTCATTTCCAGCCATCAGGTAAAGACCGCCAAGCCGGATTTCGGCTTCTACCGGACCTAAAGAGAGATCGGCCAAGATGGGAGAGGCTTTAAGTTCAAGGATCACCAAGACACAGGAAATAGCCTGGTGTGAAAATTCCAGCGGAAGCAGGGAAGCAGGGAAGCAGGGAAGCAGGGAAGCAGGGAAGCAGGGAAGCAGGGAAGCAGGAGGAGCCGGGATCGAGGGATCACGCCGCGGCGTCAGCACTCAGCAATATCCCGAGGGCTTCGTCCAGTTCCTCGACGGCCTGATCGCGCAGTGACAGCAGATCCTCCGGGGTCAGGTTCGTGATCTGCCATGCGACGGGGGAAATTTCTGACAGCAGCAGATTGCGATCGACTTCCTGCTCGTGAATGCACGCCAGTGCGTCTGCGATATGAACAATGGCCATATCCAGGGCGAATCGGGCCGAAGAATCCGGCTCGACGTGGCCTCGAACCGTCTCGGTGAGGCTATCCGGCATATCCCAGGCGCGCATCAGCTCACCGCCTACATCGGCGTAATTGAATCCAAGGATTGCATTTTCTGTGCTCGCCAAAGCCGACCCGGTCGTCACCGAAGCCTGAAAAGCGGCGCTGGTCTGCTCTGGAAGCCGCAGATACATGACCTGATGGCCGATCTGGCTCAGAAGCCCTACGACGAAAAACCGGTCACGATCTTCAACATTGCAGCACCCGGCAAGCAGTCGCGCGTACACAGCGCGACGTACGCTATTTACCCAGAACGTCCGCATGTTCAGAGCCTTGCTGCCGGCTGGTGCCAAGGTGCTCGTCAGCGTGGTCGCGAGGACGAGATCGTGTACCGGCTTCATACCGATCAGGTTGACTGCCTGACGTATGTTTTCCACCGGCACGCATAGGTTGAAGTGTGCGCTGTTGACCAGTCGCAGCAGGCGCGCCGTGATGCCCGGATCCACCGAGATGGCGTTCACGAGGTCAGTGAGATAGGAATCAGGGTCCTCGACAACGGCCTTCACCCGCAGATAGACGTCCGGCAGTGTCAGCAGCGTTTTTACGCTGGCAACGAGGTCTGCGGCTGTCCCATATCGTGGTTTGGGCATGCCCATGGAGGTGTTGGGTGAGCTATCGGGTCTCATCATGCTGGCTCAGTTGTGTGGTCTAGCCACGATTTATCAAAGAATCCCGGTCATGCGGACGGAGTCTTCGTCGTTTCCCATCGAAACTTCGGAGATTAAAGCGGCCAAATATCCAATATCTTGTGTCCAGCCCTTCCCGCAGTTCCTTTCGTGTTGTGGACCCGGGCTCGGCGCGCAACACGAACGCCCCCACTGCTCGGCCTGGGCAAGGTTCTTGACGGTCTTGGTCCGCAGCGGGTGGCCAATCACCCTGAGTTTCGTTCGCGCGGTGACAAAATTGTGACAAGGATTCTGACTCAGTAACGCTACTTCGATACTGGGCAAATGCTGACAGGTGGCGACTGGCTTTCATATAACCGTCCTGGCGCCTCTCGGGTTCCATGGTGCCACTGTGACCCTGAACGGGGCTATCGAGTGCAGTCTATGCGGCGTTGCCCTTGTCCATGGCATGA
Source organism: uncultured Gammaproteobacteria bacterium (assembly GCA_963753845.1). Classification (GTDB taxonomy): domain Bacteria; phylum Pseudomonadota; class Gammaproteobacteria; order Chromatiales; family Chromatiaceae; genus Thiosocius. Next base: position 64,334 of record CAVWEI010000017.1, read on the forward strand.
CCAACCCGAAATGAGTCGACGATGCCTATCAGCCAGGAGACAAGCAGGGCCGTCGAGGCGGCGTTCATGAATTGCGCCTCGCCGCCCGTCGGTTGCTGCTCTATCAACTTGGTCAGCGCCGACACGTCCAGCGGAACGTTGCCATGCTGGATCTGTTCAGTGATCTGCATGGCCATGTCCACTGCCGAGGAGATCAGCAGGTACAGTGCCGCCAATGCGACCGTCACCAGAATTGCGCCGGTCACATGCCGCTTCAGGTAGAAATGACCAAGACCCGGAAACACCAGTGCCGACAAGAGAGCGGCTTTGGTTGATCTGCTCATTGCTTGATTTCTCCGGGGTCCACTGCGGGAGGGGGCGAAATGAAACCCCAAGGAATTTGCCAAGCCCCGATCCTCGGTTGTCTTCGCGCGCACCAGAGAGCAGACGTTGAGGTCACTACGGCCGTATCGTCTGATCGGCAATGTTTATCGACCCGACGAGCGAAATGCGTTCTCGACCCGTGTCTTCCAAAATCAGGAGCAGTCATGTTTACTCATCTCTTGGCCCGGGTACTCTTCGCCTGGCAATGTGCATAGCCTGCGAACAGCGGGCGCAACCCGGAGGGTCAGCGATGCCCTGACGGGTGCGGCGATCAGGCGAGGCGCAATTCCTCCAGTGAGGCCACGACTGTCCTGCCGCTGATATCTGGATTGATGTCCAACTCGAGCAGCATGACTGCCGGGAGATCGACGTGATGATCCTCGATCTCGGTCGTTGCGCCCTGTGGATCGAAGTTCCACTGCTGGCGCACGATTTCGTGGAACGACTTGCCACTGTCCGGCGACCAGCGCAGCACATACTCTTGTGTACGTTCGCTGCCGCCCTCGACGAAATGCAGCAGGATCCGCCTGAGCCGCTGCGGATGGGCGAAGAACAGCCGGATCTTCTGCCTGCCGGCATGGGCGGCACGCCATCCGGATGGCTGACCGGGCAGCAACGCATGTTCGATGGGGTGGGCGGGGTCCTCCGATGTGATCTCCACATCGGCGAGAGTCTCCAAATTCAGCCACTCGCCTTCAGGGTAGGCGGCACCCTGGTTGACTGACTCGATGATTCGCTTGCGCATCGTGATGCCTCCTGATTCAAGCGATGAAAGACTTCGGGCGCCTGAGGGCACCGGAAGATTCCCGGTTGCGGCGTCGCCGTCGATCCAGGTTCAGGTCCAGCATAGCGCAATGCCTGGCCGGGCCGGTCTGCGAAGAAATCTCGTCCACTGTCGCGAATGCCGCGAAGCGACTTCTGAAGCAGGCCACGGTCACACTCCGTTTGTGTACGAAATCCGAACGCAGATCATGCACGATGCCGCAACGGAGGCTACTTCGCAAAGGGTATGGCGCCAGATTTTCGTGGAGGGACCATGTCGAGCCTGAGGCCTTCAACGATATCTATGCCGAGCTTGGGGAGTTGTGCGACTGGATCGAGGAAGAGGTCCGGACAACAAAAAACCCGGCGGTGCGAATATGCGGGCCGGCTCATTGCGTGGCGTGCCTTACGATTCAGAAACGGTCTGTGGTCGCATTGCACATTCAACCCTTCAACGCAAAACACATCGGTCGAGTTGCTTGCGATATGGTGGGTTGCATTCCCAGGCGTTGCCGGAATAGCTGAGATGGGCGCTGTCCGGAACCTGCAATGTCACACAATTGCTGCCAACCGCCAGATAACCGCGGTCGCATTTCCAGTCGGCTCCGGATGACGATTGTGACAAGTATCCGTTCGCAGGCACCTTGACTGCCCGGCATCCGCGCCGGCTTTTGATGCCGACGACAGATATCCTCGTTCCGTGACAGCGCTGGCGATTCGTCAGCAGCGGGTTTAGGACTCGATCGAATCAGCCGCCACGATCGTCCTCATCCGAAGCGGCGAACGGCACGCGCAAATTCGGGTGGTCCAGTGGCATATCGAGATAAGCCTTGCGGGTTGCCTCTGTGGCGAAGTAGATGGTCAGATTGCCATCGACCACGGAGGGATGGCCCTCGATGTCTTGAATATTCTCGCCGGTGATGGGGTCGATGGTGTCGATACGGTATGTGGGCTCATGCAAGCGCTGGCTCTGAGTGCGATCGCGCGGCAGTGCATCGGTGGCGACCCAGTTTGCGAACTCAAATTTGATAGTGGGCGGTGCCCGGGAGATTGAATTCTTTAACATTATAGTGTCCTCGTTATCATCGCCTGCCGCGGATAAGGCGGCGCGTTATGCGCGGTTGCCTGGCGGCTGCATCCTTGGTCCCAACATAGCGGTCCAGGGCGCAGGATGTGGCATTGATCGAACGGCCACCCTAGGCCTCTATATGTAAAATAGCTCATCACATTAACTGATGAGACAAATGCCGGCTCGCTGTTGCACGGTATGTACGCTAGCGCACGGAACTCCCTGTGGGTGGCGCGTAAGCTGCTGCTGTTGCGCAACGCCTTTCTCATGTCTCAGCGAGCCGGGCCGGGATCGCGATTCGGCGGTGCTGTGGTAAAAGTCCGTGCGGCCGACAACTCGGGGCAGAACTTTCCCCTGCGTTGATTCTCTCAAGTCCGTCAAGGGCGTTTAAATGTGACGCAGCCCATACCGGCTGCTGTCTGGAGCATGCAGTGATGAAGTTGACCTTTCCGAACCCGAGCCGTAGCTTCGATGAGAGCGGCAAACGCGTCCGTTTCTGGGGCTACGATCGCGCCATCGAGGTCTCATTCTTTGTGGAGGCCGAGGCACTCAAGCGGCTTTGTCCAGACACTGGTGCGGTCGAGGCCGGGATCCTCAAGGCGTTCGACGAAACGCGGGGACGGATTCACGAGGTGGCGGACAGGATCTATACCCGTGATGGGCGTGGCAAAGGCGCCTATGCCTATGTCCTGTCGGTGGCGGATTTTTGAAGCGCTCGCATCGATGGACGCTGGCAGCGGGTTGGTGTGGGTGCCGCTCAGCTGGTTCAGTCCCGCAATGTCTGCGGTGAAGCGATGCAAGAGGTGTTATTGGTCCGGCTGCGCCCCGGCGTGCAATGACATTGTTCGGGCCGCAGGGAGAGTAGCGTGAGTTCAGGATGGAAAGCGACCTTTGCCAGGTTATTCGGGCGATGGCATCGGATCAGCAAACAGGCGACGAGTTCGCCGGGCGGTGCAAGTAGCACGCCAGCCGCACCTTTCGATGACGAGCCGCCATTGCGTGCGGAATTGTTCAGCACCGATCAGATGGAACAGCATGGGGTGCGCCTCGCCGCCAGTCACCATCTGATGCCTGGTCGCGCGCCTGACCAGTTGCTTGCGCGACTGGCCGCGAACGAGGGGGTACTGGCCCAGACCTGCGACCGGCTGACGACGGCGGTGGCCGCGAAGCATCGCGTCACGCCCGCAGGGGAATGGCTGCTTGACAACTTCTATCTTGTCGAAGAACAGATTCGCACGGCGAGACGCCATTTGCCCAAGGGTTATAGCCGCGAGCTGCCGGCGCTGGCCGAGGGTGCATCCGCCGGGCTGCCACGGGTGTATGACATCGCCCTGGAGAACATCGCGCACGGTGACGGGCGGGTTGATCCCGACAGTCTGAGTCGCTTCGTCGCTGCCTATCAGACGGTAAAACCACTTCGATTGGGCGAGCTGTGGGCGATCCCCATTATGCTGCGCCTTGCGCTGATTGAGAATCTGCGTCGGGTTGCGGTGCGTATAGCTGCCGGCGGCAAGGATCGTGATGTGGCCGCCACCTGGGCGGACCGACTGACCGAGGTCGCGCGCCATGATTCGAAGAGCCTGATTCTGGTAATTGCCGACATGGCGCGTTCGCATCCGCCGATGAGCACGCCGTTCGTGTCGGAACTGGCTCGCCGCCTGCAGGGACAAGGGCCGGCGCTGGCACTTCCGCTGACCTGGATCGAGCAACAACTGGCCGAGTCGGGCCAGAGCATCGAAAAGCTGGTGCATTCGGGAAACCGGCAACGGGCCGCTGATCAGGTTTCGATCAGCAACAGCATCGGCAGTCTGCGTCTACTGGGGACGATGGACTGGCGCAAGTTTGTTGAGGCTATGAGCCTTGTCGAACAGACCCTGCGCACGGACCCCGCCGAAGCCTACGCGATGATGGATTTCGCCAGCCGTGACCGTTACCGGCATGTGATCGAGGAGGTTGCGAGAGCCGCCGGGTTACCTGAGGAGACGGTGGCGAGTCGGGCCATCGAACTGGCACGTACAGGCGCCGATGGAGCCACGTCTGATGGGCGCACCGGGCATGTCGGATACTACCTGATTGACCGAGGCAAGGCCGGGTTGGAGCGCGGTACCGGGGCTCGCCGGAGTTTCGGATCGAGTCTTTGCCACGTGGCCAGCGAGTACCCGTTGCCGCCTTATCTGGGTTCGATAACACTGCTCACCCTGTTTCCGGCGGCATGGCTGCTGAAGGCGGCGCACGTGGGCAATATGGTCGATTGGGCGTTGCTGCCATTTGGAGTACTCGTGCTGTTGGCTGCCAGCCAACTTGCGCTGGCACTGGTGAACTGGCTGGCGACTTTGTTCGCATCACCGCATCCCCTGCCGCGCATGGATTTTTCCACAGGCATCCCGGCGGAATCACGTGCGTTGGTGGTGATTCCTACAATGCTCACCAGTCGCCACGGCGTCGAAAGTCTGATCGAATCGCTGGAAGTCAGGTTTCTGGCCAATCGCGACACGAATCTGCATTTCGGCCTTTTGACCGACTTTACCGACGCAAGCGAAGAAACGCTCGTCGAGGATGCGGCGCTGCTTTCCCTGGCTCGAGAACAGATCGATGCGTTGAATGCGCAGTATGCCGACGGCAGCAATGACGTGTTCTTCCTGTTCCATCGCCCGCGCCGCTGGAACCCGCACGATCGGATCTGGATGGGTTACGAGCGCAAGCGCGGCAAGCTGGCGGATCTGAATCTGTTGCTGCGTGAGAAAAACAGCGACGGCTTTTCCCTTATTGTCGGTGAGACTGCGGTGCTGGCCGGTGTGAAATACGTGATCACACTGGACACAGATACGCAGCTTCCGCGCGACGCCGCGCGCCAGTTTGTCGCGACCATGGCACATCCGTTGAATCGACCCGTCTACGACGCGGTGCTGCAAAGGGTAGTCGCCGGCTACGGCATCCTACAACCGCGCATGGGCGCGAGCCTGCCAGGCATCAGACAGTCGCGTTATGCACGTCTGTATGGCGGTGAGCCGGGTATCGATCCGTATACGCGTGCCGTCTCCGATGTCTATCAGGACCTGTTCCACGAGGGTTCGTTCATCGGCAAGGGGATCTATGACGTCGACGCGTTTGAAAAGGCGCTCAAGGGTCGTTTTCCTGACAATCGAATCCTTAGCCATGACCTTCTGGAAGGCTGTTACGCGCGTGCAGGACTGCTGAGTGACGTACAGTTGTATGAGGAATACCCGGCCCGTTACGGTGCGGATGTCAACCGACGCTATCGCTGGATCCGCGGTGACTGGCAGCTGGCAGGCTGGCTGCTGCCATGGGTGCCTGGACCCAGGGGGCGACGTCTCAAGAATCCCCTTTCCGCGCTGTCGCGCTGGAAGCTGTTCGACAACCTGCGTCGCAGCCTGGTACCGGCGGCGCTGATCCTGCTGTTGGTGCTGGGCTGGACGGTGACGGAATCGGCTTGGCTGTGGACGCTTGCCGTGCTTGCAGTGCTGCTGTTACCCGCCGTGCTGGTCAGTCTGCTGGATGTGATACGCAAACCCGCTGACATCCGGCTGGAGCAGCATCTCGCGGCCGTTGGCCGCGCGACTGGGCAGCGTATCATCCAGGTAGGCTTTGTCCTGGCGACTCTGCCGCACGAGGCGTTTTACAGCCTGGACGCGATCGGACGCACACTGGGTCGACTGCTGTTCACGAAGCAGCGGCTGCTCGAGTGGATTCCGTCCGCCGTCCAGGGACGGACCAGTGTCGCGGGAGGCAGGAAGCCGGGAGCGACCGCCGTCCAGGGACGGACCAGTGTCGCGGGAGGCAGGAAGCCGGGAGCGACCGGCGATCAGGAGAGCCGCGGTCGCAGCGATCTTGGCGCTTCGCTCCGCGCGATGTGGTTTGCCCCGGCACTTGCTATAGGCACGGGCTCCGCGCTGGCAGCGGGAAACCCGGCTTCACTCCTGCTGGCAGGTCCGTTCCTGCTCCTGTGGTTATCGTCCCCAGTGATCGCCTGGTGGATCAGTCAGCCGCTGGCCCGGCGCGAGGCCCGATTATCCGACGAACAGGTCCGTTTCCTCGGCCGAATCGCGCGCAAGACCTGGGCATTCTTCGAAACCTTTGTCGGCCCGCAGGACAACTGGCTGCCGCCGGACAACTATCAGGAATACCAGGATACCGGGTTGGCTCATCGTACCTCGCCGACCAATATCGGGCTGGCGCTGCTGGCGAATCTGTCCGCCTATGACTTCGGCTATATCGCCGCCGGCCAGCTGATCGAACGCACCGGCAATACCCTGCAGACGATGGCGGGACTCGAGCGCCACCGGGGTCACTTCTACAACTGGTACGACACCCAGTCGCTGCGGCCAATGCATCCCGCATACGTTTCGACAGTCGACAGCGGCAACCTCGCGGGGCATCTGTTGACCTTGCGCCCGGGTCTGAGCGCGCTCCTCGATCGCCCGATTCTGGAGCCGCGTTGGTTGGACGGGCTGAGCGACACGCTCGATATATTGGTCAACGAGTCGGACGGTGATGCGCCGGCTTCGCCGGCCGAGCTCCGCGAGGCCTTGGAGGCCGCGCGCGAGCGGCCGCCGGTGACGCTCTCGGCAACGAGCAGCCTGCTTGACCGGCTGGTGCGATCCGCCGACGTTCTTGTCGCTGATATGGGCAATGTGAGCGCGAGTGAGGCGGGCTGGTGGGCAGGCGAGTTGGCCCGGCAATGCCAGGCGATGCGTGCCGAGCTGACGTTTCTCGCACCATGGGTCGGATCGGCGGCGGCGTCCGATGCGCTCGAAGATCTGCCAGCAATCGATGCGATCCCGACGCTACGTGCACTGGCCGGGTTCGATGTGACCTTGTCGACCGTCTTGGCCGACCGAGGGGAAGGACAGTCGACACCTGGGCAGCCTTCGCCGCAGGAAGATTTGCGCGACCAGGTCTTACTTGGCAGCGTGCGCGCGCAGGCGCGGATCGCGGCGATCCAGGGATTGGTTCTACAGGCCGGCGAACTCGCCGACATGGAGTACGATTTTCTGTACGACAAGCAATCGCGTCTGCTCAGTATCGGCTACAACGTCGAGGAGCGGCGTCGCGACGCGAGCTACTACGATCTGCTGGCCTCGGAGGCCCGCCTGGGTGTTTTCGTTGGCATCGCCCAGGGACAACTGCCGGAGGAGAGCTGGTTCGCGCTTGGCCGCCTGCTGACCAGCGCTGGCGGCGGACCCATCCTGCTGTCGTGGAGCGGCTCGATGTTCGAGTACCTGATGCCGCAACTGGTCATGCCGACCTTTGATCACACATTGCTGGATCAGACCGCCAAGGCGGCGGTGGCAAGGCAGATCGAGTATGGCCAGCAGCGCGATGTGCCATGGGGGATGTCTGAATCCGGCTACAATACGGTGGACGCGCACCTCAACTATCAGTACCGCGCGTTCGGTGTGCCTGGTCTTGGACTCAAGCGCGGGCTGGTCGAGGATCTGGTTGTCGCGCCCTATGCCTCGGCACTCGCGCTGATGGTTGCGCCGAAGCCAGCGTGCCTGAACCTGCAACGCCTGTCCGCCGTCGGGGCGGAGGGGCGATTCGGTCTGCATGAGGCGATCGATTACACGCCGGCCCGCCAGCGTCGCGGTGAAACCCACGCCATAGTGCTTTCCTACATGGCCCATCATCAAGGTATGAGCCTGCTGGCGCTGGCCTATCAACTGCTCGACCGGCCGATGCAGAAGCGATTCAGCGTTGACCCGCTGTTCCAGGCCACACAATTGCTTTTGCAGGAACGCGTTCCCAAGGCCTCCGCATTCTATGTGCATGCCGCGGAAGTCGGCGCTGCTCAGTCCGGCACGTTAAGCCCGCAAATGCCGATACGCGTGCTGAACACCCCCGACACGCCGATCCCCGAAGTTCAGTTGCTATCCAACGGCCGTTACCACGTGATGGTGACAAACGCCGGTGGTGGCTACAGCCGCTGGCACGATCTGGCCGTGACGCGCTGGCGCGAAGATGGCACCCGTGACCCCTGGGGCACCTTCTGTTACCTACGTGACGTGTCGACTGAAGGGCAGAACGGCATACCCTGGAGTGCGGCGCATCAGCCCACGTTGCGGCATGGTAAAGGCTACGAGGCGATCTTTTCCGAAGGCCGCGCGGAGTTTCGCCGTCACGATGGCGACTTCGATACCCATACCGAGATTGTTGTGTCGCCGGAAGACGACATCGAATTGCGACGGGTGCGCATCACCAACCGGTCCGCCGTGCGCCGCACACTCGAGGTCACGAGTTACGCGGAGGTGGTGCTTGCCTCCGCAGCCTCGGACAACCTGCATCCCGCATTCAGCAACCTGTTCGTGCAGACCGAGATCGTCGAGACGCAGCGCGCGATCCTGTGCACGCGTCGACCGCGTTCGCGGGACGAGGCAGTGCCCTGGATGTTTCACCTGATGGCGGTGCACGATGCGCATTTGGACCGGGTTGCCTATGAGACCGACCGCGAGCGTTTTATCGGCCGTGACCGCAGCGCTGCGGCGCCGCGTGCGATGGATAGTGGTGTAGCGTTGTCCAACAGTCAGGGCTCGGTCCTGGATCCGGTGGTGGCGATCAGCGGGCGGATCGCGCTCGAACCGGATGAGTCGGTCAGCGTGGACCTCGTCTACGGTATCGGCAACAGCCGCGACTCGGCCCTGGCTCTCGTCGAGAAATACCAGGACCAGCGCCTTGCCGATCGTGTCTTTGAGCTGGCCTGGACCCACGCGCAGGTGGTGCTGGGCCAGATCAATGCCACGGAGGCCGACGCCCAATTGTACGGACGCCTGGCCAACTCGATTATCTTCAGCAACGCGGCGCTGCGTGCGGACAGCAGCGTCCTGATGCGCAATCGGCGCGGCCAATCCGGCCTGTGGGGCTATGCTATCTCGGGCGACCTGCCGATCGTGCTGCTGCGCGTCGGCGATCTGGCCAATATCGAACTGGTACGGCAACTCATCCAGGCACACGCCTATTGGCGCCTGAAAGGACTGGCGGTGGATCTGGTGATCTGGAACGAGGATCGTGCAGGTTACCGCCAGGTACTTCAGGATCAGATTCTGGGACTGGTCGCGGTGGGTCTCGAGACTAAATTGATGGATCGTCCTGGCGGTATCTTCGTGCGCTCGGCGGAACAGATTTCGGATGAAGACCGCACCCTGTTCCAAACGGTCGCCCGTGTCGTCCTCAGTGATAGTCGGGGGACCTTGGCTGAACAGGTGAACCGGCCTGCCGTGCCGCGCGTTCGCGTACCTCGCCTGGTCCCCGACCGATCCCTGCAGAAGGAAGCCGTTGTCGACTTCGAGCCAGCGCAGCGGGATCTGATATTGGCCAATGGTATTGGCGGGTTCACCCCGGACGGGCGCGAGTACGTGATCACCACCACGCCGGGTCGGGTCACACCGGCACCCTGGGTAAATGTACTGGCCAATGCTCAGTTCGGCAGCGTCATCTCGGAGAGTGGCCAGGCCTATACCTGGGGCGAGAACGCCCACGAGTTTCGTCTGACCCCATGGCACAACGACCCGGTGACCGATGTGAGCGGTGAGGCCTTTTACCTGCGCGACGAGCAAAGCGGCCGGTTTTGGTCGCCCACGCCGCTGCCCAGGCGTGGCGCGACACCCTATGTCAGCCGGCATGGCTTTGGTTACAGCGTGTTCGAGCACACCGAGGGGGGCATCCAATCTGAGCTCTGGGTCTATGTGGCGCTCGACGCCGCGGTCAAGTTTTGCGTGCTCAAGGTGCGCAACCTGTCCGGGCGGCCGCGCCGTCTTTCGGCAACCGGTTATGTGGAATGGGTGCTGGGTGACCTGCAGCCGCGATCGGCTATGCACGTGACAACGGAAGTCGACCCCTACAGCGGCGCGATCTATGCGCGCAACCCCTATAACACTGAGTTTCCCGACCGCGTCGCTTTCTTCGATGTGGACGATGCTGACCGGACCGTGAGCTGCGACCGCGTCGAATTCATCGGCCGCAACGGCAGCCTGGAGAATCCAGCGGCGATGGTACGCACCCATCTGTCCGGGCGGCTGGGCAGCGGTCTGGACCCCTGTGCCGCGATACAGGTTGGTTTCGATCTGGCCGATGGGCAGGAGCGCCAGATCATCTTCAGGCTCGGACTCGGAGGGATACCGGATGGCGATGACGCTCATCGCCTGGTGCATCGCATGCGCGGAGCCGAAATGGCGCGGCGGGTTCTGGAAGCGGTCTGGCAATACTGGAACCACACCCTGGGCGCGGTGCAGGTCGAGACACCCGACCAGTCGCTCAATGTGCTGACCAATGGCTGGCTGCTCTACCAGACCCAGGCCTGCCGGCTGTGGGCGCGCAGCGGTTATTACCAATCCGGTGGCGCCTTCGGTTTCCGCGATCAGCTGCAGGACGCGATGGCGCTGGTGCATGCCGAGCCGCGGTTGTTGCGCGACCAGCTGCTGCTATGCGCCAGTCGCCAGTTCCTCGAGGGTGATGTCCAGCACTGGTGGCATCCGCCTTCCGGACGCGGCGTGCGCACGCATTGCTCCGATGATTATCTGTGGCTGGCGTTGGCGACCTGCCGCTATGTGCACAGTACCGGCGACACCGGGGTATTGGACGAAGCCGTCAGCTTTCTGGAAGGCCGTCCGCTCAATCCGGAGGACGACTCGTACTATGATCTGCCCGGCCATTCCGAGACTGCGACGAGTCTGTACCAGCACTGCGTCCAGGCCATCCGGCATGGACTGGTGTTTGGCTCCCAGGGCCTGCCGCTGATTGGCTCGGGCGACTGGAATGACGGCATGAACCGGGTCGGTATCGGGGGCAGGGGGGAAAGTGTGTGGCTGGGTTTCTTCCTGTACGAAGTGCTGCGTCAGTTCGGTGCCCTGGCCCGTCAGCGCGATGACACGATTGTCGCTGAGCTGTGTGCCACCGAAGGCAAGCGCCTGGGTGAGTGTCTCGAACAGAACGGCTGGGACGGCGCCTGGTATCGTCGCGCCTGGTTCGACGATGGCACGCCGCTCGGGTCGGCGGGCAACAGCGAATGCCGGATCGATTCGATTTCACAGAGCTGGGCCGTGCTGTCCGGGGCGGGCGGTGCGCAACGCGTGCGCACGGCGATGGACGCAGTGGATGCGCATCTGGTGCGCCGTGAGCATGCCCTGGTCCAGTTACTCGATCCGCCGTTCGACAAGTCCGACATGGATCCGGGTTACATCAAGGGCTACGTGCCGGGTGTGCGCGAGAACGGCGGGCAATACACGCATGGCGCGATCTGGGCGGCGATGGCATTCGCCGCACTGGGCGACAATCGCCGTGCCTGGGAACTCACCACGATGATCAATCCGGCCAATCACGCGAAGTCGGAACAGGCGATCGCCACCTACAAGGTCGAGCCCTATGTGATGGCTGCCGACGTTTACGCGGTCGCACCGCACACCGGACGCGGCGGCTGGACCTGGTATACAGGCTCAGCCGGTTGGATGTACCGTCTCATCCTCGAATCCCTGCTGGGCGTCCGACTGGAAACTGACAGGCTGCATATCGCGCCCTGCCTCCCGGCACATTGGGATGGCTTGAAGATCCACTACCGTTATCGCGAGACGGTCTATCACATTGCCATCCTGCAGACCCATGCCGGCGAGGATGAAGTCTGCGGTGTGACGAGCGTGGTGGTCGACGGTGTAGAGCAGGACGGCCAGGCGATTTGCTTGGTAGACGACCGCCAAGAACATAGCGTTGTGGTGGCAGTGCGGGTTGACGGGACGGCCGCGGTTCCGGGCTAACCCATGATCCTGGCGTAGGTTGCGGTGTCGGCCGCATAACACCCGCAGGATGCCGCTTCCAGCCCGCTACGGTTGAGAACCGTGATATCGCCGCGGCGGTAGCTGATCAACTTGCGACTTTGCAGGGCACCGGCGGCCTTGGTGACGCCGACGCGTCGCACGCCCAGCATGAATGCGAGAAATTCATGGGTGACGTGAAATTCGTCCGAACGTGCCCGGTCTTGGGTCATCAGCAACCAGCGGGCCAAGCGTTGCTCGACGAGATGAAAGTGGGTGCAGGCCGCTGTCTGGGCGATCTGGCTCATCAGCACAAATAGATAGCGCTTCATGCTGCGTGTAAGCGCTGGGCTCTGCTCCAACTCGCGGCCGAAGGGTGCCTTGTTCATACGCAGCGCCGTGCCTGCGCCCTGCACCAGGGCGCGCAGGGGAGCGATATCCACGCCGAGAATCAGTGAGATCCCGAGCATGCCCTCGTGGCCGACCAGTCCCACCTCGAGGGTAGTGCCGTTATCGGCGGCGGTTGTAAGGGAAACGAAACTGTCGGTGGGGAAGTAAACATGGCGAATGCGTTCACCGGGCTCGACGAGGATCTCACCCATCGGCAGGTCGATCGACTCACAGCCTGCCACGATGCGCTGGCGTTCTTTACGCGGCAGGTTGGCGAGCAGCCGATTGCCGACAGAAGCTGGAGTGGGTGGCATGTGCGCTCTCCTGGTGGCAGTGAAATCCGGTAAACGGCACCAGCGAGGGAATCGATGCAATGCCGACCGCCAGCGAATGATCTGGCCGGCATGGCCAATCCTCACTATGCGGAGAAATCCGATGATGGTCTGCGCGGTAGCGTACATAGCCGGCCTGCAGTAGGAACAAGCGAGTTGGGCGCGGTCGGCAAGCACCGGTGGTCCGGTCTCACCTGCGACAGCGGAAGCCCCTTCGAACGGCGTGTATGTACGCCAGCGTAAAGCACACGACGCAGGGTGACCGAAGGCAAAAATCAAATTACCTGAATTTTGCCTCCATCTCTTAACAACGACCTCAGAAGGACTGACCGGCAATCGGGCCATGGCAATTGGGCCGATAAACCGGTCAGTTGACTACTACGCACGGCATTAGAAAGGGTGTAAGCCGGATGCGGGGCAATTGGACATGGGAACGCACCTGGCGGGTTGTGTCCCTCAGGCCTGGATCACCACTGACGACCACCCATACCTGGCCAACCCGATGAGCCGCCCATCATGTTCGGCCAGCCCTGGTTGCCGCCCATTCCCGGCCAACCCTGCGAGCCACCCATCATATTCGGCCAACCCTGATTTCCACCCATTCCCGGCCACCCCTGCGAGCCGCCCATCATGTTCGGCCAACCCTGATTGCCTGGGTATCCCTGATAACCGGAGTAGCCCTGGTAGCCCTGATTGCCGGGATAACCCTGGTAACCTTGATTGCCAGGATATCCCGGGTAACCACCGGCCAGGCTCGGATCGCCCTGATAACCACCGGCCAGGCTCGGATCGCCCTGGTAACCACCTGGCGTGCCTGCATAGCCCTGTGGGTTGGCCATCATGCGCGGGTCTGCCTGGGGAGCGCCAGTGGCACCCGAATACCCCGGGGGGGTGGCTGCTGTTCGCGGGTCGCGTTGATCCCGGACGCCGCCTGGTGTGCCCGCATAAGCCTGGGGCCTGCCCTGCGCCATTGGCATCATGCCTGGCCTACCTTGGCTACCACCGGCATCACGCATGTTGGGGCCGGCGGGCACCGCTGCTTCCTGCGCCATTACGAGCGGTGTGGATGCGGCGCACGCAATGATCGCGGCAGCAAGTATTGTTTTGTGCATAGTGTTTTCCTGTAATTTGGTGGCTTCGTCCGGAGAAGTCGAGCCAAGCTCGGCGCCCAGCGGAGAAAGGATGGCGCAACAGCCAAGACTGCCAGCGCCCTTCCTTGGTTTCGTGGCGGGCTCCAGTATTTGCTGGTGCAGTGCACGTGACCAAGTACAGCTCAATTTTCTACCCGCATCCTCACGCACTGTCTGTGCGCTAGCGCACACAACACTGTTGAACGACTCGAAAAGGCCTAAGTGCCCTGATCGGCATGTTCAGTGAAAGGTCACTCCGGGAGCAGGCGGTCGAACTCTTTCTTCACGACCTGGTAGCACTCGCACACGCGAGCCTCAAGGCCTGGACGGTCCAGAACGATGATCTTGCCTCGGCTGTAGTGGATCAACCCGGCACGCTGTAGGTTACCTGCTGACTCGGTGACGCCCTCGCGGCGCACCCCCAGCATGTTTGCGATCAGTTCCTGGGTCATGATCAACTCGTTCGTGGGCAGACGGTCCAGGCTCAGCAAAAGCCAGCGGCACAATTGCTGGTCCACCGAATGATGCCGGTTGCAGACCGCCGTCTGCGCCATCTGCGTCAGCAACGCCTGGGTGTAGCGCAACAACAAGAGCTGCATTGGGCCGGCCCGGAAAAAGGCGTCTTTGAGCAATTGCCCCTTGAGGCGGTAGGCATGGCCTGCGCTCTGCACAACGGCCCGACTGGTCGTGGTTTCGCCGCCCATGAAAACCGAGATGCCGACGATGCCTTCGTTGCCAACTACCGCGATCTCGGCTGATGCGCCATCCTCCATCACGTAAAGCAGGGACACGATGCAGGTGGTGGGGAAATAGACGTGGCGCATCGGCATGCCGGGCTCGCAGACAGCGTCGCCCAGTGGCATTGGGACCAGTTCCAGCTGCGGGAAAAGGCGCGCTTTCTCCTCGTCAGGCAAGGCAGCGAGCAGATGATTTTGTCGGGGATCAGGCTGGTAGGGGAGATTGAGACTGGTCATCAGTGAACTTCCTACTCTCTCGGCCAGCCGTGAGCCGCGGCGATGATACTTGCTGCCGGCATCCCCTGCAGGCACCTGCGCGGTATGCCTCAACACGATTCTAGCCCCATCCTGAAGCGCGGAGAAGCAACAGCGGTTCTGGCTCGATACGAGGGGGCTGCCGGGCAGTGGGCAATGTGCGCCAGCAGACAGACGGCGACAGGAACTCCGCGTAGCTTGAAACCAACGGAACCGACCGAGCGTGCAATTTCCGCGGGGTGACGGAAGTCACTGTTCCAAGGCGGTACGCACCCGGAAAAACCAGGTGTTGCTCCCGCGCGGCCTGCGGTCGCGCCATCGGCAGGTCCGCCAAAACAGGAGAGGCGATGAATAGATTCGACCCCACGAAGGCGATACAGCGATCCGTGCTCGGCACGATCGGGGGTGCCGCTGTCGGCGGCATCATCGGTCACGAAGTCAGCGACGAGGAATGATGATCGGTCTCCGACGCTCCGGCCCGAGCGGTTGATGCGTCGCACTTGCGCCGCTGCCGGGAACGGAAGGCCATATACCTAAACGGAAATCACCAGGAGAGTTCTGTAATGATCAAGAAATTTGTCGGGACGATTAGTGTTGCAATGATCGCGAGTGCGCTGCTCGGCGGTGCGATACTCATGACGCTTTCTGCCTGCGAGCAGCCGGGTCCGGCAGAAACGGCCGGCGCGAAAATCGACAACGCGGTGGAGAAGGCCGGCGAGCAGGTGGAGAAAGCCGGCGACAGCATCCGTGATGCGACCACGCCCAGTAAAAATTGAGCGGTGGTGCGCCGCCGCAACTTTGCCGCTTTAGAGTCCCCGATAGGGGATCCGTAAACCCCTCGCCTTTAGGCGACGGATAGGTCCGGTGGTAAACCTCGGTGCATGGAATCTTACAAGAGCGGGAACCATACGGTCTGGGACGGCAGTTATTGTAGGGCCGGCTGTGCCGGCGGATGATCTGTCAGGCGCAGCCTGACCTACCACCGGGGCCGGCATTGCTGGGCGAGGGGATATCGGTAGAACGCAGTGGGTATGGTGATCGATGAGGTTTGGCAGGAACACATCACGAAGCAGAAGCCGCCGCAACCGAACGATGATTTTCATGTTGTGTAGCGACAGCAATCGGCGGGATGGCCTATCGATTCGGCTTTCAGCCGTTTCAGCCGGTGGAGTATTCACCGAAGGGCTGACCAGGCTCCAGGGCTCTACATAAAAGATCCTGCAGAGAATCGTTTTTCTTTCAGCAATGCTGCAGAAATGAGAAAAGCACCCTCGCCGCAGATGTGGACCACAAAGGTGAAAATGGTGTTGCCCTGTGGTAAAGGTGTTGTGCATCGTACGATTATCCGTTAACAGTGATCAGTCATGAACAAGTTGCCATGAACAGTGTTGCTATCTCAGTTGCCGTCCCCGCGGGATGCCCGGTGTGCTGACCGCCGCGGAGCCAGGTGAAGAAATAATGCCGGTTCCCCAGGCAGCGGAGCAGGATGACGGCAGCACGCCCGGTATTTCCCCGGCAGCGACTATACGGTTACCCGTTGATGCACGCGGACTATCACTGGGCATACTGTCGACAGTCGCCGTGGTTTTCGCGTTGAACTGGGCGCAGAGTTTTGTTATCTCGCTGCTGCTCGGCATTCTCTTCGCGTATACATTGAATCCATTAGTGGTATGGCTCGAGCGTATCAGGATTCCCCGTGTTTTAAGTGCCAGCATTGTCATGATAGGCGTTATCGGTACGCTGCTGCTTGGCTCGTACGCCTTGCACGGACAGGTGCAGAAAATTCTGGCTCAGTTGCCGGAGACCACAAGCCGGTTTTCCGCCGGACTGGCCAGCATGGGCAAGGGGCAGCAGGAAAACATGAAGAACGTACAGGCCGCTGCAACCGAATTGGAAAAGGCGACTTCCAAGGTGACCGGGAGCGCACCGAAACCTCGTGCCACGCATGTGGTCATCGATCCACCGGCCTTCGAACTCAATACTTATCTCTGGGCCGGTTCCAAAGGCGCGTTGGGATTTGCAGGTCAGGCGATAATGGTGGTATTCCTGGTTTACTTCCTGCTGTTGTCGGCAGACACATTCAAGGGAAAGCTGGTACGACTCACCGGACCGTCATTGTCACGCAGGAAAATCACGGTTCATATCCTCGACGATATCAATAAATCCATCCAGAGCTATATGTTCATGCTGCTGATCACCAATATGCTGGTCGGGCTGCTCGCCTGGCTCGCATTCCGCTGGATTGGACTTGAAAATGCGGGCGCCTGGGCCGTTGCGGCGGGTTTACTGCATCTCATACCCTATTTTGGCCCGACGGTGACAGCCGCTGCTACCGGCATGGCGGCTTTTTTACAGTTTGGCGAGCTGTCAACGGTCTTGTTGGTTGCGGGCATGTCACTGGCTATCGCTACCACTGTTGGCACCTTCGTCGCCACCTGGATGACCGGAAGGATCGCGAAAATGAATACTGCCGCAATATTCATTTCACTGCTGTTCTGGGGTTGGCTCTGGGGGATCTGGGGCATGCTGCTGAGTATCCCGATCATCGTCATCATGAAAGTCGTGTCCCAACATGTCGTACGACTGCAACCGGTGGCGGAACTGTTGGCAGAATAGAAGTATTCCTGCGGGCGAATTTACGGCGAAGATGGCGATAGAACGGTATTGAGGCTTTGGAGCGGTTCGAACATTTTGACTCATGAATTAGCGTACTGGAGTAATGCATGACTACTGAAACACAGGAAGCACGCGATCAACTGATCGAGGATTTCAAGAAGGTTATTGAAGATGCGGAAGAATTGCTCAATGCCACCGCGAATGACACCGGTGGAAAAATCAGTGCAGTACGAGAGCGGGCCGAGAAAAATCTGCGCGAGGCCCGCCGCAAACTCAATGCACTGGAGGACGATATTGTCGTCAGGACCAAAGCCGCTGCCAGGAGAACGGGGCGGCTTGTCCATGAAAACCCGTGGCAAGCGATGGCGATTGCCGGAGCCATTGGATTGATGCTCGGCATGTTAAGCGGTCGGCGCTAAGCGCTTGGCTAGCGGCAAAAGCAGTGCGGAATCGACCACGATCCGATCGACGGGTCTATTGGCCTCGCTGCGAAGGCGGGCGAACGGCATTGCGGGGCCAATCGCTTCGACGATTAGTACACTGTAATAACGCCGAACTAGACCATCATCTGTCGCACGATCAGCGCAGCGACCGCCGGGCGCAAGGAGGTCCGCACCGTGACGTTTGCCGCACTCGGCGGCAACCGAGCGGCTTCGGACTCGACGGCTTTCGTCCTGTCAGCCTATGGTCAACCGCGCAACTACGACTTTGCGTACTGTTCAGCGCTCATCAGTTCGATGCCGACAAAAGACTCGTCTCCATCGACCCAAGCGTCATGGCCAGGCGGGATTGTGTACGACTCGCCCGCCACAATGGTCTTCTGATTCCCGTCCTCCATCCTGACGGTCATGCTCCCGGAGACGCAGTACCCGGCATTGCACTCGGCGCATGGCGTAGACCAGCATCACCGCATAGCCCCAGATCGGGATAAACTCGAAGCGCCGCGCCGAGAGTTGGTCGTAGCCCGGTGCTGGACGCTGGCAGCACGAGCATCGCGCCTTCGAGCCCTTGCGGGGCCGCACTTCGATCTCGATGGTCTTGGTGGCCGTGCTCAGGCGCGCGGCGTGGTACACGAAGCCGGGAAACCGGTGGCAGTCATTGAGCAGGCGTGTCAGCAGCATGGTCGGTAAGAATGACAAGATGGAGAATGTCGTCATTATCGGTGACGCCGAGGACGGCGCGGCACTGCTGGCGTTATGTCCTGATCTGCCGGAGTGGCCACAGCGCTGGCATATCGAGTCCAATGACATCCCGGTCGGCGAGCACATCGTCGATGCGTTCAAGCCTTTCCTGCGACACATGATACGCAACGGCCTGGCGCCGAGGACCCTGAAACGCCACCGTGACCACCTGTGGATGTTGGGTGGCGAACTCATTCGGCGTCGGCAAGACGACCCGGACCTCAAACGCCAGTCCGTGTCAGAACTCCTATCGGAACTCATCGACGAGGAAACCGGTCCGCTCATCTGGCCGCGTATCACCGAGTCACAGCAGGAAGCCTTCGATGCCACCTGTCGGAAACTGCATCGGTTCCTCTGCGACACGTCCGCGGGAGCCCACAAACCCTGAAAACAACCCACAGATTCCGCTGACGATCCCATTTTGGAAGACTACCCAAAATTTGCAGGATTGCTTCAGCATTAGGCTGCGCGTCCACATCCACCTTGCTGGGGTCATTGGGAGACAGAGCGATGAAATATACGCAATTAAAGATGCTTTTCTGGGTGTTGTTTTGCATTACACCGGCGCTGTCTGTAGCCGGGACGCACGTCGCTGACATCGGTTCACAATAACCTGCGAGAAATTACGATTCAGAACCTGCGAAACCAATCCCGGCGGTCTATGAAGACGATGATGATTGCTAACAAACGTTTCTGCTCCATCTCTCATCGATGGAAGGTTTAACCGCCCAGCAGGGCGTGTTTTTTCTCGCCGAAGAAGCCGCCTTCTTGACCGCTCGATGTGGCTCTGTGTGATGTGCCCAAGCTCAACATTACCCAAGTACATTGAGGCTGGTCAGCTAGAGCAAAATCAGTGTCGCAAGGCCGAGAAAGGCAAAGAATCCCACCACATCGGTGACGGTGGTCAGGATAACGCCGCCAGCCAGGGCTGGGTCTATGTCCAGTTCGCTCAAAACCAGGGGTATCGCCACACCGGCCAGGGCGGCGCATAGCATGTTGAGGAGGATGGCCGCGGCGATGATGCCGCCGATCTGCCAGCTTTCGAACCAGAGGATGGCGAGTGCTGCCACCACCAATGCCCAGATCAGCCCGTTGAGCGTACCAACACCGAACTCCTTCCATAACAGGACAGGGGCATTGCCCCGTTGCAAATGGCCCAGCGCCAGGCCACGGATCACTAGCGTGAGGGTCTGGCTGCCGGCAATGCCGCCCATACTCGCGACGATGGGCATCAGCACCGCCAACGCGACCACCTTCTCCAGGGTGCCCTCAAACAAGCCGATGACCCAGGCGGCCATAAAGGCGGTTACCAGGTTGATGCCCAGCCAGAGCGCCCGACGTCGGGTGCTGGTCAGTACCGGTGCGAACATATCGACCTCTTCGTCCAGACCCGCCGCATGCATCAGTGAGCGCTCCGATTCCTCTCGAATGACATCCATGACATCATCCACCGTGATGCGTCCGAGCAGACGGCCATCGGCGTCCACCACCGGCGAGGAGATCAGGTCCAGGTCCTCGAAGCGACGCACCACTTCCCGGCTTTGCATATCTGCCGGTATGGGCTCGAAGTCATGGTCCATCACCTCCTTGACACGTTGTTGCGGGCGGCTGGTCAACAGTCGCCGCAAGCGCAGCACTCCCTGGTACTGATTGTTGCGGTCCACCACCATGAGCTTGTCAGTGTTGTCGGCCAAGTCGTTCAGCAGGCGCAGATAACGCAGCACGGACCCCAGGTGTAGGTCCTCACGCACTGCAATCTGGTCGGTGTTCATGAGACCGCCAGCGGAATCCTCGGGGTAGGTGAGCATGGATTCCAGCTGCTCGCGTGCATGCAGATCCATGGCGCGGAGCAGGTCCTGACCGTTTTCCTCAGGCAGGTCTTGAATCAGATCGACCAAGTCATCGAGCTTCATGCCTCGGGCGGCGACGCTCAGATCTTCGGGATCCATCTCCAGCGCGAGGCGGGTGCGCACCTCTTCGTGAAGGTGCACGAGGATGCGGCCTGCCTCCTCGCTCTCCACCATATCCCAGGCCGTGGAGCGCTCACCGGGTGGCACGGACTCTAGCAACCCCGCTGCCTTGG
Source organism: uncultured Gammaproteobacteria bacterium (assembly GCA_963753845.1). Classification (GTDB taxonomy): domain Bacteria; phylum Pseudomonadota; class Gammaproteobacteria; order Chromatiales; family Chromatiaceae; genus Thiosocius. Next base: position 85,010 of record CAVWEI010000017.1, read on the forward strand.
CGGGGTGAATCTGCTGCAGCATTCGCCGCACACGCTTGAGCTTGCCCAACCGCAAGGCATCGCGCAGCCGGGTCAGTTCGGTGTGGGTATCCATCTCGGGTTCCAGCGTCTCTTGCGCGCGCTCCCTGTCTTGCCGGAAAAATGCCCGCAATTCTTCACTCACATGCGCGAGGACTTTTTGCTCGGCGTCATCGTCGACCTGCTGCCACATCGCGCTGCGTTGCCCGGACTCGAGGGATTCCAGCAGGCTGGCCACCTTGGCAGGATGCATACCCCGCAGCAGCTTGCGTATACGCTTGTACTTTCCCTTTTCCAGGGCTTGGCGCACAATTTCGATCTCGGTACGCACCGGTTGTTGATGAGGTTCTGTCATTTTGTCCTCCTGGGAATAGAAGGATAAACCGCCTTTTAGAGTCCCCGATAGGGGATCTGCAAACCCCTGGCCTTTAGGCGACGGATAGTCGTAGGGGCGGCTGTGCCGGCCGATCATCCGTCAGTGTCGTAGGGCCGGCTATGCCGGCCGATCATCCGTCAGGCGCAGCCTGACCTACGACTGGGGCCGGCATCGGTGGGCGCGGGGATATTCGGTAGAGAGCAGACGGTATGGGACCGATGAGGCCTGGCAGGAATACATCACGAACCAGACCCCGCCGGAACCGAACGATGATTTTCATGTTGTGTAGAGACAGCAATCGGCCCCATGGCCGATCGATCCGGCTTTCAGCCGTAACCCGAAGCCACCGCCTTTAGCCGGTGGAGTATTCACTCCGGCGGCAGTCCGTTCACGGGTCCGCCGGCACCCCCTGTCGGCCGTCGATTTGACCTGAAAGGTGCCCCCGAGTGACGTTTCAGGAGCTGAATCCGCTAACCCACTGTCCGCTTAAGTCCGTTTCGGCGCGGGCCTTCTGCGCTGGTTAGCCAATCAAAAGGGCGCTGCGACACTAAAGAGACGCTCGAGCCCTGCCAGAGCAATGACCGCTCTTCAGCGTCTGCTGCGGTGAGCGGCCAGACGGGCAAATCCCGGGCCCAGCCATATCGTGATATCCCCATCCCCGGGTGGAGTAAACGTCGAAGGCGTATTCGTTGATGAATAGACAGGCCGCGTCCAGAAGTGGACGCGGCCTGCCTGGTTGACGAATGAAATGGGCGATAAGCCCTTGCCCTTACTCGCTCGACTTGTTGTTGCGCATTGCCGCCTTGAGTTTCTCGATGTCTGCAGGTGACAACTGTGGGCGGTCCACCTTGAGGGTCAGCTTGTTGAGCTTGGCGGTCAGGGCGAAGGGCGGCTTGTAATCCGCGTCGTTCACGCCGGTCAGCGTGTCAGATCCGATGTCGAAGCTCTCGTCCCATTGCAGGATCATCGGCAGCGTCTTCTCCATCTTCTTGGTATCGACGACCTTGCCGTCGACCTTCAGCGTACCGGTGCCGGGTCGGGCCAGACCGCTCATGTTGTTGAAGGCGAGTGTGCCGGCGCCGAGACCGTCGTACTTGAAGTCGAATTCCACGGTGTGCCTGCCGGGCGTGAGCGCCTCCGGGCCTTCCCACTTGATACGCTCCAGGTCGATCATGTTCCAGAGGAACACGGGCTTGCCCTCGAGCAGGTAGAACCCATAGCCGGCGAAGCGCCCACCGGACGTCAGGATCATGCCCTCTGCACCGCCCTCGGGGACGGTGATGTCCGCGGTGATGGTGTAGGAGCTGTTGAGCACGGACGGCGAGTCGCCCTGCGGGAGACCGACCATCGGCTTGGTGTAGACGAACTCCGTGCGACCGGAGGTAATGTTCGGACGCGGGGCGACGAGGCGCCCTGCCACCGAGGCATCCAGCGGGAAGACCTGATACTTCTTAGCTTCCTCGACGAACTTCTTGCGCATCTCGGCCACCTTCTCCGGATGCTGTGCGGCGATGTCGTTGGCCTGACTGAAGTCTTTGCTCAGGTCGTAGAGCTGGAACACCTGGTTGTTCAGGGGGTCGGGGTTTGCCGCGCCGAAGGCCTGCCAGGGTGCCCGGTTGACCTTGGTGCTGAGCAGCCAGCCTTCGTCGTACAGCGCCCACTGGCCCATCATCTCGAAGTACTGCGTCTTGTGGCGCGAGGGTTCCTTTGCGTTCTCGGCATCGAATGTATACAGGAAGCTGGTGCCTTCGATCGGCGCCTGCTTGATGCCGTCCACCTCCTCGGGTGCAGGGATGCCGGTGGCCTCGAGGATGGTGGGCACGACGTCGATCACGTGGATGAACTGCTCGCGCAGGGCCCCCTTGTCCTTGATGCGTGCCGGCCAGGAAACCACCATGTTCTGGTTGATGCCGCCGAGCCTGGACGCATTCTGCTTGAACCAGTCGAACGGCGTGTCGAAGGCCCACGACCACCCGGCCGACATGTGGTTGTAGGTCTCCTCGGTGCCCCAGACGTCGTACCATTTCATCTGCACGTCGACCGGCATCTCGTTGACGCCGTTGAAGAATGCAACCTCGTTGGGCGTGCCCAGGGGGCCGCCCTCGGCGCTGGTGCCGTTGTCGCCATTGATGTAAATGACCAGCGTGTTATCCAGCCTTCCCGCGTCCTCGAAGGCCTGGATGACGCGACCGATTTCATGGTCGTTGTAAGCGGCATAGGCGGCGAAGACTTCAACCTGCTTGATGAACAGCTTCTTCTCCTCCGCGCTGAGCTTGTCCCACGGCTTCAGGACCTCATCGGGCCAGGGCGTCATCTTCGCATCCTTGGCGATCACACCAAGGCGCTTCTGGTTCTCGAAGATGCGCTCGCGCAGCTTGTTGTAACCGTCGTCGAACAGGTGCATGGCGCTGATCTTGTCCACCCACTCTTTGGTTGGGTGGTGCGGCGCGTGCGTGGCGCCGGGCGCATACTTGATGAAGATGGGTTTGGATGGATCCGTCTGGTGCATCCGCGAGATGTAGTCGATGGCATCGTCGGCCATGCCGGTGATCATGTTCCAACCCGGCTTGCCCTGGAACGGATAGATCTGGGTGGTGTTGCGGAACAGGTTCGGCTGCCACTGGTTCGCATCGCCGCCGACGAAGCCGTAGAAATACTCGAAGCCCATCCCGGTAGGCCACTGGTCGAAGGGTCCGACCTGGCTGGCGGCGAAGGCCGGCGTATTGTGGTCCTTGCCGAACCACGAGGTGGCGTAGCCATTATCGAGCAGAATTCGCCCGACGGTGGCCTTGTCTTCGGCGATGATGCTGTTGTAACCGGGGAAACCGGTGGACTGCTCCGAGATCACGCCGAAGCCGGCCGAGTGGTGGTTGCGCCCGGTGATGAGTGCGGCCCGGGTGGGCGAGCACAGTGCCGTGGAGAAGACCCGGTTGTAGCGCAGACCCTCGTTCGCGATGCGGTCCATGGTGGGGGTCGGGATTACGCCGCCAAAGGTGCTGGGCACACCGAAACCGGCATCGTCTGTGATGATCAGCAGGATGTTGGGCGCCTGCTTGGGCGGCACGATGCGCGGTGCCCACCAGGCGGTTGATTGCAGTGCATCATTATTGATCACGCCGCCAAATGCCGGCTCAGGCGCGGGGAGCTGCTTGCCGCTGATCGTGGTCGTGGCGCTCGGTGAGCCCGGCGTGCCGGTGACTTCACCAACCCGTCCGCCTTTATGCAATTTGCAGGTTAGTACGCCGGGCTCAATCAAGCCGATGTCGGTCCCGCTTGCTCGCGCGCACTGGCGGCTGCGAGCGACTGGCGCAACTGCTGCTCCAGCATATTCAGTTCGGTATTCGCCTTGGCCCTGGCGGCGCGGCCCTCGTCGGCGATCCGCAGGCTGTCCTCGATCGTCGCAATCAGGGTCTTGTTGGCTTCGCTGACCGTTTCGATGTCGAACACACCACGTTCGATCTGACGACGGGTCTGGGCGTTTGCCTGACGCAGATTGTCGGCATTCGCGCGCAGGAGGTCGTTGGTCAGGTCCGACGCAGCGGCCACAGCCTCGGCTGCCTCGCTTGAACGATGGATGGTCAGTGCCTGGGCGAGTTGCTGGCGCCACAGAGGCACCGTGTTGACCAGTGTCGAGTTGATCTTGCCGACCAGCGCCTTGTCGTTCTCCTGCACCAGACGAATACTCGGCAGGCTCTGCATGGTGACCTGGCGGGTCAGGCGCAAATCGTGTACCCGCCGTTCCAGGTCGTCACGAACCGCACGCAGGTCGCGCAGCTGTTGCGCGGCCAGGGTGTTGTCACTGTCTTCAACGTTGCTGGCCTGCTGCGGGATGACCTGCTCATCGAGTTCGCGCAGCTTTTCCTCTCCCGCTGCGATGTAGACTTCCAGGGTATGGAAATAGTCGAGGTTGGCTGCATACAGCCGGTCGAGCGACTCGATGTCGACCATCAGGCCCGTCTTGTGCTGTTCCAGGCGCCCGGTGATGTCTTCGATCTGATCGCGGACGTGCTCGTAGCGCTGAAGCACCTTGGCCGCATCGCGCCCCTTGCCGAGCAGGCGTCCGAACCAGCCCGCCTCGCGATTTGGATCGAGACCACTGAGGTCGAAGCCCCGCAAGGTCAGGACCATATCGTTGAGCGCGTCCCCGGCGGGCCCTACCTCCTTGACCCGCACGCGTTCGAGCATGCTGTCTGATACCGTTGACAACTGTTCTTGAGCGCGACTGCCGAAGAACAGTACCGAATGGCTGTCGTTGAGATCGAGCTCGGCCAACAAAGCGGAAACCTTGGCAGGATCAATCAGTTTCGAATTCACGGCGTTCGCGGCCTGGTCAGCCGCTGAAGCCGACTGCCGGTCTTGATCGGGCAAGTCGGTTTTGTGTTCACTGGGTGGTTGCATCGCCATGGGCCTCCGGGAGTTGGTCAGGTTATACCTTCACGCTCGAGCTGCTTGCGCAGGACCTCGATCTGCACGTCGAGATCGAACATCTCGTGCTCGGTCAAGCGGCTGAGCTGTTGTCCGAACACTTTCTCTATCTCGACCAGCACGTTGCGGAAATTCTGCTCGAGTTCCCGGCCTCGTGCCAGGCGATGGGTTTTTGCGTAGCGGCTGGCCACGCGTTCAGCACCCTCGAGATAGACGTTCAGAAACTTGCGGGCGCGGAAACGTTCTTCCGGACGCGCAACCATCTGGTCGAGAATCGCCCTTCCCTGGCCGGCTATTCGCTGCAAACGCTGCTCGAGCTCCCGATTGCCGATGAGCATGGCCGACTTTTCAATGGCCAGGATCCTCAGCTCTGCCTGGGCGAGCGCCTTGTGCAGGGCCTTGTCACCTATGGCCGTGTGCGGCAGGCCAAAGGCCGAGCGCGGATGTGGCAAGCGATACGCCATATGGAACCCGGCAAGGGCCAGCAAGCCGAACGCGGCGCTGACCAGTCCGCTCTGTCCGACGGCGCCATAGGCCGCGACCACTGTACCTGCGGCCACCGCCAGCGCGGCCGTGTACTTGTTCGGCATGGCCCAGGATCGTGTGAAGCGACGTTCAGGGGCTACCAGTTCCTCGAGGATTCCGCGACGATTGAAAAACGCACCTGTTGCGATGAGCCCGAATGCCGTTGCGGCCGCAGTGGCGGTGGAAAAGGCACCACCGGCCAGGGAGATTATGGTGGCGAATGCCAATGGTGCGGCGAGGACATACAGCAGCCCGCCACGCAGGCCCAATCGTGAACGCCGCCAGGACAGGAAATTCTGATGCGCGTCGCGTGCTGCCCTGACTACCTCATGGAGGCGCGGATCGATGTCTCGGCTGCCGTGTTCAGAAGGCATGAATGAACGCCTGGCATGAAACCAGGCCCACACTGGCAAGCAGCAGGAGCGACCCAAGAATTCTCACCCACATTGCCGTACCGCTCCCAAACAGAGTCAAAGGTCGAGTTTGAACGGACCTGTCGTTTGTTTCCAGCTTGGGATATGTGGGCTCTGCAGCGATATTTCCAGGGCGGGAGGTCGCACTGGCGTGGCTTGACCAACAAGTACAGCCCCGAGAAATAGGGACAGACCACCATTACCTCGGGCGGCGGTGAAGATTGGGCTGATGAATCTGACCTACAACATGCGACGAATGGAATTTTTACTGAGGCCGCAATCCGCCTGGTGCGCGGGCTGAGCGGGATGGAAGCGCCGACAAGCGGTGGATCAGAGGCGAGATCCGAGCAGCTGCAACGAAAGGACAGCAACGCTTCACCGAATTGGGCAACCGCAAGATCGGCCCAAACCGCCGCCCCCGTCAGAACCGATTCATCGAGGTGCCCTACATTTGATAGTTGAGAACTATAAACGGATTTATACCGGGTGACGGCATTCACGATATTTATATGAACCAAGGGAGTGCCAAAGAACTCGTAAATTGAAATGGGACTTGGCAGATTGGTGACATGTTGCGCCGTATCCGTTCTGAAAACCGCCGGGTAGCGGTATGCGCGGCATTTCAGTTGAACTTCTGTCAAATGGAGGAAGGCACGGGGGATTGCGCAAATGAGGCATAAAGGCGATCTCTAGCAATTCACGATCAGCCATATTGGAGCCAAAAAATCTCGACTCTGCGTTGCGAATCTTCGCATTAGCCAGCTATTACATGCGATCCGCGCCTTTTTGATCACCAATCTGATTTGCCCGGAATTATTAGAGGCCCCCTAAACACCATCGCAGGCAGGGAAAGTAAAAAGAAACCGCCGAACTGTTGATAGGCATCAGCAAAGCATCGCCTATGCGTTGACAATCTTCATTGACACCTCCTTAATAAAAATGAAGGTCAGCGTTATTGCGATATAAGGGACAAAGGAGAATGAAGGAACATGAACAGACTATTGATAACCAGGGCAGGGTGTTCGGCGGCGATCTTACTGAGTTTGTTTGTTGCGGGTCAGGTGTTGGCAGCTGGACCCCAAATAATTGGTGACAAGTTTCCCGACTACCATCCGGCACACACCGTCATCAAGTGTCCCTATCTGCCCGCAGGTTTGAAAGATATTCCAATGTGTGGGGGAAAGCCTGCAACCTGTGTTGGCACCGAGGGAGCTGACCTGATACTCGGTACCGACGAAGCAGACGTCATCGTAGCCCTTGGTGGTAACGATGTGGTTCATGGTGATGCGGGGGACGACACGATTTGCGGTGGTCCCGGCAATGACTCTCTGATGGGTGCCCGGGGTGTGGACCGCCTGTTCGGCGGGCCCGGTGATGACTGGTTGTTCGGAGCGCCAGGCGACGACGAGTTGGACGGTGGCGAGGGTGACTACGACGTACTCTGGGGCGGTCCCGGCTTCGATAAGTTAAACGGGGGCCCCGGTAATTTTGACGTCTGCTTGCTGCAGCGGGAAATGGGCGACTTTGATGCCGACGGCTGCAACACCGTGTATCCCCCGCCAGGGTATGTACACGATGAGGAACCCGACCCCGGTGTGCTGCGCAAAAGTGACCCGTTAAAGCTGTAACAGCAGAATCCCGCTTACTTGACGGAAGCCAAGCGATGACTCTGGTCAGGGCCGAGGGGCTCAGCAAAGATTACCGGGTTGGTGACTTGGTGGTACCCGCCATCCGTGGTGTGGACTTCACAATTGCCAGCGGTTCTTTTGTGTGTTTTGTCGGCCCTTCCGGCAGCGGCAAGACCACGCTGCTGAACATGATCGGCTGTCTGGACCGACCTACTTCCGGCCGGCTCAGTGTGCTGGATACGCAAGTCGCCGACTTGGATCGGCGGCGAGCAGCAGCGTTCCGGGGCGAACATATCGGCTTTGTGTTTCAGGATTTCAATCTGATCCCGGTGCTCACTGCCTACGAGAATGTCGAGTTCCCGCTGATCATGGTGCAGAAATGGTCTGCCGGCGCGCGAAAAGAACGTGTGCGCAGTCTGTTGGCGGCAGCCGGCATCGAAGAGCAGGCAGACAAGAGACCGGACCAGCTGTCGGGGGGGCAAAAGCAACGCGTGGCGGTGGCCCGCGCCCTGGTCACGAATCCCAAGCTTGTGCTCGCGGACGAGCCGACGGCCAACCTGGATCATGAAACCGCGTATCTGATAATCAACCTGATGCGCCGGCTACGTGATGAATTCGGCACCAGCTTTGTGTTCTCCACCCACGATCCGAAGATCATGGGTGAGGCGGAGGTAACCTTCGAGCTTGAGGACGGCCGGCTGCACCAGCAAGCCGAGGGGGCAGTCGCATGATCGATATCCTCAAGATCGCCGCCCGAAACCTCTTGCGCTACAAACGACGCACCTTGCTCACCGCTCTGTTGATCACGGTCGGGCTGACGGCAGTGCTGCTGTTCATTGCCGTCGCTGGTTCCTTCAAGTCGATGATGGTTGCCCAATTCACCGATTCGATGGTGGGTCACCTGCAGGTGCATCGGCGCGGCTACGTGGGGGCCATGGAGAGCCTGCCGGTTGACCGCAACATGCGGCCGCGCATGCTGGTCAAATTGTACGAGACGCTGGATGCGGCCGACGGTATCGAGGCGTGGTCTCCGCGAGTCAAGCTGATGGCCATGTTCTCCAATTTCGCCAACACAACCAGCATCCGGCTGAACGGGATTGATCCAGTCCGCGAGCTGGCGGCCGTACCGCTGGTGGCAAACCGGGTTCTGGAAGGTGGCCAGGTGGCGCCGCTGGTTGAGCGCGGCAAGATCCAGGTCCCCGAGTTGATCGCCAAGGGCATGAAGGTCAGTGTGGGCGACACGGTGGTACTGGTGGCGACCAACAAGGATGGCTCGGTCAATGGAATGACCTTCGCGGTACAGGGCATTCTGGAGAGTATCTCAGGCCCTGGGGGGCGGGATGGCTATATTCATATCGATGATGCCCGGGAACTGCTGCGCGTAGAAGACGAAGAGGTGGAGGCCGAGGTGCTGGCACGACACGGCTATGTGACCCTGGCCCCCGAGCCGGCCGAGGCGGACACGCTCAAGCGCAGCGACAGCCTCAAGGCGCAGGAACCGTTGAAGCCCTCTGATCCACGTGAAATAGAGGACCCGTTGCAGGCGACCGCACCGCCGTCTTTGACTGACCCGGCCGAGGAGGAGGTGGATCTTGACGCCATGTTGGCCGGGATTGTCCCCGGCCCACCTGAGCGGGCCGGCCACCTCGCTGAAACCAGGACGCTGTTTGCCGACCGCGGCTGGGGAAGCCCGGCCGAAGTCAGCGAAATCGCCATCCGGCTCAAGCACCCTGAAACGCAAGAAGCCGTGCTTGCGGCGCTCGAGGCACAGGTGGCGGATCTCAAGAACCGGCGCGGTCTGAGTATCTTCCAACTGCATCCCTGGGAGCGTTTCGTACCCTTTTCGAAGATTGCCATCATGATCGATATGATGACCCTGTTCATCAAGATCATCCTTATCTCAGTCGTGCTGATCAGCATCATGAACGTGCTGGTGATGGCCGTTTACGAGCGCATCCGCGAGATCGGTACGATGTCGGCGATAGGCACCCAGCCCAACACTGTGCTTGCACTGTTTCTGACAGAAGGTTTTCTGCTCGGATTGGCGGGTACCGTGGTGGGCATCGTGGTCAGTTTGGCGGCAGTGTGGGTGTTGAACTCCGTCACGCTGACATTCTCGTTTGGACGTCAGGAGAATCTGGTCCTGGTGCCGACCATCGCCGCCGGCGATGTGATCACCGCCGCACTGCTAACGATCCTGGTCGCGGTATTGGCGAGCCTGCAGCCCGCCTGGAAGGCATCGCGCATGGACCCAATCAGCGCCCTTCGTCATGTCTGAGGGCGTAACTTGAAACTTAAACCGGACTCTACGGCCCGGCACAGACTTAGGAGACCCGAAGTGTCCAGCATGCGCCACACAATATTCTCACTCCTGCTGCTGATTCCGTTGGCCGCGTTCGGCCGGCCGGCGGAGGCGGCGGAAAAGTTCGCGATCGCTGCCGATGGTGACCAGCTGAGCGCCGAGGTCGCCAAGTTGGCCGGTGTCGCCCCCTTCTTCCATGTCTACGATGAGAAAGGCACGCTGCTGGAGGTGTTGCCGAATCCACACCTGGATATGGAATACGGTATTGGGCCGGCATGCGCGGCCACCTTGGCAGACATGGGGGTGACGGTGCTGGTCGCGCGCAAGGTCCCCGGGCCAAAAATGGAAAAAGTCCTGATCGCCCGCCAGGTCCGCATCGTGCGTCGCTTGGGTACGGTGCAGGAAGTGGTCAACGAGCTCAGGGAGTAGGCCATGATGCCGCGCACGCTGATTTTTTCCTTCATCCTGTTGGCGGGTTCTGCGTGGGGGATGGATGGTGCCGCGATCCTGGCCCAGGTAGACCGCAATCTGGCCCCCGACTCTTACGAGATGTATCGCAAGCTGATCAACCAGGAGCCGGATGGAAGCCGCAAGGAGTTCGTGCTCTATACCGCGAAAAAGGGACGCGAGAGCATGGTGGCGCTGTTCCTGTCTCCAGCCAGTGATCTGGGCCGCACGACCCTCCGCGTCGGCGACAACATGTGGTTGTATATCCCCAAGGTGGGCAAGCCGCTGCGCATTACCAGCCTGCAATCGGTGGTGGGGGGGATCTTCAATAACTCCGATCTGATGCGCCTGGAATTCAGCACCGAGTACGAGGTACAGGAGATCGCTGAACAGGGTGACGAGTACGTACTGGATCTCAAGGCCAAGACCGGCGCGGTGGCCTACGACCGTCTCAAGATGTTTGTTGACCGCAAACTCGTGTTGCCGACCGTGATCGAGGCGTACGCTGCCAGCGGACTGTTGGTCAAAACCCTGCGCTACAAGAAGATCAAGGACTACGGTAACGGGGTGGTGCGGCCCTCTGTGCTGGAGACCGACAGTCCGCTGTATCAGGGCTACAAGGCCGTCATGTTGTTTGCCAAGATCCAGCCCCGGGTATTTCCCGACGAGGTGTTCAGTCTCAACTTCATGCCGCGCGTCCAGGAACTCCGATAGCCCGTGCGCTGTTGTGCGTCTATCCGGGCAATTACTGACCGCGTTACTGATTCTGAGCCCGCTGGTGGCGGCCGATGAACAGGAATTCAGCTTCGATACTGAGCAATTTGAGCCCAAGGCCTTCGCAATTCACCGGCTATTTCGAGATCGAGCCTGAGTATGCGCGCGCCAACCGCGACGGCGCCCTGTATCAGCTGCAATTCTTCGGCCGTGATCCGGACAAAGAGATTGATCGCCTTACCGGCACCCTGGAGCTTGAGGCGCATCTGCGCAAGGGAATTGCCAGCCTCAATTTCCAGACCCAGTCCGAGGTCGCCTGGGATTATCTCGGTGAGACCCAGGATCACGCCCTGTTCGAGGGGTACCTGAGCCTGCAACCGGACCCGGGTTTCGCACTCGACCTGGGAAAGAAGGCGGTGCGCTGGGGCAAGGGCTATGCCTGGAATCCCGTGGCCTTCGTGGAGCGGGCAAAGGATGCGGGTGATCCGGACCTGTCCCGGGAGGGTTATTGGATTGCCGCCGCCGATTGGATAACAAGTTTAGAAGGGCCGGTTCAGAGCCTGGCACTGACTGCCCTGATATTGCCTGTGCGCAGCGAAATCAACCAGGATTTCGGCGAACCCGGCCACACCCATTTGGCGGGCAAGCTCTACCTGCTTTACCGGGACATCGATATCGACTTCATGTTCCTCAGCAGCGGCAGTCGGGGTGCGCAGCTAGGGATGGACTTCTCCAAGAACCTCGCCCCCAACTTCGAGGTGCATGGCGAATTTGCCTACTTCAACGATGCGGTACACCGCACCGTGACCGGGAACTGCAAGGCCGGTAAACCCCGCGAGGAGGACGAGATCAGTTATCTGTTGGGCACACGCTACCGGACCAGTAACGACGTGACCCTGATTGCGGAGTATTACTTCAACGGGCGCGGCAACGAGAAAAAGGACCAGCAACAGTTCTACCGCTGCGTCCACCAGGCCTGGGAGAGCGGCGATCAGACTCTGATCGACCAACTGCCGCTGGGCCAGGATCTCGACAAGGGGCCCTTCAGCAGGCCCAACCCTATGCGGAATTACCTGAATTTCCGCGCCTGGTGGGAGGAGCCCGGCAATCTCCTCTACCTGACGCCAGGCGTCCAGGTGCTCCACAACCTGGACGACCGCAGTTTTTCGATCGCGCCCGACATCAGCTATGTCGGATTTGAGAACCTCCAACTGCGCCTGCGCGCCACGTTCCCGGTGGGTGACTCGCTGACAGAGTGGGGAGAAAAGCCCAACGACTACAAGATTGAGCTGCAGGCCAGGGCCTATTTCTAGACGAACATGGGGAACCCCCCAGCTCTGTTGGGGCGGTACCCGCAGTTTGAAAGTATGAAGATTCTGACGGCGTACTCTGAACGACTCTCAATCCGGGGGCTCCAAGGGTGCTGTAACCCCGAGTTCGCGGCAGAGGCTTGGAAACGCGGCCGCTCATTCGCGCCGCCTTTTCTGCGGGCGCTGGAGCAAGCGCATTCAGAAGTTGGCGAGGAAGAACGGGATGATCAGCGCATTCGCCAGATCGATGAAAAAGGCACACACCAGCGGCACGATGATGAAGGCCAGATGCGAGGCCCCATAGCGTTGCGACACCGCGGCCATATTGGCCATCGCGGTCGGGGTCGAGCCCAGCGAGATTCCGCCGAAACCGGAACAGACTACGGCGGCGTCGTAGTTTCGCCCCATGGCCGGGAAGACCACAAACAGGTTTACGGCTATTGCCAACGCGAACTGAACCGCCAGGATGGTAAAGATAGGTCCGGCCAGATCGATCAGGGTCCACAGCTGCATGCTCATCAGTGACATCGCCAGGAAGGTGCCCAGCGAGATATCGGCAATCAGTGCAATGGCCGGCTTGCGGCTGGGCCACTTGGTACCGGAGATGCGCGGCATGCCCTTTGGTACCAGGTTGGTGATCAGAATGCCCGCGAACAGGCAGGTGACGAACAGAGGCAGTTGCAGGCCCGCCTCTTCCAGACCCTCGTTTAGAAATACTCCGACGATCACGCAGACATGGATGGCGAGAACGGCATCAAGAAAGTCCAGATGGCCGATCCGTTGATCAGGTTGGTTCTCCGACACGCCCACATCCTGGGACTCGATTTTCTCCGGCTCGAGCTTGTGGCGGGTGATCAGGAATTTGGCAATCGGGCCACCCATCAGGCTGGCCAGGATCAGGCCGAAGGTGGCGCAGGCGATGCCGATCTCCATCGCATTGCTGATACCGAAATCCTCGGCGATGCGCGGCGCCCAGGCAATCGCGGTACCGTGTCCCCCGATCAGCGAAACGCTGGCGCCCAGCAGACCGACCTGGCTGGGTATGCCAAGCAAGGCCGCCACCGTGACGCCCGTCAGGTTCTGCAGAATCATATAGGCGATCGTTATCACCAGCAGGACAATCAGGGGTTTTCCGCCGGCCAGAAGGTCCTTGAGGCTGGCGTTGATTCCGATGGTGGTGAAGAAGTAAACCAGGAGCACATCCCGGGCTTCCAGGTTGAACTCCACCGCCACGCCGGTTGAAGCGTAGACGAGGCCGAACAGCACCGAAAAGATCAGACCGCCGGTCACCGGTTCCGGAATGCTGAATTCGCGCAGGAAGCCTACCGCAGCGTTGATCCGCTTGCCGACGAACAGCACGATGATGCCGAGGGTGATGGCGAGAAAGGAGGCGATGTGCAGGCTGCCGTCAGTAAATTCCATCGGTACTTTTTCCTGATTTCACTGAGTGATGCTTCCGGGTCTCGTTCCGGCAATTGGCTAAGTAGAGGCGGAGCTGTAGTGTGGGCCGGAAATCCAGCCGGTACTCATTTTGACTCTATTCTAAACATCATCGCATACAGGGTGGGAACGAAAACGAGGGTCAACACAGTCGCGAAACCCAGCCCCGCCATGATTGTGATCGACATGTTCACGAAGAAAACGTCCGAGAGCAGGGGTATCAGCCCGAGGATGGTGGTGGCCGCCGCCAGGACGACTGGTCGCAGGCGACTGACGGTGGCGTCGAGAATCGCGGTAAACCCCTCCTTGCCTTCCTCGATCTGCTGGTCGATCTCGTCGATCAGGACAATGGCGTTCTTGATCAGCAGCCCGATCAGAGACAGTGCCCCGAGCAATGACATGAAGTCGAAGGCGCCGTTGGCCCCCAACAGCCCGGCGGTGATGCCAACGATCGCCAGTGGCACCGTGAGCCAGATGATCAGCGGCTGGCGGATCTTCCCGAACAGCAGGATGCTGGTGAGGATCATCAGCAGGAAGCCGACCGGCAATGAACGCCCGAGGCCAGCCTGGGCCTTCTGCGAGTCCTCGTATTCGCCGCCCCAGGACAGACTGTAGCCGGAAGGAAGTTCCATCGCCTCGATCTGCGGTTTGATGCGGCTGAACAAGGGCGTAGCGAGCTCGCCGGTCGGGTTGCTCGAGGCAATAATGGTGCGGATACGGTCGCGCGAGCGCAGCACTGCGTTTTCGAACACGGTCTCGAAACCGCTTATCACCTGCGCTGCCGGCACGGCCTGGTCCAGTACCGGACTCCAGATGGTGACGTCCTGCAGATTGCCCACGTCTGCGCGCTCATCCTCGGGTGCGCGCATCAGGATCGGCAGCACCCGGATACCGTCACGGTAGCGGCCGACCGTTGTCCCCTCAAAGGCATAGCGCAGTGCTGTGCCCAGGTTCTCGCGTGTGATGCCCAGCTGCCTGCCCACCTGTTCGTTGAACACCGGTCGCACCAGCTTGACCGGCTGGCGCCAGTCGTCGCGAATGTCCTTCGCCTCCGGATCGGCGCGCATGATCGCCTGGGCCTGCTCCGAGAGCTGCCGAAGTACGGCCGGATCAGGACCGTGAAAGCGGGCCTCGATCTTCGAGTCGCGCCCGGGCCCGATCCGTAGCGATTTGATGATCGGGTCGGTCCAAGGCATCTGCGTCTGCATGTACTCCTCGACCTTGGACCAGATCTCGGGAATCCGCTCACGGCTGTCGGTCTGAACGATGATCTGAGCGTAGGCGGAGGAAATCTCGCGTGGGTCGTAGACGAGCGTGAAACGCTCGTGCGGGCCACCGATCACCGTCGTGGTCTGCTCGACGCCCTCCAGTTCGCGCAGATAGGCACTCACGCGAAGTGCGTCCTCGCGGGTCGAACGGATGTCACTGCCCTCGATCTCCCACACATCGACGAAGAACATCGGGGTGTTGGATTCTGGGAAGAAAGCGCGCTTGACGTGGCCGAAGCCGATCACAGCTGTTACGAAAAGGGCTACGACCACCGCCACCGTCAACCAGCGACTTCGAATGGCGAAGGCAAGCACGCCACGGAAGACCGTGAACAGCGCGCCGCCGTAGGGATCCCTTTCCGCAGCACCGTCGCTCTGGCCCGGTTTTAGCAGCAGCGAGCACAGCAGCGGCGTGGTGCTGATCGCTGTGACCCATGACAACAGCAGCGAGTACAGAATGACGTAGAACAGCGAGCCGGCAAACTCGCCGGTGCTGTCCGGCGACAGGCCGATGGCGGAGAAGGCCAGGATGCCGATGATGGTGCCGCCGAGCAGCGCCCAGATCGTCTTTCCGACAGCCTCGCTGGCCGCCTGCGCTGCGCGCATTCCGGCCTGCATGCGCACCAGGATCCCCTCGGCGATCACGATCGCGTTGTCCACCAGCATGCCGAGGGCGATCACCAGTGCGCCGAGCGAGATACGCTGCAATTCGATACCGCTGAGGTGCATGATCAGCAGGGTGCCCGCCACAGTAATCAGGAGCACCGCGCCGATGATAAGGCCGACCCTGACACCCATGAAAAGCAGCAGCACGATGATGACAATGGCGACAGCCTGCCCGACGCTGACCACAAAGCCGCTCACCGAATCGTCCACTTCGACGGGCTGGTTGTAGATCTCGGTCAGTTCCATCCCGGCCGGGATCATGCCCTGAAGTTCTTCCAAACGCCGTTCCAGACGATCTCCCACCGCGACCACGTTCTCACCGGCCTGCATCGAGATCCCGAGGGTCAGTGCGGGCCGGCCATCGACGTAGTACATCTTGCTGGGGACGTCCTCGTAGGCCCGAACGATATCGGCGATATCTTTCAGGTAGACGAGTTTTTTGTCATCCGATCCGATCAGCACGTCGCCGACTTCCGCCACGGAGGCAAACTCCCCGGTAGGGCTTACGCGCACATATTCCGGGCCTACCTGGACCTGGCCGGCGTCGGAGACCACGTTCTGGGCCGCGAGGGTTTCCGCAATCCGGGCCGGGGATATGCCCAGCTCGCCCATGCGCGCCCGGGAGATATCCACATACACAACCTCCTGCTGCGCTCCGCCGATGATGACCTTGCGTACGCCTGTGACCAGTACCAGCTCACGCTTCAACCGGTCAGCGAGGTCCCAAAGGTCGCGCCAGCTGTATCCCTGGCCCGTCAGCGCCATGTAGATGCCGTAGACGTCCCCGAATTCGTCGATGATCATCGGGTCCTGCGCACCCGGCGGCAGCTTGGACTTCATGTCCGCGATTTTGCGGCGCAGTTCGTCATAGATGCCGGGGAAGTCCTCGGCGCGGTACTTGTCCTTGAACTCGATCTGGATGTCCGACATCCCGGGGCGCGAGATGCTCATCTTGATGTGCTTGACCTGCTCCATCCGCTGCAGGGCGTCCTCGATGTGATAGGTCACCTCGTCCTGGACCTGCTGTGCCGACGCGCCGGGATACAGGGTGATGATCTTCGCGAGCTTGATCGTGAAGGCCGGATCTTCGAGTTTGCCCATGTTCTCGAAGGCCCAGAGGCCGCCAAACACAAGGATGATGACGATCAGCCAGGAGATCACCGGCCGCTCGACGGAGTATTCACCGATATTCATGCTGCGACTCCTGCCTGCTGCTCTGGAGCGCCATTCATTGTTGGTACTTCAGGTCTTCGGGGCGAGGTTCGGCCTGTTCCAGTTCCGGCATCAGCCTGACCTGCATCCCCTCGACCAGGAACGGTGTCCCCGCGGTCACGATCAGGGCGCCCGGTTCGAGCCCTTCGAGGACCTCGATACCGTCACCCAGCAGGCGCCCGACCTTAACCGGCTGCGGGGATACCGTCATGCTGGCCTCGTCGACCGTCCACACCCGGGGGTCGAGCTTGTAGTCGCCGACGACCGCGCTGATGGGCACGGTGAAGCTTATGCCCCTGTCGATGAAGCCCGAGAAGTCCACGGTCACGCTGGCGGTCATGCCGGGCAGGACCGTGCCCTTCTCCCACTGCTTCATCAGGTAGGTTGCCTCGAAGGTCTGGGTCTGGGCGTCGGCCTTGGTCGCTATCTCCTTGAACGTCAGCGGATATTCGCGACCGGGCTGGTCCTGGAAGCTGGCGAAAACCTTCACCCGGTCGCGGGCGTCCATTGACTGCACCTTCTCGCCTGCCCGGATGCTCCGGATGATCGATTCGGGGACGTCGAACTTGACCTCCAGCATCTCGATATTCTGCAGCACCGCGATCGCCTGCTTGGCCTGCACCTCTTCGAACTGGTCCACCAGGCGGGTCGCGATAATGCCTTCGAAGGGTGCCTTCAGTTCAGTGTAGGCCAGGTCCTGGGTTGCCGCGCTGAGTGCCGCCTGGGCGTTCTTGAACTCCGCCTCGAGCCGGTCGAAGTCCGAGCGGGAGATGGCCCCGGAGCCGACCAGTTCCTTGCCCCGCTCGTAGTTCTTGTCTGTCTTGTCGAAGGTCGCCTGGCGGTCATCGACCACGATCTGGTAATCGGTTGGGTCCAGGCGCGCGACCAGGCCGCCCTCCTTAAGGCGATCGCCTTCCTTGACGGGGAGCTCTTTCACCGTGCCCGGCACGCGGAACGCCAGGTCGGCCCGTTGTGCGGCCGCGATGCGGGCCGGAAAAGAGCGGGCCCCAGCGGCATCGACGCCAGCGATCACCATCGTCTTGACCGGCCGGGCGACGGGCTCGGTCTGCGTTGGTGCTTCCTCGGTGCATCCGCCAAGCATGAAAACGATGAAAAGACCGCAGGCGATAATGGATCCTCCCGGCTTGCGATGGGAGTTCATTTTCATTTGTTTTCGCATCTGGAGATTTCCCTTGAATTTGCTACCAAACCTTCGCGCACCGACCTTGCCGGTGCATTGCTCTTGTTTTATTTTGCCTCATTCTACTTGTTTGAGTCCCCGATAGATGGGGATCCGTAAACCCCTCGCCTTTAGGCGACGGATAGGTCCGATGGTATAACCTCGGTGCATGGAATCATACAGGAGCGGGAACCACACGATCTGGGACTGCAGGTGTCGTAGGGCCGGCTGTGCCGGCCGATTATCCGTCAGGCGCAGCCTGACCTACCAATGGGGCCGGCATCGGAAGGAAATAGGGTACAGACCACCATTACCTTTTATGGGACGGATCGGACACCGTGGTCTGTTCCAATTTATGCATGCCGCGGATGCACGAGGCGAGATCGCTGTGGGTATAAGATGGGCAGCCAAGCGGGATCAGTCAAATGGCGGTGTTGAACTCAATCCAGCCCGCGACGCGATTCTGGAACTCCATGACAACGATGAACTGATCGTGCTCTCAACGGCCGAGTGAATTTCGATGGGGTTGACCGGCCCGCTCCCCGCGTGTCCCATCGACCGAATCAACCGAGAAGACGCTGCGCCGCGGAAAAAAAATCGTCTTGCTGCGGCAGATCACCGGGCGTGATCGAGACCGGCAACGTCACAAGCCGCTGACCGCGGGCATTGTGCAATTCCTGCAGACGAATGTGGCGCGACGTCCGATCCGCCGGGTCGCGCTGGATATTCATCTGGTCCAGGTGCAGGTCTGTATCCTCGGCCCACAACTGCTGTGCAGCGCCGGCGAGGGAATCGGCGGTGATCTCCAGGTGGGCCTGCAGCGTGCGGTCATCGGCACCCAGCGCGGTCAGCTGACGCTCGGTCTCCTCCAGCTTGGCCTGCAGTTCGGCCGGCTGATCGACGCGCTTGTCCGTCTCATCGAAGCCCCAGCCGCCGTTATGCAGGGTGTCCAGCTTGCGCCGCAGCAATGCGCGCTGCTGACCGAGATCGGCACGTTCCTTACTCACCTCGGCGATGCGCTGCAAGGCAAGGCTGAGCAGGTGATCAAAGGCGCGCCGCTTGAGCTGCTTCCGAGCCTCCTCCTCCGTGGTCGCGGGGTCGACCAGCCGGTGTCCGCGAAAATTGACGGCCACCTGGGCCACGTCGCGGCGAAGGGTTTCGTTTTCCATTTCGATGCCCATGACCTTTTTCTCGACCCGCTCGGCCAGCAGTAGCGCAAACAGCGGCCCACCAGCACCGGGCTGGTCAGCACGAAACTCCCGCAGTACCGGGTCGGCACCGAAGATCTGAAACATCCGCTCGGCCGAGGCGAACAGCGTTGCGAGCCGAAGGTCGTGACCATATCCATCCCGGTCGGCCAACTGCGCGGCGGGGAAGCTGTCGACCAGCGCAACCACATGATCGACGGCCTGCAGCACTGCGGGGCGCAACTGCTTGCGGTAGCGCGGCAGACTGCGCAGCCGCGGATCGGTGCCATCCACGGTCCGTTCGATAGCCGCTTCGACCAGGGACTCCGGATAGCGGCCCTGCACCTCGCCGCCGCCGAAAATCGATTGGAACAGTTTCAACATGTCGCTAGCCTGTTTTTGGTGAACTTGTGCTCGTCGAGGCGGGCGCTGTCGACCTTGGCGAGACAGCTCGGTTGCTTGGCCAGCATGTTACCGGTTTCGAGATCCGGTGCCAGCGGGATATCCACGCCGCCCGCCACTTGGGTGATCAAATGGGAAGCAAGCGATCATGGTGCTTCACGAGGCCCTGTTGTCCATTATCGTATACAAACCCATTATTACGTTTACCATCGCGATGGAGACGTCTGCTTATGCTCTTGAGCATGATCAGGAAAAAGACAAACAGACCATGGGACGCGACAGAACCGCACCTGAAAAGTCAAAAGCCGGCGTTCGTTTCGGTACCCTGTTGGCCTTTCCGTTCAGGGAAGGCGGCGAGCAGGCGAGTGAAACAGGATCGGCAACCTATGCCCGGCACGCACATCGCGCCGCTAGGTGTCTGCAAGGCGCAAGTGGCAGATCCGAACGGAGGCATCATCCGGGTCGGGTTTGATGCTGAAGCCGAGTCGCATGGCCAGCCTCAGCATCGGCTGGTTTCTCGCCAGCACGAATCCCTCCATTTCATGCAACCCGCGCCGTTTCGCTGCAGCAACGAGTGCAGTCATGAGCGCACGACCAAGGCCCAGGCCGCCACGGTCAGCGGAGACAGTCGTCGAAAATTCGCAGCTGGTCGGATCTGCTCCAATCAGGAACATGGCGCTGCCAACAATGTCGATCCCGTCGTCGGCCGGAACGGTTGCCACGATCCCCAGGCCGATCTCGGGAAGGGAGGCAAGCGCCTTGCGCAAGCGCTCTACGTTCGGCTCGCCGACGACGCGCATGAAGCGCATGTAACAGGCGTCCGGGCTCAGCCGTTCAAAGGCCTGAAGGAACTCCACCTCGTCGGATGTGCGCATAGCACGAATGTGCACCACACCCCCGTCGCGCAAGGTCAAGTCGAAGGGGGCAAAGTGGGCGTCCATGGTCGGCAGTCCTCGTGTCATCCGAAGGTATTGTTGAGAAAGCCTGTTCACGGCACAGTTTGAGTGCACGATAGGCATACTGTCGACAGTTGTCCCAGGGCCTGCCATCGATCCATGCAACAGAGGAGCGGACATGTCGTGGCGCATCCTGCGCTGTTACCTTTAAAAAGTGTCGAACCAGGAATACAAGATGCCAGCCAAACCCTCGGCGAGACCGACTGACGAATGGTCAGGCAAGGTGGCGGAGACCGCCATTCGTCTCGGCGTGCTGGCTGTCGTGCTGGCCTTGGGTTACAAGCTGTTTCAGGCCTGGCTGGTGACGGGACCAGCTGTAAACAAACCCGCTGACGCCGTATAGCCTGGCTGTCGGTAGAAGCGCTACAAACGCCCTTTTTTCTGTTTAAAAAGCGCATTCCCCGTTTGTCAGCGCCACCAGGCTATCGTCGATCGGCCGCCGGTTCATCTGCGCTCAGGCCACGAACGGCCCCCAGCTCCCGAAACGCCTTGGCGCAGCCGTAGGCGATCGAATGCTCGTTCGCGATGCCGATGACGAGGGCCTTGTGGCCCGCCAGAACCGGACTGCGTGACTCGGCTGACATTCTGTTACTCCTTCACGCCTGCTCGATCAGGCGTCGGGTATGGCGCGCGATCATGAGCTCTTCGTTGGTCGGGATGACCCAGGCCGATGTCCGGCTGGTCGCGGTGCTGATGCGTGGCCCATGGGCCGCATTGGCCTCGGCGTCGAGTTCCACGCCGAGCCAGGCGGCATCGCGGCAGACCCGCGCGCGGATCTCGGCGGCGTGCTCGCCGATACCGGCAGTAAACACCAGGGCGTCCAGTCCACCCAGCGCGGCGGCCAGGGAACCCAGCTCGCGCCCGATGCGGTAGACGAACAGATCCACCGCAAGCTGCGCGCGCGGGGCGTCGCTCTGCAGCAGGGTACGCATGTCGCTGGACAGGCCTGAGACGCCGAGCAGCCCGGACTCCTTGTAGATCAAACGCTCGATGGCGCGGACGTCCATGCCGCGCTGGTCCATCAGATAGAGCATGACGCCCGGGTCGAGCGCGCCGCTGCGGGTGCCCATCGGGAGTCCCTCGACGCCCGTGAACCCCATGCTGCTCGCCATGCTCCTGCCGCCCTGCATGGCACAGGCGCTGACGCCGTTGCCGAGATGACAGACGATGGTTTTGCCGGAGGCCGCCCGCTGGTCGAACTGCGACAGTACCGAGGCGACGTATTCGTAGGACAGGCCGTGAAAGCCGTAACGGCGCACCCCGGCCTCGGCATATTCGGGCGGCAGGGCATACAGCTGCGAGATCTCCGGGTTGCTGCGGTGGAACGAGGTGTCGAAACTGGCGACCTGGGGCAGCTCGGGGGCAAGTTCGAGGAGCAGCCGCACCGGGGCCAGGTTGTGCGGCAGGTGCAGCGGGAACAAGGGGACGAAACCTTCCAGATAGTCGAGGACCTGCGCGGTCACGCGCACAGGACCGGTGGCATCGGGCCCGCCATGCACCACCCGGTGACCGACCGCCAGGGGTCGGTAAGTCGGAGAGTTCCGCGCGCAGGTATTCCAACAGGTGCTGGAGCGCCCCGTCGTGTCCGGGGGGGTGCCCGGCATCCCAGCTGTGCTCGGCGACGACCGCGCCGCTACCGTCTTTTGCCAGGAAAGCGGCCTCGGTGTACAGGCCCTCGGTCTGCCCCCGCAGCAGCAGGTCCAGATCCCCGCCCTGGGTGGCGAAGACGGAGAACTTGATACTCGATGAGCCGGCGTTGAGAACGACGATGGCGTCCGACATGCTTTACTCCTGGTGCGGGCTCAGTGTGGTCTGGCTGCGTCGTGCCTGGGCGACCAGCGCCATGACCGCGGCGGAGGCGAGGCGGGTGCGTACGCTGTCCGCGCGGCTGGTCAGCACGATCGGCACGCGCGCGCCCAGCACGATGCCCGCCGCGTCCGCGCCGGCCAGGTACTGGAGCTGCTTGGCCACCATGTTGCCGGCCTCGAGATCCGGCAGCAGCAGGATGTCCGCCCGGCCTGCCACCGGGGACACGATCTTCTTGGTTTTTGCGGCCTCTTCGCTCACCGCGTTGTCGAAGGCCAGCGGGCCGTCCAGGATACCGCCGGTGATCTGACCGCGGTCGGCCATCTTGCACAGCATGGCCGCGTCCACCGTGGCCTGCATGTCCGGGTTGACGGTCTCCACCGCCGCGAGGATCGCCACCCGTGGCGGATCGATCCCGAGCACCGGCGCGAGGTCGATGGCATTCTGCACGATGTGCACCTTGTCCCTGGCCGTCGGCGCAATGTTGATGGCCGCATCGGTTACCAGCAGCAGGCGCGGGTAGGTCGGCACATCCATCACGAATACATGGCTGACGCGGCGGTCGGTGCGCAGTCCGGTGGCCGAGGCGACCACCGCCCCCATGAGCTCGTCGGTGTGCAGCGAGCCCTTCATCAAGGACTCGACCTCACCGGCCCGGGCCATGGCCACGGCCTGCTGCGCCGCCGCGTGGCTGTGCTCGGCCGCGACGATGCGATAGGGCGAGAGATCAACCCCCTCGGCCTCCGCCACGGCGCGGATCCTGTCTTCGGGGCCGACCAGTACCGGCTCGATCAGGCCCCGCTTCGCCGCCTCGATGGGACCCAGCAGCGAGTCACGGTCGCAGGGATGAACGATGGCGCAGATGACCGGGGGCGCCCCCTGGCAGCGCTTGAACAATCGGCTGAACCCGTCGTTGCGACGCAATATGATCTCGGGTGTCGCGAGGTCGGTGTAACTGATGCGTTCGGTCGGCGCGGCCACGGTGATGGTGCCGGCCAGCAGTTCGTCATCCCCGCGACTTACGCGGCATTCGAAAACGATCTGGTGGCCCTGCGGACGCTTTTCCAGAGCAGTCACCGTGCCCGTCACCTCGTCGCCCACGGTCAGGGCGCCGGAGAACGTCAGGTTCTGCGCCAGGATGCTGGTACCGGGCCCGGGCAACCGCCGGTTGAGCATGCCGGACACCAGGGCTTCCGCGCCCACCGCGTCCGAGACCATCTGCTGCGGCGGCGCCTCGCTGTCGATGTGGAAGGGATCGATCTCGCCGGAGACCATGGCGAGTGCCTCCACGTCGGCCTCGGAAAGGACGTGGGAAAGGGTCAGGGACGCACCGACCTGGATCTCGTCATAGGTCTGATTGGTGAAGGATCTCATGTTCGGCTCTTGCCTGACGGACTGGGGGCCTTGCGCGCCCGCCTCTTCGGTTGGGTCGGTATGAGCTTGGCGGGCTCCTCGCCGAGCACACCGTGGATTCGGGCGAGCATCTTGCGCTGGGCGTCAGTGACGCCCGCAGCCTGAATGCGCGGGTCGGCCAGCAGACGCTCAAGCAGGGTGACGAGGCGCTGGCGATCTTCGGGCTCGCGCAACAGGGTCGGCAGCGAGGTGATGGCCCGCTCGGGCTCGTAGCGGCAGATGATCTCCTGCTCCCCGCGGATGCGCCGGGCCTCATCCCTGGGGATGTCCGGCAGCAGGTCCCGGTACTCGTGAAGCAGCTCCTCCTTGAGCTGCAGTCGCTCAAGGGGCAGCGGCTCGCCGTGGCGGCCAAGCAGGTGAGCGGTGCGGGTGACAGCCTCCGTGTAACCACCCTCGGCGATCGATGCCAGCGCGTCGCGGACGAACGGCAACTCTCGCGGGTCGCTGGGGGGGCCAGCCGGCGCTTCTCTCCTCGTGCCTGTCGGCCAGATAGGCGAGAACAGACTGCCATAGGTCTGGAAGAACATAGCCTCGGACGTGGCGTCGCGGATGTCGCGGTAATAGTCCAGCGATGCGCTCACCAGCTCCGAGACCATGGCCTCGACCTGGCGGTAGGGCTGCTCCTGGCTGGCGGCCTGCCGCTGGGACCTGACCAGGTCGGCCGCCGGACCGAGCCACTGCAGCCAGGGGTTGAGGTCCGAAATGGCCCACCGCTGGAAGCGCAGCGGGTGGAATTCGCGCCCGAGTTTGGCGCTGAACTCGTTGGACATCGACTGCACCAGGGGACGGGCGAACAGCTCGTAGGCCCGCTGATTGAACTCGCCGATCTCGGCTACGGCCTCGAACGGCTTCTCGTCGGCCCGCTTCAGTCGGTTCATCCGCGCCATGACCTCCTCGAGCTGGCGCTCGACAAACTCGACGTCATAGTCCACCGAGCCATTCTTGCCGTGGATCTCGTTGATCTTCATGCCATAGAGTCCCGGGGGCAGGGCCTCGACGGACTTGAGCACGGAGACGATCTGGGCGTGCTCCTTCCTGGCGACCTGTCCCGAGACGAAGATCCCGAGGTGGCCGATGTCCTCGTGCAGCAGACCGATGATCGTCTGGCCGCGGGACTTGATCTCATCGGTGGAGCCATACACGTCCGCCACCCAGTTGAACGCCTGCTGGGGCGGGGTGATGTTGTCACCCATGGAGGCGAACAGGATGATCGGCGACTTGATGTCGCGAAGATCGAAGGCCTTGCCGCCCTGTGCCTGCACTCCGCCGGTCCAAAGGTCGTTGCCGACGAACAGGTCATCGACGATCCACTCTATCTCCTCGCGGTTGAGGAGATAGAAGCCACCCCACCAGCGCTCGAAGTCGAGGAAGCGCGGAGGCTCGGTGTCGACGTTGGCAAACAGGTGGTAGTACTTCTTCCAGAGGGTGTTTGCCGGGTTGAGGTTCTCCATGTTCTCGACCAGGTAGGCCCCATCGAACAGGCCGTTGCCCATGTCGGCAGCGAGCGACGCCATCCAGGTCCCACCGAGCGCCCCACCGGCGTAACGCATGGGGTTGTTACCCTCGCCCTCGCTCCAGGCTCCGCCCCAGTACGACATGGGCGCGCCGTTGATAACGATCGGTCCGGTCTCATCGGGGTTCGACGAGGCCAGCATCATGGCGGCCCAGCCACCCTGGCAGTTGCCCACAATCACGGGCTTGGGGCTGTCGGGGTGCAACTCCCGCACCTTGTGCACGAACTTTTCCTCCGCGCCGCACACGTCGAGCAGGGTCTGCCCGGGCTCGGGTTCCGGGAAGAAGATCACGAAATAGACGGGATGACCGTCGCGCAGCGCCACACCAACCTGGGAATCGTCCTTGAACCCGCCGATACCGGGGCCGTGCCCGGCGCGTGGATCGATAATGATGTAAGGCCGGCGCTTCGGGTCCACGGTGACGCCCTGCGGCGGGATGATGCGAACGAGTGCGTAATTGACGGCACGTTCGAAGCGGCGCGCGTCGAGTACCATTTCGTAATCGAAATGCAGCACCGGCGGCTTGCCGGCCTGCTCGTGCTCGACGAAGTTGTTGCCCCTTTGGCGCAGGGTATCCCAGAAAAGCACGCTTCTTTGTGCGAAGTCATTGGAATACTCGAACCACTGGTTCCAGACGTCCCAGGGTGCCATCGGCTTGGATAACTGCGCCGATATATGCTTTTCGAACGCCTGTTGGGTCCGTTCATTGAAGCGTTCCTGCGCCAGACTCGCGCGCTTTTTGTAAAGCTGGCCGACCTTGGTGGTGAGGTCCTGGGAACGAACCGCGTGCTTGGCGATATCTGTCATCGTGGGTCCCCTTCTGCGCGAAAGCGCATACGATCTATGATGTTGCAGTGCAGCATTCCGTCCGTCTGGAGTCAATTGTGAAGGTTGCGCCCCGTCAAGATTGCCGCTGATTTGCCGCGACATGCGCCTCCCCGGGATCCGCCCGGTTGCCGTTGTTCAGAGTTCAAAGGTCAGGGTGCCGGCTGCAGTCGGGCAGAGAAATTCAACGACCCGCGAGAGAAATGCAGATCGATCGCTTCCAAGCGTGCGGTTGCAGTGATGCATGAGCGGGAATCACTCGAGTGGGCCGAACTCGGACCAAATGACTCACCGGGCTTCGGTATTTGGAAACACGATTGAGCCCAGTCTGGGCTATTCACCTTCGCCAGGCGCTCCGTCCGCCACCGGGCCGGTGTACAGCCACCCCAGCGCCGGAATGCGCGTATGAAGGTACTTGCGTCTGCATGGCCGAGTGCCTCAGAGATCTGGCTTACCTCCATCCCGGTGTCTTGGAGCATTTGCCGCGCTATCTCGAAGCGGCCCTCATCCAGGCGTTCCTGAAAGCTCGTGCCGCGATCATTCAGGCGACGCCTCAGTGTGCGGCTATGCATCGAGAAGAGTTCGGCGACCTGGTGCGATCTGGCGTGATCTGTCAGCAGCGCGGATCGAAGCACACTCCGTACCTGCCCCGGCAAGTCGTCGCAGAATCTGAATTCGAGCGCGTTGATCTGCTCCCGCAGCAGATGCTGCAAATATGGGTCGGCTCGGGATATACGCAGATTCAACCAGTCTGCAGTAAACACCACTGCGTTTGGAGTCCCCGATAGGGGATCTGCATACCTCTCGCCTTTAGGTGACGGATAGTTCCGGTGAGATAAGCTCGGTGAATGGAATCGTACAAGCGGGGAAGTGATGCGGTCTGGGACTGCAGGTGTCGTAGGGCCGGCTGTGCCGGCCGATCATCCGTCAGGCGCAGCCTGACCTACGACTGCAAACCCCTCGCCTTTAGGCGACGGATAGTTCCGGTGAGATAAGCTCGGTGAATGGAATCGTACAAGCGGGGAAGTGATGCGGTCTGGGACTGCAGGTGTCGTAGGGCCGGCTGTGCCGGCCGATTATCCGTCAGGCGCAGCCTGACCTACGACTGAGATCCATTGAGGAGTATCATCATCTGCAGAAAATGGCTTAACAATCCGTTTCAAATCGACATTGGCTTTCGCCTGAAGCGTGAAGGACCCCATCAATGAGTAACGCTATCCAGTTCTTCGATCAATGATTCAAGCGAATACTCAACAACTTTCAAGGTTAGGAACCTCGGCCAGATCCAGCCATTGCGACTGCCTAAAATTGGCTGAGTCGAGCGGCAACTAATCCCTCCCAATGCAGACAGTCACCTTTGTTGGGCATCGGTCTCTTGATCGGCCTTACGTTGAGCTTCACATAAGGCCGACAAGAGGCGTTGCCCCCGCATAGGTGGTTGTCTGAATCGGGAGGGTGGCCGGCCGTTCGATGCGGACAAGGCTATTGATAGATCTTTAGGCTAAGGATTCTGCTGCATCCTGGTGCTTCAGGATTCGCATAATTTCCACACCGTCGCCTTCAATCCGGTAGTAAATAGAATGCACCCCGCACACACTGCGTCTGTATCCAGATCGGATGTGCTCAACGGCAGGATAAAGTTTTGGTTGATTTGCCAACACGGAAAATCGTTGCTTGAGCAGATCGCGGTATCGATCGGACTGCGCCACACCGAAATGCTCATCACCATATTGTGCGATTCCGATCAAATCCTCTTTCGCGCTCTCAGAAAGCCGATAATCAGGCATGTTTCGTCCGGTGGCGTTTTCGGGCCTCTTTCCAAATCGCGTCTACAGAGCTACCACTAAAACCACTCCGCTCGCCTTCAATCAGTGCGGAACGAATTGCTTCGAGTTCTGTGGCGGTTTCTTGCTCTCGAATCTGCCGCTCTCGGATTAATTCGCGGATAACTTCGCTCTCGTTGCCGTAATGTCCGGTTTCGATCTGCGCCTTGATCCAACCATCTTGTTGCTCGGTCACCGTTATGCTTTTTTTGACCATTGGCATATCGCTTCTCCGGGGTGCTAGGGATTAAGATACTACTTAGTAGCATAATATACTCCGTATCGGACGTTAGATTAAACGATCAAATTGTTCAATGTCGCGGCAGGAAGGCTTTTCGACGATCTTGCTTTGCCCAGAAGCGTCTGCCGGCGATTGTGTTGCTGAGTCGTGGACGGCCGCTATCAGGCACACAGCTGGATGCGTGCAACCGGCCAAATGCAGACACGACGAACCCCGCAAAAGCGGGGTTCTATCTGGCCGCCATGGATCGAGTCTTACTCTGTTTTGACGCACCTGCGTCGCTGATAGCCGATGCCGGCCAGGCCGAGTGCCCACGATGGGCGAGATCGCCGGTCAAAGCGGTCGTCGCAAGGGCCGGCATCACCGTGGCGGCAGGAGTCTGGGCCGGTTCCATCCTGTTCACGCTCATCTCTGGTTGGTTTGTTTGAGACGTCCACGACCTTGAGCCCGGTTGGTTCGGGCGGCCTTGGTGTGGTTCAACGATGGGGCGTGCGGCGGAAATCTACTGGCCATTCGGTGCAAGCCGGGGCTGCGCCCCTGGTGCGTCGCAGCGCGGGTCCGATAGGTCGCGGGTGTGCGCGGCGGCGCACTGGGGGGTTGCAGGCGAGCGCGCGGGCATGACGCTGCGTGGCTCAGGCCGCCAGCCGCTGCCTGCGAAACTCTCTCGGGCTGACGCCGGCCATCTGCCGGAATGCGCGCGAGAAGTGCGCTGGATCCGAGTAGCCGACCTCGCAGGCCGCATCGATCACGGTGTTGCGGGGGTCGGCCAACAGATCGGCGGCAACCTCGAATCGCAGGTGTTTGACCAAGTCCGAGTAGCTGAGATCGGACTGATTCAGCCGGCGCTGCAGCGTGCGGACGCTTATGCCGGCGAGCTCGGCAGCGAGCCCAACTGTCGGGTTCGGGCAGCCATCGGCCAGATAGGGGCGAATCGCCGAACGCAATGAACTGGGGAAATCCCAACGGCTCGACGCCAGTTCGGCAGGCATCGGCCGCGTCTTTGCCGTCTCTCTGCCATCGGGCCAGGCGAGACTGAGGATTTCGGCCGGGACCGTTACACAGGTCTCACATTGGCTGACGACGAAGCGGGTCCCCGGGAAGGCCTTCCAGACCGACTTGCCAAAGGCGGGCTGTGATTGAAACCCGACCTGACTGGGGCGCCAGTCGCTGCCTGCAGCGTGGCGAACGATCGCCAGCAGGGACAGGGCCTTTGCCGGGCCGAGCTGGACACCGCAGGTGATGGGATTCCGCTCGAACGAATTGACCAGTCGGTTTGCGTCTGAAACCTTTCCGGATACGCGTTTTCTGACCGGACAAAAATCTGTCTTTGTCACGCTTTCCCGCGGGCTCTTGGGTATGCCACCGCGCAAGACCCGGAAACGGTCTGAGACTTGTCCGGATGACACGCGCCCGGTGGACCAGCACTGGGATTTTGCAGGTTCCCTCAGACAGGTGCTGTCTGCGTATCTCATTGGCGGAGCACCGACGATACAATTTGCCGCCGAACTCGCCGACACCAGCGTCAGAACCCTGCAACGCAGGCTCGCACAAGCCGACCTGAGCTATTCTGACCTGGTCAGACAGGCCCGTTTCGAGCTGGCTTCAACAATGCTGCGAAACACGGACAGAAAAATCATCGGCATCGCCTACGAGCTGGGCTACACGGATCCGGCGCACTTCACCCGCGCCTTTGGTCGGTTGGCGGGAATGAGCCCCTCTGAGTATCGCGTCCAGCGTCGGCTGCAGTAGGTTCGCGATTCGAACCGGCCTGCACCTAAGTTGACCGCCATGGTGATCAACGGATACAGGTGTGGCCAGCGTTGGCTGATGAAGGCACGCGATCGAGGCCGGCTTCTGGTCCTGCAGAGCAAAGATGGACACGCGTGAAATGAACATGAAAGCGTCAAGTTCTGAATCTGGGTTGTTTAGGTTTCACCTGGTGCTGTTGATGCTGGCTGTCCTGTCCGGCTGTGCGCCGCGGACGATGATCCAGACACCGACCGTCTATCTGGATGATTCAACGCCGTTGTTCGGTTTGCTTGCACCTGAACTCTCCGGAAACCGGTTACAGGTCCTTTACGCAACCGATCGATTGCCCGTGACGGATGAGTCGGGAAAAACGATCGGCTATGGCAGTGAGCGCTCGACGTCCGGTGCGCTGGGGATTGCAGAAGTCGAAATCGAGAACGAACACCCGCGGCAGGACCTGGACTTTCGACCGCCGATAAAGATGGTATCAACGGAAGAACTGGTTCGTTTTCCCGCCACTCCGTATCTTTATACCGTAGGCGAGCAAGGTCGCATCAATGTTGATCCAGATATTGTCGCGGAACTGGAACAGGCCGCCGCGCAGGCCCGTCGAGTGATCACAGAACGGCTCGCGTTGACGCCGCGCAAGGATGTCTATCTCGACATGCATGGTGTGGCCACAACATTCGAACAGACCGTATTGTCGATGGCCGAGTTCTGGCATTTTCTCGGGCGGGAGGGGGTGCCAATCGTCTACACCTGGCCGGCGGGCTCAAAAGGGCTGTTGTTTTATACCGTGGATCGCGAGTCCGGGGAATTCACCGTGCTTCACCTGAAGCAGTTTCTCCGCTTCCTCGCCGGTATGCCGGAGATCGAACGTATCCACATCACGGCCCACAGTCGTGGCAACGATGTCGTGCTGACGGCGCTCCGGGAACTGATTATCGAAGCCAGAGCCGGCGGCCTGGATCCCCGCGAGCATCTCAAGATAGCGAACCTCGTACTCATCGCCGCCGACATGGATATGCAGGTCGAAATGCAGCGCGTGGTCGGCGAGGCCATGGGTCCCGCTGTTGATCGTGTGACGATCTACACAAACAGCGAGGACAAAGCCCTGGCCGCGGCCATGAGTCTGTTCAGCAGCCAACATCGGCTCGGCACGTTAACAGCCTCCGATTTGACCGAACGGCAACGGGAGTTTCTCCGGCGCATGGCCAACCTCGATCTGATTGTCTACAAGGGTTCGGGTGGCGGACTCTTGGGACATAGTTACTACGACGACCCGGCTGTCAGTTCGGACGTGTTAATGGTGCTGCGTTACGGCTGGCGGCCGGGTGAAGGCAAACGGCAGGGGCTCGAACAGGTAGACGGAAACATTTGGCGTATTACCGATAATTCCCAGACTGAAGAGGAAAAAAGCCAGCCGTTCTAGCCGTCCGAAACTGGGACGCTGCGAGCTTTGCCGTTCGGGTGCAGCATGCAGCATGGCCTTGGCGGTTGCGACTCCCGAACAGGGGGAAATTGCGGGATCGAAGGTGGTTTCGGCAATGGTGCGATGGAAGAGGGTGGCCCGCTCTGCGCTTGAAGCGGGCGATCGCCTAGTCCCAGCTACCGGCGGATTGTGGCCGGGAGCGCCAGTCCACCTCGCCAACAATCTGCGGCAACCTGGCCCTTGAATTGCCTAAACCGGGTATGACCGCACTACAGATCAGCCCCTCGCCTGACGCCACCTGACCGACAGCAGAGGGTCGACTCCTGCCATTTGCGGAGATCAGCATGCTACGCAAATTGATACCGCCGAGACTATGCCGGGGAATGTCTCTTGTGCGCATGTAGCTGCCGGTCGCCAAGCACCCAGCAACCGCCATTGGCCGCAGTTCGGATAGCGTCTCGCTGGATCGCCAGACGCTGCAACCATGTGACTAGTGGGCCATGCGGGAAGTTCGGTTATTCACAGAGCGCCGCTGATGAGCCAAGGTAAGGCGCACGCCGCAGGGAATGGCGGGCCCTTTCCAAGGGGTGCAACGCAACATTGGCTCATCAGCGACGCTCCCTCCGGGCCAGTCCACAAGCCACGTTGACCGCGTTACACTCGCTGGAATTGGCTATGGCCAGTCCTGCGCTCGCGTGCCTTGCCAACCCGGCTTGTGAACTGGCTGTGAGTTACCGAACTTCCCGCATGGCCCACTAGGAAACCTGCCGACGGGGCAAAATTGATGGGCAGATTTTTGGAGTTCCTACGTGCAATTTTCGGCTGTAAGCTTCTTGCATCTTTGTCAGGCGTCGAGTACCCCAGTTTCCAGCCAACGGTAGTCGGAGGAGCGTAGCATGAAAGATCTCAAACAGGACTTTGCCGCGGCGGCTGCGCTCCCAAGTGGCATGTTTGCCGGTGCCCGGCTGGCGGCGGCGCAGCCCGGCGATGCGATGCCGGCCGCGGGCGACATTGTCATGAAGACCACAGGCTACACGGGTGAGCAGGTGCCCGCTGTGGGTATGGGTAGTTATCTGGTCTTCGATACCATTCCAGGCGACGACCGTAGGCACCTTCGGGAAGTGATTAAACGCTTCTATGATGGTGGTGGTCGCGTTATCGATACCTCTCCGCTCTGCGAAACCGGCGAAATTGGTGTCGGTGATTTTGCGACAGCGCTTGGCATTAACGATGAACTGTTCATCGCCAACAAGATTTGGTCGACGGGTGATTATTTGTTTGACGACAGCCACGCTGTGCGTAGCCTCGAGGAGTCGCGCCGCAGGCTCTGGAGTCAACAAATCGATGTCATGCAGGTGCACAGCCTGACCAACGTGGCGGTCATCTTGCCCATCCTCAAAGCGTGGAAAAAAGAAGGCCACATCAGATAAGTCGGCATCACGCACCACGAGCCAGCCTATTTCGGCTTGCTCGGCGACTGGATCGTCAGGGGCAAGCCAGACTTTGTGCAAGTGCACCATTCGATCTTCAATCGTCTCGCTGAAGAGCGCATCCTTCCCGCTGCTGCCGACGTAGGGGCTGCGGTCCTGGTCAATATGCCATTTGAGAAAGCGCGGCTGTTCAAGCCGGTCGAGGGGCAAAAGCTACCCGATTTCGCAAAGGAATTCGGTGCGGAGAATTGGGCGCAGTTCTTTCTCAAGTGGATTATCTCGCACCCGGCCGTCACGGCAGCGATTCCGGCGACCTCAAATCCGGATCATGCGTCGGAGAATATCGGTGCACTGCGCGGACCCTTGCCAGGCCAGAAGATGCGTGAGCGCATGGTCAAGCACATGGAGACAATCCCGGGGTTTGCCGATCTCGACAAAGCACCGCGTTATCCTGGTAAAAATTACAGCGGCGTAATCGCCAAGGCGCGCGCTAATGTGAAGTCCCGAAGTTAGAGCGGCGGGGCCTCCGATCAGGCGGCCCTGTCACAGGCTGCTCACACGAGGACGCAGCATTTGGAGATTCAGGCGAAAGACCTATCATGGCCAAGAGCGCCACTAAACCAGAGGCTTCAGCCACTTCGTTACCTCCATGACTGCTCCGATTGCTACCGGTTGGAGCAAATTGCCGGGTGGGATTTGCGCCCACGGAGAAACGACGCCTTAGCACGGCGCACGCCAACAAGAGACATTCCAGGACCGGCGAAATCGACTGTAAGGATGCTTCACACGCTGAAGGCAACCTGTATGTTGCATGAAGGCCGATCTTGCGAATCACCGATGATTGAAAGATTGGCCATGTACCCCGGGCGGACTGACGGGTTTCGCGCGCAGCCACCGGCGTATCAAAGACTGTTCCTTCAGATGCAGGTCGAATTGGACCGCCACGACAAACCCGAGGAACAGACCCAACAGCGGAAGATCGAACTGGCTACCCAGCAAAGCGCCGCATGCCGGCGGCACTGAGCGTATCAGGAACCTTACCAATGCCTCGGCCTTGGTGTCGGCCACCTGGTCGGCCGATTTGGCCTCCAATTCCGAAATGCGCCTCGCATGATGAAGGCCGCTGTGTGTCAGTACGTTCAGACTCGGGAAATGAAAAGACTTGTGCAGAATCATCCTGGACCTCACTTGAACTTCCGGCGGCCTGAACTCGGGCGCAGTGGCTGACCGAGTGCAGCGGCCTCGAAATCGGCAGGCGGCGGGAAGACCCTCGCCGGACTGCTGTGACTCACTTCTCTGGATAAATGGTAATCCGCGGTCGATGAGTAAGGATGTCGCGGCAGTTACGAAGTGTTACGGGGTGTTACCGGGGGAATCTGCCAGGGCACGTGAATCATGCATAGCCGCATGTCGCGGGCGCTAAGCGGCCGTCCCGATGCACGCCGGCGTAACGAAATGACCAGGGGATCCGATGGGTGACGGCGCCGATAACCAGGCTGGCCCAGACCCTGGCACGGCTCATCGGCCAGTTCCTCGGTTCCTCGGACACGTATCGGATTGCCGTCGGCCGCAGCACCGGCCCGGATCCGATCCACATACCGAGGCCTACCCTGTCAGGCCATTGCCGTTCCACTACCGCTCCGCACCATCAACCCGCCACACAGTCTTCCTGGTCGGTTTTATACTGCCGCTGCTCGACAATCGACCAGTCGGTTCGCATGCCGTCACACCGCGCGGCTGTCTGTGGGGGTGCGACCGCCTGTCCCTGCATGCGCATCCAAAGCCATTCCAGACCCGCCTGCAGTGGGATCCTCCGGCTGTTGCGGACCGGGGTGATCGGCGTCAGCGGCTCGCTATGGTGTTCGGCAAACGCGAACGAGAACGCGAAGAAGGGGTGCTGTCCCATCCGCAGGTCGGTGATGTGTATCCGGTGGCCATCGTCATGCAGCGCATAGAAGCCCTTCGAGAAGTCGCGGATCATGTCAGCCTCGACAAACCCTGCGGTGTGACGTTCCAGCTCTGCCCCGCGCGGCAGCCGGCGGAAGGCTATCGGGTGAGCGGGGTCGAGGCCGGTGTCGAACAGCGAATAGAAGCCTTCATAGTAGTGCTCATCATGCATCAGCACGACCCGCCATAGCATGGTATTGAACGGTGTCGGCATGACCAGAATCCGTTCCGACGACAGGCTGCGTGCCTCGGGCGCACTGTGCACGATCTGGGTTACATGTGCCTGCGCCCCGACCGACCACACCGCGTACGCGCTCGAGAGCAGCAGGCCGGCCGCGTTCCAACGCCAGCGTTGGGTGCTGCGGATGATCCCGGTGAGTGCCAGGCCGATCAGCAGCGGCAGGGTATAGAGCGGGTCGATGATGAACAGGCTGCCCTGACCGAAAGGATGATCGGTGAAGGGCAGACCGAGCCTGGTTCCGTATACCGTCATACCGTCGAGCAGGGAATGGGTGAACAGCGCCAGCACGACCATCAGCCACCAGCGAAGGAACAGCGCGCGGCTCCGCGTTAGCCAGGCCACCGTCAGCGCGATCGCCGGTGACACCAGGGCCTGCCAGAACAGCGAATGGGTCTCGGCCCGATGCAGCACCATGTTACGCACCGGGTCACCATTGTCGATGAACACGTCCAGATCGGGCAGGGTGGCGACTGAGGCACCGATCAGGGCCGACTGCCAGACCGGGCGGCTGCGGCGCATCACCGCGACACCCAGTGCGGCGCCCAGTGCTGCCTGTGTGACTGAATCCAAACTGCCTCCGTGACGACGACCCCTTTCGTAGACAGAGCATAAACGGGTGGTCGAGGTTCCCTGGCCCACAGTTTTCGGGGCAATCACGACATCCTGATGGAGCGGTTATCTAGGCGGATCGACGACAAGACCGTGCTGCGGCTGATTCCTCGCTACCTGGTAGCCGGGATTCTGGATGGCGGGATGGTCATGGCGCGTTACGAGGGCGCGCCGCAAGGCGGGCCGCTGTCACCGCTGCTGGCCAATGTGCTGCTGGACGAGGTGGACCGGGAACTTGAGAAGCGTTCGAGCAGTTCCTTGAGGGTGGTCGACTCGGCCTCGGCGCGTGAGACCAACGCGCCTTTGTCCATCTCGACCTCGATGGCGCGTGCCCACTGCTCGGCCTGACCTACCGGACAGGAAGTCCCAATGCCGCGAAGCCCAGGGATGGGCGAGAGCGGCCTTCTTTCGGAGCCCGATCGGGGCGGCAGCCTTTCGCCTGCGGTCGTGGTCGGGGCGGCGTTCCTGGCCGAGGCCGGTTTGTCGATCGGTCCCCTGGAGCGGCCAGACCGGTTGATAGATCAGTCGCTGGCGCTATAATTATGACTATCGTTATATGACTATGGCCACAATTATGGAAACCGAAGTCTCTAAATCGCAGTTCAAGGCAAAGGCCCTGGAGATACTTCGCCGGGTCGAGGCCACCGGCGAGCCTGTTCTGGTAACAGACCACGGAAAGCCCACAATCGAAGTGCGCCGACATCGCTCGCTCGAGCGTTCTCCGCTCGACCTGCTTCGAGGCAGCGTCGTGGATTACCTCGACCCGACCGAGCCGGTGGGTGAGCAAGACTGGGAGGCGCTGACATGATCGTCTTGGACACCCACGCGTTGATCTGGTGGGTGAACGACGATGAGCAACTCTCCGACAGGGCGCGCAAAGCGATTGAGAAGGAGATCAGCGGCGAGGATGGACAGGTGTTTATCTCGACGATAACCGCCTGGGAGATCGCTTTGCTTGTAGAAAAGGGTCGTCTGACTTTGACGATGGATGTTAAAGACTGGATTGATACCGTGACCGCTATCGAGGGCGTTCGTTTTGTCCCCGTAGATAACGAAGTCGCCATTCAATCGGTGAGACTGCCGGGTGAATTTCACCCCGACCCCGCCGATCGAATGATCGTCGCGTTGGCTAGACGTCTATCGACCGTTCTGATCACCAGCGATGCAAAGATCCAGGCCTACAAACACGTAAAGACGATCTGGTAAACAACCCACTCCTCGAGGTAGCGTGCGAGCAGTTCCTTGAGGGTGGTGGACTCGGCCTCGGCGCGCGAGACGAACGCACCTCTGTCTATCTCGACCTCGATCGCGCGCGCCCACTGTTCCGCCTCGGCACGAGTCTCGAAGGCCTTGGTCTGTAGCGGGTGGCCTACCGGACAGGAAGTCCCAATGCCGCGGAGCCCAGGGATGGGCGAGAGCGGCCTTCTTTCGGACCTGGGCCTGCCACTGGTAGGGGCCGCGTTTTCTGAAGGACGCCATGGTCACACTCCGCTCGTTCGCGAACGAGTGTGACAACGCTGTGGCAAATAATCGCCTAGTAACCCAATCGAGGGGTTTCGTGGTTTCTAATTCGACTGATTTTATTGGTGGGCGCGGCTGGGTTCGAACCAGCGACCCCTGCCGTGTGAACGCGTAATCACACCCGTTCTGGGTCAATGGGTTAGACGATAACACAAGAAATAACAATCACATAGCGTGTCAGCCGATCACGCCGGATCACCCCGAATTTCGTTGGCGCTGTGACAAAATTGTGACAAGGATTCGGACCTACTTGCCGGCCTCTGGAATCGAATATGCGCCAAGGGATAATGACAGGCCTATAGGACATTCGCGACACCCGCCGGGATTGCCGGGAAGAGCGCCGCTCCGACAAAGGTTGAACTTCCGGCGAGGATTGAAGGGCCACTTCGAACTCGTCTCGGCGAGGAGTTTGTGCACCCGCACCGATCCTGGTGTGGGTGGATACAGGCGCGAGACCGCCAATGATCGCCAGAAAACACCTGGAGGCGTGCAAATGGGGTAACCCTCAGCTAAGCTATACATGTATAGCCACCCCCCGGAGAATACCCGATGTTAGCTATTCGATTACCCGAAGAGATTGAACAGCGCTTGGCTGATCTGGCCGCCAAGACAGGCCGCTCCAAGAGCTTTTACGCTCGTGAAGCGATCTTGGAGCATCTGGAAGAGTTGGAGGATGCCTACCTGGCCAATGAGCGATTAAAGACCCCTGCCAAGCGCTGGAAGCAAGAGGAGTTGGAGGCAGGTCTTGACGTGGACGATTGAGTGGGATGACCGTGCCCGACGCGAACTACGTCGGCTGGACCGGCAAGTCCAGCGAGATATCTTAAGATACTTTTCTGAACGCATCGCAACCGATCAAGACCCCCGCCGATTTGGTAAGCCCTTGCGGCATGAGCTGCAGGGTTTGTGGCGTTACCGTATTGGTGATTATCGAGCCATCTGCCACATTGAGAACGGCCAATTGGTAGTACTGGTGTTGGCGCTAGGTCACCGCCGGCAAGTTTATCAATGAGCTTCCCTAGGTGGGGCAGAAAAGGGTCGGCGCCGTCGGGCTCTGATGTCGTCGAGTCGAGTGAAATGCATTCTCAACGTGTGTATGCGTCAATCAGGAGCAGACGTTTTTACTCATCTCTTGGCCCGGGTACTCTTCTCCTGGCAACGTGCATTGCCTGCGAACAGCGGGCGCAACCCGGAGGGTCAGCGATGCTCTGACGGGTGCGGCGGTCAAGCGAGGCGCAGTTCCTCCAGCGAGGCCGCGACTGTCCTGCCGCTGATATCTGGATTGATGTCCAACTCGAGTAATGTGACTGTCGGGAGATCGACGTGATGATCCTCGATCTCGGTCGTTGCGCCCTGTGGATTGAAGTTCCACTGCTGGCGCACGATTTCACGGAACGACTTGCCACCGTCCGGCGACCAGCGCAGCACATACTCTTGTGTACGTTCGCTGCTGCCCTCGACGAAATGCAGCAGTATCCGCCTGAGCCGCTGCGGATGGGCGAAGAACAGCCGGATCGTCTGCCTGCCGGCATCGGCGGCACGCCATCCGGATGGTTGCCCCGGCAGCGACGCATGTTCGATGGGGCGGGCGGGGTCCTCCGATGTGATCTCCACATCGGCGAGCGCCTCCAAATCCAGCCACTCGTCGTCAGGGTACGCGGCACCCTGGTTGACTGATTCGATGATTCGTTTGCGCATCGTGATGCCTCCTGATTGAAGGGATAAAAGACCTCGGGAGCCGTCGGTCTCCACGTTCAGGTCCAGCATAGCGCAATGCTCGGCCGGTCCGGGTCTGCGATGAAATCTCGTCCAACCTCGGGCATGCCGCGAAGTGACTTCTGAAGCAGGCCATGGTCACACTCTGTTTGTGTACGATATCCGCACACAGATCATGCACCATGTCGCAACGGTCATTGCATCGTACAAATGATCTACGCTGGATCAACCCGAGGGTAGGTTGAGGACCCGGTATGCTTTTGGATGAGATACATCGTAAACGCGAAATCATTACACGCTTAGGGTTTCAGTATGGCGCGCGGCGGCTGCGGGTGTTCGGTTCGGTGGCGCGGCGAGAGGAACGGGCTGACAGTGATGTGGATTTCCTGGTGGACTTCCCACGCGGTTACGATTTGTTCGCGCAGCGTCTGCACTTGGCGGACAAGCTTGCCGAGCTGCTGCAAAGGCCCGTGGAATTGATTCCCGAGCATGAATTGAATCGTCATATCCGCGACCAGGTCATGCAAGAGGCAGTGG
This sequence comes from uncultured Gammaproteobacteria bacterium, assembly GCA_963753845.1. Classification (GTDB taxonomy): domain Bacteria; phylum Pseudomonadota; class Gammaproteobacteria; order Chromatiales; family Chromatiaceae; genus Thiosocius. The sequence continues at coordinate 124,283 of CAVWEI010000017.1, forward strand.
ACTTGTGAACAAGCCTTGGCAACCTTGTGCATAACTATTCGCGTGACACTAATTCGTTATCTGTCGCGTGGGCCGTCGATACCCACCTTCAGCCGCCCGGGGAGTGCATTGGGGACTTCTGACTGCGTGCAAATTTGACCGTAGTTACCGCGTATTCCTTGTCGGGGGAAATGCTCAGCCAAGCGAGGTAAGTGTTTGTTCGACGGCTTCCAATAGGGGCGGAATTTTGTTCTCGATCACGTCCCAGACGATATCTTCATCGAGCCCAAAGTAGCCATGGGCTAAAACATCACGAAAGCCGGAAATCTTCCGCCATTCGATCGCAGAGTTCTCAAGGCGAATGTGCTCTGGAACTTGCTTGGCGGCTTCGCCTAGCACGAGAAGGTTCCAGAGCACGGCATCGCGGGCCAACTCGTTGGCGAAAAACTGCTCACCTGATAACCCACCGCAATGGTGCATGATACGTGCGCACGCATCGCGCATATCAATCAAGTAAAGGCGGGCATCACGCGACACGCAGCAGATCTTGTTCGACGTGGGCGCGGATCTCTTCTCGCAGTGCCTGCTCGGTAACCAGGTCGACCCGCCGTCCCAATAAATCTTCCAGAAACAGTTTCAGATCCATATAGCGGTCGAAGCTTGCACGGCCGTCGAAGCGCACGAGTAGGTCGATGTCGCTGTTCTCTGTTGAATCGCCCCGGGCCACTGAGCCAAACAAGGATAGCGAGGCTACGCCGAGCTCAGTGAGCCGCGCTTGATGCGCTTGGATGCGCTCTATGATCTGTTTTAGGTCCACCATCCGCTCCTACACAAAACAGGAGAATTGCAGCCACGATTTTTACGCCACGACTCTAGAACAATCCAGGTAAAAACGCCACATGACTGCCGTGAAGCAACATGAATCGCCGGCACCCAACCCGGCGTGAATCCTACTCAACGGACTTCGAAAATGCGACGGCCTCCGACTTTGTTTTCCATGTTCAGTCAGCGGATCACCATGTTATTCCTATCGTGGATAAGTTATCGGATGTGCCATATCGGAGGTCATCGTGAAGATAGAGCCGAAATCGAACGGCGTGTACTACACAGATTGCGAGGTGGCAGAGCTCTTCGGCATCTCCATCGGCCGGTTGCGAAACAAACTGTGTGCCGGCAACCCACTGCCGCCGCGCATCGAACCGCCCCTTCGTCGAGCACCACCTCGCCAACCTTCACGCCGGCAATCTCGGAAACCCGGGCGCCGGTGTTGTAGAGCAACAGCAGCAACACATGATCCCGTTGGCTGAACCACGTGCCATCCGGCGTGCCGATCACCGCCAGCATTTCCTCCCGGGATAGATAACCAAACATCGGTCGCTCGAAGCGCTTTGCCGGAACGCCGAGCGCGTGTTCGATCACCGATAGCGATGACACGTCGCGGTGCGCGGCAAACTTCAGGAACGAGCGCAGCGCCGCGAGACGGGCGTTGCGGCTGCGCACGCTGTTGTGCCGCTCCCGTTCCAGATGATCGAGGAAGGCCGTGATCAGGTCCGGCGTGATATCGGCCAGCGTGATCATCGCTGGCGAGCGACCAAGGCGCGCCTCGGCAAAGCCCAGGAAGAGCATGAAGGCATCCCGGTAAGCCGCAACCGTTTGCGGACTGAGCGCGCGTTGTTGCGTCAGGTGTTCGACGAAGAAGGCTTGCACGAGCGCGGGAAACGACGGCGGTGGTTTGGGTTGCCTACGCATCATCATCTCCCGCGAGATCGGCGAATTGCTCGAACCGGCCAGCAGCGATCGCCATCAACTCGGGAACGGCGGTGAGGTACCAGTACGTGTAGAAGATCTCGGCATGGCCCATGTAGGTCGACAGCGCCAGCATCTTCTGGTCGATCTCGACGCCGCTGGCGTACCAGCGCACCAGCCGCCGCACTGCGAAGGTATGGCGCAGGTCGTGCAGGCGGGGTGCATCGTGTCCGCCTCGATTGACCCAGCCGAGGCCGTCTCGCAGGCCGGTAAAGACGCGGTGCGCCTGTCGCTCGCTAAGCGGTAGCCCTAATCGGCGGCCGCGACTGCCGATCAGGAACGGCATGCCCGTCGTTGTCGGAAGACACCGTTCGCGTTGCTTCCGGTAGCGCGCCAGCGCCTTGATCGTGCTGGGATGGATTGGCAGTTGGCGGGACTTGGCGAACTTGGTCTGCCGTATCGTCAGCAATCCGCGCTTGAGATCGACATCCGCATCGCGCAGGTGAATGGCTTCGGAGACACGCACCCCGGTCGAGGCCATCAGGCCGAACAGGGTTTCGTAGGTGAACGGTCTAAGGCTGCCGGCGGGGCCGAGTCTGCGTGCCGCCGCGAGCAAGTCGTTGATCTCGTCTTCACGATAGATGTGGGGCGCAACGCGACCGGGTTCCGGACCAAAGAGCGACGCCTCGGGAACCTCGGTCTCCGGCTCGAATTGCTGCAGATAGCGGATGAAGTGCCGCAGTCGTCTCCAACTGCGCGCCCAGGTGCCCGCATCGCCATGGCCATCCTTGCCGGCTCGTACCCATTCGACCATGATCTCCGCCGTCAACGGACCGTGATGGTGCTTGGCCTCCACGAAGCGGGCAAAGCCGGAGAGGAAGGCATCACGGGAACGCAGGCGGAAACCCTGACGACGGCGCTCGGCCAGATAGTCGTCGATTCTGGCCTGCAGGCTTCGGCGCCGGCTCATGATTCACTCCCCGGCCAGGGTAACGCGACCCCCGCGAGATTTGGCGTGTCGAGCTTGGCGTAGATCCGGGTGGTTTCCAGAGACCGGTGCCGCAAAACATCGGCAACTTCCTTGAGCGAGCTACCGCTCTCGACCAGGCGACAGGCCAGCGTATGACGCAATACATGCGACCCGGCATCGGGCAGCCCTGCCCGTCGGCAGGCACGGTGTATTACCTTCTGAACGGCAGCTGTCGTGATCGGAACGTCACGAGAATCGCGGCGCTGAAGAAAGATTGCCCTGCTCGGGGTTGCCGGGCGCTCATGCTGCAGATAGTCAGCCAAGGCTTGTCCGGTCGCCATCGGCAGCGGCAGGATGTCCTGCCGTCGCGACTTCGTGCCCTTCAGCGTGACCGTGCCTTCGCGCCAGTCGATGTCGTCGATCGACAGATTCGCGATCTCGCCAGCGCGTAGTCCCATGTCCAGCGCGCAGCGAATGATGGCATAACCTCGACGGTGCCAGCGCCCGCTGGGCAACGCGCCCAGCAGCCGTCGAACTTCGTGCGGCTTGAGGGCGCGCGGCAGTGACGCAAGTTTCCACTGTACCGGAGAAGAAATTGCCGCGTTCAGTCCGGCAACCGAGTCGCCACAGACAGTCCGGTAGCGGAGGTAACTTCGTAAGGCCGTCGCCACTTGGGCAGCGGCGGAATGCGAAGGGCTGCCCTCCAGTTGCCGAGCCATGAAGCGGCGAATATCGACCGGTCGTAGCGCGGCCATATTGATGACGCCAGCGGTGAACTTCTTGCTCAATAGCTGTTCGACGATGCGGCAGCGGTTGTGACGCGTGCCCGCCGCAAGGCCGCGGACGTCACGCAAGTGGTCGTCGTACCGGCGCAGTTCGTCGGCGACGGCGATGGGTATTTCTTCGGAAGAGCGCACATGCTGCGCGCTCCGGGGTGGTGAGATTCGGTTCATGGTCGTCTCCTGGAGTGGAAACGCCACTTCAGGAGAACACTGAAATTATGTCGAGCTCAGAACCTCATCAGCTGCCTGCAAGGCCCTTGCTCACGCATTCCCCCGAACCGCGCCGCAGGAAGCTCAACATAATCGAGACATCTACATAATCGGCCTTATGTTGAGCTCCACATAAGGCCGAGGACCGGACCGCCGGCCAACATGGCCGAGCGACCGGTTCCTGATCGGTTACCCGCCATTCGCTGTTGTGGGTGAAGGTCCCATCGTGACTCGATAACAGCGAACGAAGTGAATCGCAACGGCAGTAAGTATCCCCCCGGCGTTGCCGGTGGATGCTTACTCGATTCACCCCAGCTTCTGCGCCAGATCCTCCGCCTTCAGATGCCTATATCGGCGCAACATGCGCAGATCCTTATGTCCGGTGATGCTGGCGACCTCCATGATGTTCAGCCCTTTCTCGAATAGTCGGGTGGTGGCCTCATGGCGCAGGTCGTGGAAGCGAAGGCCCTCGATCCCGGCCCGGCGTATTGTCCGCATGTAGGAACGCTTGACCGCTTCGGTGGTGATGCCGGGGAAGACATCGCCGTGCAGGCTGCGGGGCAGGTCGCGTAACACGCCTATAGCCGTTGTTGACAAAGGCACGGTCCTCGCCTCGCCGTTCTTGGTGTCCGGCAAATGGGCGGTACGCCGATTCAGGTCGATGTGCTCCCAACGCAGGTGACGCAATTCCCCCTGGCGCATGGCGGTCTCCAGGGCCAATTGCACCAGGGGCAACAGCCAGCGATTGCGCGCCTGACTGCAGGCCCTCAACAGGCGGGTTTCTTCCCCGGGTTGCAAGCGCCGGTCGCGTCGTCTGCCACCGGCGGGCAGTTTGATGTCGCGCACCGGATTGTGGGCATAGATGCCCCATTCCTTGCGGGCGACCTCGAAGACATGGCCGAGCAGGACCAGGTCCCGTTTGACGTCAGTGGAGGGAAGGGGAGGGAGGGGGGGGGAGGCGCAGGCGGTTGGTCTCGGGCTCCGCGCCCTTCTTGAGCGGGGTGACCTCGTCGAGGTAGCGTTCGAGCAGTTCTTTGAGGGTGGTCGACTCGGCCTCGGCGCGCGAGACGAACGCACCCTTGTCCATCTCCACCTCGATAGCGCGCGCCCACTGCTCGGCCTCGGCACGGGTCTCGAAGGTCTTGGTCTGCAGCGGGTGGCCTGCCGGATAGGAAGTCCCAATGCCGCGAAGCCCAGGGATGGGCGAGAGCGGCCTTTTTCCGGACCTGCGCCTGCCACTGGTAGGGGCCGCGTTTTCTGAAGGACGCCATGGTCACACTCCGCTCGTTCGCGAACGAGTGTGACAACGCTGTGGCAAATAACCGCTTAGTAACCCAATCGAGGGGTGTCGTGGTTTCTAAGCGATTGATTTTATTGGTGGGCGCGGCTGGGTTCGAACCAGCGACCCCTGCCGTGTGAAGGCAGTGCTCTCCCACTGAGCTACGCGCCCCCTGATGGTGAGCGGGCATATTAGGTTTCTCCAGGCTGCTGGTCAATCCTGCCGAGGCTGATAGAATTGCGCGCTTTGCTGTTGCAGCTGATTCTCCATGACCATCAAGACCCGATTCGCCCCCAGCCCGACCGGCTACCTGCACGTCGGAGGCGCCCGCACGGCGCTGTTTTCCTGGCTTTATGCGCGCAAGCACGGCGGCAGCTTCGTCCTGCGGGTCGAAGACACCGACCTCGAACGTTCGACCGAGGACTCGGTGAAGGCCATTCTGGACGCGATGAGCTGGTTGGAGCTCGATTACGACGAGGGTCCCTTCTATCAGACGCAGCGTTTCGATCGTTACAACGAGGTTATCGATGATCTGCTGGCGTCCGGCCATGCTTACCGGTGCACCTGTTCGAAGGATCGCCTGGATACCCTGCGTGCCGAGCAGATGGCGAACAAGCAGAAGCCGCGTTATGACGGCCATTGCCGCGATCTCGAGGTGAATCCGGCCGAACCGCACGTGGTGCGGTTCCGAAACCCCCGGAGCGGGGACGTGGTGATCGATGACCTGATCCGTGGCCGGATCGTGGTCAGCAATGCCGAGCTGGATGATCTCATCATCCGCCGCACCGACGGTTCGCCGACCTATAATCTGTCGGTGGTGGTCGATGATCACGACATGAATATCACGCAGGTCATACGCGGTGACGACCATATCAACAACACGCCGCGCCAGATCAACATGGCGCTGGCCATGGGTTGGTCAATCCCTGAATTCGCCCATGTGCCCATGATCCTCGGCGACGACGGCGCGCGCCTGTCCAAGCGGCATGGTGCGGTGGGCGTCATGCAATACAAGGACGAAGGGTTCCTGCCCGAGGCCTTGCTCAACTACCTGGTCCGGCTGGGATGGTCACACGGTGATCAGGAGCTGTTCAGCCGCGAGGAGATGATCGAGCTGTTCGAGCTGGGTACGGTCAACCGAGCACCGTCGGCCTTCAATACCGAGAAGCTGATCTGGGTAAACCAGCAATACATCAAGGCGGCAGATCCCGAACGTCTTGCCCGCCTGGTAAAGGAATTCCTCGATGCAGATGAGATCGATATCGGCGGTGGACCGGACCTCGCGGCGGTAATAGAGGCTCAGCGCGAGCGTGCAGGGACGCTGGTCGAGCTTGCACGACTTTGTCATTTCTACTACCGGGACTTCGATCAGTTCGAGGAATCGGCGACCAGGAAGGCATTCAAGGGCGATGCCGACAAGGCACTGGCGGCGGTGCGCGGCAAGCTCGAGCTGCTGCCGGACTGGCGGCGCGATGCCATACACCGGTGCGTCGCCGATGCGGTCGAGGAGCTGGCGGTCGGATTCGGCAAGGTGGCCATGCCGCTGCGTATTGCTGTGACCGGTGGGGCACCCTCACCGGAGCTCGATCTGACTTTGTTCCTGGTTGGCCGGGCGGCCACCTTGCGCCGGATCGACCGGGCCATCTCTTATATCCAGAGTCAGGGCTGAGGCCTTCAGGCTCTCTCATCAACGGAATACAGCAGCTATGAGCGGCGCAGGCAGCACTCCCACGAATTTTATCCGCCAGATCATCGACAAGGATCTGGCATCCGGCAAGCATGCGAGCGTGCACACGCGTTTTCCGCCGGAGCCAAACGGCTACCTGCACATAGGGCATGCGAAATCGATCGTTTTGAACTTCGGTCTTGCAGCGGACTACCCAGGCAGCTGCAACCTGCGTTTCGACGACACCAATCCGGCCAAGGAAGAGGAAGAGTTCGTCGAGGCCATCAAGGATGATGTGCATTGGCTCGGATTTACCTGGCAGGAACTGCGCTTTGCCTCGGATTATTTCGAACGGCTTTACGACTATGCCGTCGAATTGATCGAAAACGGCAAGGCCTTTGTCTGCGAGTTGACAGCGGAAGAGGTGCGTGAGTATCGCGGCACCCTGACCGAGCCGGGCAGGGTGAGCCCGTACCGCAACCGCCCGGTCGCGGAAAATCTCGATTTGTTCCGGCGCATGCGCGCCGGCGAGTTCCCGGATGGCAGCAAGACCTTGCGTGCGCGCATCGACATGGCGTCACCAAACATCAACATGCGTGACCCGGCGCTGTATCGCATTCGCCATGGGCTGGTTCACCACCAGACCGGGGCGGAATGGTGTATCTACCCGATGTACGATTACACGCACCCGATCTCGGACGCGATCGAAGGGATCACCCACTCGCTGTGCACCCTCGAATTCGAGGATCACCGCCCACTGTATGACTGGGTGCTGGACAACATCAGCATCGACTGTCATCCGCGGCAGATCGAGTTCTCGCGCCTCAACCTGGAATTCACGGTGGTGAGCAAGCGCAAGCTGACCCAGCTGGTGCAGGAGCGTTGTGTATCGGGCTGGAATGATCCGCGCATGCCGACCATTGCAGGTCTGCGTCGACGCGGTTATACGCCGGAATCCATCCGCAGCTTCTGCGAGGCCATAGGTGTCACCAAATCCGAGGGCACCGTCGAGATGAGCGTGCTCGAAAACAGCATACGCTCGCATCTTGATGCGAGTGCGCCGCGTCGGATGGCGGTGCTGGATCCGCTCAAACTGGTCATCACCAATTTTGACAATGAATCCGGCGAAGCCCTGCAGGCGGGCAATCATCCGAAAGACGAGTCACAGGGCAGCCGCGAGCTGACACTGACCCGCGAGGTATACATCGATCGTGCCGATTTCCGGGAGCAGGCAAACAAGAAGTACAAACGCCTGGTTCTGGGTGGAGAGGTGCGGTTGAGAAATGCCTACGTGATACGTTGCGATGAGGCGATCAAGGACGACGTCGGCAATATCATCGAGCTGCACTGCACCTACGATCCCGAAACGCTTGGCAGGAATCCGGAAGGGCGCAAGGTACGCGGTGTGATTCACTGGGTTTCGGCCAGCCTGGGACACAAGGCCGAGATTCGTCTCTACGACCGACTGTTTGAATCAGCCGAGCCCGGGAAGGGTGGTGATTTTCTGGACGATCTCAACCCGGACTCGTTGCGCGTGCTGCGTGATTGCGTGGTCGAGCCGGCCTTGGCGGAGGCATCGGTGGGTGAACGTTATCAGTTCGAGCGCGAAGGCTATTTCTGTCTCGACAGCGAGGACAGCAGGCCAGGAAAACCGATATTCAACCGTATCGTGTCGCTGCGTGATTCGTGGGAAAAGAGTAGTGATGCCTGATGCGCTGAAACAGGTAAAAAAATACGCCCAGGCGCTGGACAAGGCTGGGAGGCTGCAATAACATACGCGCCTCGTTTGAGGGGCCATAGCTCAGCTGGGAGAGCGCAACACTGGCAGTGTTGAGGTCGGCGGTTCGATCCCGCCTGGCTCCACCAAATCATCAGGTTTCAAGTCCCGTTCGTCTAGAGGCCTAGGACATCGCCCTTTCACGGCGACGACAGGGGTTCGACTCCCCTACGGGACGCCAATTAAAACAAGGGGTTAGCCTAGAAAGCTAACCCTTTTTGTTTGCCCGATGTAACTCGTCGGTAACTCCGAGACCAAAACGGTAAACGCCCCGCATAGACGAGGCGTCGAGTGTCTGAGAGAGCTGGACCCACACAGCCTTGAACGTGATGACACCCAAATAACGGTCGGTCAGCCTTCGCGCCACGCTTTCCTGATTTTTTCCACTAACTGGTGTGCCTGCTGTTTACTTTCAAGGCCGTAAAGTGACGAAATGTCCAGCGTGTCGAGAGGGGTGCCTTTGGTGAGGTGGATCAATGCCGCGTACCGCACCAGCTGGCTCTCTATATGGATGGTGAGCTCTTTCAACTTGGCGTTCAAACCTCCAATTGCCGCTTTTCGGTTCGCAGCCTCCAATGCCTCTAACAGCTGTTCACGTTGTGCAGATACACTGGCCAGGTGTTCGCGCAGGGCTCGGACACTGTCACCATTGGCACTTTCGCGTTGATGCGATTGATTCAAAGCGCCATCAGCGGGCTTATCCTGATCTGCTGAGCGCCCGGAATACGATCTGTGCGAGTCGGAGAAAACAATATCGGCAGTTTCCTCATTGGCAGCATCCTTAGTTCCGTTACCGAGCACCGCGTCAATCAGCCGTGCAAGGTCAGCCGCTTCGAGGTCGAGTTTGGGAATGTCACTCACTTAAATCCTCCTGATCAGGTGCAAGTCACTGCTGAATTATAGCGGTCGGAGTTGGACCCTGTAGAGACTGCGCATTTCACGGACTCGGCAATATGCATGCTCTGAATAGACCTGGTGCTCAAGTACTTGCCACCGCATTTGACTGCCATATTGCGTAGCCGTGACGCCCGGTATCATTATTCGTCGCTGGTCTCAGTTTGCCGGCGTTGCGTCAAGAAAAGACTGTTCATTTGTATTCTGTTTGGGTGCGGTTAAGCGCTCGATCGGCTCTATTTGCAGCGAAACAACATTTTCGGTGTTCTCCGAGCTTCCGTTTCGCTGTGCGCTGAGGAATGAATCGATCTCAAACCCCAGTAGATCTTCGGCGGTCTCGCGGTCCATCTGATACCAAGAATAAACGGCCGACCCTGCTGCAAAGACCAGTAACACCGCGAACCCTAACCAGAGTCGATGTGGGGGTCTGTGATGGCGCGGATTCAAAGGTGGCGTCGCGGCAGGCTGCGCTGCGGGTGGCAGTTCCGGCATTTCTGCTACCTTGGCTCGAGTCACCTCGGCCTTCTTCCGGGCCTGAGGTTCCTCAAGTTGCGCGCGCAGTTCATAGTCGCATCGGGCTGGGCCGGCGGCGGGTTTGTCACTGGTGTCGGGTAACTCTGTATCCATGCCATCTGACATGTTCATCGGTACTCGGCTTAACCGTTCTTCCGAAAGCTCAGCAAATACCAGCTTGGCATCTTCGCCATTCAGTACCGATTTCTGCTCTATGGCCCCGTGTAACAAAAGGCGACTGCAGAATTGATTGATACGTCGCGGTACACCTTCACAGGCGGCCTCAATCACGGGCATCAAAGATGACATGAGCTTGGGGGAACCTTTCCAGCCCACGACCTTGAGGCGATGGATGATGTAAGCCGCGACCTGATCCTGATCTAGCGGGTAAAGATGTGCTGCGGCCGTTACTCGCTGACGCAATTGCTCCAGATCCGGCTCCTGCAATTTCTTGCGCAGCCCATCCTGGCCCACCAAGAAGATCTGCAAAAGCGGTTTGCCGTCCAGCTGTAAATTGGTCAGCATCCGCAACTCCTCAAGGGCATTCAACGTCAGATTCTGTGCTTCATCGACGATCAGCAATGGTGGCCGACCATCGCGGTGTGCCTGAGTGAACATTTGCTTCAGACGCTGCAAAACTGTAGCCGTATCCATGTGTTCTACATTTAGGCCGAACTCGTAGGCCGCGCACCTGAGAACCTCGTTTGCTTCAAGCATCGTATTGACAAGCGTTGCGACGGTGTGTTCGCTCGACCCATGGTCGGATAGCAAATCGTTGATCAGCGTAGTTTTTCCCATACCCGGCGAACCCGTAATCACGACGAAGCCCTCGGCCGCCTGCAGTGCGTACTGCATATAAGCGCGTCCTTTGGCGAAGCTCGGATACCGGTAACAGAAGTTGTGATCCGGGCTGAGCCGAAACGGATCACCCCGGAGCCCGTAAAATTCCTTGAACATCAGATGTTCCCATCCACTGGTATTGAGAAAAAGAATCGCTCAGGCCGCAGCATATTTGAGTTCCGCCGGACTGGAGAATCCGCGAAACGCATTGACTTGAGAACTGTAACATTTGAATTCGAAAAAATGAGGAAGGTCACAGACGCAACCGCCGAAGCCGACGGTGTTTCGTCCGCTGCGAATTGTTCAGCCATCTTTATAGCGGTCTAACGAAACACACAAGCACAGCATGGGGGGGGTTCATCGAAACCTACGCACGCCCTTGTCCAGTGTTCGCCGTATTGACCGTCACCTTAGGGCTGCTGTCGATACGTACCCAGCCGTCCCAGCCTACCCAGTCGGATTCCTGCCCGACCTCGGATTTCGGATTCGCACCAGAAACCCAGCGATCCACCTTCTCGTTGAATATTCTGCTATCGGAGTACCAAGTTTTCCTCAATAGGTTCGACATCGAGTTCTCCACAATTGATTCGCGGTTGCGGCAAAGGGAAACACAGCAATATCTGCGCCAAGCTTGGAAAATCAATCGGTTAGCGCAACTCTGAAGAGGAGCAAGTGCCGAACTGTAAAAGATACTGTCATTGACGGTCTGGATCGGCAGGGGTGTTTCTCTGCGCTCCCGGCAAGGAAGACTGATATTCGAAATACCGGGTCGGCGAAAGGCTGAGGTCAGCAGTGGCGGTAGGCGGCTTTGACGTTCAACTCGGTGTTGGAAGCCGCTTAGTGGGGCGCAGCATTCTGTTCACCATCGTATTTCAACCCAGCTTCGTCCGAGTTCGGCCGATTCATCGGCAGTCTTCCCGTCAGTTGGTCGGCGGTTGGCCGGACGCCACGCGGCGGATGGTCTCTATAGTCCGGGCGAGATTGGCTTCCAGGTCGTCCGGCTTTGAAAATTGCCGTATCGCATTGCCTATCGAAATGGCCAAGGCAATGACGCCGGTTCCTGCCGATGTCTTCTCTTCAACAAACAATTGCGTGATGGCTTCGGACAGCCGATTTGATTCAGCGACCACGTTTTTCGGCTCTTTGCTGTTTTCGTCGGTCATGTTCGATTCCCTCTTTGTTAAGTGGTGGCACGTCAGACAAGCGGAATGGCAGGTGATCGGCAATCTTCGGAAGGTCTTCGGTGACCAGGTGTAATGGTGCCGCGGGCCGGAATCGAACCGGCACGACCTTGCGGTCGAGAGATTTTAAGTCTCTTGTGTCTACCAATTTCACCACCGCGGCGTGCGGCGGCGCATCGTAGCGCATAACGACCGTGTTAGGGAGTGCAAGTCGGTCAGAGGACTGAACAGCGGCACCGGGGAGATGCCGGACATGAGCGGCATCGCGGCGACCCGGCGAATACGTACATCGCGCGGTGAGGCCGCGGGGCTGCGGATCGTGGCCGTCCGGATGCCGGAGAAGCCGGAGGGGATCGAACCGAAGAGACGAGCAGGTTGCGCAATCGATGCTTGAGGAGTTCCTGAAGGTACTCCCGGAAAGCGAGGCCACCGCTCGCGCAGCCCATAGGGATGCAGATCACGATACCCCTGTACCACGCGATGCACGAGCTGGCCGGCTCCACCCCGATCGTCGAGGCGGCTGAGGTTCGGGTGAGGCCATCGAACTGATGGCCCTCATATTGCCTGCGCTCAGTCCTTTGTCGGCCTCGGTCGACAAAGAAGGTCATGTCTCAGGCCACTTCACCCAGCGTGGTCGGTCGGCACTTTTTTCAATCACCCGATCCAGATGTTCCTGACGTACCAGTGCCGTGACCACGTACTGGTCGCGGACATGGCCGAGGTCCTCGATCCTGTGCAGGCGTGCTATACAGCCGTCGCACATCAGCTGTTCGAGGTGTTCGTGGCTGACCGTAAACATCAGGACTTTCATGCCGATTTCGCCCCCTGAGCAAGCTCTTTTCCGCGGACTCGCTCGAAGAAAACGCGCACCAGGTCCGAGCGGGTGATCATTCCGACCGGAGTTCGTTGGTCGTCGGTCACCACGAGCCGTTTGACCCGGTGCGCCTTCATCGCCGCTACCGCGTCATGAATGGTCTGCCGGGGTTGCACGGTGATCACGTCGACCACCATGAGGGCCCCGACATTCTCACTCGGCTCGCGCAACTGCAGGGGTTGCGAAAACATGCCCTCGAGCGTCTGCCACAGGTTGTGTGTCGGCTGGTGGCATGGAAGGCCTATCGCACAAAGAAAATCGGCCTCGGTGATGATGCCGATCAAATGATTGTCCCTGTCGACGACGGGCAGGCCGCTGATGTGACCGGTCAACAGCAGGTGGGCTGCCTCGCTCAGAGGCGCGTCTGCCATGATCGTATGCACCGGCGTGCTCATGAGGTTCTCGATCAGCATCGACTCGGTGCGGCGCAACTGTGCGTGCCTGCGTGCTTTATCCGTAATCTGAATGAGATCGTTCACCGTGACATCGACGACACTGCCCATTTCATCGAGGGCCTGCTCGAAATCCTCGCGTGACAAAGCACACCATTGGTCCTCGGTCATCGTTCATTCCTCCCTTTCCGATTCCGCGCCGAAGCCAGCGGCAACACCGACCATGCCCCCAGCCGACCCAGGTGGCCGGGCCGGCCCGGTGGATGAAGTATCGGGCGCTGCCTTACTTCTAATGATAGACCGGGCATCGGCGAATGCAGTCCCGCGGCGACGGCCAGGGCTGTGCTGGGGGAGCTGCCTTGTCGCGGCCCTGGGGGTTCTCGGGGCGGGGATGGCCGATTAGAATGAGCCCGCCAAATTTCAACACCAGACACAGGAGGACCCTCATGCAATCGATGGAGGAGATTGAGATGGACAGGCGCCGCAAGGCGCTGGACAAGGATGTCGCGTCCCTGCTCGACAAATACCTGAGGGCGATGGAGTGGGACATTCCCGAGGCGGACGAGGCGAAGGCGCGACAGTTGATCCTGGATGAGATGAAGCAGGCAATCAGCCGCCTGGAAGGGCGCTGAAGCGGTGGGACTCGGGTGTGGGCAGGTTTCCGGGAGCGTTTGGAGGCCGTCGATTGGAGACAGTTTCTCTCGAATTCGCCTGCCGCCGTGAACCCGGTACAAGGAAATCGGCGTGTAGGACAAATTTTAGGAATCACCCTGGCGCAGGCCGAGGGCTTGCCGGACCGGCCCGATTCGGATAGCGTTTCGTTACCGTGGGCCAGGGAAAGGTCGACGGGATTTGAAAAGAGAACGGGAATGATTGCGTTTCAGATCGCTTGATCGAGGCGCGTCGGTCATCAGAAGCGCCCTGTTCTCTTTCAGGGGTCACGGCGGATGCCAGCGAAAGGACCTCGCACTACAGCCGCCGCATTGGCGGCCTGAAGACAGCGGCCGGTCTCGGACCGGCAGACCCATGGAAGGGGGAGAGATGCCGCACTGCACGGACAGCAATCAGCAGGACACCGGCCTAGGCTGCCTGGTGAGTATTGCCAGGTTTCACGGCCTCGCGGCAGATGCCGCGCAGATCGGACATGCGTTCGCGAAGCCCGGTGCTGCAATGGAACCCGGGGAACTGCTGCGTGCCGGCAGATCACTCGGGCTCAGACTGCGTGATGTCGATTCAAACTGGTCGCGCCTGGCAAAAACGCCCCTGCCTGCGATCGCTCGGCACGAAGATGGCCACTTCTTCATTCTTGCGGCTATTCGGGATGACAAGGTCCTGATTCAGGACCCGCTGGAACAGCGTCCCCTGACGCTGCCACGCGAACTTTTCGAAAAAGCCTGGTCTGGCAGACTGATCCTGATCACCCGGCGTGCGTCGCTTAACGATCTCGACGGCAGGTTCGGTTTCGGCTGGTTCGTGCCGGCCATCGCCAGGTATCGCAAGCTGTTTGCCGAGGTGCTGGCAGCCTCCTTCTTCCTGCAGTTGTTCGCGTTGATCACGCCATTGTTCTTCCAGGTGATCATCGACAAGGTGCTGGTGCACCGGGGCCTGACCACGCTCGACGTGTTGGCGGTCGGCCTGCTGGCCATCTCGTTGTTCGAAGTGGTCCTCAGCGGACTGCGCACCTATGTTTTTTCACACACCACCAACCGGGTGGACGTGATGCTCGGTGCCAGGTTGTTCGGGCACCTGCTACGCCTGCCGCTGGCCTATTTCGAGGCGCGGCGGGTGGGTGACTCGGTCGCGCGGGTGCGCGAGCTGGAGAATATCCGGAATTTCCTGACCGGCTCTGCGCTGACCCTGGTGATCGACCTGTTCTTCACCCTGGTGTTCTTCGTGGTGCTGTACTACTACAGCCCGGTGCTGACCGCCGTGGTGGCGGGCGCCATTCCGTTCTACATCCTTCTCTCGGCCTGGGTGACGCCCATCCTGCGCCGGCGCCTCGAAGACAAGTTCAGCCGCGGCGCCGAGAATCAGGCCTTTCTGGTCGAATCGGTCAACGGCATCCAGACACTCAAGTCCATGGCGGTCGAGCCGCAGATGCAGCGTCGCTGGGAAGAGCAGTTGGCAGGCTATGTCGGCGCCAGTTTCAAGGCGGCGAATCTGGGCAATATCGCCAGCCAAAGCGCCGGTTTCATCAACAAGGTGACGGTGGTGCTGATCCTGTGGATCGGCGCCACCCTGGTGATGAAGGGCGAACTGTCGGTCGGTCAGCTGATCGCGTTCAACATGATCGCCGGCCGTGTCAGCGGGCCGATCCTGCGCCTGGTTCAGCTGTGGCAGGATTTCCAGCAGGCCGGGATTTCGGTCAGACGCCTCGGCGACATTCTCAACACCCCGACGGAGCCCGGCTACAACCCGGGCCGCGCCACCCTCCCGGAGCTCAAAGGTGCGGTGCGCTTCGATCATGTGAGCTTCCGGTATTCACCCGAGCGCCCCCAGGTGCTGCGTGATATCGCCCTGGAAATCCGTCCCGGCGAGGTGGTCGGTATTGTCGGCCGCTCCGGCTCGGGCAAGAGCACGCTGACCAAGCTGATCCAGCGCCTGTATGTACCCGAAACCGGCAGAGTCCTGGTCGACGGTGTCGATCTGGCCATGGTCGAGCCGGCCTGGCTGCGCCGCCAGGTCGGCGTCGTCCTGCAGGAGAACTTCCTGTTCAACCGCAGCGTGCGCGAGAACATCGCACTCGCCAACCCTGGACTGCCGATGGAGCCGGTGATCTCCGCGGCCAAACTGGCCGGTGCACACGAGTTCATCCTCGAATTGCCAGAGGGCTACGACACCCTGGTTGGGGAACATGGCGCCAATCTGTCGGGTGGCCAGCGCCAGCGTATCGCGATCGCGCGGGCCCTGGTCACCAATCCCGGCATCCTGATCCTGGACGAGGCCACCAGTGCACTGGACTACGAGTCCGAGCGCATCATCCAACAGAACATGCGCGGCATCTGCAGCGGCCGCACGGTGTTCGTCATTGCGCATCGCCTGAGCGCCGTACGCCATGCCGACCGCATCCTGGTGGTGGATGAGGGCAGGATCGTCGAGCAGGGCAATCACGAGATGCTGCTCTGCGATCGCGGTATCTATGCGCGCCTGCATGCGATGCAGGCAGGCCTGGATGCGGATGACGGGGCCGGCGGTACACATCGGGTATTCGAGACGGGGACGCCGACCGGTACGGCACCTCTGGAGGAAAACGCGTGAGCCCAAGAGCGGAAATGGCCTTTCTACCGGCCGCCCTGGAGATCCAGGAGACCCCGCCATCACCGGCGGGCCGGGCGATCCTCTGGACGATTCTGTTGTTCTTCGTGCTCACACTGGTGTGGGCCACGTTCAGCGAGGTGGACATCGTCTCGGTCGCCCAGGGCCGCATCATCGCCAGCGGGCACAGCAAGACGGTGCAGCCTCTGGAGATCGGCATGGTCACGGCGATCCATGTCACCGAGGGCCAGGGGGTCAGGGCCGGTGAGGTCCTGATAGAGCTGGATCCGAGCAGCGCGCAGGCCGATGTCGACCGGTTGGTAGTCGAACGCGATACGGCATTGCGTGAGATTGCACGTTACCGGCAGCTTTCGGATTGGCTGTCGCTCGATGAGCCGCCGAGTCTGGACAGCCTGCAATCGGCCGGTGACAACCTCCTGGTTCGTCAGTGGCATGAGTTCGAGGACCGTCTCAGCGTCATATACCGTGAGCAGGACCAGCTGCGTGCGGAGCGGCGCAGTGCCCAGCGTCAGGTCGCCAAACTGGAGTCCATCCGGCCGCTGGTCAGCCGTCGGGCCAAAGATCAGAAAGGACTGGCCGACAAGAAGCTGCTGTCGGAACAGCAGTACCTTGAGACCGAACAGGAACGCCTGGAGATCGTCCACGATCTGCGCACCCAACAAAGCCGGGTTGAGGAACTCGAAGCCGGTATCAGGGAACTTGATGCACGGATTGGCTTCGCCCGCAGTGAATTTCATCGCCAGGTGCTCGAGCGACTGGAAGAAGCGGAACGCAGAAAGATCGCAGCAATGCAGGAGTTGATAAAGGCCAGGACGCGAGCCGGCGCCCAGACGATAACCGCGCCCGTCGACGGCGTGGTGCAGCAGCTTGCCGTGCACAACGTCGGCGCCATCGTCACCCCGGCGCAGGAGCTGATGGTGATAGTGCCGCAGGATGGGGCACTGGAGATCGAGGCGGTCCTGGAGAACAAGGACATCGGCTTCGTCGAAGCAGGGCAGCAGGCCGAGATCAAGATCGACACCTTTCCGTTTACCAGATACGGCACCATTGCGGGTGAGATCGTCGATCTGTCCAACGATGCGGTGGCCGACGAGCGCAGGGGATTGGTATACAAGATGCGGGTACTGATGAAGCAGTCTGAGATTGAGGTCAACGGCAGCTCGGTTACGCTCAGTCCCGGCATGACCGTCTCGGTGGAGTCAAAGACGGGTACTCGCAAGATGATAGAGTTTTTCCTGAGTCCGCTGCTGCGTTATGCGCAGGAGAGCGCCAGGGAGCGATAGGGTTGGCCCGCAGAGATACACATTGAGCTTTTTTGGGAGAGATACTTGTGGCTTATGTCAATGAATATGCCTCGGATGAGGATATTGAGAAATACAAACTGAATGAGGTTTGGGATAGGTACCACCCTCACGAAAAAGACGACCGTTTTTGGGGGCGCAAACCCGAACTTACAATCGATCACGATAGAGATGTTTTTCTGATGGTGGTTAGTCAGCGGCAAAGTATCAGGCGGTACGCAGTTCAAGTTTTTGTTGTCGATTGGTGGTGAAGAGGTCTTTGTCTACCTCAATTTGGTAGAGGGCAGCAGCCCGAAATTTACGGACAGGCCTTTCTACCGGGTTTGGGATTTCGTCAAGATCACAGAGATCCGAGGAGTGCAGAATAGAAGAATCGGAAATAGTCCAGGAGGTAAAAAAAGCCGTCTCGGCTTTCGGTTACAACGGCGCCAGAAAACAGATCCCTGAGACTGTTGTGAAGTTCAATTTCTGAATCAAGCAGGACACTCTGCAAAATTCCGATCTCTGAATCAAGGAAGATTCTTATGCCATCACTGACTTTCGAAGAGGCGCTCGCCGAGCTTGCTGGCGTCGAAAACAAGGAACAACTGGACGAACTCATTGCGCGGATTGACAACTCGTTCACTGGCAAGGAGGCGGTATTGTTCAGTGGTGACCACGTCGATGGCGAGTGGTATGGCAATGTCGCCGATGATTTGACGAGCGGTCAGCCTGACGTCCAGTCAGTCAGGTCGACGGAGGTGGGTCGTTTTCTCGATTTCGATAAGAACCCGGACCTGGTAGAGAAGCTGATAGAGATTTTTGGCGATGCCGACCCAGGACAGTGGATGGTACTGATTCGGATAAGTATCTAAATGGCGTTGTAAACCCCGACGGCAAAACCAAAGTCGACGGCGTCTGGGATAAGGTCTCAAAGGACTTTGTAAGCCAGGTGAAGGGCGAGGTCCATGTCCTTGTCTCGCCCCAAAAGGAATTCGGCGTATTTGAGCTGTCAGAGCTCAATGTCCTGCTCGAGAACCCCCACGTAACAACGATCGAAGGTATCGACCGGCAGATCCTCGTCGAATTGGCGGATAAGAACGGGATTGCGGACGTCAAGCACGCACTGTCCGGGGCGTCGTTTGCAAGAGTCGAAATCAGCGGCCTGTTGTCCGGTAATACGGCCAAGTACCTGGAAACGGGTGCCGACGATGTTCTGAGTTTTATTCAGGATCCAGCCAATCTGAGCAACCTCCAGCAAAAAATGGGATCGCTCAGTGCATTGGGATTCGACAACGGGCTGCGAGGCGTTCAGCAGCTGCGTGGGTTCATTGCACTCGCCGAGGCGGGAACGATTGCCGCCGGCAAGGGTATCGCACCACATCTGAATAAACTCGGTATTGCCGGCGTGGCCTTGAGCGCCATGTTCGCGGCATCCGAAGCCAGCGGTGCCTCGCCGGAAGAGGCGCGCTCGATCATGGAGGAGTGGGCGGTCGACGCCATAGGCAGCGAAGTAGGCTCGATTGTCGCCGCATCGCTGGCCACTGCTGCTGCCGCAGCGTTTACTACGTTGACTGCCCCAGTGACAATTCCACTCGTAATAGGGGCTTCGATTGCCGGTGGGTTCTTTGGTTCAGATTTGGCCGCGAGCTTTCACGCCTTCCTGAACGACAAGGATGAAGCTGCCGAACGCGACATGCTTCGGAGGCTCAGCAAACTGTATTTCGGTGACGGGACCACGGTGACAGCCGAGACGATCCCGGCCCAGGGCGCAAACTTTGCTTTCATAGATCCTGCGCTTGCTCCAGAGGCGATGGCACAGGCTGCCAATGCGAGTATTGCGTGGCGTTACGCCCTGGTTGAGCTCAACCCCTTCGTGGTTCCGGAAGGGCCGTACGAATCTATCCACAATATCAACGGCGAGCTGGATCGGTACGATGCGGCAACCGGCACCGGCCTGACCGACGAGTACCTCGAAGCACGGGCCGAGGCGCTGCACACCTATGTTCGCCTTCTTGAGCAGGATGAGCGGATAAGTGCCGGCAATGTATTTCCGGGCGGATACGATATTCATTACCTGGACGCCCAAGAGCATGGCGGCTCCTTTGAAGATGGGGTGGTACTCGACCTTCACTACACGTCCGACTACAAGGAGCAGCGACTTTTCGGAGGCAGCGGTGATGATGTTCTGACGGGATCCACGGCGCATGACATGCTGTTTGGGGGCAACGGTGACGACCTGCTAAGGGGTATGGGCGATGCCGATTACCTGGAAGGCGGAGAAGGCCACGATACCTATTTCGCTGGCGACGGCGACCGGATCTTTGACCACGATGGTATCGGCCGCGTGCTGTTTGACGAAGACCCCTTGGTCGGAGGGGCTCGCGATGATGACAGTGGTGCCTACGCATCCGGTGATGGGAAGTACCTGTACACGCTGATTGGAACTGACCTCGCTGTCCAGCGCACCGGAGACGGTGCCATGTTGACCATATCGAACTTCGACAATGGCAATCTTGGAATAGAACTGGAAGGAAGCGAGCCACCGCCACCATCGAATCGGTTTCAGCTGGATGGCACGGCCGGTTCGGAGGTCATCTATGGTCGTACAGACCCCGGGGTTACTGACTATGAACAGGTGAACGGCTACAACCTGCCGGATCATATCCAGGGTCAAGAGGGGCGGGACTGGATCTACGCCTGGGACAATGGCATGCAAGCCATTGTTGACGGAACGGTGGTCAATTCGGCGCCCGATAGCGATATTGTCGAAGGTGGTTCAGGCAAGGATTTCATCCACGGTGGCGCGGGTGACGACAAGCTGTATGCCACCGTGCTTGCTGATGCTGCGGCCGTGAAGGCCGGGCAGGGGTCCCTCGCGTATGGCGGCCCGTCGAACGATGAAGGCGGATTTCGTCAGCGGGCAGGGTGGCAACGACGAATTGTACGGCAGTGGCCGGGTCGATGGCCTGTTTGGCGGGGATGGCGATGACCTGATCTACGGTGGTGGTGGAGACGATGTTATCGCGGCCGATTGGTCCGCCGTTGTCAGCACCTTGTCCCTGAATACCGCAACCTATGACTATGCTTGGTACTCATTCGACGCAGAGGGTAACCGTCAATTCAGCCTTTTCGGTTACAGCGGCGGTATTGGCAGTGACCGGGTCTATGCCGGGGACGGCAACGATCTGGTCTGGGGCGGCGCGGCTGACGATATCATCTACGGAGAGGTCGGCAACGACCGGCTCAACGGCGACTACTCGGGTATAGATGTCGATGGAAACCCCGCATTGCCGAGCCGGTACCATGGTAACGATTTTCTCTCGGGCGGGTCGGGAGATGATGGGATCAATGGTAACGGAGGCAGTGACATCCTGCTCGGTGGGGACGGCAACGACTATCTCGACGGCGATTTCCGGGTCGTAATTGGCGATGACGCCACCTACCATGGCGATGACTATCTGGACGGTGGCAAAGGCAGCGATATCCTGACCGGCAACGGCGGCGACGATGTGCTGCTGGGCGGTGACGACGATGACGCACTGTTCGGTGATCTCGTCGGCCTGGACGCCAGCCATCACGGTGCGGACGTGCTTTACGGTGGTGCGGGCAACGACCGGTTGGAGGGCCAGGGAGGCGATGACACCTTGTACGGTGGCACTGGTGACGACGTCCTGCTGGGCGACGCAACCGAGCTCGATATCGCCTACCACGGTGAAGACACTATCCATGGTGGCGATGGAAACGACTCCCTGGCAGGCCTTGGTGGCAATGATCTGCTCTACGGCGGGAAAGGATCTGACGGGTACGAATTCTCGACGGGTGACGGTCTTGACATCATCGTCGACACCGAAGGTGGTCTGAATGGCGATTCACTGAATTTCTATCGGTATCGGCGGTATCGGGGCCGTGACCCTTACGCTGGAAGCAGGCGACCTGCATGCAAAGATCGACGATGAAGGGTTCGTGTTCAGGAACTGGAACCCCAGTCAGTTCGGCGGCATTTACTACTACGACAGTTCGGGGGGCTTTATCGGGAGCCAGAGGGCTTCCGATGTGGTGTCTGTTGCCAACCGGGCGCCGACGGCAGTGGACGCGACATCCAACGTTCAGGTCCTCGAAGATCAGCCATTGAGTGTTTCACTGGGCGGAGTCGGCTTTGCCGACGCGAATGGGGATAGCTTGAGTTTTTCTGCCACCTTGGCTGACGGGCACCCCCTGCCCGGATGGCTCCAATTCGATGCGGATTCATTGCTCCTTTCTGGTGTGCCTGGCAATGAAGCCGTCGGCATACATTCAATACTGATCAAGGCTGAAGACCCCTACGGGGGAAGCGTTTCGCACACCCTCAGTCTGGAGATCAAAAATCTTAACGACGCCCCGGAACTGGTTGCTCCTCTGCCGGAGCGATCTGTGACTGCCGGATTTGATTTCGAACACGATCTTTCCGGGTATTGGACCGATCCTGACGTGGGTGATGCGCTGACCTATTCCGTGTCGCTCGAAAACGGTGACCCCTTGCCCGGCTGGTTGTCCTTTGATGCCGGCAGTCTCGTCCTGACCGGCTCGGTACCCCAGGATGCCGCTGGAGACCTGGCAATAAGGACTGTTGCGCGTGACAGCTCTGGTACGGAAACCTCGGCGAGTTACACAATGAGGTTCCGTTCGGTGTTGGAATCTATCGAAACGAGTCAGCTGACGCTTGGCCAGCTCTCTGTGCCGGATCCAGACGCCTATTTTGCGTTCTATTTGGATCGGCAGTATTTCGAATGGCAGAACGGTGTGGTCGGGGACATCAACGGCGACGGTTACGACGACTATTACTTTGGGACCGATACCGTCGGGCACGCCCTTGACAGGGACCGTTTTCGTGACTGGTTGGAAAACCCCGTGGAGGACACGTCTGCCATTGTACAGATCGTCTACGGGGATGCCGGGGGGTGGAGTGGCGCAGCACCGCGCACCACCAGCTTCATGCTTGGGAGCGACTCGGTATTTGACCAGCTTGGTCTGCCCGAATCACGGGGTCACTGAAGTCCTGCTCGATGCCTATCGATTGACGCCCTTGGGTGATGCCAACAAAGATGGTTTCGATGATTTTGCCCTGGGAGATCGCATGTTCTGGGGCAGCGCCGCCGGCCTGGGCGAGTCATATGTCTGGGAGGATCTTGTGGAGCAACCGCTTTTGGATCCTGCCGACGGGGTTGATTTTTCCGGTGCCGTGCGCGAGTTCACCGTGATGCTCGATGGCCTTGAACAGGTGGTCCAGGCCGTCAATGTGGGCGACATCAATGGTGACGGGATTGACGATTACGTGACACCGGTCAATGTCTCCACTTACGGCACAGCGTTCGGGTCGGGCTTCCCGGGTGATCGGCCCCCCCAGCAAGCGCCGGTTGAAGTCGAGGACGAGCTGAGAATCAACGTGATGCATGTACTTTACGGTCGCTCCGACGGACTTTCCGGCGTGGTAGACCTCGATCAACTCTCTACGGAGCAGGGCTACGCCATCCAGGGGTTCGAGCGGTTTATCGAAACCCGGGAATACTTCGGCACTGTCTATGATGTCAACCAGGTGGCCTACGGTGCCTTGGTGTCAGGGGGTGACATGGATGGTGACGGATTAAACGACATCATGATCAGTACCCTTGCCGGGCTGGAAAACAGCCTGCATGGGAGTGGAAACATTTTTGACGAGTATTCGGTTCGTAACTATCTGCTGTTCGGCAGTAACGAGGCGGTAAGCGGCATCGATCTGGCATCGATGTCGAACTCTCAAGGATTGATTCAGGAGTACCTTCCTGTTCGAACTGAATATGGTTCGCAGCGTATCCCGGGTTTGATCGAATTGGGCGGGGATATCAACGGGGACGGCTTCGACGATGCGGTCTCTGTGACGGGGGACTATGCGGAAGCCGATTACGGTGGTCGCGTGGATCTTGAGGTGCTGTACGGCACTGATATCCGCAACAATGCAGCCTTCATGGGTGCGGATGGAAGCGATGATCGGGTTGTTGTTTCGAAAGATGGTGTTGTCTACACCATGGGTGGAAATGATTCGGTATTGGTCAGGCCTGGCGTTGGCTCTCATCGGTACGAGATCAATACCGGGGCCGGTGATGACACGATCGAAATCGCACTCCCGGACAACACGAACCAGAGTGGCGGCACCCATGCCCATCTGCAGGGTGGGGACGGGAACGATATCTACAAAGTATTGACGGCATCTTCCATATTGGGAGCAGGGAACGGAACCCGGATTCCCCGGAACACGATCGTAATCGATGACAGGTCGTCGGCCGGTTCATCCCGGGGCAGCAATTCCCTGGTGGTCGGCTTTGGTACCGGCGGCGGCACGGGAATCTCGATACCCGTTTTGGGATTTCGGGTCATTGAAGCTGTCGTTCGATGAACTCGATCTGGCCATTCATCTTGAGAACTTCGACAAGGATCATGTCCTCGAGGGACCCAGGGATATCGATTTCTTCGATTTTGGAAATGGTCAGGTCGTGACCTACGAGGAACTGGTAGCGCAGGGATTCGATCTGGATGGCACTGAATCGGATGATGTGATCGAGGGTTCTTCCGTAACAGACAGGATCACGGGGCTCACGGGCGCCGATATTCTGTCCGGTAATCGAGGGGATGATGAGCTTGCCGGTGGTGCCGGGGATGATGTCCTGAACGGTGGGAGTGGCAACGATATCTATCGTTTCAATCCAGGGGATGGGGTCGATCGGATCGTGGACCCGCAGGGTATCGACCGGATCGAATTCGGCAAAGGCCTGGAGCTTGCGTCGGCCATAGTGTCCCGGGTCGAGGATGATCTGGAGCTGTCGTTCAATCCAAAGGACAAGTTGCGGCTGAACGACTGGTTTGGTGCAAATGCGCGCTTCATCGAAGATTTCTCGTTTTTCGGGGGGATCAGCCGAACGGCGGGGGAAATCGAGCGACTTCTGCGGACAGAAGGCTTTGTATTGGTCGGTACCGGGTCCAGTGAAACCCTGACGGGTTCAGACGGTGCCGACGAAATCTATGGTCACCGGGGAAATGACACGATATCGGGTGGTGCCGGTAGCGATCTGATCATCGGCGGCGACGGCTGGGACAGGCTGTACGGCGGTGCCGGTAACGACACCTTCAGGATTTCGCCGGGTGACGATTTCGATGACATGCAGGGAGGCGAAGGGGATGACCGGATCCTTGGTAGCGATGCCGACGATACCATCGGCCTGCACCGGGACTTCGGGGCCGAAAACAGCATCGAACAGATCGACGGCGGTGCCGGGTACAACGTCATCCAGGGGAGTTCGTCGTCCAACAGGCTGGACTTCAGCTCGACAACCCTGAACGGGATTGCCGAGATACGTGGCGGCAGGGGCAACGACACCATCACCGGTACCGGCGGCTGACGATGTGATCGTCGGCGGCGACGGCTGGGACAGGCTGTACGGCGGTGCCGGTAACGACACCTTCAGGGTTTCGCCGGGTGACGATTTCGATGACATCCAGGGAGGCGAAGGGAATGACCGGATCCTTGGCAGCGATGGCGATGACACCATCGGCCTGCACCGGGACTTCGGTGCCGGAAACAGCATCGAACAGATCGACGGGGGTGCCGGGTACAACGTGATCCAGGGCAGTTCCTCGTCCAACAGGCTGGACTTCAGCTCGACAACCCTGAACGGGATTGCCGAGATACGTGGCGGCAGGGGCAACGACACCATCACCGGTACCGGCGGTGACGATGTGATCGTCGGCGGCGACGGCTGGGACAGGCTGTACGGCGGTGCCGGTAACGACACATTCAGGATTTCGCCGGGTGACGATTTCGATGACATCCAGGGAGGCGAAGGGAATGACCGGATCCTTGGCAGCGACGGCGACGATTCATCGGCCTGCACCGGGACTTCGGGGCCGGAAACGGCATCGAGCTGATCGACGGGGGTGCCGGGTACAACGTGATCCAGGGCAGTTCCTCGTCCAACCGCCTGGACTTCAGCTCGACGACCCTGAACGGGATTGCCGAGATTCGTGGCGGCAAGGGCAATGACACCATCACCGGTACCGGCGGTGACGATGTGATCGTCGGCGGCGACGGCTGGGACAGGCTGTACGGCGGCGCCGGTAACGACACCTATTTATTCCAGCACGGTCACGACAGGGACGTCATCCGTGACAGCAGCGGTGAAGCTGACCAGCTGATTCTTCTAGACGCGGACCATGACCAGGCATGGTTTTCACGCAACGGTGACGATCTGATCGTTTCGGTCATTGGTGCAAACGATCAGGTGCGTATCGACGAGTGGTTTTCAAGCCCAAGCGATAGGCTGGAGTGGATTCGGTCGGCCGATGGAAAGTTGCTGGCGGATACTTCGGTAGAACAACTGGTGTCGGCAATGGCAGCTTTCAATCCCTCACAGGCCGGGATTTCGGACGGTACTGTTCAGGTGACCGAGTCCTTGCGGCTGGAGATCACGGCGGCCTGGCAGGCATCTTGACGGCGGCTTGATTTCGTACAGGGCGCTGTCTGTGTGGTGAACAAGAGATGCTGAAACGGTTTTTATGCGTGTGGGAGCGAGGAGGCGGGAGCGGTCATCTTTTCAATCTGTCGACC
This sequence comes from uncultured Gammaproteobacteria bacterium, assembly GCA_963753845.1. Lineage (GTDB taxonomy): Bacteria > Pseudomonadota > Gammaproteobacteria > Chromatiales > Chromatiaceae > Thiosocius. The sequence continues at coordinate 150,559 of CAVWEI010000017.1, forward strand.
ATCGTGAACGCATTGGTACGAGGGGGGCACGCTGTATCCCTCTCGGTCAAGGATCCATGCCATATGAGAAGTCTCCTTAGTGGACACGATATCGTCATAGGTCCACTGGCCGCCACAATGCATGTGGCGGCAGACACCGGGATGGCCCGATCCTACGCGGAACTTCTGTTCAATCTCGGCTTCGGCAACAAGGATGAATTGGCCCGATATTTGCGAAGTTGGCGCCGGTTTTTGATTGAAGTCGGTCCGTCAGCGGTGTTTTGCGATCATGCAGATGGTGCCTTACTTGCCGCGTACAGTCTGGGGATCCCGGCCCTGGTGATAGGTGGCGGATTCTTTCACCCGCCAACGGTTTCTCCGCTCCCCGCTTTCAATCTCGGATTCCATATGGACACCAGGGGCCTGTCCGGCTTGGAGGACTGGGTACTGGAAAGCATAAATGCAGCGTTGAAGGAATTTGGGAGACACCCGATAGGAAGCCTCGCTGAGCTCTACGCCTACCCCGAAAGAATCGTTGTGAGTTTTCCGGAACTGGATTGCTATGGGGTTCGTGACGGGGTCGAGTACCTTGGGGTGCTCGGCCCAACGCAATCCCAGGCGGAGCCGGTGTGGAAGGGTGCGGGCGAAAAGGTATTCTGTTATTTCACTCGTGGACGCGGTCCGGATCCTGACTTTGTGGGGCAGCTACTCGGTGAAGGTTTCAGCCTACTGATCGCGGCGCCTGGCATGGGCGAGGCCGAACGAGCTGCATTGTGTAAGCAGGGTGTCGCGGTTGAGGGCCGTCACGTGGATCTCGAACAGGTTTGCGCGGAATGCCGGTTGGTCTTTTCCGAGGGAAATCACGCTACCACGTCGACTATTCTCAGATACGGGCGTGTCCCGATGCTGCTGCCAAGGCAGGTGGAGCAGTTGGCAACTGCAAACGTGCTCGCAGTTCAATCGCTGGGGGTGCTTCCGGATCGATCCATGCAGGGCCCGATCTACCTGGAGTTGATCGACAGGTTGGAGAGGGAGCCCGGATACGAGCGCAATGCGCGCAGCTTCAGCAAGCAGTATCGCGCCTGGGACGAACATGTCTGTGCGGGAAAGGTGCAAGTGTCGGTGGAAAACTTCATAGGGATGTAGCGAAACTTCGGTCAGTCGGCATCCTGTTCGGGTTGATTGCGCATATGATCGGCGGTGGCCGCGAAGGCGCGCTCGAGTTGTTTTCTCTGGAGGTCCTCGATCGGCATATCGGCGAGCGCCTTGCGCATGCAGTACATCCACTGGTCGCGCTCCTGCTTGCCAATGGCAAAAGGCATGTGGCGGCGACGCAGTCGCGGGTGGCCATATTTCTGCACGTAAAGATCCGGCCCGCCCATCCAGCCGGTCAGGAACAAAAATAGTTTTTCCCGCGATACGCGCAGGTTTTGCGCATGCATCCGGCGAACACCGCTGGCGTGATCGTCAGTATCCATGTAGTTGTAGAAGCGGTCCACGAGTTCGCGCACTCCGGCCTCGCCACCTAATGCTTCATAGGGAGTCTGTTCGTTCATGTCCGATATTCCTGTCTTGCGGTACGCGGGCGATATCCCACCGTGGAATGGCCCACTCCCAGAACGCGCCACTGCTGCCGATGCGTTCTGTCGGCTCGACCTGGCCAAGGTGCAACCAGGCGGCGGTGAGACTTGGCACTGGATCATTCGCGTCCACCGGGTGTGCATGGTCGCTCTTGCTGAGTTTGTGCCCATCCCCTGCGTAGACGAGCGGGATGTGGGCGTAGCGCGGCATCGGATAGCCGAGCCGACGCTGCAACCAGATCTGTCGGGGCGTCGACCATAGGAGGTCGGCGCCACGCACGACATCGCTGATGCCCTGCGCGAAATCGTCTACCACGACGGCAAGCTGGTAGGCCGTGAAACCATCGATACGACGGACGATGAAATCACCGATATCCCGGGCGATATTCTGCCGGATCTTTCCGAGAATGCGATCGTTGAAACTGATCGCCTCGCGCGTTACTGCGACACGCCACGCGGCGGGGTCATCCGCCGCGGGTGGGTCGGACCTGCAGGTCCCGGGATAGATGGGCCCTTCCGGGCCGATATGCGCGGTGGCGGCGATGGTCTTGCGGCTGCAGTTGCAGCGATAGGCATGGCCGGGCCGGATCAGGTTGTCGAGTGCCGATCGGTACAAGGCTACGCGGTCGCTCTGGCGAACCGGTGCCTGGTCCCAGTGCATGCCAAAGGCCTGCAGGGTGTGGAGGATCTGCCCTTCGGCGCCTGGTCGGCTTCGGGTCTCGTCGACGTCCTCGATGCGTACCAGCCATTCACCTTGCTGTTGGCGGGCGTCCGAGTAACTTGCCACCGCGGCCACCAGGGAACCGAAATGCAATGGACCGGTCGGCGAGGGTGCGAAGCGTCCGCGGTATGCGGGGAGTATCATCGGCCGTGGCGAATGGATTCAACCCGCATGTTGCGCCGAGGCGGGCTCAGCCCTGGACGCGTTCGAGATCTTCCTGCCGGGTCTTGCAATCGATACAAAGGTCTGCGGTCGGCCGCGCCTCCAGGCGTCCGATGCCGATCTCGACACCGCAGGATTCGCAGTAGCCGTATTCATGCTCATCGATCTTTTTGATGGTCTTGCCAATCTTGTTGAGCAGCTTTCGTTCACGGTCGCGGGTGCGCAATTCCATGCCCATATCGGCCTCCTGGGTGGCGCGATCGTTCGGGTCGGGGCAGTGCACCGAATCGACCTTCATGTGATCCACGGTGCGATCGACCTCCTCCATGAGTTCGCGTCGCCAGGCGTTGAGGATTTCGCGAAAATGGGCCTCCTGATCCGCGTTCATATAGGCCTCGCCCTTTTTCGCCTTGTAGGGCGTGAAACCGTGGTGGTCTGGGAGATCGTTGAGTTCGGGACTCATGGTCTGGGCCTCAATAAGCAAAGAGCGAAATTAACATTCGCACAGAGTAAGGGCAATTTGGTTGCGGTTTTGGTTAAGCTGCCGCATTTTGTTGACAGGAGTCAAAGATGACTGGGTTGCAGGGGCTGATTTTCGATGTCGACGGGACGCTCGCGGATACCGAGCGCGATGGGCATCGCGTGGCCTTCAACCGGGCCTTCGCGGAGGCGGGGCTCGATTGGGACTGGACGGTGGAATTGTATGCGCAATTGCTGAGTGTCACCGGTGGCAAGGAACGGATCCTTTACTACCTGGAAAATTACAATACCGGCTTCGAACGGCCGGTCGAGCTGACCGGCTTTATTGCCGGCCTGCATCGTGACAAGACGGGCCACTATATGGCGCTGATGGCAGAGGGTGCGATTCCGCTGCGTCCGGGTGTGCGTCGCCTGTTGGAAGAGGCCCGCACGGCCGGCGTGCGGTTGGCCATCGCCACCACCACGACACCCGAAAATGTCGAGGCCCTGATCGAGAGCGCCCTGCCGAAGGGTGCGATGGATTGGTTCGAGGTGGTTGGCGCAGGGGATATAGTGCCGCACAAGAAGCCGGCGGCCGATATCTACATCTGGGTTTTGGAAAAGATGGGGCTCCAGGCGAGCCAGGTGATTGTGTTCGAGGATTCCGCTCATGGTCTCACCGCAGCGCGTGGCGCCGGGATTGAGCGGGTGGTGGTGACGGTGAACGACTACACTCGGGCGCAGGATTTCTCCGGCGCCCTGGTGGTGCTTGAAAACCTCGGTGAGCCGGGTATGCCGGCGGGTTCATTGTTCGGACGGGCCCCGTCCGATGGAGTCGTCGACCTGGCCTTCCTGCGCGGATTGGCCGGACCTGCGGAGGCAACGGCATTGTGAAGATTTCCCGGCGCATGCAGGACATAGCCCCGTTCAGGGTTATGGAGATTTTGGCACGCGCCCGCAGGATGGAGGCCGAGGGCCGCAGCGTCGTCCACATGGAGATCGGCGAACCTGATTTCGTGTCGCCCGAACCGGTGATCGCGGCGGCCGTGGCCGCGCTCAACGCGGGTCACACGCATTACACGCCGGCAGCCGGCCTGCCCGCACTGCGCGAGGCCATTTCAGACTACTACGGACAGCGGTTCGGGGTGAGCGTCGATCCGCGCCGGGTCATCGTCACGCCCGGGGCCTCCGGGGCATTGCAACTCGTGCTCGGTGTCCTGGTGAATCCGGGTGACAGGGTACTGGTGACCGATCCCGGCTATCCCTGCAATCGCCACATGATCAGCATGTTCGGTGGCGTGCCGGTCTCCTTGCCCGTCGCCATGAACGACGACTATGCCGTTTCGCCGTCGTCGCTGTCCGCCGCCATGCGAGAAGACGTCAAGGCTCTGATGGTGGCCTCGCCGGCCAATCCGACCGGCAATCTCATCGGCCTCGACGTGTTGCATGCGCTGAATGAGCAACTGGGCAAACAACCTGACACGCTGTTGATCTGTGACGAGATCTATCAGGGTCTGCAATATGGCTCCAGGCCAGAGACGGCACTGGCCCTGGGTTGTGACAACGTGGTGGTCATCAACAGTTTTTCGAAGTTCTTCGGGATGACCGGGTGGCGTGTCGGCTGGGTGGTTGCACCCGAGGCGATGATCGAGCCGATGGAGCGCCTGGCACAGAATATCTTTCTGGCTGCACCGACCCCGGGCCAGCACGCGGCAATGGCGGCGTTCGGTGCCCGGAGCATGGAGATCCTCGAGCAAAGGCGGGACGACTTTCATGTGCGGCGTGATTTTCTGTACAGCGCAATCGGCGAATTGGGGCTGGGCCTGGGGCCTATGCCGGCGGGTGCTTTCTATATTTACGCCAATGTTGAAGGGTTTACCGACGACAGCATGATGTTTACGCGTGAACTCCTGGACAAGGCCGGGGTCGCGATTACGCCCGGTCTGGATTTCGGCAGTCACGCGGCGGGGCAACATGTGCGCTTTGCCTATACCACCGGGCTGGATCGCCTCGAAGACGGCGTCGAGCGTCTGCGACGTTTTCTGCGTGCCGGTGGCGGCTGACCTCAATCCGGCTTCAGGTCATCGACCCAAAACCGTGTCGCCGCGGCCACAGCGGCAGGCATCGCGGCAAGCTGCAGAATTGGGATGAGCATCATTGTGGTAACACCGGCGCCAAATGCCAGCGATTTGAAGCGCTTGCGGCGCAGGTGTTCACGCTGCTGCCGGGGTTTTAGGGCGTGGTTGCCCATCGGGTAGTCTGCATATTCGATGGCGAGGAACCAAAGACCGAAGACCACCCAGCCGATGCTCGCGAGGATGTTGAGGCCGGGGATCAGGAACAGGACCAGAAGTGGTATCGCCCGACTGGCGAAATAGACAATCTTGCCGATTTCACCCAAGATCGCCGGCCCGACAGCCTGGAGCAACGATTCATCGGCATCTGCAGGCCGCTTGCCGGTTAACTTTTCCTCCACCCGCGCCGCTAGGATACTGTTGAAGGGGGAGCCGATAAGATTGGCGATCATGGTGAAGCCGTAGAAAAGAGCCAGCGCGTAGGCCACGGCAAACAGCAGCCAGAGGATCCAGCGCAGGAACTCCAGCCAGCTTTGCGTGGGTAGCCATCGATCCATAAACTGATCGAAGTAACTGCCGGCCCAATAGGCCATGGCAGCGAATATCAGAATGTTCAGCAACAGGGGTATGGCCACGAACCGGCGCAGGCCGGGACTGAAGATCAGACGGAGCCCCTGGAAAGGGAGGAAAAAGCCGCTGACGGGTGAAAGCATTGTCGGAGTTTCTTCGGGTACCACGGGATCGATCATTATAGCCCGCGGTCGATGGGACCGGGCGGCGGCGCTGGATTTCTGCGAGGATGTCAGGATTATTTACAACTTGCCGCTACAACTGCCTGTAATGCAAGCTTTAACCGGGAACTTTGAGTAGACTTGCGCTGCCGTGTGCGGCGGCACGGATTCGTTTCGACGGACTGCGACCACGAAAGAGAGGATTGTTATGGTAAATCTCCTTAAATATGCGCGTCTTGCCTTGGGGCTGGGCGTTCTCTCGGGGGTTTTGATGATGAGCGGGTGTGCCTTCGACAAAAAGGCGCTGCCCCAGCTACCGTCGGCGAGCGGTGACGCCCAGTATTCGACCCGTTACCGGATCGCGCCCGGTGACGATGTGCAGATCTTTGTCTGGCGCAACCCGGAGGTGAGTACCACGGTACCGGTTCGTCCGGACGGACTGCTGTCTGCGCCGTTGCTGGAGGAGGTCCCTGCCGCGGGCAAGACACCGGCCGAGCTTGCGCGGGATCTGGAGGCAGAGCTTTCCACCTATCTGCGTGATCCGCTGGTGACGGTGATTGTCGAGCAATTTATCGGCACCTACCGAGAGCAGATTCGGGTGCTTGGTGAGGCCACAACGCCACGCGCTATGTTGTACAACGACTCCATGACACTGCTGGATGTAATGATTCAGTCCGGCGGCCTGACCAACTTCGCCGATGGCAATTACTCGACCCTGATTCGCGTTGTGGATGGCAAACAGGAAGAGTTTCGCCTGCGGCTGGATGACCTGGTCCGCTATGGTGATATCACCGCCAACGTCGATATGCGCCCCGGAGATGTGATCATTATCCCGGAAGCATGGTTCTAGGCTTTAAGAGGCGGTAGGAATGCATGAAGTAGTCGTCCTTCTGCTGCGGTATGCCAGGGGAACCTGGCGTTTCCGCTGGTGGATGCTGGGGATAGCCTGGGCCGTGAGCATTGTCGGCTGGTCAGTCGTGGCAAAACTGCCTGACCAGTTCGAGGCCTCGGCAAGAGTTTTTGTGGATACCAGCTCAGTACTGCGTCCGCTATTGCAGGGACTTGCAATCAATACCGGAGATACCCAGCAACAAATCTTCCTGATGACGCGGACCCTGCTGAGTAGGCCAAACCTCGAAAAGGTCATGCGCATGACCGATCTGGACCTGCAGGCGACCACCGATACCGAAAAGGAAGAGATCGTCGACGGACTCAAAAAGAAGATCACGCTTATCGGGCACGTCGCGAGAAAACCTTTACACCATCAGCTACGAGAATGACTCACCCGAGTTGGCAAAGCTGGTGGTGAAGTCTCTGCTTACCATTTTCATGGAAACCAATCTGGGCGAGGCGCGCAAAGACCAGGATTCGGCCACACAGTTTCTGGAGCAGCAAAAGGCAGAGTACGAGCGCCGTATGCGAGAGCTCGAGACCGAGCTGACCAGGTTCAAACAGCGCAATATGGACCTGTTGCCGGAAGGCTCTGGCGGATATTACGACCGGATGCGCGAAGGCAAACAGCAGATCGCGGCGGTCAAACTCGAATTGTCGGTCCTCGAGGAAAGGCTCGAGACGACGCGGCGCCAGGTGGAGGGTGAGGAACCCAGCTTTGGCCTGGGGCCCGTGCCGGAATCCGAACTGACGGCCGAGACCGGCGAGATCGATCGCCGTATTCAGGCGATGCAGATGCGGCTGGACGATCTTTCGATCAAATACACCGACAGGCACCCCGATGTGGCTCAGTCGAAGAGATCTCTGGCTGACCTCCAGGCGCAACGTGCCCAGATCATTGCCGAGGCGCGCGCCAATGCCCCGGAGGGCGGTTCTGCGAGTGCCTACAACGTCGACAAGAACCCGATCTATCAGCAGATGCGGCTGTCCAAGGCCCAGCTCGAGGCCGATATCGCCGCAAAGCAGCGCCTGCTCACCGAGTATGAGGCCCAGATGGCCGAGCTCGAAGGGGCGATTGACAGCGTGCTGGCATTGGAGGCGGAACGGCGTGATCTGTTGAGCGATTACGAGATCGTCAAGAAAGAACCATGGTGTGCTGGAAAGTCGCCTGGAGGCTTCGAATCTTGGGCGCAAGGCCGACAGCAGTTCGGACAATGTCCGATTCAGGGTGGTTGATCCGCCGCGCGCACCAACCGTGCCCTCAGGCCCGAACCGGGTGTTGTTCAGCTCGCTCGTGCTTCTGGCGGGGCTTGCAGTCGGTTTCGGTGTCGCCTTCCTGATGTCGCAGTTTCGCCCGACCTTCGATGAACGGCAGATGCTCAGTGATGCCCTGGGGATAGCTGTCCTGGGCAGTGTGAACATGGTCTGGACGAGCGATCAGATCCGGGCTCGCAAGGTGAGGAATGTCAGTTTCGTCCTTACGCTGAGCGGCCTGTTGCTGAGTTTTGCTGTAGTGCTCGCGCTTTACCAATTCAACCTTGAGCTGTTGCCCCGGCTTGCTCAATCGCTAAACCTGGCCTGACCATGAGCATCATCGAGAAAGCAGTCGACAAAATGATGGGCAAGCTGGAGACACCTGCTCCGGCCAAGCACCCGCATGACGAAACGAAAACTGAGGTGACGTCGCGGGAGGCGGCGGCTGAGCCTGCACAGACTGTCGCCGAGCCAGTGGTTGGTGCGCAAACCGACGTGGCGCCGCCACCGGAGGCAAGGGTAGAGCCTGAAACCACAACGGAGGCCACACCTCCGGCCCGGAAATACGATGTCGAACAGTCAGCCGTCGAGTCGTTCGAGGCAGCGGGCAATTTGCTGAAAATCAAGGCGCTGGGTCTCGAGGGTATATTGTCGCCCGATTCGGAGCGCAGTCGATCAGCGGAGGAGTACCGCATGATCAAGCGTCCGCTGCTGACCCGGGCTTTCGGCCAGAATGCGGTCGGTGAGGCTCATCGAAATCTCATCATGGTGACCAGTTCGGTGGAAGGCGAAGGGAAGACCTTCAGTTCCCTGAACCTGGCGATCTCCATTGCCATGGAAATGGATCGCACGGTGCTTCTGGTCGATGCAGACCTCGCCAAGCCGGGGCTGTCACGCCTTCTGAAGATCAACAACCTGCCCGGATTGACCGATCGCCTTATCGACGACAGCCTGGACCTCAAAGACCTGCTGGTGAAAACGGATATACCCAAGTTTTCGGTATTGCCGGCGGGCCGGCGCCATCGCCGCTCAACCGAGCTTCTCGCCAGCAATACGATGCGCGACCTGCTCGACGAACTGGCGCTGCGGTATTCAGATCGCGTGGTATTGTTCGACTCGCCGCCGCTGCTGGCCACCAGCGAGGCCAGCGTGTTGGCGCAACAGATGGGGCAGATCTGTCTGGTGGTCGAATCGGCGGTTACGCCGCAGTTTTTGGTGCAGGATGCGGTGGCGCAGCTGAATTCGACCGACAATCTTTCGTTGATCCTGAATAAATGCAAGCCGGATCTGTTCATCGGCAAGTATGGTTACGGCTATGGCTATGGCTACGGTTATGGCTATGGGTACGGTTATGGAAATGAAGAGCGGTAGTACGGAGCCAGCGAATATGCGGCTGCCTGAGTTGACCATGTCCTGGTTCTCCTGGCCGCTGTCGTTGGCCGTATTGGCTGTGGGTCTTGTGCCCTCTGCTCAGGCGGGTGACTGGGACTTCGGGCATCGCACCGCAGTCGGTCTTACGGCAGTGGATCGGACCGGGGAGGGCGCCCAGAACGGCATGGTGCTGCAGGCGATCCCTCAGATCTTCCTGACCGGCGAGGGCGGCCGCGTCAAGGCCGACATCAACTACCGGCTTACCGCTTCTGCAGGGAGCGATGGTGTTGACCCAAAGAGCTTTGCACACGACGGTTATGCAAGGGTGCGGGGTGAAGTGGTCGACGACTTCTTCTGGCTCGGTGCCAACGCTACCGCAGGGCTGACCGGTGGTAGCGCGGGTTCGGGTCCGATTGACGCCATCAACTTCAATACCGACGGCGGGCGACAGTACTATACGGTTGCAGTAAACCCGGAGTTCAGACAACACCTCAATCGCTATGCCGAGATCTATAGCCTGAATTCGTTCAGCTACGTGAATTCTGATACCGAGAATTCCAGCAGCAACGACTCGACCGGGATGACGCTCAATCTCGGCGTGCGCGACGGCCGCTACTTCAGCCAGTTCGACTGGGCCCTGAATGCCACTTACAACAAGACCGATTATTCCGATTATTCCCAGACCCGCACCCTATATGACGCCACGCTCCGGCGCCGCCTGAATGCACAATGGGCGGTGTTCGGGCGCCTTGGCTACGAGGACAATGATGTCCAGACCAACGTCAGCAACCCCAATGGCGTCGTCTGGAACGTGGGTGGGTCGTGGAACCCCAGTCCGCGAACAAGAGTGTCCGCGGAATACGGTTCGCGCTATTTCGGCAACCAGTATTCCGCGAACATCAGCCACACGACGAAGCGAACCACGCTGTCGGCCGGTGTTTCCCGCAACATCGACAACAGGCGGACGTCGCAGCTCCTCGATTCCTATTTTTTCCTTCTGGATGGAAACGGCAATCCGATCCTGGACCCCAATACCGGCAACCCGATCGTTGCCAATATTCCACAGGTGGAGCAGATCGACGAGGACTACGTCAATACCCAGTTCCGGGGTGCGGTAACCGTCGTCGGGAAGCGGACCCAGGTCACCTTGACGGGTACCGTGTCCAATCAGGATTACGAGGTCTCGCCGATCAATAACGACTGGTACGGTGCGTCTCTGCGTATCTCGCGCCAGTTGGGTTCCGGGTACAACGCCTCACTGGGTGGTGACGTGAGACGATCTGAGGACGACAACAATGGTTCCAAAAGCAACAGCGATACTTACACCGCGAATTTCCTGTTGAGTAAGAATCTCTCGCCGGTCACCACGGTGGCACTGGATCTACTTTACCGCGATTACAATAGCTCGAATACAGACCAGAGTTATACCGAAAATCGGATTGGCATCTGGTACAGGACCACATTCCTTTAAGTTATGTACGAGAATTTCTACAGCCTGTCCGGCAAGCCGTTTCAACTCAGTCCGGACGCACGTTTCTTTTTCAACAGCTCCGGGCACAACCGTGCGATGGCCTATCTGCGTTACGGCCTTCGTCAGGGTGAGGGTTTTATCGTCATCACCGGGGGGATAGGTACCGGCAAGACGATGCTGGTCAGCAACCTGTTCAACGAACTGAGTGGCGAGGACGTTGTGGCCGCACAACTCGTTTCCACCCAGATCGACGAGGACGAGGTGCTGCGCATGATCAGCGCCTCGTTTGGGCTGGCGCATGAGAATCTCTCCAAGTCAGCCCTGTTGCGCAACCTGGAGGCATTCTTGCGCGCGCGCCGTGCCGAGGGTCGCCGTGTCCTCCTGGTGGTGGATGAGGCGCAGAACCTGCCACAACGCTCGATCGAAGAACTGCGCATGCTGTCCAACTACCAGGAGGATGGCAGGGCGCTGCTGCAGAGCTTCCTGCTCGGTCAGCTCGAGCTCAAGCAGACCCTGCAGGGGCCGGGGATGGAGCAGGTGCGTCAGCGCATCATTGCCGGTTATCACCTGAGGCCGCTCGACCGCCAGGAGTTGCAGGCCTATATCGAGCACCGGCTTGCGCTGGTGGGATGGCGCAATGATCCGTCGATTAGCGATGCTGCATTCGATGCCATTTTTTCCGCAACCGGCGGTGTCCCTCGGCGGGTCAACAATCTGTGCGATCGCCTGCTGTTGTTCGGGTCGTTGGAGGAAGTCCACGAGCTGGACGACTCGCATGTTCAGACCGTGGTCGAAGAGATGGCGCAGGAGTTCGGACACAGCGAGGTGCAGAACGGAGATCCGGTGCCCAAGGGTACGCCGGCGTCACTCTCCGGTGTTGACAGGCCCGCAGATCTGGAAGGGCGGGTGGCGCTGCTCGAGCGCGAAGTGCAACAGCTGCGGAGCGCCTTTTCAAAGAATCGTCGCATGCTCAAGCAGGCGATCATGCTGCAGATAGATGCGGACGATGAAGCCGATGAAATCTGAGGGACCGATCCGTGTCCTCTGCATTGTCGGTGCACGACCGAACTTCATGAAGATCGCGCCCCTGATGCGCGTGTTTCGTTCTGCACCTGGTATTTTCGATGCCCGCCTGGTGCACACGGGGCAGCACTACGACGAGGCGATGAAGGATGCGTTTTTTCGTCAGCTGCATATCCCCGAGCCGGACATCGATCTCGGCGTGGGGTCGGGGACGCATGCCGTGCAGACGGCGGAGATCATGCGCCGTTTCGAACCGGTGGTGGATGAGCTGACGCCGGATCTGGTGCTCGTGGTCGGTGACGTGAACTCGACCATTGCGTGCGCCCTGGTCGCCACCAAGAAAGGCATTGCGGTCGTGCACGTGGAGGCCGGGCTGCGCAGCGGCGACCGGCGCATGCCGGAAGAGATCAACCGTGTCCTGACGGACCAGATATCCGATCTGTTGTTCACCACCGAACCCGATGGTGAGTCGAATCTGCTACGTGAGGGGGTTGCATCGGACAGGATACATTTCGTCGGCAACGTGATGATCGATACCCTGCTGGCAAATCGGGCGCGTGCCGTACCCGCCGGACAGACCCTGGCAGAGATTCCCGGGTTCGCAGAGGACCCGGCCGGCTTCGGAGTGCTGACTTTGCATCGCCCGTCCAACGTCGACGATCCGCCGGTGCTGCGGCGTCTGCTGGAAACCCTGGCCGACATCAGTGAACGTCTGCCGCTGGTATTTCCCATCCACCCGCGAACACGTGCGCGCATTGCGGATGCCGGCTTGAGCCCGCTCCTCGAACAAAGCCGCATCGGTTTGACCGAGCCCCTGGGTTATCTGCAGCTGCTCGGGCTGATGTCCGAGGCCCGCGTGGTCCTTACCGACTCGGGGGGCCTGCAGGAGGAGACGACCGCACTCGGTATACCCTGTATCACCCTGCGCGAAAACACGGAACGACCGATCACTGTGAGCCAGGGTACCAATACCATCGTCGGCACCAATGTAAAAAAGATCCGCGCGTGCTTCGACGATATCATGGCAAACGGTGGCAAGGCCGGCCGCGTCCCCGCGCTCTGGGATGGGCATGCGGCCGAACGGATCGCCGAGGTCATCATCGGCTGGGCCAACCGCCAGGACACGGCAGCCTGACAAGCCTCATGGCGATGACTTTCCCAGCCAATGCCATGACGGTCGACGTGGAAGACTATTTCCAGGTCTCTGCGTTCGAGCGGTTCATCGGCCGGGACGAATGGGACACCCGGGAGTGCCGAGTCGAGGCGAATGTCGATCGGATCCTGAAACTGTTCGACCGACATGGGGTCAGGGCCACCTTCTTCACCCTGGGCTGGGTCGCGCAGCGCTATCCGGAGATGGTGCGGCGCATCGTGGCCCAGGGTCACGAACTGGCCAGTCATGGCTGGTCGCATGTACGTGTGACCCAGCAGAACTCTGACGAGTTTCGCGAGGATGTCGTGCGCACCAAGGCGTTCCTCGAGGATGTCTCCGGTCAGGAGATCATGGGGTACCGTGCTGCCAGCTATTCCATCGGTGCGACGAACCTTTGGGCCCTGGGCGTGCTGCAGGACACCGGACATCGCTACAGTTCGAGCATCTATCCGATCAAACATGACCTTTACGGGATGCCCGAGGCCCCGCGTTTTGCCTTTCAGCCGCTCGATGGGGACTTCTACGAGTTTCCTGTCACCACGGTTCGAATGGGAGGCAGGAATCTGCCGTGCGGCGGTGGCGGCTGGTTCCGTCTGGTGCCCTATGCCGGTATGCGTTGGGCAATGCGGCGTGTCAACCGTGTTGACAAGGAGTCCGCCATTTTTTATTTCCATCCCTGGGAGATCGATCCCGGGCAGCCCAGGCAGGATGGCCTGGATGCCAAGACCCGATTTCGTCATTACCTGAACCTTGAACGCATGCAGCCCCGCCTCGACCGCCTGCTGGGTGATTTCGAATGGGGGCGCATGGATGAAGTCCTGTACTGGCCCCACCTGCAACGCTTGTCGCAGGGCAATGCCGAGGCACCCTGGAGGGGAGTGCCGGTTCCTTGAAGTCCACCTCCAGGAAGGTAAGCGAACCCATGCTTGAAGAAGACAATCCGGCGATGCATCGCTGGCGTGCCACCCTGATCGCATGTGCGCTGATATTTGTCGCCCTGCTCGCGCTGTTCTGGCCGACCGCCGAGGGCATGGCCTATACCTGGTACAACTTCGAGACCTACACCCATGGATTCCTGATCCTGCCGATCTCTCTCTGGTTGATCTGGCAGAAGCGTGCTTATCTCGCCAAGTTCACGCCGCAGCCATCTGCGGGTTTCCTCGTCCTCGTGGTTGGCGGGTTGCTGGTCTGGGCGCTGGCCCGCCTGACTGGCGTATTGGTGGTCGAACAACTGGCCTTCGTCGGGGTGCTGATCAGCGGGTTGGCCGGCATACTTGGCTGGCAGGTTGGCAAATTCCTCGCGTTCCCCCTGCTGTTCCTGTTCTTTGCGGTGCCGATGGGTGAGGACCTGGTGCCGCCGATGATGGAGTTCACGGCGACCTTTACCGTCGAGGCGCTGAAACTTACCGGTATCCCGGTCTATCGCGATGGACTCTGGTTCTCTCTGCCCAGCGGTAACTGGTCTGTAGTCGAGGCCTGCAGCGGTGTACGTTATCTGATTGCCTCGGTGACCCTGGGCGTCATGTACGCGTACATCACCTACCACACCCTGTGGAAACGCCTGCTGTTCATCGCCATGGCGGCGATCGTGCCCATCATTGCCAACGGTCTGCGCGCCTACATGATCGTGATGATCGGTCATCTGAGTGAAATGGAATATGCGACCGGTGTCGATCATCTGATCTACGGCTGGGTCTTTTTCGGTGTGGTGATGTTCATCCTTTTCTGGATTGGCTCGTTTTGGCAGGAAGAGCAGGAACCCCCGGCGTTCGTGGAGCCGCCGCGGGTTATGAGCAATGAGTCCGTCGGTGTCCGCATCCTGTCGATCTCGGTGACCGCCCTGTTGGCCTCAGCGCTGACAGTGTGGGGGGTCCGGCAGGCCGAGGGGATCGAGGTGCAGATGACAGCGCAGCTTGACGCCCCGGCTGTGGCCGGCATCTGGCAGCAGGCAGCGGAGCCGGTGCTGTGGTCGGCCGCCCACCAGGAGACGCCGTACAAGATCGAGGCCTCTTATACGGGCGATGGGGGCGACGTCCAGTTGTTTGTAGCGTTGTTCCCCAGGCAGCGGCAGGGTGGCGAGGCGATCAATCTGCAGAACCAACCGGCCGCCAAGCCCGAACTGATACGACTTACGCGGTTGCCTGGTAGCCGGGCCGTGTTGGGTGATCAGCAGGTGACGATCAACCGCGCCAGGGCCATCGTGTCGGTGCAGGGTCGCCAGCAGGAGCATCTGGTCTGGCAATGGTACCGGATCGCCGGGCGGGACCTGACCAACCGCTACGAGGGTAAGGCCTGGGAGGCGTTGGCGCGCATTTATCCGGGGAGGGCGGATGGTGCCTGGATTGCGATCACGACGCCGCTGGAAGGCGGGGACATGGCAGCCGCGGAAGAGCGGCTGGCACGTTTTGCGCGCACCATGACTCCTCAGATAGGGGCTGCGATCGACACTGCACTGGGTCGCGCAGACTGACAATCCATCAGTCCTGGTGCCAGTCAGGGAAGCATTATGCCTTCCCTGCCGAGCATCTCGACCAGCAGGATCAGTGGCAGTCCGATCAGGGCGTTGGGGTCGCGCCCTTCGAGTGCGGAAAACAGGGTGATCCCAAACCCCTCCGATTTAAAGCTGCCTGCGCAATTGAAGGGCTGTTCGCGGTCGACATAGCGTTCGATCTGGTCTCGAGAGAGCCTCCGGAAGTGCACCGAAAAGGGCTCCACCTCGACATGAAGCCGCTGGCTCACCGTGTTGTAAAGGCATAGCCCGGTATGAAAAATCACGGCCTTGCCGCTGGCGGCTGAAAGCTGCGCGATGGCGTTTTCGCGATTTCCCGGTTTGCCGATGACCTTGCCATCCACGCACGCCGCCTGGTCAGATCCGATGATCAGTGCGCCGGGGTGCCGCGCCGCCACCTCGCGTGCCTTGGCCTCGGCCAGCCGCAATACCAGCCGGTCGGGTGATTCATCTGGATACCGTGACTCGTCGGTGAGCGGCGCGTCGGAAATGAAAGGTATCGCCAGCTTGTCGAGCAGGGCCTTGCGGAATGGCGACGTCGAGCCGAGAACCAGTTGCTGCATGGTGCATGTTTTCCGAATTGGGTGCGCGCGGGAGTCTATCAGAGCCTGCTTATGCGCCGGATTTTATGGATGGCAATTGATGCTCTCAATACCAGGATTTGCCCTTCTCCCGTTAGAATGCGACGCTCTCGTTGCGCCTACTGGCTGCTGTAAACAATGATAGCCGCCGGGAAAGAGAACAAAATGGCGTCTTGGTGAATTTGGGAGGACGATGCGTGGATACCAACCTGTTACTCCAGGGTGTCGAGCTGATGCTGCTCGGCATGGGTATAGTCTTTGGTTTCTTGGGTATTCTGGTGTTCACCCTGCGCGGCATGTCCGCGCTCGCCGACCGGCTGGATGATGGCCAGGTGCTGGAGCCCGCGACACCTCTTCCGATCGATGTATCTGACAATCGCCAGTTGGTCGCTGTGATCACTGCCGCAGTGGCCCGTTACCGTGCGCACCGCGCCGGTTGAATCGACGAATCTTCAATCAGGATCTGGATACTCCATGACACAGAACAAGTTAGCCATTACCGAGGTCGTTCTGCGCGATGCGCACCAGTCGCTGTTCGCCACGCGCCTGCGCCTGGACGATATGCTGCCGATCGCGGAAAAACTCGATCAGGTCGGATTCTGGTCACTGGAGACCTGGGGCGGTGCAACCTTCGATGCCTGTATCCGCTATCTGGGCGAAGACCCCTGGGAGCGTCTGCGTGAACTGAAGAAGGCAATGCCCAAGACGCCGATGCAGATGCTGTTCCGCGCCCAGAATATCCTGGGTTACCGGCATTACGCGGATGACGTCGTGGAGCGTTTCGTGGAGCGGGCGGCCGATAACGGTATGGATGTGTTCCGTATCTTTGATGCCATGAACGACCTGCGGAATTTCGAAACCGCGGTCAAGGCGACGCTCAAGGTTGGCAAGCATGCCCAAGGGGCAATGTCATATACCGTAAGCCCGGTGCACAACCTGCAGTACTGGTTGGATATGGCGAAAGGTCTCGAAGACATGGGGTGTAACTCGATCTGCATCAAGGATATGGCGGGTCTGCTCACGCCTTACGCCGGCTTCGAACTTATTTCTCGCCTGAAAGAGACGATCTCGGTACCGATTGCGCTGCACTCGCATGCAACAACCGGAATGAGCACGACTACCCATATCAAGGCGGCAGAGGCCGGCGTCGACATGGTGGATTCGGCAATATCATCCATGTCAATGACCTACGCGCATTCGGCGACTGAGTCGATTGTGGCCATCCTGCAGGGTCGGGAGCGCGACACCGGCCTGGATCTCCTGCTCCTGGAGGATATCGCCGGCTACTTCCGCGAGGTGCGGAAAAAGTACGCCAAGTTCGAGGGGTCGTTGCGCGGCGTGGATTCGCGCATCCTGGTGGCCCAGGTCCCCGGCGGCATGTTGACCAACATGGAAGGCCAGCTTCGCGAGCAGGGCGCAACGGACCGCTTCGACGACGTGCTCGCAGAGATCCCGCGGGTCCGCAAGGATCTGGGATATATTCCGCTGGTGACGCCGACCTCTCAGATCGTCGGCACCCAAGCTGTGCTGAACGTGCTGACTGGCGAGCGTTACAAGAACATCACCAAGGAAACCGCCGGTGTCCTGAAGGGCGAGTATGGTGCGGCGCCCGCACCGGTTGAAAGTGAACTGCAGAGGCGGGTTCTGGATGGTGCGGAGCCGATCACCTGTCGACCTGCCGATCTGATTGAACCGGAGATCGGCAAGCTTACCGATGAATTCCGTCGTCTCGCAAAAGAACGCGGTATTCGAGTCGCCAGTGATGAGATCGATGATGTACTGACTTACGCACTGTTTCCGCAGATCGGGCTCAAGTTCCTGGAGAACCGCGACAATCCGGATGCGTTCGAGCCGGTTCCGGGCAGCGAGCCCGAGCCTGCGGCGGCAACCCCGGCACCCGCCCCAGCGGCGGCAGCGGGTGGACCCGAGGCCTACCAGGTCACGGTGGATGGGCGCGCCTACAACGTGGTCGTGGCCTCGGGTGGCGATGTCACCCATGTGCAGCCTGCAACGGCGGCGGCACCCGCCGCGGCCGCCGCGCCACCGGTCGCGCCTGCTGGTTCGGTGCAGAATATCCCCGCACCCCTGGCGGGCAATATCTTCAAGGTCAATGTCGTTGCAGGCCAGGTCATCAATTCGGGTGACGTGATCATGATTCTCGAGGCCATGAAGATGGAAACCGAGGTGCGTTCGCCGGAATCGGGCACTGTCCAGGCCGTTTTGGTCAAGGCGGGCGATGCGGTACAGGTCGGCGACGCCCTCCTGACACTGAGCTAAGTGCCATGATGGAACATGGTTTTGAGGCCCTGTGGCAGTCGATGGGTATTGCCAACCTGGAGTGGGGCCAGCTGCTGATGATCGCGATCGGCGGGTTGCTGATATTCCTCGCGATTCGCAAGGGGTTCGAGCCGCTGTTGCTGCTGCCGATCGGTTTCGGCTGTGTACTTGCCAATGTGCCGGTGGCGGGTCTTGCCGAAAATTCGGTGGGGCAGCTGCTGTTGGCTGCCAAGCCTGATCATCTGGCGGCCCTTGCACAAACGCTCGGGGTGCCGGTGGCCGAGGTGGCCGAGGCGGCCAAGCACGCCACGGGGGCAGCCCTCAGCTCTGCCAAGATGCTGGCACATAATCTGGACTACCAGCCGGGCATGCTGTACCAGTTCTATTCGGTTGCCATCGGTTCGGGCGTGGCGCCCCTGCTCATCTTCATGGGCGTCGGGGCACTGACTGACTTCAGCGCCCTTATTGCCAAGCCGAGTACCCTGTTGCTGGGTGCGGCAGCGCAGTTCGGGATCTTTACGACCCTGATCGGTGCGCTGGCACTCAATGCCTTTCCCGGCTTTGACTTCACACTTGCGGATGCCTCGGCAATCGCAATCATCGGCGGGGCCGATGGTCCCACGGCGATCTTTCTCGCGTCCAAGCTGGCCCCCGATCTGCTTGGGGCCATCGCGGTGGCTGCTTATTCGTATATGGCGCTGGTGCCGATTATCCAGCCGCCGATCATGCGTGCCCTGACGACTGAGGCAGAACGCAAGGTCGTGATGCAGCAGCTGCGCCCTGTGAGCAAGCTCGAAAAGATCATGTTCCCGCTCACGGTGCTGCTCCTTTGCTTGCTGTTCCTGCCATCGGCGGCCCCGTTGATCGGCATGTTGACCTTTGGCAACCTGCTACGTGAGTCCGGGGTGGTGGATCGCTTGAGCAAGGCCGCTCAGAACGAGATCATCAATGCGGTCACCATCATTCTGGGGCTTTCCGTCGGGTCCAAGCTGCAGGCGGATAAGTTTCTGAGTGTCGAAACCCTGGGGATCCTGGCCCTCGGCGCCCTCGCTTTCTGTATCGGCACCGCCGCCGGCGTGTTGATGGGCAAGGTCATGCATCGCATTTCGGGCGGCAAGGTGAACCCCTTGATCGGCGCTGCCGGTGTATCGGCCGTTCCAATGGCCGCCCGGGTGGTGAACAAGGTTGGGTTGGAAGCAAACCATCACAACTTCCTTCTGATGCATGCCATGGGCCCCAACGTGGCCGGCGTTATTGGCTCTGCGGTGGCCGCGGGGGTCCTCCTCGCCGTCGTGGGTGGCTGAATGACGCCCCACTAAGCGCAGGTAATCCATAAGTTTTTTTGTTGCCCGATCGCGCGGTTTTCCATACAATTCCGCCCTTATGTTGTCGCTTTTGCCCGACTACGCCGATCCATTGCGCCTTTGTGCGCTTGGGAAGGCCTACGAAGGTGTAATTCCGCTGGCAGATCTTGACCGCCTGGCGCCGCTTTTGACTTCCACGGAAGGCGAAGCGGCGTTTGCGTTGGCGTTCGACACGGACTCCGAAGGCAGGCCGACAGTGGCTGTCAGTGTGCGGGCCAGTCTGCCCGTGCAGTGCCAACGTTGTCTGGGTACGGTCATCCAGGAGGTGGATGCGCAATCCAGTCTGGTGGTGGTCGCCGGCCCGGACGAGGCAGCGCGCCTGGAAGACGACGTAGATCCACTCTTGGTGGGAGACGGCAGGCTGGCCCTGCGGTCGCTCCTCGAGGATGAGCTGATTCTGGCCATTCCGGCGGCGCCGACTCATCCGCCGGAGGAATGCGAAGTGGATCTCCGTGGATTGAACGGGCAACTCGAGGAGCAACAGGATTCGAGGGACGCGAGCGCCGAGCATCCGTTTGCGGCCCTGGCAGATTGGCGAAGCGACACAAACAATCGAGATTAGGTCTTTAAGGAGACGAACATGGCGGTCCAGAAGAGCCGAAAAACCCCATCCAAGCGCGGAATGCGCCGGTCCCACGATTCCCTCACTCCGGAATCACTTTCGATCGATCCGACCTCGGGCGAGACGCATCTGCGTCACAACGTGAGTCCGGACGGTTTCTACCGCGGCCGCAAAGTCGTCGACAAGTAATCGCGCGCGTGGTCTCCAAGGGCCTCGGCGAGCCAGCGAGCGGGCTAGTCTGCGCGTGAGCCAGTCGATCACAATTGCGCTGGACGCTATGGGCGGGGACCACGGCCCAAGTGTGATCGTGCCTGCGGCATTGGATTTCATCAGCAAGGACAAGGACTGCAATCTGATCCTTGTCGGGCGCGAGGACGTCATCCGCTCATATCTTCCGGGCGGGGATCTGCCGGCGCGGATAAGCCTGCAACATGCCACTCAGGAGGTCGCGATGGATGAACTGCCTTCGCGAGCCCTGCGCGGCAAGAAGGATTCGTCGATGCGGGTCGCGATCGACCTGGTCAAGCAAGGGCGCGCGCGCGCCTGTGTCAGCGCCGGAAACACCGGTGCCCTGATGGCGACCGCCCGATTCGTCCTTAAAACGCTCCCCCACATCGACCGGCCAGCGATCATCAGTGCACTGCCTGCCGTCAATGGCCGGACCTGGGTGCTGGATCTCGGCGCCAACGTGGACAGCGAAGCCCAGCATCTCTACCAGTTCGCGGTGATGGGTTCGGAGCTCGTGACGGCAGTCGAAGGCGTGGCCCGGCCGACCGTTGGACTCCTGAATGTCGGTCAGGAGGAGATGAAGGGCAACGATCAGGTCAAGCGCGCGCACGAACTCCTGAGCCGCAGCGAGCTGAATTACGTGGGTTATGTTGAAGGAGACAGTATCTACCTGCGGGATGACCTGGATATCGTGGTGACCGACGGGTTCGTGGGCAACGTTGCGTTGAAGAATACCGAGGGTGCCGCGAAAATGATTCGCCATTTCATGACGGTCGAATTCAAGCGCAACATATTCACCAGACTCTCAGCCCTGGTCGCAATGCCGGTCTTGCGTGCCCTGGGACGTCGCATCGACCCACGGCGATACAATGGTGCCAGTTTGCTGGGCCTGCGTGGCATCGTGGTCAAGAGCCACGGCGGGGCGGATGTGCTGGCATTCGAAACCGCGATTGCAATT
Organism: uncultured Gammaproteobacteria bacterium; assembly: GCA_963753845.1. GTDB lineage: Bacteria > Pseudomonadota > Gammaproteobacteria > Chromatiales > Chromatiaceae > Thiosocius. Next base: position 171,908 of record CAVWEI010000017.1, read on the forward strand.
GCCAAGAAAGAAGTCCTGGCCGATATCGCAGCAAGGATAGAACAACGTGTCAGCCAGCAGCTGGATGTGGCAGCGGGCGCATGACGGTCTTCGCAAGGATCACAGGAACCGGCAGCTTTCTTCCAGAGAAGGTGCTGACCAACAAAGATCTCGAAGGCATGGTGGATACAACCGATCAGTGGGTGCGTGAACGCACCGGGATCGTCAAGCGACATATCGCGGTGGCCGGTCAGACGACCTGCGACCTTGCTGAACAGGCCGCGCGACGGGCGATCGAGGCTGCGGGCAGGAAACCTAAGGACATCGACCTCATCGTGGTTGCGACGACCACCGCAGACAAGATTTTCCCGAGTACAGCGTGCCTGGTGCAGCAGCGGCTGGATATTCATGGCTGTCCCGCTTTCGACGTGCAGGCTGTTTGTACCGGCTTCGTATACGCGCTGGCCGTGGCGGAGAAGTTCGTAAAGACAGAAACCTCGCGGTGCGCCCTGGTAATCGGCGCAGAGACTTTCTCGCGCATCATCGACTGGACAGACCGCGGCACCAGCATCCTGTTTGGCGATGGTGCCGGTGCGGTGGTGATCGAGGCTTCAGATGAGCCGGGGATCCTTTCCACCCATCTGCATGCCGATGGTGCCTACGAGACCCTGTTGCACGTGCCCGGTGGCATTTCGCGCGGTTACGATCTTCCCGACGTCGACGGCGACCCGAGGTTCACCCAGATGAAGGGTAACGAGGTCTTCAAGATGGCGGTAAACACCCTCGGCCGGATCGTGGACGAAACCCTGCAGGCCAATGGAATGAAGAAATCCGATGTGGACTGGTTGGTGCCCCACCAGGCCAACATCCGCATCATCAACGCCACGGCACGCAAGTTGAACATGTCGATGGACAAGGTGGTGGTGACCGTCGACCAGCACGGCAACACGTCGGCCGCCTCCGTTCCTTTGGCACTCGACACTGCGGTGCGCGACGGCCGTATAAAGCGTGGTGAAGTGTTGTTGCTCGAGGCCTTCGGCGGCGGTTTCACCTGGGGTTCGGTGCTACTCAAATTCTGAATCCAAACCACGTCTGAACCAAAACTCATGAGCAAGAAAGTCGCTATTACATTCCCCGGACAGGGATCTCAATCCGTCGGCATGCTTGCCGAGCTGGCGGCTGTCCATCCGATCGTCCGGGAAACCTTCGAAGAGGGAGCCGATGCCCTGGGTGTCGACCTCTGGGCCCTGAGCCAGGACGGGCCGAAAGAAAGACTGAACGAAACCCAGAACACCCAGCCAGCGCTGCTGTGTGCCGGCATGGGCGTCATGCGCGTACTCGAGCAACAAATGGCCGCTCCACCGCTGGTCATGGCGGGGCACAGCCTTGGCGAGTACACGGCCCTGGTGGCGGCCGGGGTGCTCGGGCTGGGTGACGCCACGCGACTGGTTGCGATGCGCGGCCGGTTCATGCAGGACGCGGTACCGGCTGGAACCGGCGCCATGGCGGCCATTCTGGGCCTGGACGATGACCAGGTGCGCGCTGTCTGCGCCGAGGGTGCCCAGGGGCAGGTGGCGGCCGCGGTCAATTTCAATTCTCCGGGGCAGGTGGTCGTGGCTGGCAATGCCGAGGCCATCGCGCGGGTTACTGAGCTCGCGAAAGCGGCCGGGGCCAAGCGCGCGCTCCTGCTGGACGTCAGTGTGCCTTCGCATTGTGCGCTGATGAAGCCTGCTGCCGAGCGGCTGGCGGAGGCCATGCAATCCATCAACTTCAATGCGCCGGTGGTGCCCGTACTGCACAATGTCAACGTGGCCGAGGCGACGGATCCGGTCGAAATTCAGAAGCTTCTGGTGGAACAGCTGTTCTGCCCGGTGCGCTGGGTGGAAACTGTCCAGGCCATAGCAGGGCGCGGTGCCGAGATCGTGCTCGAAGCAGGGCCGGGCAAGGTGCTGGCGGGGCTGATCAAGAGGATCGACAAGACGTTGCCGGCACTGCCCGTGTTCGATCCAGCCAGTCTGGAAAATGCTATGGAGTCAATCAATGCTTGAAGGAAAGGTCGCGCTGGTCACAGGTGCCAGTCGTGGTATCGGCAAGGCAATCTCCGACACGCTGGGTGCGCAGGGTGCCACGGTGATAGGCACCGCAACCACCGAAGCGGGGGCCGAGGCGATAAGCCGGCGGTTTGGCGACGCGGGCGTCAAGGGCAAGGGAATGTGTCTGGATGTCGGTGACGAGGCCTCTGTTGAAGCGGTCATCAAGGAAATCGGGGACAGTTTTGGGCCGATCGCTATCCTGGTGAACAATGCCGGGATAACCCGCGACAATCTGCTGATGCGGATGAAGGGCGACGAATGGGACAGTGTGCTGAATACGAATCTAACCTCTGTCTATCGTCTGTCAAAGGCCTGCCTGCGCCCCATGATGAAGGCCAGGACCGGGCGAATAATCAATATCGCTTCGGTGGTGGGTGCCAGCGGCAATGCGGGCCAGACAAATTACTCGGCGGCCAAGGCGGGCATGTTCGGATTTACAAAGTCTCTCGCACAAGAGGTCGGATCACGCGGAATCACGGTAAATGCAGTGGCCCCGGGCTTCATAGACACCGATATGACGCGCGAATTGCCCGATTCGCAGCGTGAAGCCCTTCTTGCCGGTATCCCTCTGGGAAGGTTGGGCAGCCCGGATGAGATCGCGTCGGTGGTTGCATTTCTGGCCTCTGACGCGGCCGCCTACGTGACGGGCGAGACCATCCATGTGAATGGCGGCATGTACATGGCTTGACAGCCTTTAACGGACTGGGGTTCGACGCTATGCGGAAGAGCGTTGAAATTGCGCCTTTTGGCTTTGAAGCCGCGTACAAACTGAATACAATACCGCGTCACTGCGTGGCGCCTTGATCACGTATCTCTGGAGGAGTTGACAGAATGAGCACTATCGAAGAACGCGTAAAGAAGATCGTTGTTGAGCAACTTGGTGTCAAAGAAGAAGAAGTGGTGCTTTCTGCTTCTTTTGTAGACGATCTCGGCGCTGACTCACTCGATACGGTCGAACTTGTTATGGCTCTCGAGGAGGAATTCGAAACCGAGATTCCTGACGAGGATGCAGAAAAGATCACGACTGTCCAGCAGGCTGTGGATTACGTCACTGCTCACAGTTGATGCCGTAGTCATCTGTTCGATATCCGGCCGCGGTTCCGCTTGACGCGGAACCGCGGCCGCGTGGTTTTGTAAGTTGCCTGTGCTAAGGGGTTTTCCCAGATGTCAGATAGAAGGGTTGTCGTAACGGGTCTCGGCCTGATCGCGCCAGTGGGATTGGATGTTGCCAGCGGCTGGGAAAACATTCTTGCGGGGAAAAGCGGTATCCAGCCGATCACGCATTTCGAAATCGAGCCGTTCAGTGTTCGTTTCGGCGGCCCGATCTATGGCTTCGATGTCGAGCAGTACATCCCGAAGAAAGAGGCCCGCAAGATGGATGCCTTTATCCACTACGGGATTGCCGCCGGTGTACAGGCGATCAAGGACAGCGGAATAGAGATCAGCGATGCCAATGCCAAGCGTATTGGCGTGGCGATCGGTTCGGGCATCGGCGGTTTGACCGGCATCGAGAATAGCTATGGCGCGTATCTCAAGGGCGGTCCAAGAAAGATCTCGCCGTTCTTCGTGCCTGCCAACATCATCAATATGGTCGCCGGCAATTTGTCGATCTTGTATGGTCTGAAAGGCCCCAACATCTCGATCGTCTCGGCCTGCAGCACGGGCGCGCACAACATCGGCGATGCGATGCGCATGATCCAGTATGGCACTGTGGACATGATGGTTGCGGGCGGCGCTGAAATGGCGACCTCGCCGACCGGCCTCGGCGGGTTTGCTGCGGCCCGCGCGTTGTCGACCCGCAATGACGACCCCCAGGGCGCGAGCCGCCCCTGGGACCGTGATCGCGACGGTTTTGTGCTCAGCGATGGTGCCGGTGTACTCATGATCGAAGAGTTGGAGCACGCCAAGGCCCGCGGGGCAAACATTTATGCGGAACTGGCCGGTTCGGCCATGAACTCCGATGCCTTCCACATGACTTCGCCGTCCCCGAACGGCGAGGGGGCCGCAGATTGCATGCGCCTTGCGCTCGACGATGCCGGTCTGAACATGGACCAGGTTGATTACATCAATGCACATGGTACCTCGACGCCCGCCGGCGACGTCGCCGAGACCAAGGCGGTCAAGGCGGCGTTCGGTGACCATGCGTACAAACTCGCGGTCAGTTCGACCAAGTCGATGACCGGCCACATGCTCGGCGCCGCTGGTGGCGCTGAGGCGCTGTTCACGGTGCTGGCCCTGCGTGACCAGGTAATGCCACCGACTATCAACCTCGACAACCCGGACGAGCAATGCGATCTGGATTACGTGCCGCACACCGCGCGTGAAGCCAGGCTCGACGTGGCGATATCGAATTCGTTTGGTTTCGGCGGCACCAACGGGACCCTGGTGTTCCGTCGCTTCAACGGTTGAGGGCTGCATCCCGCTTGACACGGGATGCGCGGTCTCATGCAGCACGACGTACTGGTCGACGGCGTTGAGGCAGAAGGTGGTTGGCTGAACGAGAGGGCCTTTCAATTCGGCGATGGTCTGTTCGAAACTATCGCGGTCATCGACCGAGAACCCTGTCTCTGGGATGCGCACATGGCACGCCTCGCCGAGGGGTGCAGGCGCCTGCGGCTGCCGTTGCCTGATTCGTCGTGTCTTGCACGGGAGTGCCGCGATCTGTGCGCAGGACAGGCGCAGGCAGTACTCAAGGTCTACTGGACCGCCGGCCAATCCGAGCGCGGCTATGGTCGACCTGTGACGCTGAAACCAAAGCGCATCATCCGCCGCTCAGCCTGGGCCCGACCGGCGGCCGCGCGGCATTGGGTTGTCCGCCAATGTACACATCGTCTGGGTGAGAACCCCACGCTGGCCGGAATCAAGCATCTCAACCGACTCGACCAGGTAATCGGGCGTTCCGAATGGACGGATCCCGCGATCGATGAAGGTCTGATGCTGGGTCAGGACGGCCGCGTGGTTTGCGGGACCATGAGCAATCTGTTCTTGCAGTACGGGGAGCACCTGGCCACCCCGGCGGTGGATGGGGCGGGGGTCGCCGGCACGGTGCGCGATCTGGTACTCAAGCTCGCCGAGCGAACGGGGCATACTGTGGATGTGGCCGCCCTTACACCGGAGCAGGTGCATGCGGCCGACGCGATCTATCTGACCAACTCTCTGATCGGGGTAGTACGCGTAAGGCGCTACGAGTCCACCGAGCTTGACCCCGGCCGCCTCGAGCACCCGGTGATGATCGAAGTCCGACGTCTGTGTCATCAAGGGCAACCATTGGATTTCCGCCGTGAATAAGGTAATCGGTTTCCTGGTTCTATCTGGCAGCCTGTTCTTCGCCTGGGCGTGGATGCAGTACGACGACTTTCGCAGCACGCCATTGGCGATCCCTCAGGGCGGCGTCATCTTCGGGGTTCCCAAGGGTGCGACGTTGGCCACCGTGGCGCACGATCTGGAGGCGGCCGGTCTGATCCGCGAGGGGCGTTATCTGCAGTGGTACGGACGCTACACCGGGCAGGCGAACCGGATCCGCGCCGGGGAATACCAACTGAGCGGCGAACTGGTTCCCGATACCCTGCTGGCGCTGCTGGTCTCCGGGAAATCGGTAAGCTACAGCCTGACCCTGCTGGAGGGCTGGAACATCCGCCAGGTGCGTACCGCTGTCGCGGCCAATGATGTACTCGTGCAAACCCTCGAGGGGGTCGACGACGCGGAACTGATGGCACGACTTGGCCTGCCCGGTGAACATCCCGAGGGTCGTTTTTTCCCCGACACCTACCTGTTTACGCGCGGGATGACGGATCTCGAGTTTCTGCAGCGAGCCCGACTCAAGATGGATGAGGAATTGGCGGCCACTTGGGCCCGGAGGGCGGAAGGTGTCCCGCTGGCAAGCCCCTACGAGGCGCTGATCCTCGCATCCATCATCGAGAGGGAGACCGGCCAGGCGGATGAGCGCCCGCAGATCGGTGGGGTATTCGCCCGCCGGTTGCAGAAGGGGATGAAGTTGCAGACCGACCCGACCGTAATCTATGGCATGGGTGAGCGGTTCAAGGGCAATATCCGCCGTAAGGACTTGCTCGAGGACACCCCCTACAATACCTACGTCCACACGGGGCTTCCCCCGACACCTATCTGTATGCCGGGCCGTGATGCGCTGCTGGCAGCCGTGGATCCGGCACCTGGGAAGACCCTGTATTTCGTCGCCAGGGGTGACGGCACCCACGTCTTCTCGGCAACCCTGGCCGAACACAATGCGGCAGTCAGGAAATATCAGTTGAAGCGATGAACAATCCCTGTTTCGTTACCGTCGAGGGGATCGAGGGCGCCGGCAAGACGACCTGCCTCGACCTGATCGAGCAGCGTATCAGACGCCACGGACACCGGCTCCTGGTCACCCGCGAGCCGGGTGGTACACCGCTTGGTGAGGACCTGCGCAAACTGCTCCTGGGCCATCGCCACGAGGGCATGGCCGACGACACCGAACTGCTGCTGATGTTTGCTGCGCGCGCCGAACATCTGAGCGCCAGGATCGAGCCCGCCCTGGCGGCCGGCAGCTGGGTGCTGTGCGACCGCTTTACCGACGCAACCTATGCCTACCAGGGCTACGGCAGAGGCGTCGATCTGGGGCGCATCGCAACACTGGAATCCTGGGTGCAGGGCGACCGTCGCCCCGATCTGACCCTGATCATGGACCTGCCGGTCGAATTGGGACTGGAACGCGCCGGCAGGCGTTCGACTCCGGATCGTTTCGAGAGCCAGGCGCTGGAGTTCTTCGAGCGGGTGCGTGAGGGTTACCTCGCACTGGCCGCTGCCGCCCCGGAACGTTTCCGTGTCATCGATGCGGCGAGGTCTTTTTCGGAGGTCTCGCAACAGGTGGCGGGTGTGCTCGATGATTTCCTCGATGCTCCGTCGACATGAATACGGCACGACGATTTTCCTGGCATTCCGAACAATGGCGTCGAATTGCCGCCGCGCGTGCGGCCGGGCGCCTGCCCCATGCGCTCCTGCTTGCTGGGGCCGGCGGGCTCGGCAAGGCGGCCTTTGCCCGGCGATTGAGCGACAGTCTGGTATGTACCCGGCCGGATGGGGAAGGTGATGCCTGCGGGGTATGCGCCCCTTGTCGACTGACCCGGGCTGGCAGCCATCCGGATCAGAAGCTGGTGGTGCCGGGAGAACCCGGCAAGATGATCAAGATAGACGCTATCCGTGACTTGACCGCATCGAGTGTGCTGTCCGCGCAGGAAGGCGGCTACCGGGTATTCGTGATCGACCCCGCCGAGGCGATGAATCGGGCATCGGCCAATGCGCTGCTGAAGACCCTGGAAGAGCCGGTGTCGCGCACGGTGCTGATCCTGGTCAGTTCACATCCCGACCGACTTGCAGCAACCATTCGCAGTCGTTGCCAGGTGGTCAAGTTCGCCGTTCCTCCAATTGAAGAGGTGCGTGCCTGGCTGGCCGAGCGGGCGGACCCCGCGTCGTTCGAGGAGCTGCTGGCGATCAGCGGAGGTGCGCCACTGCGGGCCTTGCAGGCCCAGGAGGAAGGCTGGATTGAGGAAAGTCGTCGCCTGAGTGGCGAGTTGGCCACGCTCAAACAGCGCAAGGCCAATCCATTGTCGATAGTGGAGGAATGGGAGAAACGGCCGCTAACCCTCTTGTCCGAGAGTTTGAAACGCTGTTTGAGTGACTTGATCAAGCTTGCCAGTGGCTTGTGCGACACGACGATCTACCATCCTGGTTTGCGCGGCGAGTTGCAAAGCCTGAGCGAGGGCATAGACTTGCAGCTGTTGTATGGCTTTAATGATGTCTTGGTGCGTCTCGATCGGGAATCGGCGCATAACCTGAATGTGCAGATGAAACTGGAATATATCGCAAACCGCTGGTTACAGATAACCCGCCCCGGAGGTCGTTGATATGACCGCGCCAATCGTGCCGCGTGCGCGTCAGGGAATCCTTTCACTGACGATCAAGGACAAGAATGCCCTTTATGCCGCCTACATGCAGTTCGTGAAAAATGGCGGCTTGTTCATCCCCACATCGAAGAAATACAGCATCGGTGACGAGGTGTTCATGCTTCTGAGCCTTATGGAAGAGGCGGAGCGGCTGCCGGTCGCCGGGCGGATAATCTGGATTACGCCGGTGGGCTCTGAGGGTAACCGGGCCGCAGGTATCGGAGTGCAGTTCAGTGATCAGGATGGCGGCATGGCGCGCAACAAGATCGAAGGCTATCTCGCCGGGGCCTTGCAGTCGGAAAAGCCCACCCACACCATGTAGCCGGGCAGCGGGGAATTCCCCGCAACAGCTATGCAGGCACCCCCTGGATACCGGCTGATGCAGGGATCAACGAGCGGACGATTTTGATGCTGGTCGACTCACACTGCCACCTCGACCGGGTGGATCTGGCGCCGTACGACGGCGATTTTTCCAAAATGATGGATGCGACGCGCGCTGCCGGCATCTCCCACCTGCTGTGCGTATCGATCGACCTGGAGTCCTATCCAGCCATGCTCTCGCTGGTGGAATCCTTTCCGGAGATCTCGATTTCGGTCGGTGTACATCCCAACGACCGTGATCGCCGTGAACCCAGTGTCGCTGAATTGATGGAACTGGCCGACCATCCGAAGAACGTGGCGATCGGCGAGACCGGCCTGGACTACTTTCGCACCGAGGGCGATCTTGACTGGCAGAGGGCGCGTTTTCGCACCCATATCCGTGCCGCGCGCGAGACCGGCAAGCCGCTGATCATTCATACCCGGGAGGCGCGCACGGACACCATTACGATCATGCGCGAGGAACAGGCGCAGTCTGTGGGTGGTGTCATGCACTGCTTCACCGAGACCTGGGAGATGGCCAGGGCCGCCCTGGACCTGAATTTCTATATCTCGTTTTCCGGCATTGTCACCTTCAGGAATGCAGCAGAACTGCGCGAGGTCGCTGCCGCCGTGCCCGACGACCGCCTGCTGATCGAGACCGACTCGCCCTACCTGGCGCCGGTCCCCTACCGTGGCAAGCCCAACGAGCCTCGCTATGTCGGCAAGGTGGCGGAGACAGTCGCCGAAGTACGTGGCGTCAGTTACGAACGACTGGTCCGGCAGTCGCGGGACAACTTCTACCGACTCTTCAGCGACGCCGTGACCTGACAGAACCAATCGCGATAGGGAGATCGCATGACCAGCATTTCACTGCCCCTGGGGCGCGGCGCCCGGCTGTCGGGACCCGCTTTTATCCTGTGCCTTTCCGGCCTGGTACTGTTCTGCCAGACGGCCTGGAACTGGCGGCTTGCCATTGCGGGTTCGATCGTCGTGTTGGGGGCCCTGCTTTGGTCGCATCACCTGCGGCGCCGTCCGGTCAGCCTGGTCATAGAGGCGCATGGTGGAGTTTCCTGCGTCCTCGCCGACGGGCGGGAGTTTCAGGTGAAACGCATCCTTCCCGGCATTGTCCGCCCCTGGCTGCTGTGCGGCCGGCTGGAGGGCGGGGCGGGTGAGTCCTGCGATCTTTTCGTCCCCGGCGGGCAGCCCTCCGTGGATGCGCATTGGCAACTGCGGCGCGCGTTGACCGGATTCCGCGTCCCTCAGTCGCAGGATCGGCGCGGGGTGTAATTGTCCGGGATAAGGATTGTCGGTACGGCCTGGTTGTCGTCGCGGTCAGGGAAATCGATATTGTAGTGCAGGCCGCGGCTCTCGCGCCGGCGTTGGGCGGACCGGATGATCAGTTCCGCGACGTCCACCAGGTTACGAAGCTCGAGCAGGTCGTTCGAGACGCGGAAGTTACCGTAGTATTCGTTAATTTCGTGTCGCAGCAGATCCACCCGGCGGTACGCACGCTCCAGGCGTTTGTTGCTGCGTACGATGCCCACGTAGTCCCACATGAAACGGCGTAGTTCCTCCCAGTTGTGGGAGACGACCACCTCTTCGTCGGAGTCCGTCACGCGGCTTTCGTCCCACGGGAAGATGTCGAGCACAGGTACATCGGTGCGCTCGAGTTCACGCAGGATGTCGGCCAGCGCCAACTCACCGAATACCAGGCATTCGAGCAGCGAGTTGCTGGCCATGCGATTCGCCCCATGCAGGCCGGTGTAGGCGGTCTCACCGATGGCGTACAGGCCATCGACGTCCGTCCTGGCGTCGTGGTCCGTCTTCACACCACCACAGGTGTAGTGCGCCGCCGGGACCACTGGCAGCGGTTGTTTGCGCATATCTAAGCCGAGATCCAGGCAACGCTGGTGAATGGTCGGGAACAGGTTTTCGATTTCGTGTGCCGGTTTGTGACTGATATCCAGGTACACACAATCCGCACCCAGCCTCTTCATCTCGTGGTCGATCGCGCGCGCAACAATGTCGCGTGGGGCCAGTTCGGCACGCGGATCGAATTCATCCATGAATCGCGAGCCGTCCGGGCGAAGCAGTTTTCCGCCCTCACCGCGAACCGCCTCGCTGATCAGGAACGACTTCACAGCCGGGTGAAACAGGCAGGTGGGGTGAAACTGCATGAACTCCATATTCGCGACCCGGCAGCCCGCGCGCCAGGCCATGGCGATACCGTCACCCGTAGCGACATCCGGGTTGCTGGTGTAAAGGTAGACCTTGCTGGCGCCGCCCGTCGCCAGAACCACGCAGCGTGCCGACACCGCGACCACCTTGTTGGACCGGATGTTCATCAGGTAGGCCCCGTGGCACCGGCGTCCAATGCCCCAACTGTCGCGGTGTTCGGCGCTGATCAGGTCGACCGCAATATGGTGCTCGAAAACGTTGACATTCGGGTGTGAATCCAGTTGCCGGACCAGGGTGGTCTCCACCGCGCGCCCGGTCGCGTCTGCGGCATGCACGACGCGGCGATGACTGTGTCCGCCCTCGCGCGTGAGGTGGTAGCCGGAATTCCCGGTTGCAGGGGAGCGCGTAAATTCAACACCCTCCTCGAACAGCCAACGGATATTGTCGGGGCCCTGTTCCACCACCATGCGGACGACTTCTTCGTCGCACAACCCGGCGCCCGCGTCGAGAGTATCCTGGACATGTGAATCCATGGAGTCGCTGGCATCCAACACGGCCGAGATGCCACCTTGCGCATACAGGGTGTTGCCTTCCGCCAGGTCGCGCTTCGCAACCAGCGCAGTTCTCACCGTCGGTGGCAGTCGCAGGGCAAGACCCAACCCCGCGGCGCCGCTGCCAATGATGAGAACGTCGAATTCGAGGTCTGCAGACTGCGTCATTAGATTGATGGTCCACGAATGAGTCGCCATAATCGGCGTTTGTATGGTTTCGGTGGTCAAAGCCTGTCATTGAGCCGGGTCAAGGTTAATCCCCGGGGTCTGGCGCGTCACCTTATCGTGACAAATAAAGTCCACCTGAAAGGAACACCAGTAGAGCACATGCAGGAATTTCCCCAGATTACGCAAATTCGCGAACTTTGCCCGTTCGCCGTGGTCAATAGCCACGTGGCGTTCATGCACGCCCCTGAGCCGGCTGGAGCACCGCGACCGTGAGTTCTGACAGGGAAGCCGATCAGGTCCTGGTGGAGCGGGTCCAGCGGGGGGATAAGAAGGCGTTCGACCTGTTGGTGCTGAAATATCAGCACAAGGTGGCGAATCTGATCTCCCGCTATATCCGTGATCAGTCCGAGGTACTGGATGTGACCCAGGAGGCCTTCATCAAGGCCTACAGGGCCCTGCCGAAGTTTCGGGGTGACAGCGCCTTTTATACCTGGCTTTACCGGGTCGCCATCAATACCGCCAAGAATTATCTGGCGGCCCAGGCACGGCGGCCGCCGGGGGACGATATCGAGGCAGATACGGCGGAACAAATGGACATGGGGGCGGCCCTGAAGGAAACGGACACCCCCGAAAGAATGGCCTTGCAGGGCGAGATTGCGCAGACCATCCAGACGGCGCTCGGTGAACTGCCGGATGACTTGCGAACTGCAATCACGCTTCGCGAACTCGAGGGTCTGAGTTACGAGGAGATTGCTCAGGCCATGGATTGTCCGATAGGGACGGTACGGTCGCGAATATTTCGGGCGCGAGAGGCGATCGACAACAAGCTCAAGCCCCTCCTGGCGCCTTAGTGACGAGAGAAATCTGGCGATGAATGAACAACAGGGTGAACTGACCTCTTCTTTACTGGACGGCGAGCTCAGTCGCGATGCGCAACAGCGCGTTGTGACGACAATGCTCGGCGCGGCGCACGATGAGATGGATCGTTTTGGCCGATACCGGCTGATCGGTGACGTGATACGTGGTGAATCGGGAGTGCTCGCGGTTTCCGTGGCCGACCGAGTGCACGAGGCGCTGGATGAAGAGCCCGTGGTGCTGGCGCCAAGACGGTTGATGCCGAGGCAATGGTTGCGTCCGGTGGCTGGCCTGGCCGTGGCGGCCTCGGTCGCGGCAGCGGCGGTAGTCGTGGCCCCGCAGCTGATGACTGAGACGGGAACGAGCGGGCAGCCGGTGCAGCTGGCGGCTGATTATCAAAGGCCGTCGATGTCGCCGGCCCTGGTTGCAGCCGGACCGACCGGTACGGCGGCGCAGTCCGGCGGCACGGGACAGGGCGATGCTCGATGGCAGGCCCTGGACAAGGACCTGGAGGATCGCCTGAACCGACTGGTGGTCGAACACCAGGAGTTTGGCGGTCGCAGCGGCATAAACGGGCCGGTCCCGCATATCGGATTCGTGAGCTATGAGTCACGCTAGCCGCTGTGCGGCGGGCTTGGGCGGCCTGCTCCTGGCGGCGACCGCCTTTTCGGCTGAAATTACTCCCTATCAATTGTTGGACCGCATGAACGAGGCGGTGAGGCTGCTCGATTACGAAGGGCGGTTCGTGGTGCAGTCGGGAGACCGACTGGATGCGATGTATATCGTGCATCGGGTCAACGAAGGCGCGGAGTTGGAAAGGGTGGTTTCGCTGACCGGCAGGCCGAGTGAAATTGTGCGCAGTAGCGAGGGGGTTGCGTGCCTGGTTCCGGGTCGCGGCGGACACATCAACGTCGGCTTGAGGGCGCGGGGACGTTCTTTTTCTCCACTGCGCGGTGTGAGTAGCGATCAACTCGACGAGTCTTATCTGATAGAGATGCAGGAACCGGTCAGGGTCGCCGGACGGGAGGCTGATCAGGTCTTGATACAGCCACGCGACGATCTGCGTTTCGGTTACCGATTGTTCATCGATCGCGCATCGGCGCTGCCTTTGCAGTCGGTGATGTTTGATATGCAGCAGCGGATTATTTCGCAGATGATGTTCACCGATCTCCGTGTGAACCAGGCCATCACGCCCATCGAACACGATCTCTCGGCCATGCAGGTCGCGAAGGCTGAGCCGTCCGACGGCCCGCCGCCAGAGCGCCTCGCGCCTCCCGCCTGGGCCTTTTCCGATTTGCCGCCCGGCTTCCAGTTGAATGTGCACAGGCGCAAGTTCATGGGGCTGCCAGCCGGGGAGCGAGAACATTTCGTATTTTCCGATGGGCTCGCGACGGTCTCGGTCTATGTCCAGCCCAGGAGCGGAGATGGCCTTTCGGGTGTGTCGAAACTGGGCGCTGCGAGCGCCGTGGGGCGTCCCATCGATGACCACGAAGTCATCGTGGTCGGCGAGGTTCCGGTCAAGACACTGGACTGGTTTGCGCAGCAGATCAAGTCTACCGCGCCGTGATCGAGGAGCAGGCACGGGTAGTTCGGTTGGACGGCGATTTTGCCGAGATCGTGACCGAAAAAAGGTCGGCCTGCGGTTCCTGCTCTGCGAAGGCGGGGTGTGGCACCTCGCTGCTGTCGACCTGGTTCCCGCAACGGCACCTGAGCTTCCGACTTAAAAACGAGGTCGATGCCAGGCCCGGTGACACCGTCGTCGTCGGCCTCGACGAGGCTCTGTTGCAGCGAAGCTCCATGCTGTTGTATGCATTTCCGCTGGCGGGCCTTCTGATCGGCGCAATCGCCGGTGAACGCGGTTTCGAGTTTCTTGCATTGCCTTCGGAACTTGGCGCTGTGCTGGTGGGTCTACTGGGCTTGACCGCTGCGCTGTCGCTGGTCCGGCTTCTGGCTAACGGAACAGGTGCAGTCGGCGACCCCGGGGTGAGGCTTCTGCGTGTCGCCCGCCAATCACCATCCCTGGCGCCTGGTGACATCTCCATGCCGGGGACCCAACAAACGCAAGGTTTCAGGACGTACGAATGAAAATGATTCCAACACTTGGACTGCAATCGCTGTTGACTGGCTGCGTGATGGCCTTCGGGCTGGTTGCTGGCTCATATGCACGCGACCTGCCCGATTTCACTGTGCTGGCGGAACAGAACAGCTCCGCGGTCGTCAATATCAGCACACTTCAGAAGTCGCAGTCGCAGCGTCGGATGCCAAAAGGCTTCTCGATGCCCGAGGTACCCGAGGGTAGTCAGCTCGAAGAGTTGTTCAAGCATTTCTTCGGTGAAGGCATGGAGGATTTCGGCGACCGAGAGAGCCAATCGCTGGGGTCCGGGTTCGTGGTTTCGTCGGACGGTTATATCCTCACCAACTATCATGTGGTCGCGGACGCCGACGAGGTCCAGGTGCGTTTCAGTGATCGCCGTTTTTTCGATGCCAAGGTCATCGGATCGGACAAGGACAGCGATGTGGCCCTGATCAAGATCGAGGCGACCGATCTGCCGACGGTGAAGATCGGCAAGAGCAGCGAACTCAAGGTGGGTGAATGGGTGTTGGCCATCGGTTCCCCGTTCGGCTTCGATCATACAGTCACGGCCGGGATCGTCAGCGCGAAAGGCCGCAGCCTGCCGAGCGAAAACTATGTGCCGTTTATCCAGACCGACGTCGCCATCAATCCGGGCAATTCGGGTGGGCCGCTGTTCAACCTCGATGGTGAAGTGATCGGGGTCAATTCCCAGATTTACAGCCGCACCGGTGGGTTCATGGGGCTGTCGTTTGCGATTCCCATAGAACTGGCGATGAACGTGGCCGATCAGCTGCGCCAGCATGGGCGTGTATCACGCGGCTACCTCGGCGTGCTGATCCAGGACGTCGACCACAACCTGGCCGATTCTTTCGGTATGGCACAACCTTACGGCGCCCTGATCTCAAAGATCATGCCCGAATCCCCGGCGGCAAAGGCCGGCCTGCAGGTGGGTGACGTGATTCTCAGCTTCAACGGCCAGAGGCTGTTGAAATCCAGCCAGTTGCCTCCCCTGGTAGGCGCGAGCGGCATCGAGGAAGAGGCGACAGTGCGGGTCCTGCGCAACGGTAAGGAGCTGGATATTGCGATTGCGGTCGGCCGGCTTCCCGATGAAGATGCAGAGGTTGCGGCGGCGCCCCCGGCCAGAAGCGAACCGGATGAAATCGAGCAACTCGGACTTGCCGTCATAGACATCGATCCCAAGGTGCGTGAGGAACTGGGTCTGGAAGAATCCGGTGGCGCGCTGGTGGGAAAGGTCTCTTCCGGTGCGGCGCAGGATGCCGGTATCCGAAGAGGCGATATCATTTTGATGTTCGACGGTGTCGATGTCAGGGATGCCGTGCATCTGCGGAAACTGATCGACAAGGCCGAAAACAAGCGCACGGTGGCGGTGTTGATCAAACGTGGTGACAACCCCCTGTTCCTGGCATTGCGCATGAAAGACTGAGTGTTGTCTCCCGCGCCGGTGTTTTACTACCGCAACGGCTGCCATCTCTGTGAAGAGATGGCAGCCGTACTGTTTCGCGGCTGGCCGGAGCAGGCCTCGGCCATGAATTGGCGTGATGTCGACGAGCGGCCGGATTGGCGCGCCGCATTTGGCGAGCAGGTGCCGGTGCTGGTCCTGGGTGAGGAGGTCGTCTGCGCCCTGCAACCGGATCTTCGGCGTATCGCCCAGTATTTCGGAGAAATGGCGAATCCGGTATAATCTGCGCACTTTGCGGCGGGACAGACCCCTGAACGGAACTTTCCGGTGGAAAGTTCCGTTTTTTTCATCCGCCAGGGATTATCCTCACGGACCTCCATGACCGACCTCAGCCACATCAGAAACTTTTCGATCATCGCCCATATCGATCACGGCAAATCGACTATCGCAGATCGGTTTATCCAGGTCTGCGGTGGCCTGGCCCAACGCGAGATGGCGGAGCAGGTCCTCGACTCAATGGATATCGAGCGAGAGCGCGGGATAACCATCAAGGCCCAGTCAGTGACCCTCAACTACACCGCGAAAAACGGTGAAACCTATCAGCTTAATTTTATCGACACTCCCGGGCATGTCGATTTTTCGTACGAGGTCTCGCGTTCGCTGGCGGCCTGCGAGGGCGCTTTGCTGGTGGTCGACGCCGCCCAGGGGGTGGAGGCGCAAAGCGTGGCCAATTGTTACACGGCGATCGAGCAGGGGCTGGAGGTACTGCCGGTCCTGAACAAGATCGATCTGCCATCGGCAGACCCCGATCGCGTGGTCACCGAAATCGAGGAAATCATCGGCATCGAGGCCTCGGAAGCCTTGCACGTCAGTGCCAAGACCGGACTGGGCATCGCCGATCTTCTCGAGGCCCTGGTCGAGCATATTCCACCGCCGAAGGGCGATGCAGAGGCGCCCTTGCAGGCCCTGATTATCGACTCATGGTTCGACTCCTACGTCGGAGTTTTTTCGCTCATTCGCGTGGTGAACGGCGTGATCCGACCCAAGGACAAGATGCGGATCATGTCCAGCGGACGCGTCTATCAGGTCGAAAAGGTCGGGGTATTCACCCCCAAACGACTCGACAAACCACAACTGAGCACGGGGGAAGTCGGATTCGTCATCGCCGGAATCAAGGAGGTCGACGGGGCACCGGTGGGTGACACCCTGACCCTGGAAAATCGCCGCGCCGATGCGCCGCTGCCAGGCTTCCGCGAGGTCCGGCCGCGCGTCTTTGCCGGCCTCTACCCGGTCAGCTCGGACGACTACGACAGCTTCCGCGATGCGCTGCAGAAGCTGAAACTCAACGACTCGGCCCTGCACTACGAACCGGAGACCTCGCAGGCACTGGGCTTCGGTTTCCGTTGCGGCTTCCTCGGTATGCTGCACATGGAGATCGTGCAGGAACGGCTCGAGCGCGAGTACGACCTCAATCTGATCACCACTGCGCCAACCGTAATCTACGAAGTGCAGATGAATGACGGCAGCGTGATCATGATCGACAATCCCGCTGCCCTGCCCGAACCGGGCAAGTACCGCGAGGTGCGCGAGCCGGTCATCGAGGCACATATTCTGGTGCCCCAGGATCATCTGGGTAACGTAATCAGCCTGTGTGTGGAAAAGCGGGGCATCCAGAAGAACCTGCAGTATCTCGGCGGTCAGGTGCAGTTGGTCTACGAATTGCCGATGAACGAGGTCGTTCTGGATTTCTTCGATCGGCTCAAGTCTGTCAGTCGCGGTTATGCCTCCTTCGAGTACGAGTTCAAGCGCTTCCAGGTGGCGTCGCTGGTCAAGCTGGATATCCTTATCAACGGCGAGACAGTGGATGCATTGTCTTTGATCGTGCACCGTGATCATTGCGAGAGTCGTGGTCGTGACCTGACCGAGCGCATGAAGGAGATCATCCCTCGGCAGATGTTCGAGGTGGCCATTCAGGCCGCGATCGGCAGTAAGGTCATCGCGCGCTCAACGGTCAAGGCCCTGCGCAAGAACGTTACCGCGAAGTGCTATGGCGGTGACATAACGCGCAAACGCAAACTGCTGGAGAAGCAGAAGGCCGGCAAGAAACGCATGAAGCAGGTCGGCAGAGTTGAGATACCGCAAGAGGCCTTCCTGGCTGTGTTGCACGTTGGGAAGGACAAGTAACGGGCGATTCACGCCATTCCGGGCAAGCCCGCCGTTGAAATTTGGAACTCTTATGCAAACGATCCTGATTTTCGCCTTTTTTGCACTGCTCGTGTGGGTGGTCATGTCTTTCGGCATAGAGCCGGCACTGGCCCTTGCCTCCATCGTCAGCGGCCTGGTCTGGCTGCTCTATCGCCTGATCAGGGGAAAGGGTGAAGGCAAACCGCCGGCTACGGTCGAATATGCGCGCTCATTCTTCCCGATCTTCCTGATCGTTCTGCTGCTGCGGGCCTTTCTGGTCGAGCCGTTTCGTATCCCGTCCGGATCCATGATGCCGACCCTGTTGGTCGGTGACTTCATCCTGGTCAACAAATTCTCGTACGGAATTCGTGCACCTGTGACCAAGGCCAAGCTGATCGAGTTGGGTGAGCCGCAGCGCGGCGACATCGTCGTGTTCCGCTGGCCGGTCAATCCACGCCTGGACTACATCAAGCGGGTGGTGGGTGTTCCGGGGGATCGCATCCGTTATCAGAACAAGACCGTATTCATCAACGGCGAGCCGGCTCCGATCGAGTGGCTCGGGCAGTACCAGCCGGAAGGCTCGGGCATGCGCGCGCTTGGGTCGGTCGAGGGCATCGAACTGCTCGGCGATGTCGAACATTCTGTACTGGTCAACCCGCTGGCACCTGATTTCAGCCCGTCCTGCAATTTCCTCGGCTACGGTGAAGTGACTGTCCCCGAGGGCAGCTATCTGATGTTCGGAGACAATCGCGACGACAGCAACGACGGTCGCTGCTGGGGCCTGGTTCCAGAGGAAAACCTGGTCGGCAAGGCATTTTTCGTCTGGATGAGTTGGGACTGGCAGCGCTCCGGTTTTCTCGGCCTGAGCCGGATTGGGCCGATTGCCGATTGATGCGGCTGGTGTTTTTCAAGGCAGGCCAGCCGTCTGCCGCTACAGTGTTAGCCCGGCCACCCCGTATATCGGGTGGCCGGTTTAATAGAATACCCCTGACGTAGGATCGCTCTCATGAAACAGAATCTGATGGTTAACAGACAAAACGGCATGACCATGCTGTCGTGGCTCGTAGTGCTCGGAATCCTGGTCTTCTTCATCCTGATCGGAATCAAGATGATTCCGACCTACCTGGAAAATCAGTCGGTCAAGCAGGTTCTGACCAACATGGAGAATGATCGGGAGGTGCGCTCCATGTCCGGGGCTGAGATCAAAAATTCATTCATGAAACGCCTGAAGATCAACAGCGTGTACGAATTCGATCGTGATTCGATCAAGTTGAAAAAGGAAAAGTTCGGCACCAGGGTGGACGTGGACTACGAAGTGCGTAAACCCGTCGCCGGTAATGTCTCGATCCTGATGACCTTCACAAACACGGCGTTGATCCCCCCGCCATGAGGCGGTTGCAGGAGCGTCTGGCTTACGAGTTCGAAGATATCGGTCTGCTGGAGCGCGCCCTCACGCATCGCAGCCTGGGTGCCCGGAACAACGAGCGGCTGGAATTCCTGGGGGACGCGATCCTCGGTTTCGAAGTGGCGGACCGCCTGTATCACCAGGTGGATGATGCCGACGAAGGTCAGCTGAGCCGCATGCGGGCACACCTGGTCAAGCGCGAGACCCTTGCCAGGATAGCGCGCGAACTGAAGCTGGGGGCCATCCTCAGGCTGGGGGCAGGGGAGCTGCGCAGCGGCGGTCAGACCCGCGATTCGATCCTCGCCGATGCCGTCGAGGCGATCATCGCCGCGGTATACGTAGATGGTGGTATCGATGAGGCCCGGAACCTGGTCAGGCGGTTGCTCGGTGACCGCTTGGCCGACCCCACCCCGGAGACGCGTCGCAAGGATCCCAAGACCCGGTTGCAGGAATATCTGCAGTCAACCGGCAAACCTTTGCCCAGCTACGATGTGGCCAGCACCAGTGGCGACCAGCACGATCAGACCTTTCGCATCGTTTGTTCGACCGGCTTGGCGGAAGATACAGAGGGCGAAGGCAGCAGCCGTCGCAAGGCCGAGCAGGCTGCCGCAAGGGCCATGCTTGAGCGCCTGGAGGAAATGGACAAATGAGCTATCGCAGCGGCTATGCAGTCCTGATCGGTCGGCCGAATGTCGGCAAGTCCACCCTGTTGAACCGGCTGGTCGGGCAGAAGCTTGCGATCACGTCACATAAGCCACAGACCACGCGCCATCGGATCCTGGGCATCCGGTCGCAGGATGAAGGGCAGATCGTGTTTGTCGACACGCCCGGAATCCACGATCGTGGCGAAAAAGCGATGAACTTCTATCTCAACCGCACCGCGCACACGGCCCTGCAGGACGTGGATATCGTGATATTCGTGGTCCAGGCGCTGGCCTGGACCGAGGAAGACGAGCGTGTGCTCAGCGCGATCGAGCAGGCGGGCATCCCGACAATCGCGGTCGTAAACAAGGTCGATCTGGTGCCGCAGAAAGAGAATCTCCTGCCGTTCATGGAGACGCTCGCACAGCGACACCCCTTCGTCGAGGTGATGCCGGTTTCGGCACGGGACGGTGACAATGCCGAGACCCTCCTGCGGTCGGTGCTGGAGAGGCTCCCGGAGGGCGAGCCCATCTACCCGGACGACCAGATCAGCGACCGCTCTGAACGCTTCTTCGCGGCCGAGTTGCTGCGGGAGCAACTGATTCGGCGCTACCATCAGGAACTGCCATATGCGGTGACGGTGGAGATCGAGCGCTTCGAGGAGGAGGGCGGCCGCTACAACATCGGCGCGGTGATCTGGGTGGAGCGCGAGAGCCAACGCGTGATTCTGCTCGGAAAGGGCGGCCTGGCAATGAAGGAGACGGCGACGGCTGCGCGCATGGCGATGAACGATTTTTTCCAGACCCGGGTGCATCTCGAGGTCTGGATCAAGGTCAAGAAGAGCTGGTCGAGTGACCAGGCCAGCCTGGTCAAGCTGGGCTACACGGACTGACTCTTTGGTCGCGCAAACCCTGCAGGCCGCCTATGCCCTGCATACCCGGCGTTACGGCGACAGCAGTCTGATTGTCGATCTGTTCACCCGCGAACAGGGCAGGGTCGCCTGCGTCGCCAAGGGCGCGCTGCGTGCCCGCCGGCCCGACACCCGGATACAATCCTTTCAGCCCCTGCTGGTGGAGTTGCGTGGGCGGGGAGAGGTCCTGACACTGGTGCGTGCGGAATCGGGTGCCGCGCCACTGAGATTTTGCGGGCGCGATATCTATTGCGGGCTTTATCTCAACGAACTTCTGCTCAAACTGACGCCACGTGAGGATGCCTGTCCGGCGCTGTTCGACGATTATGCACTGGCGATCGAAGGCCTGAGCACGACCATGCCGGTGGAGCCCGTACTGAGACGCTTCGAGGTGCGGCTCCTGTATCATCTCGGCCTTGGGCTTGCACTCGAAGTGGACAGCAAAGGGCAGCCGATAGCGCCCGACAGCAGTTACACTTATGACGTCGACTCTGGAGCGGGCGTCGTCCCGCCCGAACAGCCGGGTGCACTCGATGGGAGGACCCTGCTGGCGTTGCGGTCAGGTATCTTCGACGATGAGGCCTGCCTGCAGCAGGCGCGGACGCTGATGCGGCGAATCCTCGATTGGCATCTTGACGGCCGTCCGCTGCGCAGCAGGGAACTGTTCCGTTGACCCTCGTCGGCAGATGGCAGGCACGTATTTTTTGACCGACTGAATGAAATGAGCAACTACGAACGACTGCTGGGCGTAAATATCGATCACGTGGCCACCTTGCGCCAGGCGCGTGGTACGCGCTATCCGGAACCCATCCAGGCGGCCCTTATCGCCGAGCAGGGTGGTGCAGACTCGATTACCCTGCACCTGCGCGAGGACCGGCGGCACATTCAGGATCGCGACGTCGAATTGCTGTCCGGCATCCTGCAGACGCGCATGAATCTCGAGATGGCGGCGACCCCGGAGATGCTGTCCATCGCTACCCGACTGCGGCCTGCAGATTGTTGCCTGGTGCCGGAGAAACGCGAGGAACTAACCACCGAGGGCGGGCTCGATGCCGCAGGCAGCGTTGCGATGCTCAAGGACTATTGTGCGGAACTGGCCGATGCGGGGGTAAAGGTGTCGCTGTTTGTCGATGCCGACCCGAGGCAGCTCGAGGCTGCGGTCGCGATCGGTGCGCCGGTGGTGGAAATCCATACGGGGCATTACGCCGATGCACATGACCCGGTGTCTGCACGGGCCGCCCTGGGCCGAATCGCGAACGCGGTGAGTCAGGGAATGCAGCTTGGGCTGCAGGTCAATGTCGGTCACGGCCTGGATTACCACAACGTCAAGGCAGTCGCTGCGATTGACGGGATACTCGAGTTCAACATCGGGCATGCAATCATAAGTCAGGCAGTGTTCTCGGGGCTGCACACGGCGGTCGCCGACATGAAGCACTTGTTGCAGCCTCCGTCGCGCTGAGGTATCGGCGGTTCGGCGCTTGGCTGGTCAGTCCTGCAACTCGATGACCAGCTGTGCCTGCTCGGCCACCTGGTCGAACAGTACGCTGACCGTCGATTCGTCCTCCAGGGTGATCGCATGCTGCAGTTCGCCCAAGGCATGGTAGAGCGCAGGGACACCGCAGATTGCGGCGGCACCATGCAGCCGGTGCGACAGTTGCCAGAGCTCCGGCCAGTCCTTACTTTCCAGCTTGTTGCGCATGGCGTCGATGGTCTCCGGGAGTTCGGTACGAAGCTCCTGGAAAAGCTTGGCTGCTATGCTTTTCGAGCCACCGGATATGCGCAACGCCTGGGCCTCGTCACGCACCGGCCATGCTTGCTTTGGCATGACGTTTGTACTCGAATCAATGAACCGGGTGGGAGCCAGGCTTTCATCCAGAAGTCCGCGGACCGTCGATCTGAGCAATTCCTCGCCGACCGGCTTGATTAAATACCCCTGTATTCCCAAACGTGCAATCTCGCGCTGATTCTTCTCGACCGCATCTGCGGTGAGTGCAACGATTGGAATCGGACGGTCCGCGTGAAGCGCCTGAATACGCCGGGCTGCTTCCAGGCCGCTCATGCGAGGCATATGCACATCGAGGAACGCCATATCGATGACATTTGTTTTTGCCAGTTCAACCGCCACCTCGCCGTCCCCGGCCTGCAGTACCTGCGCCCCCATATCGGTGAGAAGATGGGTGATCAACTGAAGGTTGATGGGATGGTCGTCTGCAGCAAGGCACACTTTGCCCGCAAGCAACTTGTCCTGATCGATGTCTTGCTCCGGGGCAGTCTCTGCTACCGTCATCTGTCCGGACGCGCGCCGCACCTTTCCGAAGCGTAGACAACCACGCAGGCTTTCCTGCACATGGCGCAGATGGGCCGGCTTGCTGAGGCAATACATGGCGCCACCCTCGGCAAATCGGCCCAACAGTTCCTGGTCAGAGCTGGACAACAGGGCGATCACCGGCATGTTGTGCCGCCAGGCCAGGTCACGGATTCTGTCCAGGCATTCGGAGACCTCCGGCTCGCGGTCACTGCAGCCGATCGCGACCAGCGCGTAGCGTGGCAGGTCGACGTCATCGAGTCCAGAGTATTGCGCAAGAACATCGACAGCCAACCCCATCTCAATCAGCGTGTTGCGCAATGCCAGCCGGGATGGCTCGTGCGGCTCCACCAGCAGCCCCCGTCGATTCAGTGGTTGCGAATAGTGAGCCGGAGGACTGTCCGGATCGCGGTCCAGCCTCAAGGTCGCGCGGAACACCGAACCTTCCCCGATCCTGCTGACCACGTTTATGTTGCCACCCATTGCCTGGGCAAGTGAATGGCAGATACTCAATCCCAGGCCACTGCCTCCGAACAGCCGGTTGGTGTCCCCGCTGCCCTGGTCGAATGGCTGGAACAACTGTTGCTGCTCGCCCAGCGGGATCCCGATCCCGGTGTCGCTGATCGCGAAGGTGATGGAGAGCCGGTGCTCCTCCTCTTCGTCTAACATCACGCGCACGACGATCTCACCCTGCTCGGTGAACTTCACTGCGTTACCGATGAGGTTGTTGAGTATCTGAATAATCCGGGTTTCGTCACCCACGAGGTGGTCCGGGACATCGTTGTAGACCATGTAGGCCAGGTCGAGGTGTTTTGCATGTGCCTGCGGTCCCCAAAGGGTTACCGCACTCTCGACACATTGGCGCAGGCTGAAGGGTTCATGGCTGAGAATCAGCTTGCCCGATTCGAGCCGGGAAAAATCCAGGATATCGTCGACAATACGCAGCAATGAAAGGGCCGATTTCTCAATGGTGATGAGAAAGTCGCTCTGTTTGGCGTCCAGCTTGGTCTTGCTGAGCAATCGCGTGAAACCGATGATCCCGTTCATCGGTGTGCGGATCTCGTGGCTCATATTGGCGAGGAAAGCAGACTTGGCGCGGCTGGCCTCGATCGCGCGACGGCGCGCCAGATCGAGTTCGGCATTGCGAATCTCGACCACCTCCATGCTTTCCTGCGCCTCTCGTACGGCCTGATCGATACTTTCCTGCAACTCGTCCTGGTCGACAGCGAGTTGGCGTGCCATGGCGTTGAAACCCGCCTCAAGTTGCCCGATCTCACCGGCCGAGACATTCCGAACCCGGGTTTCCAACTCGCCATCCCGTACGCGCTCAATCGCGCGGTTGATGTTGGCTATCGGCCGTGTCAGCTGGTGCAGGCGGTCTGCTGCAACGAGCAGGGTGATGGCAAGTGCGGGGAGTATGAAGAGCAACCCGAGCAGCGCAAGGCCCGGCTGGTCCCTTCCCACCCACAGATACAGGCCGAACCCACCGAGCGCTATCAGGAGGGGCGCCAGGGTGACGAAATAAGCCCGATAATAGACGCTGTCTGAGCGGTAGAATCTCGGGATTCTTCGCAAAGCTCTTCCTTCAACTGTGGGCCGGTGTGAAAAGGGCGCCCTTTGCCCGGATACTACCTCGTTTTGGCCCTGGCGATTGAGTAAACTGGCCCGATGAACTACCCAACCATCGAATCCTTTGTCGGTAATACGCCCCTGGTGCGCCTGCAGCGCCTGCCCGGCAAGACCAGCAATACGATCCTGGCCAAGCTGGAAGGCAACAACCCGGCCGGTTCGGTGAAAGACCGCCCTGCGATGTCGATGATCGGGCGTGCCGAGGAGCGTGGCGAGATCAAGCCGGGTGACACCCTGATCGAGGCGACCAGCGGCAATACCGGGATTGCGCTCGCTATGGCCGCGGCAATCCGCGGTTACCACATGGTCCTGATCATGCCCGAGAACCTCAGCGTCGAGCGACGTGCATCCATGCGCGCCTACGGGGCCGAACTGATCCTGGTCACCCGCGAGGAAGGCATGGAAGGGGCGCGCGACCTGGCGTTGAAGATGGAACACGAGGGCAGGGGCAGGGTGCTGAACCAGTTCGCCAATCCCGACAACCCGCTGGCACACTACGAGACTACCGGCCCGGAGATCTGGCGCGATACCGACGGTGGCGTCACTCACTTTGTGAGCGCCATGGGCACGACCGGCACCATCGTCGGGACAGCGCGTTATCTAAGGGAGCAGAAACCACGCCCGCAGATCATCGGTGTGCAGCCGGCAGAGGGTGCCTCGATCCCCGGGATAAGGCGCTGGCCGGTCGAGTACATTCCCGAGATCTTCGATGCCTCTCTGGTGGATCGTGAGATGGACGTCACCCAGGAAGAGGCCGAGCAAATCACGCGCCGTCTGGCTGCCGAGGAGGGCATCTTCTCCGGCATTTCATCTGGCGGCGCGGTCGCGGCAGCCCTGCGACTCTCGCGGGAAGTCGAGAACGCCGTGATCGTCGCGATCATTTGCGATCGTGGCGACCGCTACCTTTCCACCGGTGTCTTTCCTTCAGAGTAACCATGCGCTTTTCAGTCTTCGCACTCTCATCGGTGCCGGATACGGCCACCACGCGCCAGCTGTTTGATCTGGATGACCTGGATGATAAGTCGGTGTCCAAGGTGCTGTTCCATCGTCGCAAGCAGCAGACCGGCTCGAGTGAAGTGCTGCGCTGGGATCAGCGGGCCATTGCCAGTCTTACGCTGATCCAGCATTCCGTGCAAAACGTGAACATCGAATCCATGAATCTCTCGACCCACAGCGAGGCGGAGATGCTGCATGCCTTTTTCAGCGCGATCCTGCGAGACGGCCGCATGGTCTCCTGGGGTGGTGCGGAGGGAGGTATTCCGCTGGTCCATTTTCGCGCACTCAAGCATACGGTCAGTTACCCCGCATATTGGCAGTCACTGAAGACGCGCGGTGAAGTGCACCTGGACATCCGTGGCTGGCTTTCGCCGCCCACCGGCGACTCGCCCGGGCTCGACGAAACGGCGCGCAAGCTTGGATTCCCTGGATTGGGGGGCAGGACCGAGAACGACGTCCTGGACGCCTGGCTGAAAGGTCGGCACGACGAGGTGCAGGCCTTCAGCGATGTCTCTGCACTCAACACCTACCTGTTGGCATTGCGCCTGTTCAGCGTCACCGGTGAGTTGACGCGCCATGACAACGTCAGGGTCAAGGACCGATTGCGTGATGAACTCACCTGCCGCAAGGACGCACACCTGGCCGAATTCCTGTCCGGATGGAGGAAGGGTTAGGTGGGCCGGCGGCGCAGGCGCGCACGATTGCCCGAGGGCGAATTCGAGGCCGAGATCAGCAGCATGGGGCATGATGGCCGCGGTGTTGCCCTGGTCGAGGGCAAGGCGACCTTCGTGCACGGTGCCCTGCCCGGTGAGAAGGTCAACTTCCGTTACCTGAACCGGCGGCGAAGTCATGACGAGGGCCAGGTCGTATCGGTGATCCGGCCTTCGGAGGACCGCGTGGAACCGCGATGCGACCACTATGGCGTCTGCGGCGGCTGCAGCCTGCAGCATCTGGAACCGTCGATGCAGATGCAGGCCAAGCAAGCGGTGCTGATGGACAACTTTCAGCAGATCGGGGGCGTCGAGCCCGAGTCGGTACTGCCGCCGATCGTCAACGATTCGCCCTGGGGTTATCGGCGTAAGGCTCGACTCGGCGTAAAGGATGTTGCCCGCAAGGGCAAGGTCCTGGTCGGGTTTCGTGAGCGCGGATCGAGCTTCGTTGCGGACCTTGAAAAGTGCCACGTGCTGCATCCGCGTGTCGGTGAGCTTCTGCCGGCGCTCAGTGCACTGGTGGAATCACTGAGCATCAGCAATCGCCTGCCGCAGATCGAGATGGCGATGGATGATGAGCGCTGTGTGCTGATTCTGCGCATCCTCGATCCACTCAGCATCGAAGACGAGCACCTGCTCAAAGAGTTTCAGGCCAGTCATGCGGTGGTCTTCTACCTGCAACCGGGTGGGCCGGATACGGTGGCGCCGCTGAGCATCGGGATCGATCTGCATTATCACCTCCCGGACTACGACGTCACGCTCGGTTTCCTGCCCAGTGATTTCACCCAGGTGAACACGGACATCAACCGTAAAATGATCGCACATGCGATGACCCTGCTCGAGCTTCAGGCGTCCGACAGGGTGCTGGACCTGTTCTGCGGCATCGGCAATTTCACCCTGCCAATCGCGCGCCACTGTGAGCAGGTGGTGGGCGTGGAGGGCAGTGCCGGGCTGGTCGAGCGCGCGTGCGCGAACGCCGGGCGCAACCGGATTTCCAACGCCGAGTTCTTCACTGCGGACCTGTACAGCGAGTTGCTGGCCGAACCCTGGATGCAGCGCCATTTTGACAAGGCCCTCCTGGATCCACCGCGCAGCGGTGCCTTGCAGGTTCTGCCCATGTTGCCGAAGATGGGCATCAAACGGATCGTTTATGTGTCCTGCTATCCGGGCACCCTCGCGCGGGATGCCGGTGAGCTGGTTAAGAAACACGGGTATCGCCTGGTCAGTGCCGGCGTCATGGACATGTTCCCGCATACCGCGCATGTCGAATCCATCGCATTGTTTGAAAAGGGGTGATCAATGGGTACAGAAATCGAACGAAAGTTTCTACTGCAGTCGGATGCCTGGCGGGACGAAGTGCGCGACAGCGTACGGCTGGTC
Organism: uncultured Gammaproteobacteria bacterium; assembly: GCA_963753845.1. Classification (GTDB taxonomy): domain Bacteria; phylum Pseudomonadota; class Gammaproteobacteria; order Chromatiales; family Chromatiaceae; genus Thiosocius. Next base: position 199,686 of record CAVWEI010000017.1, read on the forward strand.
CAGGGCTACCTGGCGCGCGGTGACCGCTCGGCAATCAGGATCCGCATAAAGGGCGATGAGGCAGAGCTCAATATCAAGAAGACGCTCGACGGCATCAACCGACTCGAATACGAGTACCAGATACCGGTCGGTGACGCCCGCGAAATACTCGATCAGGTGGCCTTGAAACCACTGATCGACAAGACACGCCACCATGTCGTGCGCGGTAATCATCTTTGGGAGATCGACGAATTCTACGGCGACAATGCGGGCCTGGTGGTCGCCGAGATAGAACTCGGCAATGCCGACGAGGACTTCGACAGGCCGGCCTGGCTGGGCGAAGAGGTGTCGCTCGATCAGCGCTACTACAACAGCAACCTGAGTGAACTCCCCTACACGAAATGGTGAGAGCGGCGGTTATCTGCCTTGCCCTGTTTCTTGCCGCGTGCAATCCGCCGGAAACCGACACTATCGTCTTTGCTGTTGCCACGGCACCCTCCGTTCTCGACCCCAGGCTTGCAAGCGACGCGGCCTCGGAACGTGTAAATGCGCTGCTATACGACCGCCTGGTGGCGCTGGATGAAAAGGGGGTGGCCCAACCCGCCATGGCCGACTGGCAGCGTATCAGTCCCACCCGCTACCGGATCAGGCTGCTCCCGCAACGGGCCGGGTTCTGGGATGGAAGCCGTCCCGACGCACGCGATGTTGAGGGTACCTATCGCAGCATACTCGACCCCGGGCTCGGGTCACCGCACGCCAGTGCGCTTGCGCATGTATCGGAGGTCATTGCAGTCAGCGACACTGAGGTCGATTTCCATCTGTCGCGTCCAGATCCAACATTCCCGAGCCGACTCACGATCGGGATCGCGCCCGCACGCGGGCAGGTGGAAGGGGGGCTTGCGCGCAGGCCAATGGGAAGCGGGCCATTTACCTTTCTGGGCTGGCGTGATGACGGCGGGCTTCTGCTGGAGCGGCGCCGGGATGGGCAGACAGTGGCGCTGGTCCCGGTGGCCGATCCGACCATGCGCGCGCTCAAGCTCTTGCGTGGTGAAGCGCAGCTGTTGCAGAACGACCTGCCCTCGGAGTTGTATGGCTACCTGGGTGGAAATCCGGCGCTGAGCCTGCTCGAGCAAACGGGGACGACCTTCGCCTATATCGGCTTCAATCTGGCGGACCCGGTGCTCGCAAATCGCGACGTCCGGGCGGCCGTTGCGCACGCCATCGACCGCGATTCCATCATTCGCCATCTGTTCGGTGGACGCGCCCAGCCGGCCGAATCGATCCTGCGCGCCGAGCATTGGGCCGGGGCGAAAGATCTGCAGCCCTATGCATACGATCCGGATCTCGCGCGCAGTCATTTGCTGCGTGCGGGTTACGATGCGAATAACCCCCTGACTCTCAGCTACAAGACATCGACGGATCCCTTTCGCCTGCGCATCGCGCATGTCTTCCAGAGTCAGTTGGCCGAGGTCGGCATCCATCTCCAGATTGCCAGCTACGACTGGGGCACCTTCTTCGGTGACATCAAGGCCGGCCGTTTCCAGATGTACAGCCTGGCCTGGGTAGGGGTGAACACACCGGACATCCTGCGCTATGCCTTTCACAGTGAATCGATACCGCCAGGCGGCGCGAACCGCGGGCAGTATCGATCTGCGACGGTTGATGAACTGGTACAGAATGCCGAGCGTGCCGAACCGGATGCCGCAGCCGCGATATATGTGGAGATACAGCACCAGGTGCACCGGGACCTGGTATATGTCCCGCTGTGGTATGAGTCGAACGTGGTCGCCAGTCGCGGCCTGGAGGGCTACGTACCCCGCCATGATGGCAGCTATCTGGCGCTAAACACGGTAAGGATAGCGAATGCCGGTCGGTAACAGCGTCTGGGTGCACGTCGACATCGGCGAACAGTGCCTGTCCCTTTATGAGGGCGAGGCCTTGCTCTCGCAGTGGCCTGTCTCCACCGCGCTAAACGGTCCGGGTGAGCGGATCAATTCCGGCTGTACGCCACGCGGAGAACACCGTATACGGATCAAGATCGGCGAGGGCTGCCCGGAAAACACCGTGTTCGCTGGACGCCGTCCGACCGGTGAAATCTACAACGAGGCACTGGCAGCAGCGCAGCCCCAACGAGACTGGATTCTGAGCCGCATCATCTGGTTGACCGGCACTGAGTCGGGCCGCAATCGCGGTGGCGATTGCGACACCCTCAGGCGTTACATCTATATCCATGGCTGCCCCGATGCCACACCCCTGGGCGTTCCCCTGTCGCACGGCTGCATCCGTATGCGCAATGCGCATCTGATCGATCTGTTCGAACGCGTGAAGGCGGAAAGCAGGGTTGTGATCGGCGACACGGGGCCGGGCGACTGATGCGCAGTCTGTTGGAGCAGTTGCTGGACACGCTGATCGTGTTGTTCGGCGTGAGTACCCTGGTATTCCTGCTCCTGGCCCTGATTCCCGGCGATCCGGTCGATGTGGTCCTGGGCGAGTCTGCCCAGGCGGCAGATCGCGAGGCGATGAGGGCCGCACTGGGGCTGGACCGGCCGCTGCTGGAGCGCTGGGGGCAGTTTTATGTCGACCTGGCGCGTGGTGATCTGGGCGACTCCCTTGTACGTCGTCAGCCGGTGGCCGAGCTCATCATGCAGCGCCTGCCCGCGACCCTGCAGATGGCAGGCGCGGCCTTCGTGCTGGTCGTGATACTTGCGCTGCCCCTGGGAATCATTGCAGCGCGGCACCGTGGCCACTGGCTGGATCACGTCGCACAGGGCTTCGCGCTGATTGGCGTATCCATACCGAACTTCTGGCTGGGGCCCCTGCTGGTGCTCTTGTTCTCGGTGCGACTCGGCTGGACACCGGTCAGTGGCAACCTCGAGCCGGGCAGCCTGATACTGCCGGCCGTCACCCTGGGGCTGTCGATGGCCGCGATCACGACGCGCATGGTCCGTAGCAGTCTGCTGGAGATCGAATCCCAGCCTTTCCTGCGCACCGCGCGCTGCAAGGGTCTGAGTGAGGGCGCGGTAATGCTCAGGCACAGCCTGCCGAACGCCATGCTGCCGGTGATCATCGTGCTGGGCCTGCAATTGGGCAGCCTGCTCGCCGGGGCGGTGATCACGGAGGTGGTGTTTGCCTGGCCGGGCATCGGGTCCCTGCTGGTCGATGCCATCCACCAGCGTGACTACCCGGTGGTGCAGGGCGTGGTGCTGGTGATTGCCCTGAGCTACGTGCTGGCCAACCGCTCGAGTGACCTGCTGGCGGGCTGGCTGGATCCGCGGGTTCGCGGGGCGGGTTGATGCGGTTTTCGGCCTCTATCCTCGGCATCTGGTTGCTCATGGCCCTGGTCGGCGCCCTGCCTTGGCTGCAGCCTCACCTGGTGTCGCTGCCTGAGATCCTGATGCCGCCGTCTCCAGCACACTGGCTGGGAACGGACGAACTGGGACGACCGGTGCTGGACCGACTGCTGGCCGGGGCCAGTGTCTCGCTACTGGTGGCGTTGACCACTGTGACCCTGTCGGCGGCGATCGGGATCACCGTCGGGCTGGTGGCCGGTTGGTTCGGTGGACCGGTCGACCGGGTGATCAGTCGCCTGATCGAGGTGTTCCTGGCCTTTCCCGGGATGCTGCTGGCGATAGCGATGGCGGCCATGATCGGCCCCGGGATCGACAATGTGATCATCGCGCTTGCCGTTATGGGCTGGGTCGGTTATGCACGCCTGGTCCGGGTGCAGGTGCTTTCGCTACGCCAGCGCGACCACGTGCTTGCGGCCGCCGCCCTGGGCCGAACCAACCTGGCGATCATGACCAGGCACCTGCTGCCATTGGTGATGGCCCCGGTGTGGGTGGAGGCGAGTTTCGGACTGGCGGGTGCCGTGGTCGCCGAGGCCGGCCTGTCTTTCCTGGGCCTGGGGATTCAGCCTCCGGATGCATCCTGGGGTGGGATGATCCGCGATGGCGTGCGTTACCTGCTGGTCGCGCCCCATCTCGTACTGGCCCCCGGTGTTGGACTGTTTCTGGTTGTTCTGGCCGCCAATCTGTTCGGCGATGCCCTGCGTGACCGGTTCGACGTTACTTCACGTAGTACGCCGTGAAGTAAAGGTCCTTGACGATGCTCTTGCCAGTCAGCTCCTGCAATTGCGCACGAACCGATTCCAGTGCGGCCTGGCGCAGTTCCTCCTTGCCGTCACGGGTCTTGATTTGGGCGCCATCCTTGCCGCCAATCAGCATTAGAATACCGTGGCGCAATGCGGGGGTGTGCAGTTCGATCTTCGGGATGTCGGCGGCATTTTCTGTCATCAGCTGGATATCGCAGCGGATGTATTTGGGTCCGCCGGTCAGGTTGCTGACAAAGGAGGGCTTGAGTGCGTAGTAGGCGATATCGGCCGAGTCTGCCGCCTCTTCCGCGGCACACACCTTGGCCGTCATGCAGACGGCGGCAATCAGGCCTGCCAGGGTTGGAGAGATTCTGCGCATTTTGAAAAGTCTGTTCATTTAAGGGCGGATATCTATGTTGAATGTTTCGCTTACCCGACGACGAGGACCAGTCTGATGCTGCACGGCCCGGTAATGATCGACCTGCCCGGCACCGAACTCACCGCCGAGGATCAGGAACTGCTGCTGCACCCGGCGACCGGCGGGGTGATCCTGTTCACCCGAAACTTTTCCTCGCCACATCAGCTGTATCGACTGGTTCAGCAGATACATAAGCTGCGTTCACCGCATCTTCTGGTCGCCGTGGACCAGGAGGGTGGCAGGGTGCAAAGGTTCCGTGAGGGTTTCACCCTGCTGCCGCCGGCGGCATGTTTCGAAACACGCTGTGGGGGTGACATGCACGAGGCCCGGCATGCGGCCCGCGAGCTCGGCTGGCTGATGGCTGCCGAGTTGCGCGCGGTCGGGGTGGATTTCAGCTTTGCCCCCGTACTCGATTTGAACCTCGGGCTGAGCGGCGTGATAGGCGATCGGGCCTTTTCCGGGTCCACGGACGTCGTTGGTCAGCTGGCCGGGGCCTGGATGCTGGGGGCGAGAGAGGCGGGCATGGTCAGCGTCGGAAAGCATTTTCCCGGCCATGGCGGCGTGGTCGCCGACTCGCACCTGGCCCTGCCGGTGGATGAGCGCAGCCTCGATGAACTGCTGGAGAAGGATCTGCGGCCATTCGCACGACTGATCGACAACGGCCTCGAGGGCATCATGCCCGCACACGTGATCTATGCGGGCTGCGACGATCAGCCGGCAGGATTTTCGCGCTTCTGGCTGCAGGAGGTCCTGCGCGGAAGGCTGCGTTTCCAGGGTGTGATATTCAGCGATGACCTCAGCATGGCCGCGGCCGAGCATGCCGGCTGCTATGCAGAACGCGCCCGCGCGGCGTTGAAGGCCGGCTGCGACATGGTGCTCGTGTGTAACAATCGCGCGGGTGCCGTCGAGGCCCTGGATGAACTCCGCGGCTACCGTGATCCCGTTGCGCAATCGCGCATGGCGCGACTGCATGGTCGCCCGGCGCGCAGCTTGGAACGATTGCATGAAGAGGGGCGCTGGCGCCGCGCCGTCGAACTGGCCGCGCAGCTCAATGCGGAGACCAACCTGGCCCTGGACCTGGACGAACCAAATGCCTGACCTGCGGGACGAGGCGGCGTCCGTGATGCGCCATGCCGACTGCCTTTACGACAGGACGGCGGTCGAGGCCGCCATCGACCGCATGGCGGAGGAGATCAACCGCGACATGGCCGGCGGTGACGCGCTCGTCATGTGCATCATGAACGGCGGTCTTGTCGCCTCCGGCAAGCTGTTGACGCGCCTGGATTTCCCCTTGCGCGTGGACTACATGCACGCCAGTCGCTATCGCGAGAGGACATCCGGTGACGATCTGCACTGGAAGGTCGATCCCTCGCAATCGCTGGCCGGCAGGGACCTCTTGATCGTCGACGATATCCTGGATGAGGGTTACACCCTCGACGCGATACTGGCCTTTTGCCACCGGCAGTCACCTGCCAGCGTGCGCGCGGCGGTGCTGGTTCAGAAACAACACGATCGCGGGGTGCGACCACCGGTGGATTACATCGGCCTGAGCGTGCCGGACCGTTACGTGTTTGGTTACGGCATGGACTATAAGGGCTATTGGCGCAATGCGCCCGGCATCTACGCCGTCGCAGATTGACCTTCCGGCAACAAGGGACAGATTCAAGGTGGAGTTACTCGGAATCATTGGCGGATCGGGACTCACGCGCCTGAAGACACTCGAGGTCGACGCGCGAGCAGACAGTCACCACACCCTATGGTGAACCTTCGGCACCATTGACCTTCGGCCAGTTCGACGGCTCGCCGGTGGTCTTTCTGCCGCGTCATGGCGCCGCACACACGATCCCGCCGCACCGCGTGAACTATCGCGCCAACCTGTGGGCGATGAAGCATGCCGGCGTCGAACGGGTGGTGGGCATGGCCGCGGTCGGGGGTATCACGACGCCCATGGCGCCGGGTGTCATTTGCGTGCCCGACCAGATCATCGACTACACCTGGGGCAGGGAACACACCCTGTACGAGAAGGACCTGGACAGCGTCATCCATGTTGATTTCACCGATCCCTATTGCGAATCGCTGCGCCGTGAACTGCTTCGCGCGGCCGGGGCCGTGGGTGTCGATGTGCACGACGGCGGCACCTATGCGGCCACCCAGGGTCCTCGTCTGGAATCCAGCGCGGAGATCGTGCGCCTGGAGCGCGACGGTTGTGACATTGTGGGTATGACCGGGATGCCGGAGGCCTCGCTCGCCCGCGAACTCGGGCTCTGCTATGCCTGCCTGGCCCTGAGCGTGAACTGGGCCGCCGGCAAGAGCGATGGTCCCATCACCATGGCCGAGATCGAGCGACACCTCGAACAGGGGATGGGCGAGGCGAGAAAGATCCTCGCGGAGATCGCCCGCACATGAGGCCGTGGGCCATGTCTGTCCTGTTGTCGACCATGCTGATCGGTGCCAGCGTGCGGGAGACCGGTCAGAGGGATGACTGGGACATGATGCTGCTGCCATCCCCCGAGCCGGGGTGGATTGCCTGGATCTGCAAAAGCCTGGTGAGCGCCGACGGCAGATAGGCCATAATCTCTGCATCTTTTAGACGAATCGAAAAGGGGTGGCAAAGCTATGACAACGGCAAAGCAAGGTGCATCGGGCGGGGGCATGCTTTCCAAGCTGGTGGTCGTGCTCCTGCTCGCAGTGACGATCGGCCTGTACCTGCGGATCGTGATGGTCGAAGGCCCCGCCACGCAAGGCCAGGCAGCGCCGCAGGCAAGCGTTCAGGTAACCGAAGGTTATGCCACCAGCCCGCAGGCCAATGCGGTGGTGTTGCAGGACCTGCCGGAAGATCAGATGCAGTTGATCATCCAGGTGTTCGCGCCCGAGCTCCAGCAGAAATGAAACCCGGCCGCCCGCGCCTGGTCGAGAACATGCGCACTTAGGATCGGGGTCCGAAGGCGCTTGTTTGCCAGCGCTTGCTGGAAGCCGCCGGAATCGCCGCGCCATGAACAAACCGAGCGGCGGCTCAGGGTTGTAGTTCGAGGTCCGCAGACCTTCTGACAGTAGGTCGGGCCGTGCCCGACATCGGCAGGCGCAGCCTGCCCTACTGCTGCTCCAGGCCGTTCGAACGGAACCTCAACAATCAACTCAGACAGGGCCAAAAAAACCCCGGCCAGTGGCCGGGGTTGGTGCTTGGTCCGACGGCATAAGAGTGCCGTCGCGGTGTCTCTCGTGGATAAGCCGTATCAGGCGCGCTTGCGGCTGAAGCGGTACAGGCCCAGCAGGCCGATGCCGGTCAGCAGGATGGGCGCGGGTACCGGGATGCCGGGACCCTCGCCCGAGGTGTAGGTCACGAAGTCTTGTCCCGTAACGAGCGTGAACAAACCGCTGGCATCATCCCTATCAACGCTGATCAGCGAAAAGAGCGACACAAAATTTGCGCCACTGAATCGCATTCGGTTAGCCAATCCTGGCCCTAGGTCCTGTCCGCCCGCGTCGTTGTTACCGATGAGGTTGTCCGTCGAGGTCGTCACCCGCGCCGCCGGCCTCCCAGAGGATCGACTGAAGCGCCTTCACGGCATCTTGGTCGCGAGCGGGGGAGGCGCCTGGGACGGTGAAGTCGTCCCCAAACTTGGCGCCAATGATGTTGGCGATAACGTTTTCTTCAGCGCCAGTGATACCTTGGGTCGATGAAGGCATGCTTACCAAACCTGAGAAAACCGCGTACCACTGACTCCCTGATGTGCGCAGGTTCTCTCCCTGCTCGATACAGGTCGCGTAGATCGATGCATCCAGAGCACCAAGCAGTTCTCCTCCCGCGTAGTCTTTGATAACAAACTCAGAGACACCGCCGCCGCCGGAGCTCTTCGTGACTCTACTATCCCAGTCCAGAAGGACGAACGTGCTCGCGTTGTTGAGATCATCAAGGGGTGAGGCGGGTGTAGCAGTCGCCTGGCCAACCCAGAAGGTCATCGCAGCACCGCCAATTGCGGCCATCAACATCTTATTTTTCATAACAGCTTCCGTCATTTTTCGTATTTGTCGCGGGTAGGCACACGTCCTACCGATGGAACACCGCAACGAGCGTCAGTCGAACCCGTGGGCATTTGTCTATCTACAGGCAAACCTCATGCCGGATTCTTCGGCTTTCCCTTTCCCGGCCCCGTTCAATCCGTAAGGCCACGGTCGGTGTAATGCTTGGAAGCTATGCGCTGTATATAGGGGGGATAGACACTTAAGTCATTGGTATTTGATACAAAAAAACTTGCTGTGTCGTTGAGGCAGGCGTGGTGAAAATGTGCCGCCCGGCAACAACAGAGGCGAAGTTGGTGCAGTGGCCTCTGCTGCGCCCGGCTTCCAGATCAGGAACCGGGTTCCGTGCGCTTGCTGAGGCGCAGGTCAGGTGTAAAAAAACACGACATAGATCTGTCGTTTAGTTCCCAGGCCGCGGCGCTCCGGGAAGCGACGAATCAGGCTTAAGCTTCTGATTCAGGGAAGGAAAGTTATGGAGGACTTCCTGCGAGGCGCAGGCGTGATGGGGTGGCGGACAGGTCTGCACGGTCGCCGGGCGGAGGCTTTAACCCCCGGTGACGAGCCACCGTTGACTGGAAGAGTCATAGCCAGCAAGCGCGGCTACACCGCCTGGGCGCTGCAATGCGCCCTGGGTGGTCGTTCTGTGATTCTGTGTCGTCCGTCTCACTGCACCGCCCAGACCGGATCCAGCTCACCGATGTCGTAGAAGGTCGCGAGGTTGCCGTCCATTTCCCATAGCGAGACCCAGCCAGTATTTTTATTGCGGAGGACGATATCCGCCTTGCCGTCCCCGGTAACATCGGCGACGCCCACGATCTCCACATCAAGATCCAAACGCCCGACGTTGAGCCGGGTCTTCCGGTTGCCATCCATCTCCCACAACGAGACCCAGCCGGTGTTCCTGTTGCGGCGGACGATGTCTGCCTTGCCGTCCCCGTTGAGATCACCAATACCGACAATCGCGATATGGAGTTTCATGGGGCCTATTCCCCGATAGCTTGCCAGGTTGCCGTCCATTTCCCAGACAGAGACCCAGCCGGTGTTCCTGTTGCGGCGGACGATATCCGCCTTGCCGTCCCCGGTTAAATCGGCGACGCCCACGATCTCCACATCGAGATTCAACCGCCCGATATCGAGCCGGGTCTTCCGGTTGCCATCCATCTCCCACAGCGAGACCCAGCCGGTATTCCCGTTGCGGCGGACGATGTCTGCCTTGCCGTCCCCGTTGAGATCACCAATACCGACAATCTCGATATCGAGATTCATGGGGCCTATCCCCCGATAGCTTGCCAGGTTGCCGTCCATTTCCCAGAGAGAGACCCAGCCGGTGTTCCTGTTGCGGCGGACGATATCCGCCTTGCCGTCCCCGGTTAAATCGGCGACGCCCGCGATCTCCACATCAAGATTCAACCGCCCGATGTCGAGCTGGGTCTTCCGGTTGCCATCCATCTCCCACAGTGAGACCCAGCCGGTATTCTTGTCGCGGATCAGGATGTCTGCCCGGCCATCGCCACCGAAGTCGAATTGGACACCATACTGATCACCTTGGTTGATGGTGGCCGTGACGGCCCGCGTCGTGGTGGCCGTGGCGCCGTCGTCATCGGTGACCGTCAGGGTCACGGTATAGGTGCCGGCGGCCGCGTAGTCGTGGCCGGGGGCGGTCGCGGTCGAGCCCTGGCCGTCACCGAAGGACCACGACCGCGCGACAATGGTGCCGTCGCCGTCGCTCGAGGTATCGCTGAAGCTGCACGACAGCTCGGTGCAGTCGACGCCGAACGCGGCAGCGGGCGGCGCGTTGGGTTGGGTCACCGTGACGCTCTGCGTGGCGGTGGCCGTGGCGCCGTCGTCATCGGTGACCGTCAGGGTCACGGTGTAGGTGCCGGTGGCCGCATAGGTCGTGGCCTGGGCTGGTCGCGGTCGAGCCCTGGCCGTCGCCGAAGGTCCAGGACCGCGCGACGATCGTGCCGTCGCCGTCGCTCGAGGTATCGCTGAAGCTGCACGACAGCTCGGTGCAGTCGACGCCGAACGCGGCAGCGGGCGGCGCATTGGGTTCGGTCACCGTGACGCTCTGCGTGGCGGTGGCCGTGGCGCCGTCGTCATCGGTGACCGTCAGGGTCACGGTGTAGGTGCCGGCGGCCGCGTAGTTGTGGCCTGGGCTGGTCGCGGTCGAGCCCTGGCCGTCACCGAAGGACCACGACCGCGCGACGATGGTGCCGTCGCCGTCGCTCGAGGTATCGCTGAAGCTGCAGTCGAGCCCTGCGCAGCCATACCCGAAACCCGCCAAGGGCGGACTATTCGGGTCGCTCGCCAAGGTGACCGAGCCGCCGATAAAGTACATGCCCTGGCTGGCGTAGTCCGAGTAGCTGTTGCTACCGACGCCGGTGACTGCCAGGTAATAGGTGCCGGCGGGGACCATGGTGGCGATGCTGGCGTGGGTATCGTCAGTCGGGTCGGAACTGGCCAGGATCTCGCCGTTGCCGTCCAGCAAAACCGCCTGAACGTCGAGGTTCGCGCCGCGCCTGCTGGTGCGGGGGAAGGCCTCCCAGGCCGGGTTCACGGTGATGTCCAGCGCGCCTGCGGCCGCATCGAGGGAGAAGTAGTCCCAGTCGTCGGCGGTGTCGATGATGCCCTTGTTATCCGGGTAGCTGTTATACGGGTCGGTCTCGGGGGTACTGACCTGGATTGAACCACTGGCGTCGATCAGCAACGGCGTGGCGCCGTCCAGGCTGTCGCCGTGGTCGTCGCCAGCCCAGCCGAGTTCGCCGGCGATGATGGCGATGTCGTCCTGGCTGTTGTTGGCGCCCGCGTACTCGCCCTTGCTCCACTGGCTGACGTTTTTCCCAAACGAGTTGCCCATGATCGGCGCCCAGGAGGTATTGCCGCTGCCATGGCCCGAGTAGTAGGTGCTGCTGCTGCCGCCGTCGTGGGACAGGCCCAGGTTGTGCCCAAACTCGTGTGCGGCAGACTCGGCGATGTAGGTCGTGTTCTTGGCCAGGTTGTCGTAGTAGACCAGTACCGGCGAGTAGCGCGTCGCATAATTCCAGGCGCCCCACACCCCGACGTAGGCCACACCGCCCCCACCGCTACTGGGCATATTGACCCCGTTCGCGTCCTTCTTGGAGGTGATCAGGATGCGACCGGTGTAGCGGTCGAAACTGGCCGGCTCTTCGGTGGTGACATCGATGTCGAACGGCGCAAGGTCCTCGGCCAGGCGGTGCCAGATCTCGGCGATCGCAGCGCGCTCGCCGGGGCTGAAATCGCCCGGGTTGCCGTCGAGATCAAACGGCTTGGCCTCCAGCGGGTCGGTGGCACCGTTCCAGGAGGTGCCGGTGATAACGAGGCCGTCGAAGTCCAGGAACACGACGTTGGGTGAGCCGGGACGGCTGTGCAACAGAAAGGCGTCATCGGCCGCGGACCCCCCGGCGGCGAACTCGGGCTCATCGATGCCGGGCCCCTCGGCCCAGGCTGGTACCCCCGCCCCGGTACACGGCGGTTCGTCACAAAGAATCGGCGCGGGTTCGACGTAGCGCACGGCACCGTCGTCGTCGATCTCCATCGACTCGAGATCATCGGCCGGGAACCTGAAGCGGTGCAGCCATCGCATGGCCTGCTCGCGGGCCGTCCAGGGGATGGATTCCAGACGCTCACGCAGCCGCCCGCGGGGCAGATCGGCGACGGTGAACGGATGCCCTTTGCCCATCATCGGTCTTTCGAACCCCTGCCAGCCAAGGCCATCGCCCGGTCGGGCGACCACGGCCGCCGAAAGCAGCGCGGCGGCAATGGCGGTCCAGAATCGGCTTGCGCCATAGGGCGTAGGTATTATTTTTTCCATGGACTCGAAAACTTTGGCTTGTATGGTCGTTACAACGACATTGATAACCGCAATTTGAGCAAAGCTCATGGTGCTCGACGCCGGACTGTGACGGAGCTCCTAAATCGAGGCCCGGGATGGGAACTGCGTGCGTATCGGCCGCGCGAAAGTCCCTGCACGACGTCGCCCCGGACCCCGCAATGCGAGGCTGGCCACATTCTGCCATACCGGCGGTGACAATCACCCGGCAGCGTCGGCGAGATGGCGCATAATGGAAAACACTGCGTCGGCGCGTACCGCCTGACCACCGACCCCTGGGAGGCGATATGAGACCCCGGACCGTCTGTTTGTTTGCCGTGACTGCCGGCCTCCTCGTCGGTGCCTGCACCGTGACCGCTACCCCACCGGACACCGCAGGCCGGTGGGGCGTCGCAGCAGATGCTTGGGTAAGGGGCATCCGTTCACCATTGCCGATCTGCCCGAAGGTCGCTTCCGAAGCCGCCTGGAGTCGCTCACCCCAGCGGCGCAGGATCGCGCCATCGCGTGGCTGCATCGCTTCGAATTTCCGCTGAATGACCTGGAATCCCTGCAGGTGGATGATGAGGGCGGCGTATTCTATGCGGACTCGCCACTGCCGCCGGCGGAGTAGTCAGGCTCGTGTAAAGTGGACCTGACACCAGGATCAGGGCGGGCGCCAGCTCGTGAGATCAGAAATCCTGAACCTTAAGTGAATTCCTCAAACCGGCGATAAAATTGCGTTTTTAAACGCTTTTTCCTGATTCCTGTCAATTTGGCCATGGACTCCGAAGAATCCTGACATATTAGTGAGGATCGATCGGATTCTTCCTGTCGCAGGATACCCCGAAGGGTTTATTCGACGCCCTGGCTTTGCAGGTAGTCTTCGTAGCTGCCGCTGAAATTAACGATACCCCGTGGCGTCAGCTCGATGATTCGGGTCGCCAGCGAGGACACGAATTCGCGGTCGTGGCTGACGAAAATCAATGTACCGGGATAGTCTTCCAGGGCGTTATTCAGCGACTCGATGGATTCCATGTCCAGGTGGTTGGTCGGTTCGTCCAGCAGCATGATGTTGGGTTTTTGCAGCATCAGCCTGCCGAACAGCATGCGTCCCTGTTCGCCACCGGAGATCACCCTGAGGGGCTTCCTGATCTCGTCCTGGGAAAACAACAGGCGTCCAAGGGTGCCGCGGATGGCCTGTTCGTCATCGGTCGGCTGCTTCCATTGGTCCATCCAGTCGTAAAGGCTCGTGTCGCTGGCAAAGTCGGCCGCATGATCCTGGGCGAAATAGCCCAGATTGCTGTTTTCAGACCATTTCACTGTGCCGCTGTCAGGCGTGAGTTCGCCGCACAGGCTGCGCAGCAGGGTGGTCTTGCCGATGCCGTTGGGGCCGATGATGGCGACCCGGTCTCCCACCTCGACGGTGAGATCCAGATCGCTGAACAAGGGTGTGCCATTGTAGCCGCGCGACAGGTCCTTGACCTCCAGGGCCAGCCGATAGAGCTTTTTTTCCTGGGTGAAACGGATGTAGGGGTTGACCCGGCTGGACGGCTTGATGTCTTCCAGTTTGATCTTTTCCAGCTGGCGTTGGCGCGAGGTGGCCTGCCTGGCCTTCGATGCATTGGCCGAGAACCGGCTGACGAAGGTCTGCAGGTCGGCGATCTGGGCCTTCTTCTTGGCATTGTCAGCGTACTGGCGTTCCCGCACCTGGCTGGCAGCGGTCATGTACTCATCGTAATTGCCGGGGTAGACGCGCAACTCGCCGTAGTCGAGGTCCGCCATGTGGGTGCAGACGCTGTTAAGGAAGTGGCGGTCGTGCGAGATGATCACCATGGTGCTGTTGCGTGCGTTCAACACGTCCTCGAGCCAGCGGATGGTGTTGATGTCCAGGTTGTTGGTCGGTTCGTCCAGCAGCATGATGTCCGGATCGGCAAACAGCGCCTGGGCGAGCAGCACGCGTAGCTTCCAGCCCGGAGCCACGGCGCTCATCAGTCCGTTGTGCTGGTTCAGAGGGATGTCGAGGCCCAGCAGGAGTTCACCGGCGCGGGCCTCGGACGTATAACCGTCGAGTTCGGCGAACTGCACCTCCAGTTCGGCCACCTTCATGCCGTCCTCGGCGCTCATCTCCGGCATGCCGTAGATGCGGTCACGTTCGTTTTTTATCTGCCACAGTTTGTCGTGTCCCATGATCACGGTATCCAGGACTGTGCAGTCTTCGAATGCAAACTGGTCCTGGCGCAGCTTGCCGACGCGCCGGTGGGGTTCCACGGTGACATTGCCGCTGCTGGGTTCCAGATCGCCACCGAGGATCTTCATCAGGGTTGATTTGCCGCAGCCGTTGGCCCCGATCAGCCCGTAGCGGTTGCCGCCTCCAAACTTGACGGAGATGTTTTCGAATAGCGGTTTGGCGCCGAACTGCATGGTGATGTTGGCCGTGGAAATCAAGCTGGGGATCCGGGCTGGGGCAGCGAGCTGCCGTGATTGGGGGGCTGAAACAAAAAGAGTCCCGCCGGTGGCGGGACTCTTTAGCGCCAGGTGACGGGCACCTGGCCCTCAGTTTTACTGGGGTACGACGTTGGTCGCGCTGGGACCTTTCTGACCCTGCTCCACATCGAACGAGACGGTTTGGCCTTCGGCCAGCGTCTTGAAACCGGAGCCCTGAATTGCGCTGTGGTGGACGAACACGTCCTTGGTGCCGTCAGTAGGAGAAATAAAGCCGAAGCCTTTTTCTTCGCTGAACCATTTAACTGTACCTGTAGCCATATCTGTCACCTCTGGTGATATCTGGGTTGTGTAATAAGCAGACTGTTGTCAAAAGATTACGGAAGGGTCTGCCATTTTGAAGAGGACGGAACGGGCCACACTTTTCGTACGGTACTAACAAACCGAAAGTTCGAACTTTTACAGCGGTGTTTGAGCCATCGCTGCATGTGATCTTGCGCCTGTAACTGCTGCCTCGCCGTCATTATCCTTTGAAATCCATGCCAACCGCCAATATTTTGTATCGTTTTTGAGAAGAAAGCGACTATTCGGGCCTTTGAGGCGGCGATCAGGACCCTTCCGGAGCGGTATTTGGGCGATATTCAGGCCGTTCAGCAGGGGCGTACACGGCCCCGGTGTATCGCGTGCGGCGATGGTTCAGCCGGGTTGGCGGATCCGCCAATCTATTGATGCAGGCCACCGTCAATCCACGCTCTGGTGGCGTATACTGCCGCGTTGAGCCGGTATGTGACAGAGAGATTACGAAACAAATTGCCCGCTTGAGACCGCACTTTCTGGACACCGGATCTCAGTTTCGACGCTGATAACCAAGATAACGAGTTGGACGATGGAAGAATTGACGACTTTTCTGGATACGGAACTCGCCGCCAATGCCGGTGAAGTGGAGTTGGTCCTGCGTATCCTGTTCCAAGTGGTGTTGCTGGTTTCATCGGCTGCATTTTCAGGGTCGGAGACAGCCCTGTTTTCGCTCAGCCGGATCGACCTGCAGAAACTCAGGCAGTCCCGTCATGGTGATTCCGAAAGCATCCACGCGATGCTCGACGAACCGCGCCGGCTGATCATCTCCATCCTGTGCGGTAATGAACTGGTCAATATCGCCTCGGCCGTGAACATGACGGGAATCCTGCTGTTGATTTTCGGCGGGCAGGATGTCGGCTGGATCAACATTCTTATCATGGTCCCGTTGTTGCTGCTGATCGGGGAGGTGACCCCCAAGACCATCGCGGTAAGTTTTCCGATCAAGTTCAGCACCAGGATAACGGCACGGTTCCTGCCGCGGTGGATGATCCTGATCACGCCACTGCGCGAGGTGGTGCGTATGGTCGCCGACCGGATCACCACCATGGTGGTCGGGGACGCGGTCAACAGGGAGAACATCCTGAAACCCGATGAGCTGCGCACCCTTCTGGAAGAAGGCGAGGAGAGCGGCATCATCGACGCGACCGAACGGGTACTGATCGATAATCTGCTGGAGGCATCGGAAACCGATATCTCGCGGATCATGACACCGGGACCCCGCATACTGTTTCTCGACGCGGATCTCCCTGTGTCAGAGCTGATAGAACAGTTCAGAAGCTTTCGTCACCCGCGTGTGCCCGTCTACCAGGGGCATTGGGACAACGTTATCGGTTTCATTCATTCTGAGGACATCCTGAAGCTGGTCAGGAGTGGCAGCGACCTGTCGCTGGTCACGCTGGATATGATCCTGAAGCCGGCACATTACGTGCCACCCACCAAGAAGGTGGATGAGATGTTCGATTACTTTCAGGCCCACAGGACCCGCGTGGCCATCATCCTGGGCGAATATGGTGAAGTGTCCGGCATCGTGACCATGAAAGACGTCTTGACCTTCATCTTCGGCGAAATCTCCGGAAAGATGGAAGGGCAGGAGCACTACAAGGAAGACGATGAGAACAGCTATGTCGTGCCCGGGGACATGCGCCTGACCGATTTCTACAATCTCACCAACTTCGATATCGAGGACCCGGTCATGGCGACCATTGGCGGTGTGGCGTTCCGCTTGTTCGACCGCCTGCCGGAACCCGGGGAAGAGATAAACCATGGAGGCTACCGCTTCATCGTCAAGCAACGCAGCGGCTTGAGGATCAGCCAGCTCCAGGTCCAGAGGATATCCTCAACGGACCAGGTCTCCGTTGAGCACGCTGAAGAAGATGAAGTAATCGAAGATGCAGCTAGCGAAGATGCAGTCACGGAAGATGCGAACGAACGGCCTGCCGGGGACAATACTCCGGAACCGGGCTCAGTCGACCGTGATGAGGTGGTCAAGGCCGGCAAGAAACCGGAGAAGAAACGTCCGGGCGACGAGGATGATAAAGAAGAGGCCATGCCCGAGGTGGAATCCGATCGGCCGGGTGATGGCCAGAAGCAGCAGGGGGACAAGTAATGGACTGGGTTCTCGAGTTTTTCCTGATCGTCAGTTTCCTGCTGCTGAAGGGGTTTTTCTCCGGTTCCGAGATCGCCATGGTGAACTCGGACAAGGTCAAGTTGCGGCATCAGGCAAAAACCGGTAATCGCGGTGCGGCCCTGGTCCTGAAGTTGTTTCGCACCCCCGATGTCATCCTCGGAACCACGCTGGTTGGAACCAACGTGGCCACCGTCACCATTTCGACCCTGGGGGCGCTGATCTTCATCGATCTGTTTGGTGCCGCGGGTGACTTGATATCGGTCCTCGTACTTACCCCGATCCTGCTGATCCTGGGGGAAGTGGTCCCCAAAAGCATCTTTCAGCAAAAGGCGGACACGATCGCCAGCCGGCTGATTTATGCATTGCGCTTCTTCTCGTATCTTTTCTATCCGGTAATCTTCGTCTTCAGCCGGGTAGCCCGTTTCATCACCCGTATCGTTGGGGACGGTACAGTCCCACAGAACATGTTTATTACCCGCGAAGAGTTGCGGGTGCTGCTGGATGTGTCCGAATCGGCGGCCAATCCCTCGACCATCGATAAAAAGCGTATTCGCCGGATCATGCGCTTCGGGGACACCACGGTCGGTGAGGCGATGATCCCGCTGGCCGATGTCGTGGGCATGAACGAAACCCGCCCCATGAAAGAGGCGGTGCGCGTGGTGATGAAGTACGGATTCAACCGGTTGCCGGTCTACCGGAGCAACATCACCAATATCAAGGGCATCATGACCCTGAGTTCCTGGGATCTTATGGATCCGAAGATCATGAAAAGGCCCGCCAGCGATTTCATCAGCTCGGTACTGTTCCTGTCGCCAAAACAGACCATCGACAGGGCGCTCCCGCAGTTGCAGGCGCGCAAAGATCACATGGCGGTGGTGGTAGACGAGTTCGGGTCCGCCATCGGCATCCTCACCATGGAGGATGTCTTCGAAGAGGTCGTGGGCGAGATCGATGTCGGGTATGACTTCGATGAGTACAATCCGAAACAACGCATGTATATCGAACACGAGAACGAAGATAGTCACCTGATGAGCGGCAGGATGCCGATCTCGGAGGTCAACGACATCCTTTACGTACAGTTTCCGGTAGAAGAGGCGCACACGATCGGTGGATTCATCATCAGTCGCCTGCGCAACATCCCGAATGAAGGTGATTTCGTTGTCGAGCAAGGCTACCGCCTGACTGTTCTTGAGGCGGATTCCCGCTCGATCATCAGGGTACGGGCGGAGCGCGTTTAGCCCGAGATCTTTGAGCCCGGGTGACGGCCTGGTGCAATCGGGGCGCAGCCATTGCGCAAATCCCAAACCTATGGGGTTCGATCGAACCTGTGCGGGAACCCCTGCCGGTACAGCCGCCAGCAGCCCCTCGCGCGGGCGAGCCCTTACCCAAAGCCATTGCCAAGCCAGCTTTTGGGCTTAGACTTCCACTGATGATCCACCGCTTATCAGTTAAGGAGACTTGCAGAGGATGATCGCGAAGAGATGGCCTGGCCTCGCCGGTCTGTTGACCGTCTTTCTTTTGTCCTGGTCGGCGGCGCCGATGGCCGATCCACCCGAGGGCTGGACATTCCACCCGCTCGACCAGGCCCTCAAGCTCGCCAAACAGGAGCAGAAGAGGGTGTTCCTGTACTTCGGGCGACACGGTTGCCCCTCGTGTGAAAAGACCAATCGCGAGAGTTTTACCGATCCACGTGTGATCGAGAACTACAATGCCAACTATGTCCTCGCCTATGCGGATTCGGAGGGCGGAAACCGACTGCGCCTGTCGAGCGGTGAACGGATCACCGAGATGGAACTGGGCGTGAAGCTGAAGGTTTTCGGGACGCCATTCTTTTACTTCATGGAAACGAACGGTTCACCGATCCTGCGTGCACCCGGATATCAAAGCGCGGATGAACTCGTCTTGTTCGACACATTCGTGAACGATGGCCACTACAAACAGCAGACCTTCGCCGAGTTCAAGGTGGACCGCTCGTGACGCGCCTTCTGTTGCTGTTGTTCTTTTGCCTTCCGGGACTTGCAATGGCAGCGGCACCCTGGACTCTCGGGGAGGCAATCACGGTCAGCGATGGTGGTGCGGCCGGATTCTTTCACCATCTGGACGGTGCCGGCCGGCAGCACCTCGGGGCGTCTGCTACCGAGGTGGCTCTGACTTGGGAAGACGACAGCAGCGGGGCACCACAGGTGTACGTGAGCATCAAGCCACGTGAAGCCACATCATTCTCCCGTATCTACCTTGTCAGCAAGGGCGCCGAGGCCTATGAGCCGTCTATCGCCCCGCTCAATGGCGAGCGATGGATCGCCGCCTGGGAACAGGACGGTGCCATCGTCGCCTGTGTCATCGATGCCGAGGGTCCCGGTCCCATCGGGATTCTGGCTCCGGGGGGCGGGCACCAAGTGACCCTGGCGACCGACCGGCTTGGCCATATTGCCGCGGTTTGGGCGCGCGAACAGGAAAACGGACAACTGATCGAGACGGCCTTGCTCCGGATCGATCAACGCCGCGTCGGCGTGGCGGCCGGGCCCAAGACCGTGGCCCCGATTGCGGGACATGCGTTTCAGGGTTACCCGGCGGCGACCTGGGCAGGCGATGGCCGCTTGGTGGTCGCATGGGAAGACCGGCGCGCCGGCCACACCCGACTGTTTCATACCTGGAGTGACTCCTGGCCAGAATTTGCCCGGGAGCGACAGCTCAACGAACACAATGCACCCACTGAGGCCGGGGGTACAGAAGCCGGGCTGGGCAGCGGTGTGATGCGAGTCGTGCTGGCAACGGATGATGTGGGCACAGTGCGCGCCATCTGGCTGGACAAGCGCAATCCCTCGTCAGGGTATGCAGTGTGGGGCGCAGCCAGTGGTGATGGGGGAGTTACCTTCGAGCCGAACGAGATGGTCCAGGATGAGCTTGGCGCAGCGGTCCCGCAATGGCACGCGGCACTGGCGGCCGGCAAATCGGGTTTCGCGGCGGCCTGGGATGACACGCGCGAGGGCTGGGGTGATGCTGCCGAGCCGGGAGACGTCATGCTGTCGTGGCATTTCGGCGACGGCTGGAGCGCGGACCTGGTCGTTCCGGGCGCTTCCGGCGCCGGTTACCAGGGCAGCCCGGCGATCGCGATCGACCCGCATGGCGATCTTCACCTGATCTGGATCGACCGCGTGGACCTCGAGGCGCCGACCCGGTTGCAATATCTGTACGCAGCATTCGCACCATCCTGAGCGTATTGACGAACTGCGCCGCTACCTGATGCATTCACCCGTCCGGGGGACGGAACCTCGGAAAGCAGCGACCCCGGGGGACGCTCGATTACAGGTCAATCGACCTTCAGGTCGGCCGGCAGTTCGAACTCGACCAAGTCGCCCACCTCTACGCCATTTGACCTGAACCAGCCCTGGTGGACTTCCAGGGCGTATCGGGCAGGGTGCTTGGACCTGTAGCGGTGCTCGGGTTGTCCCGGGTCCATCTCGTGCAAGGCCAATATCCGGTGATCGCTGTCCAGGTAGGCGATCGACAACGGGATAACGGTGTCTTTCATCCAGAAAACAAGGCCCCGCGCGTCGCGATAAACAAACAACATGCCATGATTCATAGGCATGCTGTCGCGCAGGGATAATCCACAGGCGCGCCCGGCCACGGTTGCCGCGACCTCAGCCGTCAGGGGATGCCCGTTTACCTTCAAGGGTCTGATGATCGGATCGCCCGCCGGACATGTTGTTTCCATGCACGCACCCATGGTGGGCAGAAGGAGCACGATCCAGAACGTCAGGGCAAGCGTGATTGGCTTGTGATACATAGGGCGGCTGATCCTGAACACGGCAGCATGCGATGTTAACAACAAAGACCGAAAACGCATCGACAGCCATGCACCTTGCCGTAAACTTGAAACTCCGAATACGTCTTTACGCCATTTGTGGACCGAGCCCCAGGTAGAGGATTCCATGCTGCTTTCACCAAGCCGTCGCCCGTTCTGGCTGGCCTTGTCTGGGTCCGCCCTGGCGCTTGAAACAACGGCGCTGTACTTCCAGTACGTAATGGGGCTCGACCCCTGTGTGTTATGTGTCTACGAGCGCGCTGCGGTCGCGGGTATCTTGCTCGCCGGTCTGCTCGGGCTGGTGGCACCCGGTCTGCGGATCTGGCGGCTGCCTTGTTATGGTATCTGGGCGGCATCCGCAATATGGGGGCTGACGCTGGCCATGAAGCATGTCGGCATCCAGTTCGGTACGAGCGACCTCAGTTGCGATTTTTTCGCCAACTTCCCGGCCTGGTTCAAACTCGACGAGTGGTTGCCCTCGGTCTTCACCCCCACGGGCTATTGCACCGATATCCAGTGGCAGCTTTTCGGCTTCACCATGCCGCAATGGATGCTCGTTGTGTATACCGGCTACCTTCTGCTCCTGGTGGTCGCGCTGGCTGTCGAGTTTCGCAAACCGGCAACCCCCGAATGGGTAGATTGAACCTCGGATGAATGGCGGTCAGGAGTGGCGTCCGTCGGCTGCAGATAGCCTGAGCCAGCGGCGTGCCCGCACACGTGCCGGTGCATGGGCGATCAGGCCCGAGATCACAATGATGACCACGAACAACTCGCCCCGCACCTCCGGAACGGCCAGCGCAATGCCGAGCAGGATATTTTTCAGCACGATCACCATGCCCTTGAGTTCGAGCAGCCAGGCCGCCGTCGACCAGAGATAGATCAGGGACAGCACCACGCCGGTTGCAAGGGTAAGGTGCCAATAGGCGGCCCATGACGCCGGCTCGAGTTCAAACAGAAAGCCGCCTCCGATGCCCGCAACACCCGTCAGGTGCGCGCAGCGCAGACCGATGTTTACCCAGCGTTCGCCGCGGAACTGGCGGGGCTGGGGAGGGAAGAGGACTCCTTTCATGCGTGTCGGCATTGGTGCCTTCATGTTCAAGGTTTGCCCGATTGTATACCGGTAGTCCGGCAAATCAGCGTGCCCGGCGCGGTGCGAATTTCCGGTTCCTGGGCTGAACGCATAACCTGCGACAGCCCCGGTAGGCGAAACCCCGCAGCAGTGGGACAATGGAGCACCCCCTGCGCAGCCCTGGTCTGATATTCCATTGTTCCGGCCCGCTCCACAGCCCATGCCCGAGTCCCTGCAGCTACTGCTGGCCCAGGCGGCCCAGTTGAACGCGATTCAGCGTGATCAGGGATTCGAGTACACACCCATCGGCATGCGTGAAAACCTGGACCTGATGACCCGGCGTTTTGTGACCCAGGCCCCCGAGATGCCGTTCGTCCGCGACACCCTGGTGAGGAATGGCAATGAGGCAGGATTCCCGGTGCCGGTGCGCATTTATCACCCTGAACCAGCACGGGCCCTGCCGGTCCTGGTGTTTGCCCACGGTGGCGGGCATATGGCCGGCAGCGTGAGCGTCTACGATGCCATCGCCCGCAAGCTGGCCGTTGCCGGTGAACGCGTGCTGGTGTCGGTGGATTATCGTCTGTCACCCGAATGCCCCTATCCGTCGGGCCTGGACGATCTGGAGAACGTGATCCGGGGTGTGTTTCCGACGCTCGAGCGACTCGGTGTCGTACACCTGCCGCAGCTGGCCGTTGCGGGGGACAGTGGCGGGGGCGCCATCACCGCCACCGCGGTGCATCGGCTCGCGGCAGAGGAGGGTGTCGATATCGATCAGCAGGTCCTGATCTACCCCAGCCTCGATTACAGCATGTCGTCGGCATCCATGGATTCACTGGGTGAGGGTTACCTCCTGGAGCGGAAGCGGGTCACCTGGCTGTTCGAACAGTATCTCCAGCATGCAGAGGATCGGGTGCGGGTGTCACCCCTGTTCATGCCCCTGCCTGACCGCTATCCGAAGACACTCGTGGCCACCGCGGAATATTGTCCCTTGCGCGACGAGGGGCTGGCCTATGTCGAACGCCTGGCAGGCGCGGGGCATGCGGTTGAAAACCTGCATTTCCCGAACATGATCCACGCATTCCTCAATCTCGAGGAGCTGGTCGCGGATGAATGCGGCCGGTTCTACCGGGCATTCGGGGAGTTTCTGAACAACACCGCCTGAGATTCAAGACAAGGGATTGCCCGGCAGACTCATATTCCCCCGCCTGGTGCCTGCGCATCGCGC
Organism: uncultured Gammaproteobacteria bacterium; assembly: GCA_963753845.1. GTDB lineage: Bacteria > Pseudomonadota > Gammaproteobacteria > Chromatiales > Chromatiaceae > Thiosocius. Next base: position 223,051 of record CAVWEI010000017.1, read on the forward strand.
CGCAGGACCATCTCCAGGGGACGGCTGGTGGACAGGTGAAGATCCCGCTGCGGGTAGGCGATCTCGATTCCGGCGGCGCGGAATTTTTCAAGGATCGACTGGTGCAGTTCGGTGATCGTTGCCAGTCGTGCATCGACCTCGTTGAGGAACGCACGCATGTTCAGCGTGAGCGAATTGTCACCGAATCCCTCGAACGAAATCCTGGGCGCCGGGTCGTCAAGCACCTTCGGGTGCTCTTCCGCAGCCTCGTGCATGAGCTCCATGGCCTTGCGGGTGTCGGTGTCATAGCCGACTCCCACGGTGATCAGCAGTCGGTTCACCGTGTCCGAAAGGGTCCAGTTGATCAGTTGCCCGGTGATGAACGACTTGTTTGGAATCACCAGTTCCTGGCGCTCCCAGTTGACGATGGTGGTCGCACGAATCCGTATTCGTGAGACGGTGCCTGTGGTGTTTTCCACAGTCACCACGTCGCCGACCCGTATCGGCTGTTCGAACAGCAGGATGATGCCGCTGATGAAGTTCGCAACGATCTCCTGCAGTCCAAAACCCAGGCCTACCGAGAGTGCGGCGACCAGCCACTGGATGCTGGACCATTGCAGGCCCAGCGCCTTGAACGAGATTACCAGGCCAATCATGGCCACCACGTACTGGGTCAGGGTGGTGAATGCATAACGCGACGCGCGACTGAGGGGAAGGCGCTGCAAGAGGGTGAGTTCCAGCAGCGCAGGGATATTGCGTGCCGCAAAGAGGGCCAGGCCACCGAGCAACAGTCCAGCGACCATGTCGCTGAGGGTCAGGGGGACCTCTTTGCTGACACCGTCCACCAGCTTCGTGGTGGCTATGGGCAGTTCGATCTTGTCGAGAAAACTGACCGCCGGGATCGCATCTTTCCAGATCCACCAGAGGCCGACCAGCAACCCAATGGTGTAACCGAGCCGCACGAGTTGACTGACCTGGTCACCGAGCTGGCCGTAATTGACCTTGTCTTCCTCGAGGGGCAGGTTGTCCGTCTCGACGTTTGCTTCCTGCTCGCCGACTTCCGCGCGTTGCACGTTGATCTCATCCCGGTAACGCAATGCCTCTTCGAAGCGCAGGCGACGTTGGGTGACGTGCAGTCCCCGCAAGAGAAGGTCTTTCAGCAACACCAGCAGTATCAGGAACCAGAGGGTCTCGCCCGCCATCGCGGACAGAAAGGCCGCGGTGTAATAAAAGCCGGTCAGCGAAGCCAGGGCCAAACTGAAGGGGATCAGCATGGCGGGACCGAACCACAGGATGTGGTAGCTCGGCCATTTTGCGCGGTCCGGTGTGGCGGCCATGGCCTGCATCACCGGCCCGTTCTTTTGCCATACCCGGTAGATGGCGATCATCATCAGGATCATCAAGGTGATGGATGCCAGGCGCCCGAGCGAAAGCAGACCGGCCTCATCCGTCTGCACCATAGTGGCCAGCTGCACGAATGCCGAGGGCACGGCCACGGCGCCAACCGACGAGAGAAACGCGAGTGGGACAGCGAGTGGCCTCAGCCAGCGGGCCTGGGTACTGAGGTGATCGCACAGCACCGGCTGCCACAGGAGGTGAACGCGCGCGAGTCCATTGGGGCGGCAGATCTGGCGCAAGGAGCCGAGGAACAGCAACGTGTGGCCTATTGCCTGGAGTCCGACCGCGATGATCAGTGTGTAATCGTGTGCCGAGCGCAATCCACCGAGCAGCAGACCCGCGCCGATAAACAGCCAGGGCAGAGGCAGGATCAGGATCAGGGTGTCGCCCAGTGCCCTCAGGGTGGCATTGAAGCTGTCCGAGCGCACCTTCTGCGCGGCGGCTGCAGCGGCCTCAAGGCCGTGGAGGGCACGTTTGCGCAGCCACGTCAGAATGATGAAGCCGAGCAGCCAGATCGCGGCGCCCGGCCCCTTCGATGTCAATACCATGATGGCGTCCTGGCCGAGCTTGGCCAGATGCATCGGGTCGACCAGCCACCGCAGTCCGGCAAACAAGAGTGTTGCCTCATTGAGCGGTATCAGCTCCGTGCTGGGCATCCAAAGCAGGCGGTCGTCGATAAACTCCCGGTATGATTTGGTGGCCTGCAGCAGGTGGCGGGTGTTGGCCTCCAAGGCAGACAGCTTGCCGATATACCGCGTATATCCTTTCCACAGGTCCAGAGTGATATCACGGTAGCCCGACCAGGCATCCAGCGCGGACTGGCGCAACGCTTTGCGCCCGGGCTCGTTGGGGTCCGCAGCATCAGGCCCGATCAGACGTTCTATCTGAGCCTCGGTATCTCTGGCATCGCGCAGTTTTTCATCCAGTTCCAGTTGCCGCAGTGCCGCGTCGCTGAGCAGTTGCTGATACAGGATGGCCTGTTGGGTGAGGGCCTTGGGGGATGGTGCAAAACCGCGACGCTTCTGCAGCAGCGCGGAAACCTGGGCCGTCGCACCACCCAGTTCGACAATTTGCTGAATGCGGTCAAGGTCGCGCTTGACCTCCTCGCCAAGACGGGTGACCCGTTCGTTTTCCTGATCGAACTCCGAATCCCTGGCCACCAGGTCTGCGTGTTCGGCGGCAAGTCTGGAGACATCGCCCTGCAGCGCCTTGATCGCAGCAGGCGCGTCGGATACGGCACTCTGTGCCGCCTGTTGCGTTGCCTTGGCCGCATCCTGGCGGCGCTTGTGCACGTAATCGCGAAACTGAGATACATGCAGCTTCATGGCCTCGACCTGTGCGGCCGAGGCGTCACGGTCGAGCTGGGCCAGTTCTGTGAGCGGACTCAGATTCGCCAACAGAACCCTCAACCACCCAATGCGGGCCTTGAGTTCCTGCTGCCGCGCGAGGTACCAGGCATGCTCGACCTCTGTGAGTACTTCCGTGGCACCGCTTTCGACGGCTGCCGGGGGAGAAAGGTCCGAAAGCCGCTTCTCCAGTGTTGCCAGTTCACTGCCACCGGTTCGTGCCAGCGTCAGGTTCGAGGTGAGTTCCCTGTCCTTGTCAGTGAAGGCACTCTGCATCGCCGCAAGCGTGAGTTGACGTTCGTTGAGAACAACTTCCAACTGCTCGTTCGACCAGGGGTCAACAGTGGCAAGGTCAAGTTCCAGCGGCTCGGTGGGCTGGTTCTTACGCAATTGCCTGACCAGACGGGGCGCCTCGCCGAGGCGTTCCTGCAATTCCAGCGAGCGCGCATCGAAACGATGGGCCTCCTCCAGCAGGGTCTGGGCCTGGTCGAGTTGAGCCACTGCCTGGCTTTTCTGTTCACTGGAAATGTCCGCGGTGCGTTCAACCTCAACCCGCAGGGTGCCCAATGCTTCTGCCGTGAGAGCCTCTGTCCCTATGTCGGCAGGTGCCGCAAAGACGGGCCCCAAGGGGATGCAGGCAAACAGGAATGCCGCCATGACCCAGAACCCGTGTCTCGTCATCGGGAATCGCAACAGGCCCGGTTTACTCGGTCTCATGTCCCTGGCTCTCTTCAGGTTCAAGGTCGGTCCAGTGGACTTCACTTTTTTCCCGCGTTGGCAAAGGCGGCTGCCAGTGCCCCCTGGGGATGGGCGGCGGCACCACGTTGTTTCTTTCCCGTCGGCTGCTTTTCCGATTGGCGTGGTTCACGCTTGGCTGCTGCAACCTTACCGGGTTCGTCTCCCAGGCGCATGGAAAGACCGATGCGCTTGCGGTCGATGTCGACCTCCATGACCTTGGCCTTGATCACGTCGCCGGCCTTGACCACCTCGCGTGGATCTTTGACGAACTTGTCGCTCATTGCCGAGATATGGACCAGGCCGTCCTGGTGCACCCCGATATCCACGAAGGCGCCGAAGTTGGTGACATTGGTGATTACGCCTTCCAGCACCATGCCGGGCTCGAGATCCGAAAGTTTCTCGACGCCCTCCTGGAACGCTGCGGTCTTGAACTCCGGTCTTGGATCGCGACCGGGTTTTTCGAGTTCCGCAATGATGTCTCGCACGGTGGGCACGCCAAACTTGTCGTCTGTAAAGTCCGTGGCGTTCAGTCCACGCAGGAAGGTGATGTCACCGATTGCCTGGCCAATATCGCGCCTGTTCTGCTTGAGGATGCGCTTGACCACCGGGTAGGCCTCCGGGTGCACGGCGGAGGCATCCAGGGCATTGCTGCCGCCCATGACCCGCAGGAAACCCGCCGCCTGCTCGAAGGTCTTCTCGCCCAGGCGCGGCACCTGTTTCAGCGTCCGGCGGTCTGGGAAGGCCCCGTGCTCATCGCGGAACTGCACGATGTTGTCGGCCACGCCGGCGGACAGGCCTGCGACGCGCGAAAGCAGGGCAGGAGAGGCGGTATTGACGTCCACGCCCACGGCGTTCACACAGTCTTCCACTACGTTGTCCAGGCTGCGTGCCAGCTGCAACTGGCTGACGTCGTGCTGGTACTGGCCGACACCGATCGACTTGGGGTCTATCTTGACCAGCTCGGCCAGCGGGTCCTGCAGCCGGCGGGCAATAGACACCGCGCCGCGCAGAGAAACGTCCAGCCCGGGCAGCTCGTTCGAGGCCAACTCGGATGCGGAGTAGACCGAGGCACCTGCCTCGCTGACCATGACCTTGCCGAGCCTGAGTTCCGGGTGGCGCTTGATCAGTTCGGCGGCCAGGCGGTCGGTCTCGCGCGAGGCGGTGCCGTTGCCGATGGCAAGCAGTTCGACCCGGTGAGCAGCAGCCAGTTTCGCCAGGGTGGAAATGGACTGATCCCACTGTTTTTTCGGCGCATGCGGATAGATGGTTTCGGTGGCGACAAGCTTGCCGGTGGCATCGACCACGGCCACCTTGACACCCGTGCGCAGGCCCGGATCCAGCCCAAGTGTCGCGCGCGGGCCAGCGGGTGCGGCCAGCAGCAGATCATGCATGTTTGCGGCAAAGACCTTGATCGCCTCGGTCTCACTGGCCTCGCGCAGGCGGGATTTGAGTTCGAGATCCAGGCGGGTCAGCAGTTTCACCCGCCAGGTCATTCGCACGCATTCGCGCAGCCATGCGTCCGCGGCACGACCCTGGTCAGCGATGCCGAAACGCTTCGCGATCATGTGCTCGGGCTGGCTGCGGCCCGTTTCGTCCTCGTCGATTGCGAGGTCGAGAAAGATTACGCCCTCGTTGCGTGCGCGAAACAGCGCCAGTGCACGGTGTGACGGGATGACCTTGATGGCCTGGCTGAAATCGAAGTAATCGGAGAACTTCGCCCCCGCCTGCTCCTTGCCGGAAATCATGCTGCTCTTGAGCAGTGCGTTCTCCCATAACCACTCGCGCACCTCGCCGCTGAGTCCGGCGTCCTCGGCCCAGTCCTCCATCAGGATCTGGCGCGCACCCTCGAGCACGGCCCTGGTATCGGCAAAACCTGCCTCTTCATTGATATACCCGGTTGCAAGGACCTCGGGCTGCAGGGTGGGGTCTGCCAGGATTGCCTCGACCAGGGGGGCGATGCCGGCCTCGCGCGCGATCTGGGCCTTGGTGCGTCGCTTGGGCCGGTAGGGCAGGTAGATATCCTCCAGCCGGGTCTTGGTGTCCGCGCCGAGCACATCCTGTTTCAACGCCGGGGTGAGCTTGCCCTGCTCGTCGATCGATTTAAGAATCGTCTCCCGCCGCGCCTCCAGTTCCCGCAGGTAACCGAGGCGCTCCTCCAGTGTCCGCAGCTGCGTATCGTCCAGTCCCCCGGTCACCTCCTTGCGGTAACGCGCGATGAAGGGCACGGTGGCACCCCCGTCCAGCAAGGCCACGGCCGCCTCGACCTGGCGCGAATTCGCGGTGATTTCGTGGGCGATGCGGTCGGTGATGGGTGGCAGCACACTCGGCTCCTCGTGTCTTTGTCAGGCGCGGCAATCTACACTATGCCACCCAGGCGAAAAACCTCTGGATTCCAGGAATGCGGACCGGTTTGGTCTGCAGGTGGGCCGGCCCAACCCGATTGCAAACGGAATGCTGCGGGGTTTTCATGCTGGCTCGCTCCTCAGCAGAAGCCCAGAATCGTCGAATTTATTTACACACCGGGTCTTCGCTTCCGGGTCGCCATTCTCAGTCCTGGTGCAAGCTATTGAAATACGACGAATAGCACTAAACTGGCGCGCAATATGCTTGGCTTCTGCCGACACGCCTGGTTTCCCGGAACCAGCAGGTTTTGAAGTATCCGCTCAGCGGATGGGAGGTGCGGTATGCAAAGAAGAAGTGTATGCGTGCCGATGTACAGTCCGGCTTGGAAATATTACCTCAGCGAGGGTTGGATCGAACTCTGGGCAGATGGAATCTGGGTAACCATGTCCCATCCTTAGAATATCCGTTCACGCCATCGTCGATGAGCGGATGTCGGCAAGTGCTGATTTTGCCCCGGGTTCGCCTGCCCGGCCCCGGTGGAGCACGTCAGCCAGGGCGGGAAAGCCCCGGGGCCTCCACGGTCAAAGGCAAGCGCGCACGTCGCAGCCATAACATCCTCAGAATCCACGCCGTGCCGGCCGCCGCGAGCAGGTGCTTAAGATTGTGCCCACTGATGAGACCCTGTGAGAGATCAAATATTTCGTGGTCCAGCAATTCTGCAATTTTCGCGGTTGCGTAACAGAAGATCAGGGCCCAATAGTCGTTGCCCCTCGTGTAGGGTGTCTTCAGAAACAGAAGCATCAATGGAACAGTCAGCAGGGGATAGAACTGCACTATCAGATACCAGCGCAGATCACCATGCCCCTCATGTTCGGTCCAGATCCACCACAGCACACTTGCCACACCCATTGCCACCAAAGGGCCCAGCAGGGCGACACCGACAGACATCTTCACGCGTTCCGCAATCACGGCTGCAAAGATGCTCATGAAGGCCAGGGCCATCGCCAGCCGGTCCCAAACGAGGCTGTCATTGCCCGGATCCAGGTGATACAAGCCGGAGCCCAATCCCGTAAGAAACACGCCGATGAAAAACCAGCGGAACAGCCGGCGTTCACGGACATCGATAAAAGACCGCCCCGAGAGTTCCCGGTGCGCCAGAAACCACAGCCCCCATCCCCCGATCACGAGAAAGGCCAGATTGGTCAATACATCACCAGCATGTGGGAGCCCCATCACATGGCGAGTGTCGGCGAATCCGTGATAGCCAGGGGGTTGAGCTATTGGACCTGCAAAGAGATAGATGACGATGGCGAACAGAAGGCCTGGCAGAAAAAACATCGCGACACGCCGTGTACTGGGGTTCAGTCGGTTTCCGGAGTGCATCATGAAAAAATCATCATTGACAGCTGTGGGGTAAGATCCCTGTGCAGACCGTACCTCGCCATATTGTAGGTCCTGCGAATGCGTCTTCACACTTGAATCTGGTTTGATTCGACCGTCTGCGTGAGTCTGAATCGCCAGCGTAACCGCAACTGAATTTCACACTGCCCAACTGCGAGACTGGCATGGCTACTCCGCTTACCAAGAAAGAAATCCAGAGCTTCCCTCTACACCCTTACGACGCGATGCGCGACGACCTGCAGACCGGCGACCTCGTTTTCTGCTCCGGTTCGTATTTCTTTTCGCAGGCCATCCAGCAGTTCACCCGCTCGGTATGGAGCCATGTCGGCATGATCTACAAGGACCCCACGCTGCAGCGGGTCTTCATTCTGGAAAGCGAGACGCTGATAGGTGTGCGCCTGGCCCCATTGTCCAAGTATCTGCATGACTACCACGGCAAGAACCGGCCATACAAAGGCAATATCGTCATAGCGCGGGTGCATCCATCGATAGATGAAGAAAAGCTTAATCATGCCATCAGCTACGGCATGGACGAACTGACCAAACCTTATGACAACTTCGAGATCTTGCGCATCGGCTTCCGTATTCTGTTCAGCGTCAGTCGCCGCACGCGCGATCGCAAGTACATCTGCTCGGAGCTGGTTTACGACTGCTTTGATCGCATCGGTGTACCTTTCAACCTGCGCGATGAGTACGTGAGCCCGGATGACATCTGGCTGGACGACCAGGTGCAACCGCAGTATCGGATCATGTGATCGGCTAAAACCCTGTGGGTTGTTGCGCGTTTCGGGGCGACTCGAAGCGGGACAAGATGCCATCCACCAGGCGGTTGCCCAGGACGATGGCTTTGCAGTACAGGTCGCGGATGCGCTTCGCGATAACCAACTCAGACTCGCCTCGATCTGCCGAACCCTGGCTATTGCGGAGATTCGCAACGCAGAGCTGAGATTTTTTGGCGCCAAGATGGCTGATCGTGAATTGTCAGAGGTCCCCACAAGTTCACAGAACTGTCACAGGGGCCTTCGACGGAGTCGACGGCCGGCGCGACGGCCACCGGGGCCAGGAACGGACCGTTCGGAAGGGCCCGGGATCCCTAAAATATCCGAACCTGGGGCCGCATGTTCCCTGCATGCAGGTGATAGGCGCCCTCGAATTCACTTTTCTTTTCGGCTTTAAAAGGCTGAAATATATATTAAGTGTTAATTCACCCTTGCGTAAGAGATCAGGCGATCTAGGCTTTTAAGTTGAACCCACCCCGCAAGTCAGAACACATTCGTGAGGAGGTAGTCATGGGACTATTTGGAAGCTTGTTTTCCGGACATACGCCTGATTATCCACAGCTGGACGGCGCGAGCAGGGCTGGCCGGAAGGTTGCCGAAGTGGAACAGGAACTGCAGGAACTGATGCAAAAGGTATCTCAGCCGCTGGAGGTGGTGCCGTCGGATCATGCGGCATACGTCTTCATCGGCAAGCCGCCGAAGAAGTTTGGGTTGGCCTGGATACACGATGGCAAGGTCAGCGGCCTGAATACCCTGGTTGAGGAACACGGGGTTACGCCGGTCGAGATCGAAATGGTATTGGACAGGCTGCGCGAAGCATATGCCAGGCATCAGGATGCAAAGCACTACACCGCAACGATAGACGAGCGCAAAGTGGTGGTGACCGCGTCGGAGGCCCTGGAGCACGAGGTCCACGAAATCATCGACGCCATCGTGCATTGACGGGTGAGGGTGCTGCCGCCTGAGCGGTGCCAGGTGCGCTGTCGGAGTTGCACCGAGTTACTGGTGTGAAGTGTCGGTCGATAGCGACAACATGAACCGATAGCCACCGCCGCCCGCTGGCGAGGTGAGGCCTGGGTCGCCGCCGAGATAGCTGCCGGAAAAGGCGAGCAGGAGACCGCTGTGGCCTTCTGCCGCGCGTCGCAGCTGCCAAGCGAGGTTCCCGCCGAGGCTGTATCCTTTGTCACTCTTTCCGCCGTCCGACCGGAAGCGCTGTTGGTAAGCCAGTTTGACATCTGCCGTCAGGTTATCCCGCAGCGCAATGTCTGACGAATCCAGGCCGGCGCGCCAGCGCTCATCGGTCGAGCCGGTCGCGTGATCACGAAGGCGTTGCCAGGATACGGTTGGCCTCAGCCGCTTTGCAGCCAGGTCACCATAGAGGTGCAACGCCAGCGTCCGCGCGCCGCTGCTTTCGTTCGCGTCTTCCTTGCCTGGCATCTCCGCGCCCTTGGCCCTGACACCCCAGAGCCAGTCGGCGTGTGTGAACTCGGTCTGTAACATCAGGCTGAACGCTTTGTCCCGCTGTTGCCCGGATTCGCTCAGGGGCGCCTCGACAATGCGGTTGCTTTGCCCGTAGTCCGCTGTCAACTCGTATGATGGTCTGCCGGAAAAAAGGCCTTCGGTCGTTGGCGACGGCGTCCATGCAGCCGTGAATTGGCCATTTTGGCGCTGTACTGTCGGTGTGGCGGGGGTGTCTTCCAGGTTGCTCTGCCGTTGGCCCAGAGACAGATCAAACTTCCATTCTCCCGCGCTGAGCGCGCCATAGGTGCGCAGACGGCGCCAGTCGCTCTCCAGAGTGGGATTGGCCAGGCTGCCGAACCGGGGCGCGACCTGGTCGAATTCGGTCCCCAGATGCCAGGTGATCGACGACGACTTTGCCGAACGAAACTCTGTGCCGAAGCTGTAAGCGCGACCGGTCTTGCCGGCGTGCTGCCAGTCGAAACTGGAGCCGGCGTACTCGAAACGCAGCTGCATGCGTTGTTTCAGCAGGGCTGTATCGGCCGATACAGACCACGCATCACCGGCGTGTTGTCCGGTTTCTTCAACCGTTCCGGCCGCGTGCGCAGCGCCCGACAGCCAGGCCGCCACCAGGTTGATATCTCCGCCTTCCGGTGCCGGCAGCTTGTGTTCGGCAACCACGCCATTGAATGCATAGCTTGCGCGGTCACTGCCGAGAAGTCGTTGATAGCCATGCCCTTCACCCGACTGGACCCCGAAGCCCTTCACCAGGGTCCTGGTCCCGAGCCCGAGGGCGACCACTGCACCCGGTTCGGTTCGGTCCTTGTGGATGAGGCTGTCATACGAAAGCGCTTGCGGACCGACACGCGCCATCAGTGATCCGGTCTGCAGGGTTGCAACAATCTTGGCCGGCGTTGGGCCGGGAGGACCTGCACCGGGCAGGGTGGATGTGACCTGTAATTGCAGCTGGCCCGTCCCACCGTCGGGCGGGCTGATGCCTTCGGTGACCTGGGTAACCTCCGGTTTAAGCCTCGGCCCGGTACCCGCTTGATCGGGAAGGCCGGGTGGCAATATCAGGCGCAGGGGCCGGGTAGGGGTTCGAACATCGTTACCATCGAGCAGACGCGCTTGTGAGGCAGCCACGGGCAGCGAACCCATGACCGACTCCATGGCCACCAACAGGACGAACCCCGCTGTGACTTCGCGCCAGAACTGTTGCACCTGCACTCGGTTACCGTCTCAAGTAAAGAGAGCGACCGCCCAATCGAAAAGGCATTGGGGAAATCACTGATCAACACTAGGAAAAATACTAAGTGACTGATTTCACGTTTTATTTCCCCCTCGACTGCCGTAGCGACAGGCTCGGGGCGACCTTTAGGCCAGGTTGATGTAGAGGCCGCGGGGACCTCATCAAACTCGACAGGCCAGCCTGGATATCTTTAGGCTGAAAGCGAGTCGCTGGAGTGCCACTCGGGTCTGACCCCATTTGCACGACACACTGCACGGACCGGCGCTGCAACGTGAACCCCAAACGTATGCAGATCGCCGGCATCACACCGCAACAGATGGTGCGCGCGGAGATCCTGGGCTGGGCCGTGTTTGGTTGGCTGACCACAAACCGGCTGGGCTATCTATGCTGGTTATATCCCCGTAGCGTTGCCGGGGCAGGGGACCCAGAGCGGAGGATGTGCTGATGACCACGCGAAGACGGATTTTGACTGGCACGTCTGTCGGCCTTTTCCTGCTATGGGCCGCCATCGCAGCCACGGCATCTGCACAGTGGCAACAAATCAACGAGGATGGCTTCGGGGCCGCCAACGTCGACTCCGTGGCCTCCCTCGCCGTGTACGGCGGCCATCTGTATGCGGGCACGGCAAGCCCGGGGAAGCTGTACCGCGCAAGGGTCGAGACCGGGCGCTTCGTCTGGGAGGAACTGAGCTTGCCGACCCGCTTCGGGCTGCGTGAGATCTTCACGTACGAGAGTGTGCCCTACCTTGTGGTCGCCGATGACCATCGCGGGGAACCCTGGATCTACGTGGCGGCCCGAGCGCGCGGTACCACTGTCGACGGTACGCGCGAGACCGATGTCCTGGTGCGGCTGCAGTCTTCTGATGGCGTGGTGTTCGAGGAATCCAACGTCTGGGGTGTGCGGCGCGACATTGCCGATATCATGGGCGTGGCCGTGTTCGGCGGTCGGCTGCTGGTGTCCATCGGTGGACTCGGCCCCTGCGGGCACCCCTACCAGCGTATGTATCTTGAAGGAAACGATCGGATCGGCGGCCCGCCCGAGGGCTGGGGCAACATCCTGACCGACATTATGTTGACGCCCGACAATTACCGCGATGCTAACTGCGCTCTGCAGGCGCTCGCGCCATGGGGCGACTTCCTATACGGCGCGACCACGCGCACCAACCCCGACGGTTCGCGCACCGCGGAGGTCTGGCGAACGGCTGGTGTGGCGGGTGGATCGCTGTTCGCATCGACGCACTGGGAAAAGCTGGGCGAGTTCACCTCGTCGGCGTTGCTCGGGGTCAACAGCCTTGAAACGTTTGCCGGCAGGCTCTATGTCGGCACGCGCGTCCGGCCCGGCACGGCCGGCGGGCCGATGCTGTTGCGCCTGCGTGGGGCGGACGACGCGTTCACCCTCGAACAGGTCGAGACGGAGGACGCGTTCGATGCGCGCCGCACCAGCATCGATGTGCTGCAATCCTTTTCAGACCATCTGTATGCGGGGCTGGGTGGCGAGGCCGGTGCTCCGCCCCCGGCCGCACAGATCCTGCGCTCGGCAGACGGCGCGCATTGGCGCGACGTGACGCCCGCCGAACTGCACGACGACCTCGCCAACGCGCATATCGGCGCAACGACCACCGCCGCCGAGGCGATCTATTTCGGGACGGCGCAAAACATCGGCGCGGGCGCCGAGGTCTGGGAAAGGGCGTCCCCGCTGCCGCTGCGTCCGGAGCCGAAGGTGCCCGAACCCTTCTTCAGCAGCCTCTACCTGGTGGACTGCGGCCCGTGTCCACAATGCCTGGGGGCGGAAAAGCCGTGCGATCCGCGCGTCAATCCGGACCTGGACGAATTTCTGATCTGGGTGCCGGGCCGCGACCTCATCCGCTTCCGGCGCTCGCGCCTCGGGCTCGGGCCGGAGGACGGACACCTCGCCGCCGCGGCGCCGCTGTTCCTGCAGCGGGGCCGGACCCTGTATCTGGCAGCGGCCCCGTTGGCGAAAGCAACCGCGGAACAGGCCGGGGTGGTGCTCCTGTTCGACGCAAAGGGGCAGGTGCTCTCCCGGTTTGCCGGCCGCCGCCCCGGCGAGCGGCTCGGCCGCAGCATGGACGTACGCGGTGACGAGGCGGCGGTCGCGTCCAGCGACCGGGTCCTGCGCCTGCGTGACGGCAAGATCGTGTTCGAAATGGAGATCCCGAAACACCTGGCGGCCGGGCGCGGTGTGACCGTCGCCTTCGCCGATGATCGCGACGGCGATCAACGGCCGGAAATCGCCCTGGGGACCCCCTTCGCAAACGTCAACGGCATGCCGGAAGCGGGAGAGATCAACGTGATCGGTTCGCGCTCGGGCACCGTGATCGAAACCCATCGCGGCTTCGCCGACGGCCAACACCTTGGCCGGCGTTTGTTCGGACGCGGCCATGGCGACCGGGCATTGCCGCAGTGAAATATTCGGGGAAATTATTCGGGTCTGACCCCGAATGCGTTAGACAATCGGCCGGAGCCCGGCGTGATTGCGGCCGAGATTGTCGAGGATTTGCAGGTGGCGCTGGAGTAGTTTCGGGAGATTGCTACAGATCTGGGTGAGTTTGCCTTGGAGGGTGCGAAATTGGGTGAAGAGTGTCTGTGACACGCTGCGCATGGGCCAGCAAGTCATCGCCGCTGGAGATCGCCTATCACGATGAAGAGTGGGGCGTGCCGAGCTACGACGACCGGCACCTTTTCGAGATGCTGATCCTCGAGGGCGCACAGGCAGGCCTGTCCTGGGCGACCATTCTCAAGAAGCGCGAAGGCTACCGGCGCGCCTTCGACGGATTCGATCCCGAGAAAATCGCGCGTTACACGCCAGCGAAGAGGCACAAGCTGTTGCAGGATTCAGGCATCGTGCGAAACCGCCTGAAGATCGAATCTGCCGTGGGCAACGCCAACGCTTACCTGGCGCTCCGCGCCGCTGGAAACACCCTGAGCGCCTTTCTCTGGGATTTCGTGGATGGCAGGCCGGTTCAGAACCAGTGGCGAACGCAGGACCAGGTGCCTGCATCGACGCCCCAGTCAGACTTGATGAGCCGGGAGTTGAAACGTCGCGGCTTCAAATTCGTCGGTAGCACCATCTGTTATGCATTCATGCAGGCGGTCGGGATGGTCAATGATCACACTGTCGACTGTTTCCGCAATCGGCATTTGGGTCCGTAGGCTCAACAGAGCTGTCTGCGCCGTCTGCCTGTTTTTTGGGTCATCTACAAGGAGGGGACTGTAGACGTGTCGGCTTTGCCACAAGAAACATCCATGCGGGATATCCGATTTAACATAATATGTATTATCCGCAGTTACCAATCTGAGCCAATCGACCGGAAGGCCTTACCATGCAAGGCCTTCGGGACAGCTACAGCCATCCCTTGTCAGCGGGCCATGTGGGCAATTTGCCCACCCTCAAGGAGCTGCAACAGTGTTGCCGCTTCACGCGCAACCAGGCGGGTCGATTTCGCGGGCGCTCGCCGGCACGCCGTAGCGCCCGTTGTGGAGCCCTTGCAGGATGGACATGATGAGTGATAGAGAATGTAATTGCATTTACAAACAATTAGTTAGGTTATTGATTTAATGTTGAATAGAGGTTATTGCCAGGCTTTTTCGCCTGGGTTAGTGTCCGCTGATCCCATTTTCGAAAGTGAACAGCTGAAGATGATCTACCTGCCCTCCGAGTTTCCGCAAGAACCCGGCCTCTGTTACCTGAATCATGCAGCCGTCGGCCCCTGGCCAAAACGCACGGCGCAGCGAGTAGCCAATTTCGCCCACGAGAACATGACACGTGGCGCGTCGGATTATCCCGCCTGGATGAAGGTCGAGCGCAGCCTGCGTGAGCGACTGGCCCGCCTGATCAATGCCGCCGGCCCGGAAGATATTGCGCTGGTAAAGAACACCTCCGAGGGTCTGTCCATCGTGAGCCAGGGGCTGGACTGGCGCCCGGGTGATCAGGTGGTCGGTCTGGCCGGCGATTTTTGCTCGAATGAGATGGTCTGGCAGGTCTTGGAGTCACGTGGTGTCAGTTACCACCCGGTCGACGCACTTGCAAAGGCCGACCCCGAGGGCGCACTGATCGCCGCCATTGGCAAAAAGACCCGCCTGCTTGCGATCAGTACCGTTCATTTTGCCACCGGTTACCGCTTCGATATGCCGCGATTGGCAGATGCCTGTCGCGCCAGGGGCGTCCTGCTGTCGGTTGATGCCATCCAGAGCCTGGGCGCCCTGTCGTTCGATCTGGAAAAGATACCGGCCGATTTCGTCACCTCGGGTGGGCACAAGTGGCTCTTGTCGCCCGAGGGGCTGGGATTTCTATACTGCCGCCCTGAACTGCGCGAGCATCTGAGCCTGCATCAGTATGGCTGGGCCATGCGCGAGACGCCCTACGCTTTCGAGAGCAAGACCTGGGCGCCAGCCGTTTCGGCCCGGCGGTTTGAATCCGGCACACCGAACATGACCGGCATTCACGCGATGGAGGCCAGCCTCAGCCTCTTTGACGAGGTGGGCATGCCTTTCGTAGAGACCCGGCTGAGGGAAAATATCGCATTCCTGGACACTGAGTTGAGAAAGCTTGCGGGTGTGGAAGTCATAACACCGGGCAACCCGGATCAGCGCGCAGGCATATTGACCTTTCGGCATGCCGATATGCCTTCTGGGCGACTGCACGAAGCGTTGATGCAAAGCGGTGCAATATGTGCCGCGCGTGCCGGAGGTGTCCGCCTGGCACCGCATTTCTACACGCCGCCGTCTGTGCTCGAAAAGGCAATACAGAAGATCAGCCAAATCATCCGGAATGTCTAGGTGCGTGAAATTGGCGGTGGTCAGGCTCCCCCGGACGCCGGATAATGACTCGGTCACCCCGACACTGAAACTGCGGCGTAACCAGATCCTTGAGCGATATCACGGCGTTACCGAACAACCCTATGCGGGACACTGAATCCGCGGCCCAGCGCGAATTGACCTACCGCGTGGTGGCCATGCCGGCAGACACCAATGCCTACGGCGATATATTCGGCGGCTGGCTGATGTCGCAGGTGGATATCGCCGGTAGTATTCTCGCCATACGCGAGGCCGAGGGCCGGGTTGCCACGGTGGCCATCAAGGAATTCCGCTTCCTCGCACCGGTGGCGGTGGGCGACCTCGTCAGCTGTTACACCGAGATCCGGCGTCGGGGCAAGTCATCGATCACCGTCCACGTCATCGCCGAGGCCTGCCGTCAGCTCGCGGCTCACGAACTGAAGGTGGTCGCCGATGCCACCCTGATCTACGTCGCCTTGGGCGAAGACGGTCGCCCCCGCCACCTGCGGCCATCGGCCTAGCATTGCACTGATTTCAATCAATGCCGTCCGGCCCGGCCCGCGGTAGCCTCTTCCCATCCTATCGATCCACGGAGTAATGAATGAAAACAATCGAGCGCAGCAGCGGTCTTGGAATCATCGCGGTTTTCGGCATGGCCTTGGCCCTGCTCGCCAATGTCGAGGCAGCCGGCGTCGCGGACCAGATCACGGTCACGGACCCTTACGTGCGCGCCGTACCGCCGGTGGTTAGGAACAGCGCGGCCTTTATGCAAATCCACAACAGTGGTGCGGAACAACAGTTTCTGGTCAGTGCAAGCACGCCGGTCGCCGCCACGGTGGAACTTCATATGCACACCATGGACGATGGGGTGATGCGCATGCGACAGATCGCCCATATTCACCTGCCAGCGAACGGAACGGCGACGCTGCAGCCAGGTGGCCTGCATATCATGCTATTGGATCTAAAAGGGCCGCTCGATCTGGGCGATCAAGTACCGATCACCCTGACCTTCGAGGACGGGTCCAGCAAGGAAATCTCGGCCGAGGTGCGTTCGGTCACGCAAATGATGAAGCACTGAGCGGCTGCCGACCCAAAGAGCCAAGAAGTATGATGCTGAATAGAATTGTCGCTGCATGTCTGGCGGCCGGCCTGATGCTGTCGGCAGGCGGCGTGCTGGCCGAAAAGACCTATCACCTGCGTCTGGCCGAGACCTGGCCACCGAATTACCCGATCCTGGGAGACGCGACCAGGAACCTCAAGAAGATGGTTGAGGCCATGTCCGATGGGCGACTCAAGATCTCCATCGATTCCAAGAACAAGCACAAGGCCCCGCTGGGTGTCTTCGATATGGTAAAGGGCGGCCAGTACGACATGGGCCACTCCGCCTCCTACTACTGGAAAGGCAAGGACCCGAACACCCTGTTCTTCACGACCATGCCGTTCGGCATGACCGCGCCCGAACAGTACGGCTGGTTTTATTACGGCGGCGGCATGGAGCTCATGCAAAAGGTCTATGCCAGACACGGTATGCTGTCGTTCCCCGGCGGAAACACCGGCAGCCAGATGGGCGGATGGTTTCAGAAGGAGATCAATTCACTCGACGACCTGCAGGGGCTGAAGATACGCATCCCGGGCTTTGCCGGCGAGGTGTTTGCCAAACTGGGCGCAAAGCCGACCAATATCCCGGCTGGTGAGCTTTACACTGCCCTGGAGAGGGGCACCGTGGATGCCGTCGAATGGGTCGGTCCTTCGCTTGACCTGCGCATGGGCTTCCACAAGATTGCGCCCTACTACTACACCGGCTGGCAGGAGCCCGCGGCGGAGTTGCAGTTTCTGGTAAACAGGAAGAAGTGGGACACCCTGCCCCCCGATCTCCAGGAGATCCTGCGGGTTGCGATGCGCACCAGCGCCTATGACATGTACGCCCAGTCGTACCATGTGAGCGCCGAGAACTGGCATCTGATCAAGAAGGATTACCCGGACATCCAGATAAAGACCTTCCCCAGGGAAGTCATGAACGCGATGCGCAAGGCGAACGCGGAACTGCTGGCAGAGCGGGCCGCGGCCGATCCACTGGCCAGGGAGATCATCGATGCCCAGGCGGCCTACATGGCCATCGTGCGTGAATGGACGGCCATTTCCGACCAGGCCTATCTGAACAGCCTGGTTGACTGACCCCCCTCCCCCAGCCGGAATTGGCCTGCAAGAAGAGGTGGGGATGGGCTAACATTGCCGCCTCTTCCCATCTCATATCAGCGAGACGGATATGACACCGAAGACGGTCATGGCCGAGCGCATTTTCAACCGGTTTTCCGACTGGATCGGGACATTCTCCGCGGTCCTGCTGTTGCTGCTCGTGGCCAACGTCTTTTACGACGTGGTCATGCGCTATCTGGTCAACGATGTATCCATCGGCATGCAGGAACTCGAATGGCATTTGTACTCGATGATCTTCCTGTTTGGCGTCGCCTATACGCTCAAGGCAGACGGCCATGTGCGGGTCGACGTGATCTATGAACGTCTGAGTCGCAGGAAGCGCGCGGTTATCGATATCCTTGGCACCCTGCTGTTCCTGTGGCCATTCTGCGCTTTGGTCGCAGGCTACGGCATCGGGTTTTCTTACGAGGCCTATGATATCGGGGAGCAGAGTGGCGACCCGGGCGGCCTGCCCTACCGCTGGCTGATCAAGGGCATGATTTCGCTATCTTTTATCTGCGTGCTGATCAGCAGCATCGGATTTATGCTGCGGGCTGTTAACGAGTACCTCGGGCTGGAAAAGGCACACGAGTACGAGGCCTTCAAACCCTGATTCGAAACTGAGAACCCCGCCGAATGACCGGTATCATGATGTTTTTCGTGGCCTTGCTGCTCCTGCTGCTGGGCTTTCCGGTCGCCTTCACCTTTGGCGGTGTGGCCCTGATATTCGGTGTGTTCGCCGAAGGTTGGGATCTTTTTGCATTCATGCCGTTTCGGATCTACAGCATCATGCAGAACGTGGTGCTCATGGCGGTACCCTTGTTTATCTTCATGGGCATCGTGCTGCAGAAGACACGGCTCGCGGAGCAGTTGCTGGAATCCATGGGCCGGCTGTTCGGCAGCATGCGCGGTGGACTGGCCGTCTCGACCATCCTGGTAGGCACCCTCCTCGCCGCATCCACCGGTGTCGTCGGTGCCAGTGTCGTGGCCATGGGCGTGATATCCCTGCCGGTCATGCTCAAGCATGGTTACAGCAAGTCGCTCGCCTGCGGCACCATCTGCGGCGCCGGGACCCTGGGACAGATCATTCCACCGTCCATCATCCTGATCATCCTGGGTGACGTCCTCGGCCTGCCGGTGGGCGACCTGTTCCAGGCCGCTCTGGTCCCGGGACTGGTGCTGGTCGGAGCCTACGTGGCCTACGTGTTGGTCTATGCCCACGCCCGGCCTGAGGCGGCACCCCTGGTTCCCATTGCAGACGAGCGGTTATCCAGGGTCAGGCACTATCTGGATGCGCTACGCGCTATCGTTCCCCCGCTGCTGCTGATCATCGTGGTCCTGGGCTCGATATTTACCGGGATAGCGACACCGACCGAGTCCTCAGCCCTGGGGGTCGTCGGTGCCATCCTGCTGTCGGTGCTGTACCGCAAATTTTCCTGGACCCTGTTGTACGAGAGCGCCCTTGAGACGGTGAAGATCACCTCGATGGTCTTCGCCATATTGATCGGTGCAACCGCGTTTTCCATGGCATTCGCCTATACCGGCGGCGATGTGATCGTGGAAGATTTTCTGCTGACGCTGCCCGGCGAAAAATGGGGCTTTCTGATCTTCTCGATGGTGATCATCCTGTTGCTGGGGTTTTTCATCGATTTCGTGGAGATATCATTTATCGTCGTGCCGATACTTGCGCCAATTGCCGAAACGATGGGGATCAGCATGCTGTGGTTCGCGATCCTGATTGCGATGAACCTTCAGACTTCATTCCTTACGCCACCCTTCGGGTTCAGCCTGTTCTACCTCAAGGGCGTTGCACCGCCAGCCGTGCGCACCCTGGACATCTATCGCGGGGTCGTCCCCTTTATTCTGATACAGGCATCCCTTGTCGTTTCCATACTCGTGTTCCCGGATTTGTTTGGCTTGGCTTAAGGAGTCATTGCGATGATCGAATCAAAAGAGCAGGTACTCAATCAATTCCTCGAAAAGGCACAGGCCTTTCTTGCGGATCCCAGCCTTGTCAACGGGATCGACCTGGACGACGCTTCGGTGACACTGAAACGCTACGTGCTTTCGGTAATTCACGATGAGCAACTCGGGAGTTCACTTGCACGACTGCACAAACTCATACGCCACCTGGATGTGGCCGCCATTTCAGAACTGGCGGCCGAGGTGGAAAATAAACTCACAGACTGAATCAGATACCCCGTATCTTGTTTATCAGGTTCTGACAGGCGACATCGGAATGCACCACGCCCTGGAGTATCCAGCCCTGAAGCTCAGGATCCTGCGCGGTAAGCAGTTTCGCGAACAAGGCCTTCTCGTCATTATCCGCCAGGTCGAAATGATCATCGAGGTAGCGTTCCAGCACAAAGTCCAACTCCAGCATGCCGCGTCGGCACTGCCAGCGAAGTTGTTTGCCGCTTGGGGCAACGTTCATACCGTCACTGCCCCGGCATTCGACCGAATGAATAGGCGGGCGGGATAATGCTCTCCAGCATTCGGGTCACGCGATATCCGGCCCCAATGGTGCATCTGCCGGGGCCCTGTCAAATGGCACTTTTCAGCATCAGATTCTTGATGTGGCCGATGGCCTTGGTGGGGTTCAGGTTTTTCGGGCAGGCGTCTACGCAATTCATGATCGTATGGCAGCGGAAAAGCTTGTAAGGGCCTTCCAACTCGTCAAGGCGCTCATCCGTTGCCTGGTCTCGCGTATCGGCAAGGAAACGCCAGGCGGTCAACAGGGCCTGTGGGCCATGAAACTTGTCGGGGTTCCACCAGAATGACGGACATGCTGTCGAGCAACAGCCGCACATGATGCATTCGTAGAGGCCGTCCAGCTTGTCACGATCTTCCGGCGACTGCAGGATCTCCTGCTCAGGCATCGGATCTTCGCGCACCAGCCAGGGTTTCACCGCCTTGTACTGCTGATAGAACTGGGTCATGTCGACCACAAGATCCCGAATGATCGGACGGCCCGGGAACGGGCGCACCTCGACCGGCTCCTTCAACTCCGACACGGGCGTGATGCAGGCCAGCTTGTTTGAGCCATTGACGTTGACCCCATCAGAGCCGCAGACACCTTCGCCACAGGAATGCCGAAATGAGAAAGACTCATCCTGGCGTTTGATATCGAGCAACGCATCTCGCAGCATCATGCCGCGCGTGGTCTCGACATCGAACTCCTGTACGTAAGGTGCGCTGTCGCTCTCGGGATTGAATCGGGATACCAGAAACTTCATACAGAGAGACTCCTCAGTACACGCGCTCTTTTGGCGGGAAGGTTTCCACGGTCAGCGGTTTGGTCTGAACCGGCTTGTAGTCCATACGATCGTCTTCTTTGAAGTACAGGCTGTGCTTCATCCAGTTCGCATCGTCGCGATCCGGGTAATCCGGTCGCGAGTGGGCGCCGCGGCTTTCTTTACGCATCAGCGCCGAATACGCTATCGCGATGCCCGTGTCGAACAGGTTCTCGAGCTCGAGCGCCTCGACACGCGCGGT
The DNA here is from genome assembly GCA_963753845.1 of uncultured Gammaproteobacteria bacterium. GTDB lineage: Bacteria > Pseudomonadota > Gammaproteobacteria > Chromatiales > Chromatiaceae > Thiosocius. Next base: position 244,226 of record CAVWEI010000017.1, read on the forward strand.
GTTGAACACCTTCGAATGGTCGCCCAGGCGAACATCCGGCAGCTTGTCACGCAGAGCCTTCAGCTTTTCGACGCCCTCGGCCATGATTTCCTCGGTACGGAAGACACCGGCGTGATCCTCCATGGTCTTGCGGAACTCGTCGCGCAATTCGCGTACCGAGATGCCTTCTCCCGCCTGGTCCCAACGCGTCAAGCGGGCCATTGCCTTCTCCACGCTGGTTTCGTTCATTGGGCGATGGTTCTTGTTTTCTTTCAGATTCTCGATGACATCGAGACCCGCCGCACGTCCGAATACCAGGATGTCCAGCAGTGAATTGCCGCCCAGACGGTTCGCACCATGCACGGACACGCAGGCGCATTCGCCGGCCGCGTAGAGCCCCGGTACGACCTCCTCACCGGTACCCTGCGGCACGATCACGCGGCCATAGGGGTCGGTGGGGATGCCTCCCATCACGTAATGCGCGGTCGGGAAGACCGGCAGCGGCTCGTGCACCGCATCGACCCCGGCAAATATCTTTCCGCTTTCACGGATACCCGGCAGGCGCTTGGCAATAATCTCTTCGCCGAGATGATCGACCTTGAGCAGGACATGATCGGCGTTGGGGCCGCAGCCGCGACCCTCTTTGACCTCGGTGACGATGGACCGCGACACCACATCGCGGCTGGCAAGGTCCTTCGCATTGGGCGCATAGCGTTCCATGAAACGCTCGCCATCCTTATTGACCAGATAGCCGCCCTCGCCACGCACGCCTTCGGTGATCAACATCCCGCGCCCGGCAATGCCGGTCGGGTGAAACTGGTAGAACTCCATGTCCATGAGAGGGATACCGGCCCGCAGCACCATGCCGTTACCGTCTCCGGTGTTGATATGTGCATTCGAGGTCGTGCGATAGACCTGGCCGCAGCCGCCTGTCGCAAGTACGGTCGACTTCGCCTCGATCAGCAACGGTTCACCGGTTTCGATCTCCATGACCAGGGCACCCAGGATTGCGCCTTCGTCGTCCTTGATCAGATCGATCGCGAAATATTCGTCAAAGAAGTGGGTGCGTGCGCGCACGTTCTGCTGATACAGCGCGTGCAGTATCGCGTGTCCCGTGCGGTCGGCTGCCGCGCAGGTGCGTGCCGCCTGGGCACCGCCGAAGTCCTGGCTCTGTCCACCGAAGGCGCGCTGGTAAATCTTGCCGTTGTCCAGGCGCGAGAAAGGCACGCCGTTGTGTTCGAGTTCATAGACCGTGGGTATGGCCTCGCGGCACATGAACTCGATCGCGTTCTGGTCGCCCAGGTAGTCCGAACCCTTGACTGTATCGAACATGTGCCAATGCCAGTTGTCCGGCAGCACGTTGGCCAGCGCGGCATTCACCCCACCCTGCGCTGCAACGGTATGCGACCGGGTCGGGAACACTTTCGAAACCACCGCCACCCTGGCATCCGTATTCGCCAGCTGAATGGCGGCGTTCAGGCCGGCACCGCCGGCACCGATGATCAGTGCGTCAAAACGTCGTTTGTTCAAAGCCATTATATTTTTATCTCAGACCAGGCGGACAAGGATGAGCGCCTGAGCGGCCCACAAACCCATGGCAACCAGTGACAAGGCGACCAATCCGAGCAAAGTCGCACGAATCGCGATTGGGTGGACATAATCGATCAGGATATCGCGCACACCTATCCAGGCATGCATCAGTACACTGACCACAAAAAGCAGCATGCTCACGCTCACCAGTGGGCTGCTCAGCCAGGCCTTCCATGCGGTGTAATCGACAGGTGACGAAAACAGCAGCACGCCGACCAGGTAGAGTGAGAACAGCCCGATGAAGATCGCTGTCAGGCGCTGGATCGCCCAGGCCTTGAGCCCTGATGCCTTGCGACTCACAACACACCTCCCGTCAACAGCAGTCCGAGTATCGGGCCGGCCACCAGCACGGCCAGGGCCGATTTCTGTGCAATCTCTTTCTCCACGCCGAGATCGACATCGATCAACAGGTAGCGGATGCCGGCCAGAAAGTGGTGTGCCAGTGACCACATGATCAGAAACACAAAGATCACCCCCAGCATGCCATGTACGGCCTCGCCGGCCTCGGCAAAGCCGGCCGGACCGGAAACCGACAGGTCGAGGAGGTAGATCAGGTACGGCAGTGCCAGGAACATGAACACACCGGTGGCACGGTGAATGATGGACATGATGCCCGCAATCGGGAGCTTGATTTTGACGAGATTCAGATGGACTGGGCGGCGGCTTGTCGTTGTCATGAATTCGGGTTCACATTTTTGCCTGAATAAGTAATAGCCTATTTATGTGACTTGGCCCCAGAAATCAATGGCTTGTACGGACGGCCGTCCTAGACTGGCTGCTGCGCCGCAACAAATATGTCGCAATTACCGGAGCTTACGTGTCCGTCACCGATGCCGTCGCGCCTAACTATTTAATTTTTTTAAGGAACATTGGTTAACACGATTCTTCAGCGATCGTTCAGCAAGGACTCACGCAGATAGCGATAAAGCTTGCGCCCCGCCCCCGCTGGTTTGCCCGTTTCCTTTTCCCGTGCGGCATCCCGGCTCAGCTGCCGGATGCGCTGCCGGTCCAGCCCGTCGTGATGGCTGAACAATGCCTCCAGGCCCTGGTCCCCGTCTGCGATCAAACGATCGCGCCAGCGCTCGATTTCGTGAAATTCCCGGTTGGCGGCCACCTGCTGCGAGTGACGGTCTTCGATGTATGCACGTACCTCGGCGAGCGACTCCAGGTCCATGTATTTCACGCAGTGTTTCAGTTGCCGGTTGCGCGCACCCGAGGGGCGCATCGAGCGTGCCTGGGCAATGGCCTCGCGCAATCCATCATCCACGCCCAGCCGACGCAGTTCCTGGTCGTTCAGTGCCGACATCTGATCCGCCAGGTGTTGTAGCGCTTCGATTTCGCGCTTGAGTGCCGATTTGCTCGGTTTTTCGGGAAGTGTCTCGTCGATCATCATTCGGCCTCCCGCAGGTGCTCGATGCGCAGTTGCAGGCTTACCCTGCCCTGCCACTCATTCTCGTCCAGGCGATACGCGGCATGGACTCTGTTCGGCATCACCGGCAGCTCGTCGACCGCATTGAACGCAATGGCATCCACGGCCAGTTCACCCGAGACCGGGCGCAGTACCAGCTTCCAGTGCTTTTCGCCGACCACCCGGCTGCTGACGACCTCGAACCGATCGTCGAAGATCGGTTCCGCAAAGCCCTGTCCCCAGGGGCCTCCGTCCATGATTGCGCGCACGGTATCCAGGTTCATCTCGTCCTCCGCGATTGCGCCGTCAGAACGAATGACGGCGTTGAGATCATCCGCTTGCAGATGTGATCGCACCACCTGGTCGAAGACCTCGGCAAAGCCTTCGAAGTCGGCCTGTCGAATGGTCATACCCGCCGCCATGGCATGGCCCCCGAATTTCCGCAGCAGATCGGGCTCGCGTACCGCGACCTCGTCTAGGACATCGCGGATGTGCAGGCCCGGTATCGATCGTGCCGAGCCCTTGAGCAGGCCGTCACCGGCGGACGCAAAGGCGATCACCGGGCGATGATGGCGCTCCTTGACACGCGATGCCAGGATGCCGATGACCCCCTGGTGCCAGCCATCCTGGAATAGACACAGCCCCCAAGGCAGTTCGCTCTGCTGGCGCGGGGCCCATGCCGCGAGAATGGCATCCGCCTGTTGTTGCATCTCGCCTTCTATGGCCCGCCGCTCGCGGTTGAGGCGATCGAGCTCGACAGCCAACGCCCTCGCCTCCTCGCGGCCCTCCGCGAGCAGGCAGGCGATGCCCAGGGACATGTCATCGATCCGACCCGCCGCATTGAGGCGCGGGCCGACCGCGAACCCCATGTCGGTGGCCTGGACGCGTGCCGGATTGCGCCCGGCGATGGCCAGGAGTGCACTGATACCGGGTCGGCAGCGACCCATGCGGATGCGCCCGAGGCCCTGGTGGACCAGTACCCGGTTGTTGCGGTCCAGGGGGACCACGTCGGCCACGGTGCCGAGCGCGACCAGGTCCAGGAACTCGGCCATATTGGGCTCGGGAATTCCGCGTGCGCTGAACCAGCCTGAATCGCGCAGTCGTCCCCTCAGACCGAGGAGCACATAGAAGATAACCCCTACTCCGGCCAGCGCCTTCGACGGAAAGGGGTTGTCGGGGAGGTTCGGATTGACCAGGGCCGCGGCCTCGGGCAGCACCTGCCCTGCCAGATGGTGATCGGTCACCACAACCTGCCAGCCCAGGGCGTTGGCTGCAGCGACCCCTGCAACACTTGAGATCCCGTTGTCCACGGTGACGATCAGCTCAGGTTCGTAGCTGCGTGCATGTTCCACGATCTCGGGCGTCAACCCGTACCCGAACTCGAACCGGTTCGGCACCAGGAAATCCACCTCGCGGTGGCCGAATGCGCGCAGCGCCAGGACCGCCAGGGCGCAGCTGGTGGCCCCGTCGGCATCGAAATCGCCGACCACGAGGATGCGTTTGTTCTCTTGCACTGCCGAACTCAGAATGGTGACGGCCTCATCCAGGCCAGCCATCCGGTCCGGCGGTATCAATGCAGAGAGATCGCGTTCAAGTTCGGACACCGCCGCGATGCCGCGCGTGCGATAGATCCGCCACAGGAGCGGAGGAATCCCCACCGGGCATTCCGGTCCGTCCAGGGCATCCGGGTCAGGCTGTCGAACGATCGATGTCTGCATGCTTGGCTGCGCGGCTTCCGCCGGTCGGGAGGGACGCGGCAGGATAGCAGGAAGCATTGCTATGATGGTGCAACAGCTGATTCGAGAACCCCGATGCATCGCCAAGTCTTTCCGCAATGGCAGGCGCCCCCCGAGAGACCCGGATTGAGCCCGGGCCGTATCGATATCTGGCGGATCGGATCTCGCCCCTGCAGGGCGGGATCCTGCATTTCCACAGACAGACTCCCACCCGGGCGGTCGGCATCCCCAGGGGCGACAGCGGGACGCGGCACACCTCGCGATGCGCGACATCCTGGGGCGTTATCTGGATTGCCCGCCAGATCGGCTGCAACTTTGCGTGCGGCCGGGCGGAAAGCCCTATATCGACAAGGTCGGGGCGCCGATCGAGTTCAATCTGTCGCACAGTCTCGACATTGCGTTGTTGGCTGTCACCTCCGGACTTTCGGTCGGTATCGATGTCGAGGTGCAACGCGACATCGACGATCCTCTGCGGCTCGCGCGCCGGGTAATGCCTGCCGATGACATCGCCAGACTCGAGACCTTGCCACCGGCGGATCGGGCCGAGAACTTCCTGGATCTGTGGACCCGCATGGAGGCCCGGCAGAAGGCAATCGGACGGGGAATCTTTGCGCAGGCGGCCGATCCCGCGCAGCTGTCGAGTTTCAGTTTCAGGCCTGGCCAGGGGCTCCATGCCAGCCTTTCGATATCACCCGCCACGCCTGGGATCGAACTGAGGTTCTTCAACTTCAACAAGGTGTGAAACCAGGGCATGCAGCGGTTATCATTGCCGGCTGGTTCACGATCTGCGCAATAGAGAAGGACAATCATGACTTCGAGTTCGATCCTGGTAACCGGCGGCGCCGGTTATATCGGCAGCCATACGGTTCGCCAGCTCGGCGAGGCGGGTGAACGCGTCGTCACCCTGGACAACCTGTCGAAGGGTTTTCGCGAGAACGTGCTTTACGGAGATTTCGTGGAGGGCGATACCGCGGACAGGGAACTGGTTTCGAAGGTCCTGCGCGATCACCGGGTCGATACGGTCATCCACTTCGCCGCGCATACCATAGTCCCCGAGTCGGTTGCCGACCCGCTGATGTATTACCGCAACAATACCTGCGCGACACGCAACCTGCTCGAGTGCTGTGTCGGGGCAGGCGTAAAGCACTTCGTATTCTCTTCGACGGCAGCGGTGTACGGTACGCCGGAATCGGCGCAGTGCTGGGAAGACACACCCACCCTGCCGATCAACCCGTATGGCATGTCCAAGCTCATGACCGAGCATATGTTGCGTGACCTCGGTGCAGCGAGCGATCTGGGTTTCGTGATCCTGCGCTATTTCAATGTAGCGGGGTCTGACCCCCAGGGGCGTATCGGCCAGTCCACCCCGGGCGCAACCCTGCTGATGAAGGTGGCGGCGGAGCAGGCCCTTGGCAAGCGCGACGCGCTGTACATCTTCGGCACCGACTACCCCACCCCCGATGGCACCGGTGTGCGCGACTATATCCATGTCGAGGACCTGGCCGACGCCCATCTCAAGGCAATCGACCACCTGCGAGCGGGTGGGGAATCCCAGATCCTCAATTGTGGCTATGGGCACGGTTACAGTGTGCGCGAGGTACTCGACATGGTGGCGCGGGTGCACGGCTCACCATTGAATATCATCGAGCAGGGACGGCGTGCCGGTGACCCGCCCGCCCTCATCGCAGGCGCCACGAAGGTCCGCGAGGTGCTCGGCTGGACCCCGCGTTATGACGATCTCGAGGAGATTGCGCGCAGCTCGCTCAACTGGGAACGCAAGCTTGCAGAACGCAGTTAGATGACTGAGCTGCAGATCCTGGTGCTGGCGACAGTCCAGGGCCTTACCGAGTTCCTGCCGATATCGAGTTCAGGTCACCTGATATTGTCGCCCTACCTGTTCGGTTTCGACGACCAGGGCCTGGCGTTCGATGTGGCGGTCCACCTGGGCTCCCTGATCGCTGTGCTGGCCTATTTCCGCAACGATGTGTGGCAGATCGCGTCCGGCTGGCTGGGTTCGCTCCTGCCGGGGCGGCCACAGACCGGGCAGAGCCGTCTGGGCTGGGCGCTTATCGTTGGCACCCTGCCGGTGGTGGTCGCCGGTCTGATGCTCAAATCACTGGTCGAAGGTGAACTGCGTGCCCCCTGGGTAATCGCCACGACGACCATCGTATTCGGCTTGCTGCTGGGCTGGGTGGATCTGCGTGCCAGGAGAGAGCGGGAGATGGCACAGCTGACGATAAGCGATGCGCTCATCATCGGCGCCAGTCAGGTCCTGGCACTGATTCCCGGCACCTCCCGTTCCGGTATCACCATCACTGCGGGACTTTGGCTGGGCCTGAGCCGTGCGGCGGCATCACGTTTTTCCTTCCTGCTGTCGATACCGACGATCCTGGCATCAAGCCTGCTGGTGACGCGTGACCTGATTCAGAGTGAGATTGCGGTCGCGTGGTCGGCGCTGGGGCTGGGGGTGGTTCTGTCGGGCGTCACGGCCTACCTGGCCATCTTCTTCTTCCTGCGTTTTATCGAGCGCATCGGGATGTGGCCCTTCGTGCTGTATCGACTTCTTCTGGGTGTGGTGATTCTGGTCCTGGTCTATTGACTGGCCTTCTTCAGCAACTCCCTCACGAAACTGACCGGGATCGCGTAACTGATTCCCGAAGGCTTCTCGATCATGGCCTCCTTGGTGGTCTTCACCAGCACACTGTTGATCACACCGAGCACCCGGCCCGTATTCTGGTCGTAGACCGGGCTACCACTGTTGCCGGGGTAGGCTGTCGCGTCGAGCTGCAACACATCGTAGGGGTTGCGCATGGCACGGATCATCTTGGCGGACAGCACCCGCGAGCCGAGCTGCGGCGGTGCCATCGGGCTGATCGCGGAAACGATGCCGCGATGGGTTACCGGATAAAGACCCAGGGCCATACCGATGGGAAAGCCCGTAAAGGCAATCTCGGCACCCTCGCGCACCCCGCTTTGTTCCGACAGGCTCAGCGCCGGTAAGGGCACACTGATGTAAAGCACGGCCAGGTCATGCGCGGGATCGCTCGCCAGGATCTTCGCCGGATGAAAGCGTGCCTTGGTCCCCCGTCCTGAGAAGACTGCCAGCTGTTCGCGCTTCTGGTCATCCATCTTCTCGGGCAGGACGTGGTAATTGGTGACGACCAGATGTCCGTTGCCGACGACGAACCCCGTGCCCCTGAATTGTTGCCGCGGGCTGCCGCTAGGCTGATAGGTGCCGACCGCCACCACCGAGGGCCTGACCTTGTCGATGATATCCGGGAGGCTGGCCGCCGGGGTTCCTGCTGCTGACAGCAGGAACAGGCACATCAGGATCAGCCGCAGGTGCATTGCATCACCGCGGCGGGAAGACATCTTGGCGTTATAATCGCGTTTTCGAGAGGATGGCAGCTTTTCCATGGCCTTTTTACTCCACCATTTGATCCGGGATTCTGCACAGCGTACACCCGATTCGCCAGCCCTGTTGTTCAAGCAGGAGACTTTCACCTACCAGGCACTCGAGCGTGCAGTCAAGCAGTCCGCCTCCGGTTTGCGGACGCTGGGCGTCGAACGCGATGAGCGTGTCGCCGTGTACCTGCCGAAGCAGTTCGAGACGGTCATTGCGATGTTCGGCGCAATGGCTGCAGCGGGCGTCTTCGTGCCCGTCAACCCGATCCTGAAACCCGAACAGGTGGGCCATATCCTGCGCGACTGCAACACCAGTGTGCTGATCACCAGTCCCGACCGGGCCCGCCTGTTGAGCGATACGCTCGCCGGGTGCCCCCAGCTGGCCCGGGTGATCGTCACCGGCAGCGAGGTTGTCGAGTCCCCGTTCGATCATGCGCTGCCGGTCTGCAGCTGGGGACAGATGCTCGGGGAGCCTGAGTGGCCCGAGTCAGGCCGTATCGACAGTGACATGGCGGCAATCCTGTATACCTCCGGCAGCACTGGTCGTCCCAAGGGCGTGGTGCTGTCCCATCACAATATGCTGGCCGGTGCCGACAGTGTCGCCAGCTATCTGCACAATACCGCTGAAGACCGTCTGCTCGCGGTTTTGCCCTTCAGTTTCGACTACGGCCTCAGTCAGCTGACTACCGCCTTTTCAGTCGGGGCCTCCGTGGTGCTGATGGATTACCTGCTGCCTCGGGACGTGATCCGCGCCGTGGCCCGCTACGGGGTGACTGGCCTGGCGGCCGTACCGCCCCTTTGGAATCAGCTGGCCACCCTGCCCTGGCCGCCGGAGGCGGCCGAAAGCCTGCGCTACATCACCAACTCCGGCGGTGCCATGCCGGTCGCGACGACGTCTCGTCTGCAGGCGTCCCTGCCGGATACCGATGTGTATCTGATGTACGGCCTGACCGAGGCGTTTCGATCGACCTACCTGCCGCCGGAGCAGGTCAGGTCGCGGCCGGAATCCATGGGCAAGGCCATCCCGAATGCAGACATCATGATCGTTCGTCCGGATGGCAGCGAATGCGACACGGATGAACCCGGCGAGCTGGTCCACCGCGGCGCGCTGGTTTCACTTGGCTACTGGGGGGACAAGGACAAGACCGATATCCGGTTCAAGCCTGCGCCCGGTCAGCCTGAGGGTCTGCCAAACCCCGAGCTGGCGGTGTGGTCGGGTGATCAGGTGCGCCGCGACGCCGAAGGGTACCTTTACTTCATCGGCCGCAACGACGAAATGATCAAGACCTCGGGATACCGGGTGAGCCCGGGCGAGATCGAGGAGGTCGTTTTGGGGGCGCCTGGCGTCGAGCAGGCCGTGGCCTTCGGCGCCAGTCACCCACAACTCGGGAGCGGGATCGTGCTGGTGGTGCAAAACAGTTCGACGTCCGCCTCATTCGATGCAGACGCCGTAATGGCGCATTGCCGCATACACCTGCCCATGTTCATGCTGCCCGGGCATGTGGAGGTCGTCGCCGACCTGCCGCGCAACCCCAACGGCAAGATCGACCGCAAATCACTGTCCATCCAATTCGCCAAGGTCTTCACCGGACCGGAGGAGCCTGTATGAGTGAAAAGCCCACACACGCCCCCTTGATCCAGTTTCCGCTTGTCGACGACGAGCTGACGATAGGCGGCCTTAAACTCGGGAGACTGGCGGCGCAGGTCGGCCAGACGCCCTTTTATGCCTATGACCGCGAGGCCATGACTCGCCGGGTGCTCGAATTGCGCGAGGCCCTGCCCGAGGGTATCTCCATTCATTACGCCATGAAGGCCAACCCGATGCCCGCCGTGGTCGATCACATGGCGGGGCTGGTCGATGGCCTGGATGTCGCATCGCTCGGCGAACTGCGCGTGGCGCTCGACAGTGGAACCCCTGCCGGCGAGATCAGTTTTGCCGGCCCCGGCAAGGCAGATGTCGAGTTGCGCGGCGCCATAGCCGCGGGTGTCACACTAAACCTCGAATCGCCCGGCGAACTTGAAAGGGCCATTCGAATCGGCGAGGAACTGGCCATCACGCCGCGGCTGGCGGTGCGGGTGAATCCGGACTTTGAGCTCAAGTCATCCGGGATGAAGATGAGCGGCGGACCCAAGCCGTTTGGAATAGACGCCGAACAGACCCCGGAGGTGCTCAGGCGCATCGGGGCATCCGGGGCGCACTTTCGCGGTTTACATATCTTCAGTGGCTCACAGAACCTTCGCCCGGACAGTCTTATCGAGGCCCAGGATGCAACCTTCGAGCTGGCATACCGGCTGGCCGACGATGCACCGTCATCGATCGAGATGCTCAATATCGGTGGCGGTTTCGGCATCCCTTATTTTCCCGGCGAACGCCGCCTGGACCTAACCCCGGTCAGTGAAAATCTCCAGGCCCGCCTGATCGAATACAAGGCACGCCTCGGTGATTCTGAGATCGTAATCGAACTCGGGCGTTATCTGGTCGCAGAAGCAGGGATCTATGTCTGCGAAGTCATCGACAAGAAGGTATCACGCGGTCAGACATACCTGATCACCAACGGCGGGCTGCACCACCACCTTGCGGCATCCGGCAACTTCGGCCAGGTGATTCGCAAGAATTATCCCGTGGTAACCGCGCATCGTGTGCATGGTGAACCCCGCGAACTGGTCAGCGTGGTCGGGCCCCTGTGCACGCCGCTCGATATCCTGGGGGACCGGATGGAACTGGGCACAGCCGGGGTCGGTGATCTGATGGTGGTTCTGCAGTCGGGCGCCTATGGTTATACGGCAAGCCCGCACCTGTTTCTCGGGCATCCCCCACCGGTCCAGGTCCTGGTCTGAAAAATCCTATCGGACACGGGCTGCAGCCACAGACTCCCAAAGTGAATACTCCACCGGCTAAAGGCGGTGGCTTCGGGTTACGGCTGAAAGCCGGATCGATCGGCCATCCGGCCGATTGCGGTCGCTACACAACATGCAAATCATCGTCCGGTTCCAGCGTCTTCCAGTTCGTGATGTATTCCTGCCAGACCTCATCGGTCACCATACCCACTGCGCTCTACCGATATCCCCTCGCCCACCGATGCCGGCCCCAGTCGTAGGTCAGGCTGCGCCTGACGGATGATCGGCCGGCACAGCCGGCCCTACGACACCTGCAGTCCCAGACCGCATGACTTCCCCGCTTGCACGATTCCATTCACCGAGCTTATCTCACCGGAACTGTCCGTCGCCTAAAGGCGAGGGGTTTGCAGATCCCCTATCGGAGACTCGAAATAAAGAGTCATGCTCGATGAAAGCCGGTCAGATCTTGGACTGCACGAACGCGGTGAGATTGGCGAGTGTCTCGAAGGTTTCGCCCGTGATGTCGTCGTCTTCGACAAGAATACCGAGTTCGTCCTCCAGTGCGGTGATGACGCTGACCACTGCCATGGAGTCAAACTCCGGAATATTGCCGAGCAAAGCTGTATCGGGCTCCAGCGTCGCAGTACGATCTCCCAGCTGCAGAACATCACCCACGATTTGTCGCACTTGTTCGAATGTCGCCATCAAAAATAAGATCCCGTAGTTCTTCTTGTTTAGTCAGGCCGCGGAGTATAGCAAAGCCGGCCGCGTGATCACGTTTAGGCGCTGTCATCGCGCTGGTGCATAATTGCCGGCCAAACGGGGTACACAGATTTACGTCCGATGGCCGTCATGCCAGCGGCCAACCCCTTGTTTTTTCCATTCGAGGATTTTCACTTGATTGTTCCAGGAGTTGCGGGGCTTGTTGCTGCCGATCTAGGCGAATCGGCCGGGGCCAGGTTCGTGGATACCATGGGTTCGCTGGCAACAACTGGTGCCTGGGGCAGCGCTTCTGCGCCCGGGGCCCTGGCCGGCGTGATCAGAGGCTGGGCCATGCACGAAGAAGCATTGTGCTGCGCCGTATCGGGCAACATCGACTGGCTGGAGTACGAATTTGCGGATATCCAGCTCAAAAGGGATCCTGCACATGCGATCGCCGAGGCCTATCGCCGATTGGGTGTCGACCTGCTGTCGGTGGTGGGCGGAAGATTCGCCCTCTTCCTGTGGGACAGCACGAACAAGACCGGCATTATCGCGTGTGACCGATTCGGTCAGATGCCGGTTTACTGGTCGCCCGGGTCCAACGGCGGCCTGTTTTTCGGACCAACGGCGACATCGGTCAATCGACTCCTGGCGACATCGCCACAGCTTTCCGAGCAGGCAATATTCAATTATCTCTTCTTTCACATGGTCCCGGGGCCCGAGACCGTGTTCCGGGGCGTGAACAAACTGATGGCCGCGCATGCACTGGTGGCCAGCAACGGCGAGTGGCAGCCGCGCCGCTACTGGGAACCGGATTTTCGCGAGCATGAGGATGAATCGTTCGCCGATGCCAGCGAGGAGATGATGGGGTTGCTGTCGAGTTCGGTAGCACGTCTTGCGGATGGCGCGGACTCGGGGGCCTTTCTCAGCGGCGGGCTGGACAGCTCGACCGTGGCCGGTCTGCTCGCCAGGCATCGGCCCAACCCGAAGACCTACTCGATAGGATTCGACGCCGAGGGGTACGACGAAATCAGCTATGCCAGGATGGCCAGCGAGCGATTCCACACTGACTTCAACACCTACTATGTGACCCCCGAGGACGTACTGGCCGAGTTGCCGACGATCGCCGGGGCTTACGACGAGCCATTCGGCAACTCATCTGCGCTCCCAGCCTATTTCTGTGCCCGCCTGGCGGCCACGGACGGTCGCAAGCGGTTGCTGGCCGGTGACGGCGGGGACGAGTTGTTCGCGGGCAACGAGCGCTATGCGAAACAACAGGTGTTCGAACACTATGCGAAGCTGCCGGCATGGGGACGACAGTTGCTGCTTGAGCCGCTGTTGTTCAAAGTATTGCCTGGAAATGTAAGGGTCGTCGCGAAGGCGCGGAGTTATACAGAGCAGGCCAATGTCCCGCTGCCGGACCGCCTTCATACCTACAATCTGCTCAACCGTCTGGGCGCACGCCAGATAGTCACTGCTGAACTGTGGGACGCGGTCGACACCGAAATGCCGCTGAAGCTCGACCGTGAGCTGTACGGGCACCCGCGTTCGGCCTCCAGGCTGAACCGCATGCTGTACCTTGATTGGCACCACACCCTCGCAGACAACGATCTTCGCAAGGTCAACCGGATGTGCCAGCTTGCGGGTATCGAGGTTGAATACCCGATGTTGGACGACCGTCTCGTGGAATTCACGACACGGGTGTCCTCAAGGCGCAAGATGCCCGGAAACAAGCTGCGTGATTTCTACAAACGCTCGGTCGCGGATCTGTTGCCACGCGAGATCATCGACAAGCAGAAACACGGCTTTGGCCTTCCTTTCGGCATATGGATGGCCGAGCACCCCGGGCTGCAGCAACTGGCCGAGGACAATCTGGCACGCATGAAGCGGCGCCGGTACGTGAGGCCGGAGTTCATCGACGAGATCATGCGTCTGCACCGGGATCATCACGCCGGGTATTACGGCGAATTTATCTGGGTACTGATCATGCTCGAGTTGTGGCTGACGGCACAGGGATTCGAACCCTGACCTGATGAGACTGCCCGGTCAGATCAGGCCGAAGTGGCAGCGTGCGAGATCGAGTGAGAACCGCGCGAGATTGCGCTGCCAGGGGGTGAAACGGGGGATGGCATAGCGATCGGTGGATGCCTCGAGGGTTCCCCAGTCGGTCGCGACGGCCGCCCCGAATCCTGCCTCCCTCACCATTGCTGCGTGCTCGGGACGGTAGTCGCGCCCCAGCTTGCCGTTGGGATAGGCAAATATCTGGAGTTCCTGCTGGATCCAGTCTTCCAGGTCGGATTTCCCACCCCCAATCTCATCCGCCGCCTGCGCATCGGGCAGGGACGCAAGGATCGGGTGGTTGCGGGTATGGCCGCCAATGGTTGCGCATGACGATGCCGCCAGTGCACGTAACTGACCCCTGGTCATCATCAGGTCGGTCGGTAGATCAGCGACCCGGCTGGCGAGATCATCGACTTTGGCCTGGCGTTCTTCCGGTGGCAGATGCTTCCACGCAGAGATGGTCGTCGCCGCCGCTTTGCGCCTGGATTCCCAGTCGGATATTTCAAATCGGGTGGCCTCTCCCAGGTCGATTTCACAGGGGCCCTGCCCGATCCGTCTACAGGTCTCGATGATCGAATCGTTCCACATGCGGCCCCCGTCGATAAAGCCGCTGGCGACGAAGAAGGTTGCAGGGACATTGAACTGCTCGAGAATCGGCAGGGCAACCGTAAAGTTGTCCGCATAGCCGTCATCGAAGGTCAGGCTCACCGTCCTGCCGGAAAGTCCGCCCGCGTCAGCGCGTGCGAGGGCCTCGGCAAGGCCGATGATCTCGAAGTTGGAGGCAAGCATCGTTATGAGCCGGTGAAACCACTCGGCCGTCGGCTCGCCGGGGCTCATCGGATCGGGCTGTTCGGCCACCCGGTGAAATATCAGGGTCTGGTGGCGCGGACGGCGCATCGTCAATGCTGCAAGGCCACCGATCATCTCTTTTCCCGGGGCATGCGGACCGCAACCCGACTCATCGCAGCAGAAGATTGTTGTCCGAGCCCAGCACGCGGATCAGGGCCTCCCCCGTTGCTGCCCCGAACCGACGGGCCAGGCGTTCAAACGGGTCTTCCTTGGCGGTGAAATCGACCGTCTTCTCGACGCCTACGACCTCGCGCGCGACATAGCTGGTGTTGCCGATGGCGTCCGCAAGCCCCAGTTCGATCCCCTCCTGGCCGTCCCAGAAAAGGCCGCTGAAGATCTCGCTGTCGTCTACCTTGAGCTTGTCGCCGCGCCCCGTCTTGACCGCGGCGATGAATGTCTCATGCAGTTTGCCGAGCAGCCTGGTCGCATAGTCCTTGTCGAATTCACTCATCGGGCTGAACGGGTCGAGAATTCCTTTGTGTTTTCCGGCGGTTATAAGGCGCCTTTCGACACCAAACTCGTTCATTGCCTCAACGAACCCGAAGCCATTCATCAATACACCGATGGAACCGATGACACTGGACTCGTTTACATAGATACGGTCCGCCGCAGAGGCAACATAGTAGCCGCCCGAGGCACAGATATCGCTGACCACCGCATACAGGGGGATATCCGGGTATTTTTCCCGCAGCCGCAGGATTTCCTTGTACATATAGCTCGACTGCACCGGTGATCCGCCGGGTGAATTGATCCTGAGAATCACCGCTTTGGTGTTGTCATCCTCGAAGGCATCGCGCAGGCCGGTGATCACGTTGTCGGCAGATGCCTTCTCGCCGGCGGCAATCAATCCCTCGAGATCGACGACCGCGGTATGCGGCTTGTTGCCAATGCCCTCCTCTGACCATTCCTCGGGGACCAGGACGATGAATACGGCCAGCAGGTATGCAAATGTCAGGAGCTTGAAGAATATGCCCCATCGCCGGGCACGCCTGCGTTCGGTCAAGGCATCCCTGGCCAACTTCTCGACAAGATCTCTGTGCCAATCCCCTTTCGGCCCTGCTTCCCGCTCCATACTCAAGCCCCCTCCTCAGGGTGCCCGGGCCGCTCGTAAAGCCACCCGGATAACTGCACCAGATCATCGAAACATTCCATCGCACCTTGCGCAACAAGCCTTTCGGTCGAATGGACGCCGTGCGAAACACCAACCGCATCCACGCCCGCATTGCGTGCCATCTGCATATCGTACTCGGTGTCGCCGACCACCACCGCAGCGTCCGGATGCGTGTCGAGATCGATCAGAATCTCCTGCAGCATCTGCGGATGAGGCTTGGAAAACGCCTCGTCGGCGCATCGTGTCGCATGGAAAAAGCCTGCGAGCCCGCTCTCGCCCAGGGACTGATCCAGGCCACGCCGACTCTTGCCCGTGGCGACCGCAAGCAGGTGGCCGGACCGGTGCAGCCCCTCGACCAGTTCGCGCGCACCCCCGAACATCGTCGAAGCCCCGACGCGATTGCCCAGCCAATGCGCTCGATAGGCATCGACCAGGGCATCGACACCCGGCGCGTCGGTGTCGGGAAACAGCCGCCGGATGGCTTCGGGCAGGCCCAACCCGATGATGTCGCGCGCAGCGGCCTGCGAAGGCACCGGGCGCCCCGTGTCCGCGGCAGCGCACTGCATACAGGTCACGATGCGCGCCTCGGAATCCATCAGGGTCCCGTCCCAGTCAAACACGATCAGTTCGTATCTCTTGCTCATGCTTCTCCAACGCTACGAGGACCGATTCCAGTTCCTTCGGCAGAGGGGCCTCGATCTGAAAGCCTCCCGGTTTGCCCGGCCAATCGAACCGCAGCGAGGCCGCATGCAGGAACAATTGCCGCAGGCCAAGGTCTCGCAGAGATCGATTGGCATCCACATCGCCGTACTTTGGGTCACCCAGGATCGGCGTTCCGATGGATTGAGCGTGGACGCGGATCTGGTGTGTCCGGCCTGTCTCCAGCCTAACCTCCACCAGGAGGGCATCGGTGAAGCGCTGCACCACCTTGAAGTGCGTGACCGCCGGCTTCCCCTCCGGGTCGACGCGCACAATGCGTTCTCCACTCATCAGGGTGTTCTTCTTCAGCGGCGCATCTACCCGCCAGGCACCCTTGCGCGATCGCCCCGCCAACAGTGCGAGATAACGCTTTTCGATCTGTCCGTCGCGCTGAAGTTCCTGCAGCCTTCTCAGGGCACTGCGTCTTTTCGCCAGCATCAGGCAGCCGGATGTCTCGCGGTCAAGTCGGTGGGCCAGTTCCAGGTAAGGTGCATCGGGTCTCGATGCGCGCAGGATCTCGATGACCCCATGCGACAATCCGCTGCCGCCATGCACGGCAATACCCGCCGGCTTGTTCAGGATGATGATCAGGTCGTCCTCGTAACATATCGCCTGTTCGATCAAGCCCTTGAGGCTGCCCGATGGTTCCTCCGCCTGTTTTTCTGACTGACGCACCGGTGGAATCCGTACGATGTCTCCCGCCTGGAGACGCCGTGCCGGCTTGCTCCGACCCTTGTTTACCCGCACCTCGCCACGTCGCAGGACCCGGTAAACCCAACTTCGGGGCACCCCTTTGAGTCGGGCGATCAGGAAATTATCCAGGCGCTGACCGTCGTTGTTTTCGCCTACGGTGACCAGTTGCACGCCACCCGTCTGCCCGGCACCCTCAGCCATATTCCGTAGATCCCTGCAAAAAATGATGCATCTGCCTGATAATCTGATATATTTTACGCGAGCTGCAGCGTGCGGTGTGGACAAAACAGTCGGGAAAACACCACGCTCCGGCCCATGAATTATCTATTCCGGGAGGATTCCCGGTACGAAGCTAGCGCGCATGCATGCGGCGCATTCCTCTCCAAGTTGCTATGCAACCCTGTGACGAGCAGTTCGCACCCTTCGCAAGAAAGATGCTACCTGACCCCATGCGATGAGCGCCAGAAAATAACGGCGTGTCTGAAATTCGACGTCCGTATCCGGTGACCCGAGGGTGCCGCGCGGCCTGTTTTTCGCATGTCATAACTGATTTCGCCATTGCGCGGTACTTAGGGTTCAGACTCACGCCCCGGCCTGGTCGCAGCTCGCGATTCGGCAGGTGGGTGCGGTCGATTGCTGGACCAAAAAGAAACCGACCAGGCGACAAGGAACAAAAAAATGAAGCGAATGCTGATCAACGCAACTCAGCCTGAAGAGTTGCGCGTGGCCATCGTCGATGGTCAGAAGCTTTACAACCTCGATATCGAAGCTCCCGGTCGGGAGATGAAGAAGGCCAATATCTACAAGGGTCGAATCACCCGCGTGGAACCCAGCCTTGAAGCGGCATTCATCGATTATGGCTCGGACCGCCACGGCTTCCTGCCGATGAAAGAGATCTCCCGGTCGTACTTCAACAGCGAGGCCTTCGACGCCGGAAAGCGCAATATCAACGAGCTCATCAAAGAAGGCCAGGAAGTCATCGTCCAGGTCGAAAAGGAAGAGCGCGGCAACAAGGGTGCCGCCCTTACCACATTCCTGTCACTGGCCGGCCGCTACCTGGTGCTGATGCCCAACAACCCCCGCGCCGGCGGCGTATCGCGGCGCATCGAGGGTGACGACCGCTCCGATCTGCGCGAGGCGATGAGCAGCCTCGAAATCCCGGAAGGGATGGGGCTGATCGTGCGTACCGCCGGAGTCGGCAAGAACGCGGAAGAGCTGCAGTGGGATCTGGATTACCTCCTGCAGCTTTGGCGCGCGATCGAACAGTCGGC
Source organism: uncultured Gammaproteobacteria bacterium (assembly GCA_963753845.1). Lineage (GTDB taxonomy): Bacteria > Pseudomonadota > Gammaproteobacteria > Chromatiales > Chromatiaceae > Thiosocius. Next base: position 262,568 of record CAVWEI010000017.1, read on the forward strand.
TGCGGAGCGCAAGGGCCTGTTCCTGATCTACCAGGAAAGCAATGTCATCATCCGCTCGATTCGCGATCATCTGCGCGCGGACATTGGCGAAATCGTGGTCGATCAGCCCGAGACTTTCGCGCAGGCACAGCAGTTCATCGAGCAGGTTATGCCCAAATACCTGCGCAAGCTTCGTCTGTACGATGACGAAGTACCGCTGTTTTCGCGCTACCAGATCGAGTCCCAGATCGAGGCGGCCTTCCGACGTGAGCTGCGGTTGCCGTCCGGCGGCGCGATCGTGATCGACCACACCGAGGCCCTGACCTCGATCGATATCAACTCGGCCCGTGCGACCCGTGGTGCCGACATCGAGGAGACCGCACTCAACACCAACCTGGAGGCGGCCGACGAAATCGCCCGCCAGCTGCGCTTGCGTGACCTGGGCGGCCTGTTCGTGATCGATTTCATCGACATGACCCCCTCGCGCAACCAGCGCGAGGTGGAGAATCGTCTCAAAGAGGCGATGAAGGAAGACCGCGCACGGGTGCAGATCGGGCGGATTTCGCGGTTTGGCCTGCTCGAGATGTCGCGTCAGCGCCTGCGTCCTTCGCTTGGCGAATCCTCCCACCAGGTCTGCCCGCGTTGTGATGGACATGGCTACATCCGCAGCGTCGATTCACTTGCACTGTCGATCCTGCGCATCATCGAGGAAGAGGCCCTCAAGGAGAATACCGGGAGGGTCACGGCCCAGCTTCCGGTTGAGGTTGCCACTTATCTGCTCAACGAGAAGCGGCAGATCATCGCCGACGTGGAGAAGCGCCACGATGTCGGTATCGTCCTGATCCCGAATCGCTATCTGGATACACCCAAGTACGAGATCGACCGCGTCCGTCGCCAGGACATTAGCGACGATGATGCGCCGAGCCATTCGCTGGAAAAAGGCTTCACATCCGATAGCATGCCGCCTTCCGAGCGGGCCCAGCCGCGGGTCGAACAACCCGCCGTCAAGCAGATACAACCTGCCTCGCCCGCCCCTCAGCGACCGGAACCCATGCCGGCACCAGTGCCGGTTTCGGGTGGTGAAAGCGGTTTCATCAAGCGATTGTTCAGCAGCATATTCTCACCGCGTGAAGACGCGGCTGTTAAACCCACTGAGACTGCGGCAGAGTCCGAACCAAAGGCATCCAGCACTCCACGCCGCGAAGGGGACGGCCAACGCCGCGGTGGGCAGCGTAACAGTGGCCGCCAGGGTGAACCGCGCCAGGGACGCAGCCGCCGCGGCGGGCGCACCGGGGAGAGGCGTGTCGCCGGTTCATCCCGACCAAATGAAAAGGATGCCAACGTCACGGCGGAGAAAAAGACCGAAAAGCAGGACGCCCCGTCGCAGACCAGTGAAAAGCCCGGCCAGGATGGTGCAGATGGCGAGGTAAAGCGCAGTTCGCGTCGTGGCAGACGCGGTGGTCGTCGTCGTCGCGGTGGTGGTGCCGACAAGGCTGTCGAAAACGGTGCTACGCCAACCGCGGGCGGCTCGGCGAATACGGATTCCGGTGCCTCGGAAAGGCGTGAAAACAACAAGGCACCGAATGAGCAGGCAGCGCAGCGCAGCGAAGGACCGGCACCCAAGCCGGCGACTGAGCAGCAGGCCCGGCCCGACGACGCACCGGCCCGTGAGAAGTCACCCAAAAAGGAGGTGACCGAGCCGACTGCACCTGCCGCGGCGGCCAAACCGGCCCCGGCACGGGCTCCCGCCAGTGCCGAGGCCCCCACCAAACCGAAGCCGCAGGATGCGCCGGCAGCAAAGGCAGTCGAGCCGCCTCGAGCGAAAACCGAGCAGGCCCCCGTTTCCGCGCCCCGCGCGCCGTCCATCGAACGCGCGGCCGCATCTGCGCCGGCGCCAGCCGGTGATCCGGCACCGAAGGCCCCTGGTAAGGCGGTCCCGAAGGAAGATTGACTGGGATTTCCCTGGTGCACCATGAGGTGTTGCACCAGGGGATGCTTGTTCACCCCAGGTGGCGGCGCTTGATTTCCTCCAGCAGCCCCGCAGAAGCCGCCTCCACCAGGTCGAAAACCCTATCGAAGCCGGCGGGCCCGCCGTAGTAAGGGTCCGGGACCTCGCGTGTGCGCATGTGCGGTGCGAAGTCCATGAACATGTGGACCTTTTCGACATGCTGATCGGGGCAGATCTCGCACAGTGCCATGTAGTTGTCCTGGTCCATCGCCAGCACGTAATCGAATGCGTCGAAATCCTCCGGCACAACCCGGCGTGCCAGAAGATCCGAGAGGTCCACTCCGCGGCCAAGTGCGGTCGCCTGAGCACGCTTGTCCGGTGGATTTCCCAAGTGGTAGGCATGGGTCCCGGCTGAATCGATGCCTATGGCATGCGGCAGACCCTCCCTCTCCACCAAGTTGCGGAACACACCGTGCGCGGTCGGTGATCTACAGATATTGCCCATGCAAACGAAAAGAACCTTTACCATGAAAAACCTGCCTTACAGCCCTGCGTATATCTATTCGGATGGGTTTTAACATGACCGCAGAAGCTCTGCACCGCAAACTACAGGGTCTGATCGGAAACCGCTTCGACTACCTGGGCGAGGTCTGGGTCCTGATCGAGGTGCTGGGCGATCTCGACAGTGTTGTACTGCGCCGCTGCAAGGACTGCAAACCCGGCTCGGTACAGCGGAATATCTACGGGATGCCCAACCGCAGGGCCGAAGACACCCTGACCATCGATATCTCCGACCAATCCGGCGAGTCCTACTCGCAAGACATCCTGGTATTGCTCGAGGGCAGGCATGGGACAGGGGGGTCAACTTAGGGCCGCGATCACCCGCGCCAGATCCTCGGCCGTATCGACACCTGCGGGTGGTGCATCGACGGCCACATCCACCGCGATGCGTCCTCCGTTCCACAGCACCCTGAGCTGTTCCAGCGACTCCATGCGCTCGATAGGGGAAACCGGCAGATCTGAATACTCGGAAAGAAAGCCTGCACGGTACGCATAGATACCGAGATGCCGGAAGACGCCTTCCAGCCAGCTGTCCTGCGGCTCGCCATTCATATCGAACAGATCGCGCTTCCAGGGTATCGCAGCTCGACTGAAGTACAGCGCATAGCCATTGCGATCCGCGACTACCTTGACCGCATTGGTATCGAACAACTGAGCGGGGCTGCTGAGCGGCACGGCCAGGGTAGCCATGTCGGAATCGGCATGCGATTCGAGTGCACCGGCAACCTGGGCCAGCAGCCCCGGCGGCATCAGGGGTTCGTCGCCCTGCAGGTTGACCACCAGGGTGTCGTCCGGCCATCGAAGCATACCCACGACCTCGGCGATACGGTCCGTCCCGCTGCCATGATCGCTCGCCGTCATGCACACCAGATCGGCAAACCCTCGCGCCGCCGCCTGGATGCGCGCATCGTCGGTGGCGATCACCACCTCATCGGCCCCGCTCTCACAGGCCCGCTCGTACACATGCTGGATCATAGGCTTACCGGCGATATCAATCAGTGGTTTTCCGGGCAGGCGCTGCGAGGCATAACGTGCCGGGATGACGACTTTGAAGGCCCCCACGACTTAGTCCGTAACCTCTTCGTCGGCCGGTAACTGCCGGGCCTCCTGCTCCAGCATGACCGGGATGCCATCCCGGATCGGGAAGCCCAGGCGGTCCACCTTGCAGATCAGTTCGCCGGCCTTCGGCTTGTAGACCAGCTTGCCCTTACAGATCGGGCAGACCAGGATGTCCAGCAATTTTTTGTCCATCGACGATGTCCTTCAAGGCAATGTTCAGGTGTTGGATGAAACCGGCATCGGGTTGGGCGTTCACATACACAACCCAGCAGTCCCGGCACCCGAGACGCCGACATTTTACGGCATCCTTCTCGGTCATAAGAACCGGCAGCTCATCGTTGAAATCCAGGTCTGCGGCGCAAAACGGGTGGTGATCGGGGAACGGGTGCGGAATCACCTCGATGCCATGTCGGGCCAGCATACGAAAGAAGCGCTGCGGATTGCCGACCCCGGCGACCGCATGCACGGTCCTTCCGGCGAATGCCGTGATCCCGGCGCTACCATCTCCGGCCAATGGCTGCACCGAGGGCTGAAAAATCTTCATCGAATGCTCGCCCTCGCCGGCCTCGCCGTTGACCACCACCAGGTCCACCCGGTCGAGACGGCTCGCCGGTTCGCGCAAGGGGCCGGCCGGGAGCAGGAAGCCATTTCCCAGCCGGCGTTCCCCGTCGATCACCGCGATCTCCAGGTCGCGCCCCAGTGCGTAGTGCTGCAGGCCGTCGTCCGAGATCACGATGTTGACATCCGTGTGTGCCAACAGGGCCTCCACGGCCGCCGGTCGATCCGGCCCTACACACATCGGGCAGCCAGTGGTCGCTGCCAGCATCACGGCCTCGTCCCCCACACTCCCCGGATCGCTGTCTGCACGCACCTGCTGCGGCCAGTTTCGCGCCCTGCCACCGTATCCGCGCGAGACTATCCCCGGCCGCCAGCCATGCTGCTTGCAGGTAATCGGCCAGCCAGATCACCAGCGGGGTCTTGCCGGTCCCACCCACCGTGATGTTTCCCACCACCAGGACTGAAACCGGAAAACTTCGCACGCGCACCAGGCCGATCCGATAGGCCAGGCGCCGAAGACCCGCCACGAGTCCAAAGACCAGGGACAGGGGATACAGCAGCACAGAGACCGCGTTGACCGTGTTCCAGTAGTGATCGAGGCGGCGCAACGGCTGGATGGATCAGTCGGCGTCGGGTTCGGACTGACGCGCGACGAAGCTCAGACGCACCATGTCCAGCTGGGCCGCGACATCCAGGACCGTCATCATCGACTGCAGCGGCGCGTTGCGGTCGCCAGACACGATGATGGGCAGATCGACCCGGCCATCGGCGGCCTTCGTCATGGCGCGGCTCAGGGTCTCGGCATCGTGCTTGACCAGCTCGCGCTCGTTTACATAGAACTGGCCCTTGGCGTCGATCGTGATATCGATCTTGTCCGGTATCTCTTCCGCCGTCTCGGTGCTGGCCGCCGAGGGCAGATCCACCTTGAGCTGGGTCTGCCTGTCGAAGGTGGTCGACACCATGAAGAAGATCAGCATCAGAAAGACGACGTCGATCAGCGGCGTGATATCCACGCGTGGCGGCTCGGAACGACGTGGACGTAGGTTCATGCCCTCACTGCTCCCTTTGACCGTGCATCACTTCGACCATCTTCAGGGCCTGTTCCTCCATACTCAGCACGATCCGGTCGACCCGGCCACTCAGGTAACGGTGAAATATGAGCGCCGGTATCGCCACCGACAGTCCTGCGGCAGTCGTGATCAGTGCCTCGGAGATGCCACCGGCCAACACCGCGGGATTGCCGACCCCCGAGCTGGTGATGGCGGCGAACACCTTGATCATCCCGATCACGGTGCCGAGCAGGCCCAGCAGGGGCGAGATATTCGCGATGGTCCCGAGGGTGTTCAGATAACGCTCGAGTTCATGCACGACCTGGCGCCCCTCCTCTTCGATCGCCTCCTTCATGACCTCACGCGCATGGCTCCGGTTCACCAGCCCTGCAGCGAGGATGCGGCCGAGCGGTGAGCTTTTGCGTACTGTGGCGATGTGCGCCGCGGTCAGCTGCTTTTTCTGGTGCAACTGCCAGATCTGTGCGACCAGATTGACCGGCAGCACCTTACGCTGGCGGTACATCCACAGGCGTTCGACGATAATCGTCATGGCGATCACTGAACAGGCAATGATCGGCCACATAAGCCATCCACCGGCTTTCACGAGTTCGAGCACGTCGGATCTTCCTCCAATTGGGTACAACGGCGGTGTCTCAATGACACCCGGGTCAATCGGCCGATGATACTGCATGGACGGGCTCGGCTAAACCGCCGTCATGCCACCAGAAGCGTCTGGCATCCTGCCGATAGGTCCCCGGGCCCGAAATGACGCCGTCTGCGCCGAACCGGAAATTGATGGTGCCCGCGACGGTCGTATTCAGCCCGCGCGCACCGGCATCGCGCCAGCGTTCGGCAACCGCCGGTGCGGGAAAACCGTAGCGATTGGCCCAACCGGCCGAATACAGCACGCAGGCCGGTCTTGTTGCCGCGACAAATTCTGCGCTCGAAGAACTTCGGCTGCCATGATGGGGCGCGACCACGATGTGACTTTGCAACTTGTCCGCAAGCAAGCGGGAGAGCTGCCTTTCGACGCCTCGCTCGATGTCCCCGGTGAAGAGCACAGCCCCGGCCGTGTTGGTGACGCGCAGCACGCAGGAAGCATTGTTTCCCGACAGCTGTGCGTCCGCGGAAGGGTGCAGGAACTCGAAGTCCACGCCGTCCCACTGCCACCGCTCACCGGCGACGCAGGCTTGTGCCCCAAACCCTATCCGCTGCGGCTCGCCGGACTGAACCTTCTTGACATCCAGGTCCGCCAGCAAGTCCCCTATCCCACCAGCGTGGTCCTTGTCTCCGTGGCTCAGGACCAGCAGGTCGATCTGCTTTCGCCCTCGCGTGCCGAGAAAAGGGACCACGACCGCCTCCGCCGTCGAAAAGCCGGTCGGAAACTCCGGCCCCGTGTCGAATACCAGGGTGTGATGCCGTGTCTCCACTACCGTGCTCAGTCCCTGACCGACATCGAGCAGATGGATGTCGAACTCCCCCGTGTCCAGCTGATGGGCACGGGGAAGCCAGGCAAGCGCAAACAATGGCAAAGCCAGCCATCTCAGGGGAATCCCGGGCGGCGCCAGGACCAGGCCCACAGCGACCAGCAGCGCGACGAACTCCAGAACACCAGGGGCGCCAGACCCCGCAGCCGTCATTGGCAGATCGCTGACCAACAGCAGCCCCTGCTCTATCCAGTCGAGCAGATGACCCAGCATCTCGATAATCAAGGTGCCGGCTGCGGGGGCCGGGAAAAGCAGGGCCACGCCCAGCAGACTGACGGGCACCACGATCAGGCCAAACACCGGGACCAGGAGCAGATTGACCGGCGGGGCAACCCCGCTGGCCGGCATCCCGAAGACCGTGAGAATGGGCCATAGGGCGAGCCCGATCGCAAGCTGCACCCGGATGGCCTGCCGCCAGACAGCCTCGCCCCGACCCCACTGCAGAGCCGCAAGAATGGCCAGGACCGCCACGAAAGACAGCCAGAAGCCGGCCGAAACGATGGATGGCGGATGCCACAACAGTACACAGACCGCTGCCGTGGCGAGCGAATGCAGGGTGCTGCTTTCCCGGCGAAGCAGCAGGCCCAGCGAGAATATGCCCAACATGATCAGTGCGCGCTGGGTCGGCAGCCCCATCCCTGCCAGTGCAGCGTACGCGGCTGCCAGCAGCAGCCCCACCCCGGCGCCCGCAAGGCGTGCCGGCACCCTTGCGCACAGCGCAGGTATGCGCCGCCAGACCGCAGCGAACAGAAACAGGCCAAGACCTGCAAGCAGGCCGATATGCAGTCCCGAAATGGCCATCAGGTGGCTGGTGCCGGTGGCACGAAAGAGCGCCTTCGCCTCTTCGGTGAGCCCTGACTGATCTCCAACGGTGATTGCACGCACCACGCCACGGGTGAAATCAGAGGCAGGCACCGCATTGACAGCAGCACTGGCGGCGCCACGCACCCGCGCCAGCCAGCAACAGGGTGCATCCGGTAGAAGTCGCGGCTCATCATCCCTGCTGACGTAACCGGTATAGCGGATACCCTGCCAATACAGCCAGCCCTCGTAGTCCCATGCCCCGGGCGTCGCATAGCCGTGTGCCGCCCGCAGGCGCAGCGGGAGCCGCCAGGTCTGGCCGGGACTGAATGCCGGCGGATCACGCCAGCTGAGCCGGAACCGCCAGGCGCCGCTCAGTGGTTCGCCAAGGCCCTCGATGGTATCCGCCTCGAATATGAAACGGGCCGGGTCATGCGATCGACCGGGCAAGGAGACAACGCGCCCGCGTCGCCAACACACGCCGTACCTCGCCTTCACCGGGGAGCGTCGGCGGAACCGTGAGCAGGGCAAAAGCATGCGACCAGGTGAACCCGATGAGCAGGGCCAGCGCCGGGCGCAGCGCTAACCGCCTCCAGATCGAAACGATCAGCAGCAGTTCGGCACCCAGCCACCACCATCCGGGCAATCGGGCGAGTTGATGAAAGGCCAGAACGCCCAATACGAAGCAAAAGGACAAGCGCAGCACATTCCCTCCGTGGAACGCGTTCAGCCATTCGGCGCAGGGCCATCCGGGCCCCGGCGACGGGTTATTTGCCCGCCGGCTCAGTATTCAACGATACCTTCAGCGGGACGATACCTGCGGAACAACCGTAGCACAGCTTTGCAGGCTATAGCCCACGGCAGGCACGATTTCGCCTCTCAAGAAGCCGGCGCCGTAAACGCTGTAGTAAAGGCACAATAACCATGATTCAATTGCTGCGCACACCAGAAAGGCATTGGCTATGCCACGGCACCTTATCAAACGCTTCACGCCCGACCCGACGGTACTGAAGAACCATAGGCACCTTCGGCATCTCGGGACATGGCTGCATGACGAAAACCTGTGGCATCTGAACCGGCGCTCTGTTGCCGGCGGTGTCGCCGCAGGTCTTTTCTGGGCCATGATACCGATGCCGATGCAGATGCTTGCGGCGGCCTTCGCTGCCGTGCTGTTTCGCGTAAATCTGCCGATTTCTGTCGCCCTGGTCTGGCTGACCAACCCCGTTACCATGCCCCCGATCTTCTACGCCTCGTACGTGGTTGGCACCTGGCTGCTCGGCACGCCACCGGGGGTCAATGAGTTCCACTTTTCCCTGGAATGGATCGGGTCAGAACTCAACGCCATCTGGAAACCACTGTACCTGGGCAGCCTTGTCCTCGGCGTCCTGCTCGCGACACTGGGTTACTGCGTCATGCGGCTGTATTGGCGCTGGCATGTGATCAACCGCTACAAGCAACGATTGAAAGGCAGGCAGCCGAGATCGGGGCGCTAAACCTCGTGCAAGCCGCCGTCGCGAAGGGTCAGCACCCGATCCATACGCGATGCCAGTTCGAGATCATGGGTCACGATGACGACACTCGTGCCCTGTTCTTGATTCAACTCCAGCAGCAGCTCGTAGACCGACTCTGCCGTCTTCCGGTCGAGATTTCCGGTCGGCTCGTCGGCCAGCACGCAGGCCGGATTGGCGACCAGCGCCCGGGCCATCGCCGTGCGCTGACGCTCACCACCGGAGAGTTCACCCGGCTTGTGCCTGACCCTGGCACCCAAACCGACCCGCTCCAGCAGTGCCATCGCACGGGCCGTCGCCTCGGGCGCGGGAGTCCCGCGGATCAGCAACGGCATGGCCACGTTTTCCAACGCACTGAACTCGGGTAACAGGTGGTGGAACTGATATACGAAGCCGATCGAGCGGTTACGCAGCGCACCGCGGCGCTTTTCGTTCAGAGAGCTGAATGGTTGTCCCAGCAGTTTGACCTCGCCCGCCGTCGGCTGATCGAGTCCGCCCAGGCAATGCATCAGGGTACTCTTGCCGGAACCAGAGGCGCCCACGATGGCCACCTGCTCGCCGCGCGTGAGCGCGAAATCGACGCCGCGCAACACCTGCACCGGTGCCGGGCCGGAATCGAAGGTCTTGTCCAGGGCGTGACATGCCAGCACGGGGGCATCACTCATAGCGCAATGCCTCCGCCGGTTGCGTCCGGTAGGCCCGCCAGGCCGGGGCAAGGGTCATCAGCAGGCTCAGCAGGAAGGAGCCTACGCCGACGAGCGCGACGTCCATTGCCTGAACATCCGAAGGCAGCTTGGCGATGTAGTAGATGCTGGGGTCGATAAACCGGATACCGAATGCCTGCTCGACCGCGGCCACCGCCGATTCGATGTTCAGGGCCAGCCCCAGGCCTGCGACGACCCCGACCAGTGTCCCGATCGCGCCGAGCGTGGCCCCCTGGACGATGAATATGCGCATGATCTGGCCGGGCGAGGCACCGAACGTCTTGAGGATCGCGATATCGCTCTGCTTGTCGACCACCATCATTACCAGGGTCGAGACGATATTGAAGGCCGCGATGACGACGATGAAGAACAGCAGCAGCCCCATCATGCGCTTTTCCATCTTCAGCGCGGCAAAGAAGTTGCGGTGATAATCGGTCCAGTTGAGCACCCGGTAGCGGCCCTTCAACGAGTTGGCCAGCTCGAAGCCCACCTGCTGGGCCATCCACACGTCGTCGATTCGCAGTCTCACCCCTGTGACCGCTTCTCCGAGCTGCTGCAGCACCGCGGCATCCCGGATGTTCACCATCGCAACCCCGCGGTCGTACTCGCCCATGCCGACCTCGAACAGCCCGGATACCGTAAAGCGCTTGAGTCGCGGCAGGCTCCCGGCCACCGTGACCGTGATCTGCGGCACGATCACCGTGACCTTGTCACCGACAGTCGCACCGAGCACGTTCGCGAGCTCCCGACCCAGGATGATCCGGAACTTGCCGGGCTCCAGATCCGAGAGCGAACCGGTCAACATATGTTTGCCGACCTCGACCACCTCCGACTCCAGTGCCGGATCGACCCCGCGCACGATCGCACCCGTGACCTCTCGGCGATGACTCAGCATTGCCTGCCCCTCGATATAGGGGGCGGCGCCGAGCACCCGCGGGTGCTCGCGTGCCAGCCTCATGGCCTCCTGCCAGTCGCTCATGCGGCCGTCCAGGGCCTGCACATCGCCGTGCGAGGCCATGCCCAGGATGCGTTCGCGCACCTCCTTGTGAAAGCCGTTCATCACCGAAAGCACGGTGATCAGCACGACAACGCCGAGCGCGATGCCCAGGGTCGATATCAGCGAGATGAACGAAATAAAGTGGTTGCGTCGGCGCGAGCGGGTATAGCGAAGGCCGACAAACAGGGATAAGGGATGATACATGGGGCGAATTAGATCACAAAGCGGCCGACTGCCCAGCTGAATTGCGTTGCCCGGTGGTTTGTCCCGCATGGATTCATGGTTAAACTCATGGGTCGTAATCACGGTGACCGCTTGCCCCGCTATACAGGCGTACCGCCGGTGCTTGGTTGAAAAGCTATCTGGGAGTTTGGAGATGAAAGGATCTGTTCTGGCATGGGTGCTGATCGCCGCCGCAACCGCGACGGCAAATGCTGACGTTCTTCTGCTGGAGACCATCGAGGCGGCCCCTCCCAACAGCGCGAGCGGCGTGATGCGTCCACAAAGGGGGGCCAGCATGTCCCAGGTCCGGGCACAGTTCGGCGAGCCGGGCACAATGATGGATGCCGTCGGCGATCCGCCGATCACCCGCTGGGTCTATCCTGCCTATACCGTTTATTTCGAGCATGATCAGGTGCTCGACGCGGTCGTGCATCGCAACAAGTAGTCCGGTATGTCGAATCCGCAGGGCGTCCGGCCTAGTCGACATCGACCGCGCTCGCAGCGAGACGGTGCGACGGATCTGGCCCTTCCTCCGTGACCGGCGTATCGACGCCTACCAGGGGCTCTCTCGACGTTTCATCGACTGAGCACCGCCGGCCCGGCTCGGGGGTTGTCGAAACACCGCCCCGGGCACTGTAGGCATTTTCCAATTGAAATCAGGCAATTAGACTTTTATCCTCGATGGGAAAATCCGCCCGTTTGCGCTATATTCGGGTTCGATTCGAGGATTTCGGCGGTCCCTCCGATTGGGGGTGGTGCAGTCGGGGCGGGCGATAAAAACACGGCCCGTGAAAATCGGATGATACCCAGACAAGAATCAACACACAGGGAGAATTGCGGATGAAATCAAACAAGATCCTGGCTGGCGCCACGGGCGCCCTCGTCCTCGCGCTGGCCGGTAATCTGAGCGCCGCCGACCTGGCAGTGGGCATCTCGCGCTCCATGGACAAGTTCGAGGGCACGATCAACGGTGAAAAGATCACCATCATGCGCAGTCAGGATCAGTCCGCCACGGTGAATCCCGCCTTTGCCAGGACCTCGCGCAAATGCCCCCCCTTCTGCATCCAGCCCTCCCGGCTTGCGCCCGGCGTCGAGACCATCGGCGAACTCGAACTCATCGGGTACATCGAAAAGATGGCTGCAGGCGACGACAGCATCCTGCTGATCGACTCGCGCACACCCGACTGGGTCTCCAAGGGGACCATCCCCGGGGCCGTGAATCTGCCCTGGACCAAACTGGATCCGGGCAGGGGCGCCGACCCGATTTCCATCGCGGATATCATGACGGGTCAGTTCGGAGCGAAAGAGTTCGAAGGCCTGTGGGATTTCAGCGATGCCAAGACCCTGGTCATGTTCTGCAACGGCGTGTGGTGCGGCCAGTCGCCGCACAATATCGGGAGCCTGATGCGCTTTGGCTACCCGGCCGACAAGCTCAAATGGTATCGCGGCGGCATGCAGGACTGGGAGATCCTCGGTCTGACCACGACCAAGCCGTGATTTTGGCCTGGGTGACAGGAAGGCCGAAACCCTCCTGTCACCCTCCACCCGCGGTGTAGACGACCTTAGGGGCGTCGGTCGGGTTGGCCCGTCGTGCGTCACCCGACATTCCCTCATCCGATCAGGCTGCGCCGAAGGCGCGCCCTACCCGGGCCACGGTCGTCTGGTTCTATCCACCCTCGCCCTTTACCCTAGCGCCCGTCTGGCATTTCACGTGATTGATTGACTGCCCGGAGGCCGGGCATGTGCGAAAATGTGTGTTTTTCCCAGACACCCGATCGATGAGTTCCGTCTCCCCCCCACTTCCCAGGTCCGCTGCTCAACCGATCCGTTGGGGAAACTGCGCGGGCGCCGCCGCCGGTTACGCCATAGCACGGGCCGTAGCCCAGGCCGCGTCTCCGCTGCTCGTCGTCACCGCCGATGTTCAGGCCGCCGCGCGCCTGATGGAAGAAATCGGGTTCTTCCTGGATGACCCGTCGATCGAGGTATTGAGTTTCCCAGACTGGGAGACCCTGCCGTACGACGTCTTCTCGCCCCTGCCCGAGCTGGTCTCCCAGCGCCTGCTGACCCTGCACCGGCTGCGCAATCTGCAGCGGGGCATCGTGGTGGTGCCGGTGGCGACCCTGATGCAGCGTCTGCTGCCGGCCGAGTTCCTGGACGCCAACAGCCTGCTGCTCAATATCGGCGATGAGCTCGATCTCGAGCATTTTCGCCGGCGCCTGGAGACCGCCGGCTACCAGTGCGTCTCGCAGGTGATGACCCACGGTGAATTCGCGGTGCGTGGCTCGCTGATCGACCTCTATCCGATGGGCAGCGAGTGGCCTTACCGGGTCGACCTCTTCGACCGCGAGATCGATTCGATTCGCGTTTTCGACCCCGAGACACAACGCACCAATGAGAAGATCGAGCGCATATCGATGCTGCCGGCTCGCGAGTTCCCGGTCGAAGAAGCAGCCGTCGCGCGCTTTCGCAAGGCCTATCGCGAACAGATCGAGGGCGACCCGCAGCGCAGCCTGATCTACCGGGGCGTCAGCGAGGGCCAGTTTCCGGGCGGCATCGAGTATTACCTGCCGCTGTTTTTCGAACACACGGCCACGCTTTTCGACTACGTCTCCCCGTCCAGTCTGGTGGTGTTCGACCGCAGGCTGGGCGACGAGGCCAGGCACTTCTTCGACACCGTGGGCGAACGCTACGAACAGCGCCGATACGACCTCGAGCGCCCACTGCTGCCACCTGCCGCACTGTACCTCGACCCCGAGCAGCTGCTGGGGCTTATCGCCGACCACGGTCGGGTCGAGTTCGAGCCGGGATCGGCCGATTGCCCGGACTCGGCCGAGCCGTGCTTCAATCTGGCCAGCAAACCGGTCCCCCCGGTCGGGATTCGTGCAAAGGCCGCAAACCCCGCACTCGCCCTGCAGGAGACCCTGCGCAAGGCCAGCGCGCGGGTCCTGTTCGTCGCCGAGACCACCGGCCGGCGCGAGGCCCTGCTCGAGACCCTGCACGGCTTCGATATCCGCCCGGTCTACTGCGAAACCTGGCATGACTTCGTCGCCGGCGACGTCTCGCCGGCAATCACCGTGGCAGGCATCGAATCGGGGCTGTGGCTGACCGAAGAGGCCCTGCTGGTCATCCCCGAGGCATTGCTGCTCGGCGAACGGGTCAAGCAGCGACGTCGCCGCAAGGGCCAGGATCCCGACCAGATCGTGCGCAACCTGGCCGAACTGACCAGCGGCGCGCCGGTGGTGCACGAGGAGCACGGCGTCGGGCGTTTTCTCGGGCTGCAGACCCTGGAGATCAGCGGTGAGAAGACCGAGTTCCTGACCCTCGAATATGCGCGCGGCGACAAGCTGTATGTCCCCGTGTCCGCACTCAACCTGATCAGCCGTTACACCGGCGCCTCGCCCGAGTCCGCCCCGCTGCACCGCCTGGGCAGCGATCAATGGGAAAAGGCCCGCAAGCGAGCCGCCGAGAAGGTCCGCGACGTGGCCGCCGAACTGCTCGACATCTATGCCCGCCGCGAGGCCCGCCAAGGCACCGCCCTGCCCGCCCCGGCGGATGAATACCGCCAGTTCGCTTCGGAATTCGAATTCGAGGAGACCCCGGACCAGGACGAGTCAATCCACGCCATCATCGCCGACATGATATCGCCCAGGCCAATGGACCGCGTGGTCTGCGGCGACGTTGGTTTTGGCAAGACCGAGGTCGCGATGCGAGCCGCTTTCGTCGCCGCCAACGCAGGCAAGCAGGTGGCCGTGCTGGTACCGACCACCCTGTTGTCACAACAGCACTACCAGAATTTTTCCGACCGTTTCGCCGACTGGCCTTTCAAGATCGAGAACCTGTCGCGTTTCCGTTCCACCAGGGAGGTCAACCAGATACTGAGGGGGCTTGCGGACGGCAGGATCGATATCGTGATCGGCACCCACAAGCTGCTGGGCGAGGGCATCCGGTTCAAGGACCTGGGCCTGGTCGTGGTCGACGAGGAACACCGCTTCGGCGTGCGGCACAAGGAGCGGCTCAAGGCCCTGCGCGCCGAGGTCGACATCCTCACCCTGACCGCCACGCCGATCCCGCGCACGCTGAACATGGCCATGTCAGGCCTGCGTGACCTGTCGATCATCGCCACCCCGCCTGCCGCGCGCCACCCGATCAAGACCTTCGTCAACCAATGGAACGACGTCCTGATCCGCGAGGCATGCCAGCGCGAGATCAACCGCGGCGGCCAGGTCTACCTGCTGCACAACGAGGTCTCGAGCATCGAAAAAACAGCGCAGAAGATCGCCGCCCTGGTGCCCGGCTCACGCGTGGAATTCGCGCATGGACAGATGCGCGAACGCGAACTCGAACGCATCATGCGCGATTTCTATCACCAGCGGTTCAACATCCTGGTCTGCACCACCATCGTCGAGAGCGGCATCGACGTCCCCAGCGCCAACACCATCATCATCGACCGTGCCGACAAGCTCGGACTGGCGCAGCTGCACCAGTTGCGCGGCCGCGTGGGCCGCTCGCATCACCGTGCATATGCCTACCTGATCGCGCCGCCCCCCAAGGTGATGACCGCAGATGCGCGCAAGCGCCTCGAGGCGATCGAATCGCTGGAAGAACTCGGTGCGGGCTTTACCCTCGCGACCCATGACCTGGAGATACGCGGCGCGGGTGAGTTGCTCGGTGATGAGCAGAGCGGTCAGATCCATGAGATCGGTTTTACCCTGTACACCGAAATGCTCGAACGCGCCGTACAGGCGATCCGCGCCGGGCGGCAGCCCGAGCTCGACCGTCCGCTTGATCACGGCACCGAGGTGGACCTGCACATTCCCGCCCTGCTGCCCGATGACTACCTGCCGGACGTCCACGTCCGCCTGATCCAGTACAAGCGAATCGCCTCGGCCGGGTCGACCGAGGAGTTGCGCGAGCTCAAGATCGAGATGATCGACCGTTTCGGCCTGCTGCCGGATGCCGCACGCAACCTCTTCGATGCCACCGAGCTCAAGCTGCATGCGCAACCGTTCGGAATACGCAAGATCGAGGCGGGGCCAGTGGGCGGTAAGATCCATTTCGACGCCGAGCACAAGTTCGATCCGATGCGCCTGATCAACCTGATCCAGACCCAGCCCGGGGCGTTCAAGCTGGACGGCGCCGACAGGTTGCGTTTTTTTGCCGACCTGTCCGACCCGCAGCAGCGGGTGCAGTCGGTGAAGGCCGTACTTGACCAATTGCTTGGTATGCAGTGAAGTGCCGGGGCATGAAAACCAAGCGCACCCGATACCCGCTATTCGGCCTCCTGCTGCTGGGCCTGCTGGCCGCCGGCCCCCTGGCTGCCGACGGTAATGTCTACGATATCGAGATCGTGGTGTTTGAGCGGCCCGGCGGCGGTGGCGGTGAATTCTGGCCGGCCGACCCGGGGATGCCGGATCGCGGCGCGGCCCTGGGTCGGCTGGAAGACCGCGCCGTGGCCGGCAAGTCGCTCGGGCCGATGGCCTACAGTCTTAAGAAGAAGGGCATGATCATTCACGATCACCTCGCCTGGCGCCAGAAGCCCGGTGGCCGCAACAGCGACACCTGGTACTGGATGGGCGACGGTCGGCTCAGTGGCCTGATCAGGGTCACCCGGGGACGCTATCTGCACCTCGATACCGACCTGGTACTCATCGACAGCAATACCGGGCAGCCCTATCGCATCAAACTGCATCGGCGCATGCGCAGTGACGAGCTGCACTACGTCGATCACCCCAGGCTCGGCATCCTGATCAGAGCAAGACCCCAACGAGCTGCATCGCCCGCGGGGGATGCAGCCGGCACCTCATCCGGCGAGCCGAAACCTGCCGCCCCGCCCGGCTGACTGCGGTCGAAGGCAATACCGGTGTCTCAACCCAGGCTCGGGTCACCGATCATGCGGTGAAAATCGCTGGCGTCGAATATGGCCTCGAGCCGCACGATCCTGTCACCTTTCACCCGCGCCAGTTGCACCAGTCTCGACGTCTGGTAGCCATCCATGCTGACCGTGATGTCGAGAACGTGACAGACGTCGTTTCCCTCCACGAAACGCAGCCGGGTTTCCAGGCGATGCAGGATGGCCCCGACGCCATCCATGCCGGAAATGAACACATCGGCGTCGTCGAACGAGGCGATCGGGCTGATGTACTCGAATCCCCGGTCGGCCAGACAAGCCCGTGCCGCCTCGAAATCGCGCCTGCGGAAGGCCTCCAGATAATTCTCGACGACAGCTAGCGGTTCCATCGGTCGCATGACCTCTTTCTGCTTGATCCTCTTACATTGTAAGCGGCAATTGTCGAATTTGGTCCTCATTGGGTTGCCCGGGATGCCAAAACGCGCCCTGGGCAAACGTCATTGCATGTCCCAGCCGATTGGTTTTTCATAGAGCCAGGAAGCATTGCGAACGAACAAACGGAGATGGTTATGCGACTGACCCTGATTGCCGGCGCCCTGCTCGCTGCATCGGCCGGCGGCGGCCCGCTGGGTGCCGAAACACTCGATCCCGAGCAACAACTGGGACAGATGCTGTACATGGACACCAACCTGTCACTGCATCGCAACCAGTCCTGCAACAGCTGTCATGCCATCCAGCCGGTAACGCCGCAGGGGCAATCCACGCCCTTTTCGGCGCCGGGATTCGTCGACCCGGACAATGTGCGTGAAGGTTCCGCTGTCTCCAAGGGCTCGATCCCTGGGGCCATTGGCAAGTTGAATACACCCAGCGCGGCATATGCCCGATTCAGCCCACATTTCCACTGGGACGCAGGGGAAGGCCTCTTTATCGGAGGCCAGTTCTGGAACGGCCGCGCCGCTACCCTGGCCGAACAGGCCATGGGGCCTCCGCTGAACCCGTTGGAGATGGCGATGCCCAGCCGGTGGGCGGTCGTCACCCGGCTCAAGGAAAACCCCGTGTACGTGCAGCAGTTCCGCGAGCTTTATCGGATCGATCTCGATGCCATCGAAGGCCGAGAGGAAGCCACGGACGAGCAGCTCCCGCCACCAGGCGTCCAGGAGGCCTATGAGCACATGGCCCGGGCTATCGGCGAGTTCGAAAAGAGCCGCCTATTCAGCCCCTTCACCTCGAAGTTCGATTTCGTCATGGCCGGCATAACCGAATTCACCGAACAGGAAAGTCTCGGCCTGGAACTGTTCAACGACGACAGGTCGAAATGTTCGGCCTGCCACCCCACCGAGCCGGGCAAGGCGCCCGGTGGGGGGATTCTGCCATCGGTGTTCACCGACTTCAGCTATGACAACCTGGGCATGCCGCGCAACGTCAATATTCCCGGCGACCCGGAGCCCGATCCCGGGCTAGGCGGCCGCCCCGAGATCGCCAAGCTGGATCCAAAGGGTGAGGAACTGGGCAAACACAAGGTCATGGGGCTGCGCAACATCGCGCTCACCGCCCCTTACATGCATAACGGGGTGCTTGCCACGCTCAAGGACGTGGTGCACTTCTACAATACGCGTGACGACAAGCCCAGGGTGTGTACCGACACCAATGATCCGGGGTTCGGACGCGAATGCTGGCCGGCGCCCGAGATCGCACAGAACATGAACACGGAAGAACTCGGCAAGCTCGGGCTGTCGGAAGAGGAAGAACTTGCGCTGGTGGCCTTCATGCAGACCCTGAGCGACGGTTATCCCGAATCGGGCGGCGACCCCAAGGTGCCGCCGGGCACACCCTCGCCCTTCGCCGGGATCGCCCTGCCACCGGCCCCCTGAGCGAATTCCCAAATCGGGGACAGACCACGCTTTGATCCGCCCTCCCCGGCCCCTTACCCGTTCCTGAGTCAACTGCAGCGCGCGGTAGATCTGCTCTTCCGCGTCGCGAATGGTATCGCGCAGCCTCTGGTCATCACACCGGTTCCAATTTCGCAAAAGCCGCCTGCGAATGCCGGACAGCCCGTCGATCAGATCGACCTCAGGCTGCCGCATCAAGTGGCGGCCCGACCCTGGCCCGTCCTGTCCTTGACTGGTCCGATCCCGATGCTGCGCCGGATTCATTCGTTCACCATGCGATGGGAAAGCATGGCAACAGGCTAGCTCGAAAACAACCTGCGACTTCGCCGATCCCGCCAATCGTTTCGCCGCCAGACCCGCAGACCCGGACAAAAATCTGCAACACGTCGACAGTGCGATCGGAACCCGTCTACTGAATTCCTGAGCGCGATGCACCGGCGAAACAGGACCTGCTGCCATTGTCCGGGCAGATCACCACATAGGTCGAGCGCTTGCCACAACCGCTGACACCCACGGTGTATTCGGCCCGCTCGTAACCCCATCGGATCGACAGAGGTTGCACGTTTTCGCTCGACAGCAGTTCGCCCTTCGCATCAGGACAGTTCATCTCGAAAGCACCGCGACGCACCGCCATGTCGATTGCAGTTGGCTGCATGGTATCGATGAATGGCGGACCGGAGGCGCATCCGGTGAGCAGGACTGGAACGGACATGATGAGCAAGACAAGACGACTTGGCATTGAACGGCCCTCTTCAGTGGATAGCGAAAAACCGGTTGGCCTAACGAAAAGCAACCTTGCGCAATCTTAGCTAATAGCCGAAAGCCAGTACAGGCGGGGCCAGCTCTGCTCTGAGCATGCAGCGCATCCAAAAACCCGGCGCCATTATCGAGCCCCGTCCCTGTAAAGACTAACGGGCAGCCGATTCATACTCGGCCTGTCCCCTATCCGCTATTTTTCGCCCGGCGAGGCGGCGGGTATGGTAGCCGCAGGTATCACATCGAAACTGCCGCCGAGCACCGTCGCGCCGGCGCCGGCTGGCCCGAGAAGTTGCCGTCTGGTCCCACACAGCACCGCAAATCGAGGACAGACTACGCTTTGATCCGCCCTTCCCGGCCCCTTACCCGTTCCCGGGCAACTGCAGCGCGCGGTAGATCTGCTCTTCCGCGTCGCGAATGGTATCGCGCAGCCTCCGGTCCTCGCATCGGTTCCAGTTTCGCAAGAGCCGCCTGCGGATACCGGACAGCCGGTCGATCAGATCGACCTCAGGCTGCCTCGTCACAATGCGACCGGACGCTGCCCCATCCCGCTCCTGATTTTTTCGACCGCAATTCTGCGTCAGGCTCGTTCGTTCACCATGCGGCTGATATGCATGGAAGCAGGTTAATCGCAAAGGCATCCCCGATTTTGCCCGGGGGATACTTACCTAGTGACATTCAGGTGCGTCCCCAATTTCATTCGGGTCAAAACGCGATTGCGCGTTGTTTTGTTAAGTCGCGTTGACCTGATCATCTGTTACTTGGATAAGCCAGCGTTGTCCCAGGTGACACGGCCGTCATAGAGGGTGAATGCCATGCCGTTGACACTCCGCCCCTCGAGACCGAGGGCGCTGGCAGGTATCTCAAGCCGGACCCATTGGCCGGCGGCCGGCAACGCACCCATATACCGGCGGCTGACCGTACCGTCAGTGCCCCAGTTGATCAGGTTCTCACCCCAGTAGGCGCGCTGGTTCCAGTCGCCATCGTTCCACTGCAGCATGATTTCGCGCGGTGGGCTGGCCGGGTCGATGTAGACGTAGGTGAACAGGGTATCGCCGGCACTCACGCTCATGCGCTCGGACGCGCCCAAAAAGTAATGTTGATGCACGCGGGCGGCAAGGATGGACTGGTGCGCCTTGGCCCCGGAGTAAGGCGCGGGACCGCTCGATACCCAGTTCCAGGTGCCACTGAGGCTGGCTCCGACGGGTGTACTGTCCTCGACCCAGACCGTGTCGGTCTGGTCTTCGTCACCACCACCGCCGCTGCCACCGGTCACGGTAACCGATTGTGACGTGGTGGCCGTTGCCCCCTCGTTGTCGGTGACGGTTAGTCTCACCGTATAGCTGCCACTGCTGGCATAGCCATGGCTCGGGTTCGCGCTTGTGGCACTCGTGCCATCGCCAAAATCCCAGGACCAGCCCACGACACTGCCGTCAGTGTCGCTGGAGTTGTCGGCAAAGCTGCAGCTAAGCGCGTCGCAGCTTGCATTGAAAGCCGCTGCGGGTGGACTATTCGGCTGCACGCTCGCGCCGCTCACCCCGGCCCGATCCCAGGTGGCACGGCCGTCATAAAGGGTGAATGCCATGCCATTGACGCTCCGCCCCTCGAGGCCGACGGCGCTGGCAGGTATCTCAAGCCGGACCCATTGGCCGGCGGCCGGCAACGCACCCATATACCGGCGGCTGACCGTACCGTCAGTGCCCCAGTTGATCAGGTTCTCACCCCAGTAGGCGCGCTGGTTCCAGTCGCCATCGTTCCACTGCAGCATGATTTCGCGCGGTGGGCTGGCCGGGTCGATGTAGACGTAGGTGAACAGGGTATCGCCGGCACTCACGCTCATGCGCTCGGACGCGCCCAAAAAGTAATGTTGATGCACGCGGGCGGCAAGGATGGACTGGTGCGCCTTGGCCCCGGAGTAAGGCGCGGGACCGCTCGATACCCAGTTCCAGGTGCCACTGAGGCTGGCTCCGACGGGTGTACTGTCCTCGACCCAGACCGTGTCGGTCTGGTCTCCGTCACCACCACCGCCGCTGCCACCGGTCACGGTAACCGATCTGTGACGTGGCGGCCGTTGCCCCCTCGTTGTCGGTGACGGTTAGTCTCACCGTGTAGCTGCCAGCTGCTGGCATAGCCATGGCTCGGGTTCGCGCTTGTGGCACTCGTGCCATCGCCAAAATCCCAGGACCAGCCCACGACACTGCCGTCAGTGTCGCTGGAGTTGTCGGCAAAGCTGCAGCTAAGCGCGTCGCAGCTTGCATTGAAAGCCGCTGCGGGTGGACTATTCGGCTGCACGCTCGCGCCGCTCACCCCGGCCCGATCCCAGGTGGCACGGCCGTCATAAAGGGTGAATGCCATGCCATTGACGCTCCGCCCCTCGAGGCCGACGGCGCTGGCAGGTATCTCAAGCCGGACCCATTGGCCGGCGGCCGGCAACGCACCCATATACCGGCGGCTGACCGTACCGTCAGTGCCCCAGTTGATCAGGTTCTCACCCCAGTAGGCGCGCTGGTTCCAGTCGCCATCGTTCCACTGCAGCATGATTTCGCGCGGTGGGCTGGCCGGGTCGATGTAGACGTAGGTGAACAGGGTATCGCCGGCACTCACGCTCATGCGCTCGGACGCGCCCAAAAAGTAATGTTGATGCACGCGGGCGGCAAGGATGGACTGGTGCGCCTTGGCCCCGGAGTAAGGCGCGGGACCGCTCGATACCCAGTTCCAGGTGCCACTGAGGCTGGCTCCGACGGGTGTACTGTCCTCGACCCAGACCGTGTCGGTCTGGTCTTCGTCACCACCACCGCCGCTGCCACCGGTGACGGTCACCGTCTGCGACGTGGTGGCCGTTGCGCCGTCGTTGTCGGTGACCGTCAGCGTCACGGTGTAGGTGCCCGCCGCCGCATAGCTGTGCTCGGGCTCTGCGTCGTGGCACTCGACCCGTCACCGAAACCCCAGGACCAGCCCACAACACTGCCGTCCGTGTCGCTGGAACTGTCGACGAACGAGCAGGTAAGCCCCTGGCAGGCCGAGCCGAAGTCTGCCGTCGGCGGCGTGTTGGGATCGGACGCGACGGTGCCGGAGATGAAGTACTGCCCCTGGCTCGCGTACGTCGAGTAGTTGCCGTTGCCGACGCCGGTGACCGCCAGGTAGTAGTACCCCTCCGCGACGGCCGCGGAGATACCCGCATAGGTGTCTGTGCCCGGGTCCGACTCGGCCACGATGTTTCCGCCGGCGTCGAGCAGCACCGCGCGGATGTCGAGGTTGGCGCCGCGCCGGCTGTCGCGATAGAAGGCCTGCCAGGAGGGGTTGACACGGATGTCTGCGGTTCCGGGGGAGGCGTAGAACGCGAAGTAGTCCCAGTCGCCGGCCGAGTCGATGACTCCCTTGTTGTCCGGATACAGGTTGTGCGGGTCCACTTCCGGGTCGCTAACCAGAATTTCACCGCTGCCGTTGATCGACAGCGCGGTGGCCGTCGCCGGCGTGTCGCCGTGATCGTCCTGGGCCAGGAACAGCGCGTTGGTGATGACGGCAATGTCGTCCTGTGTGTTGTTGGCGCCGGCGTATTCGCCCTTGCTCCATTGGGTCACATTCCGGCTGTAGCTGTTGCCCATGATGGGCGCCCACGAGGTCGCTCCGCTGCCGTGACCGGCGTAGTAGGTGACGCTGCTGGTGCCGTCATGGGACAGGCCCAGGTTGTGACCGAACTCGTGTGCGCTGGCCTCTGCGATATAGGTCGCGTTCTTCGCCAGATTGTCGTAGTACACGAGGGCCGGGGAGTAACGGCTGGCGTAATCGGAGCGCCCCCATACACCGATGTAGGCGACACCCCCCGCGGTGTCGTAGGGCATCGGCTGCCCGTTGGTCTGACGCTTGGAAGTGATCAGCACGCGCCCCGCATAGGGGCCGAAGTTTGCCGGTTCCTCCGTGGTCACGTCGATGTCGAAGGGTGCGAAGTCCTCGGCGACACGGTGCCAGATCTCGGCGATCGCGGCGCGTTCGGCCGCGCTGAAATTGGCGGGATTGCCGTCCAGATCGAACGCCTCGGCATAATAGGTGCCGCTTCCCCAGGCCGTGCCGGAGAAGCTGTGGCCGTCGAAGTCCAGGAAGACGACATTCTGGGCACTGGGACGACTGTGCAGCACAAAGGCGTCGTCCGCCGAAGAAGCCGCCGCGGACGGGTCCGCTGGGTCGGCTGCCGGAGCCAATGCTCCGTCGACCGGCAGGCCCTCCTCCTCGCACGGCAGGTCTTCGCAAAGCACGGGCGCCGGGTCGACGTAGAGCAACGCGCCCTCTTCGTCGACCTCCATTTCCTCAAGGTCTTTCTGCGGGAAATCGAACCGGTGCAGCCACTCCATGGTGTGCTGACGCTTGGTCCAGGGCAGCGACTCGATCCTCTCGCGCATGCGACCGCGCGGCAGATCACCGATCGTGAATGGGTGGCCTTTGCCGAACATCTCCGGCTTGCCGTTGCCTCGGTTGTTTCCGGGCGCGGCCACGAGGCCCGTGCCGGTTACGAAGGTTGCGGCAACGAGCGCCACGGCCAAAAATCGGCGAATCATCTGCTCCCCCATTGGGCGATTTTTTTCAGTTATGCAGGTCCGAAACCCCGGAACCAAGGACATTCGGCTGGAAGCGCGAAGAGCCCGGCGCAGCCCGGTGACCTGCACGGGCCCCACAGACGGACCCTTCGGTCACCCACGTATGGCGGCCATCTTCCCAGAAGATTTAGCCATGCCCGCCGGGGGATGACCCGAAACGTGAAGTCAGTCAAAACGCCGAAGCGAACCCCTTGAAAAAAGGTGCGGGCGCTGCTTGCAACTGCCGCGTAGCCAGGAGGCCAGGGGCGCATCGCTTCTGAGTCGGCGATGGCGTGATCAGGGTCTGACCCCGTTTACGTGCGATCTGGGACTGCAGGTATCGTAGGGCCGGCTGTGCCGGCCGATCATCCGTCAGGCGCAGCCTGACCTACGAATGTTTCAGCTTGTCGGGATCAGGCCCACCGGCAACGCCGGGGTCGCGCCATCCATGCGCGACACCCTTTTATCGCCGGTCCCGCGTCTCCCTGCTATTTCTTCCGCCCGTTGCCCTTCGTGGTGGTACGGAATTGCCGCCACCCTTTGTATTTTGCCGGTGACGTCGACCGTGATCGATTGGCTGGCTTTATTGCCGGCCGCATCGAAGGCCTCGAAGCGGACCGTGTGGCCGCCGGTGCTGACCTTCCGCAGGTTCCAGTTGCAGGAGGCGCTGGATGTCCCGGTGCAACGCAGTTGACCATCGGTATAGACATCCAGTCGAACGACGCCGCGGTTGTCGTCGGCCTGCGCCGAGAGTGTCACGCTGCCACTGACGACGCTGCCATCGGCCGGGCTGAACCCGGTAATCACCGGCGCCTCTGTGTCGGCCGGTGGCGCGGTCACGGTCACGCTGCGCGTGGTGCTGGCGCTGGCGCCGTCGTCGTCGGTCACGGTCAGCGTGACCGCGTAGGTGCCCGCGGCGGCATAGCTGTGAGCCGGGCTGCGCGTGCTCGCGCCGACCCCGTCGCCGAAGTCCCAGGCCCAGCCGACCACCGTGCCGTCGCTGTCACTGGAGCTGTCGCTGAAGCTGCAGCCCAGGTCGGTGCAGGAGAATCCGAAGCCGGCCGTGGGTGCGGTATTGGGCGCGCTGGCGGTCACTGTTCTGGCTCACCGTGTCGGTCAGGCCGCTGTCGTCGGTGACCGTCAGGGTCACGCTGTAGCTGCCACCGGCGGCATAGCTGTGGCTGGGGTTCCGCGCGGTCGAGCCGCTGCCGTCCCCGAAGTCCCAGGCCCAGGCGATGATGCCGCCGTCGCTGTCACTCGAGGCGTCGCTGAAGCTGCAGCCGAGGTCCATGCAGCCGAAATTGAACCCTGCCTGCGGCGGCACTTCGATCACTTCGCCGCCGGGCGGTATGCTGCCTGCGATGAAGTACTGTCCCTGGCTCGCGTACGCGGAGTAGTTGCCGTTGCCCACGCCGCTCACCTCGACGTAGTAAACGCCCGCCGGCACATTGGCTGAAACGGTCGAATAGGTGTCCGAGGTCGGATCCGAGGTCGCAACGGTCTGGCCATTCGCGTCGAGCAGGCGCACCTGGACGTCCAGGTTCGCGCCGCGCTTGCCGGTCCGGTAGAAGGCGTCCCAGGCCGGGTTCACGGTCAGGTTCACCTGTCCGCTGCCGGCACTGAACCAGAACACGTCCGAGTCCTGGACGTCGTCGATCACGCCCTTGTTCTCGGGGAATATGTTGTTCGGGTCGAGTTCCGGGTTGCTCACCAGCACCTGGCCGTCGGTATTGACGGCCAGCGGTGTCGCGCTGCCCAGGCCATCGCCGTGGTCGTCTCCGGCCCAGTCGAGGCCCGACGCAATGACCGCGAGATCGTCCTGGGTGTTGTTGGCACCCGAGTACTCGCCTTTGCTCCACTGGGTGACGTTGTTGTAGTAGCTGTTGCCCATGATGGGCGCCCAGGACGTGTAACCGCTGCCGTGGCCGGCGTAATACGTGGTGCTGCCATTGCCGTCGTGCGAGAGGCCGAGGTTGTGGCCGAACTCGTGGGCGCTGGCCTCGGCGATGTAGGTCGTGCCCCTGGACAGATTGTCGTAATAGACCAGGGCCGGCGAATACCGGGTCGGGTAGTCGCTGCGCCCCCAGACCCCGATATAGGCCACGCCGCCGGCGGTTTGATAGGGCATCGCCGTGCCGTAGGCATCGGTCCTGGAGGTGATCAGCACCCGCCCGGTGTAGCCGTCGAAGACGACCGGCTCCTCGGTGGTCACGTCGATGTCGAAGGGTGCGAAGTCCTCGGCGACGCGGTGCCAGATCTCGGCGATCGCGGCGCGCTCGGCGGCGCTGAAGGTCGAGGGGTCGCCGTCGAGGTCGAAGGGTTTGGCATAAAGCGGATCGGTCGAGCTGTTCCAGGCGGTGCCGCTGATCACGTGCCCGTCGAAGTCGAGGTAGACCACGTTGGCTGCGTCGATGCGGCTGTGCAGGGTGAATGCATTGTCGGCGGCGTTGGCGGCCGGCTCGGTCGCGGGGGCATCGGTACCCGGCCCCTCCTCCTCGCCGGACGCGGGGGCCGGCGGGACCGGGTCCGCGTAGAAGACGCCACCCTCGTCGTCGATCTGCAGCGCATCCAGGTCGGCCTCCGGGAAGTCGAAACGGTGCAGCCAGTCCAGCGCCCGCTCGCGTGCCGGCACGGGCAGCGCATCGAGCCTGTCCCGGGTGCGCCCGGGCGGCAGGTCCCCGGTGTCGAAGGGATGCCCCTTGCCGAACATCGGTGGCTGGCCGACGGCGTGGTCGGGCGGTTGTGCCACGGCGGTGCCGATCGCGGCGGACAGGACGGTGGCAATCAGGACGGGCGGAAGGTGTCGGTGCATGGTCTACCCCAATATCGTTGCTGGCTGGTGCTACGGGCGGGACAGCGAGCGCCCCGCCGGGCTGCCGTTGTGAGCGGCGGCGGTGCCGAAATGTTGAGGGGGTTTGGGGGTTGACCGGGGCAAAGTGTGACCGGGTTCCGGCGGTCAGGATTTAGGTTACTGCCGTTGAGGGATGTAGGGCTGGATGGCAGCGGTTATGCGTGCGTTGGGGCCTTGTCCTGGCTCCCGCGCTATTCGGTCTGTTTGGATGAAAAGCAAACGGCACCCGAAGGTGCCGTTTGCTATCAGTCAATGTCGACGGGGATCAGGCGCGTGACTTGCGCTTCATGCTCCAGCCGAGCATCAGGCCGCCGAGGCCGAAGAGGGCCAGCGGGGCGGGGACTGGCACACTGGGGTCGGGCCGGGGCCGGGGCCAGGGCTAGTACCGCATCGGTCTGAAATGCAGCTCGCGTGCCAGTCAGGCATGCCGGCTCGTGTGCTGACCACGCAATCACGTCACTGCGCCGCAGTCGTCGAGTCAATCAGTCCGAGTATGCCGTGAAGAGATCGCCGAATGCGCCGCTACGCCAAGTGTCGTGAAGCTCCACCAAGACCGACGTCGATAATGCCACTGTAGTCGATGCCGCGATCGTAGTCGTTCGCAGGTACGTTCGCAGTTGCAGCCCATGTCCGTTACTGAGTCAGCATTCCCGAATCGCTATGCCCGTAGGCGTCATGACTGCTGGGATGACTCGCATATAGTCAAGCGTCCAGAGTCGCGGATCGCGTACTGGTTGTCGATAGCGCGTTGCCAGATCGAGCGATCCGGTACAGCCGACCGTTATCGGTTATACCGAGCTCGACAGTACTCGTGAGCTTACCTGGTCGGCGTTCGTGCTGAGTCGACGTGACTTGTCACGTTAATATCCAGCTCGATGTCGGTAGCTCGTCGAACTGAACAGTGTGGCGTTCCAGAACCGCCGACGTGCGCATTGTGTAGCAAGTCGTCGGCATACGCGTTGCTAGCGGACCAGAAGCAGCGATAGCGATCAGCGAAAATTGGGGTCAGACCCCGTTTGAAATTGCGAATATTCATTTTGTGTGTTTCCCGGCTAATTATTTAGTTATTCCGCCGCATTCCCGAGCGGATTTGTTCGCCCTTAACCAAGCACCTTTCGTGCCAAACATCGCCCGTCGGGGGCAGACCCCACCGGATCAGCCAATGAAAAGCGGGAAAACGGGGTCAGACCCCGAATCTGCGCGGTGACAATCACCACCCGAGCCGCAAATATCTGCCAATTGTAAAATTTCCTGTCGTTCGCACATGCGCCGCACGCCTCCGACGCGCGTCAATCAGGATCCCTGTTCCTGGCGGTTGGTCCACTTGGGAATATTTTCCAATTAAATCAATAGCTAGCGTGGATCTTCCCCGGGCCTGCCAAAGGCAGACACCGGCGTTGCCGAAAATACCCGTTTGTCGCGACAAGATCTCGTCGTTCGTGACAGAATGACTCCAAGATATTGATTTATATGGATTGTATCGACTCATGGCGGCTGTAAAAGAGAACTGTCAGTTACGGGCACGGGGGTCACGACGCGACGACGCGGAAAACGGGGACAGACCACGTTTTACGTCGGCTCATCCGCTGCATCCTGCGGCCGCCTTCTCGGTCTGCCGGCACGACCGGGGCGTACACGCCGACCCAGCGCGGTGGTGATCTGCTCCTTGAAACGGTCATTGCCAAGCGCAAAGTTGCCGTTCGTCGCCTGCCGGATCTGGTCGATCAATCCGGGATCCAGCTGATTCCGAAACAGCTGTCGGTATGCCGCGCGGCGGCCGGGTTCGTCGGATGCCAATGCGAGATATTGAGGATGCGGCGCCAGCCATAGCGGGCCACCACCCTGGGCATTGGAGGCGTAGCTGGACCACGGATACTCTGCCGGGTGCTCCACCATCCCTGCACGCACGGGGTTCATTTCGATGTACCGGTAGCAGGCCAGCACGTAGCCCTCGTCCTGGGCGATGCAGGAGCGGTACCGTCCCTCCCACAGGGTCCCGCTGCGTCGGTAGCTGCGGTTGACGTACTGCACGTAGCGCTGCCCCAGCCGCTTCATGAGCCGGCCGGCGCTGTCGGCATCGGCCGGGGTCAGCAGCAGGTGGACATGGTTGGTCATCAGCACATAGGCGTGGATCGCGCATCCGCTGTCCTGCGCATACTGCGCGAGCCATTCGAGGTAGAGCCGGTGGTCATCGGCACTGAAGAAACAGGCCTGACGGTTGTTGCCGCGCTGAATGATATGCAGGGGCACGCCGGCAACGGCGATGCGTGGGCGACGGGGCATGGTGATCATCCTTGATCGATTTAAGGTGCACTCCGGCAGAGGGTATCAGCGGCGGCCTTTGTTGTGTATCGCGGTGTCGTGCCGGACGGTCAAGCGGCGCTGCGTACTGCCATTTGCTGATGCGGTGAGTGACCGAAACCGTGGTCTGTCCCCGTTTTTCCTCGCGGCAATACTGCCGTTAAACCGGTCAAAGCACTGGACGATGGTAACGAAACAGGTCATTTTCCATTGCGTACAGCAAACCTGATTTAAAACAATTCGTGAAAAAGGAAGTTATCAAGAATCTGCTGCTGACCTGGCGAGATCGCAGCGTACCCGCTGCCGCGGTCCTGCTGGAGCGGTTGTTCGCGTCTGCCGACCAGGTATTGCTCGAGTATGCCGACAAGGCCGAAAACAACGCGCTACAGGCGAAGTTTTTCGAGGGGCAGCGTGAACTGCGGTTGAAGCAGGCGCAGCTCGAATCGCTTTTCCACGACACGCTGTTGCGCGAAATCTTCCAGTTCATGCGTCCCGACCAGCGGGTTGCCCAGCCAGGCGCAGACGTTTTGAGCCTCGTGAGCAAAGACACTTTCGAGCTCAGCCTGGCGCTGGAAACCATCTCTGATCAGGCGATAAAGCGGCACCAGGAACTCTATTTCGGCTTGTCGCAACGCCTCGGTGTGGTCTCGGGTGGTCCTGCCGTGCGCCATGAGGAACTGCCTGCCGGACCCCACCAGCTTGCTGGGGTGTTTGAGCGTGCCACCGAGATACTCAACGTGGAGCGCCAGGTGCTGCTGGCTTTATATACCTTGTTCGAGCGTGAGGTGATCCAAGAATCGCGACCCTGGCATGAGGAATTGAACGAGGCGCTGCGCGAAGAAGGCATTCTGCCGAATCTCAAATACGCGTTGAAAATTCAGCCCACTCCTACACCGCAGGACGACGGCCGATCGAAAATCGCTACCGAACCGTTTGTGCAGCCGCCTCGCTACGGCGGCAACCACGCCAATTCCGTAGGCGCACCGGGATACAGGGACCATGTGGGCAGCGGGCTTTCGCCGACCGCTGATCCAGCGCAAAGCGGGTTCGGCGGTAGCCGGCGATCAGGGTATGTTGCCACCGCACGCGGGGATGATGGCGCGCGCCGGGGATCAGTGAAGGGTCTGCCCGAATATCGTGGCCATGGCGGTGGCAGTGTGTCAGGGATTGAAGAGCAGGGGCAGTTTGGCAGCGTTCAATCCGGGGCCGACGCGCAAAACGGCAACGGTGGCAGTGATTTGGGAGACCAGATGCTGGGCCGGATAAGGGAACTGCTCACGGCGCGCCGCCAGCGCCATGCTGCCGAAGGTGGCACGCCGTTGCGGCCTGACCCGGTAAGCCCCGCGTCGCCCTGGGAATTGGCGGCGATCATCGGCAGCCCGCAGGTGCAGCAGGCCATAGCAATGCCAGAAACCAGTGTGCTCGAGGCCGGGGTACGCCGGGTGGTGATCTCCAGGGCCCTGCTGCAAAAGCTGCGCGATGTCCTGGCGGCCCAGCGCGATCAGATCAAGGCGATCGTCGGCGTCGATAGACTCAGTCAATTGGACGATGACACCATCGACATCGTCGGGATGCTGTTTGAGGCCATGCTCGATGACGAGCGCCTGAGCAACACGGTCAAGGCATTGTTCAGCCATCTGCATACGCCCTACCTCAAGTTGGCAGTGCGGGATCGCGCCTTTCTGACACGCCGCGAGCATCCGGCGCGGCGCCTGTTCGACTACATGATCGAGGCGGGTTCGCGCTGGGTGGACGAGAGCGATCTCACACTCGGCATATATCCCAAGCTGCAGCAGCTGGTCGATGCAATATTGAAGTCCAGGGATCATTCGACCCAGCTGTTTCAGGCACTCGACAAGGAACTGTCGGCTGAAATCAGGCTGCGCTCCGAGCGCCAGCAGACCCATGAAGCGCGCACGCTGGAGACCGAAAAAGGCAAGGCACGGCTGGAAGAGGCACGCGAGGAGGCTGGCCGGGCCACGCAAAAGTTTCTGGCGGCCCCCGGCCTTCCGGCACGCTACCGGGCATTCATGACGGGCCCGTGGACCGACTACCTGACCCTTTTGTATCTGCGCAGCAACGGAGACACCGACACTGTCTACTGGCGCAGCGCCCTGGATCTGGGCAAGCGTTTGCGAACGTTCGTCGATGGATTGGCCAGCGGCCTGCTGCCAGGCGATGCGGACCTGGACGCTTTGCGGGAGGAGCTCGAACAACGGCTCGGGGATGCGATCCCAAACTACGAGACAAAAGCAAAGCAGCTATTCGATTTATTCTCGGCTGACTACGAGGTTGAAATCGTTGACTCCACCCCGCCCATGCCATCACCCAAGCCACCTGCCAAGGTCGATCTCGGCGCCGGCGGCGAAGCCCTGCTCGAGCGCCTGCCAAAGCTGCCGCCAGGAAGCTGGTTGGTGTTCCACAGCAAGAACGAACCTGACCAGGTGGTCAAGCTTTCCTGGTTCAATCGAAAGACCGAGCGCTTCCTGTTCGTTGATCAGACGGGCACCAAGGCGTTGGTGGTACCGCTGCGCAAGCTTGCGGACCAGATCGACAGGCAAAGCGCGCACATTCTGCCCGCTACCGGCACGTCCTATGTCGAGTCGACTCTTGAGGCTGCCTTGAACAGCCTGGAACAACGCCGCTGACACCGGTCTAGGAGACACCACATGGACAAGAGGCAGCACAATCGCATTGCCCTGGCGGTCAAGGGCTGGCGCGCCGAATTGAACGACCAGGTCACTGGCAAAAAGCTGGGCGAGGTCGTGAACCTGTCGCCGGGCGGGCTGATGCTGATAACGTCCATTGCGGTCGAGATCGAAAGTTTGTATCAGGTGGAGTGCCTTACGACCAGCCCCGATGGGCAGCGTGGACGATTCACTGCCGGTATCATGGTGCTGTGGCGCACCGAGGCCAGCCAAAAGGACACCTACTGGGCGGGACTCAAAATCATCGACATCGACGCGGCATCGCAGGAACGACTGCTTGCGTTGGGCGCGGCCATGGAGGCTGACGGCTAGACAAACACCAGAATCCCTCAAATCTTTGTTGCGTGTAGCCAGGGTGTAGCCACAACATTTCAGGTTAGTAGACGCTTAGCCTGAACACCTTGCAATTATTGGAGGCCGAGCCCGGAATCGAACCGAGGTACACGGATTTGCAATCCGCTGCATAACCACTCTGCCACTCGGCCATTGAGCGACTCAGCGGTACATGAGGTACCGCCTGAAACAGGAAACCCCGCTGACGTGCGGGGTTTCCTGGGATATCTGGAGCGGGAAACGAGACTCGAACTCGCGACCCCAACCTTGGCAAGGTTGTGCTCTACCAACTGAGCTATTCCCGCCGAACGAGCGCCGTATTTTATGGATCTGACCGCGAGTGTCAAGCACACCGACTATAAATCCTCCGGCAATCGCGGGCTGATTTCGTCCCCGCGCAGACTTGGCCAGGCGGCACGCAGATAAAGGGTCATGGACCACAGCGTCAGCACCACCGCGATGTACAGCAGGACCAGGCCCACGATGTAGATCGGTATGCCCCACAGGTCGTCGCGGTAGATCAGCAGCGAGATCGCCGCCATCTGCGCCGCGGTCTTGAACTTGCCGATCTCGGACACCGCCACCTTGGTGCGGTCGCCGATCTCGGCCATCCATTCGCGCAGTGCCGAGATCGCGATCTCACGGCCGATGATGACCGCCGCCGCCACCGCCATCAGTACACGCGGGTCGGACTGCACCAGCAGCACCAGGGCGGTGGCGACCATCAGCTTGTCGGCCACCGGGTCGAGAAAGGCCCCCAGCGCGGAAACCAGGTGCATGCGGCGCGCCAGGTAGCCATCCAGCCAGTCGGTGACTGCGGCCAGGATGAACACCGCGGTCGCGGCCTCGCGCGCCCATGGCGTGGTCAAGTAAAACAGCACCAGGAATACCGGGATCAGCAGGATCCTCAGCACGGTGAGCAGATTGGGAATGTTATAGATCGGGTTCATTTGTTGCCGTGAAACGCGGCGTAGATCTCGTGCGCCAACTTCTCACTGATGCCTTCAACGGTGCTGATGTCTTCGATACCCGCACGCGACAGCCCCTGCAGCCCACCGAACTGCTTGAGCAGCCGCGCACGGCGCTTGGGACCGATGCCGCTGATGTCTTCCAGCACCGATCGGGTCTTCGCCTTGCCGCGGCGCTGGCGGTGTCCGGTTATCGCGAAACGGTGCGCCTCGTCGCGGATCTGCTGCACCAGGTGCAGCGCCTGCGAGTCTGCGGGCAGTATAAGAGGCTGTTTGCGGCCCAACAAGAACAGCTGTTCCATTCCGGGACGCCGGTCCGGTCCCTTGGCCACACCCAGCAGCAGCACGCCCTCCACGCCGAGCTCGGCGATGATCCCCGCGGCAGTGTTCAACTGGCCCGTTCCGCCGTCGATCAGCAGGATGTCGGGCAGCCTGCCCTCGCCGGCCAGCACACGTTTGTAGCGCCGCTCCAGAGCCTGGCGCATGGCCGCATAGTCGTCCCCCGGGGTGACGCCGCGGATGTTGAAACGACGATAGTCAGCCTTGGCCGGCGCACCCTCGACGAACACCACGCAGGAGGCCACCGTCTGGTCGCCCTGGGTGTGGCTGATATCGAAGCACTCCATGCGTTGTGGCGGCTTGGCCAGTTCCAGGGCCTGCTGCAGGGCTGTCAGGCGCATGCGCGCACTGCCGGCACTGGCCAGGCGCGAGGCCAGGGCCAGCGCCGCATTGTCCACCGCCATCTTGAGCCAGCGCGCACGCTCGCCGCGCGGGCGCGACTGGATGGTGACCTTGCGGTCGGCCTGCAGGCTCAGCGATTCCTCGAGCACCACCTTGTCGTCCGGCTCCACGCTGACCAGGATCTGCTGTGGCACCGCCTTGCCCAGGTAGTACTGCGCGATGAAGGCCGAGATGATTTCGCCCGGCTCGGCGCCGTCACCCGAGCGGGGGAACAGGCTCTTGTTGCCCAGGTTGCGGCCATGGCGCACGTAGAAAAGCTGCACGCAGGCCACCCCGCCCTCGCTCGCCACCGCGACGATATCCAGGTCGCCGCGTTCGCCGCTGACATACTGTTTTTCCTGCACCGCGCGCAGCGCACTGATCTGATCACGCAGGTGCGCGGCCTCTTCGAACTCCAGCCGGTCCGAGGCCTGCTCCATCTTTTCCACCCAGCGATCGACCACGTCCTGCGCCTTGCCGTCGAGAAACAGTGCGGTATCGCGCACGTCCTGGGCGTAGGCCTCCGGCGTGACGAAGCCGACACAGGGCGCGGTACAGCGCTCGATCTGGTACTGCAGGCAGGGACGCGAGCGGTTGCGGTAATAGCTGTCCTCGCACTGGCGCACCGGGAACAGTTTCTGCAGCAGCTGCAGGGTCTCGCGCACCGAACCGGAGCTGGGATACGGCCCGAAATAACGCCCCTTCATCTTGCGCGCACCTCGGTGAAAGGCCAGTCGGGGGAATTCCTCCTCCGACAGGAACAGGTAGGGGTAGCTCTTGTCGTCGCGCAACAGCACGTTGTAACGCGGTCGGTGTTCTTTTATCAGATTGTTTTCGAGCAGCAGCGCCTCGGACTCGGTGTGCGTGGCGGTGATCTCGATGTCACGGATCTGCGCCACCATGCTGGCGATCCGGCGGTTGCTGGCGCGCGTGAAATAGCTGCCGACCCGCCGGCGCAGGTTCTTGGCCTTGCCGACGTACATCACCTCGCTGTCCGCATTGAGCATGCGGTACACGCCCGGCCCCGCAGTCAGGCTGCGCAGAAAAGGCTTGTGGTCGAAGGCGGATTCCGGATCAGTCACCCGGGTAGTTTAACGTAGCGTATAAACGGGGACAGACCACGTTTTTCGTTGGCAAGGGACCGACTGGATTTGAATCAAAAACGTGGTCTGTCCCCTATTTCCCGAGCAACTCGCGCGCACGCGCAAACACCTGCTCGAACATCGGTGTGGTCAGGCGCCGTGTCTGGGTGTTGTAGCGGCTGCAATGATAGGAATCAATCAGGGTGATGCCACGTGGCATGGCATGCTCGGCGGCATGGCCGAACACCGCATCCTTCTGACGCAGGCCGAACGCTGCGACCACCGACTTGTGCGCGATCGAGCCCAGCGCCAGCACGACCCCGCCCGACCGGAAGGCATCCAGCTCGGCCGAAAGAAATTCGCGGCATCTATTGATCTCGGCACCGACCGGCTTGTTCTGCGGCGGCAGGCACTTGACCGCATTGGTGATGCAGCAGTCGATCAGCTGCAGGCCATCGTCCGCCGCATGGGACTCTGGTGCGCTGGCGAAGCCATACCTGTGCAGGGTCTGGTAAAGGAGGATGCCGGCATGATCCCCGGTAAAGGGCCGCCCCGTCGCATTGGCACCGTGCATGCCCGGCGCCAGCCCGACGATCAACAGACCGGGGTCGGCTGCGCCGAAGGGGGGAACAGGCCGGCAGAAATAGCCGGGGTGTTGCGAGCGCACATGGACGAGGAAATCCGCCAGGCGGCTGCAGCGCCTGCACGCCGGATCGAACGGCAGGATCGTCATTGCGAATATTCGAGCAGGCCGTGGCGGATGGCCAGGTGGGTCAGTTCGACATCGTTCGAAACATCGAGTTTTTCGAACAGGCGGTGCCGGTAGGTGCACACGGTCTTGGGACTGAGAAAAAGGACATCCGAGATGGCCTGGGTGCTCTGTCCCCGGGTGATCATCATCATTACCTGCATCTCGCGCGCCGACAGCGTGCCCAGCGGCGAGGTCTCGCCACGCTTGCGGAAATTGGCCAGGCTAAGCTTCTGCGCGACATCACCAGAGATGTAGTACTGGCCGCGCATGACCATCCGGATCGCCTCGAGCATTTCTTCGGAACCGCTGCCCTTGGAGATGAAACCACGGGCGCCTGCATCCAGCACCTGATTGGGAAAGGGGTCATCGCTCAACACCGTCACCGCGATCACTTTCACCTGCGGGGCGACCTGGGTGATCTTGCGCGTGGCCTCGATCCCGCCAATACCGGGCATGTTGACATCCATCAGCACCAGGTCCGGCGCCCCTTCTCGCACCGCCCTGACCGCTTGCTCGCCGTCGGCACATTCGCCGACCACGACCATCCCCTCCTGGCCACGCAGGATGCTGCTTACGCCGGCCCGGAAAAGGTCATGATCATCGACGATCAGGATTCGTATCATGGCGGCAGATGAGAGAAGGCCTCAAATTGCAGGTTACGGTTTGGAGCAATTGGCGAAATGTTAGCACGCCTCGAAGCGGCCCCCTCTATCCAAAGTCCCGAGCTTTCAGACAGCGGCAACCGCACCCCACCGGCCCGGACGCTTCCATTGCGCGTCAGCGAGCCCGCTGCTGCCTATTGAGTGGTGATAAGGGGAGTATCGGCACAATACGCTTTGCTATTGCGCCCTGCCCCGACAGATCAACCCGCGAGATCCCGCACGTACCAATCCATCGCCTCGGCGAGACCTTCGCCGATGCGGTGTGTGGGCTCATAGCCGAGCAACGTCTTTGCCTTGCTGATATCGGCGAGCGAGTGGCGCACGTCGCCGGCACGGAAGTCGCGGTAGCTGGGCTTGAATCCCTTCAGGTGCGGGAAGCGTGGTTCCAGGGTCGAGCGGATCACCTCGAACAATTCATTCAGCGTGGTGCGGTCGCCCACGGCGACGTTGTAGACCTGGTTGGCGGCATCCGGGTGTTGGGCGGTGGCGGCCAGCAGGTTGATCTGCACCGTATTGGCGATATAGCAGAAGTCGCGGCTGGTCTCGCCGTCACCGTTGATCCACACGGGTTCGTTGTTGATCATCGCTGCAGTCCACTTTGGAACCACCGCCGCATAGGCGCCTTCGGGGTCCTGGTGGGCACCGAAGATATTGAAATAGCGCAGGCCGATGGTCTTGAAATCGTAGGCCCGCGCGAACACCTCGGCGTACTGTTCGTTGACCAGCTTGGTCACCGCATAGGGTGACAGCGGCTTGCCAATCCTGTCTTCCATCTTCGGCAGTCCCGGGTGGTCGCCATAGGTGGAACTGGAGGCGGCATATACGAAGCGTTTGACGCTGGCCTCGCGAGCAGCCACCAGCATGTTTAGAAAACCGTCGATATTGTTCGCATTTGTGGTGATCGGGTCATCCAGCGAACGTGGCACCGAGCCCAGTGCCGCCTGGTGCAGGACGTAGTCAACACCTTCACAGGCCGCGTGGCAGTCGTCCAGGCTGCGGATGTCACCCTCGATGAATTGGAAACCCTGCCACTCCTCGGCGGTCACGGACTGCTGCACCTGGTCCATGTTGTGCCGGTGGCCGGTGGAGAAGTTGTCCAGGCCGACCACCGTCTGGCCCAGCCGCAGCAGCTCATCCAGAAGGTTGCTGCCGATGAAACCGGCGACACCGGTTACCAGCCATTTTTTCGGATTTTCCTTGAGCTGCTTTTTGGTCTTTTCGATCTGCATCGGGGGTTTTGGGTGTAGTCAACGGGTGGAAGTGTTAGCGGCCAACTGTAACCGATCCTGTACCCTTTGTGCTTTGCGCGTACTTAATCGTTTGAAGGGCGGCTGGTCTCTGCCGTCGGGTGGGAAAGGCAGCGTTTGGGGCGTAACTGTTCCTCCGCAGAATCGCAGCAAGATCTGGCGGCTCTACAAATCCAGCCTGTTGCGAACGTCCGACACGAAACCCAGAAGATCTTTCAGATGATGTTCCACGACATCCCGAACGATGGCGTTGTCGACCTGCTGATAACCGTGGACAAGGATGTTCCGCAAGCCCGCCATTGCCTGGAGGGTCGGTAACAGTTCCGGCGAAATCCAGTCGTCACCAACCAAAAGGCCGAACAACTCGCGATTTGTTTCCGGTTCACCAAGTCTCCGGCCTGATGTGATATGTGAACCAATATCCAGGGCCGCCTGAAGCGCAAGTTGAAGTGTGTGCTGGACGAACCGTTGTTCACGTACATCCGTATCGAGACGCTCCAACTGCGCCAACTCGCGCAATTCACGCACACAGGTTTCGATGAAAGCAAGCTTCTTCTCGATGAGTGCGTGATCGATCAACCTGCCTGCCCCTTACGATATTCGACGAGATACGGCTGAATATCGAAGTATTCGTTTCGCGACTGCACTTCGAAAAGCACGCGTCTGCCCGGATCCCGATCGCAAATCAGGATGCCGTCACGCAATACACGGTGTACGAGATCGGGACCGGCGTGGTTGAGAACAACCAGGTCGATGCCGGTAGACAGGGCCTTTTCGATCTTGTCCTGTAACCTGGATACGGGGCCAAGCAGCGTACGCGGTGGTGGCGAGTCGAACAGAACGGCGATATCCACATCGCTCGCGAGTCCCTGTTCACCCCGCGCCACGCTGCCGAACAGGTAGGCGCAGATCACCGACAGCTCCGTGGTAAAGAGCCCGGTCAGGGTTTCAATGGCCTTGTCGCGATCCATCTTGTGAGTATAAACCGATCATCTGTCCGCGGGCGCCAGACGCATCCTGCAATTCCCTTTAAGGCCGCCACTCCTGTCGGCTCAATACGCTTCGCGGTTGTGCGCTAGGACGCCAGGCACAGCGCCAGGGCATGCCGCCAGTTCGGCAGGCGTAAGCCGAAGACCGCGGCCAGCCTTTCATTGTCCAGGCGTGAATTGAGTGGACGCACGGCCGGAGTCGGGTACTCGCTACTCGGGATGGGCAGCAGGCTGGCAGGCTGATCCGGGGGATCGAGTGCCTGGATCGCCTCGGCGAAACCGTGCCAGGAGGTCTCTCCGGAGTTGCTCATATGGTACA
Organism: uncultured Gammaproteobacteria bacterium; assembly: GCA_963753845.1. Classification (GTDB taxonomy): domain Bacteria; phylum Pseudomonadota; class Gammaproteobacteria; order Chromatiales; family Chromatiaceae; genus Thiosocius. The sequence goes on from CAVWEI010000017.1 coordinate 301,436, forward strand.
GGCCCCACGGGGTTTGATGCCCGTCACCGCCTGCGGTCCGGGTCTGCTGCGCGATGATCTGGGCGGTGGCCTCAGCCAGCATGCGGCTCCAGGTGGGCGCGCCGATCTGGTCGGCGACGATCTTCAGCTCGGGACGCTGGCGCATCAGGCGACGCATGGTCAGCAGGAAGTTGGCACCACGTCCGCCGTATACCCAGGAGGTACGAAAGATCAGGTGACGCTCGCAGGCGGACCGAACCGCCTCTTCACCGGCCAGTTTGCTGGCCCCGTAGACATTGAGCGGGCCGGGCTTGTCTTCCTCCTGCCAGGGCCTGTCACCACTGCCGTCGAAGACATAGTCGGTCGAGTAGTGCACCAGCATGGCGCCCAGCCTTTGCGCCTCGCCGGCCAGGACGCCAGGAGCGACCGCATTGATCGCGTGCGCCAGCCCGGGCTCACTCTCCGCTTTGTCCACCGCGGTATAGGCAGCCGAATTGACGATGATGTCGGGTGCCCGCTCGCGCACAACGCGTCGGATGGCGCCGGCATCGCCGAGATCCATGTCCGCAGCATCCAGTGCGATCACCTCGCCCAGGCATGCCAGGGTGCGGCAAAGCTCCCAGCCGACCTGGCCGTTCGCACCGGTCAGCAGGATCCGCGGCCGTGTCGTCATGGGTAGGCCTCTGCATCGCGCAGCAGATCGCCGACCGTGTCCTTGTCCGAAAGGATGGGATCGCCCTCCAGCGGCCAGTCGATGCCGATGGCGGGATCATTCCAGAGCACGCAACGCTCGTGCTCCGGGGCATAGCGGTCGCTGGTCTTGTACAGAAAATCCGCAAACTCCGACAAGACCAGGAAGCCGTGTGCGAATCCCGGCGGGACCCACATCATGCGCTGGTTGTCGGCAGACAATTCGTGCCCGGTCCACTGGCCGAAGTGCGGGGATGAACGGCGCATGTCGACGGCCACGTCGAATACCGCACCGCTGCTCACTCGCACCAGCTTTCCCTGCGGCTGCCGGATCTGGTAGTGCAGACCGCGCAGCACGCCCTTGGCGGAACGCGAGTGGTTGTCCTGCACGAAATCCGCATCGATACCGAGACCCGTGAAAGTCTCGCGGTTCCAGGTCACCATGAAGAAACCGCGCGCATCACCGAACACCTTCGGCTCGATCAGGAGCACCCCGGGCAGATTGGTCTGGACGATCTTCATCAGAATACCCTGTCTTCGAGCATGGCCAGCAGATATTGGCCATAGGCGTTTTTCTTCAATGGTGCGGCCAGACGTTCGACATGCTCGGCATTGATATAGCCCTGACGGTAGGCAATCTCTTCCGGGCAGGCGATCTTCAGGCCCTGGCGTTTTTCGATGGTCTCGATGAACTGGCTGGCCTCGAGCAACGACTCGTGGGTACCCGTGTCCAACCAGGCCATGCCGCGCCCCATCATGGAGACATTGAGTTCCCCCCACGCCATGTACTGCCGGTTTACGTCGGTGATCTCGAGCTCGCCGCGTGCCGAGGGCGCCATGTTGCGGGCGATGTCGATCACGCGTGGATCGTAGAAATACAGGCCTGTGACCGCGTAGTTCGACTTCGGTGTGCTGGGCTTTTCCTCGAGGCTGATTGCACGGCCCTCCTCATCGAACTCGACCACACCGTAGCGCTCCGGGTCGTGCACCCGGTAGGCGAACACTGTCGCGCCGCTGGCCTGATCGGTGGCGGCGCGCAGATCGTGCGCCATGTCGTGGCCGTAAAAGATATTGTCGCCCAGCACCAGGGCCGATGGGTCGTCGCCGACAAAATCGGCGCCAATGATGAACGCCTGGGCGAGACCGTCCGGGCTGGGCTGAACCGCGTACCGGAGCTCGAGGCCCCATTGGCTGCCGTCACCGAGCAGTTGCTCGAAACGTGGCGTGTCCTGTGGGGTGGAGATGACGAGGATCTCGCGGATGCCGGCCAGCATCAGCGTGGTCAGCGGGTGGTAGATCATCGGCTTGTCGTAGATCGGCAGCAGCTGCTTGGATACCGCCAGGGTGGCCGGATAAAGCCGGGTGCCCGAGCCGCCGGCCAGGATGATGCCCTTGCGCTTCATGAGCTGCTCCGTGACGTGTAATTGGTATCCAGCCACTTGCGGTATTCGCCGCTGGCGATGTTTTCCACCCAGCCCATGTTGTCGAGATACCAGCGGACCGTCTTGCGGATGCCGGTTTCGAAGGTCTCGGCCGGCTTCCAGCCCAGCTCGCGGTCGATCTTGCCGGCATCGATCGCATAGCGGCGGTCGTGCCCGGGACGGTCTTTTACGTAGGTGATCAGCCGCGCATAGGGCCCATCCGCGCTCGGCTGCATCTCGTCGAGCAGGCGACACAGGGTGTGCACGATGTCCAGGTTGGGCATCTCGTTCCAGCCGCCGATATTGTAGATCTCGCCCACCCTGCCCTTGTCGAGCACGGTGCGGATGGCGGCGCAGTGATCCGAGACGTACAGCCAGTCGCGCACGTTCATGCCATCGCCATAGATCGGCAACGCCTTTCCCCGGGTCGCATTGAGGATCACCAGCGGTATGAGCTTTTCCGGGAACTGGTAGGGCCCGTAGTTGTTGGAGCAGTTGGTGGTCAGCACCGGCAGGCCGTAGGTGTGGTGGTAGGACCGCACCAGGTGGTCCGAGGAGGCCTTGCTCGCCGAGTAGGGGCTGTTGGGGGCGAACGGCGTCTGCTCGGTGAACGCGGCATCGTCGTCACCGAGCGATCCGTAGACCTCGTCGGTGGAGACATGCAGAAAGCGGAATGCCGCCTGCTCGTCCGTTGCAAGTTCGCCGCAGTGGGCACGCACCTCTTCCAGCAGGTGGAAGGTGCCGACCACGTTGGTCTGGATGAAATCCTCGGGGCCGTGGATGGAACGGTCGACGTGGCTTTCGGCCGCAAAGTTGATGATCGCGCGGGGCCTGTGTTCGGCCAGAAGCTTTGCCAGAAGTGCACGGTCGCCGATGTCGCCCTGTACGAAGATGTGCCTCGCATCGCCCTGCAGGCTCGCCAGGTTCTCCGGGTTGCCGGCGTAGGTGAGCTTGTCGAGGTTCAGCACCGGCTCGTCGTTCTCCGCCAGCCAGTCCAGAACAAAATTCGCGCCGATAAAGCCTGCGCCGCCGGTAACAAGGATCATCTGTGCGTTCTCTTGAGGTTTACTTGCTTCCGCCAGTGGAAACTGGGGTCAGACCCCGGTTTTACCGAGACCCCGGTTTTGCGGCCTACCTTACAGACATAATCAGCAGCATGACCAGCCCGACCACTGCGGCCAAGGGCAGCAAGACCGCCTGCCAGTCGCCCTTCTCGGCCTTGGGGCTGTTGGCGGACCAGTGCTTGTACGCCGGCCAAAGCACGAACAGCATCAGCGCACCCGCCACCAATGCGAGTATCTGCATCCACTCCATTGAGATATCCCTCCGCGTCAGACAGCAAAAACCCCGGCACCAGGCCGGGGTTTGTTGGGCCGGACCGACGTGATCAGTCGTCGCCCCCCATGATCCCGAGGATGCTCAACAGGTTGATGAAGATGTTGAATATGCTCAGGTACAGACCGTAGGTGGCCATGATGTAGTTGGTCTCGCCACCGCTGATAATGCGGCTGGTGTCGAACAGGATGAACCCGCTCATTATCAGGATGATGCCGCCCGACAGGGCCAGCGAGAGTGCCGGCATTTGCAGGAAGATATTGGCGATCATCGCGAGCACCACCACCATCATGCCGGCGAACAGGAAGCCACCCATGAAGCTGAAGTCACGCTTCGAGGTAAGGGCATAGCCGGACAGGCCCAGGAAGATGATTCCAGTGCCGGCAAAGGCCGTGGCGATCACCTGCGGGCCATTGGGTAGCGCCAGATACATGCTGAGCACCGAGCCCAGGCCAAAGCCGAGCAGACCGGTGATCAGGAAGATGACGCCGATTCCCTTCGATGAATTGGCGGTGCGCGGCAGCACGAAGATACCGAGCACCATGGCAACGATCACGGAACCAAGGTACGCGATTGGCGGCAGGCCGATTGCCATCGAAATCATAGCGGTTACGGCACTGAAGCCGAGGGTGGCCGAAAGCAGCATGTAGGTGTTCTTGAGGACCTTGTTGCTGGTTTCAGTCCGCCCGCCACTGTGAGCGATAACATTCTCGTATCGGTTCATTGCATGTGCCTCCTGGGCATTTGACGTTTTCGTGTTGCAAGGTCAGACCGGTACCCGGCCTGAAAGTTTCCGCAAGGATAACCTACAAAGCGAGCCAGTCCAAAGGTAACTTCAAGCCCTAAAGACAGTTGTCTTATATGGAAATTCCGGTATCCTTCGCCACCGCGCTTGCACCGGAGGGGTGGCAGAGCGGTTGAATGCAACGGTCTTGAAAACCGTCGTGGGTGAGAGCCCACCCAGGGTTCGAATCCCTGCCCCTCCGCCAAATCGAAAAAGGGTCCTTTGTGGGGCCCTTTTTGATTTGTGGTGAGTGGTGGCATCATTACGCAAACGCTGTGTGCATGGGCTGTGCTATCGTTTTCGCCAATCGATTATGGCCCGGGGCGCTCCGATCAGGCTTGATCGCCCGAACGATGGTGTTCAACAGCGCCCACCCGACTCCCTGCCCGCGTCGGGATTAGGCAGGAATCGGGGTTGGATTTCAAGGATCAAGGGGGGGTATGACCATGCTCGGATTCGAACTGACTTTCTGGGACTGGGTGACGTTCGCTACGGCCGGGGCCGCCACCGCGGCCTTTCTGGCTTTCTATGTCTTTATCGCCGGGCTACCCGGCCGGATCGCAATCGCCCGCAAACATCCGGAGGCGGAAGCGGTAAAGATGCTGGGCTGGGCCGGTTTGCTGCCGACGATCTATCCCTGGGTCCAGGCCTTCATCTGGGCCTTCAAGCCGACCGACGTCGTCGATATCCGGCGCTTCCCACGCGAGGAGGCCCAGGTGATAGATGAGGAAATCGCTCGTCTGGGTGGAAAACCCAAGCCGCCCGCCGCCAGCACGTCGGGCAGCACCACGACACCATCCAACAACCGTCCCGAGGATTGAGGCATGTTGTTCGGTTTCGTCCTCCTGTTCGGCTATGCCGTTTTGGTATGGCTGGTTTTTTTCAAATTCAAATGGATGAAGTTCAGTATCACGTGGGGCGTCGTCTCCGTGTTCTTTGGCGTTCATCTTCTGATCATTTTTTTGATCGGCCTGCGCTTCGTGACCCCCTACTCCACCGAGGCGGTGATGGTCCAGCACACGATCCAGTTGACACCCCGGCTGACGGAGCCGACGCTCGTCACGGAGGTGCTGGTCGAGCCGAATGTGCCAGTCAAGAAGGGGCAGCCTCTGTTCCAGTTCGACCGCCGTCCCTACCAGTACCAGGTCGACCTGCTCGAGGCCTCGCTCGCCAAGGCAAAGCAGGACGTGCGCATACTCAAGCTGGATATCGATATCAACGGCGACAAGGTGCTCAAGATCCAGAGCCAGCTGAAGTACGCGAAACACCAGCAGGACATATACGCAAAGCTCACCAAGGAGGGTGCCATCCGTCAGGACCAGATCGAATACTGGAACGACCAGGTGGACACCTACGAGGCCGGCCTCAAAGCGGCGCAGGGCGAGGAGGAGCGCGCCCGGTTGCAATATGCCTCTGAGATCAATGGCGTCAACACCTCGGTCGCGACGGTGCAGGCCAAACTCGATCAGGCCCGCTATTACCTTGACAACACATTGATGGTGGCGCCCGAGGACGGCTACGTCATCAACCTGCAGGTGCGACCCGGCATGGTGGCCGGCGAGGTGCGCTTCGGGGCCATCGCCTCATTCATCGTCGACGCCGACCGCTATCTGCTGGCGCACTTCTTCCAGGAAAATCTCAAGTACGTAAAGCCCGGGCAGATGGTGGAGGCGGCGCTCGACCTCTACCCGGGGCAGATCTTCACCGGCAAAGTCGAGGCGATCTGGCAGGGCACCGGGGCCGGGCAGCTGCTTCCGAGCGGGACGCTGCCAGAGTTTTCTTACGTGCCGACAGATGTGCCGCAAGGGCAGTTCGCAGTTGCGATCCAGCTCGACGGCGAGGATCAGTCGAAGTTTCCGATCGGGACCCAGGGTCGGGCCACGATCTATACCAACCCCAAAAGCGGCTTTGTCATCATGCGCCGGATCGGGATACGAGCCTATACCTGGTTCAACTGGGTGTACCCGTTCGCGGGCTGATTCAGGCCGACACCGTCAAGGGTGCAGGTCGACCGATTGTCCGCGTCGGCGCTCGGCAACCTGCACTTCGCTTCCGCCATCAACCTCGTCCCGCAGAACTCGACTGCTTGCGGATGCCATCCAAACCATGGTTCAACCCGCCGCCATCACCTCGAGCCCGCCCATATAAGGCTTTAATAGCTCCGGCACCCTGATGCTGCCATCGGCTTGCTGATAGTTCTCCATCACCGCCACCAGGGTGCGGCCCACGGCCAGGCCCGAGCCATTCAAGCGTGTGAACCAGTTCGGGCTTGCCGGTCTCGGGGTTGCGCCAGCGCGCCTGCATGCGACGGGCCTGGAAATCACCCATGTTCGAGCAGGACGAGATCTCGCGGTACCTGCCCTGCCCCGGCAGCCATACTTCCAGGTCGTAAGTCTTGATCGCCGAGAAACCGAGGTCCCCGGTGCACAGGGTGACCACCCGGTACGCCAGGCCAAGCTTCTGCAGGATCGCTTCGGCATGACCGGTCAGGGCCTCCAGTGCATCGAACGACTCGGACGGCCGCACGATATGCACCAACTCGACCTTGTCGAACTGGTGCTGGCGGATCATGCCCCGGGTGTCCTTGCCGTAGGCGCCGGCCTCGGAGCGGAAACACGGCGTGTGGCCGACATAGCGGCGCGGCATGTAGTCGTCCTCGACGATCTCGTCGCGCACCAGGTTGGTAAGTGGCACCTCGGCGGTTGGGATCAGGTAGAAGTCGGTACCCTCCAGCCGGAACAGGTCTTCACCGAATTTGGGTAGCTGGCCGGTGCCATACAGGCTGTCCGCATTGACCATGTAGGGCACATAGGCCTCGGTGTAGCCATGCTCGAGCGTGTGCGTGTCGAGCATGAACTGGGTCAGCGCCCGGTGCATGCGCGCCAGTTGCCCACTCATTACCGCGAAGCGTGAGCCGGTGAGCTTGGCCGCGGCATCGAAATCGAGCATCGCCAGGGCATCGCCCAGGTCGACATGGTCCCTGGGCTCGAAGTCGAAGCTCGGCGGCTCGCCCCAGCGCCGCTCCTCGCGGTTGTCCTCTTCGTCACTGCCGTCGGGAACGCTCTCATGGGGCATGTTGGGCATGTTCAGCGCGAGCGCACTCAGTTCTTCCTGCACTGCGGACAGGGCTTCATTGGCGGCCTTCATGCGGTCACCAAGGGTAGCCACCTCGTCGAGCAGCGGCTGGATATCCTCGCCGGCCGCCTTGGCCCTGCCGATCAGTTTGGATCGGGTGTTACGCTCGTTCTGCAGTTCCTGTGCTTCGACCTGCAGGGCCTTGCGCCGCGTTTCGAGTTCGGAAATCTTGCCGGTATCCAACCGGAAGCCTCGACGGGCAAGGGCTTGGGCAACGTGTTCCAGGTCGGAGCGCAGGAGTTTGGGGTCGAGCATGATTCAATCCAGGTTGACTTGGGCAGGCCATGACACGATGTGCCCAGGGCCGACCATTTCGCTGAGCAGGGGCAGAACCTCCGCCACCTTTTCGGGACGGTCGAAGAATTCAATGATGACAGGCAGGTCGAGCGAGATATCCAGCAGGCCCGCCTCGTGTATGTGGCCCGACTGGCCGAAACCGGCGATACCACGGAATGCAGTCACACCGGTCACCCGGTGGTCACGGTGCAGCATGTCGATGATCTTCCGGTGCTGGTGCCCCGCCTCGCTGCAGTAGATGCGCACCAGGGTGACTTCACTTTGCTTCATAGTTGCCTCGCTGCCATCACGCCGACAAAGGCCGCGCTGACGCAGGCGAGCACGCTGATCAGCATGTTGGCGGCAGCCTTTGCATAATCGGCCTGTTCCAGCAGGTTCAGGGTCTCGATCGAAAAGGTCGAGAATGTGGTGAAGGCGCCGAGCAGGCCGACCAGGGCGAAGGCCCGCCATTCGCCGCCGATCAAAAGCCGCTCGATCATCAGGATATACAGGAACCCCATCAGCAGGGAGCCAAGCACGTTGACCGCCAGGGTGCCATAGGGAAACCCCCGCCCGAGCAGCGCATAGACACCATTGGACATCCAGAAGCGCATCAGCGCGCCGATGGCGCCCCCGGCTGCAATGGCAAGAGTCTGGTTCAAAACGCGGCCCGGAGTAATCAAAGCGGGCATTCTACAAAAAGCGCGCCTGCGGCTACAGCGGTAATCCCGTTCCAAAGGACGACTTTCTGCCGTCGAGGCGGGGCGCAATGGGCAAGCCGCATACATCGGGGTGGCCCAATATGCCGAGCTGTTGCGCCCTACGCCTGGTCGTCCTTTGTCTGCCGGTCCAACTCACGTAGCTGGGCGAGCTTTTCGCCGATCCGGATCTCCAGGCCACGATCGACCGGCTCGTAGAAACGCCGGTCCACAAGCTGGTCCGGCAGGTAGGTCTCACCCGCGGCATAGGCCCCAGGCTCATCGTGTGCATAGCGGTACGCCTTGCCATAGCCGAGTTCCTTCATCAGCCGGGTCGGCGCGTTGCGCAGGTGCACCGGCACCTCGAGTGAACCCGATTCCTTCGCCACTGCCATGGCCTGGTTGTATGCCTTGTAAACAGCATTGCTTTTGGCCGCACAGGCCAGGTAGACGACCGCCTGGGCAATCGCCAGCTCACCCTCGGGGCTGCCAAGGCGTTCCTGAACCTGCCATGCGTTGAGCGCGATCTCCAGGCCACGCGGGTCGGCGTTGCCGATGTCTTCCGAGGCCATGCGAACCACCCGCCGCGCGACGTAAAGTGCATCGCAGCCACCGTCGAGCATCCTGCACAGCCAGTAAAGTGCGCCGTCTGGTGAAGAACCGCGCACCGCTTTGTGCAGTGCCGATATCTGATCGTAGAAGGCCTCGCCGCCCTTGTCGAAACGACGCACCTGTCCTACCGCCACCTCGCGGACTACCTCGTCCGTGATTACGCCATGCTCGGCCAGGTCGGCGGCGATCTCCAGCAGGTTGAGTGCCCGCCTCGCATCGCCGTCGGCCGACTCGGCCAGCAGGCCGAGCGCATCGTCCTCGATCTGAAGCTGCATGCTGCCCAGCCCGTTTGGCTCATCGGCCAGGGCACGCTGCAGCAACCCTTTCAGCGCACCGGCCTCCAGTGACTTGAGCACGTAGACGCGTGCACGCGACAGCAGCGCATTGTTCAGCTCGAACGAGGGATTCTCGGTGGTCGCGCCGACAAACAGCAGGGTCCCGTCCTCGACATGAGGCAGAAAGGCATCCTGCTGGCTCTTGTTGAAACGGTGCACCTCGTCGATGAACAGTACCGTGCCGCGATCGCTCTGGGCGCGCGTCTGCCTGGCCTGTTCGACCGCGGCACGGATTTCCTTGACCCCGGCCAGCACCGCCGAGAGCGTGTGAAAGACATAGCCCGAACTGCCGGCCAGCAGGCGTGCCAGGGTGGTCTTGCCGGTGCCGGGCGGCCCCCAGAAGATCATCGAGTGCAGGCGGCCGCTCTCGATCGCACGACGCAGCGGCTTGCCTTCGCCAAGCAGGTGCTCCTGCCCGATATAACCGTCAAGGGTCGAGGGCCGCATGCGGTCGGCCAGCGGCCGGGCGCTCGACTCGTCGGCAGAGAACAGATCGTCGGATTGCATGGCCTGCATTGTATCCGGGTCTGCCGCAAACTGGTCTCAGTAATACTTCTCGGCCGGCAGCAGCCGAGTCGGCAGGAAAAGAAATATTCCACACGCTAGAAATGCCTCCCGAACAGGAAGAACCATGCATTGCGGCCACCCTCTGCAAATCCGTATCCGGCGTGAAAAGGACCTACCGGGGTTTCCGCGCCCACGAACACGCTGCCCGAGGCGATCAATGAATCGAGCGAGATGTCATCGCTGTCTTCCCACACATTGCCGGCCTCTACAGAGCCACCGACGTACCAGGGCAGCAGCCTGAATTCGGCGAAGCGCCTGTAATAGACTCCGGTCACCACCCCGCTGTACTGCCCGCTGAGCGAATTCACGTCATAGCCCGACAGCCTCAGGAATCCCCCCAGCCGGAAGCGATTCTGCACCTGCGCCGTGCCGTCCAGGGTCGCATTGAACATGCCACCAACCCCGAATGTGTTTTTGCCGAAGGTATCGAAGTACGCCACCTCTGTCCGCAGCTGGTCGAGGTTGGTGTCGTTGCCAAGACCTTCGCGGAACATCTCGTATTCGATGTTCCCGTTATATCCCTTCGAGGGGAAATACGCGTTGTCCAGGCGGTCCACGGCAAACCTCCCGAAGACCGAACCGCTGTCGAACTCACCCTCCGGCAAGGTCGGGTTCCCAATATTGAGATCCACGTTACCGCGCCCCCTTCGGTAGCCGAGGCGCACCTCGCCGAAATTACCCAGCTCGCGGCCGGCACTCAGCTCCAGCAGGACCGAATTGATATCGTATTGCGCGAGTTTCTCTGCCCCGTCGGGAGAATACATGTTCATTTTTTCCGTACCGATCATCAGCACCGGCTCGAAGAAATAACGCGAGTCGTAATCGAGTGGCTGATACCAGTCCACCGCGATCAGCGGCTCCGCGCCGATTTGTCCGGAGAAACGGACCTCGCCCCCGAGGCTGTTGACTTCGGTCTTGAGGTACGCGAGGCCCAGATTGAAGGTGCTTTCTCCACCGGTGTCACCACTGAGGGAGAACGCGAACTGCAGGTAATCCGGCCCCCAGGAACGCGCCCGGGCATCGACCACGATCCCGGTTCGGCCATCTTCCTCGACCAGCTGGTAATCCACGGACTCGAACAGCTCCATGCCGTAGATGTTGCCGATGTCGCGGTCCAGCTGCGCGGTATCCAGGGGCTCGCCCTCGCGCAGATGGATGCGGTCGCGCAGCACTTCGTCGGCCAGCCCGGAATTGTTTTCAATCCGCACGAACCATATCACCGGCGACTGCGGGTCCATTTTCACCCGTTCCGCCAGGTGGGTTCGATAAGCGGTTTTCGAGATGGCAAGGCGTGCCAGCTCATCCCGCTGGGCCTCGGCCGCCGACCGACCGAGCGGAATGGCCTGGTCCGCTTTGTCGAAATCGCTGCTGGAGATCCCCTGCAGCTCCGGGACGATGAGAACGTCGCTTTTGCCGAGGCTGGCGATCTGCTCCTCGGTGTTTCTGCGGGTCAGAATGGAAGTCAGCTGGCTGGTGATCTGAATGACGTTGCGGACCTCGTCCGGCTTCATCAGCGGCGTGCTGATATCGACTGCAATGACGATGTCGGCACCCATGTCGCGCACGACATCGACAGGCAGGTTGTTGGTGATGCCCCCGTCGACCAGGGTCTGCCCATCGATCTTGGTGGCGGCGAAGACACCGGGCACCGCCATGCTGGCGCGCATGGCATGGGCGATGTCGCCCTTCCCCAGAACCACGCTCTGGCCTGTACCAATGTTTGACGCCACCGCCCGATACGGGATCGGCAGCTGGTCGAAGTTGTGGACATTGGCGACGGGCAGCGCCAGTTTGCGTAACTCGAGGTCGAGTTTCTGCCCCTGCACCAGTCCCGTGGGAAACTTCAACTCGCCGTCCTTGATCCCGGGCTTTGCCTTGATCGGGTACCTGTCGTCATCGCGCTTGCGGCGATAGGAGCGATCCTCGCGCGGCGGATCGTCGTCGAAGATGTTCTCCCAGTCGATGGTCTCGATCGCGTGTTCGATCTGATCCGGCGTCATACCCGAGGCATACAGGCCCGCGACGATCGACCCCATGCTGGTGCCGGCGATGAAATCGACCGGGATGCGCATCTCTTCCAGTACCTTGAGCACACCCACGTGCGCCGCACCGCGCGCCCCCCCGCCACTGAGTGCCAGGCCGACCTTCGGGCGCTGTGGGTTCTGCAAACCATCCTGTGCAGTCGCTGCGGTATCGAGGCCGCCCACCAGCAGCAGACAGATCGCCGCAAAAAACATATCCCGCGGTCTGCTCGCCACCCGCGCCTTCCCCTGTTTGCTCATCCGGACGACGTGGGAGAATATCAGCTTTCAGGCGGTGCCACTTCTTCAAGGGGCGTCGCCGAAGCCTTATCATAGCGAGCCTCGGCATCGCTGCCTGCGCAATACGGGGAGTTCCGCCGTTCCCAGCGTGTTATCTTTTTCGGCCGATCCGACACCAGACCAAAGTCCCTGTTTCCATGCGAACACTGTTCAGACCCCTGATCCTGGCCCTGCTGCTTTCCGCTACCGGTTGGGCCCATGCCCTGGCCCCAACCGATGAGTACATCCGCCAATACAGTGAACGCATCCTGGAGGATGGTGATATCACCATCGCCGGGCAGCGGATCGCCTCGACCACCCTGCTGCCCGACTTCTACGCGCGCCGTGGATTCGTGCCCGTGTGGACGGCCCGGGCACGCTTCGAGGAACTGCTCGAACTGCTGCGCTTGGCAGAGGATCACGGGCTTAATCCTGACGACTACCATTACCCCACCCTGGCCTCCTTGCCTGACAGCATGAGCCCCGACCAAACGGCGGCACGCGATGTGCTGGCCACCGACGCCTTGATCCGATTTGCGCACCACCTGCACCTGGGCAAGGTCGATCCTGCGCGGTTGGACCCGGACTGGAATCTGGACCGACGCATGAGCGAGGACGAATCAGTCGACATCCTGGAACAGGCCGTGGCGGCGCCGTCGCTCACCCGCTTCGTCGACACCAGACTGGCACCGGACAGTGCCTTCTACGCAGGCCTGCGCCAGGCGCTGGCCCGGTATCGGGCGCTCGCCGGCGCCGGGGGATGGCCGCTGGTTCCGAATGGGCCCACGCTCCATCCCGGCGACCAAGATGCCCGTGTCCTGGCCCTGCGTACCCGCCTCGCGGTGACCGACCCGGCGCTGGACCCCAACCTCGCAGTAACCGACCCCGCGCTGGACCCCAACCTCGCAGACCCGACACTGTTCGACGCAGGCCTCGCCGCGGCGGTCGAACGTTTCCAGCGGCAGCATGGGCTGGACGTGGACGGCGTGGTCGGTTCGCGAACGATGGAGGCGCTGAACGTCCCGGTCGAGGCACGCATCGATCAACTGCGGGTCAATCTGGAACGCACCCGCTGGGTTTTTCGCGATCTCGAATCCCGCTTTCTGGTCGTCAACATCGCGGGCTTCGAGGCCTATCTGATGGATAACGGGCAGGTCGTGTGGGACAGCCGCGTGCAGGTAGGCAAGCCTTATCGCAAGACGCCGGTGTTCAAGGAGAAGATGACCTACCTGGTCCTGAGCCCGACCTGGACCGTGCCTCCTACCATTCTCAAGGAGGACGTGATCCCGAAGATCCGGAAGAACCCTTCGTACCTGGCAGAAAACAACATGGTGTTGCTCGACCGCGCGGGGCAGCGGGTGGATCTGGGTACGGTCGACCTCAAATCGATCGGGCCCAACAATTTTCCTTACACGGTGCGTCAGGAACCCGGACCGAAGAACGCACTTGGCCGCATGAAGTTCATGCTCCCGAACAAGCACGCGGTCTACCTGCACGACACACCCAACCGCAGCCTGTTCCACCGTGCCGAGCGCACCACCAGTTCGGGCTGCATACGCGTCCAGGAACCCATGTCGTTGGCCGCCACTCTGCTCGGCGATCCAGTGGCATGGAACGAGGCGAAAATCGAGGAACGGATTGCCAGGGCCCAGAACGAGACGGTCACCCTGAAAAACCCGGTGATGGTCTATCTGATGTACTGGACCAGTGTACCGGACGGCAAGGGTGATGCGCGGTTTTTCAGCGATGTGTATTCACGCGATCAGGCGGTGCTCGACGCCCTTGGCCAGCCGTTCGGGTTCAACGATCTGCGCCAGGTCGTGCGGCCGGACCGGGGCTAGCGGTTTGTCAGGGCGTCCATGTTCTTTGCCAGGCGCGCAATCTGGGCCCAGTCGTGGGTAACTATATCCTGCGCATGGGCGAGATTGTTGCGCAGTGACTCCAGTTCCTTGACGACCCTCTTGGCCGCCCCACCGCTCTCAAATCCGTACTTCACCCGCTCCTCCTCCACGCCAAGCAGCATCTTGGCCAGATCGGAAAACTGCACACAGTCGAGCAGATTGCACTCCTGCCCTCGCCGCAGACGCTCGTCACGCAGGGTCTGGGCCTTCTGCAGACGAGAGGTGGTGAGTTGCCCCTGCCAGGAATCGTCGGGCCAGCGCAACATCGTACGAAGGCGCAGGTGCATCTCGATGAGGGTGATGTAGCCGAACAGCCACATTCTTACGACCGGCTTTTGCATGTCGCCGCGTGAAATCACACCGACAATGTCGTCCAGCACCCGGACGAAGCAGAAGTCATATCGCGTCAGCACATGCACGACGTCGGTCAGAAAGGCTTCCCCCTCGACAACCTGGACATTTTTGAAATCACGCATGTAGTCGTGGCCCGCCGCATCCTGTCCAAGTTCGCTCCGCCGCACGTACCCGATCACCTTGCCGGCCTTGCGCAGTCCTGCCACCCTGCGCCCACGGTCCTGCAGGTAGGCGGCGATTCTGCCGGCATCGTATTCCGCATCAAACGAGCGCAGCGGCTCGGCGATATCGTGTGCCGTGAAGGTCCGCACGAATACCCGCAGTGTGCGCCGGTTCCGGGCGGCAAACTCGCGGTCCTGTTCGGAGAGGTCGGCCTCCTCATCGTCGGCCGTCGGGCCGGCTGTCGGTGCAAGCTGCAACCCCAGCCGCGTGGCGCATTTTTCCAGGGTCGCGCCGGCCTTCCGGTAGAGCCGTTGCTCGCCCTCGCCGAGCACCTCCAGCAGGGATGACATTTCAACCAGGAATACCCGTGCGAACCGTTCGTCGTGTTCACAGATGTCGCGGCAGTTGTCGGTCAGGTCGGCCAGCTTGACCGTTTTCGCGCGCACGCTGGCCTGCGCCGAGTGGGCGCGGTCGATCGCTTTGCGCACCGCACGGTTGCCGTCGCTGGGCCGGCTGACGTCAGTGAGGTCCGCGACCAGCTGCGCCACATCGCTTCCGAACTCGCGCTCGATATCCCCCAGGGTTGCCGGGGTATCCTCCACGGTGTCGTGCAGCCACGCAGCAGCGATCATCTCCTCGTCGCCACCGGCCCAGGCGACCAGATCGGCGACCGCGCGCAGATGTACCTCGTAGGCCTGGTTGGAATACTTGCGACGCTGATCGATTCGCCGATGGGCCTGAGTGGCAAACTCGCGTGCCCGGGGGACCAGCTTTGCCTTTTTCGGGGAGGGTTGGGCTGTCATCTGTGGACGATCATCCGGAGTGATTCTGCAAGCCGTCAATATACGTCAATCCCCTGCAGCACAGCAGCCAACAGGGCGCGGCAAGCGCCGGGCATCGCAGCTTGGAGGCTCAGTCGCCCTGCAGCACGTCCCAGTCATCCCGGCCCTGGTATTCGAACAATGCGGGATCGATCGGGACGTTGCGCTGCACCTCGAAAAAACGGAAACGCGAGATCTGACCGAACTTGTCGTTCAACTCCATGTGCCGCAGTTCCTTGTCGGCAAAGGCCAACAGAACGCGGTTGAGGTCACTCTCGGGGTTGCGCGGGATCAGTTCCAGCCACTGCAGGCCCATGCGCTCACCGATCTCGACGATCTCGAAATCCGTCTCCACTGATTCGTCCATGGCCAGAAAGGCGGCGGGAGTGCCCTTGAGTGCCCATTTCTGATAATGCCGGGTGACCTGCTTGAGGTCTTCCTCGATGATCCAGACATCGCGGCCATCGGCAAGAATGACCTGCTTGCGTGGCGCGACATAGTCCCATCGGAAGTGCCCGGGACGCTCGAGCAGGAAGAGCCCGAACATCTGACCGGTGGTCGCGTTCTCGGTGTCGAGCACCGACTGCTCGAACTTCGCCTGCAGGGTCGAGAGCCCGTCGAGGAAGTCATCCAGGGCCTGGCGGCCCGGGCCGGGTGCCGCCAGGGCCATACTCTGTGCCGCAAGCAGAAATACAAGAACAAGGAGTCTCGAGAACATCAATCCTTCACCGGTGGCGGTGCCAGCACTTCACGGTTGCCGCGCTCATCGGCCGAGCTGACGATGCCGATACGCTCCATCTCTTCGACCAGGCGTGCGGCACGGTTGTAACCGATCTTCAGCCGGCGCTGCACCCCGGAGATGGATGCGCGCCGAGAATCGGTGACGATCTGTACCGCCTCATCGAACAGCGGGTCCTGGTCCTCCGTGTCCACACCGGAGGCCTCGGCAGATAGACCGGGGATTGCCTCGCTTGGTTCCTGCAGGATCTCATCGACATAATTCGGCGCCCCGCTCTGCTTGAGATGACTGACCACCCGATGCACCTCGTGATCGTCAACGAAGGCACCGTGCGTGCGCAACGGGATACTGGTGCCCGGCGGCAGATACAGCATATCGCCGTGTCCCAGCAGTGCCTCGGCGCCCATCTGGTCGAGGATGGTGCGCGAATCGACGCGCGACGAAACCTGGAAGGCGATACGGGTCGGGATGTTGGCCTTGATCAGGCCGGTGATCACATCGACCGAGGGGCGTTGGGTCGCCAGCAGCAGATGAACACCGGATGCGCGCGCCTTCTGTGCCAGGCGCGCAATCAGTTCCTCGACCTTCTTGCCGACCACCATGATCATGTCGGCGAACTCATCCACCACCACGACGATATACGGCATGGAATGAAGATCCGGGACCTCCGGCAGATCGCCGGTGATCGGGTCCGGCTCGGGCTTGAACAGGGGGTCCTTGATCGGGTTACCGGCCTTGATCGCGTCCTTGACCTTCTTGTTGTAACCGGCAATGTTGCGCACCCCAAGCGAGGCCATCAGCTTGTAACGCCTTTCCATCTCGGCGACACACCAGCGCAGCGCATTCGCTGCCTCCTTCATGTCGGTGACCACCGGCGTGAGCAGGTGCGGTATGCCCTCGTAGACCGACAGTTCCAGCATCTTGGGGTCGATCATGATCAGGCGGATCTCTTCCGCGGTCGCCTTGTACAGCAGGCTGAGGATCATGGCGTTGACCGCCACCGACTTGCCCGAACCCGTGGTGCCCGCGATCAGCGCATGCGGCATCTTGGCCAGGTCGGCGACCACGGGTTCGCCGACGATGTCCTTGCCCAGTGCCAGCGTCAGCGGCGACTTCGACCGATCGTAGGCCTCCGAACGCAGGGTCTCGCTGAGATAAACCGTCTCGCGGTATTCGTTGGGGATCTCCAGGCCGATCACGGTCTTGCCCGGAATGACCTCGACCACGCGCACCGACACCACCGACAGGGCACGCGCCAGGTCCTTGGAGAGATTGGTGACCTTGCTGGCCTTGGTGCCGGCCGCCAGTTGCAGCTCGAACAGCGTGACCACCGGGCCGGGGTGCACCGCGGTGACCTCGGCGATCACACCGAAATCCGCCAGCTTGCGCTCGACCTGTCCCGACATTGCCTGCAGGGCCTCGGTCGACATCCCTTTGCCGCTCTTCTGCGGCGGGTCGAGCAGGCCAAGCGGCGGCAGCTCGGTATTCGGCTCGGGATCGAGCAGGGTCATCTGGCGTTCCTTCTCGACCCGCACACTCGACTTGATGGTCGGTTCCTTTTTCTCGATCACCGGCGGCGGCTTGTTGCGGGTGCGCTCCTTTTCCTTCTTGACGACGTCCTGGCGCTCCTGCTTCATGCGGCTGGCCTGGCGCCGCTCGGCAAGACCGCCGACCAGCATCACCGCCTGGCGCCAGGCATTCGAGATGAAGCCGCCCAGGCCGTCCATCACCGCGAACCAGGATACGCCGGTAAACAGGGTGAAACCGACCAGCAGCAGGGTGAGCAGCAACAGGCTGGCGCCGTCCGAATTCAGCACCGCCTTGCCCGAGCTGCCGATGACGCTGCCCAGGATGCCGCCGGCACCCTCCGGCAGCTCGTCGGCGGCACCGAAATGCAGTGCGGCCAGCGACGTCGCGGTGAGCACGATGAGCCCGAAGCCGACCCAGCGCGCGATGCGCAGGTTGAGGCTGTGATGTTCCTCGTCGCGCTCGCGGAACATCAGCCAGCCGCCCCAGCCGATCATCAGCGGGAACACATAGGCGACCTTGCCGAACAAAATGAACAGCACGTTCGCTGCCCAGGCACCGCACAGGGCCGGCCGCATTCACAGCATGCTCGCGTGGACCAACGTAACCCCAGCTGGGATCGTCTGGCGAGTACGAGAACAGCGCCATCATGAAATAGGCGCCGATCGCCAGCAGCAGCAGGAACGCCCCTTCCTTGAGTCGCCTGTTTAGCGAAGCATGCATTTCAACAACACCGAATAAACAATATGAAACAGCAATTTATAATGTTTTGTGCAGGTAGTTTGCGAATTATTGCACAGGGCGCCAAAGAGAGACAGTCGCCAAACGGCTGTTTCAGGCGTTTTTCAGCGCCGGGTGCACCACCTGCCCTGCGCTGACGTTGATCGCCTGCGCCAGTCTCTCGTCGTCACGCCAGCCCGTCTGGACCAGGGTCATGAGGTACGGCAGCATTGCCGCCGACAGCGCCTGCGTGGCACTGCGCGGGACGGCCCCGGGCATATTGGTCACGCAAAAATGCAGCACTCCCTCATCGAAATAGGTCGGCGCGTCGTAGGTAGTGGGACGGGTCGTCTCGATACAACCGCCCTGATCGACCGCGATGTCTGCGATCACGCTGCCAGGCTGCATCTGCGCGACCTGCGCCCGGCTGACCAGGCGTGGCGCGGCGGCACCCGGCAACAGCACTGCCCCGATCAGCAGGTCGGCCGCGACCACAGCCTCAGATACCGCGTCACCGGTAGAGATCAGCGCCGTCACGTTAGGCGCCAGCTGGTGCATACGCTCGAGCTGCAGCGGATTCCTGTCGAATACCGTGACATTGGCGCCCATCGCGGACGCGGCCCTGACCGAGGCGGCGCCGGCGCTTCCGGCACCCAACACCACCACCCTGCCGCGTTCGACGCTGGCAAGGCCGCCGAGCAGGATGCCCCTGCCACCCTGCGGCGTATGCAGCAGATGTGCGCCGACCTGCACCGCGACCCGCCCGGCGATATCGCTCATGGGCGCCAGGATCGGTAACCGCCCCTGGTCCACCACCGTCTCGAATGCCACAGCGGTAAGCCCGATCTCGCAAAGCCGTTTCGTCAGCTCCGGATTTGCGGCCAGGTGCAGATAGCAGAACAGCAGGTGCTCGGGTTTGAGCAGGTCGATTTCGGCACCGACCGGTTCCTTTACCTTCACGACCAGCTGTGCCCAGTCGTAAAGCGACTCGGCATCCGGTACCAGCCGGCCACCCACCGCCCTGTAGTCCGCGTCCGGGTAGCCACTTCCGACACCCGCGCCACGTCTGGATCGCCACCGGCACGCCGCGGCCGACCAGTTCGGCAGTCGCCGCCGGGGTCAATGCAACCCTGCCCTCCAGCGGCTTGGTCTCTGTGGGGACACCGACATTCACGCTCATGGTTTTACCTCTAGACCGGGTCTCTTATAGTATGGCGCGCCTCAACACTTCGCCATCCCGCATCCCAATCCGCCGATTGCGCGGCGAAGCCCTCGATAACAGGAGAAAAACGCATGAGCGATACCAAGCACTGCCGGCTGCTGATTCTGGGATCCGGCCCGGCCGGCTATTCCGCCGCAGTCTACGGCGCCCGCGCCAACCTGAGCCCGGTGCTTATAACCGGCATGGAACAGGGCGGCCAGCTCATGACCACCACGGATGTGGACAACTGGCCCGGCGACAACGAAGGGGTCCAGGGTCCCGACCTGATGAGCCGCATGCAGCAGCATGCCGAACGGTTCGAGACCGAGATCATCTTCGATTACATCTCGGAGGTCGACCTCGGCGTACGCCCGTTCCAGCTCAAGGGCGACAGTCAGCAATACACCTGCGATGCACTGATCATCTGCACCGGCGCCTCGGCCCAGTACCTCGGGCTGCCTTCCGAGGAGGCCTTCAAGGGCAAGGGCGTATCGGCCTGTGCGACCTGCGACGGTTTCTTCTACCGCAACCAGAAGGTTGCCGTGATCGGTGGCGGAAACACCGCCGTGGAGGAGGCACTGTACCTCTCCAACATCGCCGCCGAGGTTACCCTGGTACACCGCCGCGATGCCCTGCGCGCCGAAAAGATCCTGCAGAAGCATCTGTTCGAAAAGGCCGAGAATGGCAACGTCAACATTGCCTGGGACAGCACCCTGGACGAGATCCTGGGTGATGACAGCGGGGTCACCGGAATCCGCATCAAGAGCACCAAGGACGCCAGCACGCGCGACGTGGATGTGCATGGCGTGTTCATCGCCATCGGCCACAAACCGAATACCGACATCTTCGCGGGCCAGCTCGACATGGCGGGCGGCTACATCAAGGTGCACAGCGGGACAGAGGGCAATGCGACCGCCACCTCGATCGAGGGAGTCTTCGCGGCCGGCGATGTCATGGATCATGTCTATCGCCAGGCCATCACCTCGGCAGGGAGCGGCTGCATGGCGGCACTCGATGCCGAAAAGTATCTCGACGCCCTCGAAAAGCAGGGCTGAGACGATAGGCGACAGCAAGCGCTGTCGCCTGTCGTCGTGGTTTCGCGACAAAATCCCCCTGCGGTCTTTAACGTTGACCGGCCGCCGCCCCGGACCTACCGTCTCCTGCCATGAGTCTTTCCCCCACCGCAACCGATCAGGCACTGCACCTGCGCGTCATCGACCGCATCGTCGATGTCGACGGAGCGGCATGGAATGCACTGGGCGCCACACCCTATCCGTTCCTGCGGCACGAATTCCTGGCCGCACTGGAAACAGAAGACTGCCTCGGGGAGCGCTTCGGCTGGATACCGCAACATCTTACCTTGTGGGATGCACACGACCGGCTGCTCGCCGCCGTACCGCTGTACCTCAAGTTCAATTCCTACGGCGAGTTCGTATTCGACTGGGCCTGGGCCGACGCCTACGAGCGCAATGGCCTCAAGTATTACCCCAAGCTGGTGAGTGCATCGCCGTACACGCCCGCGACCGGGCCGAAAATGCTGCTGCACCCTGGCGCACCCGCAAACGCCCGCGAGCTGCTGATCGCCGCGGGCCTGGAACTGGCGACACGGCTCGAGGTCTCTTCGCTGCACTGGCTGTTCACCACGCCACGGGAGACCGATGCGCTTGAGCAGGCCGGACTATTGCGCCGTATCGGCTGCCAGTTTCATTGGCAGAACCAGGGATATCCGGACTTCGACGCCTTTCTCGGAACACTAACCTCGAGTAAGCGAAAGAACATCCGCAGGGAAAGGCGGCGGGTCGCCGAGGCCGGGGTATCGTTCCGCCTGCTCAGTGGCAACACGGCAAGCGCTGGGGACTGGGCAGTGTTTCACGGCTTGTACGAATCGACCTTCCATCGGCGTGGCGGCATCCCGACCCTATCCCTGGGGTTCTTCCGGAAGATCGCGGCAGACATGCCCGAGGCAGTGTTGCTGGTGATGGCTGAACACGATGGCAGGCCGGTTGCAGCTGCCTTCTGTCTGGTGGGGGAGGACGCGTTGTATGGTCGCCACTGGGGCTGCAGCGAGCACTTCGACAATCTGCATTTCGAGGCCTGCTACTACCAGGGCCTGGACTTCTGCATCCGCCAGGGCCTGGCCCGTTTCGAGCCCGGGGCCCAGGGCGAACACAAGATCGCACGCGGCTTCCTGCCGACCCGGACCCTGTCAGCGCATTGGCTGGCCGACGAACGCTTTTCCCAGGCGATCGCCCGGCACCTGGAACACGAACGTGCGGGCATGCACGATTACATCCTCGAGATGGATGGCCGCAGCCCCTATCGGTCGACCGAGCCGACGTGATCTTCGACCTCGACGGCACACCACCGGACATCGGCTTTCCCGATACCGCGATGGCCGAAACCGACCCGAACGGCCTGTTGGCGATCGGTGGCGATCTGTCTCCGGTGCGGGTCATGCAGGCTTATCGCCGCGGCATATTCCCCTGGTACAGCGCCGGGCAGCCGATCCTGTGGTGGAGCCCGGCGCCGCGCATGGTGCTCTACCCGCGGGACTTCCATGTCTCGCACAGCCTGCGTCGCTCGATGCGCAACCGCTCGTATGAGGTCAGCGTCGACCAGGCCTTCGATGCGGTGATTGCTGCCTGCGCCGCGCCGCGCGGTGCGCACGATGGCACTTGGCTGCTGCCGGAGATGATTGACACGTACTGCGAGCTGCACCGCGCGGGTCACGCACACTCCGTCGAGGTGTGGCTGGGCGATGGGCTGGCCGGCGGCATCTACGGAATCGGGATCGGTCGGGTGTTCTTCGGTGAATCCATGTTCAGCCGGCATACCGATGCCTCGAAGATCGCCATGGCCCGGCTGGTCGAGATTGGCCTGGAAGAGGGCTTGGAGCTGATCGACTGCCAGATTCATAGTGATCACCTCGCCAGCCTGGGTGCGGCCGAGATCAGGCGTGAACGCTTCGAGCGCACCCTCGCCGCTGCCGTCACCGGGCCCGCACCGGCCGGCCTCGTTCCGCAGCCTCGTCGAGCGGCGTCCACCTTGAGGTGGACCCAATGACCCGGATCGACGGCCGACTGCCGCTGTATCTGTCTGCCCCGCATACCTGCAGCTACCTGCCGGACCGGCTGGCCAACACCCTGTTTGCCGATCCTGATCAGCCGATGGATATGGAAACCTACAGTGAACTGCTGCACTACGGATTCCGGCGCAGCGGCAGGATGGTGTATGCGCCCCGCTGTGAGGGCTGTCATCAATGCGTCTCGGTGCGGGTGCCGGTAGATGAATTCGTGCCGCGCCGCGTTCATCGGCGCATCCTGCAGGCCAATGCCGACATCGAGGTGCGCGAGCACAGGGCCGGATTCAACCCCGATCACTACGAGCTGTATCGGCGTTACACCGATGCCCGACACGGCGACGGCGATATGGCCGATGCCACGGCCGCGGAATACCTGGGATTCCTGCGCGCAGACTGGTCCCGGACCACCTTCCTGGAGTTTTTTCTGGAACAAGAGCTGGTTGCGGTGGCAGCCACGGACCTTCCGGTTGACGGGCTGTCGGCCGTTTACACGTTTTTCGATCCGGGCCTTTCCGCTCGCTCGCTCGGCAACCTTGCGATCCTGACCCAGATAGAGCGCACCCGCTCGATGCGACTGCCCTACCTTTATCTCGGCTACTGGGTACGCGACTGCCGCAAAATGGCCTACAAGGTGAATTTCCGCCCGATCGAGCTTTGGCGCGGTGGACAATGGCAACGCGTCGGGCCCGGGGAGCCGCTGCAAGGCTAAAGGGAACTGCCGACAATCCCTACGCGGTCATCTTGCGGGGAGAATTGCGAGAAGTCCCCTAAACTTTTCCCGCACGCAGGCCATTTTGCTATAATGCCGCGCCTCGCGAGTTATGCGCTGGCGGGGTTCCCGTAATCGGACAGGTCTAAATGGCGAAAGAAGACGTAATCGAAATGGAAGGCACCGTGGTCGACACGCTGCCCAACACAATGTTCAGGGTTGAGCTGGAGAACGGCCACATCGTGACCGCACACATCTCAGGCAAGATGCGCAAGCATTACATCCGCATCCTGACCGGCGACAAGGTCAAGGTTGAACTCACCCCTTACGACCTGAGCAAAGGCCGCATCGTGTACCGCGAGCGCTGACCGCCAACGATCGATCGGACAGGCCGCCCCGGTCTCAGTGGACTGCCGCCTCGTCGATATCGAACGACAGCTCCCCGTCGGTCACCCCTACCCGAACCTTCCCGCCCCGTGCCAGACGCCCGAACAGCAGTTCTTCTGCAAGCGGCTTCTTGATGTGCTCCTGGATCACGCGCGCCATGGGTCTTGCACCCATCTGCGGATCGTAACCGCGTTCGGCCAGCCATTCGCGCACTTCCGCACTCGCGCTCAGGCTCACGTGCTTCTGTTCCAGCTGCTGCTCGAGTTCGAACAGGAACTTGTCCACCACGTTCAGGATGTTCGCCTTGTCGAGGCTACCGAACTGGATGATGGCATCCAGGCGGTTTCGGAACTCCGGGGTGAAAAGCTTGCGAATGGCCGTCATGGCATCGCTGCTGTGATCCTGCGTGGTAAAGCCGATCGACGCGCGGCTGGCCTCGCTGGCGCCCGCGTTGGTGGTCATCACGATGATGACGTTGCGGAAGTCCGCCTTGCGCCCATTGTTGTCGGTCAGCGTGCCGTGATCCATCACCTGCAGCAGCAGATTGAACACGTCAGGGTGTGCCTTTTCGACCTCGTCGAGCAGAAGCACCGAATGCGGATGCTTGTTGATCTCCTCGGTCAGTAGCCCGCCCTGGTCGAAGCCTACGTAGCCTGGCGGTGCGCCGATCAGGCGCGATACCGTATGCCGCTCCATATACTCCGACATGTCGAAACGTATCAGCTCGAGGCCAAGCACCCGCGCCAGCTGCCGGGTCACCTCGGTCTTGCCGACGCCGGTGGGACCTGCGAACAGGAAACTGCCCACCGGTTTCTGCTCGGTACCCAGGCCTGAGCGGTTCATCTGGATCGACGAAGACAGGGCATCGATTGCCTCGTCCTGCCCGAATACGACCATTTGCAGGTCCCGCTTGAGATTGCGCAGGGACTCGGTATCCGTGGCCGACACCTTGCGCGGCGGGATACGCGCGATCCTGGCCACCACGACCTCCACATCACCCACCGATACGGTCTTTTTGCGTTTCGACGGTGCCAGCAACTGGTTAGCAGCCCCCGCCTCGTCGATCACGTCAATGGCCTTATCCGGCATGTGGCGGTCATTGATGTACTTTTCCGCCAGCTCGGCGGCTGCACGCAGGGCCTTGGCCGAATAGCGGACCTGATGGTGCTCCTCGAAACGGGTCTTGAGACCTTTGAGAATCTGCACCGTCTCCTCGGTCGTTGGCTCCTCGATATCGATCTTCTGAAATCGCCGCGCCAAGGCGCGATCTTTCTCGAAGATGCCGCGATACTCCTGGTATGTGGTGGAACCGATGCAGTGCAGATCGCCCGAGGCCAGCACCGGCTTGATCAGGTTAGAGGCATCCATGACACCGCCGGAAGCCGCGCCGGCACCGATGATGGTGTGTATCTCGTCGATGAACAGGATGGCCTGCGGTTGTCGCTTGAGGTCGGCCAGAACCGCCTTGAGGCGTTTTTCGAAATCACCCCGATACTTGGTACCAGCCACCAGCCCACCCATATCCAGCGAGTACAAGGTGGATCTGGCGAGCACATCCGGCACTTCGCCGTCGACGATCTTTTTTGCCAGGCCTTCCGCGATCGCGGTCTTGCCCACTCCGGCCTCGCCGACGAACAGCGGGTTGTTCTTACGTCGCCTGCAGAGAATCTGAATGGTGCGCTCGACCTCGGCCTGCCGGCCGATCAGCGGGTCGATCTTTCCGCGCCGCGCCAGATCGTTGAGATTGCTGGCATAGGTCTCGAGCGCACTCTCCTGGCGCTCCTCGGCGGTCTCGGCCTCGCCTTCGCCGCTCTCGGCGCCGTGTTCGGGCGATTCGTCGCTGGGTACCTTGGAAATCCCGTGCGAGATGTAATTCACCACATCCAGACGGGTGACATCCTGGCGATCGAGGAAATAGACCGCCTGTGATTCCTGTTCGCTGAAGATCGCAACCAGCACGTTGGCCCCGGTCACCTCTTTTTTTTCAGACGACTGGACATGGAACACGGCCCGCTGCAGTACGCGCTGAAACCCGAGCGTCGGCTGGGTCTCGCGATTTTCGTCGTCCATGATCAGCGGGGTCGTCTCCTCGAGGAAGCCGTCGATGTCCCTGCGCAGGCCGTCGATGTCGGCACCGCAGGCACGCAACACCTGCGCCGCGGCAGGATTGTCCAGCAGCGCCAGCAGCAGGTGCTCGATGGTCATGAACTCGTGCTGCTTCTCCCGGGCGGTTCTAAACGCCTGGTTGAGGGTGAATTCAAGCTCTTTGCTCAACATGGTTTTTTGCTTCCGGTTACGCCTGATCTCTACGATCTGATCTTCAGTATCGTCACGGGTTCCCTGAATCCTTCAGGCCTCTTCGAGGGTGCACAGCAGCGGATGCTGGTTGGCTCGCGCATGATCGTTTACCTGTGTCACCTTGGTTTCGGCGATATCCTTTGAAAAAACCCCGCACACGCCCATACCCCGGGTGTGTACGTGCAACATCACCTGGGTCGCCTTCTCCCGGTTCATCGCGAAGAAGTGCTCCAGCACGTGCACCACGAACTCCATTGGAGTGTAGTCATCGTTCAGCAACAGTACCTTGTACAGCGGTGGCCGCTTGAGTTTCGGTCGTGCGTGCTCAACCGCCAGATCGCTATCACCGCCCTGTTGTTCTCTGTCGCTGCTCATTTTCTGCTCTAGTCTAGCCTGCAAATTGTGTGAGGGTCCGAGAACCAGGCCAGGCTGATTTTAGCAGTGTGGCGAGGCGGCCCCACCCGCTCCAATCCCACGGTTTTACAAATGTGGGCCATCCCGGCGTTTACAAGGGATCACGATGTGCCCGTGACGCATCGCGCCGGCAGGAAGATGGGGTGCAACGACCCACCTGCCCAGGCAAGCCGCGGCGGACCAGATTGCAAATGACCCAGGCAATGATATCGAATTTGCATAAAAAATCTTCGATTAAGCTTTGTTTTATCGGGTTTTTTAGTATCTGTTAATTGGCTTTTTTAATAAACTGGATTAATGGTAATTTGACCATTCTTTTCGTGCAGATATACTTCAAGTCGGTGCACAAAAATCATAACCCCGCCGGCTCACCACACATCGTGACGTCGGCAAAAGAAGGGGGCACCGCGCTTGTAAAGACATAATTGTTGGAGGAGTACTTATGTCCACCGGTATCGTAAAGTGGTTCAACAATGCGAAGGGCTACGGTTTCGTAACCCCGGATGACGGCGAGCAGGACGTTTTTGTCCATTTCTCGGCCATCGATATGGAAGGTTACAGGACCTTGAAAGAAGGCCAGCGGGTCGAGTTCGAGGTAGAACAGGGGCCGAAAGGGCTTCATGCACATAACCTGCATGCCGCTGCGCCTGCCATGTAAGTCGTAAACGTCTGGCACCAAGCCAAAAAAGCCTGCCAGTCGGCAGGCTTTTTCGTTTGTGTCGGTTTGGCACTACATATGGCTGATCATCGCGTCGCCGAACTCCGAGCAACTGAGCAGCGTCGCACCTTCCATCTGGCGCTCGAAGTCGTAGGTCACCGTCTTCGAGCCGATCGCCTTTTCCATTGACTTGATGATCAGATCGGCCGCTTCCGTCCATCCCATGTGACGCAGCATCATCTCTGCGGAAAGGATCAGGGAACCCGGATTGACCTTGTCCTGGCCGGCATACTTTGGTGCGGTTCCGTGGGTCGCTTCGAACATTGCCACGGTATCGGACAAGTTGGCGCCCGGTGCGATACCGATGCCGCCGACCTGCGCAGCAAGGGCATCGGAAACGTAGTCGCCGTTGAGATTGAGCGTGGCGATGACGTCGTATTCACGCGGCCGCAACAGGATCTGTTGCAGAAAGGCGTCTGCAATCACGTCCTTGATGACGATATCCTTTCCGGTATTGGGATTCTTGAAGGTACACCAGGGGCCACCATCGAGCTCGACCGCACCGAATTCTTCCCTGGCCAGTTCGTAACCCCATTCCTTGAAGGCACCCTCGGTGAACTTCATGATGTTGCCCTTGTGAACCAGGGTAACCGAGTCACGGTCGTTATCGATTGCGTACTGGATGGCCTTGCGCACCAGGCGCTTGGTACCTTCACTGGACACCGGCTTGACCCCGATCCCGGATGTTTCGGGGAAGCGGATCTTGGTTACCCCCATCTCGTTGATCAGGAAGTCGATCACCTTTTTCGCCTCGGAACTGCCCGACTGCCATTCGACACCCGCATAAATGTCTTCCGAATTCTCGCGGAAGATCACCATATCGGTGTACTCGGGATGCAGCAGAGGACTTGGCGTCCCGTCAAAATAGCGCACCGGGCGCAGACAGACATACAGGTCAAGTTCCTGGCGCAGGGTGACGTTCAGCGACCGGATGCCACCGCCGACCGGCGTGGTCAGCGGCCCCTTGATCGAAACCACGTAATCCTTGACCGCCTCGAACGATTCCTCCGGCAGCCATTCGCCTTCACCGTAGATCCGGGTCGATTTCTCGCCGGCGTAGATCTCCATCCACGCGATCTTGCGTTTACCGCCATAGGCCTTGTCGACCGCGGCATCCACGACCTTCATCATGACCGGGCTGATATCCACCCCGATGCCATCGCCCTCGATGAAGGGGATAATCGGGTTGGCCGGGACATTCAGTGAATTGTCCGCGTTGACTGTGATTTTCTCGCCGTTTGCCGGTATTTTGATCTTGTCGAATGCCATGGGTAGAAATCATCCAATATAGGTCTGTGTCGAGCCGGGATTCTAACACCCCGCCGCGATCCGTCTAATCACTATCTGATCGCCATGCCGCAACTGATTCTGTTCAACAAGCCCTACGACGTGCTGTCGCAGTTCACCGACCGGGCGAACAGGGCGACGCTCGCGGACTACATCACGCGGTCGGGAGTGTATCCGGCTGGTCGCCTGGATCGCGACAGCGAGGGGCTGATGCTGCTGACCGACGATGGCACCCTCGCCCATCGCCTGACCGAACCCCGCAAGAAGACCTGGAAGACCTACTGGGTGCAGGTCGAGCGTATACCCTCCGAGGCCGATCTGGCGCACTTGCGGGACGGCCTCGTGCTGAAGGACGGCCCGGCCAAACCGGCCAGGGCGAAGTGCATCGACCAACCCGCCCTGTGGCCGCGCGAACCGCCGGTACGTTATCGTGCGAAAATCCCCACGCAATGGCTGGAGATCAAGATACACGAGGGACGCAACCGTCAGGTCCGGCGGATGACCGCGGCGATCGGTTTCCCGACACTGCGTCTGGTGCGGGTACGGGTCGGCGACTGGTCACTCGATACCCTGCAACCGGGCGAATGGCGTGAGTTGACAGTACCGAACATCAGCGCAACCGAAAATAAGAACGGCAACGGCTTACGTCGGCCCGCCCGGCGCCGATGGTAGAATCATCCGATGACCTGGTCACCCTCAGTAACCGTCGCCGCCGTGATTCGCCAGCAGGAGCGGTACCTGATGGTCGAGGAAAGACCGGATGGGCTGGCGGTCATCAACCAGCCGGCCGGCCACCTGGAGTTTGGCGAGACCCTGTTGCAGGCCGTCCGGCGCGAGGTCCTCGAGGAGACCGGCCGCCGCTTCGAACCCCGGGGACTGGTCGGTATCTACCAGTGGACGGTGCCGGGTTCCGATCGCACCTACCTGCGTTTCTGTTTCAGCGGGGATGTCGGCGATCCCGAACCCGGTCACATCCTCGATCCTGAAATCTGCGCGACCCGCTGGTTGACGGCGCAGCAGATCACCAACGGTGAGCTGCCGACACGCAGTCCGCTGGTTCTCCGTTGCATCGAGGATGCCCGGACCATGCAGGCACTCGGCCTGGAGTCTTTACATGCGCTGGATTGAATCACTTGCTGTCGCAGTCGCCGCAGTCGCGGTTCAGCCGGCACCGGCCGGCCAGGCCTACGACGAGCTTTATCGCCTGTACGACTACCCGAAGACACTCGAACGGTCTGCCGTGCCCGTGTGTTTCCATCACGGTTGCGCGAGCGTCAAGCGTGTGACCCTGAAGGATGCGCAGTGGCAGCAGGTGACGCGTCACTTCGCGCCGCCGGGCAACGATGCGGCTGCCGAACGCGGGCAGATCCGCCAGGCCATCGCGGAGATGGAGCGGATCACCGGCGAGCTGGCCGGTACCTCCGGCGATATCGCCGGCGACCTTGCCAGCTTCGGGACCCTGGATCCGCAGATGGACTGTATCGACGAGTCTTCCAACACGACAACCTACCTGACCCTATTCGAACAGGCCGGGCTGTTGCGCTGGCACAGCGTGGAACCGCGCGCATTCCGTGGATACTTGTTCTGGGGCGGTTGGCCGCATTACACGGCAACAATCCGGGACAGGCAGACAGGCCAGCAGTGGGTGGTCGATTCCTGGTTCCGTGACAACGGCGAACTGCCCGACGTGGTCGAAATCGATACCTGGATGGACGGTTGGAAACCGGAAGGTTTCACCTTCTGAGGCCGCCGGCACCCCGAGCGATGAAATCGATTCAACCGATGCCTGAGCCCATGCTTGCCGGCCCGCGCGCAGACGGGGGCATGCCCTCGTGAACAAGGGCAAGGTCATGGTCGGCCTGTCAGGCGGCGTGGATTCCTCGGTCGCCGCGCTGCGCCTGCTCGAACAGGGCTGGGACGTGGAGGCCCTGTTCATGAAGAACTGGGAGGAGGATGACGACGATGCCTTTTGCAGTGCCGCAGAGGATCTGGCGGACGCTCAAGCCGTGGCGGAGCTGCTCGGCGTCAGGCTGCACACGGTCAACTTTGCCACCGAATACTGGGATCGCGTCTTCGCCTACTTTCTCGAGGAATACCGCGCCGGGCGGACGCCGAACCCGGATGTGCTGTGTAACCGCGAGATCAAGTTCAAGGCCTTTCTGGAACATGCGCTCGACCTGGGCGCAGACCGGATCGCCACCGGTCATTACGCGGGTGTGCGCTGCACCGACAGTGGCTGTGAGTTGCTCCGGGCCAGCGACGACAACAAGGACCAGACTTATTTCCTCTACATGGTCGGCCAGGCTGCGCTGCAACGCTGCCTTTTCCCACTGCAGGATGTCGACAAACCGATGGTGCGCATGCTGGCCACCAAAGCCGGTTTTCCGAATCACAAGAAGAAGGACAGCACCGGCATCTGCTTTATCGGCGAGCGCCGGTTTCGAGATTTTCTTTCGCGTTTCCTGCCGGCCCGCCCGGGCGAGATCCGTACGATGGACGATCGGGTCATCGGCCATCACCAGGGCCTGATGTATTACACCTTGGGTCAGCGCCAGGGGCTGGGGATAGGCGGCGTGGCCGACGCCCCCGACGAGCCATGGTTTGTGGTCGCAAAGGACCTCGAGCAAAACCTGCTGCGCGTGGCACAGGGCCATGACAATCCACTGCTGTTTCGCGCCAGCCTCACGGCGCGGCAACTGCACTGGGTCAGCGGCAGCCCACCGCCAGCCTGCCGATACATGGCCCGCTGCCGCCACAGGCAGCCGCTGCAGCCGTGCACGATCACGCAGGAAGGTGACAGGCTCGAGGTGCAGTTCGACCAACCACAACGCGCCCTTACACCCGGACAATCCATAGTCCTGTACGATGGAGATGTCTGCCTGGGTGGCGGAATCATCGACTGAAACACATGCCAAAGTATTCCGAAACAGACCGGATCATTGCATTGGGAGGGATCTTTCAGGGCGCACACATGGCGCGCGAGATTGCCCGCACCGGCGTGTGTGATGCTCAGGCGTTCCGGGCAAGCCGTGAGGCCCTGTTCGACTTCGAGCCGGAATCAGTGTCGGCGGTCTTCGGGGGGGCGAAAGGTGTCGTCGACGGCCTGCGCACCATGATCAAACAGCTCGACCGGCCTGATCAGCGCGATCTCGAGATTGCCCGTTACGTGATCTCGCTTCTGAACCTGGCCGACCGCCTGATGCGCAGTGACCGAAGCATGCAGGTCCTTTACGACGACCTCACCGCGCTGGTGCGAAAACGCGGGCATTTCGAACTCGGCGAATCGACTCAGAACGAGCAGCTGGCGCAGATTTACCAGGACAGCATCAGCGCGCTGGGCCCGCGCATCATGATACGCGGCGAACCCCTGCACCTGCAGAACCCCGAAAATGCGACGCGTATCAGGGTGGCCTTGCTCGCCGGTATACGTGCCGCGGTCTTGTGGCGCCAGGCCGGGGGTAAAAAGTGGCACCTGTTACTGTACCGCCGTGCCATTGCGTCCAGGGCCCGTGAGCTGGTCGACAGTAACGACGACTGAGCGGTCTTTCAGCGCCGCCCGACGAATGATTGACTGCGGGCAACGAATCCATGAACTGTTGGAGAATCAACATGAAACTGTACAAGACTGCACTACTGAGTCTGCCCCTGCTGCTTGGCGCATGCACCGAGTCCGGCAAGGGTCAGGAAGAGACGAGCGAGCTGAAGCAGCAGGCCAAGGTCTGGACCGAGGAAACCAAGAAGCTCGGGGAAACCGCCTGGCAGACCACCAAGGAAGCCGCCGGCGATGCCTCGGAAAAGAGCAAAGAGTACTACGAGTCCGCCAAGATAAAGGCCGCCGATGCCTATGAAGCCACCAAGGAGGCGACCGCTGAGGCCTACGAGACGAGCAAGGAGGCGGCGGCAGCGGCCTACGAGGTGGCCAAGGAAAAGAGCGCGGACGCGATCAAGGCCACGAAGGAAGCCGCATCCGAGGCCTATGAGACGACCAGTAGCACTGTGTCGGATACCTATGAAGACGGCAAGGAAGTCACCTCCGATACTTACGAAGCGACCAAGGAAAAGGTCGAAGACCTGTCCGATGCCACAACCGACGAGGGAGGCACCGAGGTGCCCAGCGATGCCAACGATGATCCAAACCCGGGCGACGCCCCACAGAAAGTCGGTGACTGACGCCGCCATTTGAAGATCGCAAGCCCGGCTATGCCGGGCTTTTTTATGCCGGGGCGTCCGTCACGTTCGCACTGCCTGCCCCAGTCCGTATAATTCGTGCCTCGATTTTCTTTCCGGAGCCCGAGCCCCATGGACCTCAACAGCCTGACGGCGATCTCACCCATCGACGGCCGCTACGGCAGCAAGACCGCAGAACTGCGTCCGATCTTCAGCGAGTACGGGCTCATTCGCCAGAGGGTGATCGTTGAGGTCCGCTGGCTGCAATCACTGGCCGCACATCCCGCGATCCCCGAGGTCCCGGCCTTCAGTCCGGCGACGCAGGAGCAGCTGGAGCAGATCGTCAGCAGCTTTGCCGAGACCGACGCGCAGCGCGTCAAAGAGATCGAACGCACCACCAACCACGACGTCAAGGCGGTAGAGTATCTGCTCAAGGAGAAGATCGCCGGCAACACGGAACTCGAGAGGGTCAACGAGTTCGTGCACTTCGCATGCACCTCCGAGGACATCAACAACCTTTCGCACGCAATGATGCTGCGCGACGGACGCGATACCGTGCTGCTTCCCTTGGCGGACAAGGTCATCGCGGCAATCCGTGCCCTCGCGCATGCACATGCCGAGCAACCCATGTTGTCACGCACGCACGGCCAGCCGGCCTCACCGACCACGCTGGGCAAGGAGATGGCGAACGTGGTCGCGCGCCTGCGCAGGCAGCGCGAGCAGATCGCGGACACAACCCTGATGGGCAAGATCAACGGCGCCGTGGGTAATTACAATGCCCACCTGTCGGCTTACCCGGAGGTCGACTGGGCGGCCCATGCGAAACAATTCGTGGAATCGCTCGGCATCGAGTGGAATCCCTACACCATCCAGATCGAGCCGCATGATTACATGGCCGAGCTGTTCGATGCGGTGGCCCGCTTCAATACCATACTGATTGATTTCTGCCGCGACATCTGGAGCTATATATCGATCGGCTATTTCAAGCAGAAGACCGTCGCCGGCGAGGTCGGATCCTCGACCATGCCGCACAAGGTCAACCCGATCGATTTCGAAAATGCCGAGGGCAATCTGGGCATCGCCAATGCCCTGTTCGATCACCTCGCGATCAAGCTGCCGGTATCGCGCTGGCAGCGTGACCTCACCGATTCAACCGTCCTGCGGAACATGGGGGTCGGCTTCGCCTACTCGACCATCGCCTGGCACTCGGCCTTGCGTGGTATCGCCAAGCTGGAGGTCAACAGTGCGGCCCTGAATGCCGACCTGGAAAGCAACTGGGAGGTGCTGGCCGAGCCCATACAGACGGTCATGCGCCGCTACGGCATCGAACAACCCTACGAGAAGCTCAAGGCGCTGACCCGCGGCCAGCGCATCGATCAGGCCGGCATGCGGGACTTCATCGACGGTCTGGCGCTGCCAGAGCAGGTCAAGTCATCGCTTAAGGCCATGACGCCCGCAACCTATATCGGCAACGCGGCCCAACAGGCACGCGACATCTGAGGCCATCAAACCAGGGCCGTGAAAACAGCCTGCTAAGATCCGGGATCACAGAATTTGCACGCGAGACCGATTTGAGCGCCTACACAGCTGAAGTGCGTTTTCCGCGCGGAATCGATCGCGAGACCTTCCTGCGCGACTATTGGCAGAAGAAACCGCTGCTGATGCGTGCGGCATTGCCTGCCGACAGTTTTGGTCTGGCTGCGGAGGAACTTGCCGGCCTCGCGTGCGAACAGGAGTTCGAGTCTCGCCTGATCATCGAGCACGGCCCGGGTGCCTGGGAGCTTCGGCACGGCCCCCTCAGCAATGCCGATTTCGCCTCGCTTCCCGACAGCCACTGGACCCTGCTGGTACAGGATGTCGACAAGTACCTGCCGGATGTCGCCAGTCTGATCGACGCGTTCGACTTCGTGCCGGGCTGGCGCATCGACGACATCATGGTCAGCTACGCCACCGACCAGGGCGGCGTGGGACCACATACCGATGCCTATGACGTGTTTCTGATGCAGGCCGTCGGCAGGCGTCGCTGGCGCCTGAGTTACGGCGAATATGGCGAAGAGGACCTGCTGCCGGACCTGGAACAGCGGATACTCTCCCGCTTCGATGCCGACGCAGACTGGGTGCTCGAACCGGGAGACATGCTCTATCTGCCACCCGGGCTGGCGCACTGGGGCACCGCCGAGGGCGAGTGCATGACCTATTCGCTGGGCTTCCGCTCACCCAACCGGCACGAACTGGCATCCGACTGGTACCAGCATCTGCTGTCGCTGGCCGACGAGCAGATACTGAAGGATCCGCACGATCTGCAGCTGAGCAGCCTCGCGGAATTGACCAGCGGGACCCGCGACGGCGTTGCGCAACTGTTCGATGCCCTGCCATCGACCGAATCCATCGAGTTCCGGCTCTGGCTGGGACAGTATCTCACCGAACCGAAACCCCAGTTTCACATCCTCGCACCGGATCAGACCTGGGATGCAAACGACCTCGAAGGCCTGGTCGCACAGGGCAGTGGAATTGCCCGGCACCCCTTCGCACGTATTGCATGGGCGGACCTCGCCGACGGCTCGGTCGCGCTCTTTGTCCAGGGGGAGAGCCTGATCCAGGCGCCATCGCTGCGCCCTGTTGTGAAGCGTATCGCCGAGCGGCGGCGATTCAGTGCCACGGAACTCGCCACGATACTCCATGAGTCGACGGAGGCCGGCGCACTGATGGTCAAGCTGTTCAACGAGGGCATCCTCGAACCCGACGAGACATCGCCGTGAAGGTCGCTATCCGCGTCGTCGACTGGGAAGCACAACGGCACGAGCTGATGCAGATCCGCCATGCCGTGTTCGTCGACGAACAGGGTGTACCGGTGGAACTGGAGCACGATCGCCACGACCAAGGCGCCCTGCACCTACTGGCCAGCTCCGGCGACCGCAGGCCGGTCGCGACCGCACGCATGCTCGCAGATGGCCACATCGGGCGCATGGCTGTGTTGCCGGCCTGGCGCAGGCGGGGAATCGGCAGTGCCATGTTGCGGGAATTGATCAAACTGGCTCGCGAAAGAGGCATCCTGCGAATCTTTCTGAATGCACAATGCGGGGCCCAGGCGTTCTACGAGCGGCTGGGCTTCGTCGCCGAGGGTGAGGTGTTCGAGGATGCCGGGATCGACCATCGCCGGATGAGCATGCAACTCGACCGGAATGGCGGCTAGTGACAAGCTATCGGATTCGACAGCTATCCGGTGAATTGCGTCCAAGCCGTGTCAAGTCCCACAGGCTGTTAAACTGAATATGCAGACCAACGGGAAACCAGTATGAGATACGTGATCGCCGTTTCAATGTTCATTCTCGCCAGCCTTTCATATGCCGGCGAAGGCCAGACCGAGGTATTCCAGATCATGAGCCGGCCGGCGGCATCGCTGATAGATGCGGTAAGGCCCCTGCTCGGTCAGACAGGGAGCGTTTCGGCCTTCCACGACAAGCTGATCGTGCAGGGAAGCGCGGAGCAGATTGCGGCCGTGCGCACCCTGCTCGGCGAGATCGATCGGCCGGCACGCCGCCTCATCATCGAGGTGCGCCGGACAGGCACCCTGTCGCAATCGGGACGCCGCATCGGCTATGGGGTGCATACCGACAATGTCTATCTCGGCCGGGTACCGCCGGGCGCCGATGCGCAGGTGAACGTACAGGACTTCGAGACGCGGGGACGCGGCGACAGCACGCAGCGGGTGCAGGCGCTCGACGGGCGCCCGGCACTGATCCGCGCGGGCCAATCGGTACCTGTTTATCAGGCACAGCAATACATCGGTGAATGGGGCTTCGCACAGGGGTACCAGATGCAATATCGGGACACCGGCAGTGGGTTCTACGCCTTGCCGCGCGTGCATGGCAACGAGGTCACCGTCGAGATCTACCAACAGCACGAGCAGCCTTCCGCCGGTGGGCGCTTCGATCTGCAGCAGGCCTCGACCGTGTTGCGTGGTCAGATCGGGCGCTGGATGACCCTGGGTTCGATCGGTGACGCGGCAAATGACAGCCGCAACGACATCGGTCTGCACGTGCAGACCCGGCGTGCACAGGACATGCAGCTCGAACTACGGGTCATCCCGGTCAACTGACTACCGCGTAGCGGCTTCCAACCGCCACTGTTCCGCAAGCTGCTCCCGATTGGCCTCGAGCCACTGCAGCGCCATGATTACGCTGGTGGAATTGAGACGTTTGAACAGCTGCTGCCAGCGCCTCGGCCCGGCTCAGGGTGACGACCCGCATCTCTTCACCCTCGTGATCCAGGCCGTGGATGCCGCCGGCATTGCCAGCATCCACCCAGCCGCAATAGAGATTGATGCGTTCCACCGACATGCCGGGGCTGACGAAAAACTCGCCGATGTGGGTCAATGCCCTGAGGGCGCAGCCGGTCTCCTCCACGACCTCGCGCCGCGCGACCTCCTCCGGGAGTTCATGCTCTCGATCGCAGAATCCCGACACCGTCTCCAGACTCCAGGGAGGATCGACCGTTCCCATCAGGCCTATCCGAAACTGCTCAACCAGCACCAGGGTGTCCAGCTGCGGGTCGTACAGGAGCACGGAGACCGCGGCCAGCCGTTCGATCCGTTCGCGCACCATCTGGGTGCACCAGCCGCCGTGAAAACTGCTGTGTTGCAGCCGGTAGCGGTTCAGCTTGAAGAACCCCTCGTATACCGCTTCGCTGCCGTGCAGCTCGAATTTCATGGTCATATCGGATCCAATAAAAAAGCCCGCTCGAAAGCGGGCTTCATTATGCCTCAAAGGCCGATGATGCTCAGTTCGTCGACTGGTAATAGTCGATCAGGATCTGTGCCACTTCCGGACGCGAAAACTCTTTCGGTGGGGCAATGCCATTGCCGAGCATCTCGCGAACCTTGGTGCCTGACAACAGCACGAAGTCGTCTTTCTCATGATCCGGCGCCTCGCACATCATGACCACCTTGTTGAGTTTCTTCGACCAGGCGGTGTGATCGGCCTTGAAGACCTGGATCTCCATGGCACCGGCCGGCACCTCGTCATCGAAGATCGTCTGTGCGTCGAATGCGCCGTAGTAGTCGCCGACACCGGCATGATCACGGCCGATGATGAAATGGGTAGCACCCATGTTCTGGCGGAAATAGGCATGCAACACGGCCTCGCGCGGCCCTGCGTAGAGCATGTCGAACCCGTATCCGGTCACCATCGCGCTGTTTGGCGGGAAGTACAGCTCGACCATCTTGCGGATGGCGGCATCGCGAACCGGCGCGGGGATGTCACCTGGCTTCAGCTTACCCAGCAGCATGTGGATCACCAGGCCGTCACAACCGAGTCGGTCCATGGCCATGTGGCACAGCTCTTCGTGCGCCAGGTGCATCGGATTGCGGGTCTGGAAGGCTACGATTTTCTTCCAGCCACGCTCGGCGATCTCGTTGCGGATCTCGACCGCGGTGCGGAAGGTGTCCGGGAAGTCGGCAATGAAATAGGAAAAGTTCAGGACCTGGATCGGACCGGACACAGCCACGCGACCCTGCGAGTTGAACGCAGCGACGCCAGGGTGCTCCGGGTCGGCGGTGCGATAGACCTTGTCCGTCATCACCGCCATCTGCTGATCGGAGACCGTTTCGACGGCCTCGATGTCCATCACCGCGAGTACCGGGTTGCCTTCGACATTGGGATCGCGCAGCGCGATGCGTTTCGCACCACCGATGGCATCGTTGTTCTCGAGCAGGCACATTACGGGCACCGGGAAGAAGGAGCCGTCGCCGAGGGTCATCTTCTCGGCTGCGCCCATGGCATCGGCCAGGTTCATGAAACCCTTCAAGGGGTTGAAATAACCGGCCCCCATCATTACGGCATTGCCGGCGGCCTGCGAGCTGATCACCACGGACGGCAGACTCTCGGCCTCATGGGTCAGTGCGTGGTGTTTGTCCGGATCGTAAACGAACAGTGGATTCAGGGTGTCGGAACCGACCGGCTTGATCATGCGGGAGCCTCCTGGGGTCATTGCGCTAACGTCTGCGGCAGCGTGCCTTGAGACGATGTTTTCATCCGAAATCTGCGGGCCTGACTGCTATTTCAGTTAACAATCGACTGGCAATATTCGGATAACCTTATAAATCGGGGTGTAAAGCTACCAAACCTGAACAGCGGGCGCGCCATGTTTCTTTTTATGTGGCGCTAAAAAAGTGGGGGCCCCGGGATCACGAAGATTATCCGTGGTGAGGAAAACTCAGACCTCACCCAACGCGGCCGATACCTCTGCGTTTATTGCCTCCAGGCTCGAAAGGGGGTCGCTGGCGGCGGTGATCGGGCGACCGATCACCAGGTAGCTGCTGCCCGCACGAATGGCGTCGCCCGGCGTCATGATCCTTTTCTGGTCGTCCAGCGCGGCGCCGGCCGGGCGAACCCCCGGGGTCACCAGGAGGAAAGAACCACCGCGTTCATCCCTTAGGGACTCGACCTCGAGCGGCGAACAGACCACTCCGTCGATCCCGCTGTCTTCGGCCAGTGCGGCCAGGCGTAGCACGTTCTCTGCGGGCGTCCCCTGATAACCGATCTCGGCAATGTCGTCCTGCCCCAGGCTGGTGAGGATGGTCACCGCAACCAGCAGCGGCCGCTCGCGCAAACCGGCCAGGCGCCCGGCTGCGGCCGTCAACATCTTGCGCCCGCCCGACGCGTGGACGTTCATCATCCATACACCCATATCGGCGGCCGCTGCGCAGGCAGCAGCCACCGTATTGGGGATATCGTGATACTTGAGATCGAGAAAGACCTGGAAGCCCAGGGCCGCCACCTGTTCGACGAATCCTGGCCCGGCGCGGGTGAACATCTCCTTGCCGATCTTTACC
Source organism: uncultured Gammaproteobacteria bacterium (assembly GCA_963753845.1). Lineage (GTDB taxonomy): Bacteria > Pseudomonadota > Gammaproteobacteria > Chromatiales > Chromatiaceae > Thiosocius. The sequence continues at coordinate 340,887 of CAVWEI010000017.1, forward strand.
CGGCACTGCGCGGGATCGATCCGCGTCAGCAATTCAAGTGCGGGGTCAGTGGAAGGGAAATCGAGGGCGACAATGACCCTGGGATCGTTGGAACTCATAGAAATTTCACTGTTCAGGCGTCGGCCTCGGTTCCGGCCTTGCGTTTGATCGTGCTCCAGTTTCGACAGCTGGGACACTGCCAGTGCAGGGTCTTGGCCGCAAAACCGCAGTGCGAACACTGATAGAGCGGTTTTTTGTCGAGAAGGCGGCTGATGTGCGGTCGCAGGCCCTCCAGGAATCGCACCGACTGGCTCTCGGGCATGCGCGCATTCAGTTCGATACTGTGCTGCAACAATCTCAGGCTGGGTGTCATGGCCAGCTGTTCGGCCAGGTATTCGGCCGCCGCCGCCTCGCCCTCCTGTTCTTTGATCAGATCGGCCAGGGCCAATACGGCCTCGACTCCACGACGTGTACGTACAGTCTCGGCCAGGAAACTGCGCAGGCCCAGAAGATCACCGAGCTGTCGAAAATTGGCAACGATCTCCGGCAATACCTCGGGGAGATAGTCGGCATTCTGTTCAGCGGTCTCGCGCAGAATCCGGATGGCCGAGCGATATTCCCCCTGATCGGCGGCGAATTGGGCGCGTAGATGATTGGCGCGCACGCAGCCGCTATCGGTATTCAATGCCTTCTTGAGCTGCGCGGCGGCATCCGAGGCCCTGCCCTCGGCCTTGGCTATCAGGGCAAGCTCGCAGCGGTAGTGCGATTTCTGAAGCGTCATCCGCTCGTCGGTCAGAGACTCGAGCTGTTCCACCACGTCCAGGCAGGCCTGCCAGTCACGCTCCTTCTCGTAGATGACCAGCAGGTGCTTGAGCGCGGCGCGAACGTGCAACTTGGTCTCTTTCAGCTCGCGGAACAGGTTCTCGGCACGGTCAAACAATCCTGCACGCATGTAGTCCTGACCCAGTTCCAGCAGTGCCTGGGCGCGCTGTTCGCGCGTCAGCGCCGGGCGCGCAATCAGGTTCTGGTGGATTCGGATGGCACGCTCCACTTCGCCGCGGCGACGGAACAGGTTGCCCAACGCCAGGTGCGTCTCGACTGTGTCGCTGTCGACCTCGAGCATCTCGACAAAGGCATCGATCGCCTTGTCCGGTTCCTCGTTCAGCAGGTGATTGAGTCCCCGGAAATAAACCGGCCCTGTCTCACCGGTACACTTACCCTCCCCCCTGCGCGCACTGCGCCGCGCCGCCAGCCACCCGGAGGCAGCTGCAACAGGCAGCAGCAGGAGGAGAAGTTCCTGCACCCTTTCAACGACCCTTGATGGGCATGGTGCGCAGATTCCTGACCTCTTCGCTGACCAGGCGCGACTTGCGTTTCAGGTCGGCGTTCTCTTTCTTGACGCGCATGAAATAGACCATTCCGGCGAGCCCCCCGAGCAGGATGCCGCAACCGAGCGCCAGGAGCAGCAGGAGGGAAAGCGGCAACTCCGGTGTGACGAAGTAGAGGTCGACGACCACAGGCGCATCATTGATGATCGCAAAGCTGGCGCCCACGATCAGGAAAACCAGCACGAAAAGCAGCTTGATGACGACCAATGTGTTTCCCCCCATGCAGTCGAACGAGGCCATGTAGCAGGGCCACATCATAGCAAGGATAGGGAAAAGTAAGTGGCGTCTGCTCCGCCGTCGCGTCCTTGTCTCCTCGAGTCAGGCGAACAGGTCGATCAGGCTGCTGGCAGCCCCTGTGACGGTCTGCACCCCGGTCTCACCGGAATCGTCGTGCATGTCATCGACGTCATGGCCCTGCCCTGCCACCCGGTGACCGGATCGATCATGGGCCCGTTCACCCTGCTGTGCCCCCGGATCACTGACATCTGCACGGACCAGCTGCATGGACTGTTGCTCGAACATATCGCGCAGTCGCGGCAGCGCGGCTTCCAGCGCCTCGCGTACCGCGGCGTGCTGGGCCACAAAGGAAACGCTGGTCTGATCCTGGTTGACGCTGACCCGGACCTCCAGAGGGCCGAGATTCGGGGGATTGAGCTGCAGCTTTGCAAACTGCTGCTCACCCTGCACCATCCACATGATGCGGTCTGCAATCGCACCTTCCCAGGCCTTGCCGCCCACCTGCTGAGGCACTCCCATACCGAGCAGGCTGGCCGCCACTTGGGGCGGCAGCGGGCCGGCTGGCGTGAACGGCCCCGGACCTTGTGCAGGCAGGGTGCCGGCGGCCGGCGATTGTGACCATGCCTGCACCAGATCGGCCACGCTGGTCCCGGGTGCGATCGCGTGTTGCGCCAGTTTTGCGATGCCCCCCTCCTGCCCCGTTGGATGCAGCTGCGGCAGGGGGGCGGCGTCCGACCGTGCCTCCAGCGTCGGCAGGCCCTCTTTCAAAAGATCTGCGAAGGCATCCCCTGCCCCTTCGAAACCGGCCTCGGCCAGGAGCGACTTTGCCGCCTGCGGCAAGTTCATGCCGCCGGCGAGCAGTTCGTCCAGGCGTTGCAGCATCTGCGGCGTCAACTGCATTAGCATGGCCTGGAGGTCGCCGGAAAAACCGGCCATCGCGCCATCGGCCGCCTGCAACAACCCCTCCAGGCCGGTTACCCCTTCCGGGCGACCTGGTCCCGCCCCCTTGAGCAGGCCGGTCGCTGCTGAAGCAAGCATCGGAAACTGATACATGGCATCTGTCCTGAGAATACTTTTCCAGTAAGCACATAGCAGGCTTTGTGCCAACAAAAGCGAATAACCCGGCAGTGCATGACTTTGCCGCACCGAACGATTCGGCTAGTCTCACCGACCAAACCCCGCGCGGGTAAAGATAGGGAGTCCAGACATGGGTGAATTCAAACAGGCCGTGATCGTCATCACCGGCGCAGCCGGCAACCTCGGCCGGGCCGTCGCCCAGTGCTTCGCCGCCGAAGGGGCGCACCTGGCATTGCTCGACCGGGACCGGACGGGCATCGGCGAAACGATCTCGGTCTGCCAGGGCCAGGCATCTGCCCGGGCGTTTGTAACCGACCTGATCGACCCCGGGTCCGTCGAGACGACCATGGCCGAGGTACTGGCGGCATTCGGAAAGATCGACGTCCTGGCAAATATCGCTGGCGGCTTCAGCATGGGCCCGCTGGTCCAGGATACCGGGGACGAAGTCTGGGATTTCATGATGAACCTGAACGCACGCTCTGTATTCAACACCTGCCGGTGCGTCATCCCGGCGATGCTGCAACAGGGCGGCGGCCGGATCGTGAACGTTTCGGCCCGTGCCGCGACCCAGGGTAAGGGCCGCATGGGACCCTACTGCGCCTCCAAGGCGGCAGTACTCACCCTGACCGAGTCGCTTGCGGCTGAAAACAGATTGAGCGGGATCAACGTGAACTGCATCCTGCCCGGCACCATCGACACGCCCCAGAATCGCGCCGACATGCCCGATGCCGATTTCAATCAATGGGTGCCGCCAGCCGCACTGGCCGACGTGGTGAAGTTCCTCGCCTCGGACGCCGCGCGCTGCGTCACCGGCGCGGCAGTCCCGGTCTATGGGCAAAGCTGACGCAGTCCGGCACTGCGTGAGACAAAAGACGGTCAGCCTCGGCTGCGATGCTTGCCTCGCGCGGCCGTGCGCTGGCACCTTGGCCAAGACGGATCGCACCCTGTAGAATCCGCGCCTGGTTTGGAATCGATCCTGGAGATCAGTACCAGGAGCACCTGACCGAAGGATGCCCCAATCGAGGGACATTGCGCCCTGAAGATGGCCAGGCACATCCAAGGATACCAAGGCGCCCGGACCGGGCAATCCACAACTTAGAGGAAGAAGTTCATGGCAATTATGGAAGAATTCAAGAAGTTTGCGATGCGCGGCAATGTCGTCGACATGGCCGTCGGTATCATCATCGGTGGCGCCTTCGGCACCATAGTCAAAAGCCTGGTGGATGATGTGATCATGCCGCCGATAGGGCTGCTACTGGGTGGGGTCGATTTCTCGGACCTTTTTATCACGCTCAAAGAGGGCGCCACGGCGGGGCCTTACGCCACCATTCTCGCGGCCAAAGAGGCCGGAGCCGTAACCCTGAATGCCGGCCTGTTTGTCAACAGCGTAATCAGCTTTACGATCGTGGCGTTTGCGGTGTTCATGTTGATCAAAGGCATGAACTCGCTGCAGAAGAAGGAGGAAGCACCGCCGGCAGAACCGACCGAGAAGGAGTGCCCGCATTGCTTCACGCAGATACCGATCAAGGCCACCCGCTGCCCGCACTGTACCAGCGAACTGAGTTGAACTGATCGGGCAGACGCGTTGAAAGGCGGCCGCTGGCCGACTTTTTCGCTGGGGTCATCCAGTGTCTAAAGCGCGCGCGGGTCCACGCGCTGCCAGTGGCTGCTGAGAATGCGCCATTCCCCTTCCTCCTCGATCAACGCAAGCTCGAATCGATAAAGATCGGCCTTGACCGATATCAGGGCCTCTACCGAATCAACGGGGATGCCGGTCATTGCAACGAAGACAACAGCTGTTGCTGAATCCTGCTGCGGTGCAAGCTCCACCGACTGGGTCAGGGTAAACAGATGGATGTCGCGATGGCGCTGCGTAACCCCGAGCAGGGTGCGACTGGCGGCTTGCCTGCTGGGATGCCGCGGGTCCGTATAATCCGCATGCAGGAATCCGACAGCCTTGCGGACCGAACCGGCCTCGACCGATTGCTCCATGGCATCGATCAGCGCGCGCACCCGATCTTCAGAAGATGACTGATCTCCGCCGCAGGCCGCGAGCGTGAGCACCAAGCCCGCGAATGCGACCCGGCATAGCCTTTTAACGCAGGCCGAGAACATCCTGCATATCGAACAAACCCTTGCTACGGCCCTTCAGCCAGCCAGCCGCACGCACCGCGCCCCTGGCGAAGGTCATGCGACTGGATGCCTTGTGCGTGATTTCCACACGTTCGCCCTCGGTCGCGAACCAGACCGTATGCTCACCCACCACGTCGCCGGCGCGAATGGTCTCGAAACCGATGGTCTCAGGGTCGCGCGCGCCCGTCTGACCCTCGCGGCCGTAGACGGCGACCTCCTTCAGGTCGCGCCCCAGGGCCTTGGCCACCACCTCTCCCATACGCAGCGCGGTCCCTGAAGGGGCATCGACCTTGTGCCGGTGGTGTGCCTCGACGATCTCGATATCGGCGTCGTCGCCCATCACGCGCGCGGCCAGTTCCAGCAGTCGGAAACACAGGTTCACGCCGACGCTCATGTTGGGCGCGAAGACGATGCCGATATCATCCGCGGCGGCAGAGATCCTGCCCTTCTGCTCATCCGTGAGCCCGGTGGTGCCGATGACCATGGCCTTGCCGTGCTTGCGACAGACATCCAGGTGCACCATCGTCGCGGCCGGACCCGTGAAGTCGATCACCACGTCGAAATCGTCGATCACCTTGGTGAGGCTGTGAGAGATCAGGACCCCCAGCTTGCCGACCCCGGAAAGCTCCCCTGCATCCACCCCGATCAGGGTCGAATCAGGAAGCTCGGTCGCTGCCGCCAGGGTGACGCCGTCGGCCGCCGTCACGGCCTCGATCAAGGTCTTGCCCATGCGCCCCGCAGCGCCGACTACTGCCACTCGTATCATTCAAGGATCCCGCTTTCTGTCCGGAAGGAAGATTGTTCATGTGCTTCAGCAGGGGATGTTAACACCGGCTTGCCGCCGGGCATCCCAACGGCTTTCTGCGTCGGGGTTCACGGGCCAACCCGAAGGCCACCGCTCAGAAACCCATCTTTTCGAAGAAGCCCTTGACCCCGTCGACCCAGGAATGCGCGTTGGGACTGTGCTTGCGGCCACCGCCCTTCAGCGATTCATCGAGCTGGCCGAGCAAGGCGCGCTGCTGTTCGGTCAGTTTCACCGGCGTTTCCACCACGACGCGGCAGATCAGGTCGCCCTGGGGACCACCGCGCACCGGTTTGACCCCTTTGCCGCGCATCCGGAACATCTTGCCGGTCTGGGTGCCCTCCGGGATCTTCAGCTTGACCTTGCCGCCCAGCGTCGGGACCTCCAGTTCGCCGCCCAGCGCCGCCGAGGTGAAGGCGATCGGCACCTCGCAATACAGGTGGCTGTCGTCACGGGTGAAGATCGAGTGCTCGCGCACATGCACCTGCACATAGAGGTCACCCGGTGGACCACCGTTGTCACCGGCCTCGCCCTCGCCGGCGAGGCGGATACGGTCGCCGGTATCCACCCCCGGTGGAACCTTGACCGAAAGCGTCTTGACCTCCTGAACCCGCCCCTGCCCGTGACAGCTCACGCAAGGGTCGTCGATCACCGAGCCCCGGCCATGACAGGTCGGACAGGTCTGCTGCACGGAGAAGAAGCCCTGCTGCATGCGCACCTGCCCCGCACCCTGGCAGGTGCCGCAGGTCTTGGGCGAAGATCCCTTTTTGGCACCGCTGCCACCGCAGGGCTCACACCTGACCCAGGTCGGCACCTTGATCTTGACGCTGGTCCCGGCAACCGCGTCCTCGAGGCTGAGCTCGAGGTTATAGCGCAGATCGGTGCCTCGCTGAACGCGCGGGTCGCCACCACCACGGCCACCGAAGATGTCGCCGAACACATCGCCGAAGATGTCGCTGAAGCTTGCACCGCCGCCACCGAAGCCCGGCCCCCCGCCGCGCGATGGATCGACACCGGCATGGCCGAACTGGTCATAGGCCGCACGCTTCTGGGGATCGGACAGGACCTCGTAGGCCATCTTGGCCTCCTTGAAGGTCTTCTCCGCCTCAACAGACTTGTCGCCGGTGTTGCGGTCGGGATGATGCTTCATCGCCAGACGGCGGTAGGCCTTCTTGATCTCGGCCTCGCTCGCGTTCTTGGCGACACCCAGTACTTCGTAAAAATCCCGCTTCGACATAATTCAGTTACTGCTCGAATAAAGGACGCAGAGATCGCAGAGGGGGGCAGAAATCACGGAGAAGAAAATCTCGCATCGAAAAACTCTGTGTCCTCCGCGCCCCTCTGTGTAATCGGCGTCCCGGAAAAACCAAAACCGTGCACCGACGCCAGGGCCGGTGCACGGTCGTAAACGGAGCGGTCGCTTGACCGGCCGTTTCCAGCCTTACTTGCCGTCCTTGACCTCTTCGAACTCGGCATCGACGACATCGTCATCGGTCTTGCCCGACTCTGCGCCGGCGGCGCCAGCCCCGGCAGCACCTGCCGCACCCGCAGCCGCGGCCTCAGGCCCGCCCTGCTGCGAGTACATCCGCTCGGCCATCTTGGAAGAGGCATCCGTGAGTGTCTTGGTCTTGGCCTCGATCGCATCCTTGTCAGAGCCCTTCATGGCCTCTTCCAGTTCGGCTATGGCCTTCTCGATCGCCTCTTTCTCACCGGCCTCGAGCTTGTCCTCTCCGATTTCCTCCATCGACTTCCTGGTCGCATGGATCATGTTGTCGGCCTGGTTGCGCGCCTGCACGACCTCGTGGAACTTCTTGTCCTCATCTGCGTGCGCCTCGGCGTCCTGAACCATCTTCTTGATTTCCTCCTCGGACAGGCCGGAGGAAGCGGTGATCCGGATCGACTGTTCCTTGCCGGTCGCCTTGTCCTTGGCCGAGACGTGCAGGATGCCGTTCGCATCGATGTCGAAACTGACCTCGATCTGCGGCATACCGCGTCGCGCCGGCGGGATATCCGAGAGATCGAACCTGCCCAGCGACTTGTTGGCCGCGGCCTGTTCACGCTCACCCTGCAGTACATGCACGGTTACCGCGGTCTGGTTGTCATCCGCTGTGGAGAAAATCTGCGAGGCATTGGTCGGGATGGTCGTGTTCTTCTCGATCAGCTTGGTCATGACGCCGCCCATGGTCTCGATGCCCAGTGACAGCGGGGTAACGTCCAGCAACAAGACGTCTTTTACCTGCCCGCCGAGCACGCCACCCTGGATTGCCGCACCGATGGCGACCGCTTCGTCCGGGTTCACGTCCTTGCGCGGCGCCTTGCCGAAGAAGCCCTCGACCAGTTCCTGGACCTTCGGCATACGCGTCTGGCCACCGACCAGGATCACGTCATCGATATCGGAAGCGGAAAGACCCGCATCCTTGAGTGCAATCTTGCAGGGCTCCAGCGTGCTCTGTACAAGCTCGTCCACCAGCGACTCCAGCTTGGCGCGGGTCAGCTTGATGTTCATGTGCTTGGGACCGCTCGCATCCGCCGTGATGTACGGCAGATTGATGTCAGTCTGCTGGCTGCTGGAAAGCTCGATCTTGGCCTTCTCCGCGGTCTCCTTGAGGCGCTGCAGGGCCAAGGGATCATTCTTCAGGTTGACGCCCTGATCCTTTTTGAACTCGGCAACCAGGAAATCGATGATCCGCATATCGAAATCTTCGCCACCGAGGAAGGTGTCGCCGTTGGTCGACAGCACCTCGAACTGGTGCTCACCATCGACCTCGGCAATCTCGATGATCGAGACGTCGAAGGTGCCGCCACCCAGGTCGTAGACGGCCAGTTTCTGGTCGCCCTGGGACTTGTCGAGGCCATAGGCCAGTGCCGCCGCAGTCGGCTCGTTGATGATGCGCTTGACGTCCAGGCCGGCTATGCGCCCTGCATCCTTGGTCGCCTGGCGCTGCGAGTCGTTGAAGTACGCAGGCACCGTGATGACCGCCTCGGTGACTTTTTCGCCCAGGTAGTCCTCGGCGGTCTTCTTCATCTTGCCAAGCACCTTGGCCGCAATCTCGGGCGGCGCCATCTTGGTGCCGTTGACCTCGACCCACGCGTCTCCGTTGTCCGCCTTGACGATCTTGTAGGGCACCATGTCGATGTCCTTCTTGACCACCTTGTCCTCGAAGCGGCGTCCGATCAGCCGCTTGATCGCAAACAGGGTGTTATGCGGGTTGGTCACCGCCTGGCGCTTGGCGCTCTGCCCGACCAGCACTTCACCGTCGCCGGTGAAGGCGATGACGGACGGCGTGGTGCGATCGCCCTCGCTGTTCTCGATAACCTTGGCCTTGCCGCCTTCGATCACGGCGACGCAGGAGTTGGTGGTGCCGAGGTCGATACCGATGATCTTACCCATGATGTCTAATCTCCAAATTCAGGAATTCTTTTGAAACTGTTGTCTAAATGGGGTTTCTATTGACGTTTTCAAGCCGCGAAGTGTACCCGGCGCTAGGCAGGGCCGACCGCCTGCGAAACCATCACCATGGCCGGGCGAACCAGGCGCCCGTTGAGCGTGTAGCCTTTCTGCACCACCGCAACCACGGTATTGGGCGGGACGTCGGCGCGCGGCTGCATCGACATCGCCTGGTGCAGCTCGGGATTGAAAGGCTGGTCCAGCGGATCGATCTGCTCGACCCCGAACTTGGCCATCGCGTCACCGAGCATTTTCAGTGTGAGCTCGGTTCCCTCGCGCAGCTTGTTAACATCCGCGGACTCGTCGATCGCGGCATTGTGGCCGAGCTCCAGACTGTCACGCACGCCCAGCAGTTCGGCGACGAATCTGTCGAGCGCAAACTTGTGGGCATTCTCGAGGTCGCGTGCGTGTCTCTTTTTCGCATTCTCGAGTTCGGCATGCGCGCGCATCAGCTGTGCGTAGTGCTCATCGGCCTTGGCACGGGCCTGTTCCAGGAGTTGCGACAGGTCTTGTGCAGAGTCCTCCGCAATCTCGCTGTCCACCTCAATCTCGGCCACGCTTTCCTCGAATGTCTCCTCGGCGGTGGCTTCATCGACGTCCTTATCCTGCGCCGACCGATCCTGCTGCTCGTTCATCAGAACCTCATACAAGCTTTTGAATTTACGATAAAATTAAGCCAACGGGAGCCGTTAGCCCCTCGGACTTCATGGCAGCACATGGGGGCGACGGGCCGAAATACAAGCCCGCCGGGCAAAATCACATCAAATTATCAGCGCGGGGCCAGGGCGCTTCCCAGAAGCTTGGCCGTGATGTCGACAATGGGTATGACGCGGTCATACGCGATCCGGGTTGGGCCGATAACGCCCAGGACCCCGACGACCCCGGAGTCAGTCTCGTACGGGGCCGTTATGACAGAGCAGTCCTTGAGTGTGCTGTAGCCTGATTCCTCGCCGATAAATATTTGCACACCGTCGGCCTCGAGGCTGCGATCCAACAGGTGCAGGATCTCCTGCTTTTCGGTGAATGCATCGAACAGCGAGCGCAGGCTGTCCATGTGGGCCAGCTCGTCGAAATCCATCAGGTTGGTCTGGCCCGCCACCACGAAATCGCCGGCGCTCTCCTTCGAGGTGTCTTCGTCGACGAAGGCGGCACTGGCCATCTCCATCGCCTGCATCATCAGCTCGTCCAGGTCGCGCCTGGTCTCTCGCATCTCGCGCAGCACGGAATGGCGGATCGCCGCCAGATTGTTGCCCGCGTAATGACTGGTGATGTAGTTGCTCAGCTGTTCGAGTTCGGCCCGGCTGAACACGCGCGAGGTCTCGATGATCCGGTTGAACACCTCGCCGCTGGAGGTCACGATCACCGTCAGCACGCGCACATCCGAGAGGGGGACGAACTCAATCTGCCTGACCACCACCTGATTGTGCTTGGGCACCATCACCACGCCGGCCAGATGGGTGAGGCTCGAAAGCAGCCGGGAAGCCGAGTCCACCAGCCCGGAGGGGGCATCGCGGATACCCAGCTGCTGCTGAACTTTGCGCAGCAGGGCCTGATCCAGCGGCTTGAGCGAAAGCAGTGAATCGACAAACATCCGATAACCCGAGACCGTGGGCACACGACCGGCCGAGGTGTGCGGTGAGGCCACGAAGCCGAGATCCTCGAGATCGGCCATCACGTTGCGGATGGTCGCCGGGCTCAGGTCCAGGCCGGCATCCTTGGCAAGCGTGCGCGAGCCCACCGGGTGACCGTCACGTATGTAACGCTCGATCAATACCTTGAGGAAGTGCTGGGCACGCTCGCTGATTTCAGTTTCGGGGCTTTTTGTTGTCACCAATACCTGCCGGTTGTGAACTTAATATTGTAGACCCCGTGGAACCCCATCGGTTCTGAGGATTATGTGGAGGCTTTTTTTTGGGTGTCAAGCTGACTGCCCGCGCGCTTGGCGACCGTCAGGGTGCATGCTAGTTTGCAGCCTCTATCCCTGATCGGCAGTCAGAAAAAACGTGAGCAATACGGTAGCCCAGTTTCAGCGCATAGCGGTCATCGCCAAGCCCGGCAGGGCCTACCACCTGAAATCCACACTCGATCGCCTGCGAGAGGTCCTGGACGAGCGAAAACTGAGCATGCTCCCGGACCCCCATGCCGCCGAGATTCTGGGACTTGGCCAGGGTACACCGCTCGAGGATCTGGCGGAAAACTCCGATCTGGCGGTGGTGGTGGGAGGCGATGGCACCCTGCTGAGCGCCGCGCGCCAACTCGCTGACCGCAATATCCCCCTGCTCGGCGTCAACCTGGGGCGCCTGGGCTTCCTGGTCGACATCACCCCCGGTGACATCCGCAACCGCCTCTCGGCGGTACTCGATGGAGACTATGACGAGGACCCGCGTTTTCTGCTCAGTGCGCAGGTGGGCGACCAGCCACCGGAGCTGGCCTTCAACGACGTGGTGCTGCACAAGTGGAACACTGCACGCATGATCGAGTTCGAGACCTGGATCGACGGCCGTTTCGTCTACACCCAGCGCTCCGACGGTCTGATCATCTCGACACCGACTGGATCTACTGCATATGCGCTGTCGGGCGGAGGCCCGCTGCTGGCACCGGGAATGGATGCCATCACCCTGGTACCCATCTGTCCGCACACCCTGAGCAATCGGCCGATCGTGATCGATGCCGGCAGTGAGATCGAGATATCGGTATGCGGTCACACGGACCCCAACGACGTGCGCATCACCTGCGACGGGGCCAGCAGCCTGACGATCGCCGATGGCGACAAGTTGCGGGTGCGGCGTTACCCGACCCGGGTGCGCCTGTTGCATCCGGTGGGGCACGATCATTTTGACGTCCTGCGCGCCAAGCTCGGCTGGGGCGGGTTGCCCAAGAACTGAGTGGGCGATCCCGACAGGCAAAATTCCCGAACGACCCCTGGATCAAGGGGACCTCTAATAATTCCGGGCAGATCAGATTGGTGATCAAAAAGGCTCGGATCAAGGCGCGAATCGCGCGTAATAGCTGGCTATTGCGAAGATTCGCAACGCAGAGCTGAGATTTTTTGGCGCCAAGATGGCTGATCGTGAATTGTTAGAGGTCCCCTCAAGTCAATGTTGAGCCGTATCACCATCAGCAACCTGGTCATCGTGCGCGATCTCGATCTGCCGTTCGAGCGCGGCATGAGCGCCCTCACCGGAGAGACCGGCGCAGGCAAGTCCATTCTCATCGACGCACTGGGGCTCGCCCTTGGCGACAAGGCCGACAACAACATGATCCGTGCCGGCGCGGACAGGGCAGAGATCAGCGTGGCCTTCGAACTCACGCGTGACTCCCAGCCGGCGCAATGGCTGGAGCGGCACGATCTGGCGGCCGACGCGGAATGCCTGCTGCGGCGCGTCCTGGTGCGTGACGGCCGCAGCCGCGCCTATATCAACGGTGTACCGTCACCCGTGGCCCTGTTGCGGGAACTGGGTGAGATGCTGATCGATATCCACGGCCAGAATGCGCACCAGTCATTGCTGCATGCCGCTGCACAGCGCCAACTGCTCGACGATTATGCGGGCCTGCGCAAACAGACTCGCGCCCTGGGGGATCTGTTCCAGGCATGGCGCAATACCCGCGATGAGTACCAGGCGCTGCAACAGGCCGGCCAGGACAGGGCCAGCCGGCTCGACTACCTGACCTTTCAGATTTCAGAGCTGGATGGCATTGCCGGCGACGCCGACAGCCTGCAGGCACTGGAGACCGAACAGACCCGGCTGGCGCATGCCGAACGCCTGTTGCGGGACAGCAGCCAGGTGTTGGCCATGCTCGAAGACGAGGAGCCCTCACTGCAGCAGTCGCTGAATCATGCCCTGCACATCCTGACTGACCTAAGCGGGCTCGACCCCGCGCTCCGCGAGGCGCGCGAACTCCTGGAGACCGCCGGCATTCAGATCGGGGAAGCGGCCAGCACCCTGCGTCACTACCAGGACGGAGTCGAACTGGACCCGCAGAGGCTGCAACAGGTCGATCAGCAACTCGGCCGCGTCTACGATGCCGCGCGCAAGCACCGGGTCTCACCCCGGGAACTGGGCGGGCTGCTCGAAACCGTGCGCGCCGAGGCCAAAAAGCTGGAAAATGCCGACAGTGATCTGCTCGAACTGGAGCACCGCATGCGTGAGCAGGAATCCTCCTACTTCGCCGCCGCCGAGAAGCTCAGCAAGGCACGCGCCAAGGCCGCGGCCGCCCTGTCTCGCACCGTGTGCGACAGCATGCAGGAACTGGGCATGCAGGGCGGTAGATTCCGGGTTGCCTGCAGTCCGCAAAAAGACAAGCCGGCTGCACAGGGACTGGACAGGGTCAATTTCCTGGTCGCCGCAAACCCGGGGCAACCAGACGCCCCTTTGTCCGAGGTGGCGTCCGGCGGCGAGCTGTCGCGCATCAGTCTCGCCATCCAGGTGGCAACCGCGGACTGCGGGGCAGTCCCCACCCTGATATTCGACGAGGTGGATGCGGGTATCGGGGGCGCGGTCGCCGAAGTCGTCGGTCAACTGCTGCGCCGGCTGGGCGGGGATCGGCAGGTACTCTGCGTTACCCACCTGCCGCAGGTCGCCTCGCAGGCCCACCAGCACCTGCGGGTCCACAAGTTGACTGACGGCAAGACCACGGAGACCAGGATAGAACACCTGGATGAACCGGCGCGCGTGGATGAAACAGCACGCATGCTCGGCGGCGTGGACATCACGCGGCAGACCCGTCGACATGCGCAGGAGATGATCCAGCGCGCGCAAAAGGCCTCCTGATTCTTCGAACCCCGGGCTGCAGCCGATGCCGGCGCCGCGCTTTTCCCCCATCGAAACCCCAATAGGCGAAGCGCATTCGCCAAAAATAAACAATCCAGTTGCAATATCCGCGCTAAACCGATGGAATAGCGCGCATAATAACTACGTGCCCAGACATTAGATTCGCCCGATCAGCAAAAAAACAGCCCTCGAGGCCAGGCGATCAGAGCGAACGAGCAGACATGGCGCCACAAGCGCCGTGTCCGAGACAATGACAACTCAGGGCATTTCAGTTGTTCGAATCGATCTCTCTGCCTTTCTGGCTGTTCGGCGCATTCATTCTTTCTGTCGCTTACTTCGTGCGCGGGGTCGCCGGATTCGGATCCGGACTGATCGCCATCCCCCTGCTTGCGCTGATGATGCCACTGTCGCTGGCCGTCCCGCTGGTGGTGTTCCTCGACTATGTCGCTTCGGCCAGTCATGGACTGAAGGATCGCGCGCAGATCCAGTGGGGACAGATACTCCCCCTGCTGCCGTTCACCGCCATCGGCGTGATCTCCGGCCTCTACCTGTTCAAGACCATCGATCCGGTGATGCTGGCACACGCGCTCGGCGTGTTCATCCTCGCGTATGCTGCCTACTCGCTGTTGATAAAGGACGGTGACGGGCGGGCCTCTTCCCTGTGGGCAGTGCCAACCGGATCACTTGGCGGCTTGGTCGGCACCCTGTTCGGGACTGGCGGCCCATTCTATGTCGTGTACCTGAAGCATCGGGGGCTGCCGAAGACCCAGTTCCGCGCGACCTTCGCGACCATCTTTCTGATGGATGGGGCAGGACGACTGACGGGCTATCTGGCCAGTGGCTATTTTGAACGCGACTGGCTGCTGCTGGCCGCTGCCTCACTGCCCCTGATGGCCATCGGCCTGTACCTCGGTGGTCATGTCCACACCAACATCAGCCAGAGGACATTCCAGGTGGCGGTCAGCCTGCTGCTGGTCATCAGCGGCATCTCGTTGCTGTTGCGTCACTGACGGCACTCTGCCGACCCCGCTGGGCCGGTCCGCAAACATCGGCCGATGCGCACCTTCGTCCGTTCAGGACACTGTTTCCCAGGCTAACCCGCAAATTGCATGAAGGAATCGGAATTTCTGGGAAAACTGGCTAAGTAGCTTGGACTATCGCCAGAAGAGCCATAGCCGTAGCTATGGGTCGAGGGGGATCGTTCAAGATGCAACGCCAGGTTTTCCAGAAAACCGATTAGGACAAACTGTAACTCGTACTGCATGGGCCAGAATTAATCCACATACGATTTCTGACGCGTTTGAAATGCGATATTGGGTCCGCCTTCATGCAATTTGCGGGCTAAAGCACCCTCGATGCCGGGCGCTAACTGTGCTGATAAGATTAAGCCCCCTGTAGCCGCCTTCCCCGCCTCCTGTCTCGAAGCGGCTGCGCATGATGGAGCCTGAAGCATGTCGGACCGAGTCACCCGCAGACTGATGATCACAGCGCTGATTGCAGTATTGCACCTGCCGCTGATCTACCAGGCGTCGTCTGTGTATTTGGGGCTTGCGCCCGGGCAAGATATCGCTGAGTTGGGCCCGGTCACGTTGTTCTCCCTGCTGTTGCTGTTCCTGCTCCCGCACGCTGCTCTTGCACTGTTCCGCATCGAATGGAATCCGGAGAGGGCGCGACTCGGCGAGTACGACTGCTAACCGTCTATCCCCGACTGCACCCGTCCACTTTCGGTCCAATTTGCATGGCGCCATGAAGTGGCGTCACAATTCAGACGCTCGTTTCGCAATCGTCCAACAAGGGGCAAGAGATATGCGATCCTCTATTTTCGTCTTATGTGTCGCGCTCGGTTATTCACTTTCAACCTCCGCCTCGCCGGATACGGACGATGCCGACGTATTCTTCCCGCAACAGATGCGTGCGAAGGACCTGATGACGACCTGCGCCTCCAGTTCTCTGACCGCAACGGGAAGAACCCGACGCAGGTACTGTGATGGATTCGTGAGTGGTGTCGAGGAAGGCATGCGCCTGTTCCTACTCAGGCATTCGATCAACTCGGTGCCGGCTGTCTGTGTTCCCGCAGGCACCACATCGCGCGCATTGACTAACGCGTTCGTCAACTACGCCTCTGCGAAAGGCGTCAACCTGGAACAGCCCGCTGCGGCGGTCGTCATCGAGGCGTTGGAAAAGGCCTTTTCCTGCGCTTGAGGCGTGTAAACCCTCTGCGCCACATGCCGGTCAGCATTCCGCCTTGATCAACAGCTTCGCGCTGGAACCCTTTGGTGGCGACTGTTTCTCACGCCGCAGTGACTCACCAGCCTCACCACCAAGACCGAGATCGAGTCCAAGGCCCAGTGGATCGGCGGCGGGCTGCCCCTGTGACCGGGCGGGTTCTCTGCCCAGTTCCATGGCTTTGACCTCCTCCGAGCCCAGGCCGAGCCCGAGACCCAGCGGGTCCGATTCTTTCGGCGCGCCCTGCCCCACGGACGGGGCAGGTGCCGCGGTTTTTGGCACCAGCCCGGCGGCCGCCACATAGTCACCCTCGAAGAAACAAGACACGGCCTGGTACTGCGCCCGTTGCTTAGGGTCCATCTCGGCCACGCCGGCAGTCGCCGAGTCATTGAGATATGCCTGCCAGTAATTGAACCCGCCGAGCAATGCATAGGCGTCACGATCGACCAGTCGGAGCAACAGCGCCGCCTGGGCGGCATGCGCAGTGCCATTCGAATAGACGACAAGCTTGCTGCCAGGTGGCAACGCCGACAGAGAAGTGTCCGACATCAAGGCGGCCAGCGGCACATGGCGGGCACCGGGGATATGACCTTCTTGGTAATCGCCATCTTCTCGGATATCCACCAGTTCGAAGTCGCGCCGATCCTTGATGATCCAGTCGGACAGTTCCGGGACCGTCACATGATCCTGCTCCGCCGCAATGGTCCTGGCCAGCGCCGCCGCGGTCCCGACCATGTCCACCTGCGGCTGCTCATTACAGCCTGCCAGCAAGCCGGCAATCAGGACGGCACTCCACTGCAGATTTCTCATCCGTTGTTCCTCTTCACTGCATCAGCCTCTGCAACAATTGCGGGTCGAACTGGGCGGCATAGTCCGTCCAGGTGCTCACTTGGCCAATTTCAACCATCAGGTAGCGCAACATGAACCCCCCGTAAACCACCAGGACGCAGGCGAGCAGGGCGAAACTCCGATTACCGCGCAGTCCGATCACTTCGAAAACAACGGGGACCAGCAGACCGGGCAGCATGAACCACAACCAGAAGGGCACGGTATATGGGCCGCCGGTGACCAGGTGCAATGCGTCCAGCTGGTGGGCCGGCCCGGTTGCGAGATTGATCAGGAACAGGCCGATCAGTATCAACTCGACGGCGATGAGCCCCATGTCCGTGAGCTCGAAGAAATGCCGCTCCGGTGTCTTCACGCCGGCCAGAATCGGCAGTACCGCCGCAGTGGACAGGCCCGAGACCAGGAACAATGGGCCCAGGGCCGCGGAGTTCCAGAACGGCCGGGCACTGAACGCACTGAGCAGTACGCCGGTGTAGATCCCCAGACCTACCGCAAGCGGGATCACCATCCAGGCGATCGCGCGGCGACGGTTTTCGCACAGATCGAGGATCGGGGCGGCCAGCGGGACATGCCCTAGCAACCGCGCCAGCTTCGGATAGCCGGTGCGCAGCGTGGAGAGTGTCTGCAAGATCATGAGCGGATAGATCAACACCAGGACCCAGGCGCCCCAGGACATAGGCGAGCTCGGCTCGAAACTCGTGTAGAAGCGGAATACGTGGACTTTGTATTCAAGATCCAGGAACAGCGTGGTCATGCCCAACGAAAGGACGACCGGCGCCCAAAGGGCGAAGCGATTGTGGGCGAATGTCAGCATGGACTCCCTGCGGGCCAGTACGGCCCAGGCAGAGAACAGCATGATTCCGGCCGCCATCCCTCCCATGAAGAGATAGAACGATATCTCCCAGGTCCAGATCCCCAGCGACGGGTCGACCTTGGCGTTGTGACGCGCGGTTACCAGGACTTCCTCGATCATCCTCCGTACCTCACAGCAGGTAATACACGTGGGGCCGGTTGCCTGTCTCCGGCAGCAGTGTCTTGTGACGGCGTTCGCGCAACAGTCGGCTGACCATACTGTCGCGGTCGTCCAGATTACCGAAATACATGCAACGGGTCGGGCAGCTGGAGACACAGGCGGGGTCGAGCCCCTGATCGACACGGTGATGACAGAAGGTGCACTTGTCCACGTACCCCTCGGGACGCATGATCAGCCGCGCATCATAGGGACACGCCGCGATACATGCCTTGCAGCCGGTGCACTTCTCCTCGGCCACCAGCACGATATTGCTGTCCTTCCAGTAGTGACTCGCACCGGTCGGGCAGCTGGTGACACAGGTGGCGTGACCACAATGGTTGCAACGCTCGGAACGGAATTCTGTTTCGAGGTTCGGATACTCACCTCGGGTTGCCTCCACCACCCAGTCGCGGTTCAGGCCGGCGGGGACCTTGTTCTCGTTCTTGCAGGCCACGACACAGTCACCGCAGCCGATGCAAGTGCGCGTGTCGATGACCATGGCAAAGGTCGTCATATCAGCTCACCTCGCCCGCTTTGACCAGGGTGACGAAACTCGCCCGCATGCCGGTGCTGCCCGCCACGGGGTCCAGCTTGACGTTGTGCATCAGGTCCGCATCGTCCGCACCGACTCCGACAGCCAGGCGCTGTCGCTTGTCGGTATGCCCGAAGCCATGGACCATGAACACCGAGTCAGGACGGATACGCTGGGTGACACGTACCCGCACAAGGTTGCTGCGCGTGCCCTCCGGATTCTCGAGCTGTACATAGTCGCCAGTGGCCACATCGAGACGGGCCGCTGCCGTGGGATGTACCCAGATGGTGTTTTCCGGCATCAGCTCGAACAACTGGGGATTGTTGATGGTGCGCCCAAAGGTATGCGCCGGGGCACGGCCGTAGTTCAGGTGATAAAAACCTCGCGGCGGACGATCCGGTGTTCCGTACCGCGGCATTGGATCCTGCCCGACCTCCGCCAGGGTATTCGAGTAAAGCTCGATCTTGCCGCTCGGTGTCTTGAATTTTACCGGCCTGTCCTCATCGAGATAGACGGCAGTCTTGCGCGGGAAGGCCTTCACACCCAGTGTCTGCATCTCGGCGAGCGAAGACCCGACCTGTCGCAACTGCCAGTCGAGCACCTCACTGTAGTCCTTCCAGGGGAAATACTCTGCAAGGTCCAGTCTTTCCGCGATGCCCTTGGCGATCCACCAGGCGGGCCTGGTCTGATGGCTCGGCTCGAAGGCCGGCATGCGCAATGCCAGGGTGGGCGTGCGTTCCGGCTTGTTGCGCAGATCGTCATAGCGTTCGAGGTAGGTGCACTCGGGCAGCACCACGTCGGCATAACCGGTGATCTCCGCCGGCATCGTGTCCACAACCACCATCAGGTCCAGGGATTGGGCCGCGGCCGCGATCTGTTGGCGTGAACCGGGCAAGGTCATGGGCAGGTTGGTCGCATAGACGAACCAGCCCTTGAAATGGGCATCTTCGCCGATCGAATGCTCGAGCAGCTTGTTGCTGATCCCGGTACCCACCAGCGGGTACTCGCCCTGCACCACGGCCTTCCAGTCGCCGGCCGGTTTGGGCGGCTTGGGCGCAGGATACTCGGGCAGATCGACCTTCTCCTGGTTGTAGAATCCCCCCGGCCGACCCCAGGACCCCAGCAAGGCATTCAGGATAGCGATAGCCCGACAACGTTGGGTGTCGTCGCCGTACCAGGTGGTGTGCCGACCGGGATGGACCAGCGTCGCCGGCGCCGCGGCGGCCATGGCACGTGCAGTCGCGCGAATGTCGTAAGGGTCAAGCCCGGTCTCCAGATAGGCCCATTCGGGATTGAACGGCCGCACGTGTTCTGCCAGCTGGTCGAACCCTGTGCAGTGCCGGGTCACATAGTCACGGTCGTAGAGGTCTTCATTGATCAGTACGTTCATCCAGGCAAGCAGCAGCGCAAGGTCGGTTCCAGGCTTGATCGGCAGCCAGTACCTGGACTTGGATGCTGCAACCGAAAACCTCGGATCCACGGTGATCAGCGTCGCATCCTTGTCGATCGCCTGGATCAGGGTCTGTACCTGGCCGTTGTGCAGATTCTCGCCGATGTGCGAACCGATCAGCACGATGCAGCGCGAATGGGCCATGTCCGTGCGGTCCGGTGAGCCAACGCCCTCGCCATAGGTAAGCGCAAAGGCGGTCGCCCGGGGACCACGACACTGCGCAAACGAGGGATGGGCGTAGGCATGTGAACCGAAGGCCTGGAGCATCCGCTGCAAATGATCACCGCCACCGCCATGCGAGAACAAGGCAATGCGATCCCTGCCGTGCATTTCTCCGATGACCTCCATCTTGCGCGCGATATGATCGAAGGCCTCTTCCCAGGAAACCGGCTCGAAGCGCTGATCGGTACCTTCGCCGACCCTGAGCAGGGGCTGGCGGAGCCGATCGGGATCGATATAGGCGCCGATACCGCCGGTGCCGCGGGTGCACAGGCGTCCCTCGCAATGCGGATCATCCGGATTGCCGACCACTTTCCAGGGCTTACCGTCTTCCTGGTAAAGGGTCCCGGCACACTGCCAGAAACACATGTTGCAGACCGTGGGACTGCTGGTCACCGTGCCGGTCCCCGGAAGTGGCCGGGTCGAACAACCACCGAGCAATGTCGGCACGACGCCGGCCGCGCCGAGCGCACCGGAGATCTTCAGGAACTGGCGTCGATTCATGATCTAAAGCTTGTAGCTGCCGTCCTTGCCGATATCCACCGTCTCGTTCAGATATCGGTTCTTGATGCCCATACCGCTCAGGGTCTGGTGCGCCATCTCGGCACGGATGCCGTTGGCGCAGTAGATCAGCACCTCTTTGTCCCCGGGCAGGTCACCGGCCATGTCCTCGAGCTTGTCCAGGGGTATATGTCTCGCCCCTGCGATCATGCCCGCGGAAACCTCCTCTCCAGTGCGTACATCAATGATCAACACGCCCTCGCCCGACTTCTCGCGCTCAACGAACTCCGCCGGGGCAATGGCGCCCGGAGCGAGTTTCTTTTCATAAACGATCTGTGTGGCCGCAGCGCCATCGGCAGTGGGAAGCCCTGCGGACTGCCACCCCGTGAAGCCATCCCTGAGCACCGTGGCGTTGTTGTAACCCCAGCTGCGCAGCTCCTTGTAAGCCAACAGCGCCTCTCTCGAGACATGGCTGGCGGCATAGATGATCACAGGCGCGCGCATATCGGACACACCCGGCAACTGGGCAACCCTCTGCTGGGCGATAAACTGCTGGGTCATCGCCTGAAGTTCCTCGGTGGGGATGGCCACGGCGCCCTCGATATGTGACTGGCTGCTCTGCGCCTTGCTGCGAACATCGAGCACGACGTGCTGCGGATCCAGGTTCTTGGACAGCCAGGCGGCATCTGCGTGCACCGGCAACTTGGCCTTCTTCCAGCCGGGCAGGCCGGCCTGGAAGCCCTTGAGATTGCTGTAACCCGCCTCCTGTGCCTTCTTGATCGCGACACCGGTGAAGGGGCAGGTGGGGCCACCACAATAGAACACCAGCAACGCATCCTTGTCGGACGGCAGCTTGCTGAGGAAGTCCTTGTCCTTCGGAAAAGCCGATGCCGCACCGGGCACGTGGGCTGCACCGAAACGCTTGCCTGGACGCGCGTCGTACAGTTGGTAGGACCCACCCCCGGTCATGATTGCCAGGAGTTCCTTTACATCGATTTCCATGCCGGGCGGAAGGCCGAATACGATCTTCCTGATGCTGCCGGCCGGCTGCCCCGGCTCCCGCTGCACCTCGACGAGATCGGGAGGGCCGAGATCCTTCAGTCCTGAGGCACCCTCATAGCGGGTGTCGGCATCGGTACGCACGACGACCTTGCTGCTGCCGGCGCCCTCGCCCTCGCCCTCCCCCTTAACGTCCAGCTGGATGGTGCCGGCCTGCATGGAGATCTCGGCGATACGCCCTTTGACGGTCTCTGCCTGCAGCGCGCCGGTCAGCGCGATCAGGGAAAACATCAGGATTAGCCTTTTCATATCAGCCTCCTCGAGTTTACTGCTTGTGTGAATGGTTCAATTCGGGACGACAGATTGCCCGAACCATGCCTCCGGTTCGCGTACACAAGGGGAGGGAACCGACCACCATGAAGATGACGTGTCACCGGCAGACATCTCTTCCCTCTTCAGATTTGTCGCGCAGGAATTTGCACTGCACCGGCAACGCGGCCTTCGCCAGCAGCGTGAATAACAGAAGGCCGAATGCCCATATCCCCAAAGAAACCACGACCTCGGTCGTGCTCGGTGTGTATTCGTAGATCTCGCCGATCGGAGTCGGGACAAAGGCGGGCACGATCAGGCCCATGCCCTTCTCGATCCAGACACCCGCTATTGTCAGCACGAAGGCGATGTTCATGCTTACCGGGTGTCGTCGCAAGGGATGAATCATCAGGATCAACATGGCGATTGCGAGCAGTGCAACGGCGGTCCAGATCCAGGGCGTCAGGCCGTTGTGACCATCGAGACCGAAGAACAGGTAACGGGCCGAGGCCGAGTGCTCGCCTTCGCTGTAAAAATCGGTGAACAGCTCGGCGGCCAGAAAGAACAGCGTCACCTGCAGTGCAATCGCCGCGACCAGGGCGAGATGGTGAATAACGCTCTGGCGGATCGGGTAGTCGCTGATCTTGCGGATGATCTGCAAACCGATTGCCATCAGTGCGGGGCCGGAGGCGAAGGCGGAGGCGATGAACCTCGGCGCCAAAAGCGCATTGTGCCAGTAAGGCCTGGCAGTGTTCGCCGAATACAGGAAGGCAGTCACGGTATGGATCGAGATTGCCCAAAAGATGGCCAGCAGGACCCAGGGGAAATAGTGCGATTCGTTCGGCTCCTTGCCACGGTAGTGGTTGAAGACGATGTAAAAAGAGATGCCCAGGTTCAGAAACAGGTAGCCGTTCAAGACGATCACATCCCAGGCCAGCATTGACTGGGGGAAGTTGAACCGCCCGATGAACGGGATCAGGTGCCAGAACCGGTCCGGTCTGCCCAGGTCCACCACCACGAACAGAATCGCCATGGTCACCGCGGCTATGGCCATGGTGTCGCCCATGAGTACCACGTCCTTGATGTCTTGGCGGTTAAAGATATAGGCCGGAACCACCAGCATAACTGCCGCCGCTGCCACACCGACCAGGAAGGTGAAGTTCGCGATGTAAAAACCCCAGGAAACCTGGTTGGTCATATTGGTGACGACCAGTCCCTCGCGCAGCTGGTAGACGTAGAACCAACCGCCCAGCAGTATCAGCGCACCCAGCGACGCCACCCAGGCCCAATAAAGCGGCCTGCCGCGTATGAGGTATCCCAGGCTGCTGACAAGAAAGCTCGACAGGTTCCGTCTGGGCTCACTCATCGCGGAAGTACCAGAATTTCGGTTCCGTACCCAGGTCTTCCTTTAGCCGGAATACCGCCTTGTGCGCGAGCACGTAACGGATCTCGCTGTTGGGATCGAGCAGATTGCCGAAGATGCGCGAACCGGTCGGACATGCCTCTTGGCAGGCGGGCTGCCTTCCTTTTCGCGTTCGCTGCACGCAGAAGTGGCATTTTTCCACCACGCCCTTCGGACGCGGGCGGTTGCCGAGGTAATGAGTATCCGGGTTGATCTGCGCAGGAACAAGATCCGGCTCCCCCCAGTTGAAGTGCCTGGCCTGGTAGGGACAGGCGGTCATGCAATAGCGGCAACCGATGCACCAATCGTAATCCACCACCACGATGCCATCCGGCTCGGTCCAGGTCGCCTGCACGGGACAGGCCTTCACGCAGGGCGGGTTGTCACACTGCATGCACTGAATCGGCAGGTAGTACTTGCCCTCGACCGGGACCTGTCCATGGTCGTAGTAGTGGTCGCCGTGATGCAGATCGGTGCTGTCGCGATCCATCTCGATCACGCGAATATACTGGGTATCCCTGCCGAGGTTGTTCTCTTCCACGCAGGCGTGCACGCAGTCGCGGTATCCCCGGCATTTCGAGACATTGATCGCGTAGCCGAACACCACGCCCTCCTGCGGCGGCGTGTTCTCGCATGTGATGTCCACGCCGTAGCGCCGCTTTGCCTTGCGTTCGATCCGCTCGATGGCCTCGCGAATTTCCTCTGCACTCATGCGCTGATAGTTTTCCTGGAAGAAATCGGCGAACGCATCCGACATCGAGTTCCCGCCCCAGGCACCACCGGCAAACAATGCCGAGCCGGCACCTGCGGCAAGACCCAGTCCCTTTAGGAAGTTACGGCGGGCACGAATGCTTGTATCCGCATCCTGCCTGTTGTCGTCAGGATTTCTCATCGTTGACCAGCGCCTCCGAAATCACCTGCTGGCTCCCGTTCCCTTTGTCCCTCTCCAAAACGGCGTCGTCACTGCGCGCTCTCTTCCAGGTCGAGCGCACTCCGTGATCGGGGCCCGGGCGCTGATCCTGCGACACCCAGTGCTCCGGCCTCTCGAGCCCCATGCGAACACGCGGCCCCGCTTTCGGTTCCCTGGGCTTCAGACGCGGCCTGTGCTGGTAATGGCAGGCCGTGCAGTTCAACACCTGGCGTTTTCCCTGCCATCCACTGACACGCTTGCCATGTGCCCCATAAGCCCAGTCGCGCGCCTGCCTGGAATGGCACTGGCTGCAAAGAATGTACGCGTCGCCAAAATCCAGCTTCTCGCCTTCGAGTGTCCGGAGGCCCCCCGATCCTTCGAGATCGTGGCAGGTGAAACACCAAAACGCACCCTTGCCGTGCAGGCCGTGACTTAACTGGAAACCATCGTGAGGCTTTTTCAGATTGCGCGGACTCGGGTCGCCCTTGACCCACTGGTGACAGCTCGAACAGGGATGCATACCCGGGTCCCGTTGACTCGGGATGACCTCGAACGGCGGGACGTCTTTGAATACCGCGTAGCCCTGACGCGGCTCGGCGTCGAAATCCGGAAACGCGTTTTCGATCTCGCGTGGCGCGACATAGTCGCTGAGCGACCGGCTTTGTTTACCGGATGACGGTGCGATAACCGGGGCGTCGTCCAACCCGGTAACCGCGTCCCAGTCCCAGTCGTCAACTCCGACAGCAGAGGCACTGTCCCCGGGCGGAGCCGGTCCGGCTGACTCTCCCACCGCCCCTACGCTGGCCGCGAAAACGGCCCATGCGCAGAAGACGGTGAGCAACACAAATGGCCTGGCCACCGCGTCCACAGCGCGCAACCCGAACTAAAGCGCTATGTCCCGGGCGGAGCCCCTCACATTCGTCACAACCGGATCTCGGCAGAGGCCGCCAGTTTAGGCATCATCAGATCGTCGGGAAGCTTGCCCTTCATCTTGGCCTTGATCGGCGGCAGCAGCAGGTCATAGAGCGCCTCCGCACGCACGATACTGGTGCCTGGCTCGATCGGAATATCGTACTCGAGCACACGCACTTCATTCGGCTTCAGCCGGGTATCCTTCAACACCTGGGTGGCCTGGGGCGGCGAAGTCGGCTTGCCCTCTGCATCACCCAGCGTGTACCAGAATGCCGCCTTGGGGTCGTCCTTGATCGGATGAACCTTGTAGTTCTTCCACAGCATGTTGCCGTCTTTGTCATAGGTGGCCACACGGATATAGAAATTGCGGAACGGCGCACCCGTCGGATAGGCATGTGGTAAACGGTTGCGCACTGTCAACTTCGCCTTCAGCACATCACCTTCACGCGTCGTATCCATGGTCAGCGCGATACCGCGGGTGATCATCTTGCCGTCGTGCCCCCCTGCCATGCGGTGATCAGGGATACTGACCGTTTCGCCTGCGACCACCTGTCCGTCCTTCAGCTTCGGAACTGTGACGATCGACATGTGGCAGGCTTGACAGCTCACGAAGTTTTTCGAATTGCGGTACTCGTCACCGGTGCGGCAGAGCGGCACGCCATGCGAGTTGGCGCGTTTTTCATGGCAACCCATACAGGCATCGTTACTCTTGAACAGTTCGGCCTTGTTACCCTGAATCGGCACCGGATGATGCACCGGTGTCGGCCACTTGGAGCCCTCGGGGGTGCGCTCGGTCGTGTAGCTGATACCGGATGGGCCATACAGGCTGGCGGTATCTATCTCGTAGGCATCGATGCCGTATAGGGGTTTACCGTCCGCCGTATCCAGACCCTTGAAGCTCTCGAACGAGTGACAGGTGGTGCAAGCGATGCCCTGTCCGTAGGCCGGTTTGGCCGACAGGTCGGTCTTCTTTTCCAGCGCGGCGACCGGTGCGTGGCACTTGAGGCAGACCGGCAACTTGTCCTTGACCCTCAGACCCTCCTGCGTCGGATCGCCGATGACATTCTTATAAAAGGCGCCGTGGATCGGGTCCTTGAGCGCTGAACTGTTCGCATGCATGGAATCCGCCCACTGGGCGTAGATCTCCTCATGGCAGCTCTTGCACGCCTCCGGGGCAACATGTTGAATCGCCTCCGCGGCAATCACTGCGGGTGCAACCAGCAGCAATCCCGAACAGGCACCCAAAAACCTACTGAATACTGATGACATGACAGATATCCTCCAATCCGGTGTTTTTGTCTATTCGCACCCGCCATATCGCGGGCGGGATTCGTTTTTATTTTTTCCGACCGTCCAATACCACCACAATAATTGGGTAATATCATTGATCCAAGTTAAATGGACTGCTTCGAACGACTGCGCGAATCAACTGCGCGGAGAGAACGAACGGCTCTCGGCGTGCTGTCGACAAAGGGTGGCGGACAAGTCAGAAGACCGAACCGGCTGACCACGACCTACGCGCCGGAGTCACCGATCTCTGCTTCAAGGCGTCTCTGCTGCTGCCTGGGAGAACCCGTATGCCGGGCCAGCAGGTCATATGCAACCGGGACGATGAACAGGGTGAACAGGGTCGCGGACAAGACCCCGTAAATAATCACGGTACCGATAACCATCCGGGTCTCGGCGCCCGCGCCCGCAGACAAAAGCAATGGCGCCGAGCCGGCAGCGGTGGTTATCCCGGTCATCACGATCGGACGGAAGCGCACCTCGGTCGCCTCGAGCAGGGCCTGGTGAAACTCGTGCCCGTCGTCACGCAACTGGTTGGCGAACTCCACGATCAGGATGCCATTCTTGGCCGCCAGGCCCACCAGCATGATCAGCCCGATCTGGCTGTAGAGATTCAAGGACTGACCGCTGAGATACAGACCCAGCAGGGCACCCGCCATTGCCAGAGGCACGGTAAGCATGATGACGAAGGGATGTATCCAGCTCTCGAACTGTGCCGCCAACACCAGGTAGACGATCAGGCCACCCAACACGAGGACGAAGACGATCGATTCACCTGTCGCCCTGAAATCCTGAGATTGTCCCTTGTAATCGACGATGACGTTGCCCGGCAGGTGTTCCTGTACGAGATTATCCAGGTAGGCCAGGGCGTCACCCAGCGCCAACCCGTCGGCCAGGTTGGCCTCGATCGTGATCGCCCGCACCCGGTTGTAGCGGTTTAGCTTGATCGAGTCGGCCACCTCCTCCAGCTTTACCAGACTGGCCAGGGGTATGAGTTGGTTGCTGCGCTGCGAGCGCACGTACAGATTAGACAGGTCGGCGGGCGTGCGTTGATCCTGGCGTTCGCCCTCGAGGATGACGTCGTACTCCTCGCCCTCCTCGATAAAGGTCGTAACCCGGCGCGAGCCCAGCATGGTCTCGAGGGTGCGCCCGATCTCTCCAATGGTGACACCGAGATCGGCTGCACGATCGTAATCGACGACCACCTGCAGCTGCGGCTTGGTTTCCTTGTAATCCCAGTCCACGCCCTCAAGCCCGGGATTGGAGGCCTCGATCTTGTCCAACAGGATATCGCGCCATTCCGCAAGCTCCGCGTAGGTACCGCCGCCGATGACGAACTGAACCGGCTTCTGAATGCGCGCACCGAAACCCTGCCGCATCACGGGAAATGCGCGCACACCCGAAAGGTCCTTCAGACGACTGCTCACGTCATCCATGATCTCCCAGGCCGAGCGCCGCATCCCCCAGTCATCCAGCACATGGATCACGATGCCGCTGTTGAAGATCGAGAAATTGCTGAAGGTGCGCGGGGCACGTACCAGCAGGCGCTTCACCTCACCGGTCTCGACCAGTGGCATCAGGCGGCGCTCGATCTCGTCCATGTACTCTTTCATGTACTCGTACGAGGCCCCCTCCGGCCCGTTGACCAGTACGAAGAACGCGCCACGATCCTCCTTCGGGGCATACTCGCCGGGGATCTCTTCGAGCAGCCATTGTGTGCCCGCGAGGATTGTGACAAAGACCAACCCAACCACCCATTTGTGGCGTAGCGCGCGTCTCAGCAGCCACAGGTAGCCATTGCGTATCCGGCTGAACGCCGCATCGACTGCATGCACCAGCCCCACCCGGCCGGCATCCTCCGGCAGGATCTGCGAGGCCAGCATCGGTGACAGCGACAGTGCGACGAAACTCGAAAAACCGACCGCTGCGGCCATCGTCAGCGCGAACTCGGAAAACAGGCGTCCGACGTCTCCCTGCAGAAAGGCGATCGGCACGAACACGGCCACCAGGACGATCGTCGTCGCTATGACCGCGAAGGCGACCTGGCGGGAACCCCGGAATGCCGCCACCAGACGAGTCTCACCATATTTCTCCATACGCCGGTGAATGTTTTCGAGCACCACGATGGCATCGTCCACGACCAGGCCTATCGCCAGCACCAGCGCCAGCAGCGTAAGGATATTGATCGAGAAGCCCAGCATCCAAAGCACCAGAAAGGTCGCCACCAGGGAAACGGGCACCGTCACCGCCGGCACCAGGGTAGCCCGTACACTGCCCAGGAACAGAAAAATCACCGAGACGACCAGCGCGATGGCGATCGCCAGCGTCTTGTACACCTCTGCAATCGCGCCCTTCACGAACACCGAGGTGTCATAACTCTGCTTGATCTCCATGCCCTCGGGCAGCACGCCGTTGATGCGTTGCATCTCAGACTTGGCCGCATCCGCGACCTCGATGGTGTTGGCCGTGGACTGCTTGACGATACCTATCCCCACCATGGGCACACCGTTTCCACGGAAGAAGGTGCGGGTCTCCTCCGCCCCCTTCTCCACCCGCGCCACATCGCCCAGCCGGACCAGGTAGCCATCCTCCCCTCTTGCCAGGACCAGGCGGGCAAAATCGTCGGCGGCATGGAAGGTCCGCGCGACCCGCACGGTGAACTGACGATCTACCGAGTCGAGACTGCCGGCCGGCAGCTCGAGGTTCTCGGCCCGCAACGCGGCCTCCACGTCGCTGACCGACAGCCCGCGCGCCGCAAGTTCCCGGCGGTCGAGCCAGATCCGCATTGCAAAGGTCTGGCCACCACCCACCCTTATCCGGGCGACACCATCGAGTACCGAAAAGCGGTCTACCAGGTAACGCCGGGCATAGTCCGATAACTCCGGCACGCTCATGCGATCGCTGACCAGGTTCAGCCACATGATGACGTCTTCGTTGCTGTCGACCTTCTGGATCTCCGGCGGGTCTGCCTCGTCCGGCAGGTCATCGAGCACCGTCGATACCCGGTCGCGGATGTCGTTTGCGGCCCCGTCGATGTCGCGATCCACTCGAAATTCGACGGTGATGGCGGATCGGCCGTCCTCGCTCACCGACTGGATGTACTCGATTCCCTCGACGCCGGCGATCCGGTCTTCGAGCACCTGTGTTATGCGACTCTCGACGACGTTCGCGGCGGCACCACGGTAAACGGTCTCGACCGACACCACAGGCGGATCGATATCCGGGTATTCGCGCAGCGGCAAACGGTCGAAGGCCACCAGGCCGAAGGCAATCAGCAGTAAAGAGAGCACGGACGCGAAGACAGGCCGGGTGACGGAGACGTCCGACAGGATCATCAGAGGCTGCCCGAGCCGGTCGACTTCGGCTCGCTGTTCAGCAATTCGGCCAGTGGCCGGGCATCGTTGTCGATAGCGCGCACCTTCACCGGCTGTCCGGGCCTTACACGCAGCGTGCCGTGAGTGATGACCAATGTGTCTTCCTCGATGCCGTCCAATACCTCCACCTCACCCGGACGGCGTGAACCGATGTGAATCTGTCGACGCTCGACCTTGTGCCCGTCCCCCTGGGGTTCGGCCACCAGCACGTATTGTTCGCGCCCGACCGGCATCAGGGCCGCTTCAGGAATTACCAGGGCCTGGCGCGGATTCTTGCGCAGCGACACCTGCATCAGCATGCCTGGTTTTAGCAGGCGCTGATCGTTGGGCACCAGCACACGCACCAGGACCGATCGGGTAACCGGATCGACACGGCTGTCGATGCTGCGCACCTCCCCCTGGAACTCGGTTTCACCGTAGGCATGGGTTGTCGCCACCACCGGCAGCCCCGGCGCGAGGCTGGACAGGTAGACGCTGGGGACCGCGAGATCGAGCTTCATCACTGAATCATCGTCCAGCGTGGTGATCAGATCACCCGGCTCCACCAGGGCCCCGACGCTGATGTTGCGCAGACCGAGCACACCGGCAAACGGCGCCTTGATCAGACGGTCGGAAAGGCGCGATTCAATCGCTACCAGGCGGGCCCGGGCCGTTTCCTGTTCACGTCCGCGCTCGTCGAGCAGGGATTTGGAGGCGGTGCCCTGGGTCGCCAGAGACTGCACCCGCCTGTGCTGCTTTTGCGCCTCGTCGACGAGAGCCCGCGCCTCCTTGAGCTGCGCCTGTTCCTCGCCATTGGTCATCTCGACCAGCAACTGTCCCGCGGCGACCCGCTCCCCGTCATCGAAGTGCAGCACGCTCACGGTGTCGGTTGCCGATGCCGTCAGTGCCACCGACTCGTTGGCGCGCAGGGTGCCGAGCGCCTCGATTCGGTCTTCGAACGGGACCAGGCGCGCCGCCGACACGATCACCGGTGTCGCAGGTGTCGCAGGTGTCGCAGCGAAGACAGCACCGGTCAGAAGCCCGCCGAGGATAAGAACCCGCCCGCGCCTGCACCCGTCTGGTCTGTATCTCACGTTCGCCTCTCGATTTTAGTGTCGCCGTTCCTGTCAGGGCGAAAGCTACCACGTCCGCTGCCTGGGCGGGCCAGGAAGTCCGGAGCCTGAAACCCGATTTCAGCCTGGCCGGGTGGCTCAGGATCTCCCCGAGGATCGGTCAACTGCAACGCAATCAATTGCCGCTTTGCCGGGCACCCTTCGGCTTTTACGATATTCATTCCCCACCGAGTCAGTTCACCCGGCCGCCACCCGGCGGACCAACACTGATTTGACGCAAGCTCCCTGCGATTAGTGCTTGGAGTTATGAAAGGAACCGATTAGCTTTAAACACATGGGCCTGTTACGAGTATTGTTGTTTTTGCCGGCCCTGCTGCTGGCTCCCGCTGCAATCCATGCCGAGGATGCGGACCCGTGGAAGTTTGTGCCCAAACGCGGCCCTGCCACCGACCACAGCACCTTTTACGAAGGCCCGTTCGAAGACGGCCCATCGACTACCCGTGCCTGTCTGAAATGCCACCCCAAGGCCGCCAGCGAGGTGATGAGGACGGCGCATTGGAATCTCGCCGGCGACGAGGTCGAGGTGCCCGGGCATGCCCAACCGATGCGGATCGGCAAGCGCAACCTGATCAACAACTTCTGCATCGGCATCAAGTCCAATTGGCCGGGATGCACCAGCTGCCATATCGGTTTTGGGTGGAAAGACGATACCTTCGATCTGAGTGACGAAAGCCTGGTCGACTGCCTGGTCTGCCACGACCAGACTGGGACCTATCACAAGGACGCAGGGGATGCCGGCCTGCCCGCGGCGGACGTCGACCTGCTCGCAGTGGCCAAGAGTGTCGGTCTGCCAAAGCGCGGCAATTGCGGTGCATGCCATTTCATGGCGGGTGGCGGCAACGCCGTCAAGCACGGTGATCTCGACGAGAGCCTGCTTTTCCCCAGCCCAGAAATCGACGTCCACATGGGCAGGCTGAATTTTCAGTGTATCGACTGTCACCAGGCCGAAGATCACCTCCCGCCTGGCCGCCTGCTGACGGTCAGCGTTGACGATAAGAACCGCTTGTTCTGCACAAACTGCCACAAAGGCGAGAAGATCCACGCCGACCGCCGCATTGACGGACATACCGACCGCGTCGCCTGCCAGACCTGCCACATCCCCCTGATGGCGGTCAAATCGGGCACCAAGCTGAGCTGGGACTGGTCACAGGCCGGACAGGACCTGCCGATCACCAACTCCCATCTCTATCTGAAGATCAAGGGACGCTTCACCTGGGTCAAGGGCGCGCAGCCGGAATACGACTGGTACAACGGGACCGGCAGCCGTTACCTGCTCGGTGACAAGATCGACCCCGCGACAGTCACCCGGATCGCGGCCCCTCTGGGCGATCGTGAAGACCCCAAGGCCAGGATCTATCCGTTCAAGATCCATCGGGGAAAACAAGTCTACGATACCGAGAACCTGACATTCATACTTCCTCATACCTACGGTGACAAAGGCTTCTGGACGCAGTTTGACTGGAACGATGCGCTACGGATCGGCTCGGAAGCTACCGGGCTCCCTTTCAGCGGTGAATACGACTTTGCACCCACCGAGATGTACATGCCGCAGAACCACATGGTGGTCAGCAAGGAGAAGGCATTGCAGTGCCCGGATTGCCACGGGCCATCAGGTCGAATGGACTGGCAGGCCCTGGGGTACGATGACGATCCCCTGGGACGGGCCGTGCTCGAGCATGAGCCCATACCTCTGCTCGATGCGGAAGGCGAGATGGTCCATGAATCCGGCAATCCGCTGTCAACCTCGATTACCTGCAGCCAGTGCCACGAGACAGAGGACCCGGCATTCCTCGCCACGCATGCCTATCATTCCAAGGTGAGCGCACAGGACCTGACATCCGAACGTCGTACGCTGATGGAACAGGGCCCCCGCATCCCCATGGATGACAACCAGCAGATGAACTGCTTCCTGTGCCATCTGCAAGACCCGAATGTCGCCGAATGGCAGGAAGCAATCACCTCGGGCAAACCCGAATGGGCGGTATCCGCCAGCCTGATCGGAACCGGTATGTTGCAGCGGGTTGGGGATGGCTACGCATGGAGCCCCGACCTCGTCAACGAGGATGACATGGCCGTGATATCGATGGCCTACCCTTCCCCCTCGCATTGCGGCGCCTGTCACGGCCTGGTGCACACGGGAGACAGTCCCCTTACGATGCGGCTCGGTTCAGACCGGAACTGGGGCACCGAAACCACCGGCCAGGTGTTCTCCGCGCAGCGCATGCGCTTGTCAGGATTGAACCTGGCCGGCAAAGACCGGCTCGGGCGCGCCTGGGACCTGCATGCACAGCGACTGGTCGAATGCCGCGACTGCCACTATGCCAGGACGCCGCCCGATCACCTGATCGGCACAGGTGCCGACGCCGGCATCACCGATCCCGGCGAGCAGCTGCGCAGCTGCGCCAGCTGTCACACCGACAAGGCCGGACACGACTGGCTCCCCGAGCAGGACAGCCACTTTGCGGCTCTGGCCTGTGAATCCTGTCATGTGCCGCAGGTGCACCTGCCGGCGCGCAAGCAGATCGATGCCACGGTGCTCACGCCCTCCGGGGACTATCTGCTTGCCTACCGCGGACTTGAGCAAGGTCGACCGGATGACCTGGGCAGGGCCTATTCGGTCGGTTATCGCCCCTGGCTGACGCAGCGCACCAATGCGGATGGCACACAGCAGCTCACACCCGTGAATCTCATCAGTCGCTGGTACTGGGTGGACCGCGCAACCGGCGTGCCCATCGACAAGCGGTTGCTGAGCCAGGCATGGTTCAGCGGTGATCGATACCGGCCCGAGATCGTCGAACTGTTCGACGCCGACGGAAACGGCGAGATAGACGCGGCGGAACTCAAGCTGGATCGGGATGAAAAGGTCGAGCTGATCCGTACCCTGCTGTCCGCCCAGTCGGTGTCGGAGCCCGCTATCGAGGCGGAGGTTCGCGCCTATCACCTCCATCACAATGTCGCGCTCGGCGAATCCACCCGGGAATGCGCAGCATGCCACGAGGCAGCTGATGATATAGCCGTCTTCGATATCGCAGACTACTTGCCGGGCGGAGTCCTGCCCGGTGTATTCCATACGGCGCCGAAATCGCTGAAGGACCAGATGGAATTGACCGCGGACGGCAAGCTGAGGCTTGTGCGGCCCAACCCGCTGTCGGCCGCCGGCGGCATGTCGAAGGAGAGGCCCTGAGATGATCCAAAAACCAAGAAAGGACCGTTACTGGGACCCTTATATCGCCGGCGCCCTGCTGGGAGTGTTGTTGTTTCTGACCTTCTTTCTTACCGGTCATGGCCTGGGATCTTCCGGCGGGGTCAACCGCATCCTGGTTGCGATCGAAGACGTGGTGGTTCCAAGGCACGTGGACACGACACCTTATCTGGCAGCAATGGCCGGCGGTGATCGCGACCCGCTGAATCACTGGATCGTTTGGCAGGTGGCAGGCATCCTGATCGGCGGCTTCGTGTCCGGCTGGCTGCGCGGCCGGGTGCGTCTCGAAACCCGCCATGGTCCCCGCATTACGCCACGCACACGTTGGCTGATGGCCTTTATCGGTGGCGTGTTGATGGGTTATGGGGCACGCATGGCGCGCGGCTGTACTTCGGGGCAGGCGCTCAGTGGCGGTGCCGTGCTTTCGGCGGGCAGCTGGGCCTTTATGCTGGCCGTGTTCGCCGGGGGATACCTGCTCGCGTGGTTCGTGCGCCGGCTGTGGCAACCGGCGGGAGAACGCTGATGGCCCCCTGGGAACTCGGCACCGAATTGGGTGAGGTGGCGTCCTGGATCGTCTACCTGATGATCGGTTTCGCCTTCGGGTTTATCCTGGAGTCCGCGGGATTCGGTGATTCACGGCGCCTGGCGGCCCAGTTCTACTGGCGCGATCTGACGGTACTGAAAATGATGTTCACCGCCATCCTGGTGGCCGCGGTGCTGATCTTCTGGGCAACCGCGCTCGGCTGGCTCGACTATGACGAGGTCTGGGTGAATCCCACCTATGTCTGGCCGGGCATTCTCGGCGGCCTGATCATGGGCGCCGGATTCATCGTCGGAGGCTTCTGTCCGGGTACCTCCCTGGTGGGTGCATCGACCCTGAAACTCGATGCAATCTGGTTTGTCGCCGGGACGGCAGTGGGCATCCTGGGATTTGGCGAGAGCGTCTCGCTGTTCAACGATTTCTGGCACTCGGGAAACCTCGGCCGACTGACCCTGCAGGACTGGTTGAATCTGCCCACCGGCGTGGTCATCCTCGGCCTGGTGAGTATCGGGGTCCTGCTATTCTGGGTCGGGGACATCGTGCGCCACCGGATCTATGGCGGTTCCGGCGATGAATAGGCATTTGCATGGTCTCGGCGCCACACTGCTCATCCTGGCCTCGGCCGGGCTTGCCTGGTGCGGACAGCCGGACCCCGACGAGAAATGGACTTTTCTGGCTGCAGAGCTCGGGCCACGCCTGAGCAACCGCGAGGTCCAGATAGAGCCGGCCGAGCTCATGGACCTGATGCACGACGACTACATCGACCTGCGCCTGATCGACCTGCGCAATGAACGCGACTGGAATCTATTCCACCTGTGGGGTGCGGAACGTATCGCACCAGAGCAACTGCCCGGCCTGCATCGGCGCTTTGCTAACCTGGGCGAGAATGCCGTGATCGTGCTGGTCGGCAACGACGAGGCAGTTGCCACGCGGGCATGGCAGGTGCTCATGGCCACTGCATCCCGGCCCAACGCGTATATTCTGGCCGGCGGCATCAATCGCTGGCTGGACGAGTTCGCACCCGGCCATGCAGCTGCTGCGCCTGCCGACAATGCACCAGCGGATGAGACCCTCCGACATTCGTTCGAGTGGGCCATGGGGTCGCGCCACCCGGCCGCATTGCCCGATCCACACCATGTACAGGCGCACGAGTTCAGCATGAAGGTGAAACTGCAGAAGAAGGTCGTCAAGAAAGGCGGCTGCGGCTAGCGCTACTGAAGTACCGTCACGAGTGCAGATCAATGCCGCTTGTATGACGCATACGGTCAACATCGGACCCACTTGGTTTCATTTGGCTCTGTCTGAGTTAAGTGCTGCAAAGGCGTAGACTGAAAGGAGGCGGGGCCATGAACAAACCGAGCGGCCGCTCAGGGTTATAGTTCGAGGTCCGTAGACCTTCTGGGTACCTCGAAAAATTGCTTTTCAAAAAGCAGCGCTCATGTGGAAACAATGACTTGCGAGCTGTGCGCCTTGCCATTTTTGGATTATTAGAGATGCCCTTCTGACAGTAGGTCGGGCTGTGCCCGACATCGGCAGGCGCAGCCTGCCCTACGGCTGCTCAAAGCCGTTCAAAGGGAGCCTCAACACTCAACTCAGACAGAGCCTTTCATTTTTTGCCGCATAAACTCATTGATAATTCTTCTGCTATGCATATAATTTGACGCATTAATGGTTTATTTTGCTATTTCTGCTTCATTTATGAATCTTACACATGATTTTATAACCAGCTCCAGCGCGACCATCGCGGCGACGCTGTGCAAACGCCTGGAAGAAATCCGCCTGAGCAAGAACATCAGTCAGGCAGAACTCGCCAGTCAGGCTGGCGTGTCGCGTAGCACCATGACCCGTATCGCCGACGGCAAGAGTATCTCGCTCGACTCCTTCATTCGGGTCGTCAAGGCACTGGGGCTGGCAGATCACCTGGCTGCCCTCCTGCCCGACCCTGAAGTACGCCCGGTGGAACTGGTGCGATACGAAGGCCGGCATCGGCGCCGCGCCAGTGGCAAACGCAAGACCTCGGAGCCCTGGTCATGGGGCGACGAGGGCGATGACGCGTGAGCACGACCGCGCGCGTGTTGCTCTGGGGGCGCGAGATTGGTGCAGTTACCTGGCTGATTGAGCGCGAACTGGCGGTCTTTCAATACACGCCGGAGTTCACCGGATCGGACATGCAAGTGGCACCACTGACCATGCCACTGCAGGAGGCCCCTTACGAGTTCCCCGCCCTTGCGCGAGAGACCTTCCATGGTCTTCCCGGGCTGCTGGCCGATTCGCTCCCAGACAAGTTTGGTAACAGGCTCATCGATGCCTGGCTGGCGACCCAGGGGCGCCCTCCGGGCAGTCTGAATCCCGTCGAACGGCTCTGTTATATCGGCTCTCGTGGTATGGGCGCACTCGAGTTCAAGCCCGCCATCAAGGGAGCACCCTCGAAAACGCACAAGATCGAAATCGACGCCTTGGTCGATCTCGCCAATCGTGTGCTCGATGAACGCATCGGTCTTGAAGGTAAATTCGCCGGTCAGGACGATCAACGCGCCATCGAAGACATCCTTCGGGTCGGCACATCCGCTGGCGGCGCCAGGGCGAAAGCCATCCTTGCCTGGAACCCCCGCACTGGCGAGTTCCGATCCGGCCAGGCACCCGTCGGCAAGGGGATTCAGCCACTGGCTGATGAAATTCGACGGCGTGCATGGTAACCGCGACAGGGAACTGGCCGATCCGCAGGGTTTCGGCCGGATCGAATACGCCTACTCGCTGATGGCACATGATGCAGGCATCATCATGCAGGAGTGCCGTCTGCACGAAGAAGGCGGACGTGCCCACTTCATGACCAAGCGCTTCGATCGCAGGGAGAATGGAGAAAAGCTGCATATGCAGTCGCTTGGAGCGATGCGGCATTACGATTTCAACCAGGCCGGCGCTTACGCGTACGAACAGGCAATCGAAACAATCCAACTACTTTCGTTGCCGATGGAGGATATCGAGCAACAGGTTCGTCGCACTTTCTTCAACGTGCTTGCGCGCAATCACGACGATCACGTCAAGAACATCGCCTTTCTCATGGACAAGCAAGGCCAATGGCGTCTCTCGCCCGCATTCGACCTGGCCTATTCGTACAACCCAAGTGGCGCCTGGACCAGCCGTCACCAGATGAGCCTGAATGGGAAACGCGACGGCTTTCGGTGTTGAAGATCTGGTCGCCTTTGGGCAAACCACCGGCCTGAAGAAAGCCAAAGCCACATCACTGTTGAAAGAAGTCGCAGCGTCGGTGAAAGACTGGAGGAGTTATGCGGCCGAAGCAGGAGTTTCCACACATGACATCAGCCGTATCGAGAAGACCTTCCGCATCGACCTTGCCGCCTGATCTTTCTCGACCCACCTGGGAAAATCTGCGACAAGACGCCGGACTAGTTCAAGTTAGGGAAGCTCTCATTTGTTCAATGGCTCGTTCAAAATAAGTTCATAGCATCCAAGCCAACCGGGGAATTGCTGAATGCGACAACAGACGCTTGCGGATGAAGGCTTCGAGAAATTTCGCAAACCGACGCGCCGGGAACAGTTTCTCAACGAGATGGATCAGATCATTCCCTGACGCGACCTGTGCAAAGTGATCAAGCCGTTTTACCCGATGCTGAAAGGTGCAGGCCGCCCACCGGTCGGTTTGGAACGTACGCTCCGCATTCATTTCCCGCAGCACTGGTTCAACCTGCCTGATCCTGCGATGGAAGAAGCATTGTACAATTCGCAAGCTATGCGGGGATTCGTGGGTATCGACCTGGATTGGGAACCCGTGCCGGATGAGACCAAGGTCTGCAAGTTCCGTCATCTGCTTGAAGCGCACAATCTGGGCGATCGGCTGTGTACCTTGATCGGCGAATACCTCCAGGAAAACGGCATGAAGGTAAAAACGGGTACCATCGCTGATGCGACGATTATCGATGCGCCCAGTTCGACCAAGAACCAAGACAAGGCGCGTGACACGGAGATGCACCAAACGAAGAAAGGCAACCAGTGGTATTTCGGTATGAAAGCGCACATTGGTGTCGATAGCCAATCGAAGCTGATCCACTCGGTCGCCGCTACCGCGGCGAATGTCCATGACAGCCAAATGCTCGAAGACCTGCTGCATGGTGACGAAACACGCATCTGGGGCGATTCGGCCTATGCAGGACAAGGCGATACGATTCGAAAGCGGGCACCCAAAGCGAAAGACTTTACCAACAAGACAAAGCCCGCCCCGATCGACCTGGCAATGTCTGAAACCGGTTCGAATGGCGGATCACCTTAGACCTGTGGTGATCCTCAGGAATTAGATGCGGATTTTACGGGTAGCGTCCATGGCATATCACCTGCCCTGTACTTGACCCTTAATCTGGTGGCACAACGTCCAGATAATCCGACTGCTTCAGATGCTCAGCGAAATGACCACGCACCCACTTCATCTCCTCTATTGTCACCCCTTCCTCCCCGGGCAAAGCAGGTGGCAAAACCAGCGAGTCCGGTCCCAGCGGAATTCGTGCATCGGTGATTTCCTTCACATCCAATTGAGTTCGAGTCCCGAGTCCGTTTTCGTCAGGAGGCACTACATATGAAAGGGCTGGATCCACGGGTGTCTGTGTGGATCTGTAGTAGGCGACATCTGCCTCGGTGTATCCTTCTTCCCCGTCCTCGCTGGGGGGCACCAAAAGCGGACCGTCAGGAAAAAGGCGTTCTGGATCAACCGGGACTCGTGCGGGCCGCGCTGAAATGTCTTCATATGATCCCGAATCATCGTCCCCAGTAGCGAAGACCCAAATGGTGTGTTTCTTGTCCGATGTCGATGTTAGGACATAGTTCAGGCCGCGCAGTGCCCGTTTGAGATTCTGCTCGAAGTTGCCTTGCTGGAGCACAACGGATACACGGCGCCCTGGGAGATCCCCCCTTAGTACCACCTCTTGTCCATCCATTTCGGCGATTGCTGCAAGCACATCCGCAAGCGGCGCATCCTGTATCTCGCGAATACCCTCCGCGTCCGGTCGCTGTGTGATCTCACTCGCCATAACGAAGGAATACAACACGAGCAGGAGCAGCACAACGGTTACATGATTCAGAAACACATCCCCGACCTTCTGTCAGAAACAGCTCACTGGCTCTTGAGGTAGATTGCTTCCATGTTGCTGAAGGGCACCGCCGGATCCACGTTGACCGTCACCGGACTGCCCAGCGCCAATGCAGCTAGGCCGACAGCCATCCCTTTGCTTCCTACGGTCGGATCTATGATATGCCACGTCCTTGTTCCCGTGGATGCGCAGCTCAATTCAATGTATATATTCCCGTCCGCATGTGGTCCGATCTGTTCCACATCGCAATTATAGTACTTGCGTAGCGCCTGGGCATTGCCGGCCAGCCCCACGAAAAGGGAAACGGCAATCAATATTCTCACAAGCATCTTCATTTCATTCACCTCTCAAGTGCGTATTCGCTCCACTGCCAGTCGTCCTAGTCGAGCACGGAATTGATTATGTTCAGAATGACTGCCGGTTCGCTTACCAGCGGATTGCGGCCGGCGGCCAACTCGTCTACGTCAGTCATACCATCGTTGTCGTCGTCGGCATCGCATGCATTGCCGGCGCCGTCATTGTCGGTATCGATTTGGCTCGCGTTCGAGACCGTGGGGCAGTTGTCGATATCGTCGACTACACCATCTTTGTCTGTGTCGACGATGGGAGGGACAACGTTGGTCGACACCAAGTCGAGCGTATAGGTCGAGAAGCCGTCGCTGATCTGTTGCTTCACCGGACCGATGTGTCGCGCGAACCAGTCGGTCTCAATGAGGACATCATCAATGTACTCTCCGTCGATCCAGCCGTAAACGCGCGTCACCCAACGCAGCCTGAAGGTTTCATATGTTCCCGCCGGAACGCTGACGGTCGCCTGCGCCTCAACAAAAGATTGCGATGTGTAGTTCACGTTGTAGGTTCCGTAACCCGCAGCAAAGACCGTGGCGACACCGGTGGTGCTTGCAGTATTACCGACACATGCGTTGGCAACCCCGAGCGCCACCCGTGGGCTGAAGGTTATGACAATAGGAACACCTTCGAAGGTTGTCGTTCGTCGATAAAGCTTCCATCCACTTGCGTCGTTTGTCTCATAACTGGTGAGTGCACCAGGTGAGGTATACAAGGCCTTGGTGGCTACCCCGCTGACGAGGGTCGTGCCCGGTAGCACCGTCACCGTCCCATAGGTACCCGAATTTACCTCTCGGAAGGTCCACGCATTACCAGATACGAGCGGGAAATACTCAGGCAGATAAAAACAAGTTGCACCTTCGACCGCAGGTACGAGGAAGCCAATGCATAGGCAAAGTAACGAAAGGTACTTTTTGCTATTCATATCGATCTATATCCAAGCGAATCGACTTCACGAAACAGGCCGGATTGCCTGTATCAGACAGCATCAAACAATCATCCTGCATGCCAGGCACCACCGCGCCAGGCTCGTATCGGAATGGCACAATCGTTAGGCCAACCTGCCCATCCAACCACAACAATATGTGACTCTTCTTGTCACAATTCTTCTAATATCGCCCTGAACACGCCTGAAGCCCGTAACCGATAAACAGCTGCGCATTGCGCGAATTATCTCTCGCGTTCAATATGCTGCTGTTGTCGTTGGGGTTTGTGTACACATTGTAGAGGTAGGTGGCGGTATTCTTGCCGTACAACCAGGCATAGTAGGCATACGTCTGCGCCAGGGTGCCGCTCGGGGCGTCCAGATACGCCGACCAGGCATAGTTCTTTGCCTGATCAGCGAAGTACCAGGCGTAATACAGATTACCCGTGCTGGTATAGTCATACACGTCCGAGTAGTAAAATGCCGTCAACCCCTGGTACATGGAGTTGGCCATCATGGCGTTGGCCTTCTGCAGGTTCACAGTGGCCTCCCAATGACCGCTCCATGTCGGGCTGCTGAACAACAAACTCGAAAAGCCCAGTACCACAGCAAGTAATAGATTCCTTCGCGTCTCCATGTTCCGATCTCCCTGAAAAATTCATTCGCGCCGTGTTGACAAAACATCCGTATCTGCCGGCAACCACAGCATTGCTCTCAGTTCGTCCTCCGTTACAACCTCTTTCAATTCATCCACGATGTTGGCATGCGTATCCGCCATGATCTGCTCGGCTGTCAGCGAATCGAAATTTTCGCGGTCAGTCTCTGCAACGAGTCGCTGACGGGCGATAGCCGCACGCCGCTCGAGAATCATCTCAACCTGGGCCCGCTTCGCCTCCGGGCCATACCCTGGCAACGAATAGAAAGGCATGGGTTCAGAAGAAGAGCGGCGCGGCGCAAACCGGGCGGCCATACCCGGTACAGTCTGCGAATCGGCCTGGCCGGATGGTGCCCATTGCAAGGCATCGAGTTCGTCATCCGTCAGAGCGACTTCCAGGTCGGCGGCAACATCGGCATGCATATCCGCCATGATTTCCTCCACAATGCGTGCATCCGGGTGCTCCAGATCAGTGGCGTCCGCAATGCGATCCCTCGCCCTATCTGCATGTAGCCGTAGGATTGCTGCCACCACCTCCCTGCTGGTCTCGGAGGCCCCGTCCCGCCATGCGAGAAATGCCTGGGGACTGGGCGGCAGGTAGGTCGGCGATAGCGGTTCATCCACACCGGGAGGGCCGGGGAAGTCCTGGGGTTGTGTGCCTTCCGGATCGAGAGCAGAAATCGATGGGCGTTCAACCGAACGGGGTATGAAGCCTGAGCCCCCATATCCAGTCAGCACTGCCACAGTTGCGAGATCGTCGCGCACCGGGTCCACCGCGGTCGAAATACCGGGACGGGTGCTCTGTTGCCTTGGGAACTCGGGGGTCGGTTCGGCCGGCACCGCGCGCTGGCGCGCATCTTCTCCCGCTGGCCATGCCTGCGCCTGGCTCGGCTTCGGAATCTCGAAAAGGCTGTAAAGCCCAAACGCTCCAACCGATAGCAGACCACATAGCGCAACCACCCGTGGCCACGCCATAAAGTATCCGACATCAAAAATCATCGGGGCTTCCTTGCACATTTGCATTTACCCTCTGTTTGCAGTCTAAACAACGATCAAGTTGATATATTGATGTAAATCAGTATTTGAATGCATAGATCCATACAACGCCTTGCCGGGCAATAGTACTTTCCGTGGTAAGGACCGCTCTTTTTCATAAGTTCTCGCGATATTCCTTATCAAATGAACATATAAGACGAGCAGCTACGAACGCGATTGGAAATGATATGCGTTCAGGATAGGCGCATTAGGATTCTACAGTTTAATGCGAATACGGAATTTCGATGCGCCATGTCCCCACCGTATGGCCCATCGGTCCGTCCGACAACACCGCTTGGAATTCTGCGAAGCCGGCGCGCTTGGCCTTTCTTCAACGCTGGCGTTGGCGAATGCGGAACTGATCTGTTTCAGTGTATGCGGATCGGGACGCGAGGTCAGCCCGAGCGACGGTGTCGCGGCAGGACACATGTTGCCTGCACCGAACAGATCCGCCTGGTTCACCACACCTCTCTGACTCTTTCCGCTGGAAAGCCTCAACCCGGATGGTGGTGGTATCGGTGTGTAAGGGAACCATGGCCCGGGAAAGCGTCATCAATGCTCAACGGCACGCACCACCCGAGCCGGGATGCCCAACGTTTGGCTGGCGGCGCCCTATCAGGTGGCATTCCGAGGCAAGCTAGCCGGCCTGCCGGAGCTGCAACCTCAGTTATCGGCTCACCTTGTGATCCACGATACCTTTATTCGCTGGTGGCTCGGAATGGTCAACGCCCCCCGCGCGTAGACCAAGCGCTAAGCG
This sequence comes from uncultured Gammaproteobacteria bacterium, assembly GCA_963753845.1. GTDB lineage: Bacteria > Pseudomonadota > Gammaproteobacteria > Chromatiales > Chromatiaceae > Thiosocius. Next base: position 384,376 of record CAVWEI010000017.1, read on the forward strand.
CCAATCCCCTTTTCCTGCGGTTCACATCGCTCGCCAGAACCACATAAATCACGACCCAGGCGACACCGGTGGCCACCTGGACCATGGCGCCCTTGTCACTCACGTACAGAGCACTGATGCCACAGGCCAGCATCAAGAGGTACTCCCGCAACGCGACCCGTCGATGACTCCAGCCCAAGGTCACCAGGCGCTGGTAGTAGTGACTGCGGTGTGCAATCCAGATGGCATCCCCGCGCAGCACCCTGCGAATCAGGGTGACCGTCGCATCAACCACGAATGGTGAAAAGATCAGGATCCCGCACCCGACGGGTAACAAACCGCGTTGCTGGGCCTGCAGGATCAACACCGCGGCGAGAAACCCGAACACCTCATCGATCCCCATGAAGATCTGGGCGGGAGGAAAATTGAATCGGAGGAATCCCAGGGCAGCAGCGGCAATCACCCACGACTGCACCGCGAAACCCGTGTCTCCATGCAACCAGCCGGCCAAACCAAGGAAACCGAACCCAAATACGCCCATGCCTCCGGCAAGGCCATCCATGCCGTCCATGAAGTTGTAGAGATTGGTCATCCATAAAATGAACAGGAAGGCCAGACCACCGGCAAAAGCGGGACTCAGTCCGACGCCGAGCCCGGGCAGCATGATCACCTCCGGTGCCAGTCCGGCGCCCAATGCCAGTGCTGCCGCCAGCGCCTGGATCAGCAGACGCCAACGCACCCGCACGTGGCCACGGTCATCGAACAAGGCGACCACGGTCAGCAGGGTGATTGCGATCAGTACCGGCAGACTGAATCCACCAGGGGCACCACTGAGGAAGAGCAGCCCCTGCCCCGCCAGGATGCCCGCGATCATCGCCATGCCACCACCGCGTGGCGTGGGGGCGACATGCAGGGAACGCTGATTGGGCACATCGAGCATATACAGCTGAGATTCAGGACGGCGTGCCCAGGCGGTCGTCACGAGAGCGATCAGCAGTGCTGTCAGCATTGCCGCAGCCATGATCATGCCTTCCCCCGCTGTTCGAAGCGGTAGACGGCCACCATCTCATCGATTGAAGCTGCCAGGTCATATGCCGGTACAAAATCCAGTTCAGCAGCCAGCCGGGCATTGCTGTAGCAGGAAGAGTCCAGCAGGCGACTCACGGCGCCGGAATCCACGGGGAAAGTACGAGGCAAAACAGACTCATCAGGTCACCAAAACGTCCCATCATCCTTAACACCGACGCAGGGATTGCGCCGCGCGGTTCCTTCATCCCCAGCGCCTTCGCCATGGAAACGTAAATTTCGCGGGTCGAATAGGCCCGACCATCGGTGACATGATACGTCCTACCGCGGGCACGTGCGTCATCCGCGACCTGTCGTATCACTCTCACGAGGTCATGGACGTGGATCATGGAGCGGACATTGCCGGTTTCGGGTACCGCCGGAAAGTACCCCCGATCCACAGCCCGGATCATCCGGTGCAGATTGCCCTTTACACCGGCCCCATAGACCAGGGCCGGCCGCAGGCAGCACAGATGTATGCCAATGGCATCCGCCGCCTCTCGCAAAAGGTTCTCGGCTTCGCGCCGGGTCTCACCATAGTGGTCGATGGAGGCCCCGCTGTCGTCCTCAACCAGGCAGCGCCGAGGGTGCGCTCCGGTCGCCTTGACGCTGCTGAGATAGACGAACTGCCGCACCCCTGCTTCCCTGGCCTCCTGCATGAGTGCGCGGGTGCCGGCAACAGTCACGGCGACGTGGGGACTCTCAAAGGACTTTTCCCGCGCATGGGCGAACCCGGCACAGTGAAAAACTGTCCTGCAGCCCGAGGCAATACCGTGCAGGGAGTCCGGTCGCGTCAGGTCCCCCTGAAAAACCTCAAGCCCCGGGGGAGACCCGGCATCGCCTACATCTGAGCGCGAAAGGGCACGCACCGATTCGCCATCGGCCAGCAGACTGCTGACCAGTTGCCTGCCGATGAACCCCGTCGCCCCCGTGACCAGAGATCTTCCCGGCCCTAGGACCATTTCCAACCCCAACGATTGAAGAAGCGGAATGCCGAAATGCTGAACATACGGATATGAGACCAGCCCTTCTTTGCCGCGCCTCCACCGAAGTGGGTAATGCGTACCGACGGCACATAGGCGATCTGGCTTATCTCATTCAACCGCATACACAGATCGAAGTCCTCGAAGTACATGAAATAACCGGAATCGAAACCCCCAAGGCGTCGCAACAGTTCCGTGCGGAAAAACATAAAGCAACCGCTGGCTATAGGAACACCGCCAAACGCCTGCTCACCAATCACGTCGCGCATCTCGTAATGCTGCAGGCGGGCGGCAAATCTCCGGCGCAGAAAATGCGGTGCAAAGCCACGCAGCAACAGATCCAGCACGCTGGGAACGCGTTTGGCAAGATACGACTGCGCTCCGTTTTCATCAGATACGCGAGGCGTCAGCATACCAACGTCGGTATGTTCCTCGAGATAACAAACCGCTTCCAGCAAGGCATTCTTTTCGATCAGCACATCCGGGTTGAGCACCAGATGATAGGTGCTGTCAGCATCTTCAAAGCAATGATTGTGGGCCTGGCCATAACCCAGATTTGTGGGCATCCTTTCCAGCTCAACATCGAGGTGTGAAGCACAAGTTTTCAGCAGATCGCCAATGCGCCGGAACGCCGCTGCATCAACACTGTTGTCAGCCACCCGAACCACCGCAGCCGGCCCGGGCGGGTCATGTGCCGCAAGCGCCGCGACGGCCTTTTCCAGCGCCTCAAGGAGTTTCTTCAGAACGCCAAGGTCTGGGTGAAAAGTGACGATCGAGACCGAAATCATTGACATCTGCCGGCGCCTGTCATCTCAGCCGGAGATACTCCAGAAAGATAGCCAGAGTGGCAAGGAACCGAGAGAAGCAGCGATGACCAGCGCGGCCGATTCATGCCGAAACGCCGTTACCCGCTTTGCTGAAGGCTGCGTAAATACAGTATTGGGATAGGCGCCGGTCGGCGAAAGAGCCCTTCAGCGGTGTGTGAATCGTCCGGGTTGCCACGCAGCCGTGGCGCGACATGAGTTGCTGCAGGTCCGATTCGCGATAAAAACGCTTGTGGTCACTGTCCGACGCATACCCCTTCTGACCGGGGACCCCGATCAACACCGTGCCACTATCCACCAGTACGCGCAGGACCTCGTCGACGACCGCGTCCGCCCGCTCCTCCGGAATGTGTTCCAGAACGTTGTCCATAATCACCCCGTCGAAACTCGCGTCCGCCCAGGGAATCCGGCCGTTCTCGATGAGGCGCGCATCAAGTCCGGCGGAGCGACAGAATTCAACTGTTTCCGCGTTGATGTCGACTCCTACCGTGTCTGGCCTGAAATTCAGAAAGTCGCCGATGCCGCAGCCGAAATCCAGCACTTGGCCGGTCAGCATACGACTCAGGCGTGGGTACAGAAAGTACCTGCGGTACCAGAGTCCCAGCCGTGAACGACCACGCAGATAATCGAAGTAGACCTGATCTGCGTGCGCGTCAGGCATATTGCAGAACCCGCTTTATCGCCTCCAGATATCTGAACCCGTTCGTCTCGTCAGGCTCCAGGTAGGTGCCCTCCGCCCATTCGTTCCAGGCGTTGACAAAGATGAGATTCTCCGGGAGGTTGCGTTTGGGCATGGATTCGACCAGTCGGGCAAACCAGTATTCGAAACGCTCTGGATTCGCTCCCCGGAAAATCGTAGCCCTATTCTTGTAACGTGCCGTGTTATCCCAATCTACAAAGGCACCAGGGAAAGTGGTCAGTTCCGGATGCTCGCGGACCTCGACGATGTGCTGCCACACCCAATCGTAGTCATGGAAACTCAGACTCTGGAAATAGCGATACTTGATCTCCCGGAAACGATCCTGCATCGAATCCGGCAGGGCTCGCAGCACCTTGGCCAGGCGCGACTGCTTCAATGATGGCGTCGGGGATTTGTACTGCGGAGAAAATATAGCTTCAAACGGTTGGAACTGAAACTCGGCATCGAAGCCTTCCAACTGCTCGGCCAGCGGGTGCTCATACTGCTTTTGCGCAATAAAATATAGATCGTCGATCCCATGTTGCGCCGCCAGCTCGCGCCAATAGTCCAGCATCTGACCGATCTGGGGGATCCGATGGGGCCTGTAAATTGCGAATACCGGCTTGTCGTCCACCCGCAACGCATTCTTGTGTGACCATGCGCGAATCAGATAATCAAAATGTCGTTTCCAGCTGGATTTCTCCGGCGGGTGCGTCTGCTGAATCAGTATCTGGCTATCCTGACCGTCCCAGCGCCTCGACCAGGTCTCATTGGCCCAGGAAAGGCAGAAAGGGAAATCCAGCTTTGGATTTTCCATCGCCAGGTTGGTGGGCGTCTCCAGAAGCTGCTTGCCGTCAAACCAGTAGTGGTAATGACAGAATCCGTAGATCCCGTATTCTTTTGCCAGGTCCACCTGCCAGAGCAGCGTATTCAGTTCCGACTGATCGTAATAGCGCTGGTCTAGCGGGACCCTGGGTTGATGGTGACCCTCCGTCTGAGGTTTGGCCTGGCGTACGTTTTCCCAATCGGTGAAACCTTTGCCCCACCATTCATCGTTTTCAGGAATGGGGTGGAGCTGCGGGAAATACATGGCGACCGGCCGGACCGGTCGGGGCGGGGCCTTTTCCCTGGTCATCCTTTAAATACTCCGAACGCCGAGCTTTGCAGCGAAATGCCGGATCCTCGCCCTAGCCTCTGGACTGAGTACCGCGCGGGCAACGGACCTGGCCCGATCTCCCAGGTTTGTTGGCGGCGCAACCCTTGCCAGTGAGGTCAATTCGATCGCATCACCCGCCGCGTCGCTGGGCACCGCCTTGACGACGACCTGGTAAACGTCACCGAAGCGGTTTTCCGCCAATTGAGAGCGCATCTGCGGCGACAGATTCTGCCAGGCCCCGGCAAATTCCGACTCCTCCGGCGGCACCAGGACGAATTGCGCTTCGACGATCTTGAGGCCGCTCTGTTCGAAAAGTGACTCGATATTTCGGATCCCGAAAAACCTTATATGGGTCCGGTCCAGCAGGCCCCAGTCCCGGTACTCGAAATTCTCGCCAAGAAGGCAGGCAATGATGGCATTGTGACCCACATGCGGCAGAGAGATGACGATGTAGCCATCATCCTTCAGAAAGCCCTTGAACTTCTGCAGCGTGATCCAGGGATCGTATACGTGTTCCAGAACGTCGGCGGCCACCACCACTTCGAACGGCCCCTCTCCATCCAGCATCGACGGCCAGTCGGGGTCGTTCAGGTTCGCCTGAACCACCTTGCGACAGAATGGCTTCAGTATCTTGATGGCATCAGCATCCAGTTCCAGGGCGGTGACCTCGCAGCCGCCAGCGCCCTTCAGGTGTCGGGTGATCGAGCCAGGCCCGGCACCGATCTCCAGTACCTGCTTGGAATCGCCGACCATGCGTACAACCCGTGCCGGCGCCGTATCACCGCTGAGGTCCACATCGTATTCGTAAGTATGTCGCTCTTCCGATTCCATATTGTTGCCCATGCATTAAGCTGTTCAGCCCGGCAGGCAAAGCGTCAGCAGCTGAATCGCGATCACTATATAGGGGTAACATCGCCGAAACCATATGGCATATTCGTGCGCGCCTACCCGGCTTCGGTCCGCGAGGAGATGGCGCAAACTGGAGGAGAATCTGCCCATGCGCGAACCGTCTGTTCGGCGGCGCAATGTTACCCGCCCAGAACGTCAAATGGTACCGTGAAAGAGCCCGGTTCGGCTGCATGCACCTGTCCCGGCAAGAGCCTGCATCGTTCAATTCCACGGTACCGGATACCCGTTTTGCCAAAAAAACCGGGGGGGCCGGCGCATGGTCCGCCCGGAACATCTCGCGGCCCCCAGTTGCAATACGCCAGAACGGGTCCGTTTCGGACAGCGATCTCGCACAGGGGCAGCGATTAGGTTATTTTACCGGCCTGCCAACGGAGTCGAAGCGACGGACTCCTCGTTTCGGATCAATTGCAAACTCAACCAAAGAGTACGAAGGTTTTCTATGCACAAGAGCTCCTGGGACAAGATGCGCGATTTTCGGGACAAGTACCTGGCTGATCGGCGCGATCAGGCCATGAGCATCCTCGACCTTGGCAGCCTCGACGTCAGTCAGAATTTCACCTATGGAGATCTCTTCGACCAGGCACCCTGGCGATATACGGGCATGGACCTTGCCGAAGGAAAAAACGTCGATATCGTGCTGTCAGATCCCTACGACTGGCGCGCCGAGGTGGCGGACGAATCGGTCGATGTACTCATTTCAGGGCAGGCGCTAGAGCACGTGGAATACTTCTGGATTCTCATGCTCGAAGTCCACCGCGTGCTCAAGCCCGGGGGCATCTGCTGCATCATCGCCCCTTCCGGAGGGATCGAACATCGCTATCCCGTGGATTGCTGGCGTTTCTACCCGGATGGGCTCACCGCCCTGGCGAAGTTTGCACAACTGACCCCGGTTGAGGCCTACACACAATGGGAGCCCGTCGGTTACTCCGAAGACAACAGCGATATCTGGCAGGACTCGGTGTTGATTGCGACCAAGCCCGAACTTCCAGCCGCACTGGCCAGCGAACGCCGCGAGATAAACGAACAGCAACACAAGGTCATGTCGATAGGTCTGAAAGACATCGCGGTGCGCGAGACGCCGCCGGTTGCCGGCTACGAAATCAGCGACAAAATGCCCGATGAGCGCCTCGAGGCAATGCGTCAGCAGGCCCGCAAGGATCATCTGGTGCCGCATGAGGCCTATGAACAGCTACTGGACGCTTATCGTCAAAGAACGAGCGCTTACGACAAGACCAAGGCGGCGTATGATCAAGTCAAGGCCGCGTACGACCAGGTCAAGGCCGCCTATGATCAAGTTCAAGCGGTACCAACAACACCTCCGGAAGACGGCCTGTAAAGCCCGGACCCACAGTCTATGATCGCCTGGCCATCGCTTCCGCGTAAAGCACGCGGTCGAGCCGGGTCAGTTCGTCCAGATATTCCATCGCCGTGGCCGACAGGTCGATCTTGGTCGGGCGCCCGACCGTGGCGTTGACCAGTTCCCCGCTGGTCAGTGCCGGCATATCCAAAGCATCGAGCACGATCTTCGCGTCCCGGTCGAAGGTTTCGGTGAAACCGACAAACGAAAATGCATCCAGGTGACGGAGTGCTCTCTCCATAAGGTCTTCGGGAGCAAAGTCGTCGATCCGTCGATCCTCGATGCTCTCGTAGCCATGCGCCAGCATCCAGACCTGGTTGTTCCAGATGTGCTTGCGCAACATCCAGTGATATAATCCTGCCTCCAGGAACTCCTCGACATCCAGTTCTGCCGCCAAACGATAGGTCAGAAACTCCTCGGGATTCTGATTGCGACAAAAATAGTAGAACGACAGTATTCGCTCGACAGGATCACGCAGGAACACGAAAGAATACCGGCCAGGGAGGAGGCAGCGGGCAAAATGAAAGCCGAAATGTCCAGATACGAAAGGCAGGTCCGCAAATTCTTCGGGGATGTGGCCCAACCAGTCGCCATGGCTGATCATGCGTTCGCCGTACAATCGCCGGGCACAATCGACAACTGCCGTACCCGCAGTCTTCTGGATATGCAGAAACAATGCAGGTACCGGCCGATCGGCACTCACCTGGTCATCCCTTCAGGATCAGTGCACACCTCGGGTGCAGCGCGCTTGGCACAAACTTCGTCATACAATCTCTGATCGAGCTCGGTAAGCTCTGCCAAAACCTCCAGCACTGCCGGTTCGAGTTGGGCGACCCGCGGGCGATTGTCAGTGCGGTTCGAAGTCACCGGGACCTCCGGCCGCGGGATCCCCAGGAGATTCAGAATGATGTCCTGGTCCTGCTCGAAAGTCTCGGTAAGACCGACATGATCGAAATCGTCCAGATGCCGGATGGCCAGTTCCAGAAGCTCTGCCGGTTCCCACAGCGTTATATTACGCCGGTCCAGATTGGCCCAGCCATGTGCGAGTTGCCAGACCTGACCGTTCCAAATCGCACTCTTGACGTTACCATCACTGAAGGCAAGGCGGAGAAACTCAACCAGCGACAGCTGCTGCGCCAAGGCGTATACCGGCCACTCTTTCGGATCCCGAGAACGGCAGAAGTAGTAGTAAGAGAGAATCCGCTCACGCGGCTCGCGCAGAAAGGTAAACGACACCCGCCCGTCCATCAGAGGACGCGCGTACGAATAGCCGAAATGCCCCGAAACGAAGGATACATTCCTGAAATCGGAGGGCGGGCAGCCATGGTAGTCACCATGCGTGATCAACCCCTTTCCGTAGTGCGGCGCCGCAATATTGACGATAGAGGTGCCGGCGGTCTTGGGAATGTGCAAAAACAACGCCGGGCGGCCCGATGGCTGCGCATCGACCTCGGCGGCTACAGTTCGCCCGAGTGGTAGGTGCATGGAAGCCTGGTAGTGTTCCATCACGTCGTCCACCGGGCCCTCCATTCGTGACACCCGGTCCTCGATCCATACCAGCCGATCGCAAAGCTCTCGCAAGGTCGCCGGATTGTGAGATACCAGCACCACCGTGCGCTCGGATCGAATCAGGGACTTCAGCGCTGCAGTCGACTTGGCGCGAAAACTGGCATCACCGACTCCCAGCACCTCATCGATCAGGAGGATGTCCGGACTTGCCTCAAGAGCCACGGAGAATCCGAGACGTGCGCGCATGCCGGCAGAGTAGGTGCGTACCGGCTGATCAAAGAACTCCCCCAGTTCCGAGAACTCCATGATCGCATCCAGCTTCTGCAAAACCGCTTTGCGCGCGAGCCCGAGAAACATTCCGGACAGCACCGCATTGTCGCGCCCGGTGAGGTTGGGCAAAAAGCCCAGTTGCAGGGTCAGCATCGACGCACGAAACCCGGGATTCACATAACTGCCGGTGCTTGGCTCCAGGATTCCGGACAGGACCTTCAAGAGCGTGGTCTTACCCGCGCCATTGTTGCCCACCACCCCGAGGGTCTCACCTTGATACAGATTGAGAGATACGTCCTCCAGCGCCCAGAACTTGCGGCTTTTGAGGAATCCTGCGCGTTGCGAAAAGCATACACCCACATTCTGCAGGCTGACTATCGGGTTTGCCCCCTTCACAGCACCACCCGTGGGTAGACCCGCTCGAAGCGCCTCATGATCCACAGTCCGAGCCATCCGATCAGCAGCGAAAACCCAGCCACGAACGCCAGGGCAGAGAGATCCGGCCAACGCTGATTCAGCAATACATCGCGGAGACCCTCGATGATCGTGACCATCGGATTGAGCGCGAAGAAAACCTGGTAATGCGCGGGAAAGGTATCCACCGAATAGAAGATTCCCGACAGGAACAGCAGCAGGGTAAGCGCGTAATTGACCATCTGCAGTATGTCCGGCATGAACGGCACTATGGCGGCCAGCAGAAAGGTGCACCCCGTGATAAACAGCAACTGGACCAACAGTACCAGCGGCAGCGCCAGGTAGGCGGCATTGAGCCCCGGCCCGTAGAACTCGAGGAATACCAGCAGGATGGCCAGAACCACCACGAACTTCACTAGATTCTGCGTGATCGTCACGCTGGGAAAAAACACCTTGGGTACGAACACCTGCCCGATCAGGGCGGCGTTTTGCTGAATCGCATTTGCACCGGCCCGCAGCGTACTGTCGAACCACTTCCAGGCAGTCAGACCGCAGAGCAGGAACGGCACATATTCAGGACCGTCGCCGCGCTTAAACAACACCCCGAACACCACGTAGAACACGGCCATGTACAACACCGGCTCGACAACCCACCAGAGAAAGTTCAGGTAGGTCCTGGCCGCTTCCGCACGCAGGTCGGCATAGGTCTTGAACATCAGCAGACTGAAATAATGGGTTCGCGGAAGCCCGCGTGGGCGCGCCAGTTCGATAGCGGCAGAGCCGCCCTCGGGTCGCCCCTCGGCCGGTATCATGGCGCAACACCCATCATAGCTTCGATCTCAAGGCACCAAGCCTCCCCGCCTCCTGTCAACAATGCCGCTTTCTCCACTGGTACCCACGCTGCCGTAGCAAAGCCCAGCAGTTTACAATAAAATCGCCGCTCGGAGCATCCGCAAGCCGTCATAATAGCGGAACGGCGGGACTGCTGACCCGGCCCGTCCATAATGCCTGTTTACCCCTAATTTCGCGGAGCATGGCGCTCCGGAGTCACGACCGGCATGCTGTTCAACTCGCACGAATTCATTTTCGTTTTTCTTCCGCTCACACTGCTCGGTTATTATCTGATCGGCGGCCGCCTGCATCATAGGATGGCGGTGTCCTGGCTCGTATTCGCCTCACTACTTTACTACGCCTGGTGGAATCCGGCCTACGTCAGCTTGATCGTGTTCTCGATGCTGTTCAATTACAGCGTCGGCCTGTCCCTGGTATCCAGTCCCAACCGGAGACGCGGTCTGCTGACCATGGGCATTGTCGCCAACCTGGCTCTGCTCGGATACTTCAAATACGCAAACTTCTTTCTGGACACGGTCAATCAGGTCGCGGACACATCGTTTCACGCGGGCAATATCATCCTGCCGCTGGCCATCTCCTTCTTTACGTTCCAGCAGATTGCGTATCTGGTCGATTCGTACGAGAAGAAGACGCGCGAATACAATTTTCTCAACTACGCCCTGTTTGTCACTTTCTTCCCCCAACTGATCGCCGGACCCATCGTCCACCACCGGGAAATGCTGTCGCAGTTCGCCCATGACAGGACCTTCCGCTGGAACCCGGCAATGTTCGAGCAGGGCCTGGCTTTCTTCAGCATCGGGTTGTTTAAGAAAGTCATCATCGCCGACAACGTGGCCCAATTCTCGACCCCGCTCTTCAATGCTGCCCTGACCCAGCCGGTGTTGTCGGTGGCAGACGCATGGATCGGTGCCTTGGCCTACAGTTTCCAGTTGTATTTCGATTTCTCTGCCTACTCCGACATGGCCATCGGCGCGGCACTGATGTTCGGAATCCGGTTGCCGGTAAATTTTGCGTCTCCCTATAAGGCAACCAGCATCATTGATTTCTGGTCGCGCTGGCATATCACTTTGTCCCGGTTTCTGCGCGACTATCTGTACATCCCACTGGGTGGCAACCGTGGCGGCAACCTCAAGCGCTACCGAAACCTGATTGTCACGATGCTCCTGGGCGGACTTTGGCACGGTGCAGGCTGGACATTCGTGATCTGGGGCGGCCTGCATGGTTTCTATCTGATGGTGAATCATGCGTGGCGGGCATTCCGCAAGGCGCGCGGCAAATCCGTTTCCGAAGTAGGTCTGACCGGGCGCGTACTTTCGACTGCACTCACCTTTCTTGCCGTACTGGTAGCCTGGGTGTTTTTCCGCGCAGAGACCTTCGATTCAGCGATGCTCATCATCCACAGCATGTTCGGACTGAACCCACAAGCCGGCCTCGGGCCTCAGCTGTTCGCCGGTCGTGCAGATACTGCCCTGCGCTGGTTCCTGGCACTCGCCGTGGTCGTCTGGGCGATGCCGAACCTGCCGCAATGGATGGATTACCGTCTGCCGGATGAGGACGAGATCGACGGCAGAACAGCGGAATCGACCCGGCCACAATCCCGGTGGGCGTTCCGGGCCAACGTCTGGTGGGCACTTTTCGCCACTACGCTGCTGATCACCGCCGTTCTGAATCTAACCAAGGCCAGCGAATTCCTATACTTCCAGTTCTGACCATGTCTGCCTACCTAAAAGTTTTCACTGCCGGATTTGCCGGTCTCGTTCTGGTCATTCTGATGAACCTGGTGGTTGATCCGTACGGGATCTACGACCTGTTCAGCTGGAAGGGCGTCAATACCACCCGGCCGGTCATGCAGAACCACGAAAAACTGGTCAAGGCCTACCTGACCACGCGCATGGAACCTGCGATGGTGGCGATGGGTACCTCGCGTGCCGAGTTCGGCATCGATCCCGGGCATGCATCGTGGGGTAACGACGGCCCGCGATTCAACCTGGCACTGGCGGGCGGCAACACCTTCGTTACCCGTCGTTTCCTCGAACACGTGCTCAGCGGCGGAAAACTGAAGAAGGTCGTGTTGGGACTTGACTTCTTCGCCTTCAACACTATCCGTCCCATCGCCAGCGACTACACCGACAGCGTACTTGCGGTATTGGATGACGGCACACCCAACCCCGGCCACCTGTGGAACATCATCGTCACCACAACGCTTTCGCGCAGCGCTATCGACGATACGCTCGAAACCCTGAAAGCCGATGAGAGCGCTGCAATCCAGGAGATAAACCCGGAAACAGGCATGCGCCTATTCTCGATTGGGGGGAAACGGATTGAAACCCGCGAGCTACAAAGTAACACCAAGAAGACGGGGTCGGATCAAGGAGCACTCAAGAGCTTCAATGCCATGGAGGAACTGTACCTCCGCCACGTCTACCTCGCCGGTGCCAAGCGGGAGTTTGCATTCGAAAATCCAGACAGCGGCAATTCATCTCTTCAAGAATTCCGCCGGATTGTGCAGTTATGCCGGCAGCATGAAATTGATTGTAACTTTTTCATCTCGCCGCCACATGCCAGACAGATGGAGGTAATTCGTGCCATTGGACTGTGGCCACTTTTCGAACAGTGGAAACGTGAACTAGTGGCAATCCTCCAGGAGGAAGGGATGGAGAAACTCTTCCCTCTTTGGGATTTCAGCGGCTACAACAGCATTACGACAAAGGATGTACCTAAAGATTCGAGAATGCGTGAGTATCTCGACTCGACACATTACTCGCCATTTGTTGGCGACATGGTGCTCGCTCGGGTTCTTGGCGAAGGAGAAATTACCCCGCAGCCACCACCAGACTTTGGTGTCCGCCTGACCACCGATACTGTCGACGATGCGCTTGAGAAGGATCGTGCGCGGCAGGCAGCCTATCACCGAAGCAACCCGCAAGATGTCCGCGACATTGAGGCATTGGCCGAAAAGCATGGATTTAACCCCGAGTTCATGGTGTTCTCGGGAGAACCGCGGATCAACAGGGCCCGCTCGTACCTCAAGAAACCGCCGCCGCGCTCGAACAAACCAGTTCCCTAAAAACAACTGTTGAATCAAGGTTCTTCGCCGTTTCAAGTCGATTTGAGGACGGCGAAGACCCCGCGAACGGCTGGATATAAACCGATACCCGCTTTGTTTGTCCTCTCTGGTAATTTCCACATGTTGGGCAGCCTGTACGACCTGATCGCTACCGAAGACAAGTCTCCTTCGCGCAGCTCCCCTTGGCGGTCAGCAGCGAGAACGGTGGATACACACGCGCGCAGCAAGGACCGGCTCAATGCAGGGGAACAAGCTATCCCCAGCGTTTTGAGCACAAGCCCGCGCACTATGCGCCGTGTGAAGACGATTCATTGAGGAGTCAATAGATACTGAAGTGATTTAAACATCTCCGGCCTGGGCAGCGACGGCGCCAGGCGGTGTTCATAGATAGCTGCAATCTCTGCCGCAGTCCGTTTCACATCGAACATATGGGTCACGAGCCGCCGCCCCTGCTCTGCCATCGACCTGTACTTCGGCAAATCGCCCAACACCTCGCGGATCGATTCTGCCAGCGCCGCCGGATCCCGCGGCAACACCAGCTTTCCGGTAAGCCCCTCCAGAATGACCTCCGGCAGCCCGCCGGTCCTCGCCGCAATCACCGGGACACCGGCCATCAGCGGTTCGATCACGCCACCGCAGTTCTCCGAAACCGGCACATGTACCGCGACGTCGAAGTCGACCCAGGCCGATTTGGCCTGCGCAGCCGGGATCCGCCCGGTCATGATAATACGACCGTGCCCTTTTCTCTCCGCCCTGTCCCGCAGTTTCTGTTCGTATCCGGTTCCACCGCCCCACTGACCACCGACAATCAGGCCAACAACGCCATCCTGGTGCCCAATAACCTCTGCCAGGGCGTCGATCACATCCTCGTGTCGCTTGATTCCCTTCGTCTGCCCCAGGTACCACCTGGGCGAATACATGTAGTTGACGTTTCCAACCACGAACTGGTCTTTCCCGATCCCGAATTGAGCACGAAGGCCGGCATCCCCCTCGGGGAGTGGCGGGTGCCTGTTCCCGTAGTAGCTCAGGTACAGTCGATCTTCCTCAATCCCGGACTCGCGATACAGCCCCATTGTGTAGCGGCTCGAAGCAACCCAGGAATCACTGCTGCCGGCACTCGACAACTCCCATCGCCTGAAGAACCCATGTTCCATATGAAACGGGCCGGGGACCTGGAAAAGGCGGGGGATCGGATGGTCCCGCCCCAACGCGTAACGCAGGGCCAGTGTGGTACTGAAAAAATGACTGTGAATGATATCCGGCTTCACCCTCGCGACCAGGCCACGGATACTTCTGGACATTTTATTGAAGCGCCAGGGGGCACGTAATGGCAGATCGATGGCAAGTTGGTGGATATGGGCACCGGATTTCCGCCAGTCGTCCATGAATAACCCTTCGAGCCTGGGAAGAACAACGTGCATCTCCAGCCCGTGCTTCACCAGTTCGGTGACCTGGTCCACCGCCCAGTTGGCACCATCGACGGTCTTGATAATCTGCAGCACTCGCATTGCGTCACCTTTCTCGATCCAAGCGGCATGGTACCCGCCTAACCCACCGATTGTTTTCCATAGTAAACTCGCCTGCGTCCCGCTTGAGAGGAGAAGATGGGTTTTCTGGCGCCAAAGAAGTGCTCCGGTTCTCCTTTGCCGCAGATTGGGTGGGGATCGGGAGCGCGCGGCTTGTCAGCGAGTATTTGGCCACTTCAAGTCACCGCAAGTTAGAGCTGCATACCAGTGAACCGTTTGACAAACATGTTGCTCGCAAGCATTGCATTCATCGCCTTGCTGCCGGTCATGCTGTTGATCGGCCTGGGGGTACGGGTCGTCATAGGAAAGCCGATCTTATTCGAACAGGATCGCCCGGGATTGAACGGCAAGGCTTTCAGGCTCTTCAAATTTCGCACCATGCGCAATGCAACGGACGAATCGGGCGATTCGTTACCCGATGCAGATCGCCTTACGCCATTTGGCAGATTTCTACGGCGCACCAGTCTCGACGAGCTGCCAGAGCTGTGGAATGTCATCGTCGGCGATATGAACCTGGTCGGTCCGCGACCCCTGCTCAAGGAATACCTTCCGCTTTATACCAAGGAGCAGTATCGGCGCCACGAGGTCTTGCCGGGCATCACCGGCTGGGCGCAGGTCAACGGCCGAAACCGTCTGGACTGGGAAGAAAGACTGAAGCTCGACACCTGGTATGTCGACCATCGCTCGTTTTGGCTGGACCTGAAGATCCTGGGATTGACATCCCTGGCTGTTTTCCGGACGCATGAAGTGAGCCAGGAAGGCCATGCGACCTCCGAAAAGTTCCAGGGGCGGGAGGAATGAATCGTGGTCTTCTGATCATCGGCGCAGGTGGACACGGAAAAGTGGTCGCCGATACGGCCCGCCAACAGGGGCAATGGGACAGGTTTGCATTCCTGGATGACGACACGACAAGATCCGGAAACATCGTTGGGATCCCGGTGTTGGGTGACTTCCGGACAGCGACCAGGCTCCGGCGGGACTACACGGACGCGGTGGTCGCCATCGGCAACGCGGTGCTGCGACTGCGAATGATCGCCGAACTGGCCGATCAGGGATTCAATCTTCCTGTCATCCAACACCCCTCGGCGGCCATCAGTTCTTTTGCCTCGCTGAGGGATGGCTGCGTGGTCTTTGCCCAGGCCGCGATCAATGCCGATGCCACCCTGGGTCTGGGATGCATTGTAAACACGGGTTCGACGGTCGATCACGATTGCAGACTCGCAGATGGTGTTCATCTGGCTCCCGGCGCCCATCTGGCAGGTGGAGTGCATATTGGGCATTCAAGCTGGATAGGCATTGGCGCCTGCGTGCGCGAAAACACGAATGTCGGTGACCGGGTAACCGTCGGCGCAGGCGCCGCTGTCGTCGCCGATGTCGAAAGCGGACTGACGGTCTTGGGTGTCCCCGCCTCTGCCGCACAAGGGTCCATCAATCGATCATGAGTATGAATGCCGAACCCTCTCATCGTGTCCTTCCGACCTGGCCCATGTATGCGGACGATGAGATCGCCGCGGTACAGCAGGTGCTTGCATCCGGCGAGGTCAACTACTGGACCGGAACGGAGGGACGCGAGTTTGAGCGCGAGTATGCAGCCTATGTCGGTGTAGACCATGGCATTGCGCTCGCCAACGGCAGCGTCGCACTGGAGTTGGCCCTGCGAGCACTTGATATCGGCGCGGGCGACGAAGTGATCGTCACACCCCGCACCTTTATCGCATCTGCCAGCAGTATCGTGATCTGCGGCGCTGCGCCGGTATTTGCCGATGTGGACCCAGACAGCCAGAACATCACGGCGGAGACGATTGCCCCGCACATCAACAGTCGTACTCGTGCCATCATCCTGGTCCATCTGGCGGGCTGGCCATGCGATATGGCGCCCATTCTCGAGTTGGCGAAGCAGCGCGATCTCAAGATCATCGAGGATTGCGCTCAGGCCCATGGGGCAACCTACGACGGCCGCCCGGTGGGTTCCTTTGGCGATGTGGCGGCATTTTCGTTCTGCCAGGACAAGATCATCACCACCGGCGGTGAGGGTGGCATGCTGGTGACACGGTCCAGGTCTCTTTGGGAAAAGGCCTGGTCTTTCAAAGACCACGGAAAAAGCCATGCTGCCATTTTTGACCGAAAGTCAGCTAGCAACGGCCCTTTCAAATGGGTTCATGAATCGTTCGGCAGCAACTACCGTATGACCGAGATGCAGGCCGCGATCGGTCGCATCCAGCTACGCAAGCTCGACGACTGGATCACCCAAAGACGGGCGAACGCACAAGTTCTGATCGAGCGCCTGTCGACGATTCCAGCGTTGCGGATACCCACGCCGGAAATCCGGATGCACCATGCCTATTACAAGTTCTACGCATTCGTGAACACCAGGCAATTGCGCCCCGGCTGGGGACGTGACCGAATCCTCACAGCCATCAACCGCTTGGACGTGCCCTGTTTTGGTGGCAGCTGTAGCGAGGTTTACCGGGAAGTCGCATTCAAACACTCGCCATTTCGACGAGACGTCCGTTTGCCGGTTGCAAGGGAGTTGGGTGACACCAGCCTGATGTTTCCAGTTCACCCGACAATGACCGCAGACGACATGGTTCACATCGCCAATGCCATCGAATATGTCATGCAACAGGCGCAGGCGTGAGCATACCGGGACGAATAGCGGCCTCGATAAAGCGGACCTATCGCGCGCTGCTGATCTTTTCCCACGATCTTCTGATGGTCCCGCTTGCCTGGCTTGGCAGTTACTGGTTCCGGTTCAATCTGGCGCAGATCCCCGACAGTTACTGGACCCAGGGACTGCACACCCTGCCCTGGGTATTGCTCGTGCAGGCATGCTCCTTCTACTTTTTTGGTCTTTATAAGGGCGTATGGCGATTCGCCTCACTGTCCGACCTGATCCGCATCATCAAGGCAGTTGCCGCAGGCACGGTCGCGTCCATGGCACTGCTGTTCATCATCTACCGGTTGGAGTTCATTCCCCGCTCTCTGGTCGTACTCTATCCGCTGCTGCTGCTGCTATTGCTCAGCGGTCCCCGGCTCCTCTATCGCTGGTCAAAAGACCGTCGACTCGCTATGAACAGCGGCACCCGAGTGCTTATCGCAGGTGCCGGACGCGCAGGCGAGATGCTCGCGCGCGACCTGCTGCGCGTGCATTCCAAATCCTATCAGCCGGTTGCCTTCGTCGATGACAAGGCCAGGCGGCATGGCCAGGAAGTGCACGGTATACCGGTCATTGGCAGTTGTGATCAGATCCCGGCGATCGCACGAAGCATGGACATCGATCTCATTATGCTGGCGATGCCCTCGGCGACCGGCGAGGAAATGAGGAAACTGGTTCAGTATTGCGATGAAGCCGGCGTTCCCTTCCAGACAGTACCATCGGTCGATGCACTCGTTACCGGCAAGGTTGCGATCAATGATCTGAGAGATGTCTCGATCGAGGACATACTCGGGCGTGACCCGGTTTCGCTCGACTGGGACGAGATACACCATCGTCTCAGTGAAAAAACGATTCTTGTCACGGGCGCGGGTGGCTCGATCGGCTCTGAGCTTTGCAGACAGGTGGCCGCCCTCAAACCCACAAACCTCGTCTTGCTCGAAAACAGTGAATTCAATTTGTATGCCCTGGAAATGGAACTGCGGAAGCGTTTCCCGGAACTCAAACTGACCCACTGCCTGGGCGATGTTCGTGATCTGGTCCGTGTCAATCAGGTCTTCTCGAGCTATCGACCCGACGTCGTTTTCCATGCCGCTGCCTATAAGCACGTGCCGATGCTGGAAGACCAGGTCCGCGAGGCGGTCAAGAACAATGTGCTGGGCACGCGCACGGTGGCATTGGCGGCAGACCAATACGGTGCATCAGCGTTTGTCTTGATCTCCACTGACAAGGCAGTCAATCCGGCCAACGTCATGGGGGCCACGAAGCGGATCGCCGAGATCTTCTGTCAGAACCTGGACGCCAGGTCGCAGACCAAATTCATAACCGTGCGTTTCGGCAATGTGCTTGATTCAGCAGGAAGCGTCGTCCCGCTGTTTCGACGTCAAATCCGGGAGGGTGGCCCATTGACGGTCACGCATGCCGATATCGAGCGCTATTTCATGACCATACCCGAGGCCGCACAGCTGATCTTGCAGGCCTCGGTGCTTGGTCGCGGAGGGGAAATATTCGTACTCGACATGGGCTCTCCCGTCCGGATCAAGTTTCTGGCCGAGCAGATGATCCGGCTTTCAGGGAAGGTCCCTTACCAGGACATCGACATCGCGATTACCGGATTGCGGCCCGGCGAAAAACTCTACGAGGAACTATTCCACGACATGGAGCGCCTCGAAAAAACAGCGCATGCCAAGATCATGCTGGCTCATCACCGGAAAGTCGACTGGGAGGTACTGTCCACGGCCTTCGATGAGCTCCAGGTATCCTGCGAAAAACCTGACACCGGACGCCTTCTGGATCTGCTGACCGGCCTGGTGCCGGAAAACCGGATCGGTGCATCGGCGGCTTCCTGACCCGATCGCATACCAAATCGAGAGTTCCTGCCCCGCCATCCCGCAGAGTTATGAATAAACAAACGCCCCGCCCGATTCCCCACCCTGCGAAGACAGCACGTGTCCGAAACTAACCCAGATCGGCGTGTTCTTGGTATCGCTCTCAAGAGTTCCTTTTTGGTTTTTGCCATGGGGGCAGCACTGGCTTTCGCGACCCAGATCCTTCTTGCACGGCTGATGGGTGCGACAGAGTATGGGATCTATTACTACGCGCTATCCTGGCTAACGGTAGCTACGTTGATCGGTCAGATCGGTTTCGACCAGTCCTTGCTGCGTTTCATGCCCGTTTACATCCAGGACGGCAACTGGCCAAAGGCCAAAGGCATCATGAAGGCAGGTGGATTGCTGGCTGGCTATGGTGGTCTGCTGCTGGCAGTCATAATGATCCTGGTCGTACTCGCAATGGGGGACAAGCTGAGTGATTCCCAGCGCATGACCTTCATGATCGCTGCACTCTGCCTCCCGCTGCGCGGTCTGATCTATATACGCCAAGCCACCTTACGCAGCTTTATGTATACCGTGCGAAGCCTGCTTCCGGATGCGGTGATATCGCCAGCGATACTGATAATCCTGGCTATCGGTCTTTACCATGTGTACGGATTGTCTTCAGCACCCTCGTTCATGATGGCCAACCTGATAGCTATTTCATTGGCCTTTCTCATCGGCGCCTATTGGAAATCCAAGCTGATACCGAGCACCCTCAAATCCGCAGAGCCCAGCTATAAAATGCGGAAATGGCTTCGGGTGGCTTTCCTGCTGTTTATCATCAATGGCGCCCACATGCTGCTCGGTAATGTCGATGTGCTTATCCTGGGCATTTTCCGCCATTCTTCGGATGTGGGGATTTATGGTATCTCGTCGCGAATTGCCTCCGTCGTCACCTTTACACTCATCGCGATGTACCCTGTCTTTGCTCCCCTGATCGCAAAACACCAGGCAGCGGGCAGGCGGGAAGAGCTGCAACAGGCTATCGCACATGGGATGCGCCCTGTTGTGCTAATAGCTGGCTTCCTGTCTCTGATCCTGATTGTCTGGGGGCCGGAGATACTCGGCCTGTTCGGGGTTGAGTTTGAGCGAGGTTCAGTGACACTCGCGCTGCTGGTCGGGGGACAATTCGTTAACGCCCTATGCGGCCCTGTTGCGCTGCTGCTGGCGTATGGGGGGCATGAGCCTTTGGCTGCCAAGGTGCTGGTGGCCGTACTGATCGTGAGCGTTTGTCTGCATTTCCTGGTCATTCCCTCCTTCGGGATGGAGGGGGCCGCAGTTGTCACTGCGGCGTCCGTAGCAATATGGAATCTGGCGCTCTTTGTTCTGGCCAGGCGCCACCTGCATGTCGATCCCAGTGGCTGGTTTCCCATCAAAGGGTGATTGCGCGCAGAGGTAGTGGCCATCGCGACGCGACGCGCCCATGACCTTACCGGTCAGCGAAAAACCTTCGGCCTCGCACGCTCGACCAAAGCGGCTATCTCCGCTTCCTGGGCAGGACTGGGGTCCGCATACAGGGCACCGACCAGGTACTGCTCCTTCGACAGCCTGCGGACATGCCCTACCCGGCAGCCGACACGCAGACTGTCACCGAAGTAAGGATCCGCGGCACCCGCCACGATGAGTTCAAACTGGTCTCCGGTGGTCAGTGTCGGGCCGCCCTGAGCCAGGGCCACCACCGTGGTCCGGGCCATCAGCAGGCCGATGCCGACCGACGAAATCTCCGATGTCTGGGCATCGAAGTGTCCTCCCTGGCTGCGGAGTTCCACCGGCGAACTGAACGAGTAGCGGGGAAAAAGGCGACGATCTTGCATGAGCTCAGGTTTTTAGCCCTATTTGCGTCAAACAACCCAAAAAACACCCGCAAAGGCTGTCAAAACGACGAGGCTGACGGGGTTTCCCGGCAGCATATCAGGAATTCGGCTCTTCTGGCTTCCCGAACAGTCCCGCCAGTCCGGCGAACGGCTGATGAGTGGCCGTCGCTGCCTGTTTGCCAGCCGCGGCATCGCCATGCGCGCTGTCCAACTGGCGTGAATGCTCGTTGTCGTGACAGTAAAGACAGAGCAACTCCCAGTTGCTGCCATCCGGTGGATTGTTGCTGTGATTGTGGTCGCGGTGATGCACCGTGAGCTCGCGCAGGTTCTCTCTTGTGAACTCGCGGGCGCAACGTCCGCACACCCATGGATAGAGCTTCAACGCCTGTTCGCGATACCCGCTCTCGCGCTCCTCGCGCGCCCGTCGCGCCTCGGCGACGACCCGATCCAGTTTGTCCGTATCTCTGCTCATATTTGCCGCCACCACAGCTGTCAGCCGGCCCACCGGGGCCCTTGGACACACCATCTTCCACCCGATACGGGCTCGTTTTACCCCCTCGGCGGGCACCGAACAAGCCCCGGCGCCGCCTCAGACCAACCGTCGCTCCACTGTCCTGCCGCCCTTGATCGCCAGCACCTCGCCCTCTGCGAGCGGTCTCCAGGCTTCACCGGTCAGGGGCACGCTCGCCACCAGGGTCAATGCCTGCCGGACGGTCGTCAGCGTAACACCCGATCCGGACAGGTCGGGCACCGATTCACGGCAACAGCGTTCGAGTACATACAGCCCGGGCTGTACCTCGACCGTCCCGGGCGGCGTTCGACGATGGGCATGTATGAACAGGGTGTCGCTGTCGGCATACAGGAAGTTGGCAATTCCGCTGGCGCGCAACTCGGCCGCAAACTCTGCCACCAGGTCCAGCCGCGCCTCGACTGTGGGAAGCATCTCGTGACTATCCATCCAGAGTGCCGCAACCCGCCCCAGCAATCGGCAGAACGCTAGCTCGGAGTCGGTATCGCCCACCGGCTGGAAACGCGCCCGCGCATCACCCGGCTGCGGCATCATCCCGTCCAGTTCACCATTGTGGGCAAATACATGGGTGTGGCCACCAAGCTCGCGCATGAACGGCTGGGTGTTCTGCAATGAGCGCTCGCCACGTGTGGCCAGTCGAATATGCGAGACCACCAGTTCGCTCGGCGGGCCATGTTGCTCAATATGGCGCACCAGGTGACTCTCGCTGGCCGCACCGGGTTCCCGCAAAAGCAAGGCGTCTCTCCCCGCATAGTAGGCCACACCCCAGCCATCACGATGCGGGCCCTCGGCCCCACCACGACGCGCAAGCTGCTCCAGGGAAAGTCCGACCGTGGTCGGCAACCGGCTCGATATGGCAAGCAGCTCACACATCCTTCAGGTACTCGCATCCGGTGGCATCCCGGAGGACGCGGGCGCTCCAGCCTCCGGACCCGATTCTTCCCGTGCCGGCCGCACATACAGCAACTGGTATCCGCCATGGCGGCTTACGGGACCAAGCCGTTTCTGTACAAATGCAGGCAGGTTCCCGACCTCATCTGCGTCCATGGCAACGAAGACCCTCCCCGGCCTCACCCGTTCGAGGAGTTCATCGACGTCCCGTACTTCCTCGGCAAGCCCACCGCTGTAAAAGGCCGCTGAATAGGGCCGCCGGCCCAAGTATACCAGCCCCTCGCCTTCCACCCGGTTCGACTGGTAGTCGGCGACCAGCGCCTGGGCCGAACTCTCTGCGGAAATCTGGCTGACGTTGACCGCCGTGACCGCCGCCACCAGCAGGACCAAGGTGAATCCCAGGCCTCCCGCGAGCAGCCGTTCGACCGGCAGCCGCCCGGGAACACGAGCCAGCCACAATGCGGCCAATATGGACAGTGCCGGGAGTCCTGGCAGCACATAGGTCCACAGGATATTTCCAGCCATGGTGAAGAATAGACAGGGTATCGATGCCCACAAGAGCAGGTAGATACGCAAAGGGCGGTCATCCTGGACCGCGCCGTCGAGCTTGTTTCGCCAGCGCCAGACGCCCGCCGGCACGAGCACCGACCAGGGCAGAAATGCCGCAACCGCGAACAGCCAGATCGAGCCGCGTGGGAATGCATGCGCGCTGCCATACAGGTCGCCCTGCCAGCCCGGCGTGACGAAACGATGCCAGTGCTCACCGATGAGGAAATATTCAATGAAACCCGGTGACCGGAGCTCGGCCCAGACATACCAGGGCGCTACCAGCAGCAGGGTCAACAATATGCCGCGCACCCAGCGGAATTCCCGCAGAACCCGCATCGGCCCACCTGATACCAGACTCCAGATCACTATCGGAAGTCCGGCCAGCACCGCGGCAATGGGGCCCTTGGCAAGCAATCCGATCGCGACGCCCACGAAGAACAGGTACTGCTCGCGTGAGCGCCCAGTCTCGTTGCCATGCAGCCCCAGCCAGAACCCCCGCATGGCCAGAGTGGTCCCCAGGACCAGACTCATGTCCGTCATTACGGCGCCAGCGGAGACGAGGAACAATGCAGAACCGCAGAGCAGCACGATCCCAAAGATCGCTTCGCGCCGATCTCGCCGTGCAAACCAGTCCCAAATCACCCATGCGACCAAAACCCCGCAGAGCAGGTGAGGCAGGCGCGCCGCGAAGGCATTGACCCCAAACAGCTTGAAACTTAGGGCAGTAATCCAGAAAGAGAACGGCGGTTTACCCCAAAAAGGTTGGCCATAATCGATCCAGGGTGTGACCCAGTCTCCCAACTCGACCATTTTGCGTCCGATTTCGGCATATCGTGCCTCTGTCTGATCCATGATCGGGTACAGGCCGAGTGTTGCCAGGCGTGCGAGCACCAAGGCGCCAAGCAAGAGCCACAACAGACGGCCAGGCGGCCACCGTTCAGGCGTCGCCGGCATGCCCGACTGCCCCTTTATCCTTTGCGATCGAACCGCCCGCGGCCGGGGCGCAAAACTCCTGGACCAGATACAACGGTCGACGTTTGGTCTCGAGGAACAGACGGCCCAGATACTCACCGATCACCCCGGTTGCCATCAACTGCAGGCCGCCGAGCAGCAGGATCGCGATGATCAAGGTCGGGAAGCCCTGCACCGGATCACCAAAGAACAATGCCTTCACGAAGAAGTACAGGGCGTAGCCAAACGCCCCCAGGGAGGTGAAGAAGCCAATGTAGGTTGCCACCTTGAGCGGCGCTATTGAGAACCCGGTGATACCCTCAAGGGCGAAATTCCACAGTTGCCAGTACCGCCACTTGCTGTCACCTGCGGCCCGGGGCTCACGATCGTAATCGATGGTCTTCTGCGAGAAGCCTATCCAGGCAAACAGGCCCTTCATGAAGCGGTTGCGTTCCGGCATCGCGTTTAGCGCGTCGATCGCGCGCCGACTGAACAGACGAAAGTCGCCGGTGTCCTCGGGGATCGGCACCTCGCTCATCCTATTGATCACCCGGTAAAAGGCGTGCGCAGTGGCCCGCTTCAGCCAGTGCTCCCCCTGTCGCGTGCGGCGCCGCAGATTTACCACATCGGCACCTTCACGCCAGGCCTCGAGCATCGAAGGGATCAGTTCGGGCGGATCCTGGAGATCGGCGTCAATCACCACCGTGGCTGCGCCGCGAGCACGATGCAGCCCGGCGCTGACTGCCTGCTCCTTGCCGAAATTCCGGCTCAGGCGAAGAATACCCACCCGCGGGTCCGCAGCACGCATCTGTTTGAGGACATCAACCGACCCGTCCGAGCTGCCATCGTCGACATAGATCAGCTCGAAACCGCCCGCGATATCCTCGACCGCACCTATCATGCGCCGGTGAAAAGCGGGCAACACGGCCTCTTCGTTGTACACCGGGACAATGATACTCAGCGTGCAGACAACCGCTGACGGATCTTCCGGGACGGGATCTTGATGACAATCATTCATGCAAAGGTCCAGGTTCGATTGAGGGCAAAGCCGGCCACCAGAATAAGGGCGGTCGCCAACACCTGTGCCGGCAGGTAATGCCAGCGAAACAGCTCGGTTCCGATCCACACGATAGTACCATTGGCGAGCGCACCTCCAGCTGCGACCAACAGATAGCGGGGCAGCGCCCTGCGGTGCGGTGCATCACTTAGAAAGGTAAAACGCCGATTGCCGACATAACCCGCGAGGGCACCACAGGCCGCACCCAGGGCGGCAGCAATCGGCGGATTCATCCCCGCACGCTCGACCAGCACCACCAGCACGATGTAGTGAACCAGCGTGGCAATACCACCGACTACGGTGTAGCGAATAAAGCTCAAGACGATTACCGGGTTGGATGTGGTGGCGAACTTGTCTGACCCGGCATTATCGCCGCGGCATCGCTCCACCAACAACCCGCCGCTGTTCGCGTGAGGATGCGCCGCCGTATGCCGCTTCAGTCGGAAGACAGCAGATTGATCTGCACGTCTACCGTGAGCGTGGGAGGCGGCCCCTTGGGACCGGTGAACGAACCCGCCACGGGAGGTACGGCCTCCGGGTCATGGTGCACGGCGACCGGGATGTGGTCCGGACCGACCACCGACGCATTGGTCGGGTCAAAGCCCTTCCAGCCGGCGCCCGGCAGGTAGACCTCTGCCCAGGCATGGGTGGCAGCACTGCCCACCTCGGTGGCCGGACCATGGACGTAGCCGCTGACGAAGCGGGCGGCTATTCCCAGCCGACGGCAGGATTCCAGGAACAGGGTTGCCATGTCGCGGCAGGAACCCTTGCCGATGCCCAGGGTCTCGGCCGGAGACAGGACACCCTGCTCTTCCCGTATCTGGTAGCCAAAACTGGCATGAATCCGACGGTTCAGGGCATCCAGCACAGCAAAGGTTTCGGTGACCCCGACAGGCTTGCGGTAGGGCTCCAGCCATTCCTCCAGCCGTGGATCGTCGCCATACGAGGGAACCAGGTAGTGCGCGAGGGCGGCCTGCTCTGCGGCCGCGTAGCGAAACGGAAAGTACAGCGCATGCGGCTCGACCACGAAATCGAGCGGCATGGTGTCGTAGAGTTCCACTTCCAGCCTGCTCTCTATCTCAAGCTCGCTGTAGCTCGCGCCACCAAAAGCCGCGACGCCCAGCACGTTGTCGTAAAAATCGCGGCGCCAGGTCAGCACCGCGACCGGGCTGATATCCAACGCGGAGGCGGCAATCCGCAGGTCATGACCCTCGCGCGGGCGAAGAAGCAGGGTGTGGGGGCCAAGGTGGACATTCGAACCAAAGCTGTAACGCGTGACATGGCGTATTTCGATACGTTTCATGATGTTTGATCCGCTGCAATCCTGGAAGGACCATCGCGCGGGGCACGCGAGTTGATCCCAATGTACACCAGACGCCCTCTCGCCACGATCATCACGCGGGATCGCTACGCTCGGGCATCTTGTCCGGGGAACCTTTTCCAGACAGGGGCGTCTACCGACCCAATTTATGGATCCGCAACCGATTTCCGTTCCTAGGAATCTGGTGCACCCGATTTTAAATTCCGATAGCATGTCGCCGCCAACAGATTCATAAGGGGGAACGATGGAGCGGAAACACCGGATGCAGTACGAAGATCCCGCCTTGGAACAGCAACTGTCTCGCAGGGGCTTTCTGAGGCAGGCCGCCGGCGCGGCGGCATGCCTGTTGATCGCCCCCGCCCACGCCGGCCTGACCCGGCAGGACCAGCGTGTCCTCAGCCTGCGCAACCTGCACACGGGCGAAAAGCTCACCCGGACCTATTGGGCGCAAGGCGAGTATCTGGCCGAACCGCTGGCAGAAATCGACCATCTGCTGCGCGATCACCGCAGTGACCAGAGCCACCCAATGGACCCACACCTGCTCGACTTGCTGCACCGCCTGCAACACAAGGTCGGTAGCCGCAAGCCCTTCGAGATCATTTCCGGCTACCGCTCCCCCAAGACCAATGCCATGCTGCGCGGCAAAAGCGGCGGCGTCGCCAAGAAGAGCCTGCACATGCAGGGCAAGGCCATTGACGTCCGGCTGCCCGACCATGATCTGCACAAGCTGCGCCAGGCCGCACTGTCATTGAAGGCGGGCGGCGTCGGCTACTATCCCAAGTCGAACTTCCTGCACGTCGACACGGGCCGCGTCCGGCGCTGGTGATCGGGGTCAGTCACAGTCCCCCTGTGGCCACACCTGCTCCACCCGATTCACGGTCAGGCCACCTGAAAAATTGGCGCCAAATCCATCACCTGGTGCAGTCACCCTGCGGCCGGTGATGTGGACGAAAAGCGGCGTATAGGGGCCGGTATCCTGGGAGGCGGCGGAATACTCGGCCTTGATTTCATCGAGCGCGGGTGAATCGCCCATCAGCCACAGTTCCTGCTGTGTGCCGCAGGGACGGAAAGACCTCACCTCGTGCCCTATCACCAGCCATCCACGCATCGGCTGATCAACTTCGACCGGACCACCACAGGCGTACAGCACGAAAACCAGCAGGGCGATCGGGCCGGTTGCATGGCGGCCTGACAGACACGTCATTTGGGTACCGGGGATCGTGATTGCCGTATCCGTAAGGGGCAACGCCGCAGAGACAGGTACCGCCGGAGCAGTCCGTCATCAACACAGGTCTCTTCAGGGTTTCGGAGAAGGCCCGAAACCGCAGACAAGGGGATTCCTCCCGCGCCCGGCGTGCGATCAGCGCGGGCTGACCGCAATAGCAACCCGCTCTATGTAGCTTCCTTCGACCATATCTCCCACGGACACCTGATCCAGGTTCACATCGGGATCGACAACCAGAACCACCAGCCCCCGCGCGCCAAGCAGGGTGACCTTGCGCTGTTCTTTATCCAGCGCGTGTACCTTCGCTCTGAAATCGATGGTGCGCATGACCGCCCCGGCGGGCTTGTCGCCCAGTGCGGCACGCTCGGTCTCCACAGTCTCGATGCGTTGCAGCATCCCGCTCGAACTCTTGACCAGTTCGGTCACCAGCACCTGGGAGTGCTCCATGTCGACCATGTCGCCCACTTTGACCTGGGCGAGATTGCGTACCTCTGGCCCTGCCAGGATCTCTACCAGTTCGCCCTCGGTGCTCTTCAGGACCACCAGGCGTGTCGCCATATCCACCGACACGACCTCGGCCGACACGGTCTCCAGAGACCCGTCGATCCGAACATCCGGTTCGGCAGCAGAAACACCGCCCGCGACCAAGAGGGCGCCCGTGGCCAGAACAGAAATCAGCAAGTTTTTGAGGTGCATTCGCTATCACTCGTTTGAATTGGATTGAATTGTCCCCGCGCCGCGGTTGCGACCGGGGGTGAATCGTCAACTATACAACTGCCTTTTGACGCGCGCACACGAGCTGGTCCCGTCTGCCCGGAACGCTCAGTCTTTCAGACCGTATTTCTCTATCAGCCGGTAAACATTGCGTTCGCTGATGCCCAGGGTCTCGGCCACCTGCGAACGATGGCCTGAGTGCCGCTGCATGACCATGGTCAGATAGCTCTGCTGGATCTCTTCCAGCGTCGGCTCGTGATCGAAAGCGATATTGATCGCGCGACCATGACTGGTCGAGCTGGTGCACTGGCCCAAGTGCGCCGGTCGGATCTCCGACGACTCCCTGGAAAGGATGATGGCGCGCTCGACGACGTTCTTGAGCTCGCGGATGTTGCCCGGCCAGTCGTAGGCCACCATGTTGCGCATGGCTTCTGGATTGACCTTCTTGCTTATGCGCCGCGAGAAGTTGTGATTGCTGACAAAATGCTCAACCAGCGCAGGGATGTCGTCACGACGCTCACGCAGAGGGGGCACCTCCACGATAAATGCACTGAGCCGGTAGAACAGGTCGGACCGGAATGTCCCCTCCTGGCTCATGGCCTCGAGATCCCGATTGGTCGCGGCCACGACGCGCACGTCGGCTACCCGGTCCATGTTGCTGCCGACGCGGCGAAAATGTCCCGTCTCCAAAACGCGCAGCAACTTGGCCTGAATGCCCGGCTCGATCTCGCCGATCTCGTCCAGAAACAGAGTCCCGCCATCCGCACTTTCGATCAACCCCTTCTTCTGACCGGTCGCGCCGGTAAAGGCCCCGCGTTCGTGACCGAACAGCTCGGACTCGAACAGCTGCTCCTGCAGGGTGCAACAATCCACTGCCACGAAGTTGCGCTTCGAGCGGTTGCTGCCGATATGGATCGCCTGGGCCACCAGCTCTTTTCCGACGCCGCTTTCACCCTGCACCAGCACGGTCATGTCGGTGGGTGCAACGGCCTCGATCAGGTTCTCGACCTCGCTGAGCCCATGACTCAGGCCGACCATGCCGCTGGCAGTCTGCTTCTTGAGCGTGCGCCGGCAGAATTGCAGATCACGGTGCTGGGCCGCCGAGTCCAGCACCCGCGTCACCATCAGTTCCAGTTCGTCCGGGTGTACGGGTTTGAGCAGGTACTCAGCGGCACCGTTCTTCATTGCATTGACCGCGTCTCGTACTGAACCGTAAGCAGTCAGGACGATCACCGGCTGGTCCTTCGTCAATGCAGGCAGCATTTCAACCCCGTTTGCATCTGGAAGCTGCACATCGGTAATGATCAGGTTGACGCTCTGCCGTTCCAGCAGCGCCTGGGTTTCGGCCCAGTTCTTTACGCTGCGCACGGCATAACCCATGCGCACCAGCTGTTCCGAGATCAGCCGATTCAGCAAGCTATCGTCTTCAACTACCAGAACGCTCTGTCTTGTCGATTCGCTCATCTGTTTGGGCGGCCTCCGCTAAGTGTTCAGGGTCCGGGTAACTCAGCACGAAGGTCGTCCCTTTACCCAGTTCGCTTTGCACCGTGATCTCTCCACCAGAGCGTTCGACGTTCGCCTTGGATATCGAAAGGCCCAGCCCGGTGCCGCTGCGGCCATCTGCCCGCCGACTGAAAAAGGGCTGGAAGATATGCGGTAGATCCTTTGGTGCAATCCCCGCGCCGGTATCGCGGATCGCGATATAGATCCTGCCATCGCGGCGTTCGGTGCTCAGTGTCAATCGCCCGCCGTGCGGCATGGCGTGAAAGGCATTCTGTATCAGGTTGAGCACCGCCATACGCAGATCGCTCTCGCTCGCCAGCACCCTTGGGGCGGATGGGTCCATCCGCTCGTCGAGGGCGACGCCGCTCTCCTCCGCATCCCAGCGCAATAACGATAACGTCTCACTCACCGCCTGATTCACCGCCACCACCTGCGGCTCGGATCCGCCGTGGGTACTCAGCTTGAGCAGCCTGCCAGTGATCTCTATGCAGCGATCGATCTCCTGCTCCACCAGTTTCAGGTAGTCCCCGGTTTTCAGATGATGTTGGTCGCTTGGGCTCTGCAGGTGCAGGATGGAGTCCAGCGACATCCGGATGGAGGTCAGCGGATTGTAGATCTCATGTGCCACACCGGCTGCCAGTCGGCCCAACTCTGACAGTTTCTGCTCGTGTGAGAACTGCACTGCACTGGCAAGGTCGCGAATGGATTCGACAACAAAAAGGTCTGTTCGATCGCCGTGCTGCACCCGCATGGGTGCGGCGTAGACCTCCACATCAAAATGACTGCCATCACTGCGCCTGTGCTGATGCACGCACTTGACCGGGTTCCCATGCTCCCGGATCTCATGCAGCGGACAGGTGACAAGGGTCGGGGCGCAGGGTTCCGTGCGACCGTGGCTGGACTGGAAGCAGGGTACACCGACACCTTCTGAACCCGACAGACCGAGCTGGCGGCGGTAGGTCTCGTTCGACATGACGACGTTGAAGTTTTCATCGATCACCCGCAATCCATCGGGTGAGGCATCCATCAGCCCCTGAAGAAACTCCTCCTTCTCGTGTAACGCATTCAGGCTGTTCTCGAGCCGATCGGCCATGTGATTGAAGCAGCTGCCGAGTTGCGCGAGTTCGTCCCGGCCCGGTATGTCGACACGTTGGCCGAGGGAACCGTCCGCAAGCGACTTACTCACCCGGTGCAGTGTTTTTACAGGCTGCACCACGAAACGCTGCATGAACCACCAACCACCGCTCAGCACGATGACCAGGACGCAAAAACCGGCGGCCAGCAGCACCATGGCCGTCTTGCGCGCCTGGCGCTCGATCGGCGCCGCATCATAGTCGACGAACAGCACTCCGTTGATTGGATGGTCTGCGGCACTGCCATGACATTCGATACACTCGGGCTTGTTATGCACCGGATTGACGCTGCGCAACACGGACTGTCCCAGTTCGTTGGTCATGAAAACCGTGGGTGAGCCTTCACCGGTGATATGACAGACTTGGCAGGCCTCGTCCTTCTGCCTGTCGAACGAGTGTCCCAGCAGCGAAGGCGTTGACGAAAAACGCACCTCTCCTGCCGGATTCACGATCATGACGTTGAGGATCTCCTCCTGCTCGCCTAGTTTCTGGACGATCTGCTTCAAACCATCCAGATCGCGTTTGAGCATGGCATTTTGCAGCGAAGTCTGCAGAAGCTGATTGACCTGGGTGGCCGCGTTGCTGCGCTCATTGGCGAGCTGCTCCTCATACATACCCAGATAGAGCAAGAGAAAGACCAGCGAACTCAGCACTATCCCCAGGGCATTGCCGACCAGGAATTTGCGGTTCAACCTGCTGTCGATCCAAGGGTGCCTAAACATCATTCCGTGCTCATCTGTATGGCCCTGGCGCGGGTGTCGCGCAAGAACAGTTCAAAACTCTGCAAGATCTTGAGGCCCTGCCCCGGGAACCGGCACGAGACAACCACCTGAATGACACCTCGCCCCTGCCAAATAGGCAGCTCGTGTCCCGTGATCCCTGTCAATATGACAGATCCCAAGCATCTTTTCCGCCAGCCGGCCGACGGCTCCCACTTTTACCCTGCAAGCGCCCTCTACCTGTTCACCCCGGTCACAGGAGCGGCCGGGGAGCTCATCGGCCATCACATTCGCGCGATTGCACGACCGAGCCGCAGCACCCGGCCATCACTGCTTCTTACTGGGGACAGCAGCTTGCGCCAGATTCATCAGATGATGTCGACCTCTCATGACTGAAATATGACAGGCCGAATTCAAGCGTGACCGCAGCTACCGCCGGCCGGCCCATACCTTCGGTCGCAGGGCCTCCGCTCTCACGATGGCACATAGGTTGCAAAGAGCTCACTTCAAACGGCACCAACATCCCGAGTTCGTATTTTCTGCGTTTTAAAACCGGAACAGGCGACATTCGAGGACAGGTCGAAATGTCGGTAACCGATCTGTCTTCAATGCCCTGAGGTCCTCCAGGAAACGCACCGGGCATGCATTCTGTGTATGCCTATACGAGCCCTAAAGCACGACTAACTGGAGGCTACTCAAGTGTTTCGACCGACCCAAAAGAACGATAGTCACATGATCCGGCTACTCGCCCTGGCCTGGGCCCTGAGCCTCGCCACTTTACCATCGGCAGGTATCACCGACATAGCGGCCACATCGGCCAGCGCCGAGTTGCCGCAACTGCTCGAACAGCAGGGTTGGCAGGCGCAAGAGGGGGCTGACGGCGCCACCCTCTACCGTGCTCCAGAGCAGATCATCGAAGCGGACGTTCCCGAATCCGCCAATGAGACCGTGGCGCAACCGCCGTCCATCCCCTATCGTCAGCTCAAGGATAGTGGCTGGACCGTCCGGGTTGACGGGGACGGCAATACCCTGCTGATTCCCGCTGGCCGGACTGCCCCGACTGGGACCGCCGGCGAGGCCACGACACCGGCGACCGCAGGGACCCCGGCGGCACCACCCGATATTCAACGCCTGCTAAGGGACCGGGGATGGCATCTGGAGCAGGACGCTTCGGGCAACACCATACTCACTCCGGCCAACGCCGGTACATCCACCTCGGGGACGATGAAGCTCGAAGAAACGGCAAACGACAGCGGCGATAACGAAACCGCCACGACCGCCGACCCCTTCTCCCAGTTTCAGCGCTCGCTCCGGAAAAAAGGCTGGCGGGTGGAATCCGCCCCGGACGGGGCCGTGCTGGTCTACCCGCCGATTTCAGGGAAAGCCACCGACGCCTACCAGGCCGACGCGGCGCCAGCGCAACGGGGTCACTACAAGGGTATTGAGTCGGCTACCGTCCTCGCCGGTGAGGTCGCACTCCCGGTCGACAACGAGGCCGAGGCAGGCCGGATTGCAAGGGATTGGGTCGAACGTTTCGGCAGCCCCAAACAGCTCGTCGGCAGGATACGGCGCGTCAACGACGTCCATATCGTCAGCATCGTCGACGAAACCCCTCCTTATCGACTGCGTAACCAGCTGATCATATTGACAGAGACCGGCCGCGTGATTGCCATCTACTGAACGCTAGCCTTGCAGCCGTCCAAGACCGGCAGCCTCGAAAACCTGCGCGAAAACTGCGCCCTGCCAATTTGGCAGGGCGCTTTCAATCTGAACTCCGTGGTCGCCGCATACTTTGCAGCGGCATGAGATTAAGAATTAGGTTCTTGCTGTATTCGGGTGATTTCCATATGAATTATCTGGCCTTACCCAGCCATAGCTGTAGCCGCGCTGGCGTAGTTCCCTCGCCCCGTGTCCATGCCACCCGGACAGGATGCAACCCCGGGGTTTCCGCGGACCTGCCGCTTTGTCAGGAGGCCCCTGCCCGCTTCACAAAACCATAACATAGAAAACCGTTTATATCCTTTTTTTTCATATAGTTAGCGAATTTTCGACCGATTGGCACAAGGGTTGCTTTGTACTAGGCAGCAGTCTTATTTCCGGAACACTTTCGATTACAACAGGCGACCGAGGGAGAGAGTCATTCATGAGCAAACGTGGGTTCCCGTGCCTGGCATTGGTCGCACTCGTGGCCGCCGGCGTTGGTGGCGCCGCAGCCGCAGCCGATTACAGCTACCCGATTGCGGGCCTGACGCCCTACGAGCGTCCAGTCGGTGCGCCTGTCATCACTCAATTCAACAAGGATGCGACCTGGTACACCCAGGCCTTGCACGGCGTTGATCGTCCCTATCCCAGCAGTCTCGGTTTTCTCGAGAACCAGGGAGCTTGGCACACCCCGTTCAATCGGCCGGGGGCACCGTCGCCCTATGACATCCGGGGCTGGTATCAGAATTAAATCCAAGGCGTACGCCGAGGGTTCAATTGACCACTTCAGTCTTTGATAGCTGCAGTGGCCAGAAGGGCCAATAAAAGGCCCACACAACCATCAAAAACTTGAGGAGAATCGTATGAAGAGGCAGAAACGAATGCGCATGCTTACCAAGGTCCTGAGTGCAGCCGTCATGGGTGTTCTTTGTGGCTCGGCAGTCGCCATGGACGGTATGGGTGGCATGAGCGGCATGTCCGGTATGGGTGGCATGGGCGGTATGTCCGGTATGGGTGGCATGTCCGGTATGGGCGGCATGAGCGGCATGTCCGGTATGGGTGGCATGAGTGGGATGTCCGGCATGGCCGGCTATTTCAAGATCACGCCTGATGGGCAGATCTACTTCTACCCGGCCCAGAGCGGGATGAGCGGCATGTCCGGCATGGGTGGCATGAGCGGCATGGGCGGTATGTCCGGCATGTCGGGTATGGGCGGCATGGGCGGTATGTCCGGCATGTCGGGTATGGGTGGCATGGGCGGTATGTCCGGCATGTCGGGTATGGGTGGCATGGGCGGTATGTCCGGCATGTCGGGTATGGGTGGCATGGGCGGTATGTCCGGCATGTCAGGTATGGGCGGCATGGGCGGTATGAGCGGCATGGCCGGTCATTGGGTCTGGCAGCCTGCTGGCATGGGCGGTATGTCCGGCATGTCGGGTATGGGCGGCATGGGCGGTATGTCCGGCATGTCGGGTATGGGTGGCATGGGCGGTATGTCCGGCATGTCGGGTATGGGCGGCATGGGCGGTATGTCCGGCATGTCGGGTATGGGCGGCATGGGCGGTATGTCCGGCATGTCGGGTATGGGCGGCATGGGCGGAATGTCCGGCATGTCGGGTATGGGCGGCATGTCCGGTATGGCCGGCTATTTCCGTATCACCCCCGAGGGTCAGATCTTCTTCTACCCGGCTCAGAGCGGCATGAGTGGCATGTCCGGTATGGGCGGCATGAGCGGTATGTCCGGGATGGGCGGCATGAGCGGCATGTCCGGTATGGGCGGCATGTCGGGCATGGGCGGTATGTCCGGCATGGGCGGTATGTCCGGCATGTCGGGAATGGGCGGCATGTCCGGTATGGGCGGATGGAACCCACCGCAGTGATCGCTTGAAATCCGGGGCACAGGGATGTGCCCCTTTTTTGCAGACGCCTTCAGGGAGTTTCTAACAATTCTTGGCGAATCGGATGGCGACGACAAGATCTCGCAACTGTGTAGCGCATCTATGCGCCTTTGCCCCTTCGGGGCCAACGCGAAATACCGCTCCAGGCGACCTTTTCAAGGCGCAGAGCGCGTGCAATAGCTAGCTATTGCGAAGATTTGCAACGCAGAGATACTAGATTTTGGCCGTCAGGTGAACGTACGTGAATTGTTACAAGCCCCCTCCAGTCAAGCCAGAATCAGGGAGTAAAAATCATGAGGTTCGGTTACAGGATAGGCATAGGCGTGCTGGCCTTTTGCCTTGCATTCAATCTGCAGGCCGCGCCTGAGGGCGAACAGTCGTACCAGGCCGCGCGCTGGGACCCGATACATTTCAAGCCGGCTATCGATCAGGCCACGGACGATCAATGCCTGGCCTGCCACCAGGAAATCATCGATCGCCTTGTGCTCGAGGCATCGCCGGCCGGCGTGCCTGCATCTGAAACACTGGCGTGGTACCAGACCCTGGACACCTATCAAGGCGAGCAGGAAACCTTTCACCGTCGCCATCTGGTGACCCCCTATGCCAACCAGGTGATGGATCTCAAGTGCAACACCTGTCATCAGGGCAATGACCCGCGCGAAGAAACCGCCAACTCGTCGGCGACCGGCGACAGCACCCTGACCCAACGCAAACACGTCGACCCGATGATCTGCCTGATGTGCCATGGTCAATTCCCATCCCAGCTGATGGGCGTGCCCGGACCCTGGCTTGAAAATGCAACGATCTTCGGCAACAGTTGCCTGACCTGCCATGCAGCCATCCGCACCAATCGTCATGAGGTCAATTTCCTGCACGCAAAGAACATCGAGGAGGCGGCACAGCAGGACAGTGACGTGTGCTACGGCTGCCACGGTGGACGTGCCTGGTACCGCATCAGCTATCCCTACCCGCGCCACAGCTGGCCGGCTGGAGGCGATCAGGTACCGGACTGGGCCAAAGACCGCCCAACCGAATCCAACCCAAGATTCCGCACCAGCGCGCAATAGCCGTTGCCCAGAGGAACAGGAACATGAGTGTCAAAGATACAAGCGAACTTCTGGCGTCCCGTCTCAACGTCACGCGACGGACTTTTCTCAAGACCACGGCGACCGGAGCAGCGGCCCTGGGTGCCGGCGGACTGGTGGAACTGCATACCGCCAAAGAGGCCAAGGCCTTCGCCTATGAGCCCTATCCGAAGGACGACGAACTGCAGACAGTGGTCACGTCCTGTGCACACAACTGCGGATCCAGGCACATGCTGGTGGCGCACAAGAAGGGCGACGTCATCGTGCGCCTCTCTACAGATGACGGGCGCTATCAGCAGGGTGGCCACGTCGGCATGGACACCTTCGAGGAACCCCAGCTGCGCGCCTGCCTGCGCGGCCGCTCCTACCGCCAGCGCCTGTACTCGGCCGAGCGCCTGCTCTACCCGATGGGGCGCGTCGGCAAACGTGGTGAAGGCAAGTTCAAGCGGATCTCCTGGGACCAGGCGCTGGACTACGTGGCGCGCAAGATGATCGAGATCAAGAATCAATACGGCTCGACTGCCCTGCTCGATCAGAGCTATGCGGGCGCATCCTATGGCGTACTGCACAAATCGGATCAGATCGAAGGTCTGCTCGGGCGCTTTCTGGGCATGTTCGGCTGCCGCACCAATTCCTGGTCGGTACCCTCGTACCAGGGAACCACGACCAGTTCACGCTGGACCTTCGGCACCATCGAAGACGGCAACGAAGACGACGCCTTCGCTCACTCCAAGCTGATCATCATGTGGGGGTGGAACCCGGCCTATACATTCCACGGCGGTAACACCTTCTATTACATGCGCATGGCCAAGCAGCAAGGCTGCAAGTTTGTCCTGGTCGACCCCCAGTACACCGACTCGGCCTCGGCCTACGACGCCTGGTGGATACCGATCAAGCCGAATACCGATGCGGCCATGATGGCCGGCATGGCCCACTACATCTTTACCAACAACCTGCATGATCAGGACTTCATCAACCGCTTCACTATGGGGATGGATGCAGGCACCATGCCGGACTGGGCCCAGCAATCCGCCAACGGCAAGGAAAACTTCAAGGACTACATCCTCGGCACTTATGACGGTGTACCCAAATCGCCCGAATGGGCGGCCGATATCTGTGGCGTCTCAGCCGAGCAGATCAAGAAACTGGCCGACATGTACGCCAGAACCAAGCCGGCAGCACTCAAGGCGTCCTGGGCACCCGGCCGTAACGCCTATGGTGAGCAATACAACCGTATGGCAGCTGCGCTGCAGGCCATGACCGGCAACATCGGTGTCCTTGGCGGCTGCGCCGAGGGTGTGGGCAAGGCCTGGCATTCAGAGGCCGTCGCCTACCCGTACGATCAATACGCCAACATCTGGTTTGCGTCGATCAAATCGGACCGCTGGGCGCACTGCGTGCTCAACTACCCCAATGTAAAGCGCGAGGAAATCGGCTGCTGGCCACGCCAGGATGCGACAGATGGTCTGATCCCGAATATCAAGGGGATCTTCTGGCAGGGTTCCGACTGGTTCAACCAGCTCACCAACATCAACAAAGAGATCGAGGCGATCAAGAAACTCGAGCTGGTGGTGTGCATGGATTCGACCATCACCCCATCGGGCCTGTGGGCCGACGTGTTGCTACCGGTCGCCACGCACTTCGAACGTCACGACACCGCCCTGCCCTGGTACAAGGGCCACTACTATATCCACAGGCCCAAGGTCATCGAGCCGATGGGCGAGTCGAAGACGGATTTCCAGATCTTCACGGAACTGGCTTATCGGATCGGACACAAGGACGGCATCGGCGACACCTTTGGCAGGACCTACAACCCGAGGGCCCAGCGCAATTACTTCAATGACCCAGATGCGGTGGACGAGGCCTATCTACGGGCCTGGTGGGAAGGGAAAGTGATGGCCCATCAGCACGTCGAGATGTCCTGGGACGACTTCAAGAAGCACGGTGTCTACAAATTCAAGCTGGACAAACCTCATGTGGGTTTCCGCGAGCAGATCGAGGACGGTAAGGCGTTCCAGACGCCGTCCGGCAAGATCGAAATCCTGTGCACCGAGCTGGCCAGCATCAGCGACTGGACAAAGACCAAGTACGGCTACCACATCCCCTCCATTCCGAAGTGGATCGAGCCGTGGGAGTCGCTGAACAGCCCCAAGACCGCACAGTTCCCGTTCCACCTGATCTCGCCGCATCCGCGCTGGCGTACCCATTCGATCTTCAACAACTGTTCGTGGCTGCGCGAAACCTACGAGCAGGAGGTCACCATCGCCACATCCGACGCCAGGCGACTGGGGATAAAGACCGGCGACACGGTCGAGGTCTTCAATGACCGCGGGCGGGTCATCGTCCCGGCCTATGTGACCGAACGCACCATGCCCGGCGTGGCCGTGCTGCACGAGGGGGCCTGGATGGACCTCGATGAGAACGGCGTCGACCGCAGCGGCAACCCGGACTTTCTCACCCTTGACGACCCCAGCCCGGCCGGCGCCTTTGCCTACAACACCGTGCTGTGCGACATCAAGAAGACAGATCTGGAGCACCGCCCTGGCTGGGACCAGCTGGCAACGTCCCGTGCTCACGTATTCCGGCGCGACCAGTGATAACTGGTTATTGGGAGGAAATTACTCATGCCTAAGGTTAGAGAGCAATACAGGGCGAAGATCCGGACGGCCATCAAGCGCCGCAAGAAAGAGGTCTATACGCCGGTCGTACCGGATATTCAGCTGGGCTTCGTACACAACAATGTCGATTGCATCGGCTGCCGTGCCTGCGAGGTTGCGTGCAAGGACAAGAACGGATTGGCGGCCGGGCCGCGCTTCCGCCGCGTGCAGTACATCGAGGGCGGTACCTATCCGGAGGTCTATGCGTACAAGGTCAACGTCTCCTGCAATCATTGCGCGAAGCCGGCGTGTCTGCCCGCGTGCCCCACCGGGGCCATCTTCAAACGCCAGAAGGATGGCATCGTGGATATCGATTCCACGCTGTGCATCGGCTGCCGGCGTTGCGAGGCGACCTGCCCCTATGGCGCACCTCAGTACGACCCGGAAGACGGCATCGTCAAAAAATGCAATCTGTGCGTGGATGAGATCGATGCGGGTCGCAAACCTTACTGCGTAATGGGCTGCATGATGCGGGTGCTCGATATGGGCAATATCGCCGAACTGATGTCCGGTCAGGAACCGACCAAGGCCATCGGCCCCCTTGACAAGCCCGTGCGTGCCGTGAAGAACTTCGCCGACCCCGAACTCACCAACCCGTCGATCGTGTTTGTCGCCCACAGCAAGGGCAAGGTGGAATGAAGAACATGGCACTCGACGGAGCAAGGCCGGAAAACGACCAGGATCCAATGGCCGCGTTTCGCAGCGCGGTCTCACATGACGTGCTCGCCCTGGCGTTACTGCACAACGAAGAGCTGTCGGCTGAGATTATTGCGCAGTTGAAGGCCGAGGAATTCCCGCGGAGCCTGCAGTTACAGCTCGTCTCGGATTCAGGAAAGGACGCGACACACCTTCTTCACGAAGGTATCGAGCTGCTGGACAAAGACGCCGATACCGAACTACTCGATGAGCTTGCGGCGGATTATGCAAGCATTTATCTGACGCATGCGTTGCGTGCCTCTCCTTATGAATCCGTTTGGATCGACGAGGAAGGACTCGCAATGCAGGAACCGATGTTCCAGATACGCGCAATCTACAAACGTCACGGACTCGCCGCACCTGACTGGCGCAAGCGCTCGGATGATCACCTGGTGCTGCAGCTGCAGTTTGTCTCGCATCTGCTTGCAAACGACGGCGACCTCCACGAGACCGCACGCTTTCTCGATGAACACATGCTGCGCTGGTTGCCGGACTTCGGTGCGCGGGTTGCCGCCCGAAGCGCCACACCCTTCTACGCCGGACTCTGCGCCTTCACGGCAGCCTACATGGACGAAGTACGAGATCTCCTCGCCGAGATCCTTGGTGAGCAACGCCCCACGCCCGAGGAAATCGAGAAACGCATGAAGCCGGGCACCACGGCAGAATTACCCGAGCCCGGTTATACTCCCGGCTCCGCGCCTTCGTGGTAAACGCGCCTGCTTACCTCGCAGGCTCCTTCAACACTTCTAACAAAAGGAACCCAAACAAATGAAGCAGCTGAAACACCTTGCTACCGGATTGACCCTTACCATCGGCCTGCTGGCTGCCCCCGGTATCCAGGCTGATCAGGCACTTGCGCAGAGCAAGAATTGTCTCGCCTGCCACCAGGTGGAAGTCAAGGTGGTCGGGCCGTCTTTCAAGGACATCGCCGCAAAGTACAAGGGCGACAGTGACGCGCCGGCGATGCTGGCCGCAAAGGTCAAGGCCGGCGGTGTGGGCACCTGGGGCCAGATCCCCATGCCTCCAAACGCCACGGTGAGCGATGAAGAAGCCAACACCCTGGTGCTCTGGGTGCTCTCGCAGTAATCGCTGGGGGGCCGGTGTTGATGTTAATGCAACGATTGATGGCGTGACCTTGAGGCACCTCCACCGTCTCCCCTTTTATCCACATCCATGAGTGACCTGCGGGAACTCGGCAGAGCATCCTATCGGGAGGCCAGAAACCTGCCCGACGTCGTCTCCGAGCGCTGCGTCCACACACTGATAGAAACAGCCAGCTGCCAGGCCTGTGTCGATGTCTGCCCGCAAGAGGCCTGGGTGCTCGATGACGAGCAACTCGGGATAGACGCCAGCCGTTGCGACGGCTGCAACCTGTGTGTTGCCGCCTGTC
The DNA here is from genome assembly GCA_963753845.1 of uncultured Gammaproteobacteria bacterium. GTDB lineage: Bacteria > Pseudomonadota > Gammaproteobacteria > Chromatiales > Chromatiaceae > Thiosocius. The sequence continues at coordinate 425,326 of CAVWEI010000017.1, forward strand.
CCGAAGGCGCAATCCAGGCGGACATGCCACCGGCACTCAAGAGCGATGGAGGCCATAAGGTCGCCATGCTGGCATGCGAACCGGCAGGGGCCGCTGCAGGAGACGAAGGGGTCGTGCCCTGCCTGCACGCCATCGGCCTGAACACCGTCATGGCACTTTATCGCACGGAGGTCGATACACTGATCCTCTGTTCGTCCGATTGCGACAACTGCGCCAGGGGGAGTGCACCACGACTCGAGCTTTGCCTGGAAAGGTTCAACCGACTGTTACGGGAGCGAAAACTGCCGACGATGCACCATCGGCACGTGGACCTGGACGAATGGTCGCGTCTTGCGGACAAGGGGCTGGCGGAATCGGGCGGCCCATCGATGAGCAGACGCCAGTTCTTCCGTCGCGCCACGCAGGCCGCGATGGCGGAACACGGGCACATTCGAAACCCGGGCGCCATGTCCAATCGTCAGTTCGAACCCGCCGGAAGCATCATCCCGCGTCGAACCGACGCTCAGGCCGTACCCTTCCTGCCCCAGATAGACCCGGGCCGATGCAATGCCTGCGATGCCTGCGCCAGGCTCTGCCCGCACGGTGCAATAGTGGTCGAAAAGAACGACCCACCGGGCAGCCGGACCTACCTGATAGATCCTGACTTATGCACCGGCTGCGGCATCTGCGAAGACGTGTGCGACCAGCAGGCGGTCTCAGTGACGAGCTGGGCAACACCGAGCCTTCTGCGGATACCGTTGAACCCGGACCGCTGCCACGGTTGCGGCGTGACCTACTACACTCCGGTGGGAAAACCTTCTCCGGACCACCAGTGCCGCATCTGTGCCCTGACCAGAAATCATCGATTGCTTTATCAGGTCCTGGACTGAACATCACCCGGAGAATCTGACATGAACCATTCCGAATGGATTGACCCCATAGCTGGGATCATCGACAGGCACCACGAAAGGGGTGGCTTTCTGGTCGTATTCCCGGAATACCGACCTGACCTGTTCGTTGCACTTGCCGGACAACTCGGGCTGCAGTCGTTCGATTACAGGGCCAAGATAATGTCCGATCATGGCTGGGATGCCGACCGCCTGAGCCTGCAGGATCTGGACTCGGCGCTGGCCGACCTGGCGGCCGAGGGCGGCACCCTGGTCACCAACGTCGAGGCATTGCTGTCGACCAAGAACCCGCATGAGTGCGCGGACTGGATCAGCAGTTTTCTCGACATGGATTGGGAAAATACCCTGCTCATCCCCATCGTCATCAATGCCTCGCAGGTGCCGGATAAGCATCCGCGTGTGCACTGGATTCCCGGCGACGCACTGGCCGAGCAGTCTTTTCTCAACCGGCTCGCGTACTGAGAGAGCGGGCTCTCTCTGCAGCCCGCCCCCCAAATCGGCAGATATTGAAACACGGCCACTGATTGGGTTAGATGGCCTGGAAAGCAATCATCCAGCGCACGATATGGCACAGGCAACCCTGCGTTTCTACGAAGAACTCAATGACTATCTTCCGGCACAGATGCGCAAGCGTGACATCGCGGTTCATTTCGAGTCCCCCTGCCCCATCAGGCACCTGATCGAGACGCAGGGTGTTCCACATACCGAGGTGGAGATCATCCTGTTGAACGGCGTCTCCGTCGATCTGGAGGCCCCGGTACACGACGGCGACCTTGTCAGCGTCTACCCGATGTTCGAGGCACTCGATGTCACGCCGCTGCTGCAGCTGAGACCGGGCCCGCTGCGGGAACCGAGATTCTTTGCCGATGCGCAGCTCGGACGGCTGACCCGGTACCTGCGGCTGCTGGGATTCGACACGCTCTATGAAAACGGCATCGATGATGCAGATCTTGTGCAGAAGGCCTCGGCGGGGCGACGTATTATTCTGAGTCGCGACCGCGCACTCCTGATGCGTCGGGATGTCAGCCACGGCTGCCATATCCGAAACGACAACCCGTTGGAACAGCTTGCACAGGTGATCCGGCGCTGCGATCTCTCCAGGGTCAGCCGACCATTCACCCGCTGCATGGAATGCAATGGCCCGATCGAGGCCGTCAGCAAGCAGGATGTGGCCGCCTTACTGGAGCCTGAAACACTCGCTTGCTTCGAGGATTTTTGGCGCTGTGGCGATTGTGGGCACATCTACTGGCAAGGCAGCCATTACGAACGGCTGCAACGCCTGGTGACTGCCGTGCTCGACGATGCCTAGTGGGCCATGTCGTTCCTGGCAAGGGGCTGCTGCATTTGGCGGCACCGAGAACGTTCAGGCCTCGAAGAAGTTGCCAACGGCCTCGGCCAGTGCTTGATACTGCCGCCTGTCATTGTAGACATGGGCACTTATACGCAGGACGCGCTTGGGAGGCGCGGGCCAGGGCACGACGACCGCCTCGAAATGCCGCCGGTGGAGATCGCGCAACAGCGGATCTGGATCGGCCATGGAGAAGGGTGCGTCCGAGTCGGCATCCGGCAGAGGCACCGTCGCCAACGCGGCGATCATGCTCTCGGGTGCCGGGGAAGTGATGCCGAGTCGATCACAGAGCTGTTGCCGTCCATACAGGACCAAGCTCTTTTGGTGTGCCCGCAGTTCGGCGAAGCCGCCAGGGAAGAGTCCGCGCAACAAAGTGATGCCTTCAGGGATGCACAGCCAGGGTGTCGGGTCATCCGTGCCAGTCCAGTCAAATTCTTCGAGGAATCGGGAGCGGTGCGCCTCCGGACGGGTGCTGGCCCCATGGCTGATCGATGTCGGACGGATGCGGTCCTGCCAATCCCTGCGTACCCAAAGAAGGGCCGAGCCCTTGGGAGTGCAAAGCCACTTGTGACAGTTGCCCGTGTAGGCGAGCGCACCCAGCTTGTCGAGCTCGAGTTCGACCTGCCCCGGCCCATGGGCACCGTCAACGAGCGTCTCGATTCCGCGCTCGTGCATGGCTCCAACGACGCCCTGGATCGGCATGACAAGCCCGGTGGTACTCGTGATGTGATCGATCAGGAGGAACCGGGTCTTCGAAGTTACCTTGGATAGCAGGGCCTGGAGGATCTGATCCTCATTCTGGATGGGGAATGGAATCCTGACGACCTCGACTCTTGCCCGCGACTGCCCTGCGACGAAGTCGAGGGCATTGCGACTGGCGCCATAAGCCATGTTTGTGACCAGGAGTTCATCCCCCGGGTGGAGATCCAAGGATTTCAGAACGGTATTGACGCCGCTCGTGGCATTGCGCACAAACACCAGATCCAGGGGACTTGCACCGACGAATGCGGCGAGTTCCTCCCGCACTGGTGCAAGCAGACCCGGCAGGCGTCGGACCATGAACCGAGTGAGGTTGGACTCCATTTCCATCCGCAGTTCTGTCTGCCTTTCAAGGACGGGTCTTGGACATGCCCCGAACGATCCATGATTGAGATGGATGGTGTTTGGATCGAGGGCCCAAAGTGAGTCGGCGATCTTGTCGCAGTTCATCTTGTGCACCTTGGCCTGGCAATCACTTCCCAAGCGACTGAGCGGGTTAAAGGCAGACTCCGTGAATACTGCGCCGGCCAAAGCCGGCGGCTTCTGCTTCGTGATGTATTCCTGCCAGACCTCACGGGCCACATACTCACTGCTCTCTACCGAATATCCCCACGCTTACCGATGCCGGCCCCAGTCGTAGGTCAGGTTGCGCCTGACGGATGATCGGCCGGCACAGCCGGCCCTGCGACTGAGCAGGTCAAAGGCAGACTTCCTGCAATCAGGGCGCCGTCGGGGCCGCAACCTCGGGTAACCTGATCGAAAGCAGCACGGTGGCCAGTACGAAGGCCGCCGACCACCAGAGGCAGCCCTCCAGGCCATGCGTCTGGTAGGCCCAACCCGACAGGACAGTCCCGGCCAGTCGTCCGCCGGCGTTTGCCATGTAGTAGAAGCCGACGTTCATCGACACCTTGTCGAAGTCTGAGTAGGCCAGGATCAGGTAGGAGTGCACCGCGGAGTTAACCGCAAACACGAAGCCGAACAGGATGAGCCCGGCGACAACCACCAGTTGCGGATCCCATCCCTGTGCAAGTGCCAGTGCGATAGCGGCCGGCACAATGCCAAGGACCACCGCCCAATTGCGTGCAGAGGCCCCACCGGGCCCGCCACCGTGGTGGCTGCGTCGAAGCAGCCTGGGCGCCGACGCCTGCACCACGCCATAACCGATCACCCACAGGGCGAAGAAGCCACCCACCTGGGTGAAGGTCCAGCCCAGTACCGAGTACAGGAACACAGGAAGCCCGACCACGAACCAGACATCACGCGAGCCGAACAGGAAGAATCTTGCGGCCGACAGCCAGTTGATCTCCGCCTTCTTGGAAAACACCTGCGTGAATTTCGGCTTGGACTTCATCTTGCCGACGCCCGAGGGCAGCAACGTCATGGTGGTGATCAAAACCGCGAAAAGGAGTCCGGCCAGGGCAAACAGCGTGTTGCGGAAGCCGATCCACTCCAGCAGGGCCGCGCCGATGAAAAAGCCTGCGCCCTTCAAGGCGTTCTTCGAGCCCGTCAGCACCGCCACGTACTTGAACAGGCGTGATTCACCGCCGTCGCCTGCCAGTGTCTTCACACTCGCCTTGGCCGACATCTTGTTCAGGTCCTTTGCGATGCCGGACATCGCCTGGGCCGCCATGACGTAGGGCACCGTCAGCCACGCATCCGGTACCGTAAGCATCAGCAGGGCCGCGACCTGCATGGCCATGCCGATATGCATGGTCAGGTTGAGGCCGATCCGTGCACCAAGCCAACCCCCGACCAGGTTGGTAACGATGCCAAAGAACTCGTAGAACAGGAACAGCATCGCCACTTCGAACGGCGAGTAGCCGAGCTGGTGAAAATACAGCACAACCAGCATGCGGATCGCACCGTCAGTGACCGTGAAGGCCCAGTAGCCACCGGTAACGACCAGGTAATTGCGCAGGCTGTTGTCCATCAGGCGACCGATGCCTTAAAGTCCATACTCAAAGCCCCGCCGAGACCTTGCCGACGATGTCCATCATCCGGTTCACATAGCCCCATTCGTTGTCGTACCAGGCATACACCTTCAGTTGGGTGCCGTCGATGACCATGGTGGACAGGGCATCGACGATGCTCGAGCGCGGGTCATTGACGTAGTCGATAGAGACAAGCGGCCGTTCCTCGTAGCCAAGGATGCCTTTCAGTTCGCCTTCTGCGGCCTGCCTGAAGAAGCTATTGACCTCTTCCGCCGTCACCGGGCGTGGCGTCTCGATCACGATGTCGGTCAACGAGGCGTTGAGCAGAGGCACACGGACCGCGTGGCCGTTCAGCTTGCCCTCGAGTTCCGGAAAAATCTTTGTGATCGCCCTCGCCGATCCGGTGGTAGTCGGAATCAGCGATTGTCCACAGGCACGTGCGCGGCGCAGGTCCTTGTGACCCTTGTCGACGATGATCTGGGTATTGGTGATGTCATGGATGGTGGTCATACAGCCGTGCACGATACCGATCTTTTCGTGGATCACCTTGATCACCGGTGCAAGGCAGTTGGTCGTACAGGAGGCCGCTGTCACCAGATGGTGCACATCGGGTTGATACAGGTGGTCATTGATCCCATACACGATATTCAGGGCACCCTCTGTCGGCGCCGCGACGATGACTTTTTTCACCCCCTGGTCGAAATAGGCCTGCAGGGACCCTGGCTTCTTGTGATGCTTGCCGGTGGCCTCGATCACGATATCGCACCCGGACCAGTCGGTGGCTTCTATGGTTGGGTTGCTGCTGTGCCCGATGCTCACACCGTCGATCAGCATCGCACCATCAGCATCCGCCGAGCATTCCACCGGCCAGGTCCCGTGCACCGAGTCGAACTTGAGAAGGTGCGCGGAGCCCACCGCATCGGTCGCGATCTCGTTCACCTGCACGATGGAATAGGTCTCGCTGCCCCATCCTGCCCGAACACCCAAGCGACCCATGCGGCCGAAGCCGTTGATACCAACACGAACTGTCATTTTGGAAGACCTTTTTGGTGAGACTCGAATGGAGTCGTAATGATGCATCCCTGTTCGCCACGAACAGGCAGAGCCAGCAAATAAGGCAGCGCTGAAGATGTCTGGCGTGAAATCGGTCGGTCACGCACAGCGCGCAGCGACGGGCTGGTCCGGGCTCGCAGCCATAGTCGCGAGATCGCGCGAAAAGGGTTGCATGCCAAACACCCCCTGCGCTGTTTCATCCAGGACAGCAGCCACCCAATCCGGAAGATCCGGATTTAAACAATAGTAGATCCACAGGCCCTCTCTGCGGTCGCTCACCAGTCGGGCCTCGCGCAACTGGGCAAGGTGCCGAGACATGTGTGGCTGCGAGGCACCAATGGCCCCCGTCAATTCACAAACGCAAAGCTCATCGAAGGCGTGCAACAGCAACAGACAGCGCAGGCGTGTATCGTGAGACAGCGCAGCAAAAAGATCGGTGGGTTTAATATTCACATGCGAAAATATACCGTTGACAGTATATATGTTCAAGCAGATATATCGCGTTGTGTCCGAGAAACTCAAGCACCTGTCATCTTTCAGTGCGGTGGCGAGTTCCGGGGCCGATGGTCCTGGTTGCTCCGGGGGCCCCAGAGTCGCCGCCAGGCATCACCCTGCCAGCAGGTTACTGAAGAGTGTGTATCGCCCGACCTCAAGGTGGGGTTCGCCATGGTCAGCGATTGCGGCGCGGCGATGTCGTCGGTTCTTATGACAGCAATCCACGCTTTTCCCAGGCGCTTATGGTAACTGGACGTTTGAAAGAACATCGATACTTGCTGCTTCCCAAGCGCAAAAACAACGACAAAGATACCCCGCTCATCCTCTCGTTCTCGGCGGGCGGCACGCGTGCAGCGGCCTTATCTTACGGCATGCTGGAAGAGCTTCGGCACACCAACATCGTGGTCGACGGCAAGCAACGCCGGCTGATGGTTACTCGCTCAGGCGCGGCTCGCAGACGTCACCAAGGCGAAAGCCGAGGCCAGCCTTCCGGATTTCTGGAGGTTGTCAGTATCAGCTTCGACGAGATCACGAACCCGGAGGAGCGCGCCTATTTCATGAGCCTGCCCACGAGTTTCTCTCTCCCGCCTGAAGCCATCGAAGAGGGAACCGGCGCCCTATGCCTGCCGCGTGCGTTTCAGGACGAAGACACCGGAATCCGGCGACGCCTGGCGCGTTCGTGTTTTGGCAAAGTAATACTCAGCACGCCTTTTCTGTATCGCGCCTCCGCGGCATTCCCGTCCACCGCCACGGGCAATGGCATCGCCCGTTCAAAACTCCCATAGGCACATTCCATTACGTGGAAACGGCCTTCCTTCCGATCTTTCTCCACCCGCTTCTCGCCGCGCACGACCAGGTAATCGTCGATCACATCAATATCGAAATTGTCCTTGTCCATTCCCGGGGCCTCGAGCCGCACCGTGACAGTGTCCTCGTCTTCCTGCACCTCAGCGGCCAGCAGGCCCCAGTCGGCCGAGTGTCGGATTACCTGGTCTTCCCAGGTATCCAGATCATCCTGTTTGGCCAGGGGGCGGAAGCGCGTCATGGCATGCTCCGCACTCTCACGGAGCTTATGCCAGCCCTCGGTGAGGTTTTCCCAGGTCCTGCCCAGACTGTTACGTAGTTGATTCAGGGTGCTCATGTATCCTCCTCGCGCTCAAAGCGTTTCAGCGTCGAAAAAACAATGCCTCCAGCAGACGCACACGCTCGCGCAACTGCTGCATCTCATCCAATAACTCGACCGCCAGCGCGGCACCGGCCGGATTGACTCCAAGATCGCGCTCGAGCCTGACCGCACTCAGCGCCCGGCCGAGATCACTGCTGGCGAACCGCCACTCACGCTGGGTCGAGCCTTGCGGGGTCAGGACGCCCTCCGATACCAGGACGAGGATCTGTTCCGCGGTAACACCGCAACAGCGTGAGATCTCCGCGAGCGAAAAGCTGTATTCGATATCCGGTTGATATGTCTGTTGGCTGCCGATCACCTCAACCTCCCAGATGCGCCCTTGGATTGAATGGCATCTCGCGTGCCATCTTTTCGTACAGCGCCTTCATGTCGGCGCTGTCGGCCGGTGGTGCGATGATCTGCAGCACCGCATACTGATCACCGGGCGTTTCACCCGCGATCGGAATGCCACGCCCCTTGAGCCGCAGCTTCTGACCGCTTCGTGCACCGGCTGCAATATTGAGATCGACTGCCCCACCCAATGTCGGCACCTTGACCTTACCCCCCAACGCGGCCTCCCAGGGGGTGATCGGCAGGTTGAGGAACACGTCCTTGCCCTCGACCTGGTAGAGCCGATGGGGCTTCAACTGGACCTCAAGAAACAGGTCACCGGCCGGCCCACCGTTGTGACCCGCCCCGCCCTGTCCCGCGAGCCGGATCCGCTTGCCCGAGGTGACACCGCGCGGGATCTTCACCTGCAGCTTCCGCACCCTGCTGCTCAGACGCCCCTGCGGGTCGTACTCCGGCACCTGCAGCTGCAGGCTGAGCGTGGCCCCGTTGAATGCATCTTCGAGGCTGACCTCGATCTTGGAATGGTGGTCCTCACCACGCCCACGAGACCGCGGTCTGTGCGAAAAGCCCCCTGCACGGAAATTCCCACCGCGCCCGAAAAGGGACTCGAAGAAATCGGAAAACCCGGCCTCGTCGGCCGCAGTGTAGCCACCACCGGAGAATTCGAAGCCTGCATCCCAGTCAGGCGGCGGTCTGAAATCCTGACCGGCCTTCCAGTTGCGGCCGAGTTGGTCGTAGGCGACACGTTTTTCCGGGTCTTTGAGCACCTCATAGGCCTCGCCGATCTCCTTGAAACGGACCTCCGCATCGGTCTCCTTGCTGACGTCCGGGTGAAACTTGCGGGCCAGCTTGCGATAGGCACGCTTTATCTCATCCTGGGTGGCGTCGCGCGCCACGCCCATGACGGAGTAATAGTCTTTGTAGTCCATCAATCGCTGCCCTTAATCTCGGATCGAATAGCCTCTAATCGAATTCCTGCGAGCAGCCGAAACGGCGCCCGGCGCCGCATATCCCTGGCACCGGGCACCCGATTCCGTCAGCTGTTGACGGAGATCTTGCGTGGCTGCACTTCTTCCTTCTTGCCAATCCTTACCTCGAGCACACCATGGTTGCTCTTGGCCGAGATCTTCTCGGCATCGGCGCTGTCCGGCAGGCTGAAACGCCGGTAGAAGCTACCGAAGCTGCGTTCGACCCGCTTGTAGCCCTCACGTTGCTCTTTCTTCTCGGACTCTTTCTCGCCCTTGATGGTCAGCATACCGTTTTCCATGTGCACCTCGATATCCTTCGGGTCCACGCCCGGAATATCGGCAACGATCAGGAAGCTGTCTTTTTCCTCCTTGATATCGACCGCAGGCACCCAATCGCTGGTCGCGACACTGCTGCCCTCCGCCGTACGCGTATCCATCGCACGCTCCATTTCCTTGCGCATCTGGTCCAGCAGGCCCAAAGGCTCGTATCTCATCATGCTCATGACTCTTTCCTCCTCAACTCAGGTGTCATATGAGGGACCCCGGGGGCCCCCCGTCCTGCCTGAGAGATGGGATCCGTACCCCCGATTTCAAGGGTTGGATTCTGCTGCAGATCAAAGGATGAGAAAACGCTTGTTCCAGGCCCGGTGGCGGACGCGGCATATCGTTTGTGGGGTGCTACGCCACCAGGGTATAACAGGGCGTGTACTCGCCCTGAAGCTTCATGCGGCGTTGCTGTACGAACCGCTGCAGCAGGTCGTCCATGGCCGCCACCATGCGTGCATCGGCATGGATCTCGAACGGCCCATACTGTTCGACCGCGCGGATGCCGTTTTCCTTGACGTTGCCGGCCACGATGCCGGAAAAGGCGCGTCGCAGATTGGCTGCCAGCTGGTGCGCCGGCTGGTCACGATCCAGCGACAGGCCCGCCATCGCCTGATGGCTGGGTACGAAAGGTTGCTGAAGATCCTTCTCGATATACAGCTGCCAGTTGAAGTAGAAGGCGTCCCGGCCATCCTGGCGGAACGACTTCACTGCCTCCATCGCCTTCTTCATGGATCGGGCCACCTCGACCGGGTCGTCGATCACGATGCGGTAGTATCGCTGCGCCGCCGGCCCCAGGGTCTCGCTGACATATCGATCCACCGCCCCGAAGTACTCAGCACTCTCGGCCGGTCCCGTCAGGATCAGCGGGAACTGGTGGCCGGCGTTCTCGGGATGCATCAGGATACCCAGAAGATAAAGCAGTTCCTCGATTGTCCCGACGCCGCCCGGGAACATGACAATACCGTGCCCTACCCGGACAAAGGCCTCGAGTCGCTTTTCGATGTCCGGCAGGATCACAAGTTCATTGACGATCGGATTCGGTGGTTCCGAGGCGACGATACCGGGCTCGGTCAAGCCGATATAGCGGCCGGTCGAGATGCGCTGCTTCGCATGCCCGATGGTCGCACCCTTCATCGGGCCTTTCATCGCACCCGGTCCGCAGCCGGTGCAGACGTCGAGCCCGCGCAGGCCGAACTCGTAGCCGACCTCCTTGCTGTAATCGTACTCCTCGCGCCCGATCGAATGCCCACCCCAGCACACGACGATGTTCGGATCGACACTCGGGCGCAGCAAACGCGCATTTCGCAGGATATGGAACACCGCGGAGGTGATGTGCCCGCTCTTGTTCAGATCGATCGTGGGATCACCCAGGATCTCATTGTGGGTGTAGATGATGTCACGCAGTACCGCAAACAGGTGTTCGCGGATACCCTGGATCATTTTTCCATCGACGAAGGCCGATGCCGGGGCGTTCTCAAGCCGCAGCTTGATGCCCTGATTGCGCTGCATCAGGTTGATGCCGAAATCGCGGTAATTATCGAAGATCTCGCGCGCGTCGTCCGTATGGCTGCCGCTGTTGAGGACCGCCAGGGCGCAGTTCCGAAACAGCCGGTAAAGACCGCGCGCACTGGTATCGAGCAACGAGTTGACCTCGCGCTGCGACAACACCTCGAGGCTTCCCTCCGGACTGACCGAGGCACTGAATCTTTCCATCGTTTCTCCGTAGCAAAATGTCTAGGCTGAATACTATCCTGGAAACAAAACCGATATATGACCGGCGCCCGACCACCGGGTACCGTTCATGTGCCCGGGTCGAATTCATTGGCACGAAATTGATTGCGGGCCATTATTGAGCCCCGACAACCGAATCTGAAAGCTGTGGCCGAAGCCGAAACACGGGGATTTGCTGATATGAACTGGAAGACTGCCTACCGCTCCTTCTACTACCAGGATGCCCCGGAGCCCGAGGACCTGGCGCTGGTACCTTCCGAGACTGCGCTCCTTTGCATCGATGTTCAGAATTACGGCTTCACCCCTAAACCGACGGCCGCGGAGAACGCCCGCTGGGCGCCCTTCGAGCGACGGATGCGAGACGTCGTGATCCCCAATCTACGTGCACTTCAGGATGCATTTCGCGCGGGCGGCATGGACGTGATCCACGCCCGCATCGCCTGCCTGCTCGAAGACGGTCGCGACCGCTCCCTGAGTCAGAAGATGCCCGGTTGGAACAACCTGCTGATGCCAAAGAACTCCGCGGAATCCCAGATCGTCCCGGAGGTCTCCCCGGCCCCCGGCGAGATCGTGGTCACCAAGACCACCGACAGCGCGCTGACAGGCACGAATCTGCGACTCGTTCTCGGCAATATGGGCATCCGCAACGTGATCGTCACCGGGATCTACACCGATCAATGTGTGTCGTCGACCGTACGCAGTCTGGCTGACGAGAGCTTCAATGTCGTCGTGGTCGACGATTGCTGCGCGGCAGGCACCGACGATCTCCACTGCAACGAACTCGAGATCATCAACATGATCTATTGCCACGTACTCAGCAGTGCGGAGCTTGTGGCAATCATGGGGCTCGATTGACGCCGGAGCCCTGAACCGATCAATTCCAGAAGATCGGCTGGGAAAAGGAACGCAGTTGATAGCCCAGTCGAATCTCCCTGTCACCCGTCTTCTTCGCCACTACCGGATAGGTCGAACCATTTAGTGCACTGCTTCGCCATTACTGGCTCTTTCAGAGCCCGTCCAATCGACCAAGGCAAGGCGCAGTCCGCAGGGAATGGCCAGCCCTTTGCAAGGACTGCAACGCCGAATTGGTCGATTGGACGGGCTCCCGAAGGGCGGGTCTCTGAGCGGCCATCCGCGTTGTTGCGCCCTCTTGAGGCAGACTGGCTGCCCCGGCGAGGGCGCGCCTAGCGGCTAACCGCTCAGCGACCCGCTGAATGTGCCAGTAATGGCGAAGCAGTACACTAGGATCATGGCAACCAGACCGGTGATCGCCTCTTCAGGCGTCATACTGGAATTCCGATTGCGCATATGATCTCTGAAGTGATCCAGCAGGGAAGGATCAACGACGATTTCGATCCTGGCGTCGTCTTGCATGGCATTCTCCCCGGTTGAATCCTTGTGTCTCGCTTCCTTAGCCCGCATCCGTCACCGGCATCCCGGATGCTGGCTGAGGACATGTGTGGCTGGGCGCCGCGCTGGACTGAAATTCATAGCCGTAGCTATGGGTTGAAGGAAGCGCAAGCACAGGCGCGCGTGGACCAGCAAGGGCTGGGATAGCGCCCGGACCGAAAACACACTGTATTTTTGGCGTTCGTCTGTACTTGGTAATTTCAACCGATATCTCATTCACTTGCGTTTGGGTCCGGGTGCGGCTGGTGACGGATGCGGGCTAACCACCTTCGGCAAGCCACAGGCGCAGTCGCAGACCCAGCTCCGAAGAATAGCCCATGCCGGCATGACTGATATCGCCCCCGGTATCCACCACGAAAGTGGCCGGTACGCCGCTGACACCCCAACTGCGCGCGATCTCGCCGTCTTCGTCCATGAGAACCGGCATCCGCAGCCCCTCTCCCGCCAGGTAGGCTTCCACCTCCTGCGGTGAACCCGATGTGGTGGCCACCGTTATCACCGGGCTGTCGCCTGCAATGCTGGCGATACTGTCCTGCTCGAGCCGGCAGATTGGGCACCAGCTCGCCCAGAAGTGCACCAGTGTCGGGCCCTCGGCCGGATCGAGCTGGTAAGGCGTGCCATTGCTCAGGTGACCGACAAGTGCCGGGGCCGGCCCCTTGGAAAGGTCGCGTGCCTGCCACCACTGGACCGCGGCGAAAAAGAGCAACAGCAGCGCGATGTCGCGCAGCCAACGCCACCAGCGGGGCCGAGGTTTGCCGCCTGAGTTCTGGCTAATGGATTTGCTCTGGTCCGACATCCTGATACCTGCTCTTTCTGTTGGCCGTCGTTTCGGTGGACGGCTCTATTTGACCGCGATTTCAACACGGGGGCGCAGTCAACATCTAGTCAGAATGTCGCGAATGCGACGGCCCTGGGCCGTCGAATCAGATAACAAGCCAGGCTGGCGGGGAAAGTCCAGGAACGAAATACGACCGGGGCCGGTCGTACGGGTCAACGTGACGCCAGCTGGTCACCCTTCATGGCATTGTAGAAGCGGATGACCTTGCGCACATAGCCCTGGGTCTCTTCGTATGGCGGGATCTTGTTGCCGTAACGAATCACCGCGTTCTCTCCGGCGTTGTAGGCCGCCAGGGCCAGCCGCAGATCGTTGTCGAACATCTCCAGCAGATCACGCAGGTACTCTGTGCCACCGCGCAGGTTCTGCGCAGGATCCTCACGATCGCTGACGCCATAACGCTCGGCAGTCGCCGGCATCAACTGCATGAGGCCAACCGCGCCGGCAGACGAGATCGCATCACTTCGATACGCAGACTCTGCACGCACCACCGCGTGAATCAGTGCCGGTCGCAGGCGGCTGCGGGTGGCCGCATGGTTGATCAGGGGTTTCAGCTCGTCGCGCCGCTTGAACATCTCGGCCAGCACCGAGGTCGCACCGTTGCGATCCGACTCCCCGAAGCTGCGGATACTGGCAGCAGTCCCATTGCTCCTGCCGGTCGGGATCGCGTAACGCTGGACCAGTTTCATGCCCCGTGTTGGCGTGTCTGTCAGCAGGATATGGCCACGGGCGTCGCGGTATTGGTAGACGTCCGCGAAGGCCGCGGACGGCAATGTCAACCCAAAGGCCACAAAGGCCAGAAACGTCTTGTTCAACATATGCATGCCGGACTCCTGCCGCGAAGTGTAGCATCGCGTTCCCACTCGCTGCAGGCGGGAACCACGAATCCAAATGCTATAGATCGCTTAGCGGCGGCCCGGGGCCGACACTTTAGGCGTTCCTGCGCCAAACCAGGGTCCGATTGTTGACCGGCATCTCAATATCCTCGATCAGGTCCATCCCGCAGCTGGTGGCCAAAGCCTTCAACCAGTCGAGGTCACGGATCCCCATTGCGGGATCACGCTGCCTCAGCCAGGCATCGAATCGCTGGTTGCTCGCCGAGCTGAATCGGCCGCCGTGGTTGAACGGACCGTACAGCAGAAAGACCCCGCCGGGAACCAGGGCCTGCCCCACCCCGGCAAACATGGCCTCGACCTCTGCAACTGGCATGATATGCGCCGTATTGGCACTGAACACTGCATCGAACTGAATCTCTGGCCAGGTGTCCCGGAGCACGTCCAGGCGGATCGGCGGCCGCACATTCGGCAGCGCCGCATCAATCAGCCAGGCATTGATACCCGCGTGGTTTTCGGCCCGGTCACTGGTATGCCAGCTCAGGTTCGGCAGATCCGCCGCGAAGTAAACCGCATGCTGGCCGGTACCGCTGCCGATCTCGAGCAGGTTCCGGCAGCCGCCGAGGCGAGGCCTCAGGACATCCAAAATCGGCACACGGTTCTCGACACAGGACTCGGCAAAGGGTTTTTCGGGCATGTGCGATCTCCAAGGCGCATCTGACGATCGAAGCAGTCTCAGTCCCGTACACGCTGGCGCCGAGCCCGGCGAGCCCAGACCCCGGTTAACCTGCAAATCGCATGAAGGGTTCGGGAATCAGGGCGTGATGGGCAAAGCAGTTGGGCTGATCGGTCGAAAAAGCATAGCCGAAGCTATGGTTTGAGAGGGATCGGCGCAAATGCGAAGTCCAGTGCGGCCTGAGCCCGAACAGGACAAACTGCAACGTTGAAAACAAAGACCAAAAGCTAACCAATATCCCCTGGCGAAAACACGAACCTCGATGTTCGCGTCCGCCTTCATGCAATTTGCAGGTTGAGCTGACTGTCAGCTGCCGCAGCACTTCTTGTACTTCTTGCCGCTGCCACAGGGGCATGGATCGTTGCGCCCCACCCTGGGTTCGGCATGACGTTGGGTCTGCGGCTTGGGCAGGTCACCATCGACGTAATACCATCGGCCGTCTTCGAACTGAAAGCGACTGCGCTCGCGATGCCGTTTGAGCTTGCCGCTCTCTTTAAAGGTGGCGATGAATTCGACCCACCCCTCCGGATCGCCCGGCTGGCCGGCCTCCGTGGAAACGATCTCCAGACCCAGCCACTCGGCATCTTCAGACCATCGGCGGGTCGCTTCACGGTCCCAGTCGGCATTGTGCTCCGGATGCAGGGTGGCCCCCAGGTAATCGACTGCATGCTCGACATAGGCGCTGTAGCGTGAGCGCATCAGGGCCTCCGCCGTGGGCGCGACGGCTTCGCCGATGATGTAGGGGAAACAGCAACTGCTGTAGGGATGGCCTGAGCCACAGTGGCAAGACTGCATGGGATTTTCTTCCGTCGACGAAATCTCGGCCCGGATTCTACCGGTTTGGTTCCGGATTCGCCTCTTTCGGGGCGCGCCGCCGCGGGCCCATGGGCCCGCCGCCAATCTTCCGTCATTTGGCCTCAGTCCCTGAAGAACGCTGATATCGTATCGGAGGAATGCAATTGGGTCCCTTTCGCCAGATACTTCATCCCTGACCATCTGCTAGACTTGCGGACAATGTATACACAATACTCAGCCGCGGATGCCGTCAAGCGCAATGACTAAAGAAAAAATCATCAATTTTCGTATCGACGCGGATCTCAAGAACAGCGCTAGAAAGCTGGCAGAGGCCGACGGTCGCACCCTTTCGAACTGGATTACCGTGCTCATCCAGAAAGAGGTCAAGCGCAACCGCAAGAAGGACTGATGACTTTCGGCCCTGCGCCTATAGCCCCAAGTCCTCCCAGCGCCTTCGGACCCGTTTGACCGATACCGGGTGGGGCGTCTTCAGCCCCTGTGCGAAAAGCGATACCCGAAGCTCCTCCAGCATCCAGCGAATCTCTTCCAGGCGTGGATCGAAGGTGCCCTGCGCTGCGGCCTGATGCTGGCGGTTCAGCCAGTCGTTTTGCAGCCCGGCCATCTCCTGCATGAGCTGCTGATCCCGTGCCGCAGCCGTCGGAAGTTTCTCCAGGCGCAGCAACAGCGCCTTGAGATAGCGCGAAAAATGCATGAGCTGCGCCGGGTCAGTCTGCTGCAGAAATCCCCGATAGACCAGGCGATCGAGCTGTCCCCGCATATCCTCCACCGAATCCCGCCAGTTGGCCTGCCCGGTCGCGGCCAGCAACGATCTGACGCGATGCGCCGCATCCAGCACCTCTGCCGCGAGTTTCGAGACCTCGAGCAACGCCGCCCCGAGACGCGGCCGGCCCTGTGCCCGGCAGGCCTCGAATGCGGCCCGGTCCCGGACCCCCCAGGGCTCAGCCAGAAAGGCCCGGTCGAAGGCCAGTGCCAGCAGTTCATCGAGCAGGTCACCCGAATCGGCAACATCCGTATCGGGATGCTGCGGGACCTTGGCGTATTGCAGACGCATCTCCTGAAGACCGGGGATATTCTTTTTCAGGTTGCGCGCCGTCTTTGCCTCGCGCAACAAAAGCAGACGGCGCACGCCTGCCCGATGCGCGCTTTGCGCCGCCTGCAGGCTGTCCAGGATGCGCAGTCGGGCGTGATCGCCCTCATCGATCAGGGCCGGGTAGCCTTTCAACTGCATCCCACGAAGCTGCTGAGTGACATCCCGCGGCAAGGCCCCGCAGGTCCAGTCCAGCAATCGCTGATCCCTGCCCTCACCCTGCCCCCCCTGCGCGGCCGGCAGGCTGCGCGCCTTTCCGGCAAATTCCTTCTGCAGACCCGCCAGATCGCGGGCGACCGCAAGCTCTGACCGACCCTCCCCGTCGAGCAGGCGGATGCGCAGGCTCAGGTGATCCGGCAACTGTTGCGGCTGCCAGGCGTCTTCCGGGATATGGATGCCGGTCAGCTGTTTCAGGGTCGCCCCCAGCACCTGTATCAGCGGCGCATCCGAGACCGGCATCGCATGCAGGCAACGTTCGGCATAATCCGGAACGGGCACCAGCTGCCGGCGCAAGGACTTGGGCAGGCTCTTCAGCAACAG
This sequence comes from uncultured Gammaproteobacteria bacterium, assembly GCA_963753845.1. Taxonomy (GTDB): domain Bacteria; phylum Pseudomonadota; class Gammaproteobacteria; order Chromatiales; family Chromatiaceae; genus Thiosocius. Next base: position 442,598 of record CAVWEI010000017.1, read on the forward strand.
CGTGACCTTTTCACGCATCAGTCCCGGCACGATACGATCGACCATACCCGGCGTCAGCTGGCCGAGTATCGAGACAGGTACTGTCAGCGTGACGCCGTCATCCTCGTCGCCGGGCGCGAAGTGATACCGCAATGGCAGCCGGGTGCCGCTGAGTTCCAGCCGGTCCGGATACTGCACCTCGATATCGGCATCGATATCAGCGGGCTGCAGGTCCTGCATGCGCATGTGCAGGACCTTGGCACGGTCCGGGGGCAAGCCCCGCAGCCAGGACTCGAGCTGCGCGACACTGTAGACACCCTCTGGCACCCGGCTCGCATAGAAACCGTAGATCACCTCCTCGTCGACCAGGATGTCGCGACGGCGTGACTTTGCCTCGATATCGCGCAGATCGTTGATCAGCTCGCGATTCTTCCGCCAGAACGGGGCGCGGGTGTTCATATCGCCCTCGGTCAGACCATTGCGGATAAAGATGGAACGCGACTCCTCCGGGTCTATCGGGCCGTAGTTGACTCTGCGTCGCGGGACGATCGGCAGTCCGTAAAGCGTGACCTTTTCATCGGCCGCGACCTGGCCGCGCCGCCCCTGCCAGCGCGGCGAGGAATAGCTGCGCTTGACCAGGTGGGCCGCCAGGGGCTCGATCCATTCGGGTTCGATTGCAGCGACGCTGCGGGCGTATAACTTGGTGGTCTCGACCAGTTCGGCCGCCATCAGCCACTTCGGCTGTTTGGCAAACAAGCCGGAACCGGGAAAGACGAAGAAGTGGCGATTGCGTGTACCCAGATAATCGCGCGTGTTGCCCTGGGTGCGCACCCCGATGTGCCCGAGCAGGCCCGTCAGAAGGGCGCGATGGACCGACGCATAATCGGCTTCCTCTTCGTTGTCACGATATCCGAGCTCGTGCAGCTGCACGCGCAGTTGCACCTGAACATCGTGCCATTCACGCACCCGGGTGGGCGACAGGAAGTATTCGCGACAAAGCCGTTCGAACTTGCGGCGGGTCAGGTGTCTGCGCTTTTCCTCGAGGAACTGCCACAGATTCAGATAGGTCATGAAGTCCGAACGCTCGTCGGCGAACATCGCATGCGCCTCATCGGCCTCCTGGCGCTTCTCTGCCGGACGTTCACGAGGGTCCTGCACCGACAGGGCGGCGGCAATGACAAGCACCTCACGCAGGCAGGCAGACCCGGCAGCCGCGATCAGCATACGGCCGATACGCGGGTCGACCGGCAGGCGCGACAGGCTGTGCCCGAGCCGGGTCACCTTGTGGTCGTCGCCGACCGCGGCGAGTTCCTGGAGCAGCTTGTAACCGTCGCGAATCAGCCGGGAATCGGGAGGTTCCACGAAAGGAAATGAACCAATATCGCCGAAGCCAAGAGTCGCCATCTGCAGGATGACCGCGGCGAGGTTGGTACGCTGGATCTCGGGCTCGGTAAACGCCGACCGTGCATCAAAGTCATCTTCGTCATACAGACGGATGCAGATACCGTCGGCGACCCTTCCACAGCGCCCCTTGCGCTGCTCGGCACTGGCCTGCGAGATGCGCTCGACCGGCAGACGCTGGATCTTGCTGCGTGCACTGTATCTGCTGATGCGCGCGAAACCGGCATCTACCACGTAGCGGATGCCGGGCACGGTCAACGAGGTCTCGGCGACATTGGTCGACAACACGATGTGCCGCTGCCCGCTGGGGGCGAACACCCGCGCCTGCTCCGATGGGCTGAGACGCGCGTATAAAGGAATCACCTCACTATGCAGCATGCGGTGCTTGCGAAGCGTCTCGGCCGTCTCGCGGATCTCGCGCTCACCCGACAGGAACACGAGGATGTCGCCGTTGCCCTCGAGGCTGAGTTCATCGATCGCATCCACGATCGCCTGCTGCATCGCCTCATCGCGTTCACCGGCACCGGCTTCGACAGGCGGTCGGTAGCGGACCTCGACCGGGAAGGTCCGGCCGGAAACCTCGACAACCGGTGCATCCGAGAAATGGCGCGAAAAACGCCCGGGGTCGATGGTCGCCGAAGTGATGATCAGCTTGAGATCACGCCGACGCTGCAACAGGCGATGCAGATAACCGAGCAGGAAATCGATATTGAGGCTGCGCTCGTGGGCCTCGTCGATGATCAGGGTGTCGTATTCGCTCAGATCGCGGTCACCGCGTATTTCCGCCAGCAGCATGCCGTCGGTCAACAGTTTGATATGGGTCTGGTCCCCCACGCGGTCGCGAAAACGGACCTTGTAGCCCACACTGCCACCGACCTCCTCACCGAGCTCACTGGCGATGCGCGAGGCCAGGCTGCGCGCGGCAATCCGCCGCGGCTGGGTATGCCCGATACGCCCAAACACACCACGCCCCATGTCCAGGCAGATCTTCGGCAACTGGGTCGATTTACCTGAGCCGGTTTCGCCGCAAAGCACGATCACCTGGTTGGTGCGGATCAGCCCACGAATCTCTTCCAGGCACGCGGTGATCGGCAGTTCAGTGGGGAACGTGGGGCGTGGGAGTGCCGCGGCGCGATTTGCTGCCAACGTGCTCGAGCGCTGGATCTGCTGCTCGATTTCCAGCCGGGAGGCGGTGTCTGCAGGCTTGTCACGCAGTTGCCGGAGTTTTCGGCGCAAAACCCGGCGGTCACGCAACATGCAGGCGTCGATTTTTTCGTGCATTGCCGACAAGGCGGAGATTGGCCCCAAAAGTTCGACATTCTAGCAGGGACAACCGCGGCGTCACCCGGCGGGGCCGACCGTATCGGTCTCATAACAATGAACTTTTTCAAATCCCGGGCGACCCGGCTTCAGCCACCATCATTAAAGAATCCCACTCCCGCGCCACTAAAGGGGTTAGCACAAAGGTATATGCAACGCCAGCCCTGACGATCGGGGCGCCCGAAAAACAAGCAAGAAACACCGTGCAGGACAGAGCCCAATCTACCGCCAGCAACCCCCTCACCCGGCGCTACGACGTAAGACTCATTACGTCGCTGGGTTTCGGACTGGTCATTGGCATCCTTCTGGTTTCCATCGTTGGCAGCTACCATACGACCAACAGCCACAATAAGGTGCTGTCGCACCTGGTCCGAAACGCCGGCGCAAAAACCGTACTGGCTTACACCATGCGCGAGGCCGTCAGAGAACGCATCGACAGCCTGAGAAGCATGCTCGTGCAGCCGGATCCCTTCGAGCGTGACGAAGAGAAGATGCGACTGTTTGCCTACTCCAGCAAGTATTCGCGCGCACGTAAATCGCTGATCAGACAATTCGAAACCAACCCGGAACGCAAGATATTCGAGCGGCTGGATGCCACCGCACGCAGCGTCGAACCAGCAAACACACTCGCACTTTCCGCCCTGTTCGATGATTCGCAGACGCGCACCGAGGTGGACGCAGCCGTGCAGGCCTCAATAGACGGACACCTGCTGCTCCTGCGACGGCTGGATGAGCTGGTGATAACGATTCATCAGACGGCCCAAAGCAGGATTCAGGATGCAGGAGAAGAGTTCCACGAAGCGTTGCTGAGCGAGGCATTGCTGGGAGCAATCGCGATAGCGATCGCCATGGGGGCTGCGGCCTGGGTGGTCATCAACGCCGGTGCACGCAACAACAAGCTGTCGCACCAGGCTGCGCACGACCTGTTGACCGGGCTGCTGAATCGCCAGGCTTTTGAGGCCTCGTTGCGACTGACGCTGGAGCAGACCGAGATTGTGCCGGACAGCCACGCAATAATGTTTCTCGACCTCGACCGTTTCAAACTGGTCAACGACACCTGCGGTCATGCGGCCGGCGATGCCTTGTTGAAACAACTTTCGGCCAGGCTCGAATCCAGCCTGCGCAACTCGGACGTGCTTGCCCGGATCGGGGGGGACGAATTTGGTCTGTTGCTACGGCATACGAAACCAGACGACGCAGAACGGGTCGCGGAAAAGATGCGCCGCACCGTCGAGGACTTCACCTTTTGCTGGGACCTCCAGACCTTCAGGATTGGGGCAAGCATCGGCATGGTGCCTTTCGACAGCGACAGGATCCCGGTCGAGGAACTCCTGAGCATGGCCGATGCCTGTTGCTACTCGGCGAAGGAGGAGGGTAGAAACCGCGTACACCATGCCGCCACCAATCCCGAGGCCATGCGTCGTCGATCCGGCGAGATGAGATGGGTGACGCGGATAACCGATGCCATACAGAACGACCAATTTGTGCTTTACGGGCAGATGATCCGCCCGCTCAACAACAAGCTCGACGATGGCCGCCTGGCACTGGAAGTGCTGTTACGGATGAAAGACAACGATGGCCTTGGTCTTATCCCTCCAGGACAGTTCCTGCCTGCCGCCGAGCGCTATGGGACAGTGCCGGATATCGATCGCTGGGTGGTACGCAACAGCCTGGATTGGCTCGCAGGACTGGGCAACACTGCGGAGAACATGCGCATCAGCATCAACATCTGCGGCCCCGCTGCCTCCGACCCTCAGTTTCACTCTTACGTCCGTGACTGTATCTCCGAATCCGGCGTGCCACCGACGTCCCTGTGTTTCGAGATCACCGAATCCGTCGCCATTCGCAGTCTCGCGAACGCCGCGGCGTTGATTGATGGCCTCGGTGACCTTGGTTGCCAGTTCGCACTGGATGACTTCGGCAGCGGGTTGTCGTCGTTCAACCAGTTGCGGCACCTCAAGGTGGATTACCTCAAGATCGATGGAAGTTTCATCCACAACATCGACCGCGACCCGATCAACCGCGCCATGGTCGAATCCATCAACACCATCGGCAAGAAGCTGGGCAAACGCACGGTTGCGGAATTCGTCGAGAACGACCGCATCAAGAAGATTCTGCAGGAAATCGACGTCGACTTCGCCCAGGGTTTCGGGCTGCACAAACCCGAACCATTGAGCCACATCCAGAGACAGATGAGGCAGTTGCGGGACACCGAGTCGGTGCGTCACTTGACTGTCGCCTGAATCAGCTTTGCATCCTTCACGGGCCTTCATCGCAGGGCGGGCTAGTGAGCACTCCCCTTGAGCGCCGCCACCATGCCCTCGATGGTGTCTTTGGCATCGCCGAAGATCAGGGAGGTGTTGTCCTTGTAGAACAAAAGATTGTCGACACCCGAATAGCCGGGGTTCATCGAGCGCTTGAGGAAATATACCTGCTTCGATCGACCTGCCTCGATGATCGGCATGCCGTAGATCGGGCTCGACGCATCGTCCTTTGCCGCGGGGTTGACCACATCGTTGGCACCCACCACCAGGGTTACGTCGGTCGAGGCGAAATCCGGATTGATCTCGTCCATCTCCAGCACACGATCGTATGGGATGTCTGCCTCGGCCAGGAGCACGTTCATGTGCCCCGGCATGCGACCAGCCACCGGATGCACACCGAACTTGACCTCAACACCGCGCGCCTCGAGTAACTCCATCAATTCCTTGAGTGAGTGCTGTGCCTGGGCCACCGCCATGCCATAGCCTGGGACGATAATGACGCGGTTGGCGTCTTCCATCCAATAGACTGCATCCTCGACCGAGGCCGATTTGACGCCCTTCTCCATCGCCGCAGCGCCGGCACTGGGTGCACCTGAACTCCCGCTGCCGAAACCGCCGAACACCACGTTGAAGATCGAGCGGTTCATCGCCTTGCACATGATGTAGGACAGGATGGCACCCGAAAAACCAACGAGAGCCCCGACGATGATCAGCAGATTATTGTGCAGCGTGAAGCCGGTCGCAGCTGCTGCCCAGCCCGAGTAACTGTTCAGCATCGAAATGATCACCGGCATATCGGCACCGCCGATCGGTATGATCAACGTCACCCCCAGAACCATCGCCAGGATGCTCATCGCCAACAGGGACAAAGCGCTGCCGGTCATTGCGAAGTGCACACCGAGCGCGACGGTCAGCAGCGCGATCACGGCGTTCAACTGGTGCTGCATCGCGAATTTGACCGGTTTGCCCGAGATCAACCCCTGCAACTTACCGAAGGCAACCACTGAGCCGGTAAAGGTGATGGCGCCGATGATCGCTCCGGCGGACAGTTCGCCCATGAGTACCGCATCGAGCAGGCCGGCATCCTTTTTGTTGAGAAAGGTGCCGACTGCGACCAGCACTGCCGCAAGGCCAACGAAGCTGTGTAATGCCGCCACCAGCTGCGGCATCGCGGTCATCTGGATTCGTAAAGCGAGTACCGCCCCGATCAGGCCACCGAGCACGACACCGGCAATGATGAAGCCGTAAGACTGCACCTCGCTGCCCAACAAGGTGGCGGCCACGGCCAGGGCCATACCGATCATTCCAAGGAGATTGCCGCGACGTGCAGTCGAGGGGTGCGTCAGTCCCTTGAGCGAAAAGATGAACAGCACGGCCGAAACCAGGTAGACCAGGGCCTGCGCATTGGCGGAAATCTGCATGCCTCAGGGCCTCACTTGTTCTTCTTGCGAAACATGGCGAGCATCCGGTTGGTCACCAGAAACCCGCCAAACACGTTGATCGACGCCAGCAACACGGCGATGAAACCGATGATCTCGGCAAAGGTGCCGGCGGAGTCCAGGCCGGTCACCAGAAGCGCGCCGACAATAACGATCCCGGAGATCGCATTGGTCAGCGCGACCAGCGGTGTATGCAGCGAGGGCGTGACGCCCCAGATCACGAAGTAGCCAATGAAGCAGGCCAGGACGAATACGTAAAGTGCAACCAGTGTGTCTGGCATTGCCTATTCCTCAACTCGGTTCTTTTGTCAGTGGCAAACGCCGGCCGCTCAGGCCGGTGCCTTCAATTGGGCGTCGCGGGTGATTTCATCTTCGTCCAGATCCTTGAGTGCGATGCCCCCGGCGGAGCGATCGAACATGACCTCGAGCAGGTTGGCGATATTCTTTGCGTAGAAGGCACTGGCATCCGAGGGCACCATCGAAGGGTAATTGGTGTGCCCGACAAGGATGACACCATGCTTCACCACCACCCGGTCGCGCTCAGTCAGAGGGCAGTTGCCGCCGTTCGCGGCAGCGAGGTCGACGATCACCGAGCCCGCGCGCATGCGCCTTACCACCTCTTCGCTGACCAGAACCGGCGCCGGTCTGCACGGAATCAACGCGGTGGTGATGATCACGTGCGCCCTGGCCAGTTCATCGGCCAGCAGTGCCTGCTGCTTCGCCTTGCCCTCTTCCGAGAGCTCGCGCGCGTAGCCGCCCTCGCCCGCACCACCCTCACCGATATCCAGCACGATCGCCTTTGCACCAAGTGATTCGATCTGTTCACGTGTCTCCGGGCGCACGTCGTAGGCAAGCACGTCACCGCCCAGGCGACGCGCGGTCGCAATCGCCTGCAAGCCCGCCACGCCGACACCCAACACCACCACCCGTGCGGGTTTGGACGAACCTGCCGAGGTCATCATCAGCGGGAGGAAGCGCCCGAAATGGCTGGCCGCCTCGATCACCGCTCGGTAGCCGGCGATATTGCTCTGTGACGACAGGGCATCCATCGACTGGGCACGTGAGATGCGCGGGATGCGCTCCATCGCGATTACCCTGATGCCGCGCTGTTGCATGGCGTTTATCACCGGGTCGTCCTGGTCGCAGGTCTCGGCATGGCCGATGAATATCGCGCCCTCACGCATCGCGGAGACCTCGTCGACCAGCGGCTTGCGCACCTTGGCAACGATGTCGCAGGCCAGCGCACCTGCCGCATCAGTCAGCTGCACGCCGGCCTCTTCATAGGCCGCATCGCTATAGTACGAACCCTCGCCCGCGCCGCGCTCCAGCATCACCGTGACGCCACCTGCAACCAGCTTTTTCGCGATCTCCGGGGTGGTCGCGACGCGCGACTCGCCATCGACCCGCTCTTTTGGAATCCCGACCTTCATAGCTTTTTTCTTACGAACCCAAGAGGGAAGTTTTGGTTAGCACGGCATTATCTGCCGAATAACTAATGTGGGTCAAAATCAATAGTGATTCTCAGTCAGACCCCAATCATCACCGGACAAGTGCCTACCGACGGCCTGCCCAGTCTGGAAAGCACCGCTCACGATGTCCGCAGCAACCGCAAAAACTGTCGAACCTCTTTACACTTCTTTACACTTCGAAGCTCACCCTACATTAACAACACTTCTTTACCTATTGTTTTCCCGACTTTTTTCGAATTTGGCCCGATTGATGCTTCGTTATACGGGACGATCGGTGCCGATCAAGAAGAAGAATCGAGAAGAATAATAAAGAAGATAGACGCCCCTCAAGGCGTCAAGCTTGAAAGCCGGCAATTGCCGGCTTTAATTTTTTTCCATGCCCAACCCCTCAGACCACAGCAATCCGTTTTTCCTGACTCAATGCAGGCCACACCCTAACAAATCCAGTGGCCGGAACAATCGTCCAAACCAAACTGTTCCCGATCACCTGATATTCCGCATGCCAACCAGTCACTTGGTTTTTCCCCGATTGCACATGTTACGGTCGGGCAAAGCATGTGGATAAAAAGACCATGGTTATTCTTACCCAATACAAGCTCGGCACCGGGTAGCCGCACTACAGCGGCCACTCGATCACCTTCCCTGGCGGCTATGTCCCCGTTAGGTGTTGGTGGGCCTAGACTTAAAGGTGAAGACTCCATGCAGGAGGACTCGCCATGGAAAAACCGACGTTTCGCGCTTGGCTGAGCCAGCTGGAGCAATTGTCGCCCAGTCAGTGGGAGCAGTTGCATGCTCGTATTGAGCAGGAGGACGCCTGTACAGTTGATCGGCTGCTCGAAGCCCATCCCCCCACGCAATGTCCTCATTGCGGTGCCGCCCATCTGATTCGGTGGGGATCGGCTCACGGCCTTCCCCGCTATCGCTGTAGGGCATGTGGCCGAACCAGCAACACCCTCACCGGCTCACCCTTGGCCCATCTTCGCCAACGCTCACGTTGGTTGCGTTTCGCCCAAGCCTTGATTGAAGGCGTGACGATTCGTCAAGCTGCTGTGCAGTGTGCGATCCACAAAAATACGGCCCTACGGTGGCGGCGACGTTTCCTGGAAGCGCCGGCTTTGCACCAGGCTTCACAGGTGCATGGCATCGTAGAGGCAGATGAAACCTTTTTTCTCAAGTCCTTGAAAGGACAACGCCATTTGCCTCGCCCTCCGCGCAAACGGGGCGGCGTCGGCCGGACCCGGGGAGCAGGCCCGGATCATGCGCCGGTTCTCGTGGTCAGGGACCGCAGTGGCGCGATGGTCGATGTGATATTGGAGAAGCTCGATGCCGTCCATGTTCGCCAAGCGCTCAAGCCTTTGATCGACCCAGAGGCCGTCTTGTGTACGGATGGGGCATCGGTTTACAGCACGTTTGCCAAAGCGACGGGCATCGCACATCAGGTCTTGCCGACACGGGGACCGAGAGTACGAGGCCCATTCCACATCCAGCACGTCAACGCATACGACAGTCGATTGAAAAACTGGATGCGTCGCTTCCACGGTGTAGCGACTCGATATCTCGACCAGTATTTGGGGTGGCGCCGGTTGCTGGAACGTTATCGTGAAGCGATAAACCCTCAGGATTGCCTGTTGGAGGCCTTCGGGCACCAACACCTAACGGGGACATAGCCTTAATTTTGCCCATCCCCAACGAATAAGGCTAGATCGTGATCGCGCAGCGAGCCACGATCTGAGCCGTTTGTTGGACGGCCCCGTAGTGGGGGATCAGTGATCGGGGCTAGAAAATAGCTTTTGCCGGTTCAGCGCGAAGGATCGGCCGAGCGGTGAGAAAGGGCGTCTCCGGGCTGGCGGCAAAGGCGGGAGACGGCCGTAGTGGTAGGCGTTTGTGTCATGTTCTTTGCCGAAGCGGGTTTTTCGGTCGAGCGCGTCTATCCACTTTCGGGCGCGGCAATCCGACGAGACGTTTTGCGGCGGCCTGTGTTACATGGCCTGCTGTCCTCGAAGGGGGGTTGGCGTTGGTTTTAAACGCGAGAGATCGAACGGGGTGACACCGGTTCGGACGATGACCATCGGCTGCCCGCAGCATGGGCAGGTGATTGGCGGACGCGGTATTGGCGCGGTGGGTTCTGGCGGTTTTGCCGGCAGCAGGATCTGCAGCAAGGCGATCAGTCGCTTGCGGTTGGGGTGCAGAAAGCCGAAGTTACGCGCCCGCCGAAACCCTTTGGGCAGGACGTGGCGCAGTAGCAGCGCGAGGAAGCGCGCGCCGGTTTCGGTGCGATAGCGGTATTTGCCGGTTTTGCTGTCGCGGTAGCGGAAGGTGACTTGGCCGTTCTCGCAGGCGACGATGTGCTTTTCGAGCAGGACGCCGCGGTAGAGATAGCGTGAGAGATAGACCAGGGCCTTCTCCCCGGTGCCGACGGCCTTGCAGTCGACAACCCAGTGTTCGGGATAGCGTGCCGGCAGGTGCAGACCGGCCTCGGTGAGGGCGTGCAGCAGTTTGGCGCGAAAGACCTTGGCCAGGGCCTTGTGCGAGAACAGATAGGGGCGTTTGCCTTTCGCGCGTTTGGTTCGCCAGAGCCGTCGCTTTTCATCGACGGCACCGGCCGGGATAACGACGTGGATGTGCGGGTGGAAGTCGAGGCGCCGGGAATGGGTGTGCAGAACGGCAATCGCACCGGTTTGGCCGCGTAACTGGCGATCGTTTTGCGCAAACTGCGCCAGGGTCTGCCAGCTGCAGCGGATCATCGCATCGTAGACTTGGCGTTGGTGTGCCCAGGCCAGGTCGCGTAATTCGCGCGGCAGCGTGAAGGTGGCCAGGAAGTAGCGTACCGGCAGCTGACGTTGGCGCTGGCGCTGTAACCACTGCTCGGCCTCGTGGTGTTGGCAGTGCGGGCAGGCCCGATGGCCGCAGGAATGCGGTATCCAGTCGGTATGCTGGCAGGCTTTGCAGGCGACCTGCAGATGGCGGCTGGCACGGGTACGGCACGCCTTCATCGCCGCCAGCGCGCGACGCTGACCAGGCAGCAGGGTGTCGCCGTAGTGATCGAGGAAGTCCGCTTCGAACTGCTGAATGAGTGTGGCGAGTCGGATCATGAGGCCGCCCTCGCGGCAGCTACCTGGTCGATCAGGTCATTGATCCGTTGGTGGGCATCGTGCTGCTGGTGGGCGGTGAGATGGGTATAGCGGGCGGTGGTCAGGACCGAGCGGTGGCCGAGGATCTGCTGGACGGTCAGCAGATCGACGCCGGCTTCCAGCAGATGGGTGGCGTAGCTGTGGCGCAGGCTGTGCGGGGTGATCTTTTTTTTATCCGGCAGTCGGCCACGACGCGCTTGAGGGTTTGCTGGACGCCCCCGCGATCCAGCGGGGAATTGGCGGTGATGGCTGCCGACAGGCCGCCGTGGCGATTGGGGAACAGGAGCCTGGGGTGGCGATGCAGGCGCCAGAACGCGCGTAGCTGCACTCAGCGTGGCATCGGGCAACGGCACCAACCGATCCTTATTGCCCTTGGCATTGCGCACGTGCACGCGCTGTCGGTCAGCATCGACGTCGCCGACCTGCAGGCGCAGCCCCTCACCGAGGCGCAGGCCGAGGCTGTAGAGGGTGAAGAACAGCACTTGGTAACTGCGCACCCGGGTGGCGGCCAGTAGCTGTCGGACCTGGTCGACGGTGACGATGTCGGGCAGACGCTGCGCCTTCGGCGCCTTGATCAGATCGAGGTCGAGCCAGGGCTTCTTCAACACATGGGCATAGAAGAACTTCAGGCCGTAAAAATCGAGCTTGGCGGATGTCCACGAATGGGTCTGCAGCAGGTCTGCGAAGTAGTCGAGCAGTTGGGTTTCGGAGAGGTTATCCAGCCGATAATCGAAATAGGCGCCGATGCGCCGGATGGCGCGGGCGTAGGCGTCGATCGTCTTCGGGCGCAGTCCCTTGAGCTTCAGATGCTTGAGATGGCGCTCGTACTGGGAGTTGAAACGGGCTTTGGATGGTGCTGTCATGGCGACGTAACCTCATGATGCATTGGCTGATGCTCCCTCGGCAACGAGGGCGTGAGGTTACATCTTACTTTTCCACGAAGGGCTGCCAGTGTTTCTCCGCGAAGCGGGTCCGTCCAAC
>CAVWEI010000018.1:0-22984 GCA_963753845.1 uncultured Gammaproteobacteria bacterium
CTGTTCGTGATCCGTCAGGAGGGAAACCCATCCAACGCGGTCCCGGTACCGGAACCCGGCATTCAAACGCATGAGGTTATCGAGGCCATAGGCGCAGAGGTTGCCTGGACCGAGGATAAATACGCCCAGATCGATCGGCGGCTGGCCTCCATATCAGGCCGGATCGACCGCGGATCGAAACGCAACAAATCCATGGCACGGACGTGAAGGATAGTCTTGCAGCCATGGCCGAAAGTGTTCGGACCGTTAAAGTAGCAGTCACCGACCTTGCGGAGAATAATAAAGAACTCCGTCAGCGTCTCGACGAAGCCATTTCGCGGCTGGATATCCTCATCAAGGACGTCCACAAGCGCAAGGTCGTGCAGCGCCAACCCACGGCCAAACCCAAACCCCGTCCCGCCAAGAGGCCACCCTTTCATATCGATGCCATCGACGTTTGGGATGACGTGACCTATGTGGCCGTCTCCCAATCTGGTCGCGTGGCGTTTTTGAGGCAGGCGAACAGCAGGCCGGTTGGACGGTCACCCATATCGACCGCCTCAAAGGCCGTGTCGATTTGCAGGGACCTGCCGGGCAGGACCACGCCAGTTCATTGCAGAGGTAAAACCCGTGGAAATCGTATTGGCCATCTTGTTGCTCTTCGGCGGTTTTACCCTGGGATCGGTCACCGCAGACAAAAGGGACGACGTTGCGCAGCACACGACCATTGCAACCCCTGTGGACGGGGCAGTGGACACGTCACACATCCACCCGGACATGCGCCGGCATAGTCCGATTCGGTGCCATTCCAGAACCATTGTTTACCGAGATCTGACGGTTCCATACAGGGGCCAGATTGATCCACCCGCGGACGGGGGCAGTGACTGTGAAGGCAGCGATTGTTCCTACAATCCTTCTGCATTTCCTCCATCCCTGGAGGTCAGGAGCCCGGATGAATAGCCGATGGAAAGTAACCCTTCTTTCAATTGCCCTCGTGGCGTCGAGCCCCTTGATGGCTACCGATATTGCCAGCACTCGGGTAAAGGAAACCGGGCAGGCGGCGTCATCGACTGCTACGAACACCTTGTCAGAAACGGATCGAGTCCGCGCCCGAACCTGGGGGCTCTCGGAGACGGAATGGCGTCGTTACAAGGCGTTGATGCAAGGTATGCGCGGGAGCATTAGTCCGTCGACGATATCGCCCATCGAAGTGCTCGGTATTCATGCGCGGGACGAGGCGGAACGCCGGCGGTACGCGCAAGTCTGGGCGCGCGCCATGCACGAGGATGCCAGCCGTATTCTCGCATTCCAACATGCTTACGATGCGGCGTCGAAAAAGCTTTATCCAAATGAATTGCTGATCGACATTAACCGGCTGCCTGAGAAGTCGAAAACGACGAGCGCCCTTGTGTCGACAGACCACCTGCTATTTTTTGCCCGCCCCGAGTGTCCGGCCTGTGATCTGCTGATGAGCAAGCTGATGGAGCGAGTCGATGACGTCAACGGCATCGATATCTACCTTACGGGCATCGAACCCGGTGATGATGCGGCGGTTCGGGCGTGGGCGTCGGCCCATGCAATCGAACCCAACTGGGTACGCAATCGGCGGATCACCCTCAATCACGATGGGGGAGTCTTGGAGAGATTGACGCATGGACAGGGGGGAGGTCCCCACTATCTTACGTCGTCGGGGAGAGGATCTGTCACCGATCCGGGTGTCGGATCTTTAAACGATGGTCTGGTTGAGATGGCATAAGCGTTGGTTGACCGTACTTGTCAGCCTGATCCTTCCTTCAGTGAGTTGGGGTGGAGAATCGGTCCCGGCAGGTTATCGTGCGATCGCTGCTGAACGTGATATCCCACAAAGCGTACTCTACGCCGTGGCCCTCACCGAGAGTGGTAAACGCGTGGCACCGGCGGACAGGTATCGGCCCTGGCCCTGGACATTGAACGTCGCGGGCCGAGGTTACTTCTTCGAATCCCGCCAAGCGGCCTGGCAGGCATTGATGGCGCATCTAAAGGATGGCAGACGCTCCATCGATATCGGCCTGATGCAGGTCAATTGGCACTACCACCAAGATCGGCTCGGGACACCGTGGCAGGCGCTCGATCCCTATCGCAATCTGCGTGTCGGTGCGGGGATTTTACGGGACTGTTACGTCACCCGGCAGGATTGGTGGGCCAGCGTGGGCTGCTACCACTCACCAACGAATTCACATCGGGCAGACCAGTACAGGCGTCGCGTTGTCTCTCGCTGGCAGCAGATCGTGAGTGAGGGATAGGGACAATGGTTCGATTCAATGATCGATGGTGGAAGCGTGTGGCCATCGCCTGGCTGTTGGTGCCGGTCATGGCTCAGGCCGAACTCACTGTGATCTACGACAGCGGCGATACACAACCCATCGCACCATTTCTTGAGGTCTTTGAATCGGCCGATGAAATTACCCAGCAAGGCATGGCTCCAACAACACCGCAGTTGGGTGCGGCCGACCCTGAAACCTGGCTGCCTATTCAATCGTCCGGCCTGACACCGGGGTTTGTGCAGGCACGATCACACGACCGACCCTTTGCACGTCCCTTTTTCTTGATCGGTTCCGACGCACGGTCCCGACAGTGGCTCAAGCATCATCGGGATCGACTCAAGGAGATCGGTGCCGTTGGCATGCTGGTGCAGGCTGACACACGGGATGATTTGCATACGATTGCCGAATTGGCGGATGGCTTGTCTATCCTGCCTGCATCGGGGAGCGACATTGCGAAAGCCTTAGGCGTCGCACATTACCCCGTATTGATCTCCGCTCAGGGTATCGAGCAGTGAGCGTCCATCCCATCGAGGCCCTGCTGCGGCCCCCGGTTGAGCTGTGGTCGACGTTGGTGGCATTTGCCACGGCGGCGATCGCTATCCTGGCACCCTGGGCCTTGATGATGCCACCGGGGTTAGCCTATGGTGCTGGCGCCGTGCTCTTGTTGCTGGGTCTGGTCCGGGGACGGCAGGCTTGGCGGGTGCTGCGTTACCAGCGCAATATGCGTCGGCTCCCGACCTACAAGATGGGATCCCAAAAGATCCCCCTCAGCCGCCGAAAGCTCTTTCTGGGCCGTGGCTTTCGCTGGACCCAGAAACATACCCAGCGCCTGCGTGACACCATCCGGCCGGAGGTCCAGCATTACGTGCAACCCGGCGCGCGCTATCAATGGGCACGCCGCAAAGAGGTCGCGTGGGAATCAGTACCGGTCCTGAGTGTGCTGGCGCGGTTGTTTCGAATACGTGCCTGGTGGAATCCGTTGGCGCCATTGCCTGCGGTCGGCGGCAGGCCAGCGCTGCATGCGGTCGAGCCGGATGAGCAGGATGTCTGGATGGACATCGGCGAGCGGGTGGGGCACACCCTGGTGTTGGGCACCACACGCGTTGGTAAGACGCGGCTGGCCGAGATCCTGATCACCCAGGATATTCGCCGTGGGGATGTGGTGATCGTCTTCGACCCTAAGGGCGATGCCGGTCTGTTGCAGCGTGTATACGCCGAGGCGAAGCGGGCCGGTCGGGCCAAGGACTTCTATATGTTCCATCTCGGGTTTCCGCAGGTCTCGGCCCGCTATAATGCTATCGGCAACTTCTCGCGCATTACGGAAGTGGCGACTCGTATCGCCAATCAGCTCCCCAGCGAAGGTAACTCAGCGGCCTTCAAAGAGTTTGCCTGGCGATTCGTCAATATCATCGCGAGAGCGCTCGTAGCTCTGGACCGCCGCCCGGACTATCAACAGGTCCGGCGCTACATCAATGACATCGAACCGTTGTTCATGGAATATGCGCGCGCCCACCTGGATCAGCATGGTGCGGAGGATTGGCAGGCGCAGGTAGACGAACTCGCTGGCACCATCAAGGAACGTAACCTGCCGGCCGCACTACGCGGCCGCAACATCGAGGCCATCGCCCTGATGCGGCATCTACAGGCGCAGGACCAGTATGATCCGGTCCTCGATGGCTTGGTGTCAGCCTTCAAATACGACAAGACCTACTTCGACAAGATCGTGAGCTCCGTCGGTCCCCTGATGGAGAAGCTGACCACCGGAAATATCGCAGAAATCATCTCACCCGACTATTTGGATGAAAACGACACCCGGCCCATCTTCGAATGGATGGACGTGATCCGCCGCAAAGGCATCGTCTACGTGGGGCTGGATGCCCTGACTGATACGACGGTCGCCAGTGCAGTCGGTAATTCCATGTTCGCGGATCTGGTCTCGGTCGCCGGGCACATCTACAAGCACGGCGTATCCGGGGAGGCCATGGATACGCCACCAACGATCTCCATGCACGCCGATGAGTTCAACGAACTGATCGGTGATGAGTTCATTCCATTGCTAAATAAGGCAGGTGGGGCAGGGTTCCAGGTCACTGCCTATACTCAGACCTGGTCGGATGTTGAGGCACGTATCGGAAACCGGGCCAAAGCGGGGCAGGTGGCCGGTAACTTCAATACCCTGATCATGCTTCGGGTCAAGGAACTGGCCACCGCGGAAATGCTTACGGAGCAGCTCCCGAGGGTCGAGGTCTTTACCCTGATGAGTGTCTCCGGCGTGGACGATTCTTCAGATCCCGGGTCGGGTGTCGACTTCAAGTCACGCAACGAGGACCGTATCAGTGTCTCCGAAGTACCGTTGCTCACGCCGGCTGAACTGATCACCCTGCCCAAGGGACAGGCCTTTGCGCTCCTGGAGGGCGGGCAGCTCTGGAAGATTCGCATGCCACTGCCGGCAGCAGACTGCGATATGCCGGAAAATCTCACAGAGATTGCCAACGAGATGGAACGTACCTATATCACCAATGATCACTGGTATCGGGTCCAGGAACCCTGGTGGGGAGACGTAGAAAATGTCACCGAGTCTACTGTAGAGATAGAGACTTCAGATGGCTGAAGCAGTTGCCGATCCTCGCCGCGGGGCGGTTCAGGAAGGGCTGATCTCGAAAAGCCTGACGGCTGTTGCAAAGATCATCCAGTGGGTGCTGTTCTCACTCGTGTTCTCGATCATCATCGAATGGACCGGCATGGTGCTCTGGTGGCCGGATGAAGGCCTCGATCACAGCCGCACCATGCTTGCCAAGGAGATCAGCTATCTCGATACTGACTTCAGGCGAAGTGTCGTTACCTCCGACCCGGCACGCTTCGCCAAACAGTTTGCGGACAACACCTACCACTACCTGTTCGAAGTGACACGGTTCGTGGATTTTGTCCGTTGGGTCTCTCCGCAACCGACAACGAACGAGCAGGGGGTCAGGCCAACACTGCACAGGGTCTACCATCCCATTGCTGAGTTTGTGATCGCGATGATGCAGGTCACTCAGGTGTTCTCGGTGCGCCTGGCGATTCTCACCTTGGCAATGCCAATCTTCCTGCTGTTCAGTCTGGTCGCACTCGTCGATGGGCTGGTGCAGCGGGATCTGCGTCGATGGGGTGGGGGAAGAGAGAGCTCGTTCGTCTACCATTATGCGAAGAAGGCGGCACTGCCCTTGGTCGTGTTGACCTGGGTCATTTATCTTGCCTTACCCTTCAGTCTGCATCCGACCTTCATCGTGTTGCCCTTCGCAACGCTGTTCGCGCTGACGCTGGCGGTAACAGCCAGTACCTTCAAGAAATACCTTTAATCCTGTGGTTTCTTCACAGTAGAAGAAGGCATCGGCATATTGTCTGGGCGCTTATGTTTGAGCTCTACCTAGATCAGGAAACGGTAGATGAGGATGACTGTAGGACTTACATAGGCGCCTTTGGTAATTTGTAGTAGTCGGAATCTGATCTGACACGGAACGTCAGATGGCATCATCCAAAGCAGACGTTCAAATGGTCAGAAAATTGATTTGAAATGGGCTCCGAACGGCAAATGGACTGCCCTTCGACAAGCACCTGACCACCGGCCGCTTCATGCGCATAGCCGTCGCTGGAGGTCTGATCCAACTCCTTCCGCAATGGATCGGTTACCGGACGTTGGCCGGAAATTCTCCCTGAATGGCAGCTTTCTGAGTTCCTGAGGGACCGGACACGACCCTCTTCTGCCATCCAGGCTCGCCGCCTGAAGGTCCGCCATCAAGCACATTGCCGCCATTCGCCATTCGCCATTCGCCATGAGGCGTGGGTCCAGCCGTTCTTATATAGTTCCCAGTTAGTGTTCAATGTTTTTGGATCTATCAGCCCCGTGGATTTGAAAAAGCTGCTCCGCCGATTGCCCAGCCCGATCTATCGGTTTCTGCAGCGGATCAGTCGAAGATTCCGTGTGCCTAATCGCGCCTCTACGGCCACTCCAAATCCAGGGCCGATGCTCACCACTGTGGCACCCCGCATTGCCGCGATCCCTGGCTGGTTCAACCTCGACGATCTCTCTCATTTCACTCTCGTGCTCGAAACACAGACGACCAGTGGTATGCACGGCGACTTGTTGGAGATCGGTTGTTATCACGGACGCTCAGCTGCCGTGCTCGCGATGCATCTGCAAACTGGTGAGCGGCTATTTTTGGCAGACGCCTTCGACCTCCCTTTGAGCGATCCTTACGGTGACACCCCCACGCCAAAGAAGGTATGGCGAAATCTTGAGGGCGCTGTGCCGAACCTACCCCGTCAGCGCATTAGCCCAACTTAGCGGATTCGCCCCGGATTTTCGCAAATTTACGTAGTCCATGCCGCGTAACTGATTGTTTTCCATGGGTGCGCTTGCGCGGAAACGTTCAGAAGCCGCTGTAGTGAAGACCTTGGTGGTTTTCTTTGCAGTGCGCATGCGGATAATGGGTTGCCATGTTTCTGCGCGCGACGACTCGCAAGAAGGATGGCAAGACGCATCGGTATTGGAGCGTCGTGGAGAATCGACGCTTGGCCGATGGGCGCGT
This sequence comes from uncultured Gammaproteobacteria bacterium, assembly GCA_963753845.1. Lineage (GTDB taxonomy): Bacteria > Pseudomonadota > Gammaproteobacteria > Chromatiales > Chromatiaceae > Thiosocius. The sequence goes on from CAVWEI010000018.1 coordinate 6,851, forward strand.
GCTGCAACGACACGTGCTGTATCTGGGCGAGATCAACGATTCGCAGGCGCACGCCTGGCGGCGCTCCATCGAGGTGTTGGACGAGCGCGAAGATGCGCCGCGCACAGTCGCACTGTTTCCAGAAGACCGCATCGATGAATGCGCGTTAGACGCCTCGGTGGTGCGGCTGCGTCTATCGCAGCTGCGACTATGTCATCCACGTGTGTGGGGTTCATGCTGGTTGACGCTGAAGTTGTGGGAGCGCCTGGAGCTGGACCGCTTTTGGTCGCAGCGCCTGTCGCGCAGCCGCAAGGGCACGCGCTGGGAGCAGGTGCTGTTCGTGCTGGTGGCCTACCGGCTGTTGTCACCTGGTAGCGAGTGGCGATTACACCGGCAGTGGTTCGAGCGCAGTGCGCTGAAGGATCTGCTCGGCGCCGATGAGCGCGTGGGCGACATCCACAAGCTCTATGCCTGTCACGACCGGATCCTGGAGCACAAGAGCGCGGTGTTCGACCATCTGGTCGGCCGCTGGAGGGATCTGTTCAACGCCGAGTTCGACGTCCTGCTCTACGATCTGACCAGTACTTACTTCGAGGCAAGCCCGCCGTTCGAGGAGGATGACAAGCGCCGCTATGGCCACTCTCGCGACCGACGCAGCGACTGCGTGCAAGTGGTGATCGCGCTGGTGGTGACGCCGCAGGGTTTGCCACTGGCCTACGAGGTGCTGCCCGGAAACACCGCGGACAAGACGACGCTGCGTGACTTCCTCTCGCTGATCGAGAACCAGTATGGCAAGGCCCGCCGGGTGTGGGTGATGGACCGCGGCATTCCCACCGAGGCGGTCTTGCGCGAGATGCGCGACAGCGATCCACCCGTGTACTACCTGTGTGGCACGCCCAAGGGTCGACTGCCGCGCTTGGAGAAGGCGCTGCTGCTCAAACCCTGGCATGAGGTGCGCCCCGGCGTGCAGGTCAAGCTGCTGGCGCAAGACGACGAGATGATCGTCTTCGCGCAAAGCCACGACCGCATCGCCAAGGAGCGCGCGATGCGCAAGCGCCAGCTCAAACGCCTCTGGGCTCGCCTGGCGAAACTGTCCTCAATGAATCTGAGCCGCGAAGCGCTGTTGATGAAGCTCGGCGCTGCGCAAAACCAATCGCCCTCTGCATGGCGCCTCGTCGAGGTGACGGTCGCTGACCAAGCCGCGTCCTTCAGCTACGCCTTGCGCCGCAACAAGCTGCGCGAAGTGCGTCGTCGCGAAGGGCGTTATCTGCTGCGTACCAATCTCACCAGCTCCGACCCCGCCGAACTGTGGCGTTACTACATCCAGCTCGTGCAGGTCGAACAGGCGTTCAAGGATCTGAAGGGCGATCTCGCCGTGCGCCCGATCTATCATCAACTCGAGCAGCGCATCGACGCACACATCTTCATCGCCTTCCTCGCCTACTGTTTGCAGGTCACGCTGACCCAGCAGTTGCGTCCGCACGCGAGCGGTCTCACCGCGCGCAGCGTGCTCGAGAAGTTCGCTGCCGTGCAGATGCTCGATGCGCATATCCCCACCACCGATGGTCGCGAACTGGTGCTGACCCGCTACACCGAGCCCGAGCGCGAGCTCAAGCTTCTGCTTGAGCGGCTCAACCTCGAACTGCCCGCCCAACCGCCGCCGAGAATCACCGCCGCTCAAGCCGAAGTCGCCACCCCCGTGTAGTGAAGACCTTTGGGGGTCGTGCCTATACCAATCAATGGGTTAGAAATTTCAAACGGCCGAATCCGCTAAGTTGGGTTAGCATCGAACGAGGCTATAGCAGCGATCTTCGATTACCGGCAGACATGCGCGTGCGCTTCGCACACATCGACGGTGGCCACGATGAGGCCACTGTGTGGCAGGACTTGGAACTTTGTGCGCACCGATTGGTGTCCGGCGGGGTGATGGCAATTGACGACTACGCGCACCCGTTGTATCCAGGAGTCACCGATGCTGTGAGGAAGTTTCTTGGTAGCGATCCTTCGTTTCGTGTTCATGCAGACCTCAATAGGCCCGGGGCTTTGGGGCGAAAGCTGTATCTGGTAAAAAGCATTGAAGCAACGTGATTTCTCCTGAAAAACAAGTTGCAGCATTTTCGTCGCGCTAACGTTTGATGCTGTCAGATTGGATTGGTCGACACTGAGGGATTGCCCTGTGCTCCCGGGGACGGGCTCCAACCGCATCTGGGGTGGGTGCTAAGCGTATGTATTCAATCGATTCCAATCCCCGTGTCTGCTGAGTGTCAGCTCAACACACCATTGCGGTCACGAATTCTTCGGTAGTAAATGGCTGCAGTTGGCCGGTTGCACGCATTTGGGGTCATGCCGAAAAGCGGCCATTGGAACCAATGGAGGTTCGGCGAAGGTCAGCTATGCGGGACCTATCCCCAAAGGCAGCCCCCGGCCAATGGACTAAACCGCTACCGCGGTAGTGGGTGCTCTGATCTGAGCCCGGTGTGTCCTGGAGTCTGAGGTTCTGTTTCCTATGTTGAAGAATGAGGCAATCCGCCTCGTTCTGAGACAGGAGCAGTCCGATGACTCAATCGACTCGAAACACCAGCCCGTTACGCCAGCGCATGATCGACGACATGCGGCTGCGCAAGCTCTCACCGAAGACACAGACCGGCTATATCCGCGCGGTGCGGCGGTTCGCCGGGTTTCTGGGTCGCGCGCCCGATACGGCGAATGCCGAGGATTTAAGGCGGTATCAGCTGCACCTGGTCGAGCGGGGAATGTCGAGTGGCAGTCTGAACGCCACCATCACAGGATTGAAGTTTTTCTTCGAAACCACCCTCGAACACCCCGAGGTAATGACGAAGATGAGCCACGTGTACGAGCCACGTAAGTTGCCGGTCATCCTGAGTCTCGAGGAGGTGACCCGCCTGCTGCAAGCAGCCGGTGGTCCCAAGTACCAGGCCGCCCTGGGAGTAGCCTATGGTGCAGGCCTGCGTGCCAACGAGGTGGTTCATCTCACCACCAGCGACATCGATAGCGAGCGTATGGTCATTCGCGTCGAGCAGGGCAAGGGTAAACGGGATCGCTATGCGATGCTCTCGCCTACATTGCTCGCGCTGTTACGCGCTTGGTGGCGACATGCCCACGTGCATCGGCAGCTACTACCTGGCGGCTGGTTGTTTCCGGGACAAAACCCCGTGAATCCCTTATCGAAACGCCAGCTCAACCGAGCCTTCCACTTTGCGCGCAAGGCTGCCGAGATCGACAAGGTGGTGTCGCTGCATTCGCTGCGTCACGCCTTTGCCACCCATCTGTTGGAGCGCCACGAGGATATCCGCGTGATCCAGGTGCTGCTTGGGCACCAGAAGCTCGAGAATACCGCCCGTTACAGCCAGGTCGCGGCCAAGCTCTTACGCGAGGTGAAGGGCCCGCTGGAATATCTGGAGATAAATCCGCCCAATTAAGGCGCGGGCATGTCTCGTCCTCCCCTCGAGGTCGCGGATATCTTCCGTGCCCACGGGCCGGCGTGGCGGCAGACCCAGCGCGGGCATCTCAGCCTGGGCCAGCTCAAGGTCATATCGGCGATCGAGCAGTGCCGCACGGCGTCACTTGGCGGCCATGTGCTGGCGTGCCCGGCCTGTGCGCGCACCCACATCGCCTACAACTCCTGCCGTAACCGGCATTGCCCCAAGTGTCAGGCCAGTGCGGCTCGGCGCTGGCTGGAGGCCCGTCAGGTCGATCTGCTGCCGGTCGACTACTACCACGTCGTCTTTACCCTGCCGGCGCCGATCAGTGCCATCGCCTATACCAACAAGGCGGTGATCTACGCCCTGCTGTTTCAGATCGCAGCCGAGACCCTGCGCACCATTGCCGCCGACCCCAGGCATCTGGGTGCCCGCATCGGACTGACCCTGGTCCTGCACACCTGGGGCTCGGCCCTGACCCATCATCCGCATGTGCACGGGATCGTCCCGGGCGGCGGGCTGTCGCCCGATGGGCAACGCTGGGTCGCCTGCCGACCGGGTTTCTTTCTACCGGTACGCGTACTCTCGCAGCTGTTTCGGCGGCGCTTCCTTGAGGCGCTTGCCAAGGCCCATGCGGCTGGCCTGCTACAGTTTTTCGGTGAATACGCTGCGCTGGCTGATGCGACGGCCTTTGCCGACTGGCTCAAACCGTTACGCCGGATCGAGTGGGTGGTCTATGCCAAGCGCCCGTTTGCCGGACCGGCCGCCGTACTGGCCTATCTGGCGCGCTATACCCACCGGGTGGCGATCGCCAACAGCCGCCTTATTGCGTTGGATGAGCGCGGTGTCACCTTCAAGTGGAAAGACTATCGCGCCAAGGGCAAGACCAAGCACAAGACCATGACGCTCAGCACCGGCGAATTCATGCGCCGCTTCCTGCTGCACGTGCTGCCCCGGGGCTTTATGTGGAGTGGAGGGTTATGCGGAGTTGCGCAGTCCGGAGCCGCTCCTGGTAGCCGAGTCGACTCCGAGTACTCCGCATAATCAGCTTCGTTGTAGTGATGCAATCAGTTTGTCGGGTACTGTGAATCGCCCCCGTTTTAGCGCCGGCGGTGTGATGGCCTCGATCGCCTCGAGCTTGTCGGTCGGATCGGCGCGCAGATACACCTCGGTCGTTTGCATGTCCGCGTGGCCCAACCACAACGAGACCTTCCGTAGGTCTCCGGTGGCCTGCAGGATCATCATCGCGCAGGAATGTCTTAGTACGTGCGGTGAGACCCGCTTGCCCTTCAACGATGGGCAATGCTCAGCAGCGGTACGCACATGTTTGCGCAGGACGTACTCGAAGCCGGAGCGCGTCATGGGGTGGCCGCGGGCGTTGAGGAACAGCTCCGGTGCTAACGCCTCGCCGCGTACTGCCAACCAAGCACGAACATCGGCAGCGGCTTGTTTCCACAGAGGGAGGCAGCGCTCGCGTCGCCCTTTGCCTTGGACACGGATGCTGGGTGATGACTGCAGGTCCAGCGCGGCCAAGGGCAAGCTCACCAACTCCGACACCCGCAATCCTGCCGAGAAACACAGGTGCAACATGGCGCGGTCGCGCAGCCCTGCTCGCACCTTTAGGTCCGGGGCGTTGAGGATAGCCTCCATCTCGGCGATATTCAGGTGATCGATCAGCGCAACGTCGGTGCGCTTGAACGGAATGGCGAGAATGCATCGGCTCTGCTCAAGGACAGCGGGCTCACGATACTCACAGAATCGCATAAAGGATTTGATGGCTGCCAGTCGCGCGTTTCGGGTGCTGGCGGTGTTGCCTCGCTTGGTCTCGAGCTGTTCGAGGAAATCCATGATGAGCGGGGCGTCGAGCTGCTCGAGCTCCAGCGCAGAGGGGTTAACGTTGAACCGTTCGCTGGCATAGAGGAAGAGGAGTTGAAAGGCGTAAGCGTAGCTCTGACAGGTGTGCTCACTGGCACCGCGCTGCGTGGGCAGGCGCTCGCGCAAGAACGCTGTGATATGGGGAGCAATGGCCGTCATGATGGTTCTCCCCGGACAAAGTCCTCGCAGCGAGCGGCGATGTCAGTCATCAGTTGCGGGGTACTTTCCAGATACCAGTAAGTACTTCCGACATGGGCATGCCCGAGATACGTCGTCAGCGCGAGCATATGAGCGCCGATATGGTCACGGCTACCGGAACAGGCTTGCAGCGCGCGGGTGGCGAACCGGTGACGAAGATCGTGAACCCGAGGTCGGCCGGGGCGGTCCGGCAATCCAGCCTCACGCAGGAGTTGCCTGAATATGCGCGAGACGATGCACGGGGAGAGGGGCCGTCGGGCCAAGGACACGAACACATGCTCGTCATCCCCGCCGATACGAGCGCGGTGCTCCAGATAGTGCTCCAAGGCGCAACGGGTGGAGTCGTGGATCGGGACCAGGCGGGATTTACGGAACTTGGTCTCGCGGATGGTTAACCCGTCGTGGGTGATGTCATCGCGGCGCAGTGCGTACGCTTCTGCGGGTCTGAGTCCGGTGACGGCGAGCAGCGTGAACAGGGTCTTGTAGGTCTGCGGCCGCAACGAACCTGGCGGCCCCAGACGAGCGGCGGCACAAATGAGCCGACGCAGCTCGTCGTCTGTGAAAAGATAGGGTGCCGGGCGTGGGAGGTACCCGCAGAAGACGTGCTCGGGCGGGATCTCGTGGCACGGCTCTTCGGCATGGATGAAGCGTGCGAACACGATGAGGCATTGGTAGCGCCGGTGGCGCTCGACCTCGGTCTTGGCTTGGGCCGCCCAATCGATCGCGCTTTTCGCTTGCACGCAGGTGTCTCCGCGGGCGTCGGCGAAGCGAACGAAATAGCGCAGATACTGCTCGGTGGTCTTCAACTTGAAGCCGGCTGTGCGACGCACAGCGAGGTAGTCGTCCACGGCTTGCGTTAGCATGATTCGACCTCCAACCAGGGCACGACCACCAGTTCCAATAGGTCAATATCGACCTTGGTGTATACGTGGGTCGTCTCAATCGAGGCATGGCGCAGCACGGCACCGATGGCCTCCAGTGAGGCCCCCTGACGCAGCATGGCCGTGGCGGCCGAGTGACGCAGGAGATGAGCCCCGCCGGATGGTGCGTCGATTTGGGCGAGGCGTACTGCGCGCGCCGTAATTGAGCTGGCCATCCAACGGGAAAAGGGTACGAACGGTGCAATCGCGGTGATGAAGACGTGGGAGGTCTCTACGCACGGACGGTGGTTGGCCACATAATGCAAGAGCGCCTCGCCGACATCCTGTGGCAGCGGAAGCGCTGTTTGAATCCGGTTCTTACCGGCAACGTGGAACAGCCCCTGCTCCCAGTCGATGTCGTTCAACTGCAGGGCCGCCACGTCGCCGGCCCGCAGCCCGAGCCGCGCAAGCAGCAGCAACACGGCCCGGTCACGTGCACCGATGGCGGTCGTGCAATCGCAGGTGTCGATCACCCGCTCGACCTGCTCGGCGCAGAGGTAGCTCGGTAGTGAGGAGCGTCGCCATCCGGCGATGGTCGGGATCGCGACGAGCAACTCCGCAGCGCAGCGACCCTGGGTAATCAAGAATCGCAAGAACATCCGTAGGACGGTGACGGTTGTTTTGGCTTGACTGGTCTTCTCACCTCGCGTGCGCTCAAGGACAAATCCGCGCAACTGCTTCGCCGTGTAGCGCTCGGGGCGATCACCTAGGGCAAGGAGCAATTGGCGTAACGCCGAGCGGTAGTCGTTGAGGGTCCTCTCGGTCACGCCACGCTGGGCGTGCATCCAATGACAGAACTCGGTCAACAGCTCCGGTTCAACCGCCGGTGGGGGCGTCGGGATCACACCCTTGGCTTGCAGCAAGTCAACGAAGCGGCGAGCCCCGACAAAGGTATTGCTATATTCCCCTCGGCGACAGCGCAGGCGACCTTGTGAATCCAGGCACCGGCCAAACTGCGCTAGTGCTCGCGAATCCAGCGCATCAATGGTCAATTCGGCCTGCGCGGCCCACGCGGAAAACCGCCCGGCACCGCGCAGATGAGCCCTGGTCTTGTTGCGAGAGTAACCTGCTTGAGCGAGCTGAGCGGCAAAGCCATCCAGGTAGGGAGCGGCAGGGCCGGAGCGAAGCTTGCGAAGCGTGAACGGGTGTTTGAAGTAAATGGTCAACATGCTGTCCTCCTTTCGCTAACGCCGAGAAGGACGGCAGTCTTATGCGGAGTAAATCAACAGACCCCGAACTGCGATCCATTGATATCGTGAAGATTGCTGCCGTCCGTCAGTGGCATTCTCCGCATAACCCTGAACTCTACATAAAGCCCCTTATGCGCTGCAGCGCATAAGCGGCTTTCACCGCATACGTCACTACGGCCTGATCGCCAATGCCGGGCGCAGGGAAAACCTGGCTCGGGCGCGCGAGCTGCTGAACGTACCGCCTAATGCGAGATGAAGCGGCGGGGATGCCAGTGATACCGAACCCGTGCAGCCAACCTACGTCTGCCCGGACTGCGGTGCGCCGATGATCATCATCGAGACTTTGGTGCGCGGACAACCGATCCGTGCACCACCGCAACAACGAGGCGCTGCATGAGCACGCGCGCCTACCACGTTGACTGTCCCGATCGTCATCGGCCAGCGCCGATACGGGCGGCCTTTGTGCCATGTCACCGAGACGTGCGCTTGTGCGTGTTACGACCACGAAAGAGCCGGCCAACTCCGTGCACTTGTGACTATCGGGACGATGGTGTTGCCGGCATCACGGACTTCGTCGCTACCTCACGCCAACGACGGATCATTCAAACCCCCATAGCCATGCGGTCTACCCTGACTCCCGCGCAGCATCCCGCGGTTTCCTCCCTCGAGGCTTATCCGACGCCTGCCCACTGAACCTCGGTGAGTACCTGCAGGTCTGCGGCTGAGGGCAGGCATCCGATGAACCCTTAACATGAAACGGACCTTCGCTTTCGCGAAATGGCCGGCAGCTACAAGCGCAAAGCGGACCACCACGTTGTGCAGCTCCGCTGTGTGCAGTCGGTAAGCGGAAGTTCGGATGTTGACCAACACACGTCAGTGATCAAAAGAGACTGAGAGAAAACTCGGAAGCGTTTCGCAATAGAGGATGAACCTTGGACCCCACCGCAGAGACGGGTGTGCAGGCCATGGGATAGCCGGGAGGCACTCGCGGCATTTACCGTGAACAGAATTTTCAAGTTGAAAGCCGGGCTCAACACATAGCTGTCGTTCGCTAACATCGCCGGATCAGTAGCAACCAGCACTGATCAGACGATTCGTTACTGTCTGCCCAATGAAGAATCACCTCACATATGAAGATTTATCTGACGCCAATAGTCCTTGCTCACAGCGCCAAACTAGTTCCCTTGCACATAAAACTTTTTGGTGTCGAAACCTGTGCGTTAAGTTCAGCAGCCACGTTGTCGGTGTTTTCGTGCATATTTCACCTTCCATCGGAATCTCTTGACTATATTTATTCCTCGTTTTCTTCTCCATCTGCCAGCAACTACTTCAATATGAACATGGTCGGATCTTCCCCCGCACCTATTTGTCGATCCGCAAGAACCGGGGGATTCTGTGCACCCCGCCAGACCAATCTGCATGTTTTTTGTGACTTTCTGTCTTTTTGTTAAATCGATGTGATCAAGATGCGCAAACAATATGTCATAGCGCTTGCCGCGGCGCTTAAACGCGATGATGATGTGATTGCCAAATCCAGTACCCGGTTTTCCTATCCCAGTTACCACCCCATCAACTGGGCTTAGGATTGCTGTGCCTTGGGGCCAGAACAAATCGATACCATAGTGGTTGCGGCTTATCCGGCCTTTCCATCTGCTCAGTTTTGGCTTCCACATTGGACGACCACCAGATGAAAAATACCAACCCCGATACTGAGGTATTTGTCTGCCGGTTGATGAACTTAAAATCACCGCGCGGTTATCACTAAGCTCTCTATTCTTTATAGTCGCTGAAGACGCAGACAGATCTGAATCTCGCGCACCCTCAGCAAGGGAAAATGCGGCCCCTTGAGTACTTTGATCATCAGTATGAAGGACCGCATCGCCCCCAACGAATCGCGGATGTGGTGGGTTATTGCCAAGTGAAACCCGGACACCATAATCCTTGTCTGGATCGAGATTGTCTTCATAGTAAGAGTCTGGCGGTGCAAACAGCACATATTCTGCGCCGTCCGGTATTCTTACTAAGCGCTCGTCTCTTGTTACAGTAAAATCCTGCTCAATATCTGTTTGCCTACCGCCGGGCCAAGTTGGAGGAGTGACTATTCTTGTATGTTGGCTAGGCTGCGACGGGTTTAGAAATGTGCGGCCATCCGACTTCGCGAAAACTGCGCCTACACGCACACCAATCTCAGGGAACCTTTCACCTCTTCCATACTTAAATTTCCCTTCGCTGCGTAGTCCTATCCAATCGCCAGGCTCAAAACCGAATCTGCTTAACCGAATCCGGGTTGCTGGATTCGGGCTATCTTGAGGATCAGTTTTATAGTAAGACCCCTTTGGGTCGATTCGGATAAAAACGTTGTGTAACATGTTTCAACCCCAGTTTATTCGTACTTGACTCTTTTGGTGGACATTTCTTAAATATCGGCGGCATAAAGATTCCACATAAACGTGAATAAATATTAAGAGAAGTCATCCATGTCATTCGGTTCTATCCGATGGCACCTCTCCTTTAACATCCTTAGCCCATGGATTTGTTTTCAGTTCGTGAACGTCGGACATTCTCACCATGTATCCACTTCCATCTGGTGATTTTGTGGCTCTCCCAGTGAAAACATCTTCTTTACCAGTCAATATGTGTTCTTTGAAGCGCTTAAATATTTTATCCTCGGTTTCTTCAATCCAGAAGCCCGAGATTGTTTCACCAAATTGGTCATACAACGTAATGTGAAGTACATACATTTCAACCATCCTCATTGAGATTTATTAAGCGTTTGTAAAAAACATATGATGCGCGATTAGCTATATCGCTCATCAAAGGTGCACTAGACAACCAACGATCTCAATCTTTGGCTTATTCCTACGATCATGTTCCAACAGCGCCGCTTCGCTTTCTTGTGTGTAGTTTAGACGCAATGTGGAGGTCCGCTCATGGACCGTTCTGATCAAATCTGCTGATACTGCATTCATCGGATTTCGATTGGCTCCAAGCATCTCCGCGCCGGTACGCAAGGTCCGGTCTTGCGGAATTGCTGTCGGTCGTGCGAATGATCTGACCAGCAGCAGTGGGTCGACAACGGCCGGATGGGGAATCGAAAAGCCGCCGCTCGACGGATTTCCAGGCCTATGTCCGGTGACCACCCCATTGCAGTCGCTGCCGGGTCGAATCTCCACCGGCAGGTCATGTTACGGAACGGACATTCCCTTGGTGTGATCCGACCGGCAGAAATGGTCGATCGCACGTATTCAGTTCCGGGGCGCCGACGGTCCGCTTACGGGAAACGGGGGCGTCTAAGTTTCGATTACTTCTGAGACTGTCAGTCAGGTTGAGTCTGAGCCATTACACAGATAGTTTGTAGTAGTTCGATAAGAAACCAAGCAACAGTTTGAATTGATTTTCCATAGCTAGTCCTCTCCGGATTTCCCACCATGCGCCTCATGCGCAAAACGGGGAGGACATCGATGCGAATTACCCAAGTACTGATTCTCGGTCTGCTCGGCACTGCGCTGCCGGTTCAGTTTGCCATTGCTGACTCAGGCGGTGAGCGGGCGGCACTGGCTAGAGTCATTCACGAGCTCCAGGCGATCCAGCCACTGATAACGGAGGCCTCGGCGCAAGCCAATCCGGATGCCCGCGTTCGATTTCAGTATGAATGGCTACGCCAGGATCTCGATCGGATTCGGCTCGGGGTCCAGGAACACATCGATGCCCCGCGTGCAGAGCCCAGGACTTTCCCGCCGTTGCGGGGCGACTACCGCCGTTGATGATCGGTCATGACGGCAGCACAGAACACGGCATTTCAGGCGGGCTCCGGTTTTACGCCGGCAACCCTGCTGACGGGCATCGCGTCGGTCGTCCTGGTACTCGCCTTCATATGGGTCATCTGGGTAACGCTGGGCACCTTCCGTGCCTGGCAGAGCGGGCAAGTCGTTTTGTTCGACGTAGTTTGGAGCACGTTGCGCGCCAGCATCGTCCTCATGGTTTTGGGTTTTTATCTGCGGTAGTGGCCATCAGCCGTTACGGCAGGGGTTCGGGGGCGTCCCCGGTATTCATAGCAGGGGGCAGCCCCGTTACCTCGGAGAGAAAGTAATGATGAAGAAAACAGTAAAACAGATCGTAACGGCAGTCGGGCTGTTGGCGATGTCGGCAGGTCAATCCGTGTGGGCGGCGTTGCCAACCCCGGTAGCACCCAGTACCGCGCCTGCAGCCGGTGACTGGATCGCACTCATTTCGGGTTACATCAAGGATGGCGGGCTGGTCCTGGGGCTGGCGATCGCTGTGCTCGGCTTTCTGTGGATCGCCTATCTCGGGTTTGCCAAGTTCAACGAGGCCCGTCAAGGCAAGGCGGAGTGGGCCGAAGTCGGCGTGTTGGGCATTGTCGGTGCGATTGTGTTGATCTTTGCCAGCTACCTGCTCACTGAAGCTGCGGGCGTCATCTAACCGATGTCCGACCGCGACGACATTCTGGCCGACCGGCTCAATGCGGAGCCGGCAATCTTCAAGGGCTGCTCGTCGTCGGAATTGGGCATCATCGTGGGTGTGGCCGCGCTCATCTGGTTACCCGTTAGCCTCCTCCTGGCGGGTTTGATGGGTGCGGTCACCATGGGATTCGGCATGGCCGGTGTCGGGGTGGTGGGGACGGTCATTGTGATGGCCAGCCTGTTTCAGCGGCTTAAGCGCGGCCGCCCGGATGGCTATTACCAGCAACAGATCGCTATCTGGCCGTCTGACCATGGTCTGCGCCGCTCGCCGTTCATCCGGCGCACCGGCGCCTGGGATATTGGGAGGACCCGGTATGCGACGTTACCGCACCGAGATCGATAACGTCCGCGCCCACCTGCGTTCGTTATGGGTCGTTATTGGCGCCCAGTTCATCGTGATCCTGGCCCTCTGGTTCGGCTGGAGTCAGGCGCCGAAGCAACTGACGGTACATGTGCCCCCGGATCTGCGCTCCGGGGCGGCACTCTCGGTCAATGAGGTGCCGGCCGCCAATGTGTACGCCTTTGCCTTCTATATCTTCCAGCAGCTCAACCGTTGGCCCGACGATGGGGCCAAGGACTATGGCAGGGCCATCTTCCGGATCTCGCCCTATGTGACGCCGCGTTACCGAGCGGAACTCATGGCGGATCTGGCGCTGAAAGGGCGGCAGGGCGAGTTGGCCTACCGGGTGCGGGGTGTGCATGAGATCGCCGGGCATGGCTATGAAGAACGCCGGGTTGATGTGCTCGCACCGGGTGTGTGGGTGGTCTGGCTGGATCTCGATCTGTTCGAGTCGGTGAAGGGCATGACCGTGAAGAAGACCGCCATTCGCTATCCGCTGCGGATCGTGAGTCTCTCTGTCGATCCGGAAGCCAATCCCTGGGGGTTGGCGCTGGACGGCTTTGCCAGTGAGGGGCCACGTCGGCTGGAAGCGTCGGAACTGGGTGCAGACGCCGAGCAAGAAAACTAGCAGGAGCAGGGGCAACGTATGCGAGAAACCAAGCCTATCCATCACATCATCGCCACTTGGCTGGGCGTGGTTCTACTATTGCTGCAGTCGCTGGTCCATGCCGAGACTGACACCCTTGAACGGATCGAGTGGAAGAAAGCACCGATCCGACTTGAACTCACGGTCGGTCAGGAACAGCGCATCGAATTTCCCGCCGCGGTGAGGGTGGGTGTGCCGGCGTCCGTTCAGGGACTGCTGCGTACACAAAGTGTCAACGGCATGGTCTATCTGTTGGCGCACGCGCCCTTCGGTTCCAACCGACTTATGGTGCGCGAACGCGATAGTGGGCGCATCTACCTGTTCGATGTCACAGCCGCTGAGGAGGGCGGGCCAAGCCACCCCCTTCAAATCTACGTCACGGACGATCAAAGCCCGAGCAAAGAGTCCGCTGCTGCCGGCGATAAGGTCGGCCAAGCCCAGCCGGGTTACATCCAACTGACCCGCTTCGCGGCCCAACAACTCTATGCACCGACGCGCCTGATCAAGGAACGCCCCGGCATTGTCCGAGTCCCGGTCTCAAGAGATACGGTCGATCTGCTCCATGGCGGCGCGATAGAGGCAACGCCATTGGTGGCGTGGCGGGCCAACGGACTCTATCTCACGGCCGTCAAGCTAACCAACCGCACCGAGCAGGCGCAGACCCTGGATCCGCGTGACCTGCGGGGTGCCTGGTTGACCGCGTCCTTTCAACACCATCGTCTGTTGCCCAAGGGCGATGAGGCCGATACCACGGCCGTCTACCTGATCTCGGCCCGGCCATTTGAAGTCTCGCGCTAGGGTTTTCCATGGCGATTGCAACCTCTAACCGACTCCTACCCCTGCTTGCCGGCGCCGTGGTGCTGATGCTGGCCTTCGTTACGCTGAAGTCCTGTACCGGCGAACGAGAAGATGCACTCGTTCTGGAGGCCGTGCCCCAGGCGCCGGCGCCCGATGCCGATAGCCCCGCCGATACGATCAAGACGCTGACGGCCAACGTTGCGGCCATGACCACGGAAGTACAGGCGTTACGCAAGGACAATGACCAGTTGCGTAAAGAGAATCGTGATCTGTTGGCCAGCCGTCACCAGATTGAGGACAACGTCGCGACCCGCGTCAAGCGTGAGCTGCTCTCCCGGGAGAAGGACCAGGGCGCGCGCGACCGGATCGATGCCGGTGTGCTCTCGTCCCTGACGGCACGCATGGACGCACTGTCCCAGTCACTTTCTCAACGTCAGCCCACGCAGGGTGGCAGTGATATTCCGGTGGGCCTGGGCCTCGACGGCATCGGCGAGGGTGCTGTACCCACCGATAGCCTGATCTGGATCGATCCACTGGATGTTGTCGATGACCCTGCATCCGGCGCCAACGGTATTGGCCTGTTGAAGCGGGTGGGCCAGTCCAGTGGCAGCGCACTGGCGTTGGCGAGTGACAAGACCCGCGACCTCACCCGGGAGTTTACGACTGTCAATCCCGTCTATACGGTTCCCCGTAATGCCACCCTGATCGGTTCGACCGCCATGACCGCCTTGGTCGGCCGGGTGCCGGTGCAGGGACAGGTGCGCGACCCAATGCCCTTCAAAGTGATCACGGGGGCGGACAACCTGGCGGCGAACGGGCTCACGGTGCCCGGCGTGTCTGGCATGGTGTGGAGCGGCACCGCTATTGGTGACTGGACGCTCTCGTGTGTGACCGGCCGTCTTGACTCAGTCACCTTTGTCTTTGAAGACGGCACCATCCGCACGATCTCTGATGATGACCGGGGCAATCAGGGCGGCGCGGACAAGCCGCTGGGCTGGATCTCCGATGAGCAGGGCATTCCCTGCATCACGGGGGAACGCAAGACCAATGCGCCCGCATTCCTGACCCAGCGCATCGGCGTGATGGCTATCCAGGCCGCCGCGGAAGCGGCAGCGAGTGCCCAGACGACCTCGGTCGTGAGTGATGCCGGCAGTGTGACCGGCAATGTCACCGGCGATACCGGCGCCTTCGTGCTGGGCAAGACCGTCTCTGGCGGCAGCGAGGAGGTCTCGAAGTGGCTGCTGGAGCGCCAGTCCCAGAGCTTCGATGCGGTCTTCGTGCCGGCCGGCACCCGCATTGCCATTCACGTCGACCATGAACTTCCCATCGATCTCGATCCTACCGGCAGGAAACTGACGCATGAAACAGCCTTTGGCCCGTATCGCCGCACTCGGCTTGATTAGTCTGGTACTGGCCGGTTGCGCCAGTACCAAGGATGCCGTGCTGCCGCAGGACGGCCCTTCGATGAAGGCCATCTATGAGGCGCATGTCGAGGAGATGAATGCCCGTGATCCACAGATCGTCCGCGGGGAGCTGGGGAGCCGGCCCATCGCAACGGGGGAGGCCGACCTGCGCGGCTACACCCGGGAGGCCTTCAACGAGATCGATGTCCTGTTCCCACGCCTGCCGAATCCCACACTGGTGATGTACGTGTTCCCGCACCTGGCAGGTGCCGCCCGGGCACCGGTGCCCGGCTATACCACGGCCTTTCCGATGTATGAGCAAGTGGAATATGCACTTCCGGGTGAGGTTCCGAGCCAGTCAGCCGGTGCTCGCCGGTGAGCTTTACAAAGCAAAAATCATTGGCCAGGAAATGAAGATCAATCTGAAAGATCCCCGGTCACCACGAAACAGGTCAGGCAGCTGTACGAACGCCCGCCGTCGTTTACGGATCTTCTGCCGTGGATGGAGTACAACCCAGCGAGCCGTACCTTTCTGCTGGAGGATGGGATCAGTGTCGGCGCCCTGTTCGAGCTGACCCCGGCCGGTACCGAGGCGCGCACCCTGAAATTCATGACGCAGCTGCGCGATGCGATCCAGACCGCATTGACCGATGCCATTCCCGAAGAGGACGATGCCCCGTGGATCTTGCAGGTGTATGTCCAGGACGAGCCGAGCCTGCAGGGTTTCCGCAAGGCCGTGGCGGACTATGCGCAGCCCAGTGCACGCGACACGGCTTACACCCGGCACTTTCAGCAGACCTTGTCGGATCATCTCTCCCAGATCACCCGTCCCGGTGGCCTCTTTGAGGATACCGCCGTCACGGG
>CAVWEI010000019.1:0-28483 GCA_963753845.1 uncultured Gammaproteobacteria bacterium
CCCTTTGCTGCCGATCGAGTCATGCGTGGCGGCGTCCGCTATGCGATGCGAAACGAGAGTTCCCGCGTCACCTAGTGGGCCGGGCGATGAAGTCCAGCGGCTGGAAGATGACATCTGTTGCGCCGTCGCGGTAGGAATCTGGCCAACCAAACCTGACCCAGAGCAATTCTGGTTTGCCCCCTTAGGGCTCCTGCCAACCGTCGCTCAGGGTCTTTAGGAACGCCACCAGATCCTCGACCTCCGGGGTCGTTAGCCCAAGGTTCCCCAGTTCTTCCCGGTTTACGTTCTCCGCCACCTCCGGGGCCGGCCAACTTGCAACATCGCGCGTGTTGTAGAAGGAGATCACGCTAAACAGCGTCTTGAACACGCCGTTGTGCATATAGGGGGGCGTAATGGCCACATTGCGCAGCGTCGGTACGCGGAATTTTCCGTCTTGTGCGGGATCCTTGACCGTCTCACCCAGCCCCCGGTCGATGAAGGCGAAGCCGTCCGGATTGAGCTCCGCCGGGAGTGCATAGAAGGGGTTTTCCGGATTGCGCGGCGTTCCCAGATTGTCGTAGCTGAAGTCGGTGAACAGCGGCGGCCGGCCGTCCTCGGTCGATCGGCTCGGGTGACAGGCCGCGCAGTTACCCTTGTCTTCGGCTTCGAAAATCTGCAGGCCGCGCAGCTCCTGCTCGCTCAGTTCTGCCTGACCCCGCAGCCAGTGGTCGTACTTGGAGCTAAACGGGTTCACCTCGGCGGTCTTCTCGAAGGCCCCGATGGCATCCGCCATGTGGTCATAGGCCTGCTCGGGATCGCTCAGGGCATCGGGCCCGTAGACTTCGGTCAACAGCGCAGCATAGCTCAGTCCGCGCAATTTCTCGGCGATCGCCGAGATGTGCGGATTGGCCATCTCCAGAGGATTCAGTGGCGGACCCTTTGCCTGTTCGGCCAGCGAGTTCACCCGGCCGTCCCAGAACAGGCCACCCACCCAGATACCTTCCTTCTCGTCATGGTGCAAAGCTGGCACGAAGGCGGCATAGGACACCGGCATGTCGTTTCGATTGCCATACCGGCCGGCAATCGCGCCCCTGGAGACCGGCAGGCCCGTTTCGGGGTCGGCGAAGGCGACGTGCGGCGCGTGGCAGCTCACGCAGGCCTGGCCCGGTGGCGTCGACAGGTTCTTGTCGAAAAACAGCAACCTGCCCAGACGTTCCTTGGCCACCAAGGAAGAATCGACCGGGCCGTCGCCAGCGACACCACCCCGCGCTGCCGGATCTCCCCTTTGCCAGCCGTCGCAACCACCGGCTAGCAGCACGACAGGGAGTATCACGATGGCCGCTAGGCGGAAATGAGAGCCATCCATAGTGCAACTCCTCAACTTTCAAAACCGTTGTCGTGTGTACATCTTACTCATCGATCAGGATCGATGGCTATATCGCGGCCGCGCCGCTCACTCAAAGCCCGGCGTTAAGTGGTGTCCGGTCTTATCCAGAATGCAGCCCGTGCGGAAGTTAGGTTTGGGTGCCCGCTTATGGCCGGATGCGTGCAACCGCCCATTACCTGTCATTTCATGTTGGGAAACAGCTTGGCTCGCCGTTCCTGCCTCTTTTTCCCGATTTCCTCGGCAGGAGCGATTACCTCTGCTGGCAACATCTCGATTAGCCGGTCTCTATTGGCAAAGATGACAGGCGGCCACCGGAACCACCCGTACTTGGTGAGGTCGGTAGTCACGGACGGCGGTTGGCGGCTTTTCTCGATGATGGGAATGAATGGTACTTCGAAGTCCGGCACGGTGGCCTCCAGTTCTTTCAGCACGGATGGCCCGCTCAGGTCTGCGATCACAAAACGAGATAGACCTACCAGTGTTATCACGGTCTCGGTGAAATCCCTGCTCTCGCTCGATTCGAAGTCGAATAGCATCGGTAGGTAGCCCAATTCGCGGATTCTCGCTGCGACTGCCTGCAATACTGCAAGCCCACCACCTCCAAACCGACCGAGAATCAGCACGCCCTTCTCCGTCATCGCGTTCAGGACGTTGCGCAACTTCTTGCGGTTCAGGAGCAAGTATATGAACTGGGCCACCTCGAGGTCGTCAACCATGACCTTCGGTGCGGTGTACCGACTGATGATCAATCCTGATTGCATTGTCTTCTTGTTAGTCTGTACATCCCAAACCGAGGCCCCGTAGACACGACAGCCCGTCAGGTCTGCATTTTTGAGATTCGTATTAATGAAGGACGCCGAGCGGAGGTCCGCCCCGCTGAGTTTCGCGGTACGGAGGTCCGCCCCGTTCAGTCTCGCCCCGCACAAGTTCGCCCGGCGGAGATCCGCTCCGCGGAGGTTCGCTGCCCAGAGGTCCACCTCGTAGAGATCCGCATCGTTGAGGACCGCATTGGGGAGGTCCGCATGGTTGAGGTTTGCCCTGTGGAGGTCCGCCTCGCTGAGGTTCGCCCCGCTCAGGTTCGCATTACGGAGGTCCGCATAGCTGAGATTCGCCTTGGAGAGGTTCACCCCTTTGAGGTCCGCCTCTAAGAGGTCCACGTCTACGGCGGGGTTTTCCTCCCGCCATTCGTTCCATTTGGCAACATCTTTTGTCACCAGCTCTAGCTGACTTACGTCAACCAAAAGTTTCTCTCCCTCGAAGGATTGCACTTTGAATTGCCATCAAGTCTCTACGCAATCCAACAAGAGAACATACTTGATGCGCTCGGCGTATTCCAAGTGTAGCTGTATAGAGTAGATGTCTACTAATCGCTGAAGCCGATCCGAACGTCGACAATGGGTCGACAACCGCCTATTGCAGCGCACAACTGCAATGTCCGCTCACTGCATTTTTGTGATGGCTCACCGATGCAACCTCGAACGCCCGGTTATGGCCGGTTGCACGCATTCAAATTTGCGCCACATAGCCGCCATTCGCACAATTGGTAGACTTGTACCTCATCAGGATAACTATTTGCCGAGGTCAGACAATGACAACCACGTTTCGCGGCAAGTTCAGTGGCGCTGCCGCTAAAAGCAATCTCTGCGCCGCGAAAGAAATCGCACCGTGACCTACTCGCCCCGCACATTCATCCTCGGTCCGGACGACACCCTGTACCGGTTGGCGAGTGCAAAGTTCTCCCGCATGGTCGATGACCCGGACAGCCATCGCCTGGAGCGCTTCGCCGGCCAGCGCGTGCGCATGGCCGAGGCCATCGTGGAGGTTCGTGATCGGGCGCCCTACGCAGTCGTTCGGCTTGTCTACGAGATGCTCGGATTCGATGCAGAAGGGCGGTTGGACCGCTCCAAGTTCATAAGCCAGAACGCGGCGCTGGCGGAACTGGTCATGGATCGCGTGATACCTCGAACGGTGACGAAGGAAACGACAGTGGTCGACGCCGGTAGCCGCTTCGTTGCCCAGGGTGGTCGCTGGCAGCCGTCGCCGTCACTGGAACAGGAAATCCTGCGCGCGGCCCTCGGCGAGCTGAAATGCGAACGCTTGTAGTGTCGTTGCCCAATACGAGTGATCGGGTCGTAGGGTCGGAGGCGGCTGGCATACCTCGGCGATTGTGTGAAGGAGACGTTGGTATTGTTGTCCGCGCATCCTTGGATTTACTCCGTTTCGCAGCGCCTGGAGTCTCCCACTGTATCAGCGGCAATCCGTTCGCGGCGTGAGGTCAACCATTCTTCTTCCGCAACCTGGCCACAGGACGAAACCGCTCGCGCGGTAGTGGGTGCTCCGACCTGAGCCCGGTGGTTCCCTGAGACAGCCGCGCTGTTTCCTATGTTAAGGAATGAGGCAATCCGCCTCGTTCTGAGACAGGAGCAGTCCGATGACTCAATCGACTCAAACCGTCAGCCCGTTACGCCAGCGCATGATCGACGACATGCGGCTGCGCAAACTCTCACCGAAGACACAGACCGGCTATATCCGCACGGTGCGGCGCTTCGCCGGGTTTCTGGGTCGCGCGCCCGATACGGCGAATGCGGAGGATTTAAGACGGTATCAGCTGCACCTGGTCGAGCAGGGAATCTCAAGTGGCAGCCTGAACGCCACCATCTCAGGATTGAAGTTTTTCTTCGAAACCACCCTTGAACGCCCCGCGGTAATGACGAAGATGAGCCACGTGCACGAGCCGCGCAAGCTGCCGGTCATCCTGAGTCTCGAGGAGGTAACCCACCTGCTGCAAGCCGCCGGCGGCCCCAAGTATCAGGCCGCCCTTGGTGTGGCCTACGGCGCAGGTCTGCGTGCCAACGAGGTCGTTCATCTCACCGCCAGTGACATCGACAGCGAGCGTATGGTCATTCGCGTCGAGCAGGGCAAGGGAAAACGGGATCGCTATGCGATGCTCTCACCCACATTGCTCGAGTTGTTACGCACCTGGTGGCGACATGCCCAGGTGCATCGGCAGCTACTACCCGGCGGCTGGTTGTTTCCGGGACAAAACCCCGTGAATCCCTTATCGACACGCCAGCTCAACCGCGCCTTCCACTTTGCGCGCAAGGCTGCCGAGATCGACAAGGCGGTATCGCTGCATTCTCTACGTCATGCCTTTGCCACACATCTGCTTGAGCACCACGAGGATATCCGCGTGATCCAGGTGCTGCTTGGGCACATGAAGCTCGAGAATACCGCCCGTTACAGCCAGGTTGCGGCCAAGCTCTTACGTGAGGTCAAGGGCCCACTGGAATATCTGGAGATCCGGCCGTCCGGTTAAGTCGCGGGCGTGTCTCGTCCTCGCCTGGAGGTCGCGGATATCTTCCGTGCCCACGGGCCGGCGTGGCGACAGGCTCAGCACGGGCATCTCAGCCTGGGCCAGCTCAAGGTCATGTCGGCGATCGAGCAGTGCCGCAGCGCGGCACTCGGTGGGCATGTGCTGGCGTGTCCGGCCTGTGAGTACACCCAAATCGCCTACAATTCCTGCCGCGACCGCCATTGTCCAAAATGCCAGGCCAGCGCGGCCCGGCGCTGGCTCGAGGCCCGTCAGGTCGACCTGCTACCGGTCGAGTACTACCACGTCGTCTTTACCCTGCCGGCGCCGATCAGTGCGATCGCCTATACCAACAAGGCGGTTATCTACGGTCTGCTGTTTCAGATTGCGGCCGAGACCCTGCACACCATTGCTGCCGATCCGCGGCATCTGGGGGCGCGCATCGGGCTGACCCTGGTCCTGCACACCTGGGGCTCGGCGCTGACCCATCATCCACATGTGCATGGGATCGTCCCCGGTGGTGGTCTGTCACCCGACGGGCAACGCTGGATCGCCTGCAGGCCGGGTTTCTTTCTGCCGGTACGGGTACTCTCGCGGCTGTTTCGACGCCGCTTCCTCGAGGCACTCGCCAAGGCCCATGCGGCCGGCCAGCTGCGATTCTTTGGTGACGATGCCGCATTGAGCGAGCCGGCAGCCTTTCGCGAGTGGCTCGCACCACTGCGGAAATGCGAGTGGGTGGTCTATGCCAAGCGCCCGTTTGCCGGCCCTGCCGCCGTGCTGGCCTATCTCGCCCGTTATACCCACCGTGTGGCGATCGCCAACAGCCGGCTCGTCGCACTGAATGAGCGCGGCGTCACCTTCAAGTGGAAGGACTACCGCGCCAAGGGCAAGACCAAGTACAAGACCATGACGCTGAGCACCGGCGAATTCATGCGCCGTTTCCTGCTGCATGTCCTGCCCTGCAGATTCCACCGCATCCGTCACTACGGCCTGATCGCCAATGCCGGGCGCAGGGAGAATCTGGCACGCGCGCGGGAACTGCTGAACGTGCCCGCGGACATCGATGACCCGGCAAGTGCCGACGATGCCATGACCGAGTCCGGACAGCCGACCTACGTCTGCCCGGACTGTGGCGCACCGATGATCATCATCGAGACCCTGGTGCGCGGACAACCGATCCGTGCGCCACCGCAACAGCGCGTTGCCGCATGAGCACTTGCGCCCACCGCATTTGCCGTCCCTATCGTTATCGGCCTGTGCCGATACGGGCAGCGTTTGTGCCATGCCGTCGAAACGTGCATTTTTGCATGCGATGCAGGCATCGGATCTGGCGTGACAGGGCGGCCAACGACTCTCTCAGTGATGGTAGTGCCTGGATGACCGACCTTATCGATAGCTCAGGCCAACGAGCGGCGATTCAAATCCCCATAGCCAGGCGGTCTACCGCAACTCCCACGCTGCATCCCGCGGTTTCCTCCCTCGAGGCTTATCCGACGCCTGCCCACTGAACCTCGGTGAGTACCGGTAGGCCTCCAGCTGAGGGCAGGCATCCGATGAACCCTTAACAGTAGCCGTCATTCGGGAAGCAGTCGGCCGCAGGTAACTGTAAAGTTTTCTGATACCCCTGCGCCTGCCGCCGGAATGACAGCAACCGGCCAGGAGCGGCCGGTCGCTGGGTGCCTGCCGACCGGCGGCTCCATGCGCATTGCAGACATCTGAAAAGGCTGGCAATTTGATCGCAAAGCGACTCGAGTGAGAATTCATCCTAGGTCCGGTGATCGTCCAGATTTCGGCCAAAGCAGTCGCTGATGCTTCGAGGGGGCCACTTCAGCTATGAATTGGTTACGGACATAGGCCGGGAAATCTTCCTCAACGGCAGCTTTCTGATTGCCCGAGAGGCAGGACTTGACCCAGACTGGGTGAAAACATGGTAGTTGTTATGATCGCTCAATCCGACCGAGGGATAGTGCGACGACGGATTTCATCAAGGGCGAGAACTGATTCCAGAGTACGTTATTTTCTGAGCGGCTGGATGACTACATCGCGGAAGACAGCGCGGTTCGCGTGGTTGATGTGTTCATCGACGAGCTCGATCTTACCGGCCTCGGCTTTCGAACCGAGCCGAAAGCCACGGGGCGGCCCACCTATGATCCGACCACGATGCTCAAGCTCTACGTTTACGGTTATCTGAACTCCATTCAGTCGAGCCGTCGGTTGGAGCGGGAAAGCCAACGCAACGTCGAGCTGATGTGGTTGATGGGCCACCTGGCGCCGAACTTCAAAACAATTGCTGATTTTCGTAAAGACAACGGCAAGGCGATACGCCTGGTCTGTCGAGGGTTCGTCATACCTTGCCGTAAGCTGAACTTATTCCCTTGGACATGAACACTCCTTCGGCACATTGTGCCTCTTTTTGGAAGTGTCCGTGTCAACGGGGGTAGCCCCCCGGCTCTGAACGGAAGGAAGCCAACACGGCGTTGACCGGTATACTCGAGGCATGAGTCAGGTCTCGCGGAAATACGGCGCCCAACACGCCGAGATGCACAGCCACATATCCGCTGCCCACCGCTGCAAGGTCGCCGCTCTCGCAGGTGCGCTGATGCTGTGCCCTGTCATCGCCCTGCCCGCCGAGTCCTTGCGCGCACCGGCCGATAAGGACTATGCCATCGACCGACTGCTGAAGCGCAGGGACCGGCCAGTGCTTGCATCGCTGATCGAGAAGGCACAGGGCGCCATGAACGAAAGCGAACACCAGAGCTTGAGAAACCGCTGGTTGAATCTCGCGCCGGGGGGTGTTTTTCCCAGAGAACAGGTGTTTTTCTACGGCTCCGCGGCCGCCGCGTCCATCGCCTTGCTCCTGCTGGTAGCGGCCCTGCTTACCATCCGACGCATGCGCCGCCAGATCGCAGCAAAACATGATGCCAAGCAACGCCTACAAGTCAGCGAGTCGCGCCTGCGTGCGGCAATGGAAGGCACCGAGACCGGCCTGTGGGAGTGGAACCCTCAGACGGGCGAGGTGTACCTGGACCCGGTCTGGTTCACCATGCTGGGCTACACACCCGACGCCATGCCGCATGCCTTCGAGACATTCGAAGCGCTCCTGCATCCTGACGATCGGGAGGCCACGCTAAAGACCATTGCAGAGACGGTCTCCAAACGGCATGAGCGCTACGAGGCCGAATTTCGTCTGCGTCACAGCGACGGCAGCTACCGCTGGATCAACGCCAAGGGCAGAGTTCTGGAAGCAGGCCCGGACGGGGCGCGATCCCGAATGATCGGCGTCCATACGGATGTCACCGAGCGTCGGCGGGCAGAGGAGCAATACCGGGCCTTCTTCACCGAGAATATCAGCACGGTCGCCTGGCTCGAGTTCAAAACACCGATACCGATCGAACTACCTGTCGACGAGCAGGTCGACAGGATCTTCAGAGAGGGCGTCATCAAGGACATCAGTGAGGCCTGTGCGCAGGACTACGGCTTGGCCAGGGAGGCATTTCTCGGGCAACCTATAACAGCGCTGTGGGCCCCCGAGAGCTTTGAAACCAATGATAGCGACCTGCATCAGTATATGCAGCAATTCATCCGCTCGGGCTACATCGACAGATCCACCGAGCCCAGCCGTGAGATCACCCGCCTCGGCGAAGAAAAATGGTTTCTGGTCAACATGAAAGGTGTGATCGAGAACGGTCACCTGGTTCGAATCTGGGGTTCGCAGTCCGACGTAACCGAAAGCAAGCTGTACGCGGCAGAGCGTGATGAGCTTTTCAACCGCCTGCAGAGGATTGCCGCGAACTTCCCCGGCTTCATCTACCAGTATCGACAGCGGCCCGACGGCAGTTCTCACTTGGAGTACGTCAGCGGCAATCTGGAGAGGGTATATGGCGTCACCAGCGCGGCGGTGGCGGATGATGCCGCGCCCATCTTTGATGCCATTCATCCGGACGATATCGAACGCGTCCTTGCATCGATCGCCAGCTCGGCCAAGGCCCTGGCAGAATGGCACCAGGAATATCGGGTAGTGCACCCCTCCGGGCGGACGATCTGGGCCGAGGGGCGCTCGACACCACAAAAGATGCTGGATGGCAGCATCGTCTGGTACGGCTACCAGAGCGATATCAGTGAGCGCAAGCAACTGGACCAGCGGCTTCAGGAATACCAGCAGCGGCTCAAGTCCCTGGCGGGCCAGCTCACCCTCGCCGAGGAACGCGAACGCCGGCGCATCGCCGCGGACCTGCACGATGATGTCGGTCAGTTGCTCGCCCTGACCCGCCTGCAACTGGCGGCCGCGCGCAAGGGCCTGCCGGCCGAGGAGCCGCTGGCGGCGCAGCTCGAGGACATCTCGCAATCCCTGCTGCGCGCAATTCGGGAAACCCGGCACCTGATCTTCGAACTGAGCTCCCCTGCGTTGGATGAACTGGGCCTTGGGGCGGCGATAGCGGACTGGAGCGAGGAACAGGCCAGCGGCCGGCATGGGCTGGACGTTGAGGTATTCGATCACACCAGACCGCTGATTCTCGACACCGACCAGCGGGCGATCATGTTTCGCAACGCGCGGGAGCTGATCACCAACGTGATCAAGCATGCCCAGGCGAGTGCCCTGACCATATGGCTGGAGCAAGAGGACGGCGAGCTGGTCGTCATCATTCAGGACGACGGGATCGGCTTTGATCCGGCCACAACGCTAAATCGGGTAGACGGCGAAAAGGGATTCGGCCTGTTCAGTATCCATGAGCGCATGACCGACCTGGGCGGTAGACTGGTGCTCGTCTCACAGCCTGGTGGCGGTTGCAGGGCGAGCCTGCACCTGCCGCTCCAGGCCCGGAAACCGGAAGCCCTGGCATGAGCAGACAGATCGACATCCTTATCGTTGATGACCATGCCCTGCTGCGCAAGGGCTTGGCCGCGCTCCTGGCCGCAGAGGCGGATATTGCGGTCGTCGGCGAGGCCGGCGACGGCGAGGAGGCGATCGCCCAGGTGCAGGCGCTGCAACCCGCCGTCGTGATCATGGACATCAGCATGCCCGGGCTCAGCGGCATCGATGCCACGCGGCAGATCCGCGCCGATTCGCCAGACAGCAAGGTCATCGCCCTTTCCATCCACTCCAGCAAGCGCTTCGTCGACGACATGCTCGATGCCGGCGCGACCGGCTATCTGCTCAAGGAGAGCGCACCCGAGGAACTGGTTAAGGCAATCCACGCGGTGATGCGCGGCGAGATGTACCTGAGCAGCGCGATCACCGCGACCGTGGTCTCGGCCTATGTGGAAGCGATGGCCATGGAGGGAGCAACGCAAGATTCGGGCGCAGCGGCGGGCATTCTACTAACCAAGCTGCATCGCCCATCGCCGCCGTCGGATCTGGTGCCGCGGGTCAGGCTCCTGGAAAGACTCGAAACCGGGCGCGTGCGGCCGCTGACGCTGGTCTCGGCCCCGGCCGGATATGGCAAGAGCATGCTGGTCAGCAACTGGCTGGAAAACGCCGATTGGCCCAGCGCCTGGCTCTCGCTGGATGAGGCTGACAGTGAAATTCGCCAGTTTCTGGGCTATTTCGTCGCCGCCGTAAAAAGCATCTTCGCGGATGCGTGCGAGCAAAGCGAGGGCCTCAGCAACGCAGCCTTCACTGCCCCCGGTCAGGCGTCGTCGCGGCAATCCTGGCCAACGAACTGGATGCGCTCGAACAGCCTTTCCTCCTGGTGCTGGATGACTACCACCGCATCCATGCCTCGTCCCCGGTCAATGACCTGCTCGGCCAGCTGCTGGCCCGTCCGCCGTTACCGCTGCACCTGGTGATCGTCTGCCGGCGCGATCCCGCGCTGCATCTGGTCAACCTGCGCGCCCAGGGCCAGCTGAACGAGTTACGCATGCAGGATCTACGCTTCAGCCGGGAGGAAACCCGGTCAATGCTGCGGCAGCACGTGAAACAAGGTCTGAGCGATAAGGCGATCGAAAGCCTTGAGCAGGAGTTGGAAGGCTGGGCGGTCGGACTGCGCTTGGTGACCCTGGCGATGAGCCGGGTCAAAGATCCGGAGAGGTTGTTGAGGCACTTGAGTGGCGGGGTTCACACAGGCGCAAGATTACCTGGTCCATGAAGTGATCAATAACCAGCCGGCAGCGCTGCGCGACTGGCTGCTGAAGAGCGCCATACTCGACCGCTTCTGTGCACCGCTATGTGATGCGATATGTGCGCAAGACAATGGCACCGCATCCAGCGAACTCGTTGGCGGCCGCTTCATCGAACTGCTGAGAGAGAGCAATCTGTTTGTCATCCCGCTGGATTCGCAGGGCGAGTGGTTTCGCTATCACCATCTTTTCCAGCATCTGCTGCAGAATCAATTGGAGCGTCATATGACGCCCGAGGCGATTGCGCAGCTCCACGTGCGCGCCAGCGAGTGGTTCGAGTCAAAGACTCTCATCGACGAGGCGCTCAGCCATGCCCTCGCAGCCGGGGACTCCGGGCGCGCGGCGCAGATCGTCGAGCGCAATCGTCAGCATGTTCTCGACACGGACCGATGGTACGACCTGGAGAAATGGCTCGCGCGCCTGCCGGAAGCGCTCGTACAGCAACGCGTGGGACTCCTGATGGCTCAGGTGTGGATTCTTTTTCTCCGATTCCGATTCGAGGGCGTCCCACCGATACTCGAACACGTCGAATCCATGCTGGGTGACAACACAGACGAGCGGGCATTACGTGGAGAAATCTCGTTGATGCGAGGTTACATCCTCTTCTTTCTCGGTGAGGGCACCAGCAGTCTGCAGCATATCGAGGAGGCGCTTGAACGGGTTCCTGTCTCGTTCGGCGAGGCGCGGGCTCAGAGCGAAATAATCTTCGCATTGTCGAGCCAGATGGTCGGGCGCAAGAAGCGGGCGCTTGGTAGCCTGAGCGAGTCGCTCGAGTCGTATCAGTCGCCGAACGAACTGAGGAAGACCCGTCTGCTGGTCAGCTACGTGTTTATCCACCTGATATCTGCCGATCTGCCCGCAGCCGGGATAGCGAACCAACGACTCAAGATGGTGGTCGACAGGAACCGCTACGCCTACGCCGAGGCGTGGCACGACTATCTTCAGGGCCTGGTCCATCTGAGCCGGTACGAGCTGGATACGGCCGTCGAGTTCCTGGAACGATCTGTCTCCAACCGCTTCATTCACCACCAGAGGGCCGCGCTGGACTCGATCGCCGGCCTCATACTCGCCTATCAGGCCCTTGGACGCCCCGACGACGCCGAGGCAACATCGCATATGCTCCGCGACTACGTCGCCTCCCTCGATGATCCCCAGTTCTGGGCGCTGCTCGACTCCGTCGAGGTGAGACTTGCGATCCTGCAGGGGCGGGCCGCGCCCACCCGGCGTTGGCTTGAGTCGAGCGCGCCGCCCGAAGAAAAGGCGATGCTCTGGTGGCTCGAGATTCCGTGCGTAAGCCGTTGCCGGGCGTTGATCAGCGAGGGATCATCTGCCAACCTCGACAAAGCGCAACAACGCCTGCACGAGTACGTAGAATTATCCGAGGCTCTACACAACAACTTCCACCTCATCGGCATCCTCGCGCTACAGGCCGTCGCTTACAAGAAACAGCAAAAGCTCGAAGATGCACTGGCCGTGCTGGCGCGGGCCTTGACCCTTGCGGAAAAGAGCGACTTCATGTTCCCGTTTGTCGAGCTCGGCCAGCCCATGATCGAGTTGCTCGAGCGCCTCGCAGACAAGAAGGGTCTCACCGATTTCGTGAACCGCCTGATCGACAGGTTTCAGGCCACCAAGCAGCAACACCCGATTGCTCCTGCCGCCAGGTCTGAACCCGGCAGAGGCCGGACCACCGAACCCCTCACCAGGCGCGAGCTCGATATCCTCGCGCTGTTGGCGCAACGACTGCAGAACAAGGAAATTGCCGCCAAGCTGTTCGTCTCACCCGAGACGGTGAAGTCACACCTGAAGAACCTTTATCAAAAACTCAACGTAAGCAACCGACGCGACGCGGCGGCTAGGGCCACCGCAATCCTGGCTTCACTCGACGCGTTGCATACCTCGCATGGACAAGACTCCGCTCTCTGAAGTTTGCGCTTGCCGCGGCTGCACAGCTGTTCAAAAACTGAACCTCACCCCCGCATAGGGACCACTGATATCCAGATCATCGAAGGCTTGATCGTTGAGTTCCCATTTGAGGTAGCGGTAGCCAAACGCGGCATCGACCTTGCTGAAACGGTAATTGATCCCCGCCAGGGCCTGCCAGGTGAGGTCGGAATCACCCCCGCCTATATCGGCGTAATAGGTCAGGTACCACTTGTCACTGAGTTCGGTCCTGCCCCGCAGGCCGACGATGCCATCCAACACGTGTCCTGAATCCGAATACTTCTCCTGCCAGGGGCCAAACGGGCCAACCGCGGAAATCTTGAAATCCAGATCCGCGTCCAGGTACAGGTATCGACCACCGGCCAACAGGCTCAGCCGGGTGCTCTCCGTCTCGTGGACCGCATAGGCAGCAGCGGCTGTGACGATCCACGACTTGAGACCCACATCGAGTTTGGCCGTGACCGGCCGGTTTATCAGGTTGGCGGTGCTGGTCTGACCGTCCGAGACGTCCAGATAAATGACATCGGCCAGCAAGGTCCATTTGTCCTTGCGCGCCTCCAGCGACCCCATGAAGGCCATATCGAGGTTATCGATCAGATCGCTGAACGAAATGTCGATGTCGTCCCCGGCCGCAGAGGTACCGCCGATGCCGGCACCCCAGAGATAGACAGCACCGTCGAACTGCCACGATTCATCACCCGACTCACCGGCCGCCTGTGCCAACGGCATCATCAGCGCAAGCATCCCGGCCACCAGGCCCCTATAAAAAACCGACTGAAACATTCTGCATTACCTCTCTCTGCCCCATGGCGGGTGCATTTAAAAAACGACCTTTCGCGAAGGTGTACTTTTCTGCATGAAGGCGGTCGAGAACATACGCAAGTGCACTGCGGGTACGCAAAAGCGACAAGGTATGCCCCATGATATCCGGTCAGCGGTTGCGTCTGATCCCGCCCATCAGCATGCTGCCGGCGGCGCCCGCGGCCGCACCCTTGCCGGCATCGCCGGCGATACCGCCGATAATCGCGCCCTTGGCCGCGCCTCTGACCAGGTCTTCGCCGGCCGAGGTGCCTTTGCCAGGCTCCTTGGTCATGCCGCCAAACAGCGCGCCGCCAACCGCACCGGCGGCGGCACCCTTGCCCGCGTCACCGGCGATAGCGCCAATGACCGCGCCCTTCGCCGCGCCGGTAACGGTATCTTCCACCACCTCTCTTGCATGACTCGCGGCCGGCAGCAGGCAGGCGGCCGAAAGCATCCCAACCGAAAGCATGCCAATGATTGTCGCTTTACATCCCATAGCCCTTCTCCAGATCCGATGAACGTGGCCTCGACAGACCCTCTCCCACGTCAGAGCGGGCGACGTCAGTACGCAAGGCACGATCCAAAAATGATGTAACCGACGCCGTTATCCGCAACGGTACCGGTGAAATTACCGCTCACCTGGTCTACGGTCGCACTCCAGCCGCGTTCGAGTTCGCCGCCCAGCAGCACCAGGGTGTCGCCCTGGGTCCGCGTGCTCGAGATCTTGGACGTGCGCCGGTCGCCGCCCTCTCGTGCCGTCTCGACCACATTGTTCTCTGTGTCGATGCTGACAAACACCGGCAGATTGACGGCGTTGGCCGGGCCACGGACGCAACCGGCGACGTCACAGGTCAGGGTGCTGGTGATCGCACACAGCGTCTTGGTGGTTGCGGCGCCTTCTGCCGCTGCGATCCCCGTGGCTGCCGAGGCGGCCAATGCGGTCGCAATCACATGTGTTAAATATTTCATATCATTGACCCTAGTTGACGTTGACGATGACGTATTGGGTGCCCGAGGGCTGGTAGTAGGTACCACCGCACTGATGCAGCGAGACCCCTTCGACGATGACCGTCTGGCAGCCGGCCGGCAGTACCGCCACATAGGCCGTCGACCGGGCAATGGTGCGCCGTGTCGTGCGGCGCGCGACACCCGCCACGCTGACCGGTGTCAGGGGCCGGCCGATCCGCGCCTCGGCGTCTTGAATAAATACCCCGGGGCTGAGAGAAATCTCCAGCGCGACCGCACAGACCAGGGCTGCACCGGCAAACAAACCTTTTTGCATAAGACCGTTCATTGTCCCTGTCCTCCTGCTGCAGTGGAAAACCCGCCCAGTTCATTGAGCGCCATATCGTCCAGGCGCACCGCACCGTCGGGCGGCAAGAAATCGAATTTTGCTGCGCTGATCTGCGGGCTTGTGTTCCAGTCACGCAGGCGCAATTCGTATTGCGGCGCAGCGGTGTGCCACTTGGTGGTGATGACATACTTCATCGGCAGCGGCTGATCGCCGCTCTGGATCCAGATCTGCCAGTCGACCTCGTCCTCACGGAATGCCAGATGGTGACACTCGACACCATCGACGTAGGTGGTGCCGATATAAGAACTGCTTTTGACCCCCTCCGACAGCCTTTGGTAGGGGTCCGCGAACAGCAGGTCTCCCCCAGGTGCTGGAACACCCGTCTCCAGTTCATAGGCCAGGATCGCATCGTCGATCGTTCCCGATACCGGGGTCTGGGCATAGACATTCAGATCCCGGCCATTCAGCGTCAGCATCTCGCCGTCGAAAACCACATCGGCATCCGCGATCAGCCCTCTGCGATGGATATGCAGCTTGTTGGGCCGCTGCACCGCCGCCTCGGCCGAGGCACTGAGCTGCAGTTTCTGACCATCGCGCAGCACCACTTCGAAGTCGATATCCGCATTCATGCTGAACGCCTTTGCGTTGCCCAGATACTCAGACATCGATTTGAGTATGCGGTCGGCGGCCGGGTCGATGTCTGCTGCATGGGCAACCGGCACGCAGAGCGCGCCGATACACAACGAGATAACGGTCGCGCGAGTTCTGCCTGTCAATCGAATCATTTTCCTTTCCTCTTGCACCTTTGATCCTCACAAGGACGCCATCGCCTCGGAGGCGATAAATTCAAACTAGCGCTAATCACAGGACAAGACTGGCCAATTCACGCCAATCGCACCAACCAGCCTAGCGGCCCAGTTCCGTCAGAAAGCCCTGGAAGTCCGGGTTGTTGCGCAACAGCTCGCGACCGGTGGCGATCAGCCTGTCCACCTGTTCGCCGGTGAGGTCGAAGCTGGTGGGGATACGGTTGAAATACGCCAGTTGCTTGGGGTGCGGAACGTCAGCAAAGGCAACCTGAATGAAATGGGCTTTAACCGGCTTGGCCGGTGTCGACAGCTCCTGCGCCCAGCGTTTCAGGCTGTTGTCCATCAGGCTCAGGGTCGCTGTGTTGTAATGATGCAGTTGAATGTCGGTCACCGCACCGATGGTTTCAGCCAGCGACGGCTGTTTGTTGCTCTTGTCCATCTCCGGCTCGACGTCGGTAGAGGCATTGACCGAGATGATCACCATCTGACGCGGCGATTTGCGACCCCTCTTCTCGACGAACACCTTCACGCCGCCCGAGATTTCAACGACTTCGTAGATGGCACGCAACCCCAGGTTGTCGGTGATACCCCCATCCACGAAGTGGGCGTATTGACGATTCTCCTTATTGAAATAGCTCTTCAGACCATCGACTACCTCGGTCAACTGGGGATCCCGCTCGACCCGCTGCTGCGCCTCCGTCAGCCAGCCGGGTAAGGTCTGCTTGCAGTCCTGATAATTCTCGACCACCACCGGATTGAACACCACCGGGACCGCAGAAGACGCAGTCACTGCCCTCGCCACCGGGAACGGGGAAATGTCCGAACACAGCAGGTTGAAGTACTCCTGCACGAACGAAAAACGCACCCCATAGCCCAGGTCGGATGCATTGATGAGTACCAGGGGCCCGCCGCTGCGCGTCATATCGGCAAAGGTCGCGCCCTGGAACACAACCTCTTCATAGTACTTCACCGCCAACTCGGTGCGCCCGGTGGAGCGGAACCACTCCAGCGGGTTAAACAGCGAGCGCATCAGCGTGCCCTGGACGTCGCGCCGGAGAAATACGTCTTCGAAGTCCTCGAAGATACGCTCACCGTAGAGGCCGTAATACGCAGACGTAAAGCTCCCACCGGAGACCGAGCTGATCGTATCGACTTCGTCGAGCAGTCGGCGGGGTTGCCCGTCGATCACCACGGTGGTGTCGCGAAGCTCCTGCAGCACCCCGTAGGCCAGTGCGGCGGCCCGCGTCCCACCGCCAGAGAACGCGAGCATCAGTGCAATATCACCGCTACCCCTGCGGCCACTCAGTTCCTTGATCGAATAGGGCTGCTGCGATTCGGCAGCGCTCGCGGGCTTGTTGCTGATTACGCCATAGGATGAGCATCCCGACAGGAGCAGCAACGCCAGCCCGAGGCCTAGAAGTTTGGACACCAACAACCCCTCCGTCAGAATTTCACACTTGGACGATAGGCCACCATCACCCAAACATACCAGCCATTTCACGCCAATCGCCCGGATCGATCCAGCTTGTCTCCCCTTTATTTCACTCGGTTCAACACATTTGGCGCGGATTGGCCAGAATTTCTTGGCCTTTTCGGTACAGTCATCCCAGGCTTGGTCTGCCGGCATCGGTTTGCCGCGGTCATCCGATTTCACTCTCAACCTTGTCGCCATACAACCAGGAACGCTCAACATGCAAATGACAAAACTGCTTACCGCTGTGGCGCTGGGCGCCGCCCTCGCCTCACCCGCCGCCACTTTGGCAGAATCCGCGACCCAGGGCCCCATGTTCGGTGCGTACCAGACCAAGGGATTCCTGACCGACTATTCGAAGATCCCAAGCACCGGTGACGACGGCGCCTACCGATATGAAGATCCAGCGGCAGACTTCGGCAAATACAACAAGCTGCTGGTCGACCGGATCAAGATCTGGTTCAAAGACGACAGCGAGTACAAGGGCATCGATCCGGAAGAACTGAAACAGTTGACCGACTATTTCTACGGGGCCATCGAGAAGGCGGTTGGCGATGCCTACCCCATGGTGGCCGAGCCGGGGCCGGACGTGCTTCGCCTGCGCATTGCGGTCACCGACATCGTGCCGAACAAGCCCGAGGCATCGGTGACCAGCCTGGTCGTGCCCTTCCTGTGGGTTGGCGAAGCCGGCGCCGGTGCCGTAACGAAGGAAGTCGGCGCCACCCCCTTCACCGGTGAGGCATCGGTCGAGTTCGAGGCGCTGGACAGCGTCAGCAGTAA
This sequence comes from uncultured Gammaproteobacteria bacterium, assembly GCA_963753845.1. Taxonomy (GTDB): domain Bacteria; phylum Pseudomonadota; class Gammaproteobacteria; order Chromatiales; family Chromatiaceae; genus Thiosocius. The sequence continues at coordinate 17,887 of CAVWEI010000019.1, forward strand.
CCAGCTTGCCGCCTACATCGAGACCCGCCTGGGCAAAAAGTATGACTGGGAGAAAGGCGTTACGGCCGGCGTCTCTGGCTACATCAAGGCCTACTCCAAGTGGGAATATACCAAACTGGCGATGGACTACTGGGCTGGGCTGATCCGTGCGCGTCTGGACGAGACGCACGGCAAGGCCACCGCAAAGTAAACACCATGATCGATGGGGGTCGGAGGTGGAAGAGAACGGTTCGTAGACAATCGCCGTTGGCATTCCCATGAAACTCCGCCCCCTGCTCAGGCTACTGTGCGAAAGATCCACCATGAAGGCCCCACGGATTTCTGCTACCCCGTGTCCGCTCCAGGCGAGCCCTCCGGCGGATAATCAAGGGTGTCGGTAATCGACCGTCGATAATCCTCTGCAAGATCGGGAAACGGCAGGGCATGTGCCGAGGCCCATTCCCGAACCTGCTTCTCCGCTGCCTGCTGACGTTCTTGATCGAGCCCGCCGTCGCGGCCGAGATAGACGGTGCTCGAGGGGAAGGCGAAACCGGTTCCGGCCTGTTCGACCAGTTTCTTGGCGCGCAGCAGGATGTCTTCCTGAATGGCGAGGAACTCATTGCGGGTCTGGGTTCTGATGTACACGCGGATCGCAACGTTCAGCGAGAAATCGCCGAAGCCGACGAAGCGCACGCGCACCGGGTCATCCGCGGTGTGAATGACCTTCGGGTGGGCATGCAGTAGTTCGCGCAGGTTGGCCAGCAGGAAGCGCAGCTGGTCGTCGGTGGTCTCGTAGCGCAGGCCCAGCGTGGCGGTCAGCAACATGCGGTCACACCCATTGAAGTTGACGATTTTCAGCTGGGCGAAATCGGCGTTTGGGATAGTGATCAGGCTGCGGTCGAGATGCCTTACCTTGGTGGAGCGCAGGCCGATGGACTCGATCCTGCCGATCGGCCGCCAGCCCGGTGTGACATCATCGTCATAGCGACACAGATCGCCGACGCGGACCGGTCGGTCCGCAAACAGATTGAGCGCGCCCATGAAGTTTTCCAGCGTGCTCTTGGCGGCAAGCGCGATCGCGATACCACCCACGCCTGCACCGGTAACCAGACCGGCGACCGGCACGCCCATTTGGTCCAGCATCTTGAAAAGAAGTACCAGCGCAGCCACGACACCGACGGTGCGGGCAACCAGTCGCAACAGCGAGGCATCCAGGCTTTCAGCCTTGATGTGGGGCGAGGCGATAATCATTTCGGCCACCTGGTTGGCGGTCAGCCACACGACCCAGACCAGCGTGATGCCATAGGACAGAAACGCCAACGACTGCAACAGATCGGCGCCAGTACCCGTCAAATAGACCTGTCCGCGTGCGAAATAATCTATCAGCGGCAAAAGAGTGAGCAGTGTCAATGGTGCGCTCATGTAGCGCAGGTATGAGCCGAAAGAACCGCTTAAGTCCTTTTTATGCGACCATCGATAGACCACGAGCAGGATGCCCAGCGCGAGCCCCAACAGGACCAGAATGGCCAGCCACTTCCATAGCACCTGGCCAGACAGCGGGTAGTTTGCCCACTCGGGCAGCGACTCCACCCATGTCATCGGGATCATCCAGCCCGTTATCAACTCATTGATTCGATGCACGTCCTTTATGTGCACCTGGCTCACATAGGGTATTTCCCGCGCCATCTCATAGAAACGGCGGGCATTCTTTACCGTGCCTGCGCTGAATCGGTATTCGCCGGCATAAGGGCCTTCGGCGATTCGCACAATGCTGATCTCGGTATGGGGTATGCGCCAGCGCGTCAATGGTTCAGGCGCATCCGGGGCGGTCTGCTCAGCGGAACCATCGGGGATATCCGCAAGCTTCGGCAAACGCTGGCGTGCGATAACGTCCCAAAGCAGATAGAAGGTGTCGCTCGCCACCTGCTTGCGGTTGGCGGGAGCGGTTTCGCTGAGATCGAACAGGCGCTCCACCTTGTTATCGATCTGCTCAAGGGCCTGCTGCGAGGTCCGACTGGGCGAATCGCGGTACACCTGATAGCGATCCGCCGCCGCTTCGGTGAGGGCAAGGAAGCTCTGCATCGTCGCCCGCGGACTCGAGGTATCGATCGGTAAAAGAGGATTTTTTGCAACGGCCGGGCCGGCGAACAGCACAAGCAGTAGCAAGACGACAAGCCCGGACGTGAAAGATTCCGGCCTGGCACCCGGGATTGCCGGATCGCAGAGGCCCGCCCCATCCCGTCCTCTGCCGCCGGGATGATCCGCTTTGTCTCCTGAGTTTCTGAAACTCTCAAGACGTCGTTGGTCGCTCATTCCCTGCTTTCCCCCACCCCGCAAAAAGGTGAAGCGGCGAAGTCTATTCGCCACTACCCTGAACCAGTCAGCAATCCCGCTTATTCGACCAACTCGAGTTCACTCGGCCGCCAGGTCTTGTCAAGCCATGGCTCCAGCGGGCCGTAGGCACGGAAGAGAATGAACCAGCTCTTTCCGGGGATTGTCTGGATCCAGTTACGCTCATCGACACCATTGGGCAGTTTCGGTGCAAAGATCACATCATATGATCCATCCGCGTTCTGTTTCAGCCCCTCACCCAGGCTGTTGATGCCCGCAAACTTCTGATCGGTCTGCAGCATGGAACGGGTCTGGGTGTCGTAGATGGTCACCGACCAGTTGTCCTTGACCGGCACATTGGGCGGAACATGGAGCTTGTAGGTCTTGGCGCCATCGGGGGCCTGGTGTTTCGAATCGAGACCAGCGATGAGGTAGTCCGATCCGGCGCCCGGTTTGGTCACCGCCATGGCGGGCGTGACGACCACTGCGTTGTAGTGCATCCACAGGCGCGAATCGAATCGACGTGCGCCGTCCTTCAGGAAGTAGGTATCCTTGTCGGCAAATGCCATGACCCACTCGCTGTCGGTACCTTTGTAGACGCGGTGCCCGGGATCACGGGGGTAAACGGTATTGGCTCGCGCATAGGCGTTACCGAGGGCGACCGCGTCGGTGAGGATCTTCTTCATCCGATCATCAGGCTTGAACGGCTTGCCCTTGACGATGCCGATGGCGGCGATCTGACCGCGTGTGACAGGATCGAGGAAATCGATCGGTTCCTCCTGAATCAAGTTGTTGAGGCTTTCATAGAAGCTGAAGTCGTTGGGCGGAATGGTCTTCAAATCCGCCAGCCCGGACATGTTGGTGAACACGGTCTTCGGCGGGTTGTCCCGCTTGGCCAGTGGGTAGACCTTCAGGTGGCCCTTGATGCGATCGGTCGCTTCTTTCGCCCCTTTCTTGACGTAGCCGCGCATGAAGTTCCAGACGCCGTAGGTCTGGGACTTGACGACGAAATAACCATCAGGCACGTCGCCGTCATAGCCGGGCGGCAACACCAGGTACTTGCCGCCCTTGCCTTTGTCGGGACCGGCCGCGCCGATGTCACTCATGTAGCGGAAGTACATATCGTTGAACACGCCCAGCACCCCAGGCGGCAGTTCGACGACCGTCGGACCGTCTTTCTTCAGATCCAGAAAACCCCAGGTGTAGAGCGAGGTGTTGTTCCAGGTAAGCACCAATGGATTGGAATCCGGCATGTTTTCCGCAATCAGGATCTGGTTGGATTCGGTCAGGCCGATGTCCCGCATGCCCTGGCGCAGGTGATACATGGAGACCGCCGGCACCAAGTTGATGAACACATCAACGGCACGGGCGCGATCGACATAGTCATAGACTGCCGCAACGGTGCCCTTGTTGGGTACGCCGTCGAAGAACCCTAGCTTCCCAATGGATGTCTCTACCTGGTCCGGCGTCGTGATCGACACGGGGATATCGGTGGTCATCTTGTAGCTGGACGGCTGGGCCGCTGCAATCGAAGCCAACCCCATGGTCAGGCAGGCGGCACTGATCAGGCAGGCCAAATGGTTTACTCGCATGATGAATCTCCTTACTGGTAACAATTGAATTTTTTTCTGCTGAATACATCCAGTCACCGAGACGTTTGACAGGCAGACGTTTCGGCGCGGCGACAGTCATGCCAGGCGGAAACAGCAGTCCTACACCCTAGGATTGCCAGACTAGAGAACACCGGCGCCGAGTTCTGGCCATTTCACGCCAACCAGGATCCAGAGGTTGTCGAAAACGTTTCGCATATACCCCCTACCCCGTATCCCCTCACTTCGGGAACAGGAAGGTCACCTGGAATCTGATCCCCCAGTCCGGCCCGCCGGTCGGGGTGTCGAGATATTTGCGATAACCAAGCTGCAGACTGAGCGGGCGCTTACCGATCTTCACCAACTGACTGACCGTCAGGTTGACCGGGACGGTCCACTCCTCCGCCTCCCAGTTGTAGCTGGACTCGGTATTTATCCCAAAGGTCGTGCTCGATTTTGTGGTGTAGGAAAGGAACGGCTGGAGAAAGGTGGCGCTGACATCGTCACGGTCATCGTCGCCGGCGACCGACCAGAGATGGTTGACCAGTCCACCGTAGGTCCAGCCGTTCTCCTGCCTCAACAAGATGGCGGTCGGTCCGACACTGAACTTTTCCGTGCCGAGGGCATCGTCGCCAGCGGTGGGCAACGAAAACACCGGGCCAGCACCCCAGATCCAACCACCAGCCGTCGGTGCCTTGGGTGAGAAAAAGAGGCTCTGCAGGATATCGCCATTGCCCGAGAAATCACTGCCACCAGCTACCGGCGACTCCGCGTCGATATAGACCGGCAGGATCGTGCGCGAGATGACATTCCACTCATCGTTCAGCGAGATCGGGATGACCGGCTGAATGACGTAGGTGGAACGGTCCGAATCTGCAGATCCGATACCGGTGTCCCAGTCCAGCTTTACCGGCACGCTGATCAGGGCGGCAATTGGATTTTGCAGCTTCTTTGCGAGTTCACTGGCATCGTCAGCGCTGGCCTGTTGGGCAAAAAAAGCACTTGCCACAAGCGCACTCACGACGCAGGGTAAAATTCCTATGGGATGTTTGAGTTTCATTGTGAAATCCTTGAATAACGAAACGTTGAGCAACTTGATGCCGTCGCGGTTGACATCTGGCCCAGTCGATTCTCCGGCCTTCCGATCAGCCTGTCTGGCCATTTGATGCCAACGTCAGAATGAGCAGGCCATAATTAAATCTTGGTAAACCACCGCCTCTGGCGGTGAGACTCGAAGTGGCTCTGCCGTTCCAGCGTGCGGGGAGAATAATGGCCTCCATGAACCGGCAAGTTCTTTAGGAGGCCATTATGAGAGAGTGGCAAAGCCAAGCTCACGTTAAGCATTATTGCAAATACCACGTGGTATTCGTGCCGAAGTACCGAAAGAAATCGATTTACGGCACGTTGAGGAAGGACATAGGTGGGATATTGAGAGAGTTGTGCCGCCAGCATGGGGTGGAGTTGGTGGAGGGATATGCGATGAGCGACCATATCCACATGTTGCTGATGATTCCGCCCAAGTTCAGTGTGGCGAATACGATCGGTTTTCTGAAGGGGAAGTCTGCGATTCGGATATTCAGGGATTATTTGCAGGTGAAAAGGAACTTCACAGGGCGTCATTTTTGGGCCAGAGGGTATTGCGTGAGTACCGTTGGCTTGGACGAGCAGATGATTCGTGAATATATCAAGAATCAGGAACGGGAAGAGAAACGCCAAGAGCAGATGAGGTTGGCGGGGCTTTGAGTATCGAGCCCCCTCTGGGGGCTTTCATCATACTACCCGCTCTGCGGGTAGTATTTGATTGAGAAGGTCGCTGAACCTGCATCGCCACGGCGCCGGTTTACCCGCAATCTGCTGTCGAAGGCACCGCTTCACCTAACCCGTTTCAACCGTCTAGCCCAAGGCTCATAGCCAACCGGGTGGCCAGAACGATAAAACGCATGAACACGTCGCGCCGAACTCTCTACCCGCGTGAAATGCTGCACTCAGTGCAGCGCACGCCCGCATCCTCTGAGCGTCGGTCCCTGCCAGAGCACGATCACTTCAGTCTCGAATGATTCACCGCTCATGGAATCGCGGCACGGTCGCCCGATCACCTCCAGGCGGATCTCACCGGCATCCCACCGGGTGCGGCGAGTTGCGTGGTCCACTGTGGGTTCAGGCAACGGCAGCTCGAGCCGGGTGGCACCGTAATCGGCGAGCAGCACCAAGCGAGTTCCCGCCAGGATCTCCAGGCTCCAGCCCGGCTCGTTGCCCACCGCACGAAAGTCCGCGCCATCGAGCTTGGCCCGCTCCCAAACGGCGCGGCGCGGGTCGTTACGGCAGGACCTGTGCGGACCGCCGCTCTCGTTGAACTGCGCCCGCTCGCCGTCGATCCAGAGTTCCAAGATGCCATCGGAGTACCTGCTCCCCCGCGGCGCCGGGATGGCGGGCAGTCGGCGCGTCCCCGCGTGTTGGAATACCCACGCCTCGGCCGCGCTGGCGCGGACCGTGTGCGCCAGGTTGTCGTTGCATACGAACACATAGGTCGTAGGCGCGACGACCGGGGCCGCACCTGGCCTGACCAGCTTGCGCTCGCGTCGGCAGGCATCAATACCCTGCTTCGAAACAAACCGCACCTCGCGGACCTCGACAGTCCCATCGTAGTCTTTGGCAAATTCGCCTGCCGGCGCCGTGGCGAGCTCGCCATCGAGCTCGGCATAGACCTCTTTGTAGGGGCGCGTGGTCAGCTGGTGCACCGCTGCAGTCAGCTGTTGTTGCAGTGCACCGCGTGCGCTCACCCACAGGGTCCGGTCATCGTTACAGGGTTGCAGGCTGCGCGCCTCGTGGCCCATCACCAGCAGCCCGCGCATTTCCTCCGACCCTGCCGGCCCTGAAGGAGCGAAGAGCAGGACAGTGAGTAGTGCTGCAACGCGCCGGTGCACTTTCACTGCACCCTGATAATGCATCAGCTCCCCTTTTTGACAGCCGCTACTTGATGGCCTAGCACTTGGGCACGGCTGCAGGTAAAGCTGGCCCCCAAAAAAAGTATCGCTGAGGCATAGAACACCCAAAGCATGAGTACCAGGATACTGCCCGCCGCATCGTAGAGAGTGGCGATCTCGTTGCTGCCGATAAGATACCCGATCAGGTACTCGCCAAACGAAAACAATGCCGCGGTCAGCAAAGCGCCGATCCAGGTGTCACGCCACTTCAATCTGACATCGGGCAGATAGCGGAACATGAGTGCAAACAGCAGGGTCATCGTAAGTAACTCGACCAGGAGAGAGTCGATAACTACCATTGTGTGAGAAAATTGCCCCAGCCACGCAGCCAGTGACAGGTCAAACGCGCTGATCGCCGCGTCCAGTACCAGTGACACGGACAAAATAAAAGAGATGATGATCAAGATCGCGAAAGATACCAGGCGGTGACGGGTAAATTGGTAGATACCCTTGCCCATCGTATCCGCCGGTGGCACCTCGAACAGCCGATTCAATGCATTCTGGTCAGTACCTTTGACACGCGCCACGACCAAATTATCTGCCATCATTCTCGGCTCGCGATGAACTCGTCAGTCCTGTTTTTCTCTGCTGTGGGCCTTTTGAACACTCGAAAGTCGCCCAACTCTCGGACGCCGCGGCCTTCGAACGCTCGAGTTCTTCGCGAGCCCTGCCTAAATCCTCGTTCAAGCCAACAACCGCAGGGTCGACATCCGCTACCGCGACGCTATCATCAACTTCGGCCTGCGACTTGAGTATCACATGTGCGGCGCCGGGTTGGTCGCCGTGATCAAGGCCCGGGTCTCGGGGCATGAATCAGGAACGTGGGTTTCGATTGCAGCCAGGAGGTAGGAGAGAACTACCTTGAGCTCGCTGTCCTCAGGGTCCAGCGACAGCCAGGCGCAGTGGCATAAATGGTGGCATAAATGGGGACAGACCACGGTTTTCGATCCGAGGCAATGGTGGTCTGTCCCTTATTTTCGCGGGAGTGAACCATGGCCCGCTCAGCTGCAAAAGGGACTCACCCTGCCCCGGCCAGGCAAGGTCTGTCGGTCGCACATACCGGAAACTACAAACCCGGGATAAGGCGATGTGTTAGGACTGTTCATTCTGTTCTCCCCCCGGACTGTGCAGTGCAACTGTTGAGTGCTCTTTCGATCACAGGAAAATCACAGGTTCCACTTCTGGCGATGAAAACCAGGCGGGTTTGTGGTCGTTCGGACTGCCACTGGCGATTAACCGAAATAACGGCGCGACGGCCGACCATTTGCAGCAGCAGCCGGTCAGCTGGTTTATCTGTGGTGTAAAGAAAGCCCTTCGCACGGAATACGGTCGTGGGCAGGTGATTCAGCAAATCCTGCAGAAGGACCAGACTAAGCGGATTGTATGATTCGAAGCTCCAGGTTTCGAAATCGAGCTCATGATGGTGGTGGTGCACCGATGCATGATCATTGCTTACCGTGTCTTGCTGATGTTCCAGTCCAAGCAGAATCTCTATGGGCGCCTGGCAATGGGTTGTTTTGAGAATTTGTACGGTGGGTTTGATTGCACTTAACCAATCATCAACCTTGTTCAGCACTGTGCTATCGACCAGGTCTGTTTTGTTCAGAATGATGAGATCAGCACCCGCCACCTGAGCGCGAGCGAGATCGGCCTCCTTTTCTGGCAGGCCCAGCACTTGCTCCGCGTCCACGACCGTCAGCACACCATCAACAAGTACCATATTGCGGATTTCCTGCTCAAGAAAGGCCTCGTACACGCTCTTCGGATCCGCGACACCGCTGCATTCAATGACAATATGCTCGGGTGGTTCAGGACGATCAGCCAAATTGAGGACCGCCCGGATCAGGTCGACTCGAATGGCGCAGCAAACGCAGCCATTGGCCAGCGTCATCATGCCGTCCTCAACTTCGCTGACCAACTCGGCATCCACGTTAATGGAACCGAAGTCATTCACCAGCACGCCAATCCGCCGGCCATGTTCCGCCGTCAGGATGTGGTTGAGCAGCGTCGTCTTCCCCGCGCCGAGGAACCCGGCGACTATTGTCACCGGGATCGGGTTTACCCTATTTGATTTGCCCTCCACTACTACTTCTTAGTTGCATGCTTTGAAAGTTCATCCAGGTGGGCATCGTGCCCTTCATGATCTTCATGCTTTGATTCCGATAAACCCATGGGTTGTTTCATCTCCGGGTCGAGGGGGGACTTGAACACATAGTCTCCCTTGCGTTCCATGAAATCCGCTTGTGCTGCGGCCAGCAGTTCGCTATCAGTAAACAGATCAGCACCCAGGGAGGCCAGTGATTTAGCAGCCATGATCATGGCCTTGTGACCAATACTCATGCCGTGCAGGGCCGTGGCTTGCCAGGTGTGCACATTGTTCCCGGCAGGGCAGGTTTGCACCAGCATCCCCATTGTGGGTGCCATATAGCTGACCTCTCCCACGTCTGTGCTGCCGCCAAGTGCCGGTGGCTCATCGAAAGGAGGTATGATTTTATCCGACATACCGGTTGGTTTTGCACCTGTCGCTTCCTGGCATTTTTTGGCGAATGCTTGTTCTTCCTCCGTATATTCCGGGAGGCCAATTTGAACCGCATGTTCATAGATGCGGTCGGCCAGCGGTTTGTTGGGGAGCAGATCATGCATGCCGCAGAACACCAGGGCCTTGCTTTCCGTTTGCGTGGCCATAGCCGCGCCTTTGGCCATCTGTTTGACCCATTCCGTTGTAGCTTCTACAAGGGGGCGATTAACATCGCGGATAAACAACTTGATTTGCGCATGCTCGATCACGACGTTGGGGGCCAGCCCTCCGTCTGTGTATATGTAGTGCGTTCGAGCAGTTGGATGCAGATGTTCGCGCATGAGGGCAATGCCATGAGCGAAGAGTTCCGCCGCATGCAGGGCGCTGCGCCCTTCCCACGGCACGGCGCCGGCGTGGGCGGTCTTGCCGTTGAAGTCGATCAGCAGCATATTCACAGCGGCGCATTTTGCATGCCAGGGGGTGGTTACACTGAGGGGATGCCAGTGCAGGCAAGCATCCAGATTGTCGAATACGCCATCGCGGGCCATATAGATTTTGGCGCCCTCCGACTCCTCGGCGGCTGCCCCGAAAACTCTCAAGGTGCCGGGAATCTTGTTCTTATCCATCCACTCCTTCAGCGCAATGGCGGCACCCAGGCCTCCAGCGCCGATCAGGTTGTGCCCACAGCCGTGACCGCTGGTGTTGCCATCCTTTCGCGGCGTCTTCTCCGCCACCGGCTCGTTGCCCAGGCCCGGCAGCGCATCATATTCGGTCATGATGCCGATGACGGGCGACCCTGAACCGAAGGAAGCGGTGAAAGCGGTGGGGATGTTCGCGGTGCCAACGCTGTCGATTTTGAACCCGTTCTGTTTGAGAACCTCGATGAACAGGGCGGAAGATTTCTCTTCCTCCAGAGACAGCTCGGCCAGGTTCCATATCTTGTCGGCGAAGTCGATCAGCATGGATCGATTCGCTTCCACGTTGTCCTGGACTTCCTGGACTGCAGGTTTGGTTTGGTTATTACTCATGATGGTTCCTTATTCAATGTTGAGTCGATTGATTGAAGGCGTTCTTCAATTGCGGATCGGTGACCTCACTGCTCGGCCGGGCAATGCCTCGGTATCCAGCTTCTCATCACGAATCAAGAAGGTTCCATTTACGATGACATGGTGCATGCCTTTGGAGAGCTGAAGCGG
>CAVWEI010000020.1:0-113419 GCA_963753845.1 uncultured Gammaproteobacteria bacterium
TGTCGGCGGACAGCATCATCGATGAAAACGACCAGGCCCAGACGCCCTATTACCTGGCGGTCGTCGAGATAACCAGGGAAGGGCTGGAGCACCTTACTGAAAACGATCTGACCCTGGTCGCCGGCATGCCGGCAGAGGTCTTTATCAAGACCGGGGAACGCACGCTGTTCCAGTATCTCGCAGACCCGCTCGTGAATACCGTGGCACGTTCGTTCATCGAAGACTGAACCCGGCGCCTTCCTCAACCCAATCCGCGGCGGGGGCAATCCTCCGACACTGCGTGGCTTTCGCAATGCACCATTGCCCTGTGCAGGCAACCTGACAGGGGTCAGCACCTCAAAAAAATCACCGGATTCTCAGCCACTTGCAGTTGGTTCCCATAGAATACTAGAGCATAAGATTTACAATATGTTGGGTTCTTCTCCAAGCAGAATCACAAAATGTTGTGGTTTGGGCCGAATTTCGTTTATTCTCGACGGCATCAGACCAACAGGCCCTGCCCGACCGAAACCAAGCGAAAAACCAGGAACTGCGGAGAATCTCCATGCGTTGCAACCACTGTCGTAGCGAAATGCAGCAAACTGACTCCATTACCGAGGGCCGCGCACGCCAGACTTGGTACCTCTGTCCCTTGTGCGCAGCGAGCCAGACGATCTCGCAACCCTGCCAGACAGGATCGCAGCGTATCGGCAATGCTCAACGCTGGAGCAGCGTGTGGCCCGAGTCCCCGGACATACGCCAGATTCTTTACTGATCCTCATCCGGTAGGGTGCTCAGGGAAACAAGCGACACCCATGTCGCGAGAGGAAAAGCTGCAACATTCGGCCACCCCGGAAACGGGGCTGGCCTTTTTCCGTAGCCGGCCGCTGCCCCCGCCAACGTCAAAATATGCCGATACCGGCTTCTTTTTTTGCCCGTACCCGTTTAATTTGGCGGCTTGGAGCCGATAAACGACAAATAGCGCTGCGGACATGCCGCCAGAATGAGATCAGCCAGCAAAACAAAAACAACCGGCGAGAGCGAGGTTCAGGTACCCAACGGGGAACTGGAGCAGCTGCTGCAACTGCAACGCGACGTCCTGGAGATGATTGCGCTCGGCCATGCCACCGACGACATCCTCGACCAGATCTGCCGGTTGTCCGAGGCGATGGTGCCGAATTCCGTCGGCACCATCATGCTGCTGGACCAGACACGAAGGCACCTGGACGTGCGTTCGGCACCCAGCATCCCGGCGGAAGGGATCGCGGCGCTCAATGGGCTGCGACCCGGCCCCAATGCCGGCTCCTGCGGCACCGCGGTTTTCACCCGTGAACCGGTGTTCGTCGAAGACATCCGCACCGACCCGCGCTGGTCCGGCCTGCTGGATGTCGCCGACCGGTTCAATCTGCACGCCTGCTGGTCGACACCGATCCGGGTCGCAGAAGATGATCTGATCGGCTCGTTCGCCTTGACCAGTTTCGAAAGCCGGCCGCCCAACCCGTTCCAAAGACGCCTGCTGGATACCGGAAGTTATCTGGCAGGGATAGTCCTGGGTCGCGAAGACCAGGCGCAGCGCCTCATGACCGCCGGGATCGCATTCGAGCACATGCGTGAGGCGGTAATGGTGACCGACGCCCAGCACCGTATCATCCAGGTCAATCAGGGGTTTGAACGCATTACCGGATACTCTGCGGCCGAGGCGATCGGAAAGGATCCCCGCTTGCTCAAATCCGGATACCAGGGACCGGACTTCTATCAGGAGTTTTTCGGTTCTCTGGACGAACACGGTGAATGGCGGGGCGAAATCTGGAATCGCCGCAAGAACGGTGACATCTATCCGCAATGGGTATCAGTGAAGGCAGTTCACACCGGCAGTGGGGCCTTGACCGCCTATGTTTCGGTGTTCGCGGACATCACCGACATCAAGGAATCCGAACACAAGCTGTGGCACCTCGCGCATCACGACGCATTGTGCAATCTGCCCAACCGCCTGCTGTTGAACGCCCGGCTCGAGCATGCCTTGCAGCGCGCCCACAGAAACTCGAACCAACTCGCCCTCCTGTTCATCGACCTCGATCGATTCAAGAACATCAACGACTCCCTGGGCCACCAGGCCGGCGACGAACTGTTGCAGGAGATCTCAAAACGCCTGCAGGGTTCGGTGCACGAAGACGATACCGTGGCCCGGCTCGGCGGGGATGAATTCGTGGTCCTGATCGAGGGTGTTCCGGACGCCAATGCCGCCCACCGCATCGCCGACAGGATCATCGAGCGCATCGCCGACCCCTTGGTACTGCGCGACAAGCCGATCGTCGCCACGGCCAGTATCGGTATAAGCCTCTACCCGGGAGACGCGCAGGACGCGGAAACACTGCTGAAACACGCGGACGCTGCTATGTACCAGGCCAAGTCCCTGGGGAGAAACCGGCCCGCTTTTTACGCGCCCGAATTGACCCATGCGATCCAACATCGCCTCGGGCTGGAACACGAATTGCGCGACGCCCTGGCAAAAGAGCAGTTCCTGCTGCATTACCAGCCGCAGTTCGCCGCTTCGGGCGGGCGCCTGGTGGCAGTCGAGGCCCTGTTGCGCTGGCAGCACCCCGTACACGGGATGATCCCCCCCAAGGAGTTCATCCCCATCGCCGAGGAAATCGGGCTGATCGGGCAGCTCGGATGCTGGGTGACGGAGACGGCGTGCAGGCAGGCGATGGAATGGCATGAGGGCGGATCCCTCCCGTTCATCCTTGCCGTCAATCTCTCGCCCTACCAGCTGCGCGGCGATTGCGTCACCGCGCTGATGACGATTTTCGATCGGACCGGCTTTCCACCCGCGTGGTTCGAATTCGAGGTAACGGAGACCCTCCTCGTGGAGGACAGCGGTCGCGCGCTGCAGCAGCTTACCGAAATGCGCGAGCAACTCGGTATGCGGGTTGCGATGGACGATTTTGGTACCGGCCACTCTTCGCTCAGCCAGTTGAAGTTTCTGCCCATCAGCAAGCTCAAGATCGACCGTTCATTCGTCAGCGAACTCCCCGATGACGGGAACGATGCGGAGATCGTCAAGGCAATCATCGCGATGGCGCACACGCTCGGACTCGAGGTCGTCGCGGAAGGCGTTGAGACCGAACGGCAGCACCGCTTTCTGTGCGAGAACGGGTGCGATCAATTGCAGGGGTTCTTTTACGCCAGACCCATGCCCGCCGAAGCGATAACCCGGCGGCTGGAAGAGGGCCAACTCGAGATCACAAGCCGTTGCAAAGGGTATTGAAAGGAGCCGCCATGAACGCTACCGCGATGCGCTTCGGTGCGGCTTTGTGTGTGCTGCTACTGCTTTATCTCGAACCGGCATTGGCGAACAAGTTCGAGACCATCGGTGGCGCGGTCTCCGGCTCATCCGGGATCAAGCGCGAATGGTTGCAGAAGTTCCTGTTTGTCGGTGGCGGTCTGAGCCTGCTCGGTTCGATTCTCGCCGCCGTGTTGCCGCACAGAAATGCGGCATATCTGAACTACGGCAACTGGAAACAATCCGCGATCGTCCTGCTTGTCTTCGCTGTCGTGTTCTTCCTCGCCGCCGTCATGCTGTGAACTGTTCGGGGTTCTCCACGGCAACCCCCGCACGCGGATCCAACCCCAGAAAACGCAGCATGGATTCCGTACTGCCGGGCCGGTACAGTAAGGTGCAGGCAGCCCGCCGCACACCCGACATTGGGAATCACATGCAAATTAAAGACATCGAGGCCCACTACGCGGGGATCATCGAAGGACTGGGAGAAGACCTCAACAGGGAAGGCCTGATAAAGACACCGGAGCGGGCGGCCAAGGCCATGGCCTATCTGTGCCGTGGTTATGAGATGGATCTGCCGACGGTGGTCAATGAGGCGGTCTTTTCCTCGACCAACGACGACATGATCATCGTAAAGGATATCGAGCTCTACTCGCTTTGCGAGCATCACGTGCTGCCATTCATCGGCCGGGCCCATGTGGCCTACCTGCCACGCGGCAAGGTCATTGGCCTGTCCAAGATCGCCCGCATCGTCGACATGTACGCCCGGCGCCTGCAGATCCAGGAAAATCTCACGGTACAGATCGCCGACGCCATAAAGGCGGTGATCGAACCGGCCGGCGTCGCAGTCACCATCGAGGCGGAACACCTTTGCATGAAGATGCGCGGGGTCGAAAAACAGAACTCGACCATGAAGACCTCGGTGATGCTCGGAACCTTCCGTGAACACCAGGCGACCCGCATGGAATACCTGCAGCTGATCGCGGACTGAAGGCCGCGTCAGCCGTTCGACAGCCACCAACCCAAACCCGAGAGCCGCCAATGGACCCGATTGCAAACGTCTCCGTATTCCCGAACGCAAACGTCTATTTCGACGGCAAGTGCATCAGCCACACGATCGAGACAGCGGATGGAACACGCAAATCTGTCGGCGTCATCCTGCCGTCGACACTCAATTTCTCCACTGCTGCGCCGGAGATCATGCAGATCGCGGCGGGGAAATGCCGGGTAAAGATCGCTGGCGAGAACGGGTGGCACGACTATGCAGACGGGACAACAATTCGAGGTACCGGGAGACAGCAGTTTCGATATCGAGGTAATCGAAACCCTGCATTACGTCTGCCATTTCGGCTGATCCCGGGGCGTCATCGAACGGCAGCTCGGCCGACAGCCCACGGATGCCCGACCCTGAGGCGGCAAGGTCCGATCCGGTCCATGACCCGATGCGTCGGACTTGGAAGGCCTATCGCCCGATCAGCAATATATTTAAATTTTATTCTTGATACACGCGATAACCTGCTGAATATTAATAACTTTAAAATGAGCGAATTCGGCGGAGACATCGCGCGGGCGTATAGAAAAGCGCACATTGCAGGTCCTGCGCCAGGCCGAACCGCTCTGCGCATCGCACCGCGCTCGCCTCCCGGACCCGATAATCCGCTTCGACCTGCGTGGCCAGGCGGCGGGACAGGCGCAATGGCGCCAGGGTGAAAGACCTCTCCTGCGCTACAACCTCGACATCGCACACCGGCACCAGGCCGATTTCCTCGCCACCACGGTCACCCACGAGGTGGCCCACCTGGTCACCGCCGCCTGCCACGGGCGCACCCGACCGCACGGCCCCGAATGGCGCGCAGTCATGGCCTACCTGGGGATCCCCGATGCCGGCCGCTGCCACAACTACCGCCTGGACGACACAGCGGTGAAGCGGCAGCGCCGCTGGGCCTACCGGTGCGACTGCAGCAATCATGAACTCAGCACAACACGCCACAAGCGCACGTGCAGCGGTGCCACCCGGTACCATTGCCGGCGCTGCCATGCGGTTCTCAGGCCAGCCGAACCCGCTGATGATTGAAGCGTGCAAGATGGGACCTGTACGGTTCCCGCAAACCAGCGGCTCGCGGCTGACGTCCCGCCAAATAAGCTATATCCTCAGCCTTTCGTTTGCGGAATCTCGCCAATGAGTGACCAATACCCCGCCCTGAACTTCCACAGCATGCCGGTGGGTGCCGGCTACGCCCGCCCAAAGCAGAGCTTTCCGGGCGGCCTGAGCGTCGACAGCCCGGCATTGCAGGCCATGACCGATCTGCGCAAGGTCACCGCGCTGACCGTGGAACGCACCAACACGCTCGCGGCGACGCGCGAACGCATGAAGAAGCTCGGCGTACGCATGTTGCTCGTCACGGGCTCGACGGGTGCGGTTATGGGTGTCGTGACCGTGACCGACCTCGACAGCGGGCGCCCCGAAAAGATTGCCGCAAAGACCGGTGAACAACCGGAAGAACTGTTGGTGCAGGACATCATGACCCTGCGCGGGCGGATCGAAGTGCTGCAGCTGAAGGACGTCAACCGGGCCAGCACCGGGCAGGTCCTGAACAGCCTGCGCAAGGCCGGCCGCCGGCATGCCCTGGTCCTGGACGACAGCGGGGAGCACCAGATCTGCGGTATCTTCTCGCTGACAAGACTGTGCGGCCAGATCGGCCTGGACATCGAGCCCGGTGCACCAATGAAAAGCATCGAGCAAGCACTCAAGACCGTGCTCGGTTGACCTGCAGATAGCGGGTCAACCGCACACCCGGCCAGATCCTCAGTAACGCTGGTCGAGCCAGCCGTTGACGGCCTCCAGCAGTTCGACCTCTTCACCCTCGAAGAAGTGGTCTGCCCCATCGACCTTCTGCTGGGTATAGTCGTCTCCTGCCCTGGTCGCCTGGGTCGCACGATCGCCGGCACTGCTGAGCACCTCCGGCAGGTCCTCGCTGCCGTAGAGATCGAGCATCGGTATCTTCAGGCCTGGCAGATGTGCCAGGGTGTCCATCGGTCCATCGGGGATCCCGCCAGACATGCCGATAGCGACGAACCCATCTACCGGAAGGTGCTCCTGACTAAGGTAGTAGGCCGTCATCGTCGAACCCTGGCTGTGCGCGATCAGGACGATCTTGTCGATTCCCTTGTCACGCAGGTAGGCGACCGCCGCATCGATCCGACCGGGCACCCAGTCATAAATGACCGCGTAATCCGCGTGCTCGGCATCGTTCGCCAGGACCGGCATCTGGATGGACAGCGTGTCCCAGCCCGACTCGGTGAGGCCCACGCGCAGCGGCAACACCACGTTCGGCCAGTTGGGGTGCACACCGGTCCCGTGCATCACGATGGCTGCCTTGCGTGAATCGCCGGTCGCGCTGGGGGTTTCAATCGCCAGGAAATCGGCCCGTCCGTCGTTCAGGTAGACGGCCTCCCCGTCCAGCAGGGACTCGACGACCTGATCGGCCCAGCGCTGTTCCTTCTCCAGGTCGGAGGCATTCACCGAGGCAGCCGAAACCAGGCAGGCAAAACCAATCAACAGAATTGCGGGTCGCATTGCAATCTCCATAAGTGGGAAACGTCCGCTATTCTAGACAATCCACGACGCTTATCCTTACTTTCTCGCAAAGCGGCAATGCCTCGCGCGGATACAATGGATCGCAGCCGAGACTTTGTCGCCCAGCGGTTGGCCGCTATGATCGAACCAACACCAGCCTGCAGAAACGGGTTACGGAATCATTCATGGAAATTGCACTCATCGTGATCCTGTTTCTCGTGGGCACTATAGGTGGCGCCATGCAGGCCTTGAAATACCTCGACCGCCGCCGACAGGATTCGTCGAGAAAGGACCACCCGCCCGGTGGTTCGTCCTAGTTGCCATGTCCAGCCCCCTGCTGTACGACATCATTGAATCACCGGCCCACCCGGACCTTTCCGGACTGAGCGCCGAACTGGGTTTCGAACGCATGGCCTTCAGGACGCAACGCAAGGCCATGAGCAGCCTGAAACGCCTGCCGCCGGATGTCGTCGTTGCAGATTTCTTCTACGGTTATGGGAACAACTATGCAGGTGCCAACGTCAGCAACCTCGATGTACTGCTGCGCAGCCTGCAACGGTTTGCCCCGACTGCCCGGGTCGTGATCCTGGCGGACCGGCACGAGATCGAACATGTGCCAAAACTCTCCGCCCTGTTCGAACTGCATGCCATGGTGGCAGTCCCCGCCAGCCGCGCCGCACTGGAGGCGGCGCTGAAATGATCGCCACCCAGATCCAAGCGGGTGTCCGGATCGGGCACCCCCACACCCGCCTGGCACACTGCAGGATATGGGCTAGCATCAGTGCATGCCAAGCACGAAATCCACCGCGCTGTTGCGCCTGTATGCCACCACCGTCCTGCTGTTCATTCCCATATTTGCAGGGCATGCATCGGTACGGGTTCTCGGTCCTGCGGAATTCGCCAGCCACAGGGTGACCTGCGAACTCCCCGTGCGACTCACGCATGACTGCTCGATCTGGCAGGGCCCCACGCGACCTATTGCATTCGGCGACTACCGCATGAATCTCGCGGCCGGCAGCGGGGGCAGGACCATCCTGGTCTCGCGCCTTCGACGGGGCCCCAGCCACAACGGCGGCTCATTCCGTTTCGAAACGGCCGGCGATGCGCGCCAGGCAACTTCCGAGCAGGCAATCCAGCTGATCGGTGCGGCGCTCGGGGATCAGGGCATCCGGTTGGAACGGATGCGGCCGGTGAATCGCGGTCGCCGGGTGGACGGGTATTTCCTGCAGTTCTCAGAAAATGCCTACGATTTCCTGAAGCAGTTCACGGTGCTGGAATCAGAGCACTGGCTGCCCAAGCGCCTTACGGCCCCCTGACGGACGATGTGGCATCTTTACCTGGTCCGCTGCAATGACGGCTCGCTGTATACCGGAATCAGCACGGATGTCGAGCGCCGTTTGGATGCACATCGGAACAACCGGGGCGCCCGCCGCCTGCGTGGGAGAGGCCCTCTGGAACTGGTCTATTCGCAACCGGTCGGCGACCGCGGCCTTGCGCTGAGCCTCGAGCACCGGGTCAAGAAGATGAGCAAGGACGACAAGGAGAGACTGGTGCGCGGTGAATCGGCCCTCCCCCGTTGATTCGCCCCTGACACGTCAACCCCTCAGCGACAGCCCTTCACGGATCATCAGCAGGCGCTGGGCCAATGCCCCCGGCTGGTAAGCCACGGCAGGTGAATGCCCCCAGACCGGTCCCGGCCAGGCCGGGTCTGTACTGCTGCGAACAATGTGGTGGAGATGCAGCTGCGGCACCAGATTGCCCAGGGCACCGATATTGAGCTTTTCCCCGGCAAAGGCCTGCATCATGAACTCCCCGACGCGGCAGGACTCATCCAGCAATGTGTGGCGATCAGCTGGCGCCAGCTGATAGACCTCACGGACATTCGGGCGTCTGGGAACCAGGATCGACCAGGGATAACGGCTGTCGTCCAAAAGCAACACACGCGAAAGCACGAGATCACCCAGCACATGACAGTCGGTGGCGAGCTGGCGATGGAGTTTGAAGTCTTCCAATGATTACCCCGGTTTTTGCGGACCCGGCTGCCCGCCCGACCCGCGACGACAAAATCCTCAAACGGCAACCGGTTTGCCGTCACAGCGCGGGATTTGCCGCATCGATATAGGTCCACGTGGCGCGCATCGTCCACGATACCAGAGGGCCGCCAGATTCGATGGTATGAATTGATATCGGTTAGACTTCCCGGGAGTTGAAGCCCGCGGTCCAACGCCTGTATAGGAGCGAATCGATGTCACCGAATGCCGAAGGTGTATGCTGGTCGTGCGGAAGCAGGTTGAGCGCAGTCGACTACCAGCGCGAGGGCGAATGCCCGGAATGCCGCAAACAGACGCATGTCTGTCGCAATTGCCTGTTCTACGAGCCCGGACGCCCAAACGAATGCCAGGAACCCATTGCGGAACCGGTGCATGACAAGCTGCGCGCAAATTTCTGCGACTATCTGGAGCCTTCACCCAGGGCCTATCGGCCGGGCGCGGATCCGGACCGGCTCAGGGCAGCGGCCGACAGCCTGTTCGACAATTGAATACTTTGTCCGCCAAAGACATGTGGACAAGCGCAGCGGTCCATACCGGCGTAATTCGGTATGCTGTAATGCCTTGGGTGAAACCCGCCTGGTTACCTCTGGAGCCTGAACTGTGGACATCATGAGTCTGATCATCGCGTTGCTTCTCGCGATGCTGATGCTGTACCTGCTGGTCCGCCTGCCATTGGCGATCCTCGGCAACCTGCGCGCCGGACAGCGCTTTCGCGAGGGGCTCGCGCAGGCGCTCGATGAACTGCGTCTGGCGCGCATGCTCAAGTACCTGGGTATCGACAGCGCCGCCTACCTGCACAAGGAGCAGGCCCTCGAGATACAGAAGCACATGGAACGTTGCGACAACTGCGATGCCAAGGCGCGCTGCGACCAGGTGCTGACCGAAGATGCACCTGCGGAGGTCGACGCACTCGGTTTTTGCGCCAATATCGACGATCTGAAAGGCATGCGCGAAACGCGCTGACGGGTCGACCCGATCGAATTCGCCAGCGCCGGCTGGACGCCAGTGATCTTCACACAGCGCCGATTCCGCCCGTCGTGGAATCCGGATTCAACTGACGTTCGGTCAATGCAGCCAGGGCCGCCTCGGCCTCGTGGTGGAGTTCGCGGACGAAGGCGGTACCTGGCCCACGCTGCCGCAGCATCTGCATCAGGGTGGTCAGTTTTCCGCGTGCCCGCCTGACCTCACCACTGCTCTCACAGCGGCTTGCCTCGACAAGGTAGTAGCGGGCCAGCACCTCGGCCCTGCGTTCGCCCAGCTCACGGCGGAAAATCACGCGCACATCGCCGGGCACCGGCTGCAGCATGTCTCCACACGCAATCAGACCCGAGAGCTGATCCAATGCAAAAACCATCCGGCGCATGACCTGCTCGCTTTCGATCGGCCCCACACCACCCTGGGGCGCCGCTCCCTGTGCGCTGACCGCATTCTCCGCCTCGCGGACCCTGTCGGCGATGCCGGGATAGCGTCGGCACAGGCGCTGGATCTTCTTGTAACGGGCCATGATTTCACTGCGCAGGGTCACTCGCAGTTCCTTCGACAAGGGGACGCCGGTCAGTCCATCGAGCGCATCGGCAATCCCTGCAAGCCCCTTCTCGAGGCGGTTCACGGCCGTGCTCACCAGGGCCTGATGGGCCTGATAGCGGTTGAGTACCGCGACCATGAACAACGTCAGCAACAGCATCCCCAGTACCGCCAGCGGCACCCCCCATTGTTCCAGCGATGTCATCAGGGTCCTCCGCAAGGGCCTGTCGCCTGACGTAACGGCACGAACCACGGAAACCTGACGAACGGATTCGCTCCGGGATGGCGTCAGTGTCAGCCGCCTTTACAAATGGCCGGAGATATATTCACAAGGAATTGCCAAGCCCCTGTCCCACGGGCTTTTCCAGCGAACGGCAGGGTATTTGCATCTGGCTCCCACAAGGATTCCGATGCGCCGGGGCGCCCTGGAGGACATGGTGAAAGACCGCAACCGCTGCCGGTGCTGGATGATCGCCCTGCCGGCCCTCGCCAGCCATGCCGAGGCCGCCCCCATCGCGGGCGAGCTCGGCAGCAACGCCGCCTCGCTGTTGGTGATTCTGGGCATCGGGGCCCTGTTGATGGGGATGCGCAATCTCCGCCAGCTCAGGCACAAGCGCCTGGTGACTGGACGTCACCGGCACGAACCCGCGGAAACGCACCCCGAGGATGCGGAGTCACCCACGGACGGTTGATGCCGGCCGCCGGGGCAAGCGTTTTCCCGACTTCCGGTAGGGTCCGTCAAAGGCTAGGCTGTGGCGCACGATTTCGTTTCCCACATCAGGATCGGGCGCACGGGTGATCTTGCTGATTTACACAGTGATCGGTCTCGGCGTGACCTGGGCGCTCTACGCCGTCTATATGCATGTCGCGACGCGCGCCGCCGAGGGCCGCCCGGCTACGCCACTGTATGCATCGTTTCCCGCCCTGGCAGAGGTTCGCGGCAAGGCGCTGGTGTATTGCTTCAGCCCGCAGTGTGGGCCTTGCAGGCCGATGAGCAAAGAGGTCGACAGCCTGGCCGCAACCGGCGCCCCGGTGTTCAAACTGGACATCAGCACGCACCGCGAACTGTCACGCGAACTGGGCATCCGAGCCATCCCGACACTGATCGTGATCCAGGATGGGGTGATCGGGCGCATGGTGCTCGGCGTAAAGACCGCCAGCTTTATGAGCGGCTGCTCCAGCCGTAAGAAATCATCACGGGGATCAAACGCAGACATGTCATTCCGGGACCCAGCATCGGCCGAGGCGGCCTTTTACGCCGCGTTTGGCGCCCTAGACGTCGAAATGATGCGGGGGGTATGGATGGACTCACCGGACGTCAGCTGTATCCACCCCGGCGGAGGCCTGTTGCAGGGGACCGCCGAGGTCCTCCGCAGCTGGACCGAGGTCTTTCGAGACAGCCAGCCGCCCCGGATCACACACCGTCTGCTCCAGAGCAGCAGCGACCAAAAACTGGTGGTGCACACGGTCGAGGAAATGGTCAACAGCGGGTCTGGTCAACGCGATGTCACCATCCTGGCGACCAACATCTACGTTCATGTCGACGACGGCTGGCGCATGCTGGCCCACCACGCATCCCTGCCGCTGGTGGAACGGCGACAGCCTCCGCTGCACTGAGCACAAGACGCCCCACCCGCAATTCACGCAGTCCAGGCAGGCACATCGAAAATCCGGGAATACTGCCGGGATTGCCCGCCCGGTGGAATGTTAGTATATTAGTGCTTTCTGGTTTTGCTTGTATTTTGAGATGGCGAACTGGGTTCGCCGGGAAGAACTGCCATGAACAAGCTGATACTTATTGCCTTCCTCGGTCTACTTGCCGTCAAGTCTGCCAGCGCAGACGTACTGGTCCTGGTGCACGGGTATCTGGGTACCGCCCAGAGCTGGGCCGAGTCCGGGGTATTGGATCGGCTGCACAAGCGTGGCTATCGGCAGGTCGGCATCTACGGCTTCGGGCCGGGCGGGCTGCTCTACCAGAGCCTCGGCAAGGCCGACACACCAATGCCCCTCTATGCGGTCAACCTGCCCTCCCAGGCACCGGTGGTCATCCAGGCGGACTGGTTGGCCGCCTACCTGCGTGAAATCCAAAGACGCCATCCGGGGCAGGCCATCAACCTTGTCGCCCATTCGGCGGGGGGAGTTGTGGCACGCATGGCGCTTGTGCGCCACGGCGGGCTCGGCGTCAGCCACCTGATCACCATCGCGACCCCGCATTTTGGTACCGGCCGTGCGATCGAGGCGCTGAATGCGACCAACAACGGCGGCATATTCGGGTTTGCGAAGAGCTGGCTGACACGACGTGCGACCGGCGACGCGCTCTATGCCACGCTTCAGCACAGCCGCGGCGTGCTGCTTGACCTGACGCCGCCGGTCCCCGGCAACCTGTTGTTCTGGCTCAACCGGCAGCCGCACCCCGACATCGAGTACACCAGCATCATGCGCGTGGGAACCTTCTACATGCCTGGTGACCAGGTCGTACCGCCTCTCAGCCAGGACCTCAATCTGGCACCCGCGCTGGCAGGCCGGGTCAGGACCTATTCCATGGCGGAAGGGCACCTGCTCACGCCCCTGGACGGCGAACTGATCGGCAATCTGCTGGCGGCGAAACAGCCAGCGAAGTAACCCTGCTGTCGGTGCCGGACAAGGACGCGGTCCGCGCGGCAGCGAACGAGCACCTGTTCTAAACTTGGACCCATGCGCCAAGCCCTGGAACAATTGGAAAGTCTTCTGCGCAATTACGGTCATGTCTACGAGGCCAATCTCGCAGAGATCGCACGTGCGTCCTTCGAACGCGACCCGCGCGCTGCCTGCCGTGAGATCAACAGCGAAGAATGGTGGAACAGTACCCGGTCGCTTGCAGCCATCGATTTCGCCGTCGAGGGCGGCTTCACGGCCGGGTCACGGCAGGATGCGCAGGCTTATCGCGCGGCCCTGAGCGAGGTCTTCAACACCATGCAGGCCCACGGTGAAAAGAACGAAGCCGGGGAGCTCATCGTCTCGCAGTTTCACAAGTGGATGGAATCGCACATCTGAGTGCGATCATCCGCCGCGGCCCGGCATCCGGACCCCGTGTTTTCCTGCCGGGTCCAGGGTAAGGTTCGCCGCCTACCTGCCGCCAACCGTTTTTGCCGGGGCGAGACCAGTCAAGCCCCGCTCGGGACTGAAATCGAGATACAGATTCGCATCGACCAAGGACCAGCATGCACTCATTCGATATCTACTTTTTGGGCGAATTGTTACCGGACACGGACCCGGAGGATGCGCGTCGCGGCGTCGCACGACTTTTCAAGGTTCAGGGAAACGCCGTGGAGCGGCTGTTTTCAGGCAAGCCGCTGCGGGTCAAGCAGGCGGTGGATGCAGAGACGGCAAGCCGCTACCGGAGTCTATTCCGTGAAGTCGGGGCCCTGATCCAGATCGTGCCCAACGGCGCCCCGCCGCCGGCTGAAAAGACGCCGGAAGCGCGGCAGCGGCCGGCAACGGTCGAACCGAAGCCGAATCCGGGCCGGTCATCGGCGGACGGAGTGGAACAGGCCGAGCGGTCCAAACCGCAGCCAGGCCTGTCCGAAGCCGGGGCCGTCGTGGGCGCCGCCGATCTGGCGGAACCGGGCAGCATCCTGGATCACACCCAACCGCCACCGCCGGCCAACATCGACACCAGTTCACTCGAGGCACTGCCACCCAACAGCGGGACCCTGGAAGACTGTCGTGTCGACAAGCCCCACAGGCCGATCCCCGATATCAGTCATCTCAAGCTCGTCGACGACTGACGTCGGACCCGGGGTCCGGGCGGGGCTTCAGCCACCTGCCCGGGCAACCTGATCGCGCTCCGGCCATCGTTTGAGTTCGGCGCGGAAGGTGCCAAGTGTATGACGCACCTCCAGTCGCAACGGTATCCGGGCAGGTGCGCGCGCCAGCCAGACGAAAAATGGCCGGTGCACGGCCTCTTCTTCGCCGTCCGACCTGGGCCGCAGGCCATCGAAACGCAGTTTCCAGGCTGGCACGGAACGGTCGTCCCGCTTCAACAAAGGCGCCGCCTCGACCCTGACGCGATATATCGAGGGATTCCGCCCGTCAGTCACCGCAAAACGATACTCGGCCCTCTCCTCCAGCTCCAGGGTACGCACCCGTTGCATCAGGCCCAGATAGTCGAACAGTGGGTCGCCCCCGGCCGCGGCACGTGGCCGTACTCCTGCGTCGAGCTGTTCCATCTCCTGCCGCCCGTTTCCCGCCTTCAGGTCGTAGCGTCTGACACCCGGGGCCGAGGTATCGCGAAGGTAAAGGCGGTGTTTGAGCTTGCGGGTCTTTTCGCACGTCTCGAAGCCGACCAGTTGGTCGGGGTTCGATCCGGTCCAGGTCCGGAAGTGATAGCGCATCGGAAACAACGACTCGACCAGCGGATAGGCGACCGAACTTGCACGAAGACTGATTTCCGTCAGACCGTCCTGACCGTGCGGCAAGCGTGTCTGCAAGACCATATCGACTATCGGCATCTCGCTGCCAGCGGAAAAAATGCCGCTATAGCTCACCTGGTAGACCAGGTCCTCAGATCCGTCTGCCGCGCTGGCAGATACCGGGAAAAGGCACAGAAAGACGAAGGCTCGCACGAAGATCGATCGGAAAACCACGTTGCAGTCACCACCGTTGTCGGAAGCCAGTTAGTACCGCGGGCGGTCTTGGAGTTCCTTCTGGCACGCCTCGTGCGTTGAATTCTCCAAAGACGAAAGATGCGGCGATATCGCCAAAGTTTTGACGAAATTGGGACGAAAAAGTGACACACCCTATCTCAAGTGACAATTTTCCGGCACGCCCGGCGATAAGAGAACAGAAACCAGGCGCCGGCGCTCCGGACAGACACGCCCAGGGCGCGCCCGAGGCCACCACAGGCCCCCACGGCAACCATGCCGACGTCGATCGTGCACATCAACGGCTCTCGCAAGAGACGGAAGGCACGCGCGAACCTGCCATAGGGTCGGCCGACGGGGCACGACGTGAGATCGCCAGCATCAAGGCCTTGCTGACCGCCGACCCGCAGACCGTACTGGCCGCCCACAGTCGCGTGAATGGCAAATTATTCGAAGCTGCAATGGCACGACCCACCGCCTGATCAGCAGCGACACTCTCGGCACAGGCGAGATCATATCTCGCCATTTACCCGGCCCCGCATCTGCGGAAGCCGGGTTTTCTTTGCCCGGAAAGAATGCATCCGGCCGACGACAGGCTGACCGCGTTTGCAAACAGACCAGAGGCACCGGAAACTCAAGGGATGCGCATCCTTTACCTCACGCTCGGCCTGTTCATCCTGCTCAATATCGGTGCGGCCTGCCGCACCCCGCCCCCGGCACCCCAGGGTTGTGAGCCGGTCTCCGGCGGCCTGATCCGCTGCAAAGGAGATGCGGGCCAACACCATGAGTGACCCCGGGATCAGCAGCCTGACACCCGTCTACTTCGCCGATCTACCCGACGCCGGGGCGGTCAATCGTGCGCTGATTCGTGCGTTCGAACGCGAAAAAGAGGGACCGGAGGTAAGGCGCACCCACATGTTTGAGGGCCGCTATGAGAACACCTACATCGTGCGACAGAGACTGCCCGAACTCGCCCCGCTCGCCGCGTTCGTCCTGGCGGCGGCCGCACGGATACTTCACACGGAGAAACTGCACCACGGCTTCTGGTTCAACGAAATGCCCCCCGGCCACAGCACCACCCTGCACAGCCACGAAGAATTGGATGAGCTGCTCTCGGCGGTCTACTACCTGGAATGCCCCGACGACAGCGGCCGCCTGATACTGCATGACCACGAGGCGCTGATCACGGTCACACCCAGACCCGGGCTGCTGGTGCTGTTTCCCCCCGATCTGCCGCACGAGGTGGAGCTGAACCGGAGCCGGCAGACACGTCTCTCGATCGCCTTCAATTTCGGCCCCCCAGACTCGGCGACCTGACCGTCGACGTCTCCAGTCGCTCGGTCTCGGCCAGGACGATGCGCCGACCATCCACTGTGACGAACTCGCGATCCATGATATCGCCGCGCTGCGCCCGGTACTCGACGGCACGGCCGCTGCCCGCATCCACCACGCGGATAAAGATAACCTCTGATCCGTCCCGCCAGTGTTCGTACAGCAGGTAAGCGGACCCGAGCAACATCAGCACCACGACCGCCAGCGCCAGCAGGCGCACCGGCGAGCGCCCGGGTCCCGGTGGATTGATCAGGCGAGGCGGCGGCCGTTCGACCGGACGACGCGTATTCCGCGTCCGCCATATCAGCGCCACGAGCAGTATCACCGCGAGGGTGAATATTATCTTTCCGATCATCCGCGGATCTTAACCCGGGAACGCCCGCGCGGCCTCCGAATTCAGTCGCGCCATACCCGCTCCTGCTCGGCTTCGAAGCCCGCATTGGCCCGTCCCGAAATAAACCCATGCACTGTTCAGAGTTTCCGCACCGACCACGCAGCGCCCGAATTCGTTATGATCACGGAGGTGGCGAACAAGGGGAACGATCGATGAGGTACAAAGCTGGACTCTGCACCCTTCTGGGCGGGCTGCTGGCCCTGCACACAGGGGCATCGGCGACCTCCGAGATGGCGGTGAAGATCACGCCCGATCTCGACGGCATAACGATCCCGTACCAGGGACAGCCCCTGCGCATCCAGCGCAATCAGGATCAGGCCAACACGATCAGCCCCGGTTTCCAACGCACCTCGCGTAAGTGCCCGCCCTTCTGCATCCAGCCGATGCAGCTGCCGAACGGCGTCGAGACCATCGGCGAAATCGATATGCTCGGTTACCTTGAGCGTGTTGGGCAGGGCGACGACTCGGTTATGATCATCGATTCACGTGGCCCGGACTGGCTGCAGCGCGGGACCATCCCGGGCTCGGTCAACATTCACTACAAGAGGCTCAGCCTGAAGTCTGCCGAGGAAAAGGACGTCGCGAAGTTGCTGGAACAACAGTTCGGTGCCGCACGGTCCGGCGAGTTTTGGGTCTTCAACGATGCCAAGACCCTGGTGATGTTCTGCAACGGCCCCTGGTGCGGCCAGTCGCCCACCAACATCCGCGCGCTCATGCGGATCGGCTACCCACCATCGAAGCTCAAGTGGTATCGTGGCGGCATGCAGGCATGGGAGGTCCTCGGGCTGACCACCGTCATACCGGAATCAATGGAATCCAGCCCCTGATGAGATCGGTACCTGCACTCTTCCTGGCCATGCTGATCCCGCTGCTCGGCGCCTGTAGCGAGCCGGACAAGCCCAGCATGGCGCTTTACCTCGCCCTGGAGCGCGGCGATATCGACCAACTCGAGCGTCACATCCATTGGGGCACCGATATCAACGGCGTGCTGCCCGATGGTCGCTACCCCTTGCACATGGCGGCCGAGAAGGGCGAGATCATCTTGGTCAAGATCCTCCTAAAAAATGGTGCCGACATCGAACAGGTCACGGCGGACGGCGACACCGCACTCGAACTCGCGATCCTTTCCGGGCGAACCCAGCTGGCCGAAGTGCTGCTCGCGCAAGGCGCCCGCCTGGACGCATCGGCACTGCTGCTCAAGGCCGCCGCCGCAGGTTTCACCGACCGTGACTCGCTGAGATTTCTGATTGACCACGGTGCCGATACCGAACAACGCAATGCCGACGGCGACACGCCCCTGCTGATCGCCATCAGGCAGGACAATCACCGCCTCGCGGCACACCTGGTAAACAATCGTGCCGATGTCAACGTAAAGGCGGCCGACGGGCGCTCGGCACTGGATCTCGCACGTGAACTGCAGCTCCCCGAGCTGATCAGCCTGCTGCAGCGCCAGGGCGCGCTGTAACTAGTGGGCTGCTTGGTAAGTTCGGTTACTCTCAGAGCCCCGCTCGGCCTTAAAACCGACTCGACCCGGGGATAGCTATTACGCGGCACGGCGCCGAGAAGTTCTTCCGTCATCTGATTCGGCAGGATTATTAGAAACTCCCTGAAGGGATTCCGGTTCTTTCGGCCGCCATACCGAAAGATGGCGGTGATCCATATCCTTTGTTATGGTCGCGCGCCTCAGCAACCAGTCCTGGACGGAGAATCAGACATGGCCAGCACACCCGACGAACTCACCATCAACTACAGTGAAGGCGGCGTCGATATCGTCAAGGAACTGGACAAGGAGGTGCTGTCGAAAGGTGCCTGGACCACGATCCTGTACCGCTACCAGGAATGGGACGCACGCAAGGAGGCGTACAGCAAGGACAAGTATTCGATTCGCCGCTACCAGAAGCGCAACGGCGAATACCAGCAGAAGTCCAAGTTCAACATCTCCAGCCCTGACCAGGCCACGCAGCTTGTCGCGGCGCTGAACAAATGGCTGGCTGACTGAAGGGAGGCCTCTAACAATTCAGGCTTTGCGCGCCGCCACCAGTGCCCTGGCCTGCGGGATCCACTTTTCGCGTTCTATACGCCCCTTGAACCTGAGCTTCTCATTGACCCGCTCGATATCTTCGGGGGTCCAGCCGGCGATCTGCTCGAAACGCCGAATACCCAGCCGTTCGAGCTTTGCGGCGATCTTGGGGCCGATGCCCTTGATCACCTGCAGATCATCCGCCTCCAGGTCGTCGCTGTCTTGGACGCCCTGGACTTGCGTCCCCTCTTCCGCCGCCGGCTGCGCCGCAGAGGCCGCGGCGAGCAACGCGCGGCATTGATCCAACTCGGCCTGAAGGGCTTCAAGGGCCTCGCTGTTCGCCACTTCGATGGCCGCATCCTGCCGGGCACGCAGCCCGGCCAGCTCGTCGGACAGAAGCCTGCGCTCTGAGTCGCAACTGCTCTTGGCGGTGGCCAGGGCATCCAGTTCGGCCCGCAACTCGCGCGCATCCGCCTCTTTGTTGCGCAGGCTGGCCAGCAGTGCCACTTGAGCATCGGCAGTCGAGATACGCGTCAGATACCAGCCGAGGAGCAGGCCGAGCAGCCCCGCGACCATCAACAGGATAAAGATTTGGGTGATCAGATAGCTCATAGACTGCTCCGCAGAAGCACTACTGGACGGGACGCACCTCGAAGGTGATCCGGCGGTTTGCTGCACGTCCTTCTGCAGACGTGTTGCTGGCGATCGGCTGGCTGTCACCGTAGGCGATGACCTGAATCCGTTCCGCAGGGATGCCAGCCAGGGAAAAGAACTGGCCAACCGCCTCTGCGCGGGCCAGGCTGAGGCGCAGCTTGAACTCGCGATCGCCCTCGGAATCGGTATGTCCGCCGATCATGATGCGTGTCTTCGGACACTGGTAGGCGACGATCGCCAGATCATTCAGGAGCGGATAGCTCTCCGGCATGGGCGAGGCGCCGTCGGTCTCGAAGCGCAAGCTGCCGGCCGCGGCCAGACGCGCCATGGTGCGCTGGCAGGTGCCGGCATCCATCGGGTTGGAAAGATCCCCACCCGGGCGCACGATCCTGCGCGAATCGAGGCGTGGCTTGAGGGGGTCGTCCCGGTTCGGCACAGGTGTGTGCCCGAGGCCGGATACGTTCACCGTGCGCACGCCCCATACACCACGCGCGATACCGGCGACGTAATCCGGCGTCGTCGTGCCCGAGATCTCACCTCCGAGGTAAATGTCGCGCCCTTCCGCCTCGACATCCAGATCGGTTATCGCATAAGAGGCCAATGCCTGCCCCGTGCGCTGCACCAGGTCGGACTCGATCGATTCGACACGCAACACCAGGGTCACCCAGGTGAGCAGCAACAGGCTGGCCAGCCCGATCAGGATGGCTGTACT
Organism: uncultured Gammaproteobacteria bacterium; assembly: GCA_963753845.1. Classification (GTDB taxonomy): domain Bacteria; phylum Pseudomonadota; class Gammaproteobacteria; order Chromatiales; family Chromatiaceae; genus Thiosocius. The sequence continues at coordinate 20,149 of CAVWEI010000020.1, forward strand.
TCTCGTCAATCTCCCCCTCCCCTTGCGCATGACAGGCGCGCTGTTCTTGTCCCGCCCAACAAGCCATCAGGTCCGCAAATCTACCGCAATTCGGCACTGATGTTGCGGCAATGTGTCTCGCGCACCCGCAGCGCCGCCAGCACCGCCAGCACGCTGAAGCCGAACGACAGCCACAGACCGTTGCGGTAGTCCGACCCGTCATACTGCCGCAGGCCATCGACCAACTCCCCGTCCCAGGTCAAATCCAGCATCCAGCCGAATGCCGGCTGCATGATCGCCGCCCCCAGGAACAGCCCGGTATTGACCAGCGCGATCGCCATCCCCGCGCTTGCAGGGGCACAGACCTCTTTGGCCGCCGCATAGGTCAGGACAAATCCACTCGCGCCCAGTCCCAGCAGACCATAAAGCGCGAATCCGCTGAGCCCCGGACCCCAATCGACGAACAGCAGGCACAACCAGGCGGTTGCCGACATCAGACCGGCGGCAAGAATCACAGGCCGGCGCAGGCCCAGGTGATCCGACAACCAGCCCATCAGCATGCAGCCGACCGCGAAACTGACCAGGCTGGCCGTGGTGTACAGGGATGCATCCGTCTTGCTCAAACCGTGCACGTCCTGCAGCAGGGGCACGCCCCAGAGACCGACAAAACTGAACATATTGCCGGTGACCCCCAGGTTGACCCAGAAGCCGGGCCAGGCCGCCAGGTTTCCATATACCGCCTTGAGCGCGCCCAGCCAGTGCGGGTGGGATTTCTGGTGCGGCGGCAATCCCTCCATCTCGCGCACCGAGGGGAAGCCCGCCTCCCGGGGCTCGTTGCGCACCGCCAGCCAGGTCAGCAGCGCCATCAGCAATGAGCCGGCACCAATCCCGACAAAGATCTCGCGCCAGCTGAAATAACCCAGCGCCCAGGCCAGCGGGGCCGTGGCCATGATCGAGCCGAGGTTGCCGAGCAACAGCGTGAGGCCGCTGATCCGCCCATAGTTCCGGTCACTGAACCAAACCGCGTTGCTGCGCATCAACCCCACGAATACCACCGAGACACCCAGGCCGACCAGGAAGCGGCCGACCGAGGCCATCGCGAAATCATCCGCCAACCCGAAAATGATCGATCCGACCCCGGCGACCAGTGAGCCCATGGTCACGCTGATGCGCGGGCCGAGCGTGTCGGCGAGTATCCCCGACGGGATCTGCATGGCCGTGTAGATGTAGTAGTACATCGCGGCCAGCGAGCCCAGTGCCGCACCCGAGGTCTGAAATGCCTGCATCAGATCGGACGCGACCGCGGCCGGTGCTATGCGGTGAAAGAACACCAGCATGTAGGAGATGACCAGGATGAAATAGACCCGCCAGCGCAGTGCGTTGAATCCCGCGTAATCCTTGTGATTCACGATGCCATCCAGGCTGACCGATTACAGGTGGAAATACTCAAAGGCCGAGCTCTGCCGGCCAGTCGAGCAGGGCATCGACCACCGCACGCTGCGCGGGGGTCAGCGAGGTATCGACCACCAGGCGCGACAGCTGTCTGCGGTAGTCCTCGAGGACGATCGAGCCCCCCGCGCCCGGCTCGGTAAGTCGTTCGCGACGGTACTCTTCCCAACGCAGACGTTCCTGCCTGTTCAGGGTTTCTGGCCAGTTGCGCGCGCGGTAGCGGAACAACAGCTCGTGCAGCTTGGCGGCATCGAAATCCGGGTGCAGCGAGGCCAGCTCGTCCGCCGGCGCACGCCTTACCTGCTCGCAGCGACGACGGTCGTCATCGGACAGAAAGCCGCCGTAAAGGTCGCGATCGGGGTCCGACTGCGGCGGAAACTGATCCCTGGCGTCAAACACCTGCGTCAGCTTTTCGCTCAGGCCGGTGGCGTTGCGCAGCGTCTCGAGGTGGCGTTGCTCGGCAACTGCATCCATCTGCCACTCCTCGCGGGCCGCATCGCTCAGGGTCCCCATCGGCACGATCACCGGGGCGCGGTTGAGATGCACGACCTTGAGTGGGATGCGTTCCACGCCCTCCGGCAGGTCGGCAGTCGCCGTATAAAGCCGCGCCCTGATCTCTTCGGCCGACATCTCCAGCAACGCGGCAGGATCGGCGCGAAGGTCGTAAACGATCACACCGTTGCGATTGGTCGGGTGCATCGCCAGCGGCACCACCGTGGCGATACACCCCAGCCGCGCCGGATAGCGCGCCGAAACATGAAGCACCGGCTGGCCGGCACGCACATTCAGCTGTGCCGCAAGCTTGTGTTTGTCGCGGTTGTTGAAAACGAATTCGAACAACTTAGGCTGACGGTCACGGACCAGTCTGGCCAGGGAAATGGTCGCCTTGACATCGACCAGGGCATCATGTGCACCGGAATGCTCGATATCGTTGGCGGCGGTCAGGTCCTCGAGCCGGAAACTGGTCACGCCCTCCTCTTTCTGCGGCCAGTTGATGCCCCCGGGCCGAAGTGCCCGGGTCAGGCGTACCACGTCGATCATGTCCCAGCGCGAGTTGCCGTTTTTCCATTCACGCTCATAGGGATCGAAAAAATTGCGGTACAGACCGTAGCGGGTCACTTCATCATCGAAGCGCAGCGAGTTGTAGCCAAGCGCGCAGGTCCCCGGCTTCGACAGCTCTCCGTGAATGAAACGGAAGAAGTCCGCCTCGGGCGCGCCCATCTCAGCCGCGTGCTGCGGCGTGATGCCGGTGATCATGCAGGCCTGGGGCTGCGGCAGGAAGTCGTCGGCAGGCCGTGCGTACACCACCAGCGGCTCACCGACCGGCTTGAAATCGAGATCGGTACGCAGGCCGGCAAACTGCGCCGGCCGGTCCACCGCGGGCTGGGCGCCCCAGGTTTCGTAATCGTGCCAGTAGAAGCTGCTCGGATTGCTCATGCTCGTTTCACAAGGCTCAAAGGTGACCACCAACCCGTGCGGTCTACATGCGGGTATTCAGACCTGTTTGGCCCAGGCGACCTGGTCGCGCAGATAGACCGGCAGCGCCTGTTCGGCCGGCACCGCGGCCCCCTCGACGAACAGGGTTGCCGCGATCGATGCCACGTCCTGCGCGTGAATCATCCTACCCGCATGGATATTCGGCGCAGGGTTACAACGTGCAAGAAGCACCTCCAAGTAGCTGTCCCAGCCACTGCCGACACCGGTCCAGTCATCACCGTCCGGGGCCACGGCAAGCTCTGGCGCACATACTGCCTCGCCTCCCAGCAGGCGCATGGTGCTGCCGGCATCGAGCCGCCAGCCGGCCCAGTAGACCTCGTGCATCCGGGCATCCAGTGCACTGAGCACATTCATGGCACCGTGTTCACGATAGGCCCCCTGCGCCAGCGCCTGCAGGCTTGACACGGGCACCACCGGCAAATCCGCCCCGAAGGCGGCCCCCTGCGCCACCGAGGCCGCGATACGGACCCCGGTGAAGGAACCCGGGCCGCGCGCGAAGGCCAGGCAGTCCAGGCCGACCAGACGCAGGCCGGCATCGGCCAGCAGGCCGTCCATCATCGGCAGGATCAGCTCACTGTGGCGCCTTGGCGCGAGCTCGAACCGCTCCAGCACCTCATGGTCGACAAGCAGGGCCGCCGAACAGGCCTCCTCCGTGGTATCGATCGCAAGCAGTTTCATTCGGGGCTATCCGTCACGGCAGCAGGATGGTCGAGCCGGTGGTCTTGCGCGCCTCGAGATCCCGGTGTGCCCTGGCCGTCTCGGCAAGCGGATAGTTCTGGTTGATCTGGATATGCAGCAGGCCGTCGGTCACCGCCCCGAACAGGCGATTGGTGCCGTCTTCGAGCAGTTCACGCGTCGCGATATGGGTCGCGAGGGTCGGCCGGGTGACATACAGCGAACCCCGGGGGGCCAGGATCCCGGGGCTGAACGGCTCGACGGGACCCGAGGCATTGCCGTAGCTAACCATCACGCCCAACGGCCGCAGCGAATCCAGCGAGGCCATGAAGGTCGCCTTGCCGACCGAGTCGTAGGCGGCGGCCACGCCCTCGCCGTCTGTCAGTTCGCGCACCCTGGCGGGGATATCCTCGTGGCGGTACAGAATGGTGTGATCACAGCCGTTGGCCCGCGCCATCTCCGCCTTCTCCTCGCTCCCCACGCAGCCGATCACGTGTGCCCCCAGGTGTTTGGCCCATTGCGACAGCAGCGAACCCACGCCGCCCGCCGCCGCGTAAACGAGGATGCTGTCGCCCGGCTTCACCGGATAGGAGCGGAACAGCAGGTAATGTGCGGTGAGCCCCTTGAGCATGATGGCGGCGGCCTGGCGGTCACTCACGGTATCCGGGAGTCTGACCAGCCTGTCTGCCGCGATCAGGCGCGCCTCGGCATAACCACCCTGGCACATGGGATAGGCAACCCTGTCACCCACGGCCAGACCGTCCACGCCCTCACCCAGGGCCTCGACCACGCCGGCCGCCTCCATCCCCAGGACCGCAGGCAGGTCGCCCGCCGGGTACAGGCCATCGCGCTGATAGACATCGATAAAGTTGAGGCCACAGGCGGTCTGGCGCAACAGCACCTCGCCAGGGCCGGGTGCACCAAGCTGCACTTCTTCCCAGCGCAGGACCCCGGCATCACCGTGGCTGTGAATCCGGATGGCATGGGTCATGGGCATCTCCGTATGGGCAAAGGTGTGATTCTCGGTGTCCCCGGAAGGCAACACAAGCCGCACTCATACCGGGCCGATCGCCTGAAAATATCGATCAGTCCGCCCGCTTTGCGTGGGCAAACACCCGGGACATCTGCTCTGCAATGCCCTGGATGGTGATGATCCCCCGATATTGGCCGCCATCGACGACGAACAGGTAACTGGTATCGTTCTTCTCCATGATCGCGAGCGCTTTGATCGCCGGCTCATCCGAGGCTATCAAATCCTGCAGTTCTCGAACGTAACGATCCACCGGACTGGCGAGCACCTCTGCAATTTTTTCTTCGGCGTTTTCGACGCATGACAGAAAACTACCCAACAAGGGTGCTGTAGCCACCATGTATTCCGGAAGGCAGGCGAACTTCATAACGTTCTTCAACGTGACGCGCCCAACCAGATTCCCCGCCTTATCGACAAAGGGCAATGCATGGACCCGGGCACGCCCACACTCTGCAAACACATCGCAGACCAGCATACCTGGCGTGGTTACCCCGGTTTCGATAATGCTGTCTCTAACTAACATTCCACCGACCCGCCCTAGAAAAACAAACGCCGTTCCAGTCCCTGTCCGTCAAAGATATCTCAGGTAGATATAAGCGGTCGCGATCACGATACTGACCAGCATCAGCGGAAACGCCAGCATCATGAAGGGCAGAAACTTGATCCTGTGCCCGGCACGTTCGGCAAAACCGGCGACGATCAGGTTGGCGCTCGCACCAACCAGGGAACCGTTGCCGCCGAGACAGGCACCCAGCGCCAGCGACCACCACAGGGGGTTCAGATTATCCCCGCCCCCGAAGGTCGATGACATCGACTCGATGACCGGAATCATGGTGGCGACGAACGGAATATTGTCGACGACCGCCGAGGCCACCGCTGACACCCAGAGAATCATGATGGCGGTGACGGTCATGTCTCCGCCGGTGAAGTCCACCACCCAGTTCGCCAGCATGCTCAACAGGCCCGCGTGTTCGATACCGGCCACGACGATGAACAGGCCAACGAAGAAAAAGATGGTCACCCACTCCACCTCGCCGAAGGAGCCATGCACATCCTCGGTCTGCTCCTCGGCATCGCGTCCCAGGTTTGTTATGAGCAGCAGCAGGCCCGCCCCGAACATGGCGATGGTCGCCGGCTCCAGATGCAGCGGATGCGCGAAAATGAACCCGACGACCACCAGTGCAAGCACGGACAGGGATTGTTTCATCAGCCTGGGATCCGTGATCGCATCCTGTTCGCGAAACTGCATGATGCGCTCACGGGCCTCGTCGGTTGCGGAAAGTCCTCTGCCCCAGATCAGGTAGATCGCGATCATGGTGACGAGCATGATCAGCGGGACGATAGGCGCGAGGTTGAGCAGAAAGTCATTGAACGTCAGCCCCACCGCCGAACCGATCATGATGTTGGGCGGATCGCCGATCAGGGTCGCGGTGCCACCGATGTTGGAGGAAAATATCTCGGCGAACAGGTAAGGATAAGGATTGACCTTGAGCTCTTCGGTGACCAGCAGGGTGATCGGTGCAATCAGCAGCACCGTGGTCACATTGTCTAGAAAGGCCGAAAACACCGCGGTAACCACAGAGAACATCAGCAGGATGCCCCAGGGCCGGGCCTTTACCTTCTTGGCCGCCCAGATGGCCACGTACTGAAAGACGCCACATCGCCGGGTTATGGCCACCAGCACCATCATCCCGGTCAGCAGGCCCAGGGTATTGAAATCCACCCCCGCCACCGCCTGCTGCTGATTCAACACCCCCGTGGTGATCATCAGCCCGGCACCCAGCCCTGCTACGATCGCACGGTTGACCTTTTCCGAGACGACAACGGCATAGGTCACCACGAATAACACCGTGGAGACCCACAGGGGGCTCCAACCAAAAATGACCTGCGATACCGCTTGATGGTCGACTTGCATGGTCAGTTCAATCCAGGCGGATCAATCTGATCGTCCAACGCCCCGCCATCTTTTTTCACGCCTTTCCCCCCGCCTGAACAATCATTGGTGATGTCGGTCATGCCCATGACGATCTTCTCCAGCACATCCCAGGAGGAGACCATGCCCACCAGCCGCTTGTGCTTACCCTTGACGACGATTACCGGCAGACTGGAATCGGAACTCTGATCCAGCAGTTCCAGGACCTCCGGGAAACTGGTCGATGGCTTGCAGAACGTCAGCTTCTTTTTCTTCTCCAGGAAGTCCGACACCGGTTTGTTCGCGACCTCGCGGAGGCGATCGTGCAGCGCGCCCGCATCGTCCGACATGAAGCTGAGATCCTTGAGGCCATACTTGATCTTGGCGGCCTCTGGCAGCAGCAACCTGACCAGGGGCCGGATACCGAATAGGCCAACAAACTGATCGTCTTCGTCGACAACCGGCAGGTTCCTGATCTGCTGTTCGTGCATGATTCTCAGCGCGTCACATACCCTGTCAGTCGGTTTGAGTCTCACCAGCCGGAAACTCATGATATTTTCGACAGTCATTTATTGTTTTGTCTCCCGATCATTCCTTTGCGACCAAAGGACCAAGGGCCACCATCTGGATCCGGCGTCGCTCCCACGTCGCCTAACAGTGTATATGACAACCATTCGAACAGGGGAACCCGGGCTCAGAACAGCACTGCCGGCCCCTGGTTCCGACCCGGGTCGTTAGGTAGGTCCTCCGATACCGGCTGCTCCGGCCCTGCTCCCGCTGCGGCCCGCTCGATCCGCGCACTGAGGTGAAGCATCGGGGCCATCACGCCGGCATCCACGTCCTCCACCAGGCTCTGCCAGGCCGCATCGAATGCCGCCTCCAGATCGGCACGCAGTTGCGCCTCTATCGCCGGCCTTGCACGATCATGTTCCACCACTCCCCAAACGGTGGCACCCGCAGAAATGGCCACACCCAAGGGACCGCCCAGGAAGCTCGATGCGGCCAGGGCGCCCCCGCGCAGCGCCATGCTGTCAGCCATACTGGCGACGGCCCGGCCCGCCAACGTCTGCAACCGGTCGGACGATGGCGTCTGACCGGCGGTATCGCTGACGGCATCCGTGTGTCCCAGCAATGCCTCGTAGGCGGGCAGGCCGGCCGGCCCCGGGGACTGCAGGACCTGGTACAAGGATGCCTGCTGCGGCGGCGCCGTTTGAACCTCGATTGCCGGAATGGCATCCAGATGCCGATTGAACGCGGCAAGCGGGACACCGTACTCAAGCGGCAACCAGTCGATCCCCTCCCTGAGTGAGCGCAGATAATCGCCAAGCGTCTCTTCCATCACCTGGCCCGGATCAATGAAGTGGCTGATCGGCTCCAACACCTGTCCGTAGTACTGCTCCTGCAGGTAGGCGACCAGGCGCTCGTTGGGGGGTCCACCCTCGGCGCCCTGCATGCCATACCAGGCCACCCTCGCGCCGATCCATTGCTGGGTCCAGTAATTCAGGTACCAGGGTATGAAAACTTCTTCGGTCCGCTGGCGCACCAGCCCCTGCCATTCCTCCATCGCGACCCGTGCATAGGCCTCGGCAGCATGTCGCGCACGCACGGATGCGGTGACTATCTGCCGGTCGACCAGGCGCCAGGTCTCAGGATCGACCTGCCGGACCGGGGCCGATGGCTTCAAGGCGGGCACCGGGGCACGCGAGCAGGCCGCCAGGGCTGCGGCAAGCAGCACAACAAGGACAATCAATCCTATGGGCGCATTCCTCGATCGGCTCGGGCATCCGATGCGACAGCGACACCATACGTTTCCTGTCATTTCGTGCAATCGGATACCTCCCGCCAGGTGGCCATGACGGCTGATCAAGCCCCTGGCGTCTTGTCGTCCATGTCACACACAAGCCGGCCGAAGGACTCGACCTGTTCCCAATCGGTGAAGTCGACGACCGCTTCAGGGTCCGTGGGCCCCTTGGTCATCCACATGATCATCCGTATCATCTGCCGGTCGAGGAAGCCGTATTTCGGATAATCGATCTTCCCGGCAAAGACCGCCAGCCGGTCCGGCTGCCATGCGATCTGCCGCAGGAATTTCTGCAGATAGGGATTTGTCTCCGGGCGGCTCTTTGCGGGCTTGCGCGCGACCACGTTCACCGAGAAAAACGCGTTCGGCTTGCGATTCAAGACCGGAAGATTTGCATCGATGAACTCGTACACCTTCCTGGCATGCCTTCCATAACGGATGCTCGCGCCCAGGACGATCCTGTCAAAGGCATCGAGATCGATATCGGCCACCTTGTCTATCGAGACCAGCGTGACCCGTTGTTTCTGTTGCCGGATGACCTCCTGCAGACGCTCGCAGATCTCAAGCGTATGACCGTCGGTTGTCGAATAAACGAGAAGTATCTTTGCCATCGTCGTGAGCGGACCCCTCAAGTCCGGAAGCGGTATAGTCTGTATCGCTCAGAATAACACGGTGACCCCATGAAACTCCTGATACGCAACCTCGCTCGCGGCACGACAGAGGCCGAAGTCCGCTCACTGTTCGAGGCGTATGGTGCCGTGCAGTCCTGCACCCTGGTGACAGACACGAAGACCGGCATTTCGAAAGGATTCGGCTTTGTCGAGATGCCCAGGCCCGGAGATGCCAAGGCAGCCATGAAGCACCTCAACGGCCTGGACCTGGAAGGCAACAAAATCCGCGTCAAGAAGGCCGAGACGAAAAAGGTCCAGGGCAGCCGTCCGGATGTGGCTTAGCCGCGCATTCAGCTTGATTTCAAGAGTCCCCGAACACCGCATCTGCTTCAGCACTCGGTGATGCTCACCGCCAGTCCGCCAAGGGACGTTTCCTTGTATTTCTCCGACATGTCCAGGCCGGTCTGGCGCATGGCCGCGATGCATTTATCCAACGACATGAAGTGCCGGCCGGTCCCGCGCATGGCAAGCGAGGCTGCGGTGTAGGCCTTGATGGCACCGAATCCGTTGCGTTCGATACACGGCACCTGAACCAGTCCCGCGACCGGATCACAGGTCATGCCCAGATGGTGTTCGAGGGCGATCTCCGCCGCATTCTCAATTTGCTGCGGACTGCCGCCGCGCACGGCACACAGACCGGCCGCGGCCATAGATGCCGCAGAACCGACCTCGCCCTGGCATCCCACCTCTGCCCCTGATATCGAGCTGCGATGTTTGATGATGCCGCCAACGGCACTGGCGGTGAGCAGGAACTCCCTGATCTGCTGCGTGGTACCGCCCTGGTGGCAGACCAGGTAATACAAAATGGCCGGTATGACTCCCGCCGCGCCATTTGTCGGCGCGGTCACCACCATGTTCCCGGCAGCATTTTCCTCGTTCACCGCCATCGCGTAGGCGCACAACCAGTCGTTAACGTTCGCCTGGTCCGGGTGCGTGGTGAGTTCTTCATGCAGGTCTTTGGCACGCCGGGCAAGGCGCAGGCCACCGGGCAGTTCCCCGTTCGCCACCAGGCCCTTTTCAAGACAACGACGCATCGATTGCCATATTGCATCCAGACCCTGGTCCAGGCCGGCAGGAGAAAGGCACTGCAACTCGTTGATGCGCTTCATCTCCGCTATCGACAGGCCGCTGTCATCGGCCATTGCCAGCATCTCATCCGCCGAATCGAAGCCGAAGGGACAATCGGCGCCGGACTCCATTCTCAGCGGTGCGACCAGCTGCCTGATCTCGTCGGCCGTACTGATGAAGCCGCCACCGATGGAAAAACAGGTGTGCGAAAGCAGGATCTCCCCGGATGCTGAAAGTAGCTGGAAGATCATCCCGTTGGGGTGTTCGGGCAACGGCTTGCCCTGGTCGAAGTTGATGTCATTGGCAGGAGAGAGCCCGATGCTGCATCCATCGAGGGCGATAGATTGCTGTCTCCATAACCGTTCGATCAGTCGGTCCACATCGTGTTCGGCCAGCAACTCGGGTGAGTAGCCATGCAGTCCCAGCGCCACGGCCCGGTCAGTCCCATGCCCCCTGCCGGTAAAGGCCAGTGAACCTTTGAGGGTACAACGCAAAGCCATGCCCGCGCTGCACCCGCGCGCATCCAGGAAGTCTCTCACCAGCTCGAGGAAGCCGGCCGCGGCGAACATCGGCCCCATGGTGTGAGAACTGGATGGACCTATGCCGATCTTGAAGAGCTCCAGCACGCTGATAAACATGAGCCTGCCTCCAGGGCCTCCAACCGTTTAAGAACATTTGCAGTTGGGCGCGTGATTCGAGTTCAAAAGGGGCCCGCACCGGTCGGCACGCGATGATTTGCCGCGCCGCATATGGCCTGCAGATACAGGAGAAGTTCGGACGCGGTCTTTGTCGGAATACTTAAGGCGGTCGCAGCACAAGGGGCAGGCACCTGCCGTTCGGGCGCGGCGCCACACAACGCAACCGACCGGTCTATCTGCTCCGGGATTGTGCCACGAGTAGGATTGGCATCAGTAGAATAGTCAGTCTTTCCACAAAAACACCCCCAGGTTGAGTCGACGTCACTTTGGCCAGGATACTTCTAATCGTAGATCGAATCAGGCCCTGTCGCGCCAATATTTCAGACTCGATATCATCCTGCTTCCAACACGGTCCCAACCACGCCTCGGAAAAGGATATGGGGTTACCGGATGGTTTGCCCCTGAGTGCGTCAGGCACCGAAAGACGTCCCTGCGACGCTGTACGAATGCTACATTGGGCGAGGCTGGATTCGCCGCCGGCGACCCGTTGATCAACATTCACAGGAGAACCAACCACATGTTGCGCAGACTATTGATCGGCATCCTGCTGACCACGTCCATCAGTGCCACCGCCGACGAGGTGGAAGACCAGATCAATCTGGCGCTCGATTCATACAGGAGCAAAAACTACAAGGCGGCGGTGGACGACCTGAATTACGCGGTCGCGCAGATTCAGGAAAAACTGAATTCGACGAACGCCACTCTGCTGCCCGAGCCGCTGGACGGCTGGACCGCCACCGAGGTCGAGAACAACTCGGCCGGGATGGCCATGATGGGCGGTGGAACCCAGATGTCCCGCTCGTATCAGCGCGGCAGCGAATCTCTCGAGATCTCAATCATCGCGGGTTCACCGATGGTGGCGGGCTTGCTGATGATGATCAACAACCCGATGCTGTTGAGCAGCAGCCCGGACATGAAGCCATACCGCCACAAGCGCATCAAGGGCATGCAACAGGTCTCGGGCAACCGGGTCGAGACCACGCTGGCGCTGGCCGGGCAGATCATGGTCCAGGTCGACGCGACCAATCTGGCCGATCCGGCGGTCATCGAGCAGTATCTCGAAGCGATGGATTTCGACCAGATCCAGAGCGCGTTTCTGCAGTAGCGTCGCAGCGGGCGAGCGGGACTGGCCCCGCCACCTAAGGAAGCCCCTCCCAAGGGTCGCGACACGCTGCCGGGATCGAACGCCTCTGGGGAGTTGTCACTCGGGTCTTGGAGTGGGCACCTTGTCGGGCCCACGGCTCGTAGCTTCTTGCGGATCAACCGCACAGCGCCACCCCCATGACTCCAGCTTGATGACAAACTCAGCCGCCTTGCGCTCACAGTAGTCTTCAATGTTGTCTGCCTGCCACAGCGCACGCGGAACCACTTTTTCCCTTGGCTTGGTGTAAAAGACCTCGCACGGTAACCGTGCCGGCTCCTCCGGGTAGAAAACAAGCACCTGCCTGACGAGATCCCCTTTTTGGCAGGTCCACGATTCGGCGAAAACTGCCGTGACCGTCGCGAGGAGGGCCGGCAGACAGATCCACGCTGCGGATGTTGATCGGTTCAAATTCACGTCCCCTTGTCGCACGCTGATGCTATGCAAAAAAGTGTCTGGCGCAGTATGAGTTGCCATGCGCCGCGGGCGTTCGGATTGTCTCAAGTCAGCTATAACCAGGCGTTCGCTTCCATATTGGCTACAGTTGAAACTGACCAAGAGCGGGCAAACGTGTGTGACTTGAACTTTCCATTGATCTCATGGTTTCTCCTTTGCGTGGTGCTTGGCGGCTCACGCTTCGGAGTTACTGTGAGATGCCTGATACTGTCAAATTGCCCGTTCCGCCCCAGCAGATCAGGGGGCTGCCATGTTTGTCTGGCAGACGGCGACCTTACTGCACTGTCAACGGCGCGCTGGACTCTATAAATTTCCACCAAGTTGCGCGGCGCAACTTGGCGAGCCCAGCCCCAACCCTGCTGTGCCCGCCGGCGAAAAGGGTCAGGCCCCCGATCGCCGGGCCGTCATCCGGCAAACCCTGAGCATGAATCGTCGTCCTCTGTTCACGGCCCGCACCGGGTAAGCCTGCGTTCAATCAGCAAACCGGTTCTCGACCAGCACCTCGTCGAGGGCGAGCTGCCCGGGGCGCGGCCAGGGCGCCTTGATGCCCTTGCCGATCGCCAGCATGAAGGCGATACCATGGTCTTCCGGCAGCGCGATGATCTCGCCGACCTTGTCATAGTCGAATCCGTCCATCGGGCAGCTTTCGTAACCCAGTTCCTGCGCTACCAGCATCAGGTTCTGGCCTACCAGGCCGCAGGAACGCATGCCCTCATCGCGTTCAATCTGCGGCTTGCCGTCATAGTACCGAGCGATTGCCGGAACCAGGATATCCTGCACCTCCTGCGGGGCCAGACGCCAGAAGCGCTCGGGGCTGTGCTCCCAGGCCTTGCAATCGAAACACAGGACCAGCAGCTCCGAGGCATCCTCGACCTGGGCCTGATCCCAGGCGGCGGCCCGGATCGCCTTGCGCTGCGCCCGGTCCGTTACCCGCACAAAGCGCCAGTTCTGGATGTTAAACGCCGTCGGAGACAAAAGGGCGAGCCGCATCATCTGCTGGAACACCCCCTCTGGCATGCGGTGCGCCGGATCGAACCATTTCACCGAACGGCGTTTGTTTACGGCTTCTGTAACCTTCATCAATAATCTTCCTCTGGCTGATCGAATCAGACGAAAGTGAACCACCCCGGTTGTCCCGGAGACTGTTTTGCTTGAGTCAGGCCACCATGACTGAACGGCGGCTTGGTGTCCTTGCTGACGTTTGCCAGGACCGACGTTGGACCGCAACCACCTCGTGGTTGGGAATCACAGCAGTCAGCCGAGAGCAGTATCGAGCAGCGACACCAGCCCCAAACGATCAAAATAGGACTTCCGGGAAAGCCTGGTTCATGTGGTTCGCGTCCCTGTTCCACGGGATGGTTAGCCCGGACGGATCTTACAAGTTAAAAGAATCGATCGAATACACGACCCAGTGGTTCGGCTTGCTGACTCGTTTAGGCCAACATCGGCAACGGAAGCTCATGCTTCTGCTGCCCGGCCGCATTTCAATGTTTTGCGCAACAGGCTCATACCTTCTTCATAAGTTTCGGATAGCTTACTCTAACGCTACCTCCCATCGGTGAAATAGACAGACTTTTCGTCGACCGAATCAAGGGGACCTCTAATGATCCCGGGCAAATCAGATTGGTGATCAAAAAGGCCCGGCTGTTCGGCGCTTCCTTGCGCCTCACCCCTTCGGGGCTTTCGCGAAACATCGCTCCGGGCGATGTTTTCAAGGCGCGAATCGCACGTAACAGCTGGCTATTGCGAAGATTCGTAACGCAGAGCCGAGATTTTTTGGCGCCAAGATGGCTGATTGTGAATTGTCAGAGGTCCCGTGAATACTCCACCGGCTAAAGCCGTTGGCTTCGGGTTATGGCTGAAAGCCGGATCGATCGGCCATCCGGCCGATTGCTGTCGCTACACAACATGAAAATCATCGTTCGGTTCCGGCGGCTTCTGCTTCGTGATGTATTCCTGCCAAACCTCATCGGTCACATACCCACTGCGCTCTACCGATATCCCCTCGCCCAGCGATGCCGGCCACAGTCGTAGGTCAGGCTGCGCCTGACGGATGATCGGCCGGCACAGCCGGCCCTACGACTGAATAGCCTGCAAATGAGTTACTGGCCAAACGGTCTCGGATCGAGGCCGGTCATGGGCGAAGAAAGCAGATTACGCACCGCAGAAACTGCAACGCTAAACCACGGAATCAGGTGCACTGCGAACCTGCCTCGCCCAGACTGCAGAGCTTTCTTGTTCAAGAACGACAGCTTCAAAGTTGATGCCCAACTTCGCAAGCGCTGGGAGACTAGACATTTCCTGCGTGACATCGATAAGTCCTTCGGAAAAAAGATACTGCAACCGGGACGCAAGCACTATGTCGACGTAGTCAATTCGCGAGCCGGAATTGCGTTCGAGCTCATGACAACCCTCCGGCACTGCGACCAAGGCCTCAGACAGGTTCCATGAACTCAGGATTCGGGTGCCAATTGCCGGGGCGAGTTCATCAACGAGCTGGTGTACTGCACTGGTATCGATACCGCCTTTTTCCTCCTCATCCAGGCGCGCGAGGATGGGTAGTGCCCCAATGTTGTGGAGCAACCCGCCAAGCATGGCTTCTTCCGGATCGATATCCAGTGACACGCCAGCAAGGACGCGACTGATCGCTGCTATCTGGACTCCATCTTCCAAAACTTGACGAAAGTATTTCGATAGCACGTCCGAGGACGAATTGAACATCTGTCTCATGGCCAGGCCGATCACGAAGCCTCTGACCATTTTGGTCCCTAAACGAGTTACGGCGGCCTGAATGCTGTCAACCTCTGTCCCACCGCGATACAAGGGGCTGTTTGCAACCTGCACCAAGCGGCCACTCAAGGCGATATCCTGAGCGATCAAAGCCGATAACTCCTTTGCGGAGCATTCACCTTCCACCGCCGTCTTGATGCGAAGGGCTACGTCGGGAAGCGTCGGCAGGCGGATTCTTTTCGCAATGATTTCTTCACGCAGCTCGGTGGCGAAGTCATCGGCATTGATCCGGACAGCTTGCATATCGGTTCTATGGCGGTAGTTTTTCAGGCACCTGCAGATAGCGGCGGCAGCCACAATTTCTTGACCCCAAGCGATTCGAGTCGAGCCACTTTTTCACGGGTATTCAGCGGTGCGGAGTTCGGCATCGCCGTTGGAGCGCTCGCGGCTGGTCGCTGTCTCCCGACCAACCGGGTTTGACTGTGGGTGACCAGCCGAATGCGATCTCACATCGAATCACATCTACCCCTGGCCGCTTGTGCAGGCTAGCCTGCAAATTGCACCAGTATCCGGGATGATCGCGCCAGCCAGGTGTGGTTGCGCGCCGCTCTGGAACGAAAGGCATAGCCGTAGCTATGACTTGAGTGAAGAGCAAGTACAAGCGTGCCTGGGCAAGCGAGCGCCCGGATAGATCACAAGCGGAATTCAAACTGTGCCCCCCGTAAATCACCCGGATATTAAGATCTGCCGCATTCTTTAACGGGCCTACATGCCCGCCTGTGATCGACTGGTGCAACTTGCAGGCTAGACGCTGCCTGCCACATCAAGCAGCGCAGCAGCGCGACGAAGTCCGTTCAGACGATTCGATTGCAGGCTGTCGTCACAGGTCCCGGCGGCCTCGGCGACAACCCCCTGGCTGGTTATCATCTTCATCACCTTGGGGTGTCCGCCACCGACGAGAATAACCTTGCGGCCGGCCTCGCGTGAATGGCCGACCATATCCAGCAGGGATCGGGTGGCCATGTAGTCGATCATTGGCACGTCGGACAGATCCAGCACCAGGACCTCGTAGTCACCCACAAGCGACAGCTGGCGCGCCATTCCCTTGGCCGCGCCAAAACTCATCGGGCTGCCGAAATGAAACAGCAGGATGCGCCCACCGGAGGCGTTGAGAATTGCACGCTCCTCGTCCCCCATCGGGGTACTCTCGTCGACATCCCGATAGACATTGATGCTGGCCAGTTGCAGATCCGACATGCGCTTCATGAACACCACGCCGGCGATCGCCATGCCGACCGCCACGGCCTTGATCAGGTCGACGAAGACCGTCATCAGCAATACCACCATCATGATGAACACTCCGGTGCCAGGCGTATGACGTACCCGCCGAAGGAAATCCCAGTCGATGATGTCGGTGCCGACCTTGATCAGGATGCCGGCCAGCACCGCATGCGGTATCTGGCTGGCCAGTGCCCCGGCACCCAGGATGATCGCCAACAGCACCAGTGCGTGCGGGACACCCGATATCGGTGTCCGACCGCCGGCCTTGACATTGACCACGGTACGCATGGTCGCACCTGCACCGGGCAGGCCACCGAGGAATCCGGCCACCGTATTGCCGATACCCTGACCGATGAGTTCCCGGTCGGAATTGTGATAGGTACGCGTCACGTTGTCGGCAACCAGCGACGTCAGCAGTGAATCGATCGAACCCAACGCCGCCAGGGTGAGTGCCGAGACAAACATGTCCGGCAACAGCGAGAACTCGATCACCGGCAGTTGCATGCTCGGCAGGCCGGTCGGGATCTCACCCAGGGTAGGCACACTGCCGGGGCCGAAGATGAGCGCGGCGACCAGTGTCCCGGCAATCAAGGCCACGAGGGGCGACGGGATCAGCCGCGCGATCGGCCTGGGCAGGAAGTACACCAGGAACAGGCTGATCAGGCCCAGCAGCACCCCGTTATTCAGCTGCTGCCAGGCCTCCGGCATTACGCCGGCGGAGGCCATCGGACCGGGCTGTGCGGGGAACCCCAACAGCGGCGGCAGCTGCAGCAGGATGATGATCACACCGACCCCGCTCATGAAACCCGACACGACCGGGACCGGCACCAGTTCGATGAACTTGCCAAAACGCAGGACCCCGAAAAGGATCTGCATGCCGCCACCGAGCATGACCACCGTAAAGGCCAGCGCTGCACCACGCGCCGGATCGTCCGGAAACATCGCGGTGTACTGTGCGAAGATCGCGGCCATGACCACGGGCATCGGACCGGTCGGACCGGATACCTGTGCCGGGGTGCCACCGAAGATCGCGGCGAAGAATCCGACACAGATGGCCCCGTACACCCCGGCGACGGCCCCGGCCCCGGACGATACGCCCATTGCCAGCGCCAGCGGCAAGGCCACCACCGCCGCGGTCAGACCGCCATAGATGTCGCCACGCAGGTTGTTGAAATGCAGGCCGTTGACCAGCTTGGGGGTGGACATCAGGGTAATCGTCGCGCCAAAGGGCCACAGTATTAGCCTCTTGACGTTACTTCATCATGGAGCGCGCCGATCGCCTGGAACCGGCGCAGGCCTCAGTCGAAAAAAGCCAGTACCTGGTCGAGTTCCCGGGTTCGCGCAAAGGGCGGCATTGCATCCAGGAAGGTCTGGCCATAGCCCTTCTTGAGCAGTCGCGGGTCGCACAGGACCAGCACGCCACGGTCGGTCACGTCACGAACCAGCCGGCCCGCCCCCTGTTTCAGGGCGATCGCCGCCTGCGGCACCTGGTGCTGCATGAAGGGATTGCCGCCGCGGCGCCTGATCGCATCCAGGCGTGCCTGTAAGACCGGGTCGCCCGGGGAGGCGAACGGCAGCTTGTCGATCACCACCAGCGACAGGGCATCGCCGCGCACGTCCACCCCCTCCCAGAAACTGGAGGTGCCGAGTAGCACGGCATTGCCATGTTCGACAAAACGCTCCAGCAACTCGGCCTTGGGCGCACTGCCCTGCACCAGCAACGGGAACTCGACCCGGTCCTCCAGCAGATCTGCGGCCTGTCGCAGTGCGCGGTGGCTGGTGAACAGCAGAAAGGCACGCCCCGCGCTCGCCTCGAGTATGGGCACCACCAGGTCGACCACCGCCTCGGTGTAGCCCGGGTCGCTTGGCTGGGGCATCCCACGCGGCACGAACCACAGTGCCTGCCGGGGATAGTCGAACGGGCTGTCCCATTTCTGCGTCTGCGCATCAAACAGGCCGAGCTGGCGTTGAAAATGCTCGAAGCTCTCGCCCACGGCAAGCGTCGCCGAGGTGAAGACCCAGGCCGCCGGGTGACGCCGCATCTGCACACCGAACACCTCCGCGACATCGAGTGGCGTGCTGTTCAGGCGCAGGCTTTGCATATAGGTCTCGAACCAGCGGATGTCCTCGCTGCCCTCCTCCGGGCTGACCAGGCGCTCGAGCTGGAGGCCAAGGCTGTCGCAGCGGGCCAGGCAGGAGTCCAGGCCCTTGCCTCGGCCCTGGATGGCCTCCAGCATGCCCTTCAGGTTTGCCAGCTGCCCGCGACAATGATCGAGCGCCTCGGAGATGATGTCATCCCTCTCCAGTTCATCCCAGGCCCCCCGGCGTACGCCCTGACCGAAGGCCAGGCGCAGATCACGCGCCGACTTGGCGACCAGGTCGAGCTGCTCCAGCAGTTTCGGCAGGTCGCCTGCCTCTCGGTGATATTCGTCCTGGGTGTCGCGGGTGAGCTCCAGGATCTGGCGCGTACTCACCGTGGTGCCGAAGAAGTTGCTCGCCACCTCGGGCAGCTGGTGGGCCTCGTCGATGACGAAGGCATCGGCGGCCGGCAGCAGTTCACCGAAACCGTCGTCCCTGATCGCGAAGTCCGCACACAGCAGGTGATGATTGACCACCACGATATCGGCCTCCTGCGCGCGCCGCCGCGCCTCGACCAGGTGGCACCGGCTCCAGGCGCTGCAGTCCTGACCGAGGCAGTTGTCGGTGGTCGAGGTGACCTGCGGCCAGATGGTGGCATCCTCCGGGATGCCCGCCAGCTCGCTGATGTCCCCGCGCCGGGTCGAGCCCGACCAGTCACGTATCTTCAGCAGCCAGCGCAGGTTGTCGCGGCCGTGTCCACGATCGTCCAGCAGGGCTGTCTCCATGCGGTGGATACAGAGGTAGTTGGCGCGCCCCTTGAGCAGGGCGACCTGGACCGGGCTGGCCATCGCCTCGCTCAAACGCGGCAGGTCACGCAGGAACAACTGGTCCTGCAGATTGCGTGTCCCGGTCGAGATGATGAGCTTCTGACCCGACAGCAGCGCCGGCACCAGGTAGGCGAAGGTCTTGCCGGTACCGGTGCCGGCCTCGGCGATCAGGCTGCCTCCCTGCTCCAGGGTCGCGGCGACCGCCTCGGCCATGTCAAGCTGCTGCGGCCGGTGCGCAAAACCCTCGATGGTGCGCGACAACAGGCCCTGCGGGCCCAATACATCGGCGACTTCCATCAGGGTTGCTGCTTCATGGGACTCGCGACTCAGCCGGTCTTATTGTCCCAGACCCCGTCCGCGCGTCCGTTCACCTGGTCCCAGACCAGTTCGCCGACAATCTTGAAGCGCGCAACCGACATGGCGCCGCGCTTTGCCCGGCTGCCGCTGGCGGCGTCGACGAACTCGCTAAGGTCCTCGCGCAGGGCCTGGTAAATCTCGTAGGGCTCGTAATTCTCGTCCATCAGAACCAGCAGTACCGCGTCCCATTCCTGGTTCATCTTGAGCTGGCCGATGCGCTGGCCGCTCTTGCTCTCGTCGAAGATGGTGCGGCTTTTGATCTGGATACGCCGACCGCTCTCCGGGTCGACAGCATCCCAGCCGGCATCCGGACTGGCATCGGGCTCCAGATCGAGCAGACGCACCGCATCGTGCTCGGCAATCTCGTTGCTGATCCCGGGCAGCGGCTTGCCCATGGTACGGCGGTATTCAGCGGCCAGCTGCCGTGCCTGGGCGATCAGTTTGTCGGCGGCGTAGGGATTGCTCACACGGGACGTTCTCCGAGAGTCGTGCGGCGGATTCTATACCGAAGCGCGGTGTGACTTCAGCCAATACGGACAGGCTGACGCGGCAAATAATGGGAAACGGACAGCCGGCTATTTTTTTGGCGGTGTCCAGTAGCCGAATGCGTTCCCGGATGGGGGCTGCTGTTGCTTTTGTTGTTGCTGCTGACGCACCACGTCCCCGTAGACGTGGTGCGCAAAACCGCACAGCTCTTCCATCAGGGCATCGCGATCGGCTTCCTGCATCTCGCGCTGGCTGCCCAGCATGTAGCCCATGACGGCCGCCAGATACTGCATGACAACGGCCTGGTCGGCCTGTGGATCCTGGCGAAGCACGGCCTGCTGCATATCCTGGAACAGTTGCGAAGAGAGCTGGATATCTGCCACTGGATTCTCCTGAGGGTTGGGTTGTCACCGGCACAATCGGCTGCTTTGCAAACCGCGCACCATTAGGTTGTCAGATGGTCAATTGGGTGAAACGGCACGCCGCTCGGCATCGCGGGCACCCGATACATCACCCATTGCACGCCGCGCCTGCGCAATCAGCTGCCAGTTGGAACTGCGCAGACTCGCATCACCGGGGCTCGCAAGCGCATTCGATTTGGCGGCCAGCTGGATCACGCGATCGTACTGCCGTTGCGTCATCCGCACCCCGGCCAGTTGATGCCAGAGAACAGCGTCCTCAGGCGCAATGCGCAAGGCGCGTTCGAGACTGACGGTGGCACCATCGAGATCACCACTCTTGCGCTGATCCTCGGCCCTACGCATCAGGGCAGACACCGCCCGGTTGGGCTCGGGCCTGGCGATCGTGGGCTGCACCGGTGGTATGTAAGCGGCAATCTGAGCCTCGCCACTGCCACCCGAGGAGGCCCCCGGCGTCGGCGAGCCCGGCACTGATTCGCGGTGCTCAACCTGCGCAGGGCGCTCGCTGCGACCGGGGCCCCCGCATGCCGAAAGCATCACCACGAGCCCCGCGGCCACGAGCAGCCGGAATGCGGACTGATTCCTTATCTTGGTCTTTTCCAGCAAGCGGGTGCATTCCGGCATCTTTTTGTCTGCGCCAAGACTAATTGAACAAGCCATTCAAGAAACCCCCCAAACCCTGTTGTTCGTTACCTTGTTGATCGATGCAATCCGAGCGCAGCGTCGGTTGCGAGCCGGCGATGTATGGGAATGCGGCCGCACCCTCGCAGCCCTGCCTCGAAAGCCGACCTGCGCCATCCACCCAGTGGTACTCGATACCCTGCGGCGGCGTCATCTTCAGCGGCACATTGTCTATGTTTCGCATCAGGTCGGCCCAGACGGGCATGGCGCCCTGCGAGCCGGTCAGGCCGATCGGGGCATTGTCATCGCGGCCCACCCAGGCCACTGCCACACGATCGGCGGAAAACCCCGCAAACCAACTGTCGCGCAGATCGTTGGTGGTCCCCGTCTTCCCCGCGACCTGCAGGCCCTGCGGCAGCAGCCGGTTCAGTGCCGCCGCGGTACCCGACTCGGTGACCTCGACCAGGTTCCGATTGAGCAGGAACACGGCGGCGGGATCGGCCGCCTGGGTCACCGTCAGCGGATAGCGCTGCAGCGGCTGTCCCTGCGCATCCAGCACCGCCCGGATCGCTCGCAAAGGCGAGTTGAATCCACCCGCCGCGATGCCCTGGTAGACCTGCGCCACCTCCAGTGGTGACAGCGACAGGGCGCCCAGCAGCAGCGACGGAAAGGCATCGATGTCACGTTCCACCCCGAGCGCCTTCAGGGTCGCGATCACCGGCTTCAGTCCGACCGCCATACCCAGGTTGACCGTGGCGAGGTTGAACGAATGTGCCAGAGCCTCGTGCAGGGCAACAGGCCCGTGTACCTGGCGGTCATAATTATTTGGCTGCCAGCGTTGCCCTCCCGGCAGTGTCATGTCCACCGCCTTGTCTTCTATCAAGGTGGTCAGTGTGTAGTCCGCTGGCCTCGACAGCGCGGCGAGATAGACCGCGGGCTTGACCAGGGAACCGATCGGCCGGATCGCATCCAGCGCGCGGTTGAATCCGGCGAAACTGGCATCGCGACCACCCACCAGCGCCTGTACCTCGCCGTTCTGGGTGGATACGACCACCAGGGCGCCCTGCAGGCTGTCCTTGTCGATGCGGCGCGCCTTCTCAATCCGTTGCAGGCGTTTTTGGAGGGCCGCGACCGCCTGCTCCTGGACCCAGGGGTCGAGCGTGGTGAATATGCGCAAGCCTTCCGAGGTCAGGTCCTCCTCGCGGTAATCGCGCCGCAATTGTCTCCTGACCAGTTCGACGAACGCCGGGACCCGCTGGCCGTCGGTGGTGCCATCTGCCGTCACCCCCAGCTTCTGCTTCTTGGCCGCCTCGGCCTCGGCCGGCGACACGAAACCCTGCGCCTGCATCTGTTCGATGACGAGGTCGCGACGTTCGAGCGCACGCTGCGGATGGCGGCGCGGGTTGTAATAGGAGGCGCCTTTCACCAGACCGACCAGCAGGGCCGACTCGTGCAGGCGCAACTCGCTCAGAGGTCGATTGAAATAGAACTGTGCGCCCAGGCCAAAGCCATGGATAGCGCGACCACCCTCCTGGCCCAGAAAGATTTCGTTGGCATAGGCCTCGAGAATCTCGTCTTTGCCATAGCGGGATTCGACAATGAGGGCCATAAGGGCCTCGTTGAGCTTGCGCGACAGGGAACGCTCGGGGGTCAATATGAAATTCTTGACCAGTTGCTGGGTCAGGGTACTGCCCCCCTGGACCGCCCTGCCGGCGCGGATATTCGCCCAGAGTGCCCGCGCAATCCCACGCACGTCGACCCCGGCATGTTCGAAAAAGCGATGGTCCTCGACCGCCAGCAGACCGTTTACCAGGTCCTGCGGGATGTCCGCACGCTGCACCAGAATCCGATCCTCGTTGTGCGCCGGATAGATGCTGCCGACCAGCGCCGGCTCCAGCCGGAACAGATCGACCCCCCGATTGCCGCGGAGGCTGCGGATGTCCTTTATCCCGGAACGACCCACGTCGATCACCACGGCCTGGCGGGGTTCGCTGCCATCCCAGAAGGTGAAGTCACGGGTGTGGACCGTGAATCGGCCCGCCTTTTGCGCCCATTGTGCCGGCCCCGAAACCTTGTTGACCTCGCGGTAACCGAGGAAACGCAGTTCGGCTTTCAGCTGGGCAGCCGACACATTGGCCCCGGCATAAAGATCCAGCGGGCGGGCATAGACCTGAGCAGGCACCGCCCAGCGCTTGCCTTCGAAGTTCACCCGCACCGTCTTGCCCAGATAGACGGTGTAGCCGCCAAGCATCAGCGAAAAAAGCACCAGCAGCGTCAGCGTCAACTTCCACCAGGAGCGGGATTTGGTCTGCTTCTTGCGCGTCCTGGTAGTGCGCGTGCCGGTGCGCCGCCGGGGTGTGCGTTTCTTCTTGACTGCCATCAGAGGTTCAACACTTGTCCATCAGGATTTCAGGTACGGCACGGGCGATGCCCCCAGCATCCAACACGAGGGGGCCATCGGTACAGGAGCTGTCCCACAAAATTCAATCTTCATAGGCAGATCCGGGGAATACACCCGGCACGCCCGACAGCCAACATCCTGGCGTCACACGGCGCGGGCGGGTGCGATTCTATCAGGGGAAAGCGAAATGAATCTCGGTCGATGCCAATGCCGTCAGGGTCTCAGGGGAAGCGCCGTAACGACAAATCGTTCCGGCGTGCCCGGGGCCACGGCGTCGAAGGGATAGCAGGTCAGCAGGCGCAGCTGGTCGCCGTCCAGCGGGTTTAGCAGGCCGACGTCGTTCTCGTGGTGTACCGAGGTCCGGGCGACCTCATAGCGGAGGCTGCGCCCGTCGTCTGTCTCCAGGCTGAGCCTGTCAGCCGCTTGCAGACCGGCCAGCCAGCGGAAATGGGTGTCACGATGGCCGCTGATGACGACATTGCCTGACTCGCCCGGGCGGGCGGTACCCGTGACATGCCCGGGGCCGAACGCCAGTACCCGGCCACTGGTGCCCGCCAGGACGATCTGCGCGATCCCCAGTCGCTCCTGTTTCAGACGCGCGATCGGCCGCGTATCCGCCCAGGGCCAGGGCCGCGCATCTGCGTCCCCATCGAGACGTCGCTCCCAGGCCGTTTCCAGCAACAGCTGGGCCAGCCAGGCCTTGGCCGGGATATAGGCCCCACGGGCGAGGAAACCCGCACCGGCTACCAGTAGCGTCGCGGTCAGGGCGACACCGGACAGGTGCCTCATGCCCACCGTCGGGCACTTATCAGTGCCAGGGCCAGCAGGGCAAGGCCGAGCAGCATAAACAGGGGCGCCGGTGTCGCCGTGCCGGGCAGTTGGCCGAACACGGCGGATGCCGACCAGCCGGCGGGCAGATGCGTCGGCACCTGGGCCGACCTGAGCCCGCTCGACGACGGTCTGGCAGGCGCCCGGTCCACGGCAACCAGGCTGGTGTAGCGACTGACCAGCCGGTGTTCCAGCGCCAGCGCCAGCACCGCGTCCCTGACCCTGTCCTGATCCTCACCGGTCACCCGCCGTGCCATCCAGTCCTCGATCATGCGACGCGCCCACAGCGCGTGTACCGCATCGCCAGCCGCCCCACCCTGCAGGCCCAGGCCCTGCCGCCAGGGATGGCCACCGAGCCGTCCCTCGATCCGCACGGCCGCGGGCGCAGCACCGGCCTCGATCGCCACCACCAATGGCTCACCGGCATACAGGTCGGGGACGGCCTGCGGTGCCTGGGCGACCGGCCCGGCCCCCGCCTCCATCTGCCAGTTCAACCGCACATCGGTCAGTACCGGCGCGCTGATCTGGCGGAACAGCGATGCCACCTTTTGCTGTACCTCCCGGGTGCTGCCGATATAGGTGAAGGTCCCGCGCCCGAATTCCGCGGCCCTTTGCATGAACAGCGCATTGGGCGCAGACCCGATCCCGACGGTAAACAAGCGGCTGTCCCCCGCACCCCGGGCCACGGCCTCGAACAGCGCCTGTTCGTTGCCGACCGCACCATCGGTCAGAAACACTACCTGGCGCAGCAGCCCGCTCGGGTGGGGATCGTCCAGGGCCAGCCGCATCGCGGGCAGCATCTCGGTACCGCCTTCGGCCTGCAGGGCGCGCACGTAGTGCCGAGCCTGTTCCAGGTGTGCGGGTGCTGCCAGCATGGCCTCATCGAACAGGGCATCCAGCCCGCTGTTGAATTGAATGATATTGAAGCGGTCGCCCGGCTTGAGCTGCTGCAGGGCGCTCAGCAGGGCCTCGCGCGCCTGGGCGATCGAGTCGCCGTGCATGGAGCCCGAGGTGTCCACCACCAGCACCAGCTCACGCGCGACCGGCTCGGGCAGGGACTGCGGTTGCGGCGGCATGACCATCAGCAGGCCATAGTGCTTCCCCTTCCACACCTCAGAAAACAGCGCGGCCGTCGGTTGATCCGTCAACAGCGGGCGCCAGCGCAGGACAAAATCGCGATCGGCCGGAACATTGCCCTCCGCCAGGACGACGCTGTAGCGCCCGGGCGCGGATTCCCGCACATCGATCGGATGGTAGGGACTGGTGATCCCAGCCAGCTTCAGGCCGGCGTTCAAGTCGACCTCGATCGACACCGTGTTGAATCGCTCTTCGGTTCGCAGCACCACCGGTGGCGTGATCTGCGAGGCATCCTGGACCTGGTCGGTATCCCTGGCCCAGCCCCGAGCCGAAAAGACATCGCGCTCGCCAGGCAATGGCGTACCGGGGATATACCTTGGTCCGACCACCAGGGGAAATCGCAACGAAAACTCACCGGCCCTCCACTGCAGCCGCTGCTGGTACTCGATCTCGATCTGGACGGTCTCGTTCGGCGGGATGTTCGCAACGGAGGTGGTGAAGATGTTGGCCCGTTGCTGGTCCAGCAGGCTGGCACCCTGGCCACTGGCCCGGGCACGCTCATAAGTCCTGCGCGCTTTCTGCTTCTCCTGGATCTCGCCCTCGACCAGACGCCCGTCATACGACATCCGCAGGCGGTCCACGGCGGCGTCTTCCGGCAGCGGAAATACATAGATGCCTTCGAGCCATTTCTCGCCCGGGTTGCTGAAACGCTGCCTCACCGTGACACGTGCCAGCATCCCGGTGACCGTGATGGACACCTCGGTTCCCAGTCGCGGCGCGTAACCCGCCAGCTCACCCCTGCTGTCATAGAGTCCCAGGCCCGGGCTTGTTTCCGCGGCCTGCGCCTGCGGTGCCAGAAGCAGTGTCAGCAGGGCCATCAGGATACTGGACGACAGGCCAAGGAATACCGCCTGCCAAAGCAGACCCAGCCAGCCGTATCGCTCATTCCGCGACATGATCGTTCCCTCCTTGCGGGGCGGCGCACCGGCGACAGGTATGCGCGGCAGGCTCGACCGGCGACCGATAGAGGAACTCCTCGCTCAGGGGCTGCAGCAGAACGTGTTCACGCCTGCGTCCCGATTTCCCCGCCTTTGGTGACTCATATGGATCCTGCGACATGACTCCTCCTGCCCCGAAGATGGTGATGTGTCTGGCCCAGCGCGCCTTCCGTGGCGGGATGCGGCCTCATGGCCTGCGCCGGTTGTGTAATCAATTTCAGCCCCCCCGTCTGACCACACACTGACCGGACCGGGGAAAAGTGCCGACACAAGGTGGCGAAAATCGGGCAGGCGTTTTTTTGCAGTTAAACTGCAGTTCCCCGAGCCTTCAAAGACCGAGCCGACATGGCCAGAACCATTGCCATCGTGGAAGACGAACCGGTCATCCGGGAGAACTATGCCGACCTGTTTCGCCGCCAGGGTTACAAGGTGGACACCTATGCAGGACGCGCGGCGGCGAGCGAAGCCCTGCAGAAAAAGCTGCCCGACCTGGCGATCCTGGATATCGGGCTTGGCGATGAGTTCGATGGCGGCTTCGAGCTGTGCCGACAGCTGCGCAGCCTCTCGGCCACCCTGCCGATCATCTTCCTGACGGCGCGCGACGGTGATATCGATACCGTGGCCGGCCTGCGCGTCGGTGCCGACGACTACGTCACCAAGGACGTCAGCCTGCACCAGCTCAGCGCCCGGGTCAGCGCGCTGTTCCGGCGCGCCGATGCCGTGCAGGCGCACCCGGACGCCGAACACATCGTGCAGGATGGCCCGCTGCTGCTCGACCCGGAGCAGATGCGGGTGAACTGGCGCGGCGAGCCGGTGGCGCTGACCGTTACCGAGCTGTGGATCCTGCATGCACTCACCCGTCACCCGGGTCATGTCAGGAGCCGCGAGCAACTGATGGAGGCGGCAGACACCTACGTCGATCTTGCGACCATCACCTCGCACATCAAGCGAATCCGCAGAAAGTTCCTGCATATCGACCCGGCCTTCGACGCCATCGAGGCTGTGTATGGTGCCGGTTACCGCTGGCTGCGACAGGGATAGCCATGTCCAGTCCACGTTTCTGGCATCGGGTCCGGTTCAAGCTGCTGCTGGTGTCGCTCACCCTGCTGGGCATCCCCTGGGCCGGTTACCGATTTATCCAGGAGACCGAGCACTTCCTGCGCGATGCGCAGGACCAGGCACTGCAGACCACGGCAAGTTCCGTGGCCAATATCATGCATGGCCACGAGGAAGTCTTTCACGGTGTAGCGCGTCCCGGCTCCGTGGTCACCTTCCGCAACCTGTTCCTGCACCCGTTGGACAAGGCCCCGCAGCTCGATGGCTATCGCGACGAATGGGCACCGTACGACAACAATTTCAGCGTCCTGCAGTCGGTGGACGACACCCTGGAGGCGCGCATCTTTCTCGGCCGGCACGGACGCTATATGTACCTGCTGCTGGGCGTGAAGGACCCACAGCCTGAATTCGGTACACAGGGCGATGCCGTGGATCTCGCGTTCATCGACGGTACCGGCGTCGCGCAGCGCTACCGCATCCGGCCGGAGGCGCCGGGCTGGGTGGTTGCCCGACGGCTCGAGTCCGGGGAAGAATCGGAGAATCCACCCGCCAACGAGACCGCGATCCGTGGCGAGTGGCAGCCCTATGGCCAGGGATACACCCTGGAACTGCGGCTGCCCCTCGAACTGGTCGGCGAGCGGTTGTCGGTGCGGATCTACGACAGCCACACCCGGCAGGTGCTGGCCAGCGGGCGTATGTTTCCAGCTGAGGCCATCGGACGCATCGTCGAACGATCGGCAGAGCTTGACCGGGTGTTGGAGAGCGTCACACCACCGGCGACCCGTCTCTGGGTCACCGACCATCAGGGCCTGGTGATCGCCCGGGCCGGGCACCTGGATGCAGATGCACCGCTCAGTGCAGACCAGCCGCAGATGCCATGGTTCGTGCAGAAACTGATTCTTGCGGTACTCCCGCGCGATGCCGACGCGGTCGCGGAGCTACCGGATGATCAGACCCACCTGCTCATGCCCCCGGTCGTCGATGCGCTCAGCGGTCGACCCGCCAGCCTGCGGCGCCAGCCGCCACAGGGCGACGCCGTGGTGGCCAGCGCGGCGGTGCCGATTCGCAGCAGCGACGGCGTCAAGGGCGCCATCCTGGTCGAGCAGACGACCAATGCCATCCTCTCAATCCAGAATCTGGCGCTGCAACGTCTGTTCGGCGTCACCCTGCTGTTCTTTGCCATCACAAGTCTCGGCCTGCTGGCGTTTGCCAGCCTGCTGGCCTCGCGCATAACGCAGCTCAGAAACAGGGTGGAGGCGGCGGTGAGCCACGACGGCCGCATCATCGGCCCGCTGCGCCCGGACCGGTCCAAGGATGAGATCGGCGACCTGGGCCGCAGCTTCGCGAGCGTTCTCGACCGTCTGCATCAGTACAATCATTATCTTGAGGCAATGGCCGCGCGCCTGGCGCACGAACTGCGCACGCCGCTGGCAGTAGTTCGCAGCTCCCTGGACAACGCCGAGCAGGCGGACCCCGACGACCGGGCTCCCTACCTGCAGCGGGCCCGCCACGGCGCCGAGCGCCTGGAACAGATCCTGCTGCGCCTGCGCGAGGCAACCGGGCTGGAACAGGCCCTGCGCCAGGCGGAGCCGGTCACCTTCGACCTTGCCGCACTGTTGCGGCTGCAGACCGGGGGCTTTTGCGGCATGTACCCGGATGCGCGCCTGGAACTGGATTGCAGCGACACCGGGATCACCATGACCGGCGTCCCGGATCTCATTAGCCAGGCCCTCGACAAGCTGGTCGGCAACGCCGTGGATTTTCACCGCCCCGGAAGCAACATCACGATCAGCTGCACGCGCGCGGCGGATCGGGTGATCCTGACGATCGCCAACGAGGGCCCACTGCTGCCGTCGGATGCCGATATCTTCCAGTCGATGTATTCGGGCCGCGAGGGGCGCCAGGAAGAACCGCACCTGGGCCTGGGTCTTTACCTGGTGCGCCTCATCGCCGAGTTCCACGGCGGGCAAGTTTCGGCGACCAACCGGGAAGATCCACCGGGGGTATCCATAACCCTGTCACTGCCGAGGCAAACCTGAGAGTCATCGGGCGCTCAAAGTTCTCCAGGCCCTCGCCGATAAGTCGTTGGACGAACCGGGAGACGATTCCATGCACGCTCGAACCTACAAAGGCGCCGACACCCGCTGTCGACCGTGGACATGTGACAACGAAGTAATTGCCGGGCAGGAAAAGAAGACGGCCTCCAAGGGTCCGCTGATCGACCATCTGACCAGCGGTTTCCTGTTGCCGGTATTGGTCGTCTGTGCGGCGCTCTGGTTCCTACTGAACGGGTAACCCTGCGCGTCGGCTGACGCTCGATCCTGCACCTGGCTGGTGGATCGCCTGCGGCGGAAACCGGCAGGCGAAACTCGACCCACGCCCCTCGGTACTGTTAATCGATAACTGGGCATCGTGCATCTCCAGTATCTGGCGCACGATGGCCAACCCCAGGCCGGTGCCACCCGCATCGCGTGAACGACTGCCATCCACACGATAGAAGCGTTCGGTCAACCGCGCCAGATGTCGCGCCGCAATCCCGGCCCCGTTGTCCCGGACCAGCAAGACCGCCTGATCGCCTTCCCTACCCCAGCTGATATCGACCTGGGTACGGCCGGGTGTATGACGAATCGCATTGAGCACCAGATTGGAAAAGGCGCAGCGCAGCAGCGACTCGTCTCCCAGCAGACCCAGTTGAGGGTCGCCGGTGAGCCGCAACTCGTGCCCGGTGTCACGTGCGACCTCCTGTGCTTCGCTGGCGATATCCTCCAACATCTCGAGCGTGCTCACCGGCTCGATCTGCAAGGTCTCAGCGCCACTCTCCAATCGAGACAGACTGGTCATATCCTGTATCACACCCTGCATACGCCGCGTTTGCTCTGCCATGCGCGTCAGGGGTCGGCGCATCGGCGACTGTTCGTCCTCGCTGTCGATCAGTGTCTCTATATAGCCGTGCAGAACGGTCAACGGGGTTCGCAGTTCATGCGATACGTTGAGCGTGAAATCACGCTGTGTGTGATTCAGGTGATACTGCGGGGTGATATCCCTGGCCACCAGCAGATAGCGATCCCGCTTCTTTTTGAAGCGGCTGAGGCTGATCTCAAGTATCACTGCCGGGTCACCCGGTGCCTCCACTTCGAGTACCTGGCTGAATTGTCCCGCCTGCAGATAGTCCCGCAGGACCGGGTGATTGACCAGATCGACCAGTTTCCGGCCCACGGCAGCACCTTTCAGGTCGAAATAGAGTCCTGCCTGACGATTCAGCCAACTGACCTCCCCGCCACTGCCGAGGGTGATCACGCCGTCAGGCATGGCCGCAGCCATTTCACGGAAATTGGAAAAGACGCGATGCTGTCGACGCTTGCGCTTGCGCTCGTGCCGTTTCATCCATCGCGCACGATCAAAGACCTCGCGCCAGATCCCCCAGACCCAACGTTCGCCTGGATCCCGGTCGTCAAGGAAAAACGCCAACAGACGCAACGCCTGCAGCAGATGCCACGAAGCGTAGCAGGTCAGTCCGACAGCGGCTGCCAATACACCGTCGGCGCCAAGCACAAGGGCACCTGACACGACCGCAACGAACAGGGCGGCCCAAAGCAGTTCCTGCTTCAAGGCCGTTCGCCTCAGCAACATCGTGCGGGTTTGCACGGGCGTCTTCAAGATGGGTGGACCCTCAGCCGCCGGAGAAACGGTACCCGGCGCTACGTACGGTCTGGATCATGCCCCGCCGTCCTGACGGCTGCAATGCGAGCCGCAGATTGCGGATGTGCACGTCGACCGTCCGCTCCTCGACATAGATATTGGGCGGCCATACATACCTGATCAGTTCAGCCCGACTGTACACCCGCTCGGGGTGATGCATGAAAAAATGCAGCAGCCGGAATTCGGTCGGGCCCAGCTCGATCAGAACACCATCGGCACTGACCCTTCGGGTGCTCTCTTTCAGGCACAACCCGTCAATCTCGACCAGGTCGCCGCTGTGAGACGCATCGGCCGCAACGTAGCGACGCAGCACCGCCCGGATCCGGGCCTTGAGTTCCGACGGCGAAAAGGGCTTGCTGATGTAGTCATCTGCACCCGCATCCAGTGCCGTGACCTTGTCCGCGTTGCCGGCACGGGCGGAGAGCATGATGATGGGAATACGGCTGCGCCGGCTGTCCGCGCGCAGGGTCTTGGCGAATTCGAGGCCGGATTCACCCCCGGGCAGCATCCAGTCCAGCAGGATCAGGTCCGGCGATGATTCCATGATACGGACCCTGGCCTCGCCGATGGTTGCCGCACCGACGCAGCCGTAGCCGTCGGCCGACAGGGTGAAGTCCACCATCTCCCGGATTGGCGCCTCGTCGTCAACAATCAGGATTGTCGGATGGTTTGCGCCCACGCGAGTTTCCAGCATGCGGTTTCGTCAGCCGAAACGCCCCTCGATATAGTCTGCAGTCTCCTGCTTTTCCGGTGCCAGGAACAGTTCATCCGTGGCCCTGTGCTCGACCACCTTGCCCATCAGCATGAAGATGCATTCCTCGCTGGCGCGCCGGGCCTGGGCCATGTTGTGGGTCACGATCAGGATGGTGTACTCGCCGTTGAGTTCCCAGATCAGTTCTTCCACCGCCTCGGTGCCCTTGGGATCGAGTGCCGAGCAAGGCTCATCCATCAGCAGCACACGCGGCTTTACCGGTAACAGGCGGGCGATGCACAGCTTTTGCTGCTCTTCCAGAGACAGTTCGGTGGCCTTGCGCTTGAGCTTGTCCTTGACCTTGTCCCACAACAACACCTGGCGCAGGGCCTTCTCCACGACCTCGTCCTCTTCGGCATTCGAACTCTTGCCCTTGCTGTGGATCCTATAGCCGAACAGCACGTTGTCGCGAATCGGCAATGGCAGCGGGTTGGGCCGTTGAAATACCATGCCGATCTGCTTTCGCACCTGCACCAGTTCACACGACGGGTCGTAGATATTCTGATCGAGCACCTTGATGCTGCCGTCGATACGCACATAGCCCAGACGTTCGTTGATCCGGTTCACGCTGCGCAGGAAAGTGGACTTGCCACAGCCGGAAGGACCGATCAGCGAGGTGATATGCCCACTGCGGATCTTCAGATTCACATCGAACAGGGCTTGAAAATTGCCATACCAAAGATTCAGGTCTTCGGTCTGGATGGCGTACGGGTGCTCCCGTTCGATGTTCATGGTGTGGTCTTCCGGAGAGTTCTTCGGATTGGTCGCGGCATTCATCATCCGAATTTACCCTCAATGTAGTCGCGGGTGCGCTGATCTTCGACCTTGCCGGCGAACATCTCGGACGTGTTGCCGACCTCGACGCACTCGCCGCCGAGGAAAAATGCCGTGCGGCTCGCCAGGCGTTCGGCCTGCTGCACCAGGTTGGTCACCATGATGATGGTCATCTCGCTGCGCAGTTCCTTGAGCACCTCCTCGATGCGCATGGTCGTCACCGGGTCGACCGCAATGGAGAACTCGTCCAGCATCAGCACCTCCGGCCGCTGCGACAGCGCGCGTGCAATCGTCAGTCGCTGTTGCTGACCGCCGGAAAGCAGACTGCCGAGAGAGTTCAGGCGATCCTTGACCTCGTCCCAGAGCGCTGCGCGGGTCAGGCATCGTTCCACGATCACGTTCAGTTCGGCCTTGTTGTTCATCCCGGAAAGACGCGGCGCCAGGGCCACATTGTCGTATATGGTCATGGGCAAACCGACCGGCAGCGGAAAAACCACCCCGATGCGTTTGCGCAGTGCATAGACGTTGCGCAGGCGGTTGACCGGCTGACCGTCGAAACGGATGTCGCCTTCGACACGCATACCGTCGGTAAACGGGTCCATGCGATTCAAAGACTTGAGGAAGGATGTCTTGCCGGCATTGGCCGGACCGATGATGCCGAAGATCTCGTGCTCCCGGATATCGAACGACACGCCACTCAGCGCGGGGACACCGCCGTAGCTGATGTTCACGTCCCGCACAGACATCTTGACCTTGGCGTCTGAGCCTGGAATGGCCATGTGCGCGCTTACCATTTCTTCTTACCTCGCAGGTACACACGAAACGCGATGGACAGACTGTTCATGATCAGCACCAGGGCCACCAGCACCAGGGCCACCCCATAGGGCAGCGCCTCGGGCACCCCCGGAACCTGGGTCGACACCACGAACAGGTGCAGCGACAGCGCCATGGTCTGGTCGAATACGCTTTCGGGCAGGAACGGCAGGAAGAAGGCCGCGCCGGTGAACATGATGGGCGCGGTCTCGCCCGTGGTGCGCGAAACCTCCAGGATCACGCCGGTGAGGATGCCCGATATCGCATTCGGCAACACCACCCGCCGGATCGTCTGCCAGCGGGTCGCACCCATGTTCCACATGGCCTCGCGGAACGCCATGGGTACCGCGGCCAGCGACTCGCGGGTCGCCACGATCACCACCGGCAGGGTCATGATCGCCAGGGTAAGGCTGGCTGCCAGGATGCTGGTGCCGAACTTGAAAAAGATCACGAAGGCGCCCACCCCGAACAGGGCATGCACGATGGACGGCACGCCTGCCAGGTTGATGATCGCCAGGTTGATGATCCGGGTGAACCAGTTTTCGCCAGCATACTCGTTAAGGTACACGGCCGCGGCCACGCCCAGAGGGACCGATACCAGCAGGGCCACCGTCACCAGCCACACGGTACCGATCAGGGCAGGCAGGATGCCGCCGGCGGTCATGCCATTGGTGGGATTGGAGAACAGGAACTCGAAGGAAATAATCGGGCCGCCCTTTACGACCAGGGTCCCCAGGATGATCAGTACCGGCAGGACCAACAGTACCACCATCATCAGGAACAGGGTGCTGTAGAGCTTCTCCACCCGCTTATTGCTCTTGTTTAACGCAGAGACTTCAAACATGGTGCTCATCCTTTGCGCACACCGCGGACCACAAGGTCGGCGAGCAGGTTGATGATGAAAGTGATGAAAAACAGGAAGATGCCGATGGTGAACAGCGCACCGTAGTGATCTGAACCCACCGCGGTCTCACCGAGTTCTGCGGCAATGGTCGCAGTGAGGGCACGCACCGAATCGAACACACTGGTCGGGATGTTCACCGAGTGGCCGGTGGCCATCAGCACCGCCATGGTCTCGCCGAAGCCGCGACCGACACCGAGCAGTACGGCACCCAGCAGGCCGTTCTTGGCCGCAGGCAATACCACCTTGTAGATAACCTGCCAGCGTGTCGCGCCCATCGCCTCGGCCGCCTCGCGATAACGATCCGGCACCGCCTTGAGCGCATCCTCCGCAATGGAGGTCATGATCGGTGCGGCCATCAGACCCAGGATGATGCCGGCGTTGAGGACCGTGAGCCCCACCGGCACATCGAAAACCTCGATGATCAGCGGGTTCATGATGGTCAGGCCGATAAAGCCCCAGACCACCGAGGGAATCGCGGCCAGCAACTCGACTAGAACCTTGAGTGTTTCGCGCGTCTTGCCGGTCGCGAACTCACCTATGTAGACGGCAGCACCCAGCGAAAAGGGAATCGCCACCACCATGGCGAGTCCGGTGACGCTCGCGGTACCGGCAATCAGAGCCAGGATGCCGTACTCTGGATCGTCCTCGTCACTCGGGGACCAGTACTCCGTGGTCAAAAACTCCTTCACGTCCATGGTATCGATAATGAAGGCCAGCCCCTCCTTGCCGATGAAGACGAAGATACCGACGATGAACAGAATGGCCGAGATCCCGGCCATGAACACCAAGATCTTAATCCCCTGGTCAACGTACCAGTCGGTATTCCGGCGATCGAAACCATGTCCGTCAACCGCATTCCCGGCCTTTGCCAGGGCCTGCTCGTCGGTGGCCATCAGTCGGCCTCCGGACCACGCAGCCGCTCCATGAGGACCCGCACCTCGACGCTGAGCGCGCGGTATACGGCCTCAAAGTCGAGCGATGAATCGTCGGGGGCTTGCGCCAGGTCCCATTCAAGGGTGGCGGTGTGAAACGGAATCTCCTGCAGATAGTTACCGATCGGCCCCTGCAGGCTGACAACGACATGATATTCGGCCAGTTCGGTCTGCCCCATGTCCAGCAGGTGCGGCTTCACCTTGCCAACGTCGATCCCGCGCGTCGCCATGTATTTCACCATGCCAGGATCCAGAGCCTGCACAGGAGCCAGGGCGGCGCTCTGGTACTTGCCACTGTTGGGGAAATTTTCCCGGGCAAGGGCCTCGGCCATCGGGGCCAGTCTCGCACCCTCGCGATCGAGAAACAGGATACGGTAGACCTTCGCAGCCTTGGTCTGACCGGTGACCGAAAAGACGCCCTCTTCGCAGAGGTTCTTCGCCTGATCCGACACCCTTTCGAGCATGCTGTACAGCGTGAACATGGCGAACAGGTCGTCGGTCGTTCGCTCCGCATGTCCATGTGCGAGATCGTCCAGTGCACCGGCACGCAGGCGCTCCACCTGGTCCGCCATCAGCGCTATGGCCTTGGCCTGCTCTGCATTGCCGTCGAGGAAAGCCTGCATCGCACGTTCGAGCATCTCAGCGGATTCCGCCGCCATATTGTCCATTGCCGTAGCCAGATTGTGGTCTGGTGGTGTGGACAGTCGCGTCGCCACGCGGGCGATACTGACTGCGTAATCGCCGATGCGTTCCAGGGCGATGACCGCCCGAATGGTCGCAGACATCAAACGCAGATGACCTGCGCTGGGAAGATGGCGCACGATGAAACGATGACAATCGTGGTCAACCGCGCGGACCGCGCGATTGATTTCACCATCTCCCAGCACGGTCAGGTTGGCGAGCTTCTGATTTCCAGTACGCACCGCATGCACGGCATTCTTCAATGCCTCGCTGACCAGCGCGGCTATAACCGCGGTATTCTCACGAATATCCCGTTCGTCCTGTTCCAGACGTTTTTCGTAATGCTTCATGGTTATAGTCCCGATGTGCTGGCTTTCTGCGGTTAACGATTCGGTCTCAGTTGCACTTCACGTCGCGGATGGGGGCGTAGCCTTGGTCCGCGATGATGCACTGGCCCTTGTCGCTGAGGATGAAGTCCATGTACTCCTTGATGTCGCCCTGGGGCTCGCCGTTGGTGTACATCAACAGAGAGCGCGAGATCGGATAGGAGCCGTCGCTGGCCGTTGCCACGCTGGGCGTCACACAAGGGGCGCCTGCAGTGGAAATGCAGCCCAGTTTGAGGTGATCGGTCGCGTACGCGAGGCCGCTGTAGCCGATGGCACAGGGGGTCTTCTCGACCAGGTCCACGACGTCCTTGGAGCCGTGCATGTCGAGGGTGCCGCTGCGATACTTCTCTTTGCCAAGCACGACGTCTTTGAAGGTGACATAGGTGCCCGAGTTGTTCTGGCGGCTGACCACAACGATCTCGTCCTTGCAGCCCGGCACCGTGACGCCCAGGTCCGACCACTTCTTGGCCTTGCCCTCGCGTCCGTAGATATCGGCCAGCTGCTCGATGGTCACGCTGTCCATCGGGTTGTCCTTGTGGAGGAACACGGCCAGTGCGTCATAGCCGACGATGTGCTCGACCGGGTTCTGTCCGCGCTCCTTCGCTGCCTCCAGTTCCTTGTCCTTCATCTCGCGGCTGGCGTTGGCGATATCGACAGTGCCGTTGATCATGGCTGCGATCCCGGTACCCGAGCCGCCGCCGCTCACCGCCACTGGCGACGTCGGGATTGACGGTCTGATAGGTCTCGGCCCAGGACTGGGCGACGTTCACCAGGGTGTCCGAACCCTTGTTCTGAATAACGGTACGTGCACTGACGCTGGTGGCAACGACGGCCAGCATGGCCCCAACGAAAATCATCGACTTGCGCAATTTCATCTGTTCACTCCTCGGGAAGATATTGTTTTGGCTGAAAACTGCGGGGTCTCGGCAGGCCGGCAACCCCAAAGTTTCAGCAGGGTTGTAAAGATATTTCAGCGGAATGAAATCGCCTTGAAGGATTTGTGAAGGTTTTTTTAAAACGCCACACACACGGGCGATTTAGCCACCACCGACCGTTAAGGATTCATGAAGTTTTTGAAAAGGCGCCAGAAAAGCTGCCCGCGAATGGAGTCAACCCGCTTCGCCCGGGTTCGTCACCTGGGAAACAGAAAAACACGATCGACCGGCTTGTAGTTGCCCATGGCTCCCATGGCATCCAGCATGCTGACCAGGAACGAGGTCCCGGATATCCGGCCCAAACCGCCGGCCATGCAGGAGGACTCCCCGAACGTCGTGACCCCGTCCCGGCGCCCATTGGGTGCCAACATCAGACTCGGCACGGGATCACCGCAGTGGCGACCCAGATTGCTGTCCGTGGAGTGATCGCCGGTAACACCGATGACCAGCCCATCACGCGGCAATCTCGAGAGCATCGCGTCAATGCGTTCGATACAGGCCTTTTTCCCCTGGGGGTCACGATCATGGGCGCTGATGTCCGTGCCCTTGATGTGCAGATAGACCAGGTCCTGACGATCCAGTTCGGCCAGGGTGGCGGCCAGTTTCCCGTCCAGATCGGTGTGCGGCATGGCGCTGAAGCCCAGTTTCCTCACAGTACGAAACCCGAACAGGCGGCCCAGACCCTCCACGGTACGTTCGCCGGCAATCACCGATGCGCGCAGGCCAAGGTGTTCCACCAGATTGCGCAGCTTTTTTATCTCACCCGCGCCGCGGGTGAGAACGCCGTTGGCCGGCATCAGACCTTTGGCCTGGCGCTGGCGATTCAAGGGGTGCGCTGACAATCTCTCATGCGCCTCTTGAACAAACCGGTTGACCGCCTGTGCCGCTCGCAAGGCACCGCCGTCACCCGGGTCGCGCGCCTGCGACGGCAGCAGGCCAAGCGCCATGCGCCCGTCACCGGGATCGGTGTCCGTAATCGCGGCCGACAGGCCCGGGCCACGCAGGCGCATGACCGCCCGGTGCTGGGTCGCGGGGTACAGATCACCGAGGATCCCCTCGCCGAGATCCAGGTCCCGGAGCCCGGCCGTCAGTTCGGCCGTGCCCTCCGCGATGCGGCCGGCGCGCCGGTCCTCGATCCTGAAGGCGTCCCCTTCATGGACCAGGGTCGCGAAGTTACACCGCAGGACCACCTCACCCGGCTGCAGATCGAGTCCCACACCGGCGGCCTCGACCGGCCCCCGTGCCAGTCGCAGGGCATCGGCGGGTGCCAGACCCATCAGAACGCCAGTGCCCGTATGGGTACCGACGGGCACGCCCGGCAGAATGGGGTCGACCAGGCCGGTGATGCCATCCCGTGCCATCCGGTCAAGATTTGGGGTCACGGCCGCCTCCAGGGGCGTCAGCCCCTGCAGTTCGGGACAGCCGTGGTCACCCACGCCGTCGACAACGATCATCAACCCCTTGCAACGCAACATCAGCGCCCCCCACGACACCGGTTTCGATCCCACCAGCTTCAATTGCCGGCGGGAAAGACCCGTTTCAGCGTCGGTTTCAGTTGAGCCGACAGGGTGTCGGCGATGATTCGCAGGATCTCGTTGACCGTGGAATCCTTGTCTTCGTTGACCACGATCGAGATCTGCTCTTTGTCGGCTTCTGACAGCAGATAGGACTGCAACTGCCAGATCGCATCGAAATTATTCAGGTAGCGTTCCGCCCGCCTGTGCGGCACCAGGCCGCCGCGCCCCCGGATCCGTTTATGCAACAGATCCTGCTTGATCACTGCCAGCATGACCGGCACCACGATGACATCGTCACCATGCAGGCGCTTCATGACGGTTGCATCCATGTGTACGCCTTCCAGCACCAGTGACACCCGCTCGCGCACCGCACGCTGCACCACGGCCTCACAGGCGACATTCAGCAGATCGGCCTGGCTGCGGAAGCCGCGCGCAATCAGGTCTTCCCTGTCATTTTCAGATCCCGCACTGTCCGGCAGCACCCGCCAGGCATCAAACGAAGAGCGATGCAGCACTGGCAGCAATGCCTCGGGTATCAGCACGCGCATTACCTCGCGCAACATGTCGGTTGACTGCGTTCGAAAGATATCGAGGCGACTGGCCAGGGCCGTTGCGATGGTGCTCTTGCCGCACCCGGGGGAGCCGCCGATCAGTATCAGCAGCGGCGTGCCCTTCTGATCAAGTTCGCGACATGCCAGATAGCGCTGTGCCGCCTTCTTGTCGACCTCTCTCGACAGAATCCGGTAGGTAAGCCTGCCGAGATAGGCCGAGCTGATCTCTTTGCGCTTGCGAGCCACCAGGTGCCGATGAAGCATGCGGCTGAGAGTTCGTGCATGGTCCTCGGTCACACCGCAGGCCTGCATGGATTTACCGTGAATATCGCTGGAAAACGGCGTGCATTGGCCCTGACTACCGCAGATCATGACCTGGTCGATCGACGCAACCAGGGAGTCGTAGCGACTGGCAAGGAAGCCACCGTGGAGTTCGCGCAAACGTTCGGACACGCGCTTGCGCAGTTCCCCGGTCAGGATCCGGGCCTCCCCGCTCAAGGAATCCCTGACATCCGAGGCCAGGTCGTAGGCCTCGTCAAAATCCAGTCCTATATCCTGCAGCGAGCTGGTCAGTATTCCTCTGAGAAAAGGCACCTTGGTGCCTTCTTCGGAATTGATGACGAGTAGTTTTGCCATGGTTTCGCAAGCTTACCCCCATCCAGCCCGGGCCCGCCAATCCACCCTTCAGGCCGGGGAACGGGCCTGTCTTTGCTCGGCGCTGATTTTTCAAGGATAGGGCCGCGACAACAGATGAACGTCCTCCCAGGGCTGAGATACACTGCCGCGTGAAATTCTTTACTATGCATTTGGTCAACAGGAATACTCGATGAACTACTGGCTGATGAAGTCTGAGCCGGACGTCTTCGGCATCGATCACCTCAAGGCGATGCCGAAGAAAACCGAACACTGGGACGGCGTGCGCAACTACCAGGCGCGCAACATGATGCGCGACCAGATGAAAAAGGGCGACCAGGTCTTCTTCTACCATTCGAACTGCGACGAGCCGGGAATCGTCGGCATCATGGAGGTGGTCAGGGAGGGCTACCCCGACCACACCGCGTTCGACCCGGACGCCAAGTACTACGACCCCAAGAGCGACCCCGACAATCCGCGCTGGTACATGGTCGATGTCAAATACAAGCGTCACCTCAAACGCAACATCGCGCTGCGCGAACTCAAGGCAATGGACGATCCACGCCTCGAAGACCTGCCGCTGCTGCGTAAGGGCAACCGGCTGTCGATCATGCCGCTGAGCAAGGCGCACTGGGACCTCCTGCTTGGCCTGGAATAGGGTGCGGCGATGAGCCCGATGATGTTCGACACCCTGGTGAGCAGCGAACAACTCGCCACGCGGCTGGGTGACCCGCACTGGCGCATCTTCGACTGCCGTTTCGATCTCGCGGCGCCGCAGCGCGGCGAGCAGGCGCACGCCGAATCACATCTGCCCGGGGCCTTCTACGCTCACCTCGATCACGATCTCTCGAGCCCGATCACCCCGCGCACTGGCAGGCACCCACTGCCGGAGCCGGCGGACCTGTGCGGCTGGCTCGGCAATCATGGCGTCCGGGCCGACACGCAGGTGGCGGTGTACGACGACAGCGGCGGGACCATGGCGGTGCGCCTCTGGTGGCTGCTGCGCTGGCTTGGACACGAGCGGGTGGCGGTCCTGGACGGCGGCTGGCCTTCCTGGATCAAGGCCGGGCTGCCGCTGGAGAACTCATCACCTCAAACGGTCGAGGCAGTGGCGTTCCAGGGCTCACCGGACCCCCGACATCTGGTGAGCACGGCGATGCTCGAGCGGCAGTTGAGCGAGGGTGGCGACGGGGTATTGGTGATGGATGCACGGACAAGCGAGCGTTTTCGCGGCGATGCCGAGCCCATAGACCCGGTCGCCGGGCACATACCGGGCGCGATCAACCTGCCGCTGCAGCAGAATCTCAACAGCGACGGCAGCTTCAAGTCGGCCGCACAGTTGCGCAAGATCTACACCGGGGCCTTGGGTAAGCGGGCACCGGTCGAGGTGGCGGCGATGTGCGGCTCGGGCGTCACCGCCTGCCACAATCTGCTGGCGATGGAGCTGGCCGGTCTTCGTGGCGGGCGACTATACGCGGGATCCTGGAGCGAATGGATCCGCGCCCCTGGGCGACCGGTGGCCACAGGGGACTGAGCAAAGAGGCGCTGCAGGCTCCCAATCGGACTGGACCTCCGCCCGGGTATCCCATCCTTCCCTTTCCGATCTTTCTGTTCAGGTGCGCTCAGTCTATGTACTGGGCACCCTGCAGGAGTGATTCGTCGAACAACTCCGGCAGGCGGTCGAGAAGGTCGAA
Source organism: uncultured Gammaproteobacteria bacterium (assembly GCA_963753845.1). Classification (GTDB taxonomy): domain Bacteria; phylum Pseudomonadota; class Gammaproteobacteria; order Chromatiales; family Chromatiaceae; genus Thiosocius. The sequence goes on from CAVWEI010000020.1 coordinate 61,956, forward strand.
GGCCTGTTCCCTGGGCAGGGTCAGGCGCAGACACCCGGTGGCCTCCGGGTAGACCAGTTCCAGCGTGATATCTACCGGTTCTTCACTGACATAGCATTGCAGGATGACGTCGTTGCGATCGACCACGCCGAGGAAGTTGTCCGCAGCGACCAGCAAACGGTCGGCCAGGGGCACTATCCTGCTGGCCTGCAGTGACTCCGGCTGGGTCGAGGCGATGGTCACGCCGTTCGTATAATCGCGGTAGAAGACCTGCAGCACCCGGTGTGCCCGTGCCCCGCTCATGCCCGGCGCCAGCTGGTGCCGGCTGGAGAATCCTCCAGGATGATGCCCTGATCTTTGAGATCACCTCGAATTCTGTCAGCTTCCGACCAATTTTTCGCCGCCTTCGCCGCGGCACGTGATTCAATGAGGGCGTCAATCTGAGCGTCCGTCAATCCAACACGACCAACAATCTTTACTGTGTCCGCACCGGTTTCGGTCGCCGACAAAGCACCTGACGCTGCCTGAACCCCGCCTTTCAGATATACCTCCGGATCGTCCTGGAGGATGCCGAGAAGGCCACCGAGACGACGCAGCAGGGCCCCCAGCGCCGCCGCATGCGCGAGATCTTCGCCACGCACCCGATTGATCTCGCGGACCAGCTCGAACATCGCGGCCAGCGCCTCGGGGGTGTTGAAATCGTCCTCCATCGCCGCGTGGAAGCTGGCCTCCAGCTGCTCACCCCCGGCGGGCTCGACATCCGGCAGGCCGCGCAGCGCGGTGTAGAAACGGGTCAATGCAGCACGTGCATTGTCCAGCTGCTCGTCGCCGTAGTTCAGGGGGCTGCGATACTGGCTGGTGAGGATGAAATAACGCACCTCTTCAGCGCGGTAACGCGCCAGAATCTCACGCACCGTGAAGAAATTGCCCAGCGACTTGGACATCTTTTCATCGTTGATGCGCACGAAGCCATTGTGCATCCAGTAGCGGACGAAGGGATGACCGGTGGCACCTTCCGACTGGGCGATCTCGTTTTCGTGATGAGGGAAAGTCAGGTCGGCCCCGCCACCGTGGATGTCGAAGGTGTCACCCAGCGCCTTGGTCGACATCGCGGAACATTCGATGTGCCAGCCGGGGCGACCGTCACCCCAGGGCGACGCCCATGCCGGCTCGCCCGGTTTGGCGGCCTTCCACAGGGCGAAATCCAGCGGGTCGCGCTTGCTGTCGCCCGGTTCGACGCGCGCGCCGGCCTGCAGGTCCTCGATCGACTTGCCTGACAGCCTGCCGTAATCCGGGAAACTCCGCACGTCGTAATAGACGTCGCCGTTTCCCGCCTCGTAGGCATGCCCACGTGCGATCAGCCGGGTGATCATGTCGATGATCTCGGGGAGATGCTCGGTCGCCCTGGGCTCCTGATCGGGCGGCAGGATATCCAGCGCCTGTGCATCCTCGTGCATGGCCTGGATGAACCGTGCGGTCAGCGCCTGGAAGGGTTCAGCGCGCTCATTGGCACGATTGATGATCTTGTCATCGATATCGGTGATGTTGCGGACATAGTTGACCTCGTAACCCATCCAGCGCAGGTATCGCGAGACCACGTCGAATACCACCAGCACGCGTGCATGCCCGAGGTGACACAGGTCGTAGACGGTCATGCCGCAGACATACATATTGACGCGACCCGGCTTCAGCGGGGTGAAGATTTCTTTCTTGCGGTTAAGGTCGTTGTAGAGACTCAGCATGGCACTTCGGGGACGGAGTTGAGGTTGTTGCGTGACCAGGGGATGCATACTAACCGAATCGTTATGAATATCGGCGTCTTGATGCGTCTTTTGGCGCGAGAACTGAACAGCGGGCTTTTTCCGTGCAGCCCGCCCGGATAAACTAGCCGCCCCTTTCGAACACCGGATTCCCAGATGAAATTCAAATCCTTGCTGCTGATCGCCGCAATCTGTCTCTTTTCTTCCGTCCATGCCTTTGCAGAGCCACAGCAGGTTCTGATGAAGACGAGCATGGGTGACATCACCCTCGCACTCGATCCCGACAAGGCACCCAAGACGGTCGCGAACTTTCTGCGCTATGTCGACGAAAAGTTCTACGACGGCACCGTATTTCACCGGGTCATCTCCGGTTTCATGATCCAGGGCGGCGGCATGCAGCCCGACCTCCAGAAAAAGCCTACCCGGGAGCCGGTCGAGAACGAGGCGAAAAACGGCCTCAAGAACACCCGCGGCAGCATCGCCATGGCCCGCACGAATGATCCGCACTCGGCTACCGCACAGTTCTTCATCAATCTGAAAAACAACGATTTCCTCGACTACCCGGGGCAGGATGGATGGGGTTACACGGTGTTCGGCGAGGTGACCCAGGGCATGGATGTTGTCGACGCGATCGCAGCAGTCGGCACCGGCACTCAGGCAGGCCACCGCGATGTCCCGCGCGAGACCGTCCTGATCGAATCGGTCACCCGAATCCAGTAGGGAGTGGCGGCCACTGTCCGGCCCCCAAAACCCGAACCCCCATACCTGCACAACCAGGAGCACGCACATGATTACCCTGAAGACCAATATGGGCGACATCGTCATCGAACTCGATCACGAGAAGGCCCCCAAGAGCTGCGAGAACTTCGAGCAGTACGTCCGCGAGGGCCACTACGATGGCACCATCTTTCATCGCGTGATAAGCAACTTCATGATCCAGGGCGGCGGATTTCTCCCGGACATGATGCAGAAAGCGACGCGTGACCCGATCGAGAACGAGGCCGGCAACGGGCTGGGCAATGTCGCCGGCAGCATCGCCATGGCGCGCACCTCGGCACCGCATTCGGCAACAGCCCAGTTTTTCATCAACGTCAAGGACAACGGGTTTCTCGATCACCCCGGCCAGGATGGATGGGGTTACTGCGTGTTCGGCAAGGTCGCCTCGGGTATGGACGTGGTCGAAAAGATGAAGACGGCCGATACCACCACTCGTGCCGGCCATTCAGACGTACCGGTCGAACCCATCGTCATCGAAAAGGCCGAGATCTCGGAGTAGCCGAGGCTCGCACGCGGTCGGTCGGCCCCGGCGGCGGCCGACCGCTAAATCACAAAATACAGTACCGCGGGCAGGACCAGCAGGCTCGCCATATTGCCCAGCAGCACGATTGCCGCCACCTTGCGCGGCTCGATGCCGTAACGCTCAGCCAGCATGAAATTCAATACGGCCGGTGGCAGCGCGGCGAATGCGAACAACTGCGCCAGCTGTATCTGCGGCAGGGGTATGATCGCCCCGGCCAGCCAGGCCATCAGCAGCCCGGTGAGCGGGCACAGGATGGCGCCGGCCATACCGATGCGCCAGTCTGAAAGGTCCACGCCGGTCATGCGCACACCCAGGGCGAACAGCATCAGGGGGATCGCGACCTCGCCCAGCAGATTGATCGCCTCGTGCAACGGCCCGGGGACGCGCACCTGCCACACCGCGACCACCAGCCCTGCCAGGGTCGCGGCCAGCATCGGCATGCGGATCAGCTTCAGGGGGTTGACGTGGCCGGTCAGCATGGCGTTGCCGACAGTGAAATGCAGGGTGTTCTCGACCAGAAACAGGATCATGGCAGCCGGCAGGGCCGCCTCACCGAAGGCGAACAGCGCCAGGGGCAGGCCCATGTTGCCGGAATTGTTGAACATCATCGGCGGCAGAAACACCTTGCTGCCGTAGCCGAACAGGCGCGCGAACGGCCAGGCGATCAGACCCGAGCCCAGGACCACCAACATGGCGGCCAGCGCCAGATCGGCGTAGCGTGCCAGCTCGAAGCCCTCGCCCGACAGCACCGAGAAGATCAGTGCCGGGGTGAATATCTCGAGGTTCAGCCGATTGGCCGAGGCCATGTCCGGCCCGAACCGGCGCGCATAGAAATAGCCGAGCAGGACGATCGCGAAGATCGGGAAGACAATTTGGAAGACCTGAAACATGGGCCGGCCGGTGGCGGGACAATGGACGCAGCATAAGAGCCCGGCATCGACTTGGACAACCGGAAATCCCCCGGCACCTGCTAACCTGCAAATTGCATGAAGGCGGACACGAATATTGAGGTTCGTGGTGTCGCCAGGGGATATCGGTTAGCTTTGGCCTTTGTTTTCAACGTTGCAGCTTGTCCTGTTCGGGCTCAGGCCGCACTGGACTTCGCATTTGCACCGATCCCTCTCAAACCATAGCTGCGGCTATGCTTTTTCGACCGATCAGCTCAACTGCTTTGCCCATCACGCCCTGATTCCCGAACCCTTCATGCAATTTGCAGGCTGATGGTTACAATCCCCGCCCATGTCGAAGCAATGGTTCATCTCCGACCTGCACCTGGCGATCGAACGCCCGGGCACCCTTGCCCTGTTCGAGCAGTTTCTCGCCACATACCCGCAGGCCGGCGACCGCCTGTTCATCCTTGGCGACCTGTTCGATGTCTGGATCGGCGACGACGATGATGCGGAGCTGGCCGTGCGCGTGCGTACCGTACTGCGCGCACTGTCCGACCGCGGGGTGGCGCTCTTCATCCAGCGCGGCAACCGTGACCTGATCATGGGCCGGCGCCTGATGCGCGATTGCGGCGCCCTTATGCTGCCCGACTGCTTCGTGACCACGGTCGCGGGAAAACCGACCCTGCTGATGCACGGCGACCTGCTTTGCACAGACGACGTCGACTACCAGAAGACGCGGCGGCGTTTTCGCAACCCGGTCTTCCAATGGATCATGCTGCGCAAATCACTGACGGCAAGGCGGCGCATCGTTGCCGAATACCGCAGGCGCAGCAGCGAACTGACGGCACTCAAACCGACTGACATCATGGATGTCAATCAGGACGCGGTTGTTCGCTACCTGAAGAAATATCGCGTGCGGCAACTCATTCATGGCCATACGCATCGCCCCGCGACGCATCGGCACCGGCTGACCGACGATGACGTCGCGACACGCATCGTCCTGCCCGAGTGGCATGACGATCATGCGGTGGCATGGGTCGACGACGGGGTCAGTCTCGAACAACTGCCCGTGGATGGCCAATGAAGCCACCGCGTCAGTGCTTTCTGCACAGGGCCTCGAGGCGCATCAGCTCGGATTCGGTAAACCCGGCCTCTCTGCGCGCCTCTTTGTGCAGTGGGCAGCGTATACCCCCGGCGAAATGCTGATCGAGGAGTGAAAAGTAGGTCGATTCCGGCTCCAGGCCACGCTCGGCGCACAGGTAACGGAACCAGCGGCTGCCGGCCTCCACATGCCCCACCTCGTCGCGCAGGATGACCTGCAGAATCGCAACCGTCTGCTTGTCCCCGATGGAGGCAAACCGCTCCATCATCCCCGGGGTCACGTCGAGACCGCGCGCCTCCATCACGCGCGGCACCAGGGCCATGCGCAGAAGAGGATCGCCGGCCGTCTCGACCGCCAGTTCCCACAGGCCGTTGTGGGCGGGGAAATCGCCGTAGCGGTAGCCAAGTTGCACAAGACGCGCCTGCAGCAGGGAAAAGTGTTGCGCCTCCTCCGCTGCGACACGGGCCCAGTCGGAATAATAGGCATCCGGCAGATCGCGAAACCGATACACGGCGTCACAGGCGAGATTGATCGCATTGAACTCGATGTGGGCCACCGCATGCACCAGTGCGGCCTGGCCTTCGGGCGTGCCGATACGGCGATGTGCCAGTTTTCCCGGTGCCACCAGCGGTGGCCGCGACGGCCTGCCTGCATCCAGCAAACCGGCCTCGGGAAGGCCACCCGTGCGTACCAGCCGGCCAGCATTGCAATCGTCCCAAAGCCCTGTTGCCAGCTCTAGCTTTTGTTCCACCTCGGTGCAACGCAGGCAGCGTTCGGCGGCGAGATACAGGTTTGAAGACATGCGCGGATTCTAGCAGCCACCGGCGGACCCTTCGCTGCCATCCGCCCCCACTGCATCATCAGTAACACCTTATGTTAGAATCCGGCGGATTTTGGACGGCACGAAGTCGAAAACGCCCCGCGCCGCACCCTGTCGCCCCCTGAGAGGTCACTGGTTTGGAAAGCATCAACCTGCGGCGTCACTACAGCCGTAACACCTTGTTTCGATTGATCCTGATCGCCCTGATTGCCGGCGGACTGGTGGTATGGAAGTTCGAGCTGATCAACACGGTCTACTTCAAGGACCAGCTCACCCAGATGGGGTTGGTCATCAACGGCGCCATCATCGTGCTTTTCCTCTTAGGCCTGTTGCGCACCATCGGCATCCTGTTCAGCTACATGCGCGAAGAAACCGCGCTCGCTCATTTCGTGCGCAACCTCGACAAGCGCCAGGACGCAGACCCCGTAAAGGGCGTCAACGCAAGCAGCTTGATCGCACGCCGCTACCAATCGATGCGCCGCCTGCATGAGGCGCGCACGCCGATCAACCAGAACGCGCTGGCCGCGACCCTGGTGGCAAGCGAGAGCACCCGCAACGGCCTGCCGCGATTCATTCACAACATCCTTATCCTGACCGGCGTCTTCGGCACCATCGTGTCGCTGTCGATGGCCCTGGTCGGCGCCTCCGACGTGCTCGAGAACGCCATCAGCGCGACAGGTATGGGAATGGTCATCCACGGCATGTCGACGGCCCTGTCGACGACCATCACCGCAATCGTCTGCTACGTGTTTTTCGGTTATTTCTACCAGCGCATGACGGACGCGCAGACCAACCTTATCAGCGGGATCGAGCAGGTCACCACCACCTACCTGATGCCCAGGTTCCAGGTCCAGACCGATAATGTCCTGTACGAGTTCACGGGCCTGATCCGGTCCCTGCAGGGACTGGTCGACCAGATGCATAAGTCCCAGCTGGGCTTCGAGGCCACCCAGGACCAGCTCGCAGACACCCTCGAACTTTATCGCAACAAGGTGGAAGACCTGGACGAGCGCCTCGTCACCATCGTTCGCCAGCTGCGTGCCGGCTTCCGCCTGCGAGACGACGAATGAGCCAGGGAGGTTTCACAGACCTGCGCCTGAACGGCGGCGGTGGCGAGGTCCAGGAGGGTTTCTGGCCCTCCTTCACCGATATCATGACCGTGGTGGTCATGATCTTCCTGATCTCGATGGTCGTGTTGCTGGTGCGCAACATGGAGCTGGTGAACCAGTTGCGGGCCACCATGGAGGCCGAGCGTATCGCCGCCGAACTGGCGCGCGCCACCGGCGAGGAGAAAGACAGCCTGTCCAGCGCCCTGCATCGCGCCGAGGAACGCCAGCAGCAGATGCAGCTCGAAATCATGCGCCTGCAGGACCGCGGACTGCGCAACGAGACCCAGATTGCCGAACAGCTGCGTGCCATCTCCGGTCTGACCAACGAACGCGACGACCTGGCACAGCAGGCGGCGCAGCTGTCCCTGTTGCGCCAGCGTCTCGAGGCAGACGTCGAAAAACGCAAGTCGCAGCTGAATGCAGCACTGCAGGATATCGACAACAAACAGCTGCAGCTGAGTGCCGCGCAACGCAGCATCACTACGCTGGAATCGGGTCTACAGCAGCTGCGCACGCGCTTTGCCGAAAGCCAGGACCAGGCGGATCGCCTGCAACGCACCGTCGCCGAGCAACGCCAGAGCCTCGAAGAGGCGCGCCAGCTCGAACAGGACTATGAGCGCCGATACCTGGTGCTTGCCGAGGACTTTGACAGCCTTAAGGTCAAGTACGACAAACTGGTACGTCCTGCGCGCAGTTCAGCCGGGCGTCACCTGATCGAAGTCCGATACTGGAAAGAGGACGGCAATTACCAGGTGTCATGGCGCGAAGGCGGCGAAGGCACCTATCAGCCGATCAAGCGCCCGCAGCTCGACAAGGTGCTGCAACGCCTGGCGGAACAGAAGGAAAACGGTCTCTACGTGAAGATCATCATCCCCGAAGACAGCGGCCTGTCGTATAACGAGGCGTGGGAATTCACCAGCCACCTGCACGGCAACTACGACTACTACTTCAAGGACGAGACGGAACGCAAGAAGGGACCTTGAACCCTTAGTGGCCAGAGAGGCGAACTTGGACCTGATCCCGGTCAACCTGATCACCGGCTTTCTCGGGGTCGGCAAGACCACCACGGTCCGCCACCTGCTCGCAAACCACCCGGCCGACGAGAAATGGGCCGTGCTGGTCAACGAGTTCGGCGAGGTCGGAGTCGACGGGCATCTGCTGGCCGAACAGGGCGTGGTGGTTCAGGAAGTGGCAGGCGGCTGCCTTTGCTGTGTCGCTGCACCCGCCTTCACCACCGGCCTCAACCGCGTCATTCGCCAGCACCGCCCCGACCGCATATTGATCGAACCCAGCGGGCTCGGACACCCGGCGCAGGTGCTCGACACCCTGTCGGGGCCGCTCTATGCCGGCACCCTGGAGGTGCGCGCCACGCTGTGCCTGATGGACGCCCGCCATCTGTCCTCGCCGCGCCATCGCGAGCATCCCAACTTCCAGGACCAGATCCATCTCGCCGACGTGCTGGTCGCCAACAAGACGGATCTATACACCGCGGACGATATCGCCGCCTTCGAGGACTTCGTCGACCGACTCGACCCGGCCAAGCAAAAGATCGGCCGCGTCGAACACGGCTCGGTCGATCCGGCTTGGCTGGACCTGGGTCGCAGCCAGGGTCGCCATGCCGCCTTCCCGGAGGCCCATGCCTTCCTGATCGGCAGCGGCACACCGGAGACCACGGAGCCGGCAGGGATTGACCGGGATTGGCTGCTGATCGAGGGTGGCGGCGACGGCTACCACAGTGCGGGCTGGATGATACGGCAGCCGCGGCCGTGGTCCACAGCGGCACTCGCGGCACTCATCGACGCCCTGCCGGCGGAACGCAAGAAGGGCCTGTTCCTCACCGGGGAGGGCTGGATGGCGGTCAATCAATCCGACTGGTCAGCGGTCAGCGCACCGAAGGACGCGCGTGCACGCCTGGAACTGATCGACCCGCAACGGCTGGACACGGCCAGGATCGAACGCCAACTCAGGGGACTGTGCGCTCTGGAACCGATCTGACCAGGACACTCAGTTCTGTCGGAAACCGGGGAAGAAAAAAGGCCGCTGCGTTACCGCAGCGGCCTTCGATTCACCCTTGAAAGGCGACTGTCCGGATCTCAGGACGTCGACTTGATCTTTTCCTTGATACGGGCGGCCTTGCCGGTCAGCCCACGCAGGTAGTAAAGCTTGGCACGGCGCACATCACCGCGACGCTTGACCTGGACCTCCGCAACGCTCGGGCTGTAGGACTGGAACACACGCTCCACACCCTCGCCGTGCGATATCTTGCGCACCGTGAACGAAGAATTGAGGCCGCGGTTGCGCTTGGCGATGCAGATGCCCTCGAACGCCTGCAGACGCTCACGCTGACCTTCGACCACTTTGACCTGCACCACGACGGTGTCGCCAGGACCGAAATCCGGCAGGGTTTTGCCCATCTGTTCTGCTTCGAGTTCCTGGATGATATTGCTCATCGCCGCTGCTCCTATACCTTCAAGTGCCCGCCTGGGCACGGATAAATTCGTCAAGTAAAGACTGTTCCTCGCTGTTCAGCCGGCGCCTCTCCAGGAGGTCCGGCCTGCGCAGCCACGTCCGCCCAAGGGCCTGCTGCAGCCGCCAGCGACGTATCAACTCGTGGTTACCGGATTTAAGTACCTCCGGCACCAGACGCCCCCCGATCTCCTCCGGGCGCGTGTAATGCGGACAATCCAGCAGACCGTCCGCGAAAGAATCCTGTTCGGCGGAATCCGCGTGCCCCAGTACATCGGGCAACAGGCGGGTCACCGCGTCCATCAGCACCATCGCCGGCAGCTCGCCGCCCGACAGCACGTAGTCACCGATCGACCACTCTTCGTCGACATAGGCATCGATCAATCGTTCGTCGATGCCTTCGTAGCGCCCCGCCAGCAACACCAGGCCCGGCCCGGCCGCCATCTCCTGCACCGCTGCCTGATCCAGTACGCGGCCCTGGGGGCTCAGGTACACGACCTTGCTGTCCGGTGCCGCCACCCTCGCGGCATCGATGGCCTGGCACAAGGGCCCGACCATCATGACCATCCCCGGGCCACCGCCGTAGGGCCGGTCGTCCACCGTCCGGTGGTCATCGTCCGCATAATCCCGCGGATTCCACAGCTCGACCTCGACCAGACCGCGTTCGATCGCGCGCCCGGTGACACCAAGGCGCAGCGCGTCGAACATCTCCGGGAACAGGCTGATCACGTCGAAGCGCATGCCTGCACCCTAAAACTCGGGATCCCAGTCGACCAGCATCGTACCGGCATCGAGATCCACCTCACGAACCACCTGATCCCAGATGTAGGGAATCAGTCGCTCCCTTTCTCCCTGCACCACGATGACGTCGTTGGAACCGGTCTCGAACAAATGTCCGATGCGACCCAGATCGACCCCGTCCAGCGTCCTTACTTCCAGTCCCACCAGGTCGGCCCAGTAGTACTCACCGGGCCGTGTCGCCGGGAGTGCCGAGCGCGGAACCTCGATCAGCGCCCCGACCAGATCCTCCGCGGCATTGCGATCGCTGCAGGCCGCCAGTTTCGCCACCACGGACTTGCCCTGGCGGCGCCCGGCCATGACCTTCCGCAACTCGCGCCGTCCCTGCCGGACCAGATGCCACGGCGAGTAGTTCAGGATATTTTCACGCGGGCTGGTGTCCGAATGCACACGTACCCAACCCTGGATCCCGTGGGCCCCGGAAATGCGACCGAGGGTGACGAAGCGCTGCTCGTCACCCTCGGCTGGTATCCCTGGATCCACACTGACGTCATCGCTCACGGGACGGCTCCCAGGCGCGTCAGCCCGAACAGATCGTCCGGCGGGTCAGACCTGTACGGTGCTGCGGTAGCTGTCGACCAGCTTGCGCGCGCGGTCGCTGAGCTGAGCGCCGACGGACACCCAGTGATCGACGCGACCCAGATCGATGCGCAGGCCCTCTTCACCCTCCACTGCGATCGGGTTGAAGAAACCCAGACGCTCGATATAACGGCCCCCGCGCGCACGGCGCGAATCAGCAGCAACGAGGTGGTAGAAAGGACGCCGCTTAGCACCCGTTCTTGAAAGACGAATCGATACCATTTTCTGTCAGCCTTAATTCAACTTCAGTTGGCCCGGAACCGGCGGCCCGAGATAAACGGCGCATTTTACTCAAAAATTGCCCTTTGTGAAGCAATAATCGGGGCCGGGTAGCAGAAATCGTGGCCCCGGGTGGTCACGAAGGAGCAATGCTGCCTTGAGGCGACGCTCAGTCGGCGTTGTCGGGCTGGTAGCTGAGGTGAATCTCGATACGACGGTTGCGCCGGTGTGAGGCCGAACTGTCTCCAGGGTCGCGCAACTGATTGTCGGCCAGGCCTACCGCGGACAATCGCTCTTCGGGCAGGCCCTGCGACGCCAGGTAGCGAAGCATGCTGACGGAGCGGGCCGCAGACAGCTCCCAGTTGCTTTCGAAACGGCGGTTGGAACGCAGCGGACGGCTGTCGCTGTGGCCCTCGATGCGCAACCGCCAGGGATACTCGGCCGGCAGCTGTGCAACAAGGTCCCGCAGCGCCGACGCCATCGGGGCCAGACGGTCCTGACCCTCGGCGCCCAGTTCCCCCTTGCCGAAGACGAAGACCGGATCACTGGCAATGATCAGGCGGTCGGGCAGGACCTCGTAAAGTGTGGAAACGGGCAACTGCCGGCGCAGGGCGCGGAAAAACTCGCGTCGCTGCCGCTCGTATTCACCAGGGTCGCGCGCACGCTGGGCGCGCAGCTCGGCCTGCAGGCGCTCGATTTGAAGAGTCTGTTCGGCGTTGCGCTGCTCGGCCCGCTGCAGCGCCTCGTTCAGATCCCGCAGGCTGTCCTGGATCGACTCCGCATGCCGGCGCATGGTCTCGAGCTGGGCGTTGCCCTGCTCTATCAGGATCTCGCAGGGGTCAGCGGCAGCGGCAATACCAACCGGCACGAGGCAGCCCAGCAGGCACAACAGCCGCAGGTTCATCCGGAAGCCGATGGTCAGAATGGGAAACCGCCTCCGGGCGGCATGCCACCACCGGGGAAACCACCCGGTATCTTGCCTTTCATACCGCGCATCATCTTGGCCATGCCGCCTCCCTTCATCTTCTTCATCATCTTCTGCATCTGCGTGAACTGCTTCATGAGCTTGTTCACGTCCTGGACCTGGGTACCGGATCCGGCCGCGATGCGCTTCTTGCGCGCACCCTTGATGATCGCGGGAAAGGTGCGCTCTTTCGGCGTCATGGAGTTGACGATTGCGATCAGCTTCTTTATCTCCCTGTCACCGACCTGGGCCTTGACCGCATCGGGTACCTGCCCCATACCGGGCAGCTTGTCGAGCATCCCAGCCATGCCGCCCATATTGGCCATTTGCTCCATCTGGTCCTTGAAGTCGGACAGGGTGAAGCCTTCGCCCTTGTGAATCTTCCTGGCCAGCTTGGCGGCCTGCTCCTGGTCGACCTTGCTCGTCACCTCCTCGACCAGCGACAGCACGTCGCCCATGCCGAGGATGCGCGAGGCGACCCGGTCCGGATGGAAGGCCTCCAGGGCCGTGGTCTTTTCCCCGACCCCGAGGAACTTGATCGGTTTGCCGGTTATCTGCCGGATCGACAACGCGGCTCCACCGCGCGCATCACCATCGGTCTTGGTCAGGATCACGCCGGTCAGCGGCAGGGCATCGTTGAACGCCTTGGCCGTATTGGCCGCATCCTGACCGGTCATGGCATCCACCACGAACAGGGTCTCCACCGGCTTCAGCTCGGCGTGCAGGCCCTGAATCTCGGCCATCATCAGTTCGTCAACATGCAGACGGCCGGCGGTGTCGACGATCAGCACATCGACGTAGGCCTTGCGCGCGGCCGCGATTGCGGAGCGGGCAATTGCGATTGGCTTCTGATCCGGACTGGACGGAAAAAACTCCGCCCCGACCTCGGCAGCCAGCGTCTTCAACTGCTCGATGGCGGCCGGCCGATAGACGTCGGCACTCACAACCATGACCTTTTTCTTTTCGCGCTCCTTGAGCAAACGCGAAAGCTTGGCCACGCTGGTGGTCTTGCCGGAACCCTGCAGGCCGGCCATCAGAATCACCGCGGGCGGCTGGGCGGCGAGATTGAGCTTCTCGTTCGCCTCGCCCATCACGTGGATCAGTTCGTCATTGACGATCTTTACCAGGACCTGGCCCGGAGTCAGGCTGCGCAGGACATCCTCACCAAGTGCCTTGACCCGCACCTGCTCGATGAAGTCCTTGACCACCGGAAGCGCGACATCCGCCTCCAGCAGGGCCATGCGCACCTCGCGCAGGGTGTCCCTGATGTTGTCCTCGCTGATCCGGCCCTGGCCGCGAACTTTCTGTAAGACACCGCCGAGGCGGTCGGAGAGACTGGCAAACATGATTTCGTTCTGTGGCTGGTCTTGTTGACCCTTGAATGACGCCATTATACGGGTGCAGGCGCCGGAACGTTATGCCATGATTTGAACCCGAATGAACATAACCCTGATCGCATTTCCGGCCGCCGTCTTCTACTTTCTGGGCGGCCTAAGTACCGGCTTGCGGCTGTTCGGCGCCGAGGAACGCTGGCGCCCCTCGCGCAATCTCGGTATCGGGCTCGGTTTTGCAGGCCTGCTGCTGCACGCCATACTGCTGTACCTCGAACTGTTCACGGCCAACGGACTCAACCTGAGTTTCTTCAATGCGGTTTCGCTGGCGGCCTGGACCGTATCGGGCCTGTTGTTGTTGTCTGCACTAAGCAAACCGGTCGAAAACCTTGCCATCCTGGCGCTGCCGCTGGCTGCGATCACCGTCCTGCTCGACCTGCGCTTTCCCGGAAATCACCTGCTCAGCCAGCAGGCGGGCTGGGCACTGCGGCTGCACGTACTGACCTCGATGCTGGCCTACAGCCTGCTTACCCTGGCCAGTGTGCAGGCGATCCTGCTCGCGGTGCAGGACAATCACCTGCGCCGTCATCACCCCGGCGGGTTCATCCGCGCCCTGCCTCCGCTGCAAACCATGGAGTCGCTGCTGTTCGAGATGATCAGCCTGGGCTTCGTGCTCCTCAGCGTCGCCCTGATTACGGGATTCGCGTATCTCGAAGACATGTTCGCCCAGCACCTGGTGCACAAGACGGTGCTTTCGATCGTGGCTTGGATTGCCTTTGCGGTGCTGCTGTGGGGTCGTTACCGCTTCGGATGGCGGGGGCGCACAGCGATACGCTGGACCCTGGTCGGATTCGCCGTGTTGATGCTGGCCTACTTCGGTAGCAAAGCGGTCATCGAGCTGGTGCTGCAGCGCTAGAACGCTGGCCGGGCGGGGCGCCCGACGGGCGGCAGGCACAGCCTGCCCTACGCAACAAGATTGATTGATATCCGGTAAGCGAGTAGGTCGGGCTGTGCCCGACGGGCGGCAGGCTTGGCCTGTCCTGCATCAAAGAGACTGCTGAATACTCAGCCACGCGCGGACTGATAGGCGCTGGTGGCCTTGCGTCCCTTGCCCACCTGCCCCAGCTCTTCGGCAATACGGTCGCGTGCCTGGATGCTCTGGGCGACCAGGCGCCTGTCCAGATCGAGTATCGCTCGCACGCGTTCGGCGACGAGTTCATCGGCCGGCACATGGGTGGCAAAGGCCTGCTCCAGCAGCGCCCGCCTCTCGGGTTCGAGCTCGATGACAGAGTCCCAGTCGCCGGCATCACCCAGGCTGGCCATGCGACGGCTCATGTCCAGCGCATCGTTCAGCAGTTGATGGCGGGATGGCTGCATGTATCAGAGGGCCTTCCGGTGAACCTGTTGTTCGGGGCCACCGGCGTTGCGGACTTCATCCGGCATCGCGTCCCAGGCGCCCTTGATCTCGAGCATCAGATCCAGCACTTCACCCAGGGCCGCGCTGTCATTCTGCGCCGAGGCATCGATCAGGCGACGGATCATGTAGGAATAAAGGTCATCGAGATTCACCGCGATCGCGCCGCCGGTGTCCATGTCAAGGCTGGAGCGCAGGCCGTTGATGATCGACATGGCCCAGGTGATCTGACGGCTCTTGCCCTCGAGATCGTTGCGTTCAATACACCCTTTTGCGGTTGCAACCTTGTCCAGCGCACCTTCCATCAGCATCTGCACGAGTCGGTGCGGGTTGGCAAAACCGGCCTCGGACTCGGCTGCGACCTTGCCGTACTGCGCCGCACCTGAACGTTTGTTTCCGTAGGTCATATGGGTTTCCATAAAGAACTTCGAACACTCAATCTAACGGCGCGGCGGTGGAAAAATGAAGGGAGTTGAAATCCCCAAATGCATTTTTTAGTTGTTCGAGGTAGAGAAATTTTGCAGCAGGAAGGCACTGGTGGACTGCAGGCTACCGACCAGGGTATCGAGGGCCGAGTATTGCGCCCGCATCGCAATCTCCTTCAACTCCAGGCGTCGCTCCATGCTGGCCTCTTTGTCTTCCAGGCTCCTGATGCGCTTGTTGAAGCCATCGACCCGGCCGTCGAGCAGGCCGTCGCTTTCGAGGAAATAGTCGGCCATCTTGTCAAAACGGAATGCGAAGCCCTGGTCGTCGTGCGAGAACACCTGCGCGACACTGGCAAAGTCGGTATCCAACGCATCCGCAAAGTCGCCGTCGTTGATCTCCAACTGGCCGCTGTCTTGGTTCGTCTTGATACCTATCTGCGACAGCGCTGAGAAACTCCCGGTCAGCCCCACCGGCTGAGGTATTCAGCGTGTTGCGCATGGATCTCACGATACTGCTCAATGCCGAATCACCGGACAGCCCCTCGCCACGCAGGGTGTCGATGGTGCTGAGCACGTTGTTGTACGCGTCCACAAAGGCCTTGGCCGATTCTTGTATGGATTCGTTGTCGCGGGCCAGAACCAGGGTCGAGGAACCCTCTCCCTTGAGTTCCAGTGTCAGGCCGTCGAGCGCACTGCTGATGTTGTTGCTCGCCGAGGTCAATGCGAACCCATCGACACTATACGAGGCGTCAAGCTGCGTCAGGTCGGTCAGTGCCGCACCCGAGCTGTCCTGGTTGGTCGTCGTAAAACCGAAGGTTCCGGCATTGATCGAACCGCCGAATCCGAGTTGCACACGACTTTCGTAACCGGATTCTTCCGCGGTCAGGATCAGGCGCTGGTTGCCACCGCCGGTATTCAATATGGTGGCAGTCACACCCGGGTTGTCGGATGCCGAATTTATCGCATCGCGCACCCCTTCCAGGTTCTGCGCGGCAGACAGGTCGATCGACGCGGTCTCCGTACCGACCGTCAGTGTCAGTGCATCACCCGCACCGCCACCGATGGTCGCCGTATCGGCGAACTCGTTAGAGCCAAACTTGTGGTTCTGGGCCAACCGGGTCACGTCGATGTTGTACATGCCGGCCGCAGCGTCCGCATCGGCGGTCGCTGTCATGACTGCTTCGTCAGAGGACGTGGAAGTAAACTTGCGAAACGCATCCCGCGTACTCAGGTCCTTCATGGCATCCTGAAACGCCGAAACGGCACTCTTGAGGGTGCCGTACGACGAAATTTTTGCCTGCGTGACAGAAACCTGGCCTTGTATTGCGACGAGTGGCTGACGCTCCAGGGTCATCAATTGCGAGACGATATTCTCTATATCGAGCCCGGAACCGACGCCTGCCGCTGTAATTGCCATTGAGCTGTCTCCCGCTTCCTTTATGCCCCGGCTGGTACAAACCTCAGGCCGAGTCTTGGAAAATCACACCGGCCGTTTCCTGAAGACGCTGACGCATGCGCACCACCTCTTCGCTCGGAATCTGCCGGACCACTTCCTCTGTCTCGCGGTCAATCACCTTGATAACGGTTTCACCGCTCTTGTCGTCGACAGAGAACTGCAGTTCCCTATGCAACTCACGTACCAGGTTGTTCAGTTCGGAGACCACGCTCTTCAGCGGTTTCTGCTCTTTCTCGGCCGGTTTGGTCTCATCAGCGGCACCCGGGGGGTCCTTGGCGCGTTCGACCTTCGCGGCACGCCCTACGGGTTCAGCGGGACTCGTCTGTACCGCCGATGGCAGTACCGCCTTTATCGTCCCGATATCGTTGTTCATGTCTTTAGCCCCTTTGCCGTCAGGGGGTCCCGAACAGGGTCCCGTCGTAGAGCGCATGACTCTCCGGGTATGCAGGATGGCTTTCGCCGCCGCTTTCCCGGCATGCACTCGCCGGCCAGACACTGGGTATCATCGAAACCGCCTCTGATGCCCACTTCGCGACCCGGGCGCCAGGCCCGGGTCACGAGGTACCTACCTCAGCCCGACCTAGCGCAACAGCGACAAGGCGATCTGCGGGACCTGGTTTGCCTGGGCAAGCATCGCGGTTCCGGCCTGCTGCAGGATCTGCGTGCGGGTCAGGTTGGCCGTTTCAGCCGCGAAGTCGGCATCCCGGATACGCGAACGGGCCGCGCTCTGGTTCTCGATGATGTTTGCCGTGTTGCGAACCGTTGACTCGAGCCGGTTCTGAGCCGCACCAAAATCGGCGCGTACGGTACTGACCTCGGTAAGTGCATTATCGATGTTGGTCATGGCTGTATTCGCGTTGGCCTTGTCGGTGATATCACCGGCAAGTGCCAGGGCAACGTTGGTCTCTGCAGCCACATCAACCGTGTCGACAGTAATTATCTGGTCGGCGCCCGACTTGTAACCCACCTGAAACTCAAGCGAAGCCGCACCGCCGATTACGGCGGTACCGTTGAACTCAGTGGCTGTCGTGATTCGGGTGATTTCTTCGGACAGGGCCTGATATTCGGCGTCCAATGCCGCTTTGTCATCCGTGCTCGACGTATCATTTGCGGCCTGAACGGCCAGTTCACGCATGCGCTGCAGCGCGTTGGTAACCTCACCCAAGGCGCCTTCGGCGGTCTGCGCCATCGAGATTCCGTCGTTGGCGTTGCGCAGGCCCTGCTGCAGACCGCGGATCTGAGAGGTCATGCGCTCGGAGATCGCCAGGCCGGCGGCGTCGTCCTTGGCGCTGTTGATGCGCAGGCCGGAAGACAGGCGCTGCAGAGAGGTCTGCATGCTGGCCTGCGAGTTCATCAGGTTACGCTGCGCATTGAGTGAAGAAACGTTGGTGTTGATTATCAGTGACATTTGGAAGCTCCTCACGATCGATCAGTCCCTGGAGACTGAACCGGTCGCTGATTGTGAGCGGATATGCCGGGCCATTCCCTGCATTTACCGCTTTCAGGGTGCTTTACGGCCGTCAGCGGCCAAGCTTTAACACCTAGATTCTCCAATTTGGCAAAGATTTGCCGCCCCATTGCCGGTTATCGCCGCGCGTTTGCCGCCCCGGGCAGCAGTGGATCGGCCGGCACCCTGTTCAGTTGGAGTTTTCAGCCGGCCGCATCGACGATGGCACGCATCATGCAGTCGCTCCAACAACTCGGTTTGCCGGCGACGCAATCTGTGCAGATGACCGCCCTCCTGAACCGACCCAGTGATACCAAGGGAGCATACGAACATGGCCAACAGCAATGCTGCACACCAGATAGACGAAGAGGAATACATGGAAATCAATACCCGATACGGCAAGCAGCTTGTCGCCAAATCGAGCCTGCTCACCTTCCCCGAAGGACTGCCGGGGTTCGAGGACCTGCACCAGTACAAGCTGTTCCACGAAGAGGGCAAGTCGACCGTCTACTACCTGCAGTCGACCGAAGACCCCGACATCCGGCTGCCGCTGGTTACGCCGGAGTCGTGCAAGATCGACTACCGTATCGAGTTGACCGATGAAGAGACTGAAAAGCTGCAGATCGAGTCAGCCGAAGACGTCTTGGTGGTGGTCACACTGTCCGACAATCCGGACGATGCGGGCGCAGGCATTACGGCAAACTTCATGGCCCCGATCATCATCAATGCGCAAAGCCGCATCGGCCTGCAGAAGATACTCAACCATGTCGATGGCGGCGTCGTGATCCAGGCAGCCTGAAGCGGACGACTTCTGCCGCCGGCTTGCCGCTCATAGACGGCAAGCAACTGCCAGGGGCCAACCGCCACCCGCGGCATCACCACCCAAGCAAGGCCCGCAGCCTGAAAACTGCGGGCTTTGCGCATCCTTGGGCACGCCAAAGACTGCAAAACACTCGAGTACGAAAACTGGCATCCATCTTGCAGTTATTCCAGTCAACGCACCGATGGCCGAGCCACATCCGGCCGGCGCCAAACTGACTAACAAGGGCAAGGGGAAAGCAACATGCCACAGATCATCAACACCAACATGATGTCGCTGAACTCGCAGCGTGCATTGAACGGCTCGCAGCTCAGCATGCAGACCTCGGTCGAACGCCTGTCATCGGGACTCCGTATCAACCGCGCGAAAGACGATGCCGCAGGCCTGGCCATCTCCGAACGCATCACGGCACAGGTACGCGGCCTCAATCAGGCCATGCGCAACGCCAACGACGGCATCTCCATGCTGCAGACGGCAGAAGGCGCGATGCAGGAAATCACCTCGGCAATGCAGCGCATGCGTGAACTCGCGGTACAGGCCGCCAACGGTACCGTAAGCGACACCGACAAGGGTTCGTTGAATGCCGAATTCCAGGCCTTGGCTGAGGAGATTGACCGCATAAGGACCTCGACCGAATTCAATGGGACGACAGTACTTGATGGCGGTGCGGCAGTGACCTTGCAGATCGGTTTCAAAGACCAGGTCGACAATCAGCTCACAATCTCGTTTGCCGACCTGTCAAGCCTGAGCATTTTCGCCACCCCCGGAGATCCTACCGCTACGCCGCCGGTAGCACCCGTAACGGCGGAGAGCATAGATACGGGGGCCGGTGCCCTGGCAGCGCTGAGTCTGCTCGACGCGGACATCGACACCGTTACCGGCGAGAGAGCGAAACTCGGTGCGACCCAGAATCGCCTCGACTCGACCATCCGCAACATCGCCAATGTCGTCGAAAATCAGAGTGCAGCGAGATCACGTATCAGGGACGCAGACTTCGCAGTTGAGACAGCGAACCTGACACGTACTCAGATCCTGCAACAGGCGGGAACCGCGATGCTTGCGCAGGCAAACGCGATCCCGCAGAGCGTGCTGCAGTTGCTGGGTTGATAACACACCTCATGCTAAGCGCGGAGGTCTCCTTCGCGCCGGCTTCCCCTTGCAGCGCCGCCAGTCCAGCTCTCCGGCACGCACAACCATTGCCTTCGTTCGCTCCGCATCTGACATCCTCGCGTCACGCGGGATGTCATTCTGCCTGACTGCGAAAAACGCCCCCCCGTTGACGCAAACATACGCAGCTATGCGCTCCGGCGTCGGCTCGCATGCTAGGATTCCCGGCGAAACGGATATGTGACCCCGTCTCACCCACCCTACCCAAGACCAAGGAAGGGCTGGTCGGGAGGCTTGGCGAGCATAAATCGCATTCGGCAACGACGATAGGATTCAAAATTTTTACGGTTGCAGCCGATATGTGATGCATCGACAGGAATGTGCCTGTTGGCAGACAACAAGAACCGAGACGCGATGAAGCATTATCTTTTCCGAACACTGTTGCTGATCGTACTGACAGCCTGCGGCAGCGTTCATGCCGTGACGCTGGGACAGATCCATGTAAATTCCTTCCTCGGTGAGCCACTGGACGCCGAGATCGACCTTATCGGACTGGCACCGGGGCAACACGAGGATCTGCGCCTGCGCATCGCGAACGACAGGCACTTCGAGCGCCTTGGCATCGCCCATACCCAGTTTCTTGCATCGCTGACTTTCGATGTTGCCCGGTCGGGTAACCGCTGGATCGTACGTACGCGCAGTTCGCGGCCGGTTGCCGAACCTTTTCTCGAGTTCCCATTGCAGATGACCTGGCCCGGTGGTCAGCTGATCAAGCAATACACCCTGCTGCTGGACCCGCCCCGCCGCATACAGACCGCACGCAAGGCCCGCAGCACCCGACCAACGGCATCCAGCAGCCCGGCCGCACCACCGCCGGCCGGCAGTTCTGCATCCGAATATGGCCCGGTGCAACCGGGCGAGACGCTCTGGCCCATTGCGAAAAGGCTCAAGCCAAGCGGCATTACGACGCGCCAGATGGCCATGGCACTCCTACGTGCCAACCCGGCGGCCTTCATCGATGGCGATATCAACAAGCTGCGGGCGGGTGCGACCCTGGCGATTCCCCAGCAGGCGTTTATCGAGCAACTGGACGCCAGGGCCGCCCGCGCCGAGTTCGCGGCCCTGACCAGGCAGCCTCCGATCGCGACCTCCCCGAGGGTACTGGAGACCCCGCCCCCAGCAACGCCCATACAAACAGCAGCCGTCGACGAACCGCAGGAACCCGCTCCTGCGGCCCCGGTGGAGGAACCGAAGCAGCCGGAGCAGGAGAACCAGGCCCAGCTTCGTATCGTCACCGATCCGGACAAGTCCGACGCCGAGCCCGGCAGCAGCCAGGACCTCCAGGAACAACTGCTGGTCACCATGGAGGAGATCGAAAGCAACCGGATCACCACCGATGCCATCGAATCGCGCCTGGCCCGCATGGAGGCCGAACTGGAACGCATGCAGAAACTGGTCGAGCTGAAAGACGAGCAGATCGCGGCACTGGAATCGGACGTAGCCGCACGTGAGGCCATTCAGAAGGCCGCAGAAGCAGCCGAACCACCGGCACCGGCAGCGCGTCCGACACCACAGCGGCCGATCACCGCGACGAACACGGCTGGCAGTGCACCCGTGACGATCACGCGCCTCGAGCCGATACCCATGTCCCAAACCCCGACGGCGGCGCGACCCTGGTATGAGGAATACGTCTGGGTGCTCTGGATCCTGCTCGGCCTGATGGGTCTGACGTCATTGCTGATGCTAATCCGGCGCCCGCGAGCGCATCCGGACGACGTCCCCATGGCACAACTACCCGAGGTCCGGAGCGTTCCTGGTCCAGGCCCGCGGGCTGAAAGTGCGCCACCCCCAGCCGATCTTAAAGAGGCCGAAGAGGACTTCCGCCGTCTCGCCGAACAGCGGGTCAAAGAGGCCAAGGCCACGCCGAGCCTCGAAAGCGGACAGACACTGCCCGAACTCGATTTGTCCGGGATCCCAGAACCGGATGAAGACCTCCACAGCGCAATAACAGAGTCGCTGCTCGACGACATGCTGGACGAGAAAAAGGCGCGCGCCGGAAGCCCCGGAATCATTGTCAATGACTCGGAATTCAGTGACGACGACATCGCCTCCTGGGTGGCCGAACTCGGTAAGGAGGTCGAAAGCATCGATGCACACAGTGCCAACGACGAGCGCCTCGCGGCCGATGACGACATCCCGAGCATCCTGACCGAACTCGATGACCAACTGAGCGTCGACAGATCCGTGGATGCCCTTTCGGGCGTGGTCGAACTGCCGGAGCGGACAGAAAGGGCACATGAAGACGACACGTTCAACATGAGCCTCGATCTGGCCCGCGCCTACCTGGAGATCGGCGACCAGGAGGGTGCGCGCGAGATGCTCGAACAGGCACTGTCCGGTGCGCGCGACCCCGATCATCGGCGCCAGATCGAAGAGCTGTTGCAGCAGATCGACTGACCGGGGCGGCTACTCGTTCCAACATCCTGCAGCCTCCAAACTTCAGACCGAAATATAGCCGTCCCCGGGAAATGGGCGATAATTCCGCTCATGCCACTGGGGAAAGACGGTGATACGCAGATCGAGACCGGCTAAGAACGACAGCACCCGATTGACCGCGGGCCTGTCTGCCTGGCGGCATGGACTCATCAGCCGCCGCCGCTTCCTTATTGCGGCCGCTGGCGGTTCGGTCGGCCTGCTGTTCGGACTCAAGCCTGCCGCCGCCGGCGAAGCGGAATTCGACCCCTGGCCCACCCTGGATGCCGTGCTTGCACACCTGCTGCCCAGCGAACCGGACAGCCCGGGTGCGGTCGAAATCCATGCGCTCGATTACCTGCGCTTCGTGGTCGCCGACCCCAAGGTCGACCGGGAGCAGCGCGACTTCATCCTGCAGGGCAACCAGTGGCTCGATGAACTTGCACGACAGGAACACGGCCGGCCCTTTTACAGCCTCGGGTTCGATGAGAAGGACCGGCTGTTGCGGCAGATCACCCGTTCGGCGGCCGGAGAAAACTGGGTCTCCACCCTGCTGACCTATCTGTTCGAGGCCCTGCTCACCGCGCCGGCCTATGGTGGCAATGCAGACCGACTCGGCTGGCGCTGGCTGCAGTACGTACCGGGCTTTCCTCTCCCTGGCGTCGGCACGCGCTACCCGGAACTGCCGCTGTGAGTCATGACTTCGATGTCTGCATCATCGGCAGCGGTGCCGGCGGCGGCCCGATCGCTCATGGCCTGTCAGAGGCCGGGTACTCTGTCCTCGTCTTGGAAAAGGGTCCCTGGCTGAAGGAGCAGCACTTCACCAAGGACGAGCTGGCATGCTGCCGCCGCAGCGTCTATACGCCGGAATTGCGTGACGAGCAGCACGTGATCGAGGAAGCCGGCGAGGCCGGCGAATGGCAGGCGAGCCCCACTGCCGAGTCCGGCTGGAACTTCTGGAACGGCAACTGTGTCGGTGGCTCCAGCAACTTCATGAGCGGCTACTTTCACCGGCTGAAACCGGTCGATTTCAAGCTGCACAGCACCTTCGGACCCATCGCCGGCGCCAATGTCGCCGACTGGCCGATCGAGTACGGCGACCTGGAGCCCTACTACGACCGTGTCGAGCGCCTGGTCGGGGTATCGGGCAAGGCCGGGACACACGCCAACGCCGAACCCAGATCCAGCGGCGACTTCCCCTATCCGCCGACGGTCGAACACCCGATCTCCAGCGACATCGACCGGGCCTCCAACGGCGCTGGGTTTTCACGCCCTGCGCGTACCACGCGCCATCCTTTCGCATCCGGCGATGGGCCGGCGCAGCTGCGAATATTCAGGCTTCTGCGGCAGTTTCGGCTGTTCGAGCGGCGCCAAGGGAAGCTCACGGGCGGCCCTGCTTGACCATGCCGTCGCTACCGGTCGCTGCGAGATACGACCGCACGCAAAGGTGTTTCGAATCTGCACCAATGCGAAAGGCCGGATCAGCTCGGTCGACTACCACGCACGCGACGGCAGCGTGCAGCGTGTTGATGCGCAGATCTACGTGGTCGCCTGCCAGGCAATAGAAACCAGCCGTCTGCTGCTGGCCTCGTCGGGCCCCTACTTTCCGAACGGCCTCGCCAACAATCATGCGCAGGTCGGCCGCAACCTCCTGTTCTCGGGCGGCGGTGCGGGCAGCGGCGACATGGACTTTTCGGACCACGATGACGCAGCAGTTGTGGCATTGCGGCAGGTAGGCCCCTTCGTCAACCGCGCGCTCGACGACTGGTATACCTTCGACGATCCGGAACTCGGCCGAGCCAAGGGCGGCATCATCGAGTTCCTCTGG
The DNA here is from genome assembly GCA_963753845.1 of uncultured Gammaproteobacteria bacterium. Taxonomy (GTDB): domain Bacteria; phylum Pseudomonadota; class Gammaproteobacteria; order Chromatiales; family Chromatiaceae; genus Thiosocius. The sequence goes on from CAVWEI010000020.1 coordinate 86,242, forward strand.
GACCACCCCAACGCCGTGGTGCGGGCGCAGAACGCGAAGTGGCGCGATGGCGAACTGGTCTGGGGCAAACCGCTGAAACGCCAACTCGAGAACTGGTTTCGCACCGACCGCACCCTGAATTTCGAGGTGTTCAACGACTGGCTTCCCAACGACGACTGTTTCGTTGCACTGGACAGCCAGGTCCGCGACCGCTGGGGAAACCCCGTCGCGAAGGTCCGTATCGGGGCACATCCGCACGACCAGCGGGTCGGCAGGATGCTGGCGGACAAGGGCGAGCAACTTCTCCGGCAGCTCGGCGCGCGGCGGATTTCATCCTCGGTGGGTCCGGCCCCGCCGCCGAATCTCCAGGCCGGGGGCTGCCGTTTCGGTATTGCGGCGGAGAGTTCGGTGCTGGACAGGGATTGTCGCGCACACGAGGTGGACAATCTGTTCGTGAGCGACGGCAGCTTCATGCCCACCGGCGGCAGCGTGCCCTACACCTTTACCATCTATGCCAACAGCTTCCGGGTGGCCGACCGGATCATCGCGCAGCTGGGCGGACCACGCCCCGACAGCGCCGGTATCAGAACAGCGAATCCAGATCCGTCATGGGCCTGAGCCCTCCGACCTTGGCCCTGGCCTCATCCCACAGGGCCTGGTAGGCAAGCCCCGCCGGCGAACGCGGCATATAGTCGGTCACCGGCCTGCGCTCGATCCCCATACGCTCGACCTCGGTCGCGTACGGAATGACTGTCTGCAATACAGAGCAACGCGGGTCACTCGGGCCGGCGATCACATCCTGATGCAGGCGCTTGCGCCGGTCGACCATGGAGTAGAACGCATACACCGGCGTCATCAGCTTGTGTCCTTCCATGAAATCCAGCAGCTGCTGCATGGTGCGCAGCGAAAGGGTGGTGGGGATGGTGGGCAGCAGCAAGGCGTCGGCCGCGCGGAAGATATTCTCCGACACCAGGGAGATGCTCGGGGGGCAATCCAGCACGACGAGATCGTATTGCTGCGACAGCGGCCGCAACAGCTTGAGCAGGCGCACCGTCGGTTTCTTGTTCTCGCCCAGCAACAGGTCCATGTTGCGGTACGAAAAGTCCGCCGGGAGCAGATCGAGATTGGGATAGTCCGAACCCTTGACCACGTCGTCCAGTTCGCCCTTCCCAAGCATCAGCTTGGTGCTTCTCTTCACCTTGGGTTTCACCCGCAGATAGAAGGTGGCGGCGGCCTGCGGGTCCAGATCCCAGATCAGGGTGCGCAGGCCGCTCTTGGCCGCGAGATGGGCTACATTGACCGCGGTCGCCGTCTTCCCGACCCCGCCCTTGATGTTGTAGACACCGAGTATCTTCATCCCTCTTGCCCATCCTTCGCCTTGAACAGCCGCTTGTAGCGCGCGCGGTTGTCCTCCGAGTCGAAACCGGCGAAACAGTCTGCAAAACGCCCGTGTGCGGCCTGCTGGTGGCGCAACAGGTCGGCTACCAGTGCACCGATGGCCATGACCGTGGGCATGCTGTGCGGGTCCTTTGGATCGAATCCCTGCGCAAAACTCCGCAGTTTGTCCGCCTGCACCTCCAGGTCCTGGAATTCCCCCAGGTTGTCCAGCAGGTCCTTCAGGGCGCGGACAAGCTTCTTGAGCTCCTTTGCCGGGTAAAGGTCAAGGAAGAACTCGATCAGATAGCGCAGTTTCTTGCAGTCCTTGCGCAACTCGTGCATTTCTTCCGCCGGGCCATCCGCGGTGACCGCCCGGCCGTCCTTCAATACCTTCTTGTACATGCGCCAGATACGCTCTGAGGCCACGCGTTCGATCGGCAGATCGGCAAACCCGCCGGGCTCACCCGGCGGCTTGTCCGCCTCGAGTACGGCGCGCCAGTCGGTCAGCAGCTTGCTCATCTTCGCAGAACCCAGCTCGCGCTTAAGCGTCGCCTGCTCGGTGGCATGTGCAGCACGCAGATGCTCTTCGAGGCCATCCAGATCACCCCTCATCGAGGCCGGTAGGCTCGCCCGGTAACGCGGCAGCTCCAGCAGGAACACGTCGAGATCGCGGGTCGGGCCCGTAACCTGGCCAAGCCAGCCGAAGCGTTCCTTGTAATCCGCCACCAGTTCATCCGGCAGTACGCGTTTCACCTGCGACAACATCGACCGGGTGCGTCGAGTCGCGACCCGAAGATCATGCAGGAACTCGGAATCCAGGTCGGCCCGGGTACCCGCAACATTGCGCTCCAGGGTATCGAGCAGGGTCTTAAGGACCTTGCGCGTGGCATCCAGGGCCGTCTGATCCGGCTCCAAGGGCACATCGAGCTTGGAGCTGTAATCCCCGACCTCTCGACCGACCGCGGCCATCACTTCGTCGAACAGGCAATCCGGTGCCTTCGGCCACTCCATCTCGTCATTCAGGCGCGCCGCAAGTTCATCCAGATGACGTTGATAACCCCTTACAGGCAGCAGCCGCAGCCTTGGCCATAGCGCACGCGGCTCGTCGACGTCCGCGGAATCACAGTTCATGTTCAGAAGTTGCAGGCGCACGACCGTCTTGGAGTCGTCATTCAGGAACCGCAGATCGGTCGCCTCGCCCTGCACGGTTGCCAGCGGCAGCAGAACACGCATATCCAGCAGCTTGGCCACCTTGGTCTTGAGCGTGCCGTCGGGCAGGTTGGCCGGCCATGCGGGCTCGTCGGCAAACTCGATCGCGTCCGTAGGGGCGCCACCCTCGCTCGGCTTGAGTCGCACGACCGCACCCTGAGGCGCGGAAAGCTGCAGCAGGCGCAGACCGGCGGCGTGCAGGCGCCAATCGAAGCTGTCGAAAAATTTCAGTGTAAAGCCGACCGATTCGTCGATCCGACAATGCTCTCCGCCGAGCAGCTTGACCAGCCGCTCAGCGTTAATGGAGTGCGGCAACAGGAATCCGCTACTGATTGAATCATTCATTTGGAGGGTGTCTTGAGAATGTCTTGTTTAAACACCAGGCGGCAAAAAAGGCCCCTGGGACTCGGATCCAGGCTATAGCGTACAACGGGCCTCCGCCAGGCCGTTAACGGAAGCCGCTGGAGAGCAACAAGGGAGGCTTTTCATATTAGCGTTTGATGAATTTATGATGTAAATTTCAATACTGGTTTGAGAGGCCTTCGTCGCGGCAGTGTCCGGCAGAAGGCGAAGGCAGCCGTAGTGTCCGGCTGCAACGACAGCCCCACCAGGGCGCAGATCGAATTCGACCCTACATGAAGGAGAGGAATATGTTCAAACCTTTGCTGATTGGCGGCGTGCTCGTCGGCACGCTTGGCGCACCGATACTGCATGCAGAACAGCCCCCTGCGGCACCAACCCAGGCACCACAGTCAAGCCAGACGTCTGTCCCGGCCGCCGAGCCTAACGCATCTGCAACACAATTGCCGGACTGGGTGAAAGAAAGACGCGCCCAGCTTGGCGTCTCGTCGGGGGAACAGGCGGCCGGCATGCCGCCCATGGGGGAGATGCCGCCCCCTCCCCCCGAGATCCCGGCCTGGGTCAAGGAACAGCAGGCACGAGTCGCGGCACCCACCGCCCGGCAGGTACCGGCGACACCTGATCCGGCAGAGATGCCCGCCCCACCGCCCGAGATCCCGGCCTGGGTGGTGGAGCAGCGCGCAAAGCTCATTGCGCCGACCGAGCCACAATCCCAGGAGGTGTCGTCCCCAGCCGAAGTACCGGCCCCGCCCGAGATGCCGGCATGGGTGACGGAGCAGCGTGCCAAGGCCGCGACACCCACCCCGCCTCAGCGCCCCGAGATGCCACCCAGGGCCGAGAGACCGGCCCCACCCGAAATGCCGGCATGGGTGACGGAGCAGCGTGCCAGGGCCGCGGCACCCACCCCACCTCAGCGCCCCGAGATGCCACCCAGGGCCGAAAGACCGGCCCCACCCGAAATGCCGGCATGGGTGACGGAGCAGCGTGCCAAGGCCGCGGCAACCACCCAGGGCCGAAAGACCGGCCCCACCCGATACCGGCATGGGTGACGGAGCAGCGTGCCAGGGCCGCGACACCGACCCGCGGAGCGCCCCGAGATGCCACCCATGGCCGAAAGGCCGACCGCACCCGAGCCGCCAGCATGGGTCGAAGAGCATCGCAAACGCTTCACGGCACCGCAGGCACCACAGCCCCCCGAGATGAGGCGGGCGCCGCAGCGCATGATGCCCCCCGCCGGCTCCGGCCTATCGGCCGTGGGGCGGCGTGCCTTACGGTGGCTGGGGTCACCCCTACCCTCGCGGATACAACGGCTGGCAGCCCTGGGGGGGAAGCGGCTGGGGTAACGGCGGCTGGAACCCTGGCCCCGGATTCGGCTACCCAGGCCACGGCCCCTGTTATTCCCCGGTCGAGGCACCACCGGTGCCGCAACAGTCGACCGAACCCGAAGGACCGACTGACGGCGATGCGGACGGCGTGAACGATCTGAGCGACCTTTGCCCCGACACCGCTGCCGGAATCGCGGTCGACGGGCTGGGTTGCGATGATGCGGCACGCATCGTGTTGCGGGGCGTCAACTTCAAGACCGACTCGGACGAGCTTACGATTGAATCTCTGACCATCCTGGATGGCGTGTCCGCCACCCTGTCCGCTAACCCACAGATCAGGGTGACCGTGGCGGGCCACACCGATAGCGATGGGGATGACTCGTACAACAAGGATCTGTCACAGCGCCGTGCGCAGAGTGTCGTCGACTATCTGGTCGGACACGGCGTCGATGCAGCCAACCTGATCGCCCAGGGTTTTGGTGAAGAACAGCCGGTCGCCGGTAACGATACGGCAGAGGGCAAGGCGCAGAATCGCCGCGTGGAACTCAATCGCCTTTAGGCGACGGATAGTTCCGGTGAGATAAGCTCGGTGAATGGAATCGTATAAGCGGGGAAGTCATGCGGCCCGGGACTGCAGGTATCGTAGGGCCGGCTGTGCCGGCCGATGATCCGTCAGGCGCAGCCTGACCTACGACTGGGGCCGGCATCGGTGGGCGCGGGGATATTCCGGTAGAGAGCAGTGATTATGTGGCCGATGAGGTGTGGCAGGGATACATCACGAACTGGAAGCCGCTGGAACCGAACGATGTTTTTCATGTTGTGTAGCGGCAGCGATCGGCCGGATGGCCGATCGATCCGGCTTTCAGCCGTAAGCCGAAGCCACCGGCTTTAGCCGCTGGAGTATTCGCGAGCCTTCTAGCAAGTCGGCGCGCTGCAGGCCCTACAAGAAATGTCGCACATCAAGGCGGAAGCCGCACGCGACATCCAGCCAGCTGTTGCGACGGAATGCAACGCAGGCATGTGGAATCCTGGCCGGGCCGCGAGATGAGCGCGTGCGGATAAGGCGAACTCCCCTTCAGTGACGGCGTCGACCGTTGACAATATGGCGCAGCCCGCTGGCTGCGCCTTGTTCGTTAACCGGCCGCCTCGGGTTTCTAACCCTCGTCGATCCCTTCGTCATAAGGGTTGTGCAGTACTTCGTGCAGCCTGCTGCCAGCCACCGTCGAGCTCAGCACCTCAAGGCCTTCACTCTCCGCTAGTTAAATCTGGGCATCGTAAAATCTCTGTCTCATGCACCTGACCCGAAACCACCGGCTTTAGCCGATCGAGTATTCACGGGACTTCCAATAACTCGGCGCGAGGCAGGCCTTGAAACAGTGTCGTAGGGCCGGCTGTGCCGGCCCATCAACCGTCAGGCGCAGCCTGGCCTACGACTGAGGCCGGCTTCGGTGGGCGCGGGGATATCCGGTAAACGGCAGTGAGTACGTGACCGGTGAGGTCTGGCAGGAATACATCACGAACTGGAAGCCGCTGGAACCGAACGATGATTCCCATGTTGTGTAGCGACAGCGACCGGCCTTAGCGGGTGCCTTATTCACACGGCTTTCCGATAAGTCAGCGTGAGGCAGGCCGTGAAACAGGATTTCGCTGATCGAGGCGCAAACCGCGCGCAATAGCCAGCTATTGCGAAGGTTTGCAGCGCAGGCATGCGGAATCGTGGCCGCGAGATGACCGCGTACGGATTGTGAGAAGTCTCCTTTAGCGACGGCGTCGACCGTTGACAATATGGCGCAGCCCGCTGGCTGCGCCTTGTTCGTTAACCGGCCGCCTCGGGTTTCTAACCCTCGTCGATCCCTTCGTCATAAGGGTTGTGCAGTACTTCGTGCAGCCTGCTGCCAGCCACCGTCGAGCTCAGCACCTCAAGGCCTTCACTCTCCGCCAGTTCAATCTGGGCGTCGTAAAAGGCCTCCGTCTCATGCACCTGCCGTTCGAAATTCGTCATCTGTCTGTCCTCTTGTCTGGAGTTTGTACAAGAGTAAATTTAGACAAATTGTGGGGGCTGTATCCGCAGTCCGAGTGCGGGATTGTCCAGATTCCCGTCTGCCGATCATGTCCGTCTGCGTCACCGCAGGAAGTTGAACAGGCTCATATCCTGAATCTTCAAAAAACTCTGCTGCGAGGCCTGCAGGGCAGCCAATTGCTGGTTGAACCTGCTGATCGCCTCCGCGTAGTCCAGGTCCTCCAGCGAGGAGCGCACCTTGGTCACCGCCAGTTCGAATGCATCGTTCGCGGTCTTCTGATCGTCGATCGCATTCATGCGCGCACCGATCTTCGCGCGGGTGTTCAAAAGCCCGGTGAGTGCCGTGTCGATATCGCTCAGGGCACTGGGGTCGCCGTTGCCGGCCTCGAGGTTTGCCGCCAGACTGTTGAGCACTTCACCGATTCCAACCAGCATGTTTCCCGGGTCACCGATGGCCACCTCGCGGCTGTCGCCGATCTTGAGCATGCGCTGACCGCTGTCGCCGCTGTAGCTGAAGCCGCCGATCCCGTCGTGGCTGAATGGCCTGGTCTGGCTCTGAAAGCCGGCGAAGATGTATTCGCCGTTGGCGTCCTGCGAGTTGGCGATCTGCAGGAAGCTCTCAATGTGCTGGCGCACCTCGGCGGCTATGGCGCTGCGGCCTTCGGCTCCGGTGGGGTCGTTGTTTCCCTGCAACGCCAGCTCACGCACGCGCTGCAGCAGGTTCTCCATGCCCTGCAGCGCTGTCTCTTCCTGGTCCAGCTTTGCCGTCGCCACGTCCGCATTGCGTTGGTACTGCGCCAGCCGTTTTTGTGATTCCTGCAGATCCAGGATCCGGACCGCCGCGGAGGGATCGTCCGACGGGGTCAGAATTCGCTTGCCCGTCGCCACCTGAAGCTCGGTCCGGCTCACCTCGCGCTGCTTTTCGAGCATCGCGTCGACGCCCTGCCTGAAGATCTGTGAAGTCGAGATGCGCATATTCTGCTTAACCCTTATCGCCTTACTGCATTGAGCAGCGAATCGAACAGGCTGTTGGCAACATTGATCACCTGGGCCGCGGCCTGGTAGGCCTGCTGGAAGCGCACCAGATCAGCGGCCTCCTCGTCGAGATTGACACCCGACACCTCCGATTTGGCCGATTCGGCCTGCGCCAGCAGGTGCTCCTGCACGTTGGCGTTGCTGCCGGCCTGGTGGGTTCTGGTGCCGACATCCGCGATCAGGGCGCCATAGGTGTCGGCGATACTCGCAGTACCGCCGACCATCAGGTTGGCGGTCTGCAGATCGGCGAGCCGCCTGGCATTGCGGTTGTCACCGACGCCACCGGTGTTGTCGCTCAGGCTGAAGGCGTCGCCGACGGCCGGTGCACCTGTCATGTTGAAATCGAAAATGCCGAGGTTCGGTATTTCGACCCTGTACGTCTGCCCCGGTACGAAGGCGACGTTGGCACCGATTGCATTACCGTTTGCATCAACGAACCGGGTACCGGGTGGTGCGGACGTGAGTGCCAACTGATTGCCGGCCTGATAGCCGAGCGTAATCCCCGGCGCGGTCAGCTTGCTGTTGCCACTGCGGGTAGTAAGCGCACCGGGCCCGATGGCACCGGTGCCGGTATTTGCTGCGTTGGCACTGCTGCGCACCGCCTCGGCGGCCGCGATATCACGCCCATCGGTGACCAGGACGTCAAACCCGGATGCACCTGCACGTGTCGGCCGCAACCGGTAGGTGTCACCATTTGCCTCCAAACCATCCGTGACGATACCGATGCCGATCGCGACAGGATCGCCGACCAGCGGGTCAGCGGCAGTACCCGCACCAACCAAACCAATCGAGCTCCCCGTATCCAGATCGACCATCGACCAGGCCCCGCCCGTGTAGCTGAGCTGGTACTCATGCGTCGTCAGATCGGATACGTCGTCGAAATCGACGCTGATGGTGCCGCTGTTGCCTTGGCTACCCAATACATCGGGTGCGGCCAGTGAGAAGAAATCACCGCCAAGGTCACCGTCCAGGTCCATGCCGGTCCGATGCTCAGCGTTGAAGAAAGAGGCCATTCCGATCGCGACCCGACCGAGTGCATTCTGGGCCTCGTCCAGAACCTCGTTGCGGAACCGTACCAGACCACCCAGGCTGCCGCCGGTCATCTGGTCCGTGACGTTGACCACCATGCCGCCGGCCTGCCGAAGCACCAGTTCCTTCTGATCGACAGCGAGCGGATTGTCGGTCACCGCGAGTTGATTGGCGGTGGTGCCCACCACCAGCGCCTGGCCCGTGCCCACAAACACGTTCATGGTCCCGTCGCCCTGCTCGAGGGTCGACACGCTGGTGTATTGACTCAGCTCGTCGATCAGCTGGTCGCGCTGATCCAGGATATCGCCGGGTGCGCCGTTTGCCCCGCCCAGTGAAACGATCCGCGCATTGACATCGGCTAGTGACTGCGCGATCGAGTTGATCTCGTTCGCCTGGTATTCGAAGTCCTGATCGACCCGATGACGGATGTCCTCGAACCAACCGTCCAGGGCATTGAACCTGTCGCTCAGCTGCGTTGCCCGATTGATCATCACAGAGCGCGCGGGTATCGAGGTGGGGTCGTCCGCAACGTCGTTCACACTGTCAAAGAACTGCTGCAGCATCCCGTCGATACCGGCGGAGGCATCCGCGATGACGTTGTCGATCTGGCTGGCTCGCTGGTGATAAACGGAGAACTCTTCGTGCGACGAGGTGTAGTCCCTCACCCTGTTCGCGAGATAGGTATCGTAGTTTCGGGTGATAGAAGTGACACCCACACCCGAGCCGATAAACCCCTGCGGCAATGCCTCCGGCTCACGGGTACCCAGCTGGACCGTCTGCCGGCTGTAGCCCTCGGTATTGACGTTGGCAATATTGTGCCCCGTCGTCTCCATCTGGCGCTTGAAGGCACTGAGTGCGCCGATGCCGGTGTTGAGAATACTTGCCATCGTCTTTTCGCCAAGCCATCTTCAACTTCAGATGGCGGGTGCGTCCCCCCCTGCTGCCTGTCTGGCACGCTGCATCGGCGTGCTGTCGAGAATGCGCTGAATCTTGTCTGCATAGGCGGGGTCGGTTGCGTAACCGGCGTCCTGCAGGGCGGAAAAATAGGCCTGTGGATCCGAGGTCTTTCCCAATGCGTCCCGATAGCGCGGGTTGCGCTGCAGGAAGTTCACGTAATCCGAGAAGCTCTCTTCGAATGAACTGTAAGAACGGAAGTTCGCGCGTGTGTTCAAAGCGACTCCGTCACGGTACTCCAGTGTACTGACACGCACCTTGTCGCCCTGCCAGCGCGAATCGGCCTTGATTCCGAACAGGTTATGACTGCTGTCGCCTTCTCGGTGCTGCATCACGTGCCGCCCCCATCCGGTCTCCAGTGCCGCCTGTGCAAGTAATGCCTCGGGTGCGATATCCAGCTTGGCTGCCGCCTCCTCCGCCGCTGGCCACAGCCGGCCGAGGAAAGACTCGGGAGATCCATCCAGCCGGATCGACGCATCTCCGGCTTCTGCCCTGCCCGGCCGGGAGGTCCCTGCCGGACTGGCATTGGCGCGGCTGGCCAGGATGGGCGTACCGATGTAATCCTCGATGGACCGCCCATCCCCGGGGGCAGTTGCAGCACCGCCCAACTGGCGCTTTAGCACGTCCGCCAGACCGATGCCCTGCTTTTGTGCCATATCCACCGCGATCTGTTTGTCGTACATATCACGGTAGAAGTCGCTCTGCTTGCTGTCCATCAGGCCTCCACCGAGACTGGCATCACGCATGCTCTTGAGCATCATCTGCAGAAACAGTGACTCGAACTGACGGGTCACCTGGTCGAGCGCCGCTTCCTGGTCCTCCCGTGCACGCGCCTTCAGGGCCGCCAGCCCGGAGAAGTCGGTATAGACCTGTGCCATATCGAGATTCATCGGCGTCCCTCAGATCACCACCAGGTCGGCCTTGAGTGCGCCGGCCTGCTTGAGGGCCTCGAGTATCGCGACCAGATCACTGGGGCCTGCGCCGACCTGGTTGACTGCACGCACCACGGTATCCAGCGTGACACCCGGCTTGAACAGGAACATGCGACGGTCACCCGGAGCCTGGACCGAGACGTCCGACTGGGGCGTGGTAACCGTGCGCCCGCGCGCCAGAGGATTGGGCTGCGACACCTCGGTGTTCTCGCTGATCGTTACGACCAGGTTGCCGTGCGACACGGCGGCGGGGCTGACCCGTACGGTGCTGTTGATCACCACGGTCCCGGTGCGCGAGTTGACGATGACCCGGGCCACCGCCTCGGCCGGATCGACCTGGAGATTCTCGACCATCGACACGAAACCGACCCGCTGACCGACGTTCTGGGGTGCATTGACCTTTACCGAGGTAGCATCCACCGCGTACGCGGTACCGGCCCCGATCGCCTTGTTGATGGCCTCGGTCACGCGCTGCACGGTGGTGAAATCACCCTCTTTCAGGTTCAGGGTGAGCATGGCGTCCTGCCCGAAGGGCGTGGCCACACTGCGCTCCACCGTCGCACCGTTGGGTACCCGGCCGGAGCTGGGGATATTGATAGTGACCTTGGAACCGTCGGCACCCTCGGCCGCCAAGCCACCGACCACCAGGTTGCCTTGCGCGATGGCGTAGACCTGGCCGTCGATACCTTTCAGCGGGGTCATCAGCAGGCTGCCACCGCGCAGGCTCTTGGCATCGCCAATCGAGGACACGGTCACGTCTATCTGCTGTCCCGGCTTGGAAAACGGCGGCAGAACGGCCTGTACGGTCACGGCCGCCACGTTCTTCGGATTCAGTTTGATTTCCGGCGGCACCACTATCCCCAGTTGGGTCAACATGCTGCGCAGGCTCTGCTGGGTAAAGGGTGAAGAGCTCACCTTGTCGCCACTGCCGTCGAGACCGACCACCAGGCCGTAACCCAGCAACTGGTTGTTGCGCACGCCTTGGATCACGGCCAGATCTTTGATCCGCTCCGCCTGCACCGGGGTCGCCAGCAGCGTGATGATCCCAGCCAGAACGAGTATGGCGAGACTGGAAATTCCCGTGCGCGAAAAAATCGTATTCATTTTGAATTTGCTTTCCAGTCAGAAGGGCATCAGGGCCGAGATAAAGAATTTCGCCAGCCAGCCCATCGTGGTTGCCATGGAGGTCTGGCCGTCACCGACATAGATCAGCGAGGCGTCGCCAACCCTCGTCGAGTCCACCGTGTTATCGACGTCGATGTCTTCCGGCCGCACGATGCCCGAAACGCGGATGTATTCGTTTCCACCGGTCATTCCGATACGCTTTTCACCGCGTACCCGCATATACCCGTTGCCGAGCAACTCGGTCACCATCACGGTGAGCGAGCCGGTCAGTTCGTTGTTCTGGGTGTTGTCAGCCTCGCCCTTGAAGTCGCTTTCAGACGACAGCATCTGCGACAGGTTGTAGACCCCGCCAACCGGCATTCCAAACAGGGTGGGATTGGCGATGTCGGTATCGCTGCGCTTTTTCAACTTTCCCTTGTTGCTATGCACGGCCTCGGTATCTTCCACAAGGCGGACCAGGAGGATGTCGCCGACCCGGCGTGCACGCACATTCTCGAACCAGCTGCGCTCGAACCCGGCCTGATAGATAGAGCCGTTACCCTGCGGGGCCTGTGGTATCGCGGCCGGGGGCACCGCCGCGAATGCCGGATCAGCTACCGGCGCGGTATTGCAGCCGGTCAACAGCACCGCCGCTATCGCCAGCAGGATCAGCAGCTTCAGCCCCGCGCTATAGCGGACCGCATTGTTGTGGACCTGGCTGTTCATAACGGCTTACCTATGGCGATATCCATGTTTCCTAGAGCTGCTGACTCACGTAGGCCAGCATGTCGTCGGTGGTGGAGATCGCCTTGCTGTTCATTTCGTAGGCGCGCTGGGTCTCGATCATGTTGACCAGCTCCTCGACCACGTTCACGTTGGAGCTTTCCAGTGAACCCTGGATCAGGGTGCCGCTGCCATTGGTCCCCGGGGTATCGATCTGCGGTGCACCGCTGGCGCCTGATTCGCGGTAGAGGTTGTCGCCGACGGCCTCCAGCCCGGTCGGATTGACGAACTGGGCCAGGGTGATGTTGCCGATCTGGGTCGGCGCATTGTTGCCGGCAACCATTGCCGACACCGTGCCGTCCGAGCCCACGGTGACGCTGAGGGTGTTGCTGGGCACCGTGATGGCGGGTTCGAGCAGGTAACCGTTCTGGGTCACCAGCTGGCCGGTGGAATCCAGGCCGAACGAACCGTCGCGGCTGTACACGATGCTGCCGTCCGGGTGCGTGACCTGGAAGAAGCCGTTGCCCTGAACCGCGACGTCGAAGCTGTTGTTCGTCTGCACGATATTGCCCTGGGTGTGCAGCTTCTGGGTCGCGGCCGTGCGCACACCGGTGCCAAGATAGAGTCCCGACGGCAGGGTCGTGTCCTCGGTCGAGTTGGCGCCGGTCTGGCGGATATTCTGGTACATCAGGTCTTCGAATACCGCGCGGTCACGTTTGAAACCGGTGGTATTGACGTTGGCCAGGTTATTCGAGATCACGGACATGCGTGTCTGCTCGGCATCCAGCCCGGTCTTGGCGATCCATAGTGCGGGGTACATGATGTAAACCTCTCGTCTGGTACGGCGCGATCTCCGCTTGGGACTGCGCCGGTTGATTGACTCTTCGTCTATACCGCTGCAAGACTCTTGCCAGTTTTACACCGGCCGTACGATGCTCGCTGCAGCGGAGGCGCTTTCCTCTGCGGTCTTCATCATCTTGACCTGCAGTTCGAACCGTCTGGACAGTTCGATCATGTCGACCATTTCGTTGACCACATTGACGTTGCTCGACTCCAGTGCCCCGGATTCCAGGCGTTGCGCGGGATCCGCCTCTGCGAGCTCACCGTCGCGCTGGCGGAACAGGCCGTCGTCGCCCTTCTCCATTTGCCCGAACTGCGGCGCAACGAGTTTGATCCGGTCGATCACGGCGAGTTGCTCGGCGGTTGAACCGAGTGGTCGAACCGATATGGTGCCGTCGACACCGATGTCGATCTTCTCGAACGGCGGTACCGCAATCGGCCCGCCATTGCCCATCACCGGCAGATTGTTGCCGGTCATCAACAGGCCGTTCTCGTCCACGCGCAGGTCCCCGCGACGACTGTATGCCTCACCGCCGTCGGGCGCCTGGACAGCGATCCAGCCACCGCCCTTGACCGCCACATCGAGGTCTCGACCGCTGTACTGAACGCCACCGTGCTCGAAATCCGCGAGCGGCCGTTCACTCAATGCGTAGACGCGCGTGGGATGCCCGCTACCGAACACCGGCATGCTGCGGAACTGGTTGAGATCGGCAAGGAAGCCGGTGGTGCTTGCGTTGGCAAGGTTGTTGGTGGCGGCGGCCTGGGCGATGAGGGTCTCTTTGGCCCCACTCATCGCTACATACAGCATGTCATCCATCTTGTTCTCCCGTTATCCGCCAGGGCCGGGGCCCCAGGCCCCCGCGCCTGCCTATCGGATATTGATGACCGACTGGGTGATCGAGTCGGCGGTGGAAATCACCTCGGCATTGGCCTGGAAGCTCCGTTGCGCCGTGATCAGATTGACCAGCTGGGCCGCGATATCGACATTGGATGCCTCCAGTGCGCCGGACTGGATCTGGCCGAAACTCGAGGTCGCGGCCTCACCCAATTGCGGGGTACCGGAGGAAAAGCTCTCCGCCCAGTTGCTGTTGCCGATCTCGCGCAGGCCCTGCTGGTTGTTGAACTTTGCCAACGCCACCTTGCCCAGCGCAGCGGACTGGCCATTGGTATAGCGCGCGAAAACAACACCATCGGTATCGATATCGACACCGGCCAGACGGCCGGAGGTATAACCATCCTGGCTCAGATTGTTCACTGCGAAGGACGTGCCGTACTGGGTGGTGCCGGCGAGATCGAGCGTCAGGTTGATCGGTGCGGCGCCATTGCCCGGGTCATAGGGTGCGGCAGGCACGGCTGGCGGAGACGTCAAGGCCCCGGACGCGTCGAAGGTCAGTATATTGGCGCCGCCTACCGCGGTCGCATCGATATAGGTGTACTGCTCCCAGGTGTTGAGATTCGCTGCATCCTTGCGGAAGTACATGGTTTGCGTATGTGCGTTGCCCAGGGAATCGTAGACCGTGGTCGAGGTCGCACCGTTGTAGCTTGCCGGATTGGTGGCATCGAACGGGATGGCCGGTGCCGCCTGAGACGAGTTCAGGTTGACCGCCGCGCTGACGGTGGTCGAGGCATTGGGCGAGCTGGGCGAGGTCGGAAGCTGCAGGTCCGTCAGGGCACCGGTGTTGAAAGTGGTCGTACCTCCCAACCCGGTGACCGCCTGGTAGACCTGCAAGCGGTCCTTGGCGTTGTTGATCACGTATCCTTCACGGTCGACACTGTAGGCCCCGGCACGGGTATAGGTCTGGGAACCGTCGGTCGACTCGAGCACGAAGAAACCCTGGCCACTGATCGCGAGGTCGAGATTATTGGAGGTAAAGTCGACCGACCCCTGGCTGAACTGCTGAGCCACTTTGGCCACCTTGACTCCCTGGCCGGGCGAGCTGCCGGTGTCCTGGACGGCGCTGGCGAAAAGATTTGAAAACTCGGCGCGCGATTCCTTGAAACCGTTGGTGGCCGCGTTCGCGATATTGTTGCCGGTGACCTGCAGGTCGGTGGAAGCCGCGTTGAGTCCACTGAGAGCGATACGAAAAGGCATGATGGCTGCTCCGTTTAGTAAATCTGTTGCACGTTGTTGAAGGCGATCGGGCCAAGGCCCTCGAGATTCAGTGTCAGCCCGTTACCGCCGCTGAGATTGACACTCTCGACCTTGGAAAAGAGTTTGGTCTGAAGGTCGACCGCGCGATCGTTCTGAATCGCCTCGACCTGGATGTTGTACAGGCCCGGTGGCGCATAGTCGCCCGAGTCGTTGAGGCCGTCCCAGCTGAAATTCAGGCTGCCCTGCGGTGCCGAGCCCATCGGCAGTTCACGCACCAGCTGTCCGACCTGGTCGGTTATCCGTACCGTCACCTGGGGGCTGCTTTGCTCCAGGCCCACCTGGCCGCGGATGCTGCTCGCCCGGCATCAGGTAGCCACTGTCCACCGGCGCGAGGACCTCGCGGCCAACCAGCGAGCCGGCCTGCAAGGCCTGGCCGGAGGTGATATTGGTCGACAGCGATTCGAAACTCTTGTTCAGCTGCTCGAGCCCGGTGACGGACCCGAACTGGGCGATCTGGCTGAGGAAGTCGCCGTTTTCCATCGGCTTGAACGGGTCCTGGTTGTTCAACTGGGTGACCATCAGCTTGAGGAAGGTGTTCAGCCCCAGCTCATTGGCATCGTTGGTACCGCGCGACTGCGTATCGCCAGAGGCCAGACCAAGGCTCGAAAACAGGTCGTCCTGCGCAGTTATGCTGTTCATGAGGCCTTATCTCCCGAGGTTGATCGTGGCACTGAGCATCTGTCGCGTGGCGTTCACCACCTCGACATTGTTCTGGTAGGCGCGCGAGGCCGAGATCATGTTCGCCATCTCTTCCACGACGCTCACGTTGGGCCTGTAGATGTAGCCGTCCTCGTCGGCCTTGGCATGCTGTGGCGCATATTCGCGCACCAGCGGTGCCTGGCTTTCCACGACACCGGCCATCTGCACGCCGACCGCCGGGCTGCGCATGTTGGCCTGGTCGAGCACCGCCTTGAAGACCGGCTGGCGGGCGCGGTAGGTGTCTTCCATGCTGCTGGATACCGCGTCCACGTTGGCCAGGTTGCTGGCGACCACGTTCATGCGCAGGTTCTGCGCGTTCATGCCGGAACCGGCGATATCGAAGATCTTGAAACTGCTCATGAGCTATGTCCCTTGATGGCTGTCATCAGCCCCTTGATACGCCCGTCCAGGAACCGCAGGCTGGCCTGGTAACGCATCGCATTGGCACTGAATTCGGTCTGTTCACGCTCAACTTCGACGGTGTTGCCGTCGAGCGAGGACTGCTGCGGGATGCGGTAGGCCATCTGGGTGGAGGCGACCACCCCCTGATCCGGGCTGATGTGGCCGCTGTGCGTCGATGCGAGGCGGACCGGGTTGTGGATTTCCTTGCGCAACATGGCCTGGAAGTCGAAATCGCGCGCCTTGTAGCCGGGGGTGTCCGCATTGGCGAGGTTGGAGGCGAGCACCTCGGAGCGGCGCGCATGTACCCTCAGTGCCTGCTCGTGGATTCCGAATACATCGTCTAGCTTCATCTTGTTGACCTGTGAACAAAGGCTTCGCGTGATCTACAGCAGAAGACGTGCCAACTAGGCAATAAGTCTTATATTCAATGAGTTACTTCGAGATGAGCGAAGGCTTTGGAGGTCTGGCGGCAACTGTTTGCCGGCCAGCGGCAATGACGCCTGGCGGTTGAGACCCGCCCGGCTGGCGCGCGGTCGGCGAGAAATCGGTGCATCCCATTTCGTATGTGAGCGTCGGACTGACCGGGCCGTTGCGCATCGCATCCTGCACTCAGATGACAATCGTATTGGCCGCCTGCCCGGTCGAGGCGGTGGCGTTTGAGGATCTGGCGGCTTCACGCGAGAAGCCGGCATGAACCTTGCTGCAATCAGTCACATGGAAAAGATCAGACAAAAAACCGTCGCGGTGTTCGCTGCGTTGATGAGCATTTCTGTGAACATTTCTGTCGCGTCCGCCGCGGCGGACGAGAAACACCCGATACAGTCGCATCAGAGCATCCGCGATGCCGCCGAAAGGCACGCCCTGGCCGCGGCGGAAAGCCTTTCCGCGAGGCCCGAGGTCGAGGTGCGCAACCTGGACAGCCGCCTCAAGCTCACCGCGTGCGACCAGCCGCTGGAATCGTACGACTCACCCAATGGCCTGAACGGTGGCCGTGGCGTGGTCGGCGTCCGCTGCAATGGCAGCAAACCCTGGAAGATCTACGTGCCGGTTTATGTGGCGCTGATGGATTCCGTCGTAGTCAGCCGCCGCCCGATCGTGCGCGGACAGGCTCTGCGTGCCGAAGATGTCATGCTCAGCGAGGTGGATATCTCGGGCATCCACAAGGCCTATTTCACCCGCATCGAGGATACCGTCGGCCTGCGCAGCAGGCGCTCGATCTCCAGTGGGGACACCCTGCATGCAGGCCTTCTTGAGAGGGCCAGGCTGGTCAAGCGCGGCGGCCAGGTCGAAATCGTCGCCGACACCGGGGGGCTTCAGGTGAGGATGACAGGGAAGGCGCTCAGTGACGGCAGTCAGGGCGACCGTATCAAGGTGAAAAACCTCAACTCCGGCCGCGTGGTCTCCGGCACCGTGGCCGGCGCCGGCCTGATCCGTGTCACCAACTGATCCGGTGGCCGGCATCGGGGAATACTGCCCAAAAGACTATTTTCGGAATGAACTTCACAACTTAGGCCCGCTGCGTAAAGTCCGTCAAAAGTCGGACGATACAGTCCACGTGATACTAGCGAAGGCGTGACCGAGATGGGCATGGAAATCAGCAGAAACAGCGGGCGATCGCCTAAGGAGGCCGCCAAGGCGGGCAAATCCCAGGCGACCGCTTCCAAGAACAACCAGGCGCCGACAGGCACCGCTCCCAGGTCCGGCTCCACGGGTGCAGACAAGCTGCAGCTGTCGAATCAGGCCGCACAACTCCAGGCACTCGAGGCCGAGATCGCCAACCTGCCGGTGGTCGACGCCCAGCGTGTCCAGGATGTGCAGCGTATCCTCGCGACGGGCTCTTTCCAGATCGTGCCGGCGCGGGTCGCCGACAAGCTACTGACCTTCGAGGCCAGCCTGGGCAGGGCGCAGTAAGGCGTGGAGAGCGAACAGCTCATCAAGGCGTTTACCGCCACCGTGCAGGCCAGCCTGCACGGCCTGCAGTCGCTCGAACCTGTACTGCAGCGCGAACAGCGGGGATTGACCGGTAACGACCCCGTGCATCTCGAGCAGGTCGTGAAGGAAAAACTCGCCCTGCTCAAGCAACTCGAACACAGCGTCCTGGCCCGCGACCGCCTGCAAAAGGCCGCCGGGCTGGCAGAGGGCATGGAGGCCGGCGGGCGCCTGGTCGAGGCCCTCAAACATCCCCAGCTTGCCGCCGACTGGGCGGCGATGACCGCGCTGGTCCAGGACGTGGCCGATCTCAACGACCAAAACGGCCAGTTGGCCTTGCAGGGCCAGCGAGCCACACGTACCGCGCTGGGCATTCTCACCGGGCGGGACGAGAAAGAAGACACCTACAGCACCCTGCGACGTCGAACCGGCGGGGTTGCCAGCTATTCTCTGGGCAAGGTCTAGCCTGAAGATCTCACCAGCCCGGCCCGCCGGCCGGCTGCACGGCGCCACTTAATCGGTAACGGTATTACAGCCGGCCCCTTCACGGGTTAGAATCGCCCCTGCTGTATCTGCGCAGCGCACCCCTGCCCCCGTAGCTCAGCAGGATAGAGCGCACCCCTCCTAAGGGTGAAGTCAGAGGTTCGAATCCTCTCGGGGGCACCACACATCTCTCCCTTGAGCAGCGGCAACAATGGAAATCTGGCAGATCATCGTCCTTGCGCTGGTTGGCATCATGGCCGGCTGGCTCAATGTGATGGCCGGCGGCGGCTCTCTCCTGACCGTTCCCATCATGCTGTTCATGGGCATTCCTGCGCCGGTCGCCAATGGCACCAACCGGATCGCCATACTCGCCCAGAACATCACCGCCGTATCCACTTTCCGCAACCGCGGGTTCTCCGACTTCAAACTCAGCCTCAGCCTGTCGGCGGCCGCCGCGGCCGGGGCACTCGCGGGCGCGTCGGTGGGCGTGCATCTCGCCGGTGAATGGTTCGACCGCATACTCGCAATGGTCATGATCGCGGTGATGATCCTGATGGCAACCGGTCAGGACAAGGTGAAACCGGTCGGCGGCGAGGCACAGGCAAAGAATCTTCTTCTGGGACATATCCTGATGGTCGGCGCCGGCTTCTGGGGCGGATTCATCCAGATCGGTGTCGGCTTCGTCCTGATGCCGATCCTGCACCGCGTGATGGGCCTCGACCTGGTTCGGGTCAATATGCACAAGGTGTTCGTGGTGCTGGTCTACACGATCGTCGCCCTGGCGGTGTTCGCCTCGCAGCTGGAGCTGTTGTGGTGGACCGGGGCCGGACTCGCGGTCGGGAACTCGATCGGCGGTTGGCTGGGGGCCCACACCACGGTCACACACGGCGAAACTCTGATCCGTCGGGTGCTTTATCTCGCCCTGACCATATTCATCGTCAAACTGCTGTTTTTCTGAGGCCTGCGGGGTCCCGGGATTGAGGACGCAGCGTCTTGAGCGTGTCTCCGAGCAGGGCGCCGAGCGTCTGGTAGGTCTTTATCTGGGCGAGTTGGTACAGGGTATCGGGCGCTTCCCCGGCAAGCGAAAGACGTGCCTCGAAGAACGCCATATCCGCCTCCAGCGAACAGACGTCGCCCCGGCCACCCACCAATATTGATACCTTTTCTGCCATTTTTTTATTTTAGCAGCCGCGCAGCTGTGCAATGCCTATACGGGGCAACAATATCCTACCGGTCAGACAATGATCCGAATAAAAATTTATGAACCCATAAGGGCAAAATCACTGTGCTAGACTTCCTGTAAATCCCGGCCAGTCCGGGAATTTTATTTTTTCCCGCCAAATATTTGGGTGGTCGTCCAAAAATGTCCGAGCTTCTCGATCGACTGCGCAGTTCTTCAGCCTATTACGGCGCCAACGCACCTTTCATCGAGGACCTGTTCGAGTCTTACCTCGAAGACCCAAGCAGCGTTCCGGACAACTGGCGCAGACATTTCGACGGTCTTCCCGCGGTAAACGGCAGTCCGGTCAATGATCAGTCTCACCGCCGGGTACAGGCGGACTTTCTCGAACTCGCCACCGATACGAACTCGCGGATTCCATGCAGCACGGGCCTGTCCGCTGCCGCGGCCGAACGTCAGGCCAAGGTGCTGAGACTGATCAACGCGTACCGCGTCCGCGGACACCAGAATGCCAATCTGGACCCTCTCAAGCTGAAGCCGATGATTGCACTTCCGGACCTGCAGCCGTCGTATTACGGTCTCGGCAAGGAGGACATGGGCACGGTGTTCAATACCGGTTCCCTGTTCGCGCCCGATCAGATGCCGCTCAGCGAGATCCTGTCGCTGGTACAGGAGGCCTATACCGGGACGGTCGGCTCCGAGTACATGCACATCACCAATACCGAGGAGAAGCGCTGGATCCAGCAGCGCCTGGAGACCTACCGCAGCAAACCCGAACTCGATGACGAGCAGCGCCGTTGGATCCTGCACCTGTTGACCGCGTCCGAGGGTATCGAGAAGTTCATGCACGCGCGCTACGTAGGCCAGAAGCGCTTTTCGCTGGAAGGCGGCGAATCGCTGATCCCGATGCTGGACGAGCTGATCCAGCGCGCCGGGCGCGACGGGGCCAAAGAGGTGGTTATAGGGATGGCGCACCGTGGTCGCCTGAACGTGCTTGCCAACATCATCGGCAAACCACCGGCACAGATCTTCGGTGAGTTCGCAGGCGCACGCCTGGTCCAGGACGAAGGCATCATGTCCTCCGGTGACGTGAAGTATCACAAGGGCTTCTCGAGCGACGTCGACACCCCCGGCGGGCTGATGCACATCACGCTTGGCTTCAACCCGTCGCATCTCGAGATCATCAGCCCCGTGGTGCACGGTTCGGTACGCGCCCGCCAGCAGCGCCGCCGCGATCGCACGGGCGAACAGGTCTTGCCCATCATCCTGCATGGTGACGCCGCTTTCGCGGGCCAGGGCGTGAACATGGAGATGTTCAACATGACGCAGGCGCGCGGGTACACCGTCGGCGGTACCGTGCACATCGTCATCAACAACCAGATCGGCTTCACCACCAGCAACACGCGCGATACGCGCTCGACGGCATACTGCACCGACGTCGCCAAGGTGGTCCAGGCACCTATTTTCCATGTCAACGGAGACGACCCCGAGGCCGTGATCTTCGTCACCCGGCTGGCGTTGGATTATCGCAACCGCTTCCACAAGGACGTGGTCCTGGATCTGGTCTGCTATCGCCGTCATGGCCACAACGAGGCCGACGAGCCCGCTGTCACGCAACCGATGATGTACCAGAAGATACGCAACCATCAGCCGACCCGCGCGGCCTATGCGGATCAACTCATCGCCTCGCAGCTGATAACGCCCGCCGAGGGACAGCAATTCGTGGAACGGGTACGCGCGGAGTTCGAACAGGGCAACTGCGTGGGCCGCGCCACGGCCTGCCGGGTGGAGAAACCGGGCGAGGTGGACTGGACGAGGTACAGGGGTGCGAAATGGGACGACGCAACTGACACAGGGTTTGATCCAGAGCGCTTTGAGGCGCTGGCCGGACAGATCGTGACGCCACCCGGCGATTTCATTCTGCACCCGCGGGTTCAGCGCATCATGGAGGACCGCCGCCTGATGGCCCAGGGCGACAAGCTCGCAGACTGGGGATTCGCCGAGAACATGGCCTATGCCACCCTGCTGGATCAGGGTGTGCCGATCCGTATCTCCGGGCAGGACTGCCGCCGCGGGACCTTCTTCCACCGCCACGCAATGCTGCGCGATCAAAACACCGGCGCCAGCTATATTCCGCTGCGCCACCTGCATGCCGATCAGCCCAATTTCACGGTGATCGACTCGGTGCTGTCGGAGGAGGCGGTGCTCGGGTACGAGTACGGCTACGCGACCGCAGACCCCAAGGCACTGACCGTCTGGGAGGCGCAGTTCGGCGACTTCGCCAATGGAGCCCAGGTGGTCATCGATCAGTTCATCACCTCGGCCGGCGCGAAATGGGGTCTGTATTGCGGGCTGGTAATGCTGCTGCCACATGGGTACGAGGGCCAGGGTCCGGAGCATTCATCGGCGCGCGTCGAGCGTTACATGCAGTTGTGCGCGGAACACAATATCCAGGTCTGCGTCCCCACCACACCGGCGCAGATCTTCCATCTGCTCAGACGCCAGATGCTGCGTCCGTTCCGTCACCCCCTGATCGTGATGTCGCCAAAGAGCCTGCTGCGTCACCCCCTGGCGACCTCTTCATTGGATTCGCTGACCGGGGGGCGATTCGAAAACGTGATCGACGAGATCGATCCGATCGACGAGAAGAAAGTGACCCAGGTCGTGATGTGCACCGGCAAGGTCTATTACGACCTGCTGCAGGCGCGACGCACCCGGGAGCTGAACCACGTCGCCCTGGTCCGGCTCGAGCAGCTCTACCCGTTCCCGCGTGCCGAATTCGAGGCCATGGTGGCGCGATATCCAAACGCCAGGCAGTTCATCTGGTGTCAGGAAGAGCCCCAGAACCAGGGCGCCTGGGACCAGATCAAGCACCGTTTCCATTCGCTGCACAACAGCAAACGTAAGCTGGCCTATGTCGGCAGGCCTTCTGCTGCGGCGCCCGCGACGGGTTATTTCCAGGTCCATCAGGAAGAACAAGAGAAACTCGTGGACGATGCGCTGACGGGGCGTAGCGACCCATCTATGAATCTAAGGGGCTGAACTATGTCGACCGAAGTGCGTGTACCCACCCTGCCGGAATCTGTCAGCGATGCAACCGTACTGACCTGGCACAAGCAGCCCGGCGAAGCGATCGCGCGTGACGAGAACCTGGTGGATCTCGAGACCGACAAGGTCGTGCTGGAGGTTCCTTCCCCCGTCGCCGGTGTGGTGAAGGAGCTCAAGGTCGAGGAAGGTGCTGTGGTCACGGCCGACGCGCTGCTTGCGGTCGTCGAGGCCGGTGCAACAGCCCCCGGCCCCGCCACCGAGCCACCAACCTCACCGGAAAAGACCGCCGAGGCCCCCGCCAAGGCCCCGGCGGCGGCTGCATCCGAAGATACTGCGGACCAGGTCCTGACACCGGCGGTGCGCCGCCTGGTCAAAGAGATGGACATCGACCCCAGCAGGATCAAGGGTACCGGCAAGAACGGACGGATCCTGAAATCGGACGTGATGACCTTCCTGGACCAGCAGCACCAGACCGACGACCCGGACCTGCGCGCTGCCGCGGCACCGAGCAGCGCCACGGTTGCACGCCAGGAAAAGCGTGTGCCGATGACCCGTTTGCGCGCGCGTATCGCCGAGCGCCTGCTGGAGGCCCAGCAGAACGCCGCGATCCTGACCACCTTCAACGAGGTCAATCTCAAGGCCGCGATGGACCTGCGTGCCCGGCACAAGGATGCGTTCGAGAAGGCTCACGACGTGCGCCTGGGATTCATGTCGTTTTTCGTCAAGGCAGCCGTGGAGGCACTCAAGAAGTTCCCGGTCGTCAATGCGTCCGTCGATGGCAACGACATCGTCTATCACAACTTCTTCGACATCGGTGTCGCCGTGGGTTCCCCGCGCGGCCTGGTGGTCCCGATCCTGCGCAATGCCGACCAGATGTCGTTCGCCCAGGTGGAAGAGACGATCCGCACCTTTGGACAGAAGGCGAAAGAAGGCAGCCTGAGCTACGAAGAACTGTCCGGCGGCACCTTTACACTCACCAACGGGGGTGTCTTCGGCTCCATGCTGTCGACGCCGATACTGAACCCGCCCCAGAGCGCCATCCTCGGGATGCACAATATCGTCGATCGCCCGGTGGTGGAGAACGGCGAGATTGTGATCCGTCCGGTGATGTACCTGGCCCTGTCCTACGACCACCGCATCATCGACGGCCGAGAGGCGGTACAGTTCCTTGTCACGGTCAAGCAGTGCATGGAAGATCCTGCGCGGATGTTGCTGGGTATTTGATTGCGGGGGTTACGAGCTCAAGGATGAGTCCTACAATATTCAAGGAGCAAGGCTATCGGTTCTTCTTCTTTTCGCGTGAAGAGGCACGCCGTCATGTTCATGTCGTGTGTGCTGATGGCGAAGCCAAATTCTGGTTGGAGCCGGAGATCGAACTGGCGAAGAATTATCGGTTGTCGCGAACACAATTGAAGCAGATCGAGACCATATTGGAGGCGCATTGCAATGAACTCATTGGCGCATGGCAACGACACTTCGGCGCCTGAGGTAACGAATATCTCGGCCCATGGCGTATGGCTCCTCGTCCGTGGAAAAGAACTCTTCTTGTCCTACGACGATTTCCCCTGGTTCAAGGACCAATCGGTGAAGGCCATATTGAAAGTCGAAGAACAGTCACCAGGTCATTTTCATTGGCCTGAGCTCGACGTTGACCTCAGCGAGGGAATCATTGAACACCCCGAACGCTTTCCGCTGAAAGCAAAATGATTTCACAGGCAAACACACCCGGAAACAACGTTTGAAATGCACTACGTCGTGAAAATCGACAATCAGAAACTTTGCGTTCTCTGTGCTTCTCCGTGATCTCTGCGTCCCAAAAAACCCTGGCAAAACTCCTATGATCACCATCAAGCAAGAAGACCTGATCCAAAGCGTCGCCGACGCACTGCAATTCATCTCTTATTACCATCCACTGGATTACATCCAGGCCGTGGGGCGCGCATACGATCGCGAGCAGTCTCCTGCCGCAAAGGATGCGCTGGCGCAGATCCTGACCAACTCGCGCATGTGCGCCGAAGGTCACCGGCCGATCTGTCAGGACACCGGCATCGTCGTGGTCTTCCTCAAGGTCGGCATGAACGTGCGGTTCGAAGGCAATATGGGCCTGAACGACATGATCAACGAGGGCGTGCGGCGCGCCTACCTGCACCCGGACAACAAGCTGCGCGCCTCGGTGGTGAATCCGCCGATCGGTGCGCGCAAGAACACCGGCGACAACACCCCGGCGGTCATCTATACCGACATCGTACCTGGCGACCGGCTCGAGATCGCACTCGCGGCCAAGGGCGGTGGTTCCGAGAACAAGTCCAAGTTCGCCATCCTCAACCCCAGCGACAGCCTGGTCGACTGGGTCGTCAAGACACTGCCGACCATGGGTGCCGGCTGGTGCCCACCGGGCGTGCTCGGCATCGGAGTCGGCGGGACCGCCGAGAAGGCCATGCTGCTGGCCAAGGAATCGCTGATGGCGCCGATCGACATGGACGAGCTCAAGGCCCGTGGCCCATCGAACCCGGTCGAGGAGCTTCGCGTCGAGATCTTCGACAAGGTCAATGCACTGGGAATCGGCGCCCAGGGCCTGGGCGGCCTGACCACCGTGGTCGATGTAAAGATTCTTGACTACCCGACCCACGCCGCCTCGCTGCCGGTCGGCATGATCCCAAACTGCGCCGCCACCCGGCATATCGAGTTTCACCTCGACGGCAGCGGCCCCGCGGTCCTCACACCCCCGAAACTCGAAGACTGGCCGGACGTGACCTGGCAGGTGAGCGAGGATTCGATACGCGTCGACCTGGATACCCTGACACCGGAGCAGGTCCAGGCCTGGAAACCGGGCGACCGCCTGTTGCTCAACGGCAAGCTGCTCACCGGCCGTGATGCAGCACACAAACGCATCCAGGAACTGCTCGAAAGTGGCAAGGGCCTGCCCCCCGGCGTCGATTTCACCAACCGTCTGATCTATTACGTCGGCCCGGTCGATCCGGTACGCGACGAGGCGGTTGGCCCGGCCGGACCGACCACGGCAACCCGGATGGACAAGTTCACCGAGATGATGCTGTCAAAGACCGGCCTGATCGGCATGGTCGGCAAGGCCGAGCGCGGCCCGGTCGCCATCGAGTCGATCAAAAAACACAAGGCGGCCTACCTGATGGCCGTGGGCGGCGCCGCTTACCTGGTTTCGCAGGCGATCCGTTCGGCCAGGGTACTGGCCTTCGAAGACCTGGGCATGGAGGCGATCTACGAGTTCGAGGTGGTGGACATGCCGGTTACGGTCGCGGTCGACAGCACGGGCGAGTCGGTGCATCAGACCGGGCCGGCGGAATGGAAGGTGAAGATTTCGGAGTTGAAGCTTGGGGCGGGTTCAGGTCCTGGCGGCCGGTAGAGAGCGTCGTGGCGGACGTGAGCAGAGCGAACGCATCACGGAACCACTCAAAACCCACCCCGACGCGCTAGACTTGCACCATGTCCCGTGTTCCATCCCCTGTCGATACTGCCGTAACCGAAGTGTTGAGCCGCTTTCCCCAGGTGCAGCTGGCGATACTGTTCGGGTCCTGCGCTAAAGGGAACGCCACCGCGGCCAGCGACCTGGACCTGGCTGTGCTGGCAGACAAGCCACTCGACGCCGAGCTGAGTATCCGCCTGATCGGTGAGATGGCAGAGAAACTGGGGCGGCCGGTCGACCTTGTCGACCTGCACACTGCCGGTGAACCACTGCTGGGCGAGGTGCTGAAGGGTCGCCGGCTCCTTGGGAGCGACACAAGCTATGCGCGCCTGATTACGCGACACCTATTGGATGCAGCGGACTTCCTGCCCTACCGCGAGCGAATCCTGTCAGAGAGAAGAAGGCAATGGACAGGATCCTGATCGGCCAGAAGCTGGAGGCACTGCGCCATTGCATTACGCGCATCGTTGAGAAGTGCCCGGCCAACGCTGGCTTACTGGCCGAGGATGCCGATCTGCAGGATATCGTTGTGCTCAACCTCACCCGCAGTGTCCAACTGTGTGTCGACATCGCGAGCCACCTCATCGCAGCGTCCGCGGAATCCGCGCCGGCAACCATGGGTGAGGCGCTGACAACACTGGCACATATGGGTGTCATCGAACACGACGTCGCTGCCAACCTGCGTCGAGCCGTTGGGTTTCGCAATATCGCCGTCCACAATTATGAGAAGGTCGACTGGGCGATTGTGCATGCGATTTGTGACAAACACCTCGACGACTTCCGGCGTTTCGCATCGGCTATTGCTGCACGACTTGATCAGCGATAACCCTCCGGTGCGGTCGCGACCGAGTCGATCATCGCCCTAAGGAATGCTTAACGCCCGGCTCGATCGCCCGCTCTCGCGAGGGAGAGGGACGGGGTGAGAGAAAACACAAAAGGACAGGCCGCATTTGAAACCG
>CAVWEI010000021.1:0-76770 GCA_963753845.1 uncultured Gammaproteobacteria bacterium
GGAGCCAATGGGCGGAATCGAACCGCCGACCTACTGATTACGAATCAGTTGCTCTACCGACTGAGCTACATTGGCTGCGAGGCGCGCATTATAGATGCAGGCAACGGCTATTTGCCAGCCTCTGCCGATTGCCTGTCTTGGGGGTGTTACGGACAGCGTCCGGGGACAGAATCGGCCCTGTGCCGATTCGGCGAGGGGCGAACTGTGGGTCGCGTAGGTCTGCCCTGAAGGCCCTTGAGCTGGTTGTTCAGCCGCGTGCCGCGGTCCAGGTGTAGGGCGCCGGGTCGATGATCGGCGTGCGGCCCAGTGCCAGATCGGCGACCAGGCGTGCGGATGCCGGGCCCAGGACGATGCCGTTGCGGAAATGTCCGGCATTGACGAACAGCCCCGCGATGTCGGGATGGCGGCCGATGTAGGGCACGCCCGCTGGCGACGAGGGGCGAAGGCCTGCCCAGTGGGCCTCGACCGGGAACCGCTTCAGGATCGGGAATCTTTCGGTGGCTATGGCGTGGAGCTCGTCGCGGGCCTCGTCCGTGGTCTCTTTCTTGAACCCGACATCCTCGATGGTACTGCCGAACAGGGTGCGCCCATCGCGCCTTGGAATCACGTAGCGATTGGCCTCGAGGACCATGCGCGAGATGGTCCCGGGCTCGGCCCGGAACAACAGCATCTGGCCGCGGACCGGGTATATCGCCGGCGGGCAGGGCAGGTCTGCAAGCAGTTGGCCGCTCCAGGCCCCGGCGCAGATGATCACGGCATCGGCGTGGAAAACACCGCTGCCGGTGCGCACCCCGGTGCACCGCCCGTCTGCCTGCACGAGTGTCTCGACGCATTCTCCCGTCCTTGTATCCACCCCGACCTGGTCGAGCCTCCGGCGCAGTGCGCGCACCATGCGCGGATTGCGCACCTGCCCCACGGCTGGCATCCACAGGGCTTCGGATGCGGGTTCGGCGGCCTGTGGTTCGAGGCGCCGGAACTCTTCACGCCCGATTTGACGCAAGTCGCGCCGATGCTGTTCTGCCCAGCCGAGGGCTTTTTCTGTTTCATTCGGTGCGACCAGTATCAGGCCGCACTCGGTGTACTCCGGATCTATGCCCGTCTGCGAAGCCAGTTCCGCTGACAGCGCCGGATAGACGTTCTGACTCCAGCTTGCGAGATTCGTGACGCTATCCAGATAACGCCATGGAAAAAGGGGAGAGATGATGCCGCCACCGGCCCACGAAGATTCGCGCCCGGTCTCGCCGCGCTCGAACAGGGTCACGCTGTGCCCGGCCTGCGCCATCTCCAGGGCGGTCAGCATGCCGATGACGCCGCCGCCCACAATGATCGTTCGGTTCATGAGGATCGAGAATCTGCCGCTAAGGCGTCTGTGCAGCCGCGCTGCAGTACCGTTTGTCGGGGAATCCCGGCAGTCTATCACCGGCCGCGGTACGTCTTTCACTGGAACTGCTATATCGCCCCTATGAGTACGAGACAACAAGGTTTGACGCTGATCGAGCTGATGGTGACGCTGGCCGCAGCCATCATCCTGATTGCGGTGGGCATGCCGCTGTTTTCGGGGGTGGCCGCAAATAATCGTGCGACGGCGCAGACCAATGCACTGGTGTCCGCCATCAAGCTTGCGCGCAGCGAAGCGGTCAAGCGCGGTGCGAATGTATCCATTGCCGCGGTCAGCAGCGACTGGGTAAACGGGTGGACTGTATTCGTGGATGCCAACACCAACGGGGCCGTGGATGCGGGAGAGGGGTTGCGTTCCTGGGAGGCGATCGACGGTGCCGCCGTGGGTGGTGTTGCCGGGACGGCGGTGGTCGTGTTCGGGCGCAACGGCGCCTCGAACGCAAACTATAACTTCGATCTGACGCGGACGGATGCAAGTGGTCCCACGAGCCGCTGCATATCGATTCCGCTTTCCGGGCAGGTCCGGATCAAGAAGGAACAGAATGGCGTGGCCTGGAGTTGCCCATGAACCAGAGATATCGGCAACGCCACTGCGATCGGGCAGGACCGGGAACCCGGACCCGCGGCTTTACGCTGCTCGAGGTCCTGGTGGCCCTGATCGTCCTGTCGATCGGTCTGCTGGGGCTGAGCGGTCTGCAGACGACCGGGCTGCGCGGCAATCACAGCGCGCTCCTGCGCTCGGAGGCGACCATGCTGGCGAACGATATCCTCGATCGCATGCGGGCCAACCGTACAGAAGCGCTGAAGGAAACAGGTGGTTACAACATCGCCTTCGCGGATTCCGCCGCGTCTGCCGCCTGTTCGGCAAACTGCCTGCCAGCCCAGGTGGCCAATGCCGACCTGTTCCAGTGGCGCTCCTATGTCGAACGTCTGCCGGGCGGGCAGGGGCAGGTCGACGTCACCAGCGGTGTGGCTACGATCAGTATCCAGTGGGTGGATGACCGCTCGGGGACGACCAGCGCCCCGTTCGTTACGGTGACGGCAATATGAGCAGAATAAATTCAATGCACCGGCAGGCCGGTCTGACCCTGGTCGAATTGATGGTCGCGTCGACCCTGAGCATGGTGCTGCTCGCCGGGGTCCTGGTGCTGTTCTCGGCAAACAAGGCCACCTATCGCCTGCAGGAAGGACTTTCCTCGATCCAGGACAGTGGCCGCTATGCCGTATCGCAGATCAAGCGTGACATCGAGGTCGCCGGCTTCGGTGGCTGCATCACCGAGGACCTGATCGAATCGAA
This sequence comes from uncultured Gammaproteobacteria bacterium, assembly GCA_963753845.1. GTDB lineage: Bacteria > Pseudomonadota > Gammaproteobacteria > Chromatiales > Chromatiaceae > Thiosocius. The sequence continues at coordinate 2,696 of CAVWEI010000021.1, forward strand.
TCCCAAGGTCATCGCCAAGAACCCTTTGCCGTATATTGACGATTACCAGATCGGGATCCGGGTCAGTGGCCAGAACGATGTCAGTAGCGTCACGATTGATGGCGAAAACGTTAGCGACGGTACCGACACCCTGCAGATTCGCGGCCCGCTGACGGGTGAGCTGTTCTATACCAACGGCCCGACCTTCCCGAACAACCCTGTCGTAGTTCGCGGGGATGCCAGCGCGCTGGCATCCGGTGAATATGTGCAGATAACGGATTGCTCGGGGGCCGAGATCTTCGAGATATCGGGTGCCGTGCCCTTCACAACCGGGAGCAATACCAGCTCGATACCACATGGCTCCAGTGCCAACCTTCCCGCGCAGCTGTCGCGTCGGTTCGGTTCGGATTCCGTGGTGATGCCGCTGGTCACCCGCACCTATTTCATCGGGACATCGGCCGGAACAAATCGGACCGGGGGTGCCTGTTTCGGCACTCTTCGTCAGTGACGGTGCCACTCCGCAGGAGATCCTGCAGGGTGTCGAGGATATGCAGATCACCTATGCAACCGATGAAGACGACGATGGCCGGGTGGACTACGTGCCGGCAGACTCGGTCACCGACTGGGCGGCGGTGCTTGGTGTGCGCATTTCGCTGTTGGCCAACAGCATAGAGCAGTCCACCCAGGCACCGGCGAGTTATGTGTATCTGCCCAACGGCAGCACGGCGATCACCCCGACTGACCCGAATGACCGGCTCATGCGGCAGGAATTCGCCATCGTCGCAACCCTGCGCAACAACGTGAAATAGGTAGGACGATGAAGAAAAACGGCTTGCATATGCGCCCATTCCCATCCCGACAGTCGGGTGCGGTGCTTATCGTGGCCCTGGTGCTGTTGCTCGTGCTTACCGTGCTGGGTGTATCCGGCATCCAGGACACCCTGATCACCGAACGCATGACCGGCAACTTCAGGGACAGCTCGCTCGCCTTCGAGGCGGCAGAGGCCGAACTGAGGCGATGGGAAAGGGAGATGGACGACGCGAGTTTCGACTTCGATGCCAGCGGGATCACGTCGTACGCCGTGTCGGATTCGTCGCTCAGTGTCGATCCCGGGGATGCCCGCAATTATGGGACGATGGCCTATACCTCGTCCCTGCCGCTGGATTTTTCCAGCTTGAGTGCCAACCCGCGCTACTACCTGGAGCGCCTTCCTCCTATCCCAGCTCCCAACAGCAGCCTGGTCGTCGGTTTCCCGGAAACAGCACCGACGGTTCAATATTTCCGGATTACGACAAAGGGGTTCGGCTTGACACCGGCTTCCGAGGTGATCCTGCAGAGCACGTTCTTGGGGCCTCTTTGAAATGGCTTGGTTTGAATCAGGTAAGCGTGCTTTCGCTGCTGCCTGGGGACGAGGTGAAAAATGACTAGCGCAAGACGTTTATTGATGTTCACGGTGTCGGCGCTCTACACGCTGACGGTATCGAACTCGGCCCATGCGCTTGTCGCCACCGATCTCGCCCAGGTGCCCCTGTTTCTGGTGCAGTCGGCCGAGCCGCTGGTGATGCTGAACATGTCGAACGATCACCAGTTGTTCTACAAGGCCTATGACGACTGGTCGGATATCGATGGAAACCAGCTGGGTGGTGATCCCGATATCGAGACGACATACAAGCATTCGATCGATTACTACGGCTATTTCGACAGCTACAAGTGCTATACGCACGATGGACAGCCGCTTTGTCCCGGCTATCGTCAGCGCGGACAAGTACTGTGCGGCCGGGAACGACTACTGGAGTGGCAACTTTCTCAACTGGGCGTCGATGGCGCGTATCGACACGGTACGCAAGATCCTGTTCGGTGGGTTTCGTTCAACCGATACCAGCGCCGCGGTCACGGTGCTCGAGCGCGCCTATCTGCCGGGCGATGCGCACAGTTTTGCCAAGTACTATAAGGAAGACCCCGGCAGTGGCGAGATGGCGAGGCTGACGCCTTGGTCGAATCCCGAGATCACGATCTGCAACACCACATATGCAGATGATGGCAATTCCGAAACCCGCACCGACCCGCCCTTGCTGCGCGTCGCGGCCGGCAACTTCGCGCTGTGGGCCGCGAACGAGCGCTACCAGTGCCACTGGGATGACCACAGTGAAAATGAAGGGACCCGCGAATACAGTTCGGGGGCCCTACGACGATGTGGCCATGAACAACGGCAACAATCCGGCGGACTCGGGCCTGGATGCCTTCCACAGCAATCCGAGCTGGCAATACGATGACAATGGTGATGGCATCCGCGACCGACTCGGTAATGGCGACTATATCGCGCGTGTCGAGGTCTGCAACGATGGCACCGACGCCAACGGCGAGAGCCTGATCGGGAGCGAGAAATGCAAGGTGTATCCGGATGGCAACAGCAAGCCGATCGGCGTGCTGCAGGAACACGGCGATGGCGGCGAATTCTTCGTCGGGTTGATGACCGGCAGTTTCGGACACAACAAGTCCGGCGGCACGCTGCGCAAGAATGTCGGCCCCCTGACCGACGAGATCGATGCGGATGACGGGACCTTCAAGGCCCCGCTGGCGACTGGCAACATCATCGACACCTTGAGCAAGCTGCGGGTCAGCGGCTACGACCACGACCCCGGCTATTACAACAGCGCGGACAACTGCAGCTGGGGTATCAACACCTTCAACAACGGCAGTTGTACCAACTGGGGCAATCCGCAATCGGAGATCTATCTCGAAACGCTGCGCTACTTCGCGGGCGATGGCAATGGCCCCGACAGTGACTTCGAGGCCAATGACGACGCCTACCTGCCGGGACTGGTCACGGCCTCGACCTGGAGCGACCCGCTGGGCCCGGCGAACTATTGTGCCCCGGTGAATGTCATCCAGTTCAACGCGAGTGTGGCATCGTATGACGGGGAAATGGGTGGTGCCAGTGACTTGGACGGCTCCCCGAACGTTTCCACCTGGACCAACGCGGTGGGTGGCCACGAGGGCATAGACGGCAATCAGTATTTCGTCGGTGCGGGCACGACTGTCAACAATGGCTTGTGTACTGCGAAGACGCCTGGCGACCTTGTCCGATGCGGTCGGATTGTGCCCGGAGGCGCCGAGGCTGGAGGGTGACTTCGACATAGCCGGCCTGGCCTTTTATGCCAGGACGACGTCGATCCGCGATGACATCACCGATGCGGATGCCAACCCGGTGGACATCAATGTCAAGACCTTCGGCGTGACACTTGCCCCCGCGGTCCCCAAGATAGAGGTGATCCGCGCCGGCTCGACCGATCCGGAGGACGTCGTCGCTGTGATACTGCCGGCCTGCCGGAACGACAGCGTCGATGGCAACTGTGCCATCGTCGACTTCAAGGTGGTACAGAAGCAGACCGAGACTTCCCCGGGATCGGGACAGTACCGGGGTCGATACTACGTGAACTGGGAAGACAGCGAGCAGGGTGGCGATTACGACCAGGATATGGCCGGTATGCTCGAATACACGGTCACCGGCAGCCTGCTCACGGTCACGACCCGCGCCATTGGCCAGTCGACCCCTTATCGAATGGGATTTGGTTACATCCTGGCCGGGACGGATACCGACGGTTTCCACGTTCATTCCGGCATAAACGGTTTTGACGAGGTCGTTGACACCTCGGGTTCGCCGACCTGCAGCGATGCCGGGATTAGCTGCGTGAACCGCGCGCCCGCGACCTCTGTGACTTACACGCTTGACGCCAGTGCGGCGGGGCTGTTGCCCGACCCACTGCTGCTCGCGGCCAAATATGGCGGCTTCGAGGAGGATGACCTGGATGTCGCGAACGGCGGCAACCGTCCTGTTGGTGCGGCAGCTCCGAACGAGTATCCCGGATCAGGATTACGAGTGGAAAGACACTGCGACCGGCCTGCCCGATACCTATTTTTATGCAACCAACCCGGCAGAACTCGAGCAGTCGTTATCCAACGTGTTCCTCGAGGCGTCCAAGGACACGTCCTCGGCCTCTTCCACCGCGGCCAACTCGCAACGTGTCTCGACCGATACCACCATCTTCCAGGCGCGGTTCGATTCGACCGACTGGTCGGGTGAGTTGCTGGCTTTCCCGGTAATCGAATCGACCGGGGCGCTCAGTCTGACGGCGGCCTGGGATGCGGGAGAAAAACTGGAAGGCGTTGCGGCTGCCGCGCGCACTATTCTGACCAACAACGCGGGTACCGGCGTGACCTTCGAGTGGGACTCGCTGAGTGACCCGCAAAAGGCGTTGCTGAACATCGATCCCGATAACCTGGCGGCCGATACCCTGGGTACTGATCGTGTGCTTTACCTGCGTGGTGTCCGCACGGGTGAGGTGCAGAACGGCGGTGTCTTCCGTGATCGCTCGCGCAAGCTCGGCGACCTCGTCAACTCGTCACCGGCCTATGTCGGCGAGTTGCCGGGGTTTGCTTATCCCAACTGGCTGGAACGCTATGAAGACACGTCCAACCCGACGACCCTGACGGATCCGTCCGCCGAGTCCTATTCAGAATTCATAACACGCATGGGCGGGCGCGATTCCATGCTGTATGTCGGTGGTAACGACGGCATGCTGCATGGCTTTACCGCCACCCCGGATGCATCACTCGGCGGTATAGAAAAGGTCGCCTTCGTCCCGAATGCGTTGTACCCGACACTGAATCAGCTGACCTCCCCGGATTACGCGCACCGTTATTACGTGGATGGTACACCGACTTTCGGCGACGTCATGTTCGCGGACCATTACTGGCACACGATTCTCGTGGGCGGTCTGAACGGGGGCGGCAGGGGGATCTATGCGCTCGATGTGACGGATCCGGACTTCGGGACATTGATGCCCAGCGCTGTCTTCCTGTGGGAGATCGAGACCACCACCGGCGGGAATTTCGATGACCTTGGCTTCACTTACAGCCGTCCTTCGGTTGTCAAGAACCATAGCGGCAGCAACGCGTTCACCTACGATTCCACTGAAGGGAAATTGGGTCGTGGTGTTCGGCAACGGCTATGCGAGTGCCTCCGGTAATGCGGTGCTGTATATCGCCGATGCGGAGACCGGCGCCTATGTCGACAGCGTGGTCGTCGACTCGTCAGGTAACAATGGCCTGACGACGGCATCGCCGATCGATGTCGACGGCGATTTCAAGATCGACGTGATCTATGCCGGTGATCTGAAGGGCAACGTCTGGAAGTTCATTCCGGACGGCACCGCGAGGGGCTGGAAAGCGGACTTCGGTGGTAACCCATTGTTTGCGGCACCTGCCGATCCGAGTGGTGTTATTACCAACACCCAGCCGATCACGATGCGTCCCGAGGTGGGTCGGCACCCGGACGGCCTGCCCGGCGTCATGGTGTATTTCGGCACCGGCGGCTACTTCCGGGTGGGCGACAATGTCGGCGATGCCTCGACCCAGTCGGTCTACGGTATCTGGGATGTCTGGAACAGTTGTTTCGATGGCGCTTCGGGCGCGCGCAAGTCTGCCTGTACGTCGGATTTTTCGAAACTGGATGGCACCTTGACCGTGTCGCCGCCAGCGACCCCGGCTATCGACCGTGACAACCTGCTGGGGCAGTGCGTCACCGCGGCCGATGGCACGACCTGTGCTGCCAAGAGGCTGACTGCGGGGGCCGGTGATGTGTCCTCCGGAACGGTTGGCGCCTTCGATGTGCGCGTGATGTCCGACAATGACCTGACTGTGTGGGACTGGCGTGCCGCCGAGGGTGATATGGGTTGGTATATGGATCTGCCTGATTTTGGTGAAAAACAGGTAACGCGGCATACCCTGCGAGGAGGCCGGCTGATCTTCGTGACGACCATTCCATCGGAGCACGCCTGTGAGGATGGTGGTGAAAGTTGGCTGATGGAGGTCAGCGCCCGCACCGGCGGTCGACTCGATGAAACGGTCTTTGATCTGAACGGTGACGGGTATTTCACTTACGACGACAATTTGAGCGGAAGTGGTGATGCTGAAACGGCGGGATCGGTCATAGGGATTCCTGTGTCGGGCAAGAAATCCAAGGAAGGCATTATCCAGCCACCGAGTATCGTGACTTCGGCCGATGGCAGGAAGGAATTCAAGTATGCCAGTGGTTCGAAGGGCGGGGTCGAGGTCACTTCGGAATCGCCGGGGGCCTTTGTACGCGGCCGCAAGTCCTGGATGCGGATCAGGTAGGGGATGGACAATGCTTAGTTCAAAACAACGGGGCCTGACCCTGGTGGAGCTGATGGTCGTCGTCGCGGTGATGGCGATTATCGCGACGGTTGCCTACCCCATGTATACCGCCCAGGTGCAGAAGACGCGCAGGGCCGATGCGAAGATCGCCCTGGAATCCATCGCGATGGCGCAGGAGCGTTTCTATACGGTGAGTGGTGCCTACACCAATATCCTGAGCACATTGCAGGTGTCGGCTGCGGTTCAGGGTGGGACCTCCGATGAGGAGTATTACACCGTTGCGGTCACCCATCCGGGCGGCGATACGCAGTTGTTTACGGCGACCGCCAGCGCTACCGGGCGTCAGGCCGGCGATACGGATTGTGCAAGTTTCGCGATCAATCAGCAGGGTGTTAAGACCGCTACGGATGGTGGTGGCACCAATTGCTGGTGACAGGGTTGACGCAATAGCGACAGCATATTCCCCCGATCGGGCCATTTGTCGAATTCATTGGCCGGCATAGCCGGCCCTACGATGTTTCGCTGTCCGGCATCGGTGGCGAGACGGCGATGATCTTCCCCCAGTAGGTCGGGCTTTGCCCGACGTGTGTTGGGCTGGCCGGCACAGCCGGCCCTACGAGGTTGCGCTGTCCGGCATCGGTGGCGGGACGGTGATGATCTTCCCCGTAGGTCGGGCTTTGCCCGACGTTGTTCGGCCGGCACAGCCGGCCCTATGGTCAGTTGCGGGGGCATCCCTCCGCCCTCGAACCTCACCTGCCGGCCATCGCACCCAACAGGTTCTTCGGCAAGGCAAACACCACGGTCTCTGGCTGACCGCTGTCCTCTTCGACCGTCTCGGCCCCCCAGTCCTGCAGCTGCCGGATGACATTTTCGACCAGCACCTCGGGTGCCGAGGCGCCCGCCGAGAGCCCCACCGTTTCCACCCCCTCGAGCCAGGCACGCTGGATATCCTCGGGGCCGTCGATCAGGTAAGCCGGTCGCTGCTGCTTTTCGGCGATCTCTTTGAGACGGTTGGAGTTGGAGCTGTTGGGTGAGCCCACCACCAGTACCAGGTCGCATTTGGCAGCAAGCCGGGTTACCGCGTCCTGGCGGTTCTGCGTCGCATAGCAGATGTCGTCCTTTCGCGGCCCCTTGATGCTCGGGAAACGCTGTTGCAGCGCCTCGATCACCAGCGCGGTGTCGTGCATGGACAGTGTGGTCTGGGTGACGAAGGCCAGCTGTCCGGGGTTACGGATCTTCAGTTCGGCGACATCCTGCGGCGTCTCCACCAGGTGGATGCCGGCTTGTCCGGGCGAGCAGCGGTACTGGCCCATGGTGCCCTCGACCTCGGGGTGGCCCTTGTGCCCGATCAGGACCACCTCGTGGCCGGCCCTGCAATGCCGAGCGACCTCGAGGTGTACCTTGGTGACCAGCGGGCAGGTCGCATCGAACACGCTCAGCCGGCGCTGTTCGGCCTCGGCACGTACCTGCTGGGACACGCCGTGTGCGCTGAAGATGACGGTGCCGCCGTCCGGGATCTCGCTCAGTTCATCGACGAACACCGCACCACGTTCGCGCAGGCCCTGGACGACGAACCGGTTGTGCACCACCTCGTGGCGTACGTAGATGGGCGCTCCGAAGGTATCCAGTGCGCGTTCCACGATCTCGATTGCGCGATCGACGCCGGCACAGAAGCCGCGTGGGTTGGCCAGTATTATTTTCATGCGCGGATTGTCCGGGGCTGTGGGGGGCATTTCAAGCGCAAAACCTGACACTTCCCTGTAGGCCGGGCTCTGCCCGACATCATTCGGCCGGCAAAGCCGGCCCTACGATGCCATGCTGTCCGAGGACGGTGCTGAAATGCGGGTGATCTTCACCCTGTAGGTCGGGCTTTGCCCGACATCATCCGGCCGGCACAGCCGGCCCTACGATGCTGTGCTGTCCGAGACGGTGGTGAAACGCGGTGATCTTCACCCTGGTCGGGCTCTGCCCGACGCCGTTCGGCCGGCACAGCCGGCCCTACGATGCTGTGCTGTCCGCAGGCGGCGGCGAGACGCTGATGATCTCCACTCTGAAGGTGATTTCGTGCCCCGCCAGGGGGTGATTGAAATCGACTTCGACCTGGCCGGTGTCCGTGCCGATGACCACCCCCGCCGCCTCTTCGCCGTCGGGCAGTGCAAATGCGATGAGCTGTCCGACCTCGGGGGAAAAGCCGGCGTCGAAATCGCTCAGCGGCATGTGATGGATCATGCTCGGGTCGCGCGGGCCGTAGGCCTGGTCTGGAAGCAGGTTGAGGGTCTGGGTGTCGCCGGCCCTTAGGCCGTAGAGCGCCAGCTCCAGCCCCGGCTGCAGGGTGCCATCGCCCATCTGGAGGCTGACCGGCTCTTCACCGAAAGTCGACAGGGCCTCGGTGCCGTCCTCGAGTGCAATGGACAGGTGCAGGGTGACCGGGCAGCCCGGCAGGATCTGCTGATCTTCGTTCATGCGCCCGTGGCCTGAGCTTGCCCGGCGGCTATCTCGCGCAGAGTCGGTAAGGCGATGCCGAGGCGGTCCGCATGCGCGAGTGCGCGCCGCAGGCGTTCGGGTGCACTGCGTCCCGTACACTGGTGGTCCGGGTCACCCTCGAATGCACGGACCATGGCGGCGATCAGTTCGTCGTGGTTGAAGCGTGATCCGGTCAGGGCCTCCTGGAGGGTGATGACGTCCCTGGCCACGCTGCGCGCAAGGTCCTGGTGTTCGGCCCACAGTTCGCCAACCGTGCCGCCGCTGCGCAGGCCGGCGATGTTTGTCGTAAGGATATAGACATTCTTGAGCACCAGTTCGAACAGCATGTCGCGCGGCCGCTCGACCAGCCTGACCGGGATATCCAGGCTGGCCAGGGCCTTTGCCAGAAGCCGGGCTCGCGGGCCATGGGCGGGCGAGGGCATGATGACCTTCGAATCCTGGCCCTTTTTCTTCTCGAACCAGACCGAGATGACGCTGACCTCGTCGAGGTGCCGGTAGTCGTCTGGCAACAGCTCGTTCTGCAGCAGGGCCAGGCGTTTGCGCCAGACCTTGGGGACGACCTTCAGCACGCCGGCCAGGTCGCCTTCCGACACCGCGATCAGCACCAGCCCGGGTTTGGGCAACACCCGCGCCATTTTTTTCATGCTGGTGTCGCGATTGACGGGGTAGACCGGGTGCCCCAGGCGCAGCAGGCCGCGTGCAAAGACGCTGCCCATTTCGCCCATCCCAATGACCACGACCGGTTTCTTCGCCATCGTTCAAATGCCCTTCATATGCCTTTCTGCCAGGTGACTTCCGCGCCCCCGTCCCGGCGGGCGAGCACGCGGGCCAGCACGAACAGCAGGTCGGAGAGCCGGTTCAGATACTTGATGCTCGCGGAGTTTACCGGCTCGTCACGTGAAAGTCGCAGCAGCGCCCGCTCGGCCCGCCGGCAGACCGTGCGTGCCAGGTGGCAGCGGGCGGCGGCCTCGTTGCCCCCGGGCAGGACGAACTCAGCCAGGGGCGGCAGGTCTGCATTCAGCCGGTCCAGGGCACGTTCCAGTTCAGTCGCTCGCGCGTCGTTCAACAGCTCGGTGGCCGGCATGGCCAGTTCACCGCCGAGGTCGAAGAGGCGGTGCTGAACGGCCTCCAGCAGCTGATCGGTAGCGACCTCCAGGGCATGTGCCCGCAGCAGGCCGATCACCGAATTGAGCTCGTCGACCGCGCCGATCGCCTCGATGCGCACGTGGTCCTTGGGCAGGCGCTGCCCGCCGGCCAGGCCGGTCGTGCCGTCGTCCCCGGTGCGGGTGTAGATGCGGGTCAGGCGTTTCTTGGGCATTTCTAGCCTGGAAATCCCACCGCCAGTGCCGCGATAGGCCAACGGCGAAAAAAGGGTGTAACCGCTCGAAGTGCGTTCATGTCAGCTAATGTCCTTGCAAGTTTCATCGCATACCAGCCAGCCGTTGGTCGGCTGGTGAGATTTCCAGGCTAGTCCTCCAGCCGGTAGCTGATCCCGATCCAGAAGTTGCGCTCGGGGGCAGGGTTGAAGCCGTCGCCGGCAAACGAGGTGGCGCCGGTTTCGCTGTAGCGTGCGTCGAAGAGGTTATTCACTTTGGCGGTCAGGCGCCAGTCACCCAGGTCGTGGTGGGCGACCAGGTCGGCGACCGTGTAGGCATCAAGCGGTTCGGAATTGTTGTCATAGTCGCCGCCGAGGTACTGCTGGCCTATGTATTCCACGTCCAAACGTACCAGCCAGTTGGGCAGCGGGCGATATTCGGCGAACAGATTGGCCTTGTTCTGTGGCGCCAGCGGAACCTGGCTGCCGGCCTGGGGGCCGCTGGTGATCTCGCTGTCGAGGTATTCGTAACCTCCGCCCAGCAGCAGGACCCCGGCGATCTCGCGGTCGACCGAGAACGCGATGCCATTGCGTTCGCTGTGCGGAATATTGATGTTGCTGAAGGTGGAGGCGTCGAAGCTGATCTCGTTTTCGAGCTGCAGCGAGTAGGCGCGTGCGTTGAGCCCGAGCTCCCCCGCCGCATATTCGGCGCCCGCCTCGTAGGAGGTGCCGCGTTGTGTCTTCAGGCCAGCCGGTTGGCCGAACACGACGTTGGTCTGCTCGTCGACCTTGGGGAAGCGGTAATTCTGGTCCGCACGCAGAAACAGCCGCCAGGGGTCATCGGGGCGATAGCTGAACCCCAATGAGCCGACCGTCAGCGAATCATCCAGCTCCAGCGCCTGCCCGCCGTCGTTGATGTCGTTGTAGACCCGGGCGTGGCGGACACCGGCGGTCACCGAAAGCTTGGCCGACAACGGACGATTGACCTGCCCGTACCAGGCCGCGATGTCCTGGTCGTCGTCCTGCGGGCCGAAGGCTGTAAGCAGGGAATAGTCGGTGGACTGGACGTCGATACCCAGGGTGTAGACGGTTCCGTCGAAGCTCCCGATCATGCGCGGCGTCAGCTCGAACGAGCGGCGGTCCTGGGTGGACAGGGTGCCCGGGAAGCCGCGGAAGCTCTGCACGAACTCGCGATGATCATCGCGCAGGGCAAGCTCGGCCTCGAGGCGCCAGTTAGGGTCCAGGGCCTGGCTGGTGCCGATCCGCAGCACCTTGCTGTCGGTATCGAGATAGTCACCGGGAAACACCGCCTGGCGGCGGTCATCGGAGAGTTCGCCGGCAAGCAGCGCGCCGGGTGTCTCGACATAGTCCTGCAGCAGCTGCCCGTCCAGGTAGCTGTAGCCGCCGCCGTGCTCGATCTCGAGCCGCGCGTCCAGGCGTTGCATTCGGGTGGCGCTGCGATCACGGTAGTTGTCGCTTTCGCGTTTGTCCGCCAGGAGGCTCACACCGATGTCGTCACCGAACCGCTCGGTCAGGCCGGCCATGAGTTCCCAGGCCTTGTAGCTGCCCACAGCCACCCGGGCCTGCCGGCCCCGGCTCTCTGGGCGCACGGTGATGATGTTGATCAGACCGCCCACCGCCTGGTTTCCATAGAGCGTGCCGGAGCTGCCCTCGATGATCTCGATCTGCTCCACGGTGTCGAGGTCGATGCTGTTCAGGTACAGCGTCGCGCTGTCGGTGGGCGGGTTGATCTTGCGGCCGTTGATCATAACGGCGATGTTCGACTGCGCCGCGCTGCCGAATCCGCGCATGTCGATACGGGCCTGGCCGCCGTCGCCGATTCCACGCGAAACATGCACCCCGGTGACGCGGCGCAGCAGTTCAGCCACATCGCGTGCGCCGCTGTCTTCGATCTCCTGGCGGTCGATGATGGTGGTTGCGGCCGGGATGTCCATGCTCAGCCCTGGAGCACGTGCGGCACTGACCAGCACCGGGGGCAACGAGGTCTCTGCAAGGGCGGCCGTGGACAGCAGGAACCCGAGGGTCAGGGTGCGAAGAAGCATGGTTTTCCCCGTGCCAGCGCCCGCCGCGCTGCGGTCTGGGCGTAACGGGGGGGCGAGGATTCGATACCGGGGCAGAGCCGGGGAGGCCAGACGCAAGGGCACCGCCTCACGAAGCCCGCCGCAACGCATTGAAGTGGAAACCTGGGGCCGGTATACGGACTGACGGGTGGGCAGAGATGCCTTCTCGCTGCGCCTTCCCACGTCGACGACGCAGTGGCTCCATTGCAGCGGGTTTGACCCGATCACCGTTGCGGGGGCAGTGCCGGAATCGTCCTCTTCAGGAACAGCCGGCTTCCCGTTCAACCCCTGTCAAAGACCGGGGCACCTCAGGCGAGGTCCGGGACTCTAATTGCCAGGGGTGGGGCGGTCAAGGCAGCGGGCGATCCCCGGTGCCCGATCCGAGATTACTTCATGAGCTCCTGGGTGACGAAAACGTAGCCCAGCACGCACGAAAGTGCGACCACCAGGATCATCTGCAGCACGATGCAGGTTCCGGGAATATCGCTGCAGACCTTGCCGAAAGTACAACCCCAAAAAGACTTCACCAACTCCACCTCCAGATCGACCTTTTCGTCATTATGTATTTCTGCAACTCTTGGATTTTAAATTAGAAAATGCTAATTTGGTGGCCCTTGAGTTAACCGATACTGGCATGGCTTTGTGGCCGTGACAAGACTGTTACAGGACCAATTTCGACTAATTGCCTGATCCAGGTTAAGTGTCTGTCGTGCGGGTCATTGCGACCGTTGCGCGCGGTTCGCCCAACGTCGGCGAAACAGCGTGTTGCGCGTCGATGCCTCGCAGGCCCGCGCGCCTTTGCCGGGTCGCGGCGCGGGGTTATTTCGTCCTGGACTTGCCGTATCCTTGCGCCGAAGGGGCGACAGGCGCCCCGGCGCTGTTTCAGACCTGGAGATTCCCGAATGGACATCAAAGGCCCGATCAAGGTGGGCGTGGTGGAGCCCTCCCCGGAGGGCAACTACGAGCTGCACATCGATTTCAAAGACGAATTCAAGGCCGCCGACCTGGCCGCGCAGGGGGAGCGATTCCGCGCCTACATCGCCGAACTCGGTGCCGCGCTTAAGGGCGACCTGGACGCACGCGACGCCCAGGGCATCATGTTGATCCAGCAGGTCTGCGAGCAGTTGCAGCCGCACGTCGAGACGGGCGAGGTGGCGCTCGGCGAGACCCTGGTGATCGAGGTGCAGCGCACACCGGGCGTGAACCTGGCAGACCTGCTGCGCTGATGGCGGCACGCTTCATCTTCGAAGGCACCGAGCTCAATTTCGAAAGGCTGGTGCTCGAAAACTCGCGCAAGGGGCTGGTGCTGGTCGACTTCTGGGCACCCTGGGTGGGGCCTTCGCTGCGTCAACGCGAGATGCTGAGCAAACTGGCATCGAGGTACGACGGGCGGTTTCTGCTGGTCACGGTCAACACGGACGAGCAAAAGGCCATTTCCAGTCGGTTTGCGGTAAAGAGCCTGCCGTCTCTCAAGCTGTTTCGCGGCGGCAAGGTGGTGGAGACCTTGCACGGGGTACAGCCCGAGCGCGACTATCAGTTTGCCGTGGACCGTTACCTGGTGGCACTGGGAGACAAGGTGCGCCTGGCGGCCGGCAAGGCCTGGAACGAGGGCAAGAGCGATCTCGCGATCCAAATCCTGGCCGAGGGCGCGATGGCCGAGCCCGAGAACCTGGAGATTCCTGCCATGCTGGCCAAGTTCTTGATGCGTCTGAACCGCTTCGACGAGGCGCGCGATGTGCTGGCCGCGCTCCCGAATGACGCCAGGGCCGATGCAGTGATCGCGCCCCTGCTCGGGCACCTGGATTTCATCACCAGCGCCGGAGTGGTCGAAGACCCCATCGCGCTGCAGCAGGCACTCGAGGCGAATCCGGACGATCACCGCAAACGCTTTCAGCTGGCCGCCGTCAGCCTGGTCCAGGATGACTACGAGACCGCAGTCACCGAACTGATCGAGATCCTGAGGCGTGACCGCAACTTCGACGACGGTGCCGCCCGGCGCGGTCTGCTGACCCTGTTCGAGACCCTGGGCGGCGAGCACGAGCTGGTCAGGCGGCATCGCGGTGAGCTGGCCCGCCTGATCCACTGATGGATGCCACTGAACCCACCATCGGCTTCGTCAGCCTGGGTTGCCCGAAGAACCTGGTCGATTCCGAACGGATACTTACCCAGCTGCGCGCGGAGGGTTACGGCCTTTCGCCGAGCTACGAGGGTGCCGATCTGGTGGTGGTGAACACCTGCGGCTTCATCGACGCGGCTGTCGCGGAGTCGCTGGACGCGATCGGTGAGGCACTCGACGGCAACGGCCGGGTGATCGTCACCGGCTGCCTGGGCGTGCGAGAGGATGAGATCCGGGCGGCGCACCCGGGTGTCCTGGCGGTGACCGGCCCGCACGATTACGAGGCCGTCATGTCGGCCGTGCATGCGCACCTGCCGGCGCCCCACGATCCCTTCTCCAGCCTGATCCCGCCGCAGGGCATCAAGCTGACGCCACGTCATTACGCCTATCTGAAGATCTCCGAGGGCTGCAATCACCGCTGCAGCTTCTGCATCATCCCGAGCATGCGCGGCGACCTGGTCAGCCGCCCGGTGGGCGAGGTGCTGGCCGAGGCCGAGCGCCTGGTCGAGTCGGGTGTGCGTGAGCTGCTGGTGGTTTCTCAGGACACCAGCGCCTACGGCCTGGATCTCAGGTACAGGATGGATTTCTGGCAGGGTCGTCCCCTGGAGACCCGCCTCAAGGTCCTGGCACGCGAGCTGGGACAGCTGCCTGCCTGGACGCGGCTTCACTACGTTTACCCCTATCCGCATGTCGACGACCTGCTGCCGCTGATGGCCGAGGGGTTGATCCTGCCTTACCTGGACATGCCGCTGCAGCATGGCAGCGAGCGCATCCTGCGGGCCATGAAAAGGCCGGCGGCGACCGAGAAGGTGCTGTCGCGTATCGGGCGCTGGCGCGAGACCTGTCCGGATCTTGTGCTGCGTTCGACCTTCATCGTCGGTTTCCCGGGTGAGACCGAACAGGACTTCGACCAACTGCTGGAATTCATCCAGGAGGCGCAGCTCGACCGCGTCGGCTGCTTCGCCTACTCGCCGGTCGAGGGTGCCGCCGCCAATGCCCTGCCGGACCCGGTTCCTGAGGAGATCAAGCAGGACCGGCTGCAGCGCTTCATGGAGGTCCAGGCCGACATCAGCCGAGACAAGCTCGCCATGCAGGTGGGACGCGAGATGGTGGTACTGATCGACGAGGTTCAGGACGGCAGGATCGTTGCGAGGGGGCCCGGCGATGCCCCTGAGGTCGATGGCCAGGTGATCGTGGATGGCGACTGGGAGGATGTCGGGCCGGGAGATTTTATTGAAGTGCAGGTGACCGGCTACGACCAGCACGACCTGTTCGCCGAGCCGCTGTAGTCGGCTTATGCCCTCACCCGATCTACGTCGGGTACAAAAAAGCCGGCATTCGAGCCGGCTTTTTCTGCAATTGCGCCACGCGACTCAGAAGGCGACGCCAGGCTTCTTGCCCATCTTCTTCAGTATCAGGGCGAGGGGGCAGAACCCGGTGAAGGCCGACTGCAGCAGGTTGAGGCCAACGAATGCGGTGAAGTACAGCCAGTACTCATGATGAAACAGCGGGCTGCCCGGCATGCCGAGGGCGAGGCTAAGGATGATCGCGAAACCGGCAAACGCCAGTACGATGCGTTCGATTGACATAGCTTTCTCCACAAATTTGGTTTGGACGAAACCGCTGTTACGGCTCGCGGCGTAAAACGTAGAAGATATTAGCGAAATCTAATATATAAAGTCAATACAGGACAGGCGCTTAGGCAATTCAGGGAGTTTCTAAATGACCCTGCGCGAATCAGATGGCGGAAAAAATCACGCAGATCAAGGCGCAAAGCGCACGTAATAGCTAGCTATTGCGAAGATTTGCAACGCGGAGATGCGGGATTTTGGCCGTCAGGTGAACGTGCATCGATTGTTAGAAGCTCCCTTCAGAGCAGCTCGGTGTCGGCGTGCGAATAGGGCGGGCTGCAGCAGCAAAGGATCACCAGGGGCACGGTACCGGTATTCTCGACGCAGTGCGGGGTCTGTGGCGCGATGGCAATGGTGTCCCCCGGCATCACCACGAACTGCCGCTCGCCAAGGGTCATCAGGCCCTCGCCGGCACTGATGTGATAAAGCTCCTCGCTCTCCAGGTGCCGGTGCAGCGCGGTTTTCCGCCCTGGCAGCACCCGCGCCTCGGCCAGGCTCTGTTTTTGGTTTCCATGCACTGACGGGTGCATCAGCTCCCGGATCTCCGAGCCGTCCTTGGTCTCGAACGGGGCCTGATTGCGGTATCGGGTCAGCATGCGTAGCTCCGGGTCGGTTGCGAACAAGGTCCGTGCAGATCCTCGTTCAGGCGCTCGTTGCGCGGGTTTAGGGTCGCCCGGCCCACAACTGCAACCTCTGTGTTGCAGCAGGGTGCGGGCATTGATTGTATCCAGGTGTCCATGTGGGCATTGGATTCCCATTCAGTTCGTCCGAACAAGGTCGTTACAGTCAGTGCAGGCCGGATCGGAATGCCGGGGAACCGGATTCTGGGGCCAACCGGGTCGAGACCCGATTCAACCCTTATTTTCCGTAGATTTCGGGAACTTACTGTTGACAAACAAATAAGGGACGTGGAATCTGGAGCTTACGATTGAACTATCGAGGATTTTGCTCGATGTCCCGAGTGCTGATAGTCGATGACCAGCTGATCAGCCGGATGATCCTCGAGCAGCTCATCCGCTCGCTGGGTGACGACGCCGAGCCGGTATCCTTTTCCGACCCGGTGAAGGCGCTCGACTGGGCCAAGCACAATCATCACGATCTGGTGCTGACCGACCTCAAGATGCCCAATATGAACGGGGTCGAGTTCACCCAGTGGCTGAGAAAGACGCCCAGCTGTGTCGACGTGCCGGTGATCGTCATCACCTGCCTGGATGATCAGGCAACCAAGTACCGGGCCCTCGAGGCAGGCGCGACTGACTTCCTGACCAAGCCGGTCGATCATCACGAATGCCGTGCGCGCTGCAGAAACCTGCTCAAGCTTCGTCAGCAGCAATCGATCATCCATGACCGCGCCCGGTGGTTGGAAAAAGAGATTACCGAGAAGACCCGGGAGTTGCAGCTGCGCGAGAAGGAGACCCTGCTGCGACTGGCCAAGGCCGGGGAATACCGCGACAGCGACACCAACGGACATGTACTGAGGATGGCCTACACCGCGCGCCTTATTGCCGAGACCCTGGGCCACGACGCTTCATACTGCGACATCATCGAGCAAGCTGCACCCATGCATGACATCGGTAAGATCGGGGTGCCGGACAGCATCCTGCTCAAACCCGGCAAGCTGACCGCACATGAACGCAAGATCATGATGCGGCATGCACGTATCGGCTACGACATCCTGCGCGACAGCCCGTCCAAGTACCTGCAGTTCGGGGCCACCATCGCCTGGTGTCATCACGAAAAGTTCAATGGCCAGGGCTATCCCCGCGGGCTTCAGGGCAAAGACATTCCGATCGAGGCACGCATTGTCGCGATAGCGGATGTGTTCGATGCCCTGCTGTCGGAACGTCCCTACAAGCCGGCGTGGTCGCTGGATCGGGCGCTGGACCTGATCAGCAACGAGTCGGGCCGACACTTCGATCCGGACTGTGTGGAAGCAATGCTGCTCAACCTGGATCGCATCCTGTCCGCGCGCAGACTGCACGAGGCCAGCAATGAACCCAAGACAGGATGAACACGGATGTCATGTCTCAAGTCAGATCGATCGTCAGTTTCGTAACTCGACGACGTAAGGTCGTTGACACCGAACTCGAACAGGGGCTGCTGAGGATCGGCATCCTTTCGGCCGTTGTCGTCTATCTTGCGGTCTCGCTGCTTCTGGAGCCGACCGACCTGCATCGGCTGGCGCTGGGTTCGACCGTGGTGTTCCTGTTCATGGCCTTCGGCCTGATGATATGGATAGCGGCAGGTCCGGCGGACAGCCGGGCGCGAAAGATCGTCGGCATGCTGTGCGATCTCGGGGAGACCACCTACGGGCTGTTGCTTTTCGGCACCACCACTTCACCTCTGTACATCGTCTACCTGTGGGTGATCTTCGGGAATGGCTTTCGGTTCGGCAGGCTCTATCTGGTCCTGTCCGCGGCCCTGAGCACCATCGGCTTCGGCCTGGTGATTACCGTCAATCCCTACTGGCACGAACACCTGCCGCTCGGCATGGGTCTGCTGCTCGGCCTGGTGGTACTGCCCGCCTATGCGGCCATGCTGCTCGCCCGCCTGGATCAGGCCAGGCAACAGGCGGTCGAGGCCAGTCAGGCCAAGTCGCGCTTCCTCGCCACCATGAGCCACGAACTGCGCACGCCACTCAACGGCGTGATCGGCATTGCCGACCTGCTGCGCGCCACGCCGCTCAATCGGGAGCAGGAGGACTATGCGCGCACCATCAGTGTATCTGCCGCCAGCCTGCTCGCCCTGATCGACGATGTGCTGGATATCTCCAAGGTTGAAGCCGGCAAGATGTCCCTCGAAGAGGTCGACTTCGATCTGCACCGGCTGGTCGGCAATACCGCCAAGATGATGTCCGCGCCGGCCAGGAGCAAGGGCCTGCGCTTCAACTACCGGATTTCGCCGGAACTGCCTTACGCGCTGCATGGCAGTGAACACCATCTGCAACAGATCCTGGTCAACCTCGTAAGCAACGCGATCAAGTTCACCGAGCAGGGGCATGTAGAACTGACGGCGAGCCTCGCGGCGCAGCGACCGGGTACAGGCGCCACCTGGATCCGGTTCGAGGTCACAGACACCGGTATCGGCATCTCGAAGGACGCCCAGGAGCGGATCTTCGAGCGTTTTACCCAGGCAGATGACTCCACCACCCGGCGGTATGGCGGGAGCGGCCTGGGGGTTACGATCAGCAAGCAGCTGGCGGAGTTGCTCGGTGGTGAGATCGGCGTCGTCAGTGAACTTGGCGAGGGCAGTACCTTCTGGCTGGAGCTGCCTTTCAGGGTGGTAACGGATGCCGCGGCCAGGAAGACCGAGAGCCTGACGCTGGCCGAAAGCCGGGTGCTGGTGGTGACCGGCGATCATGCCGAAAGCAGCCGGGTGATGAAACTGCTTCCGGCATGGGGTGTGTCGGCCCAGCAACGCGAGGGCACGGCGCAGGCCATTGCCGAGCTGGTCAATGCCGCCAACCAGGGTCTGCCCTACAACACCGTCATCGTCGATACGCGCGGGTCGAGGTCGGATCCGCTGCAGCTGCTGCGCACGATCAAACACGACAGCCTGCTGCAGGATCTGGCACTGGTGCTGATCTCTCCGCCTCTGCCGGAGCCGGACTGGAAGCAGCGCATGCTCGACACTGGTTTCGCTGCGGTCCTGGTTACGCCGTTCGACAAGACGCTGTTGTTCAACGCGCTGCATTCGGTGGCCGTCAGCACCGTTGAAGATCCCGCGGGTGGCCAATTTCATCGACCACTACGCGCGCGACCGCAGAGTGCTGCAGCCACTCGAGATCCTGGTTGCCGAGGACAACGAGACCAACCAGAAGGTGGTGTGCGGCATACTGGAAAAGGCCGGGCATCGCGTCTACCTGGTCGAGAATGGCGAGCAGGCCCTGGATGCGCTGGATACTCACCGATTCGACATTGCATTGTTCGACCTGCAGATGCCGGTCATGGACGGTCTCGAGGCCCTGAAGATCTACCGTTTCACGCACCATGACGGGCAGAGGATCCCGGTGGTCATGCTGTCGGCCGACGTGACGCCGGAGGCGCGCGCCGAGTGCATCGAGGTGGGTGCGGCTGCCTTCATCTCCAAGCCGGTTCGGGCCCGAACGCTGCTCGAATCACTCAGCAGCGTGGTGCACCAGGACGACGGGCCCCAGGCTGCAGGCGATGGGGCGTCGCCCGGTGCCGCCGCGTCCGCCGACAGTCCACCGCCATCTCGCGGGAACACAGAAATCCTCGACCGTCAGGCCCTGCGCGATCTGGAAGATCTCGGCGGCGGCCTGGAATTCGTCGCCGATCTGGCCGATGGCTTCGTCAGGGACGCCGAGAACCTGTTCGAGCAACTGGGCAAATCGATCGCCGAGCGCGCCCTGCGGCAGTTCCGCGATCAGTCACACGCGCTCAAGGGCAGCGCCGGCAGCATCGGTGCCCGCCGGCTGCACGAACTCAGCGGCCATGCCTGCAGGATCAGCGACCGTGATTTCGTCCGTATCGCGCCAATGGCCGTGTCCGAGATGCGCTCGGTACTGGCCGAAACCGAGGCTGCCCTTAAGCGCTATATCAGTGAACGGCAAGACCAGGTCTCTCGTAACTGATTGAAAGAGCAGTACTTGTCGGTACGACCGCCGGTTGCTGCGGTTGCTGGGCACAGACCCTGTTCTGCGAACGGACCAGGCGGTCGACGATTCTCAAGTCGCGCTCTTTCAATTGCAGCGCGGTATCCACCCAGATCAGTGCGATCTCTTCCAACTCCTGGTAAGTGACCGGGTTTACGGTCTTACGGACCCGCTGCATCGCCATCGCCGTATTCGGTGAGCGGCGCTGCCGGTTGGCAATGTACTCGCGTACAGCCGCTTCACCCTGGCCGGGTTCGGTCAGGATGTCGATCATCCCCAGTTCGTGCAGTTCTTCGGTGCGCCACGTCTTGCCGCTGAGGATCACGCGCTCGGCCTCGTTGGCGCCGAGCCGGCGAGACAGGAAGCTGTATGCGCCCATACCCGGAAACAGATTGAACAGTACCTCCGGCAGGCCCATCTGTACGCCGCGCTCGGCAACGATTATGTTGGCCGCCAGGGCGCCCTCCATGCCGCCACCGAGTGCTGTTCCCTGGATCAGACTGATGGTGGTGAGCGGCAGGTCGTAGCCTGTGTATACTTTGTACAATGCGTCTATGCAGGCCCTTGCATAGCTTTCCAGTCCCAGCCTGTCGCGCGAATCGATCATCCGTCTGAACAGGCCAAGATCGCCTCCGAGGTTGAAGATGTCGGGCACCCTGGATGCGAACACGGCAAAGTGAGGACGTTCCTGCAGCTTGGCTGGCGTTACACCGAGTTCCGTCAGGCGGTCTTTCAATTCAATCACCTCCGACAGCAGATGCGGATTGAAGCAGGGGCGAGGTCGCGGGTTCATGTAGCACCAGACGGTTCCCTCGTCCTTGTTCCATTCGACTTCCAGTTGCTCGAATGATGGGGTGTTGTTTGCCAGGATCCGGTCGGTAGACATGTTGATTTTCCTCGGGGCTGCTAGGGAAATGAAAAACAGGTTGTGCACCTGCATGGCCAGAATACGGATAATCGATTCTGCTTCTCAACGGCAATTTTGCCTTTAATTTAGTTCCGTTTGATCCACGGTGGACGGCGAGGCTTCCGGGTCCTGCTGTCCAGTAGCGGCGCCGCACAAAACTGCTAATCGGCGAACTGCCGGACAGTTGTACACAGTTTGCCCGGCTGGCCGGGATGCCACCGTTTGGGATCCGGATTCTGGTCCTATCCCTTGTGTCGGCGGAAATGCAGGAAAATGCAGTGAGCAGAGCTCGGGGTGCGAGGTCACAGGCTGATGGTGGCGACGCCGGCCACCATGAGTGCCCCGGCCAGCAGGTGCCGCCCGAGATGTCTTTCACCAAACAGCATGGCGCCATACAGCATGCCGAACAGCAGACTGGTGCGCTTTGCCGCGATCATGTAGGCGGCCTCGACCTGGGCCAGGGCCATGAAGTGGGTGACTACCATCACCGCCATGAACCCGGCCACGACAAGCAGCGGGACAGTGCCGTAGCGGCCGACCCGCAGCGCCTGCGGGTGGGTGATGGCCACCAGCGCCAGGGTGATCCAGCCGAGTACCGCGAAATAGAACGCACCGAACTGGTCGGGTGGCATCCATTGCATGGCGGCCTTGCCACCGACGGAGGTCACCGCATAGATCGCAGCAGCCGCCAGCATCAGGCGCGACCCAGGATTCACCACAATGGCGTTCAGTGGGGCGAGCAGCGTGCGCAGGGTAAGCCGGGCAGTGTGCTCGAAATTCAGCAGCCAGGAGCCTGCGACCACCAGCAGGATGCCAAACAGCCCGGGTCCGCTGACCTTCTCGCCGAGCACCAGCCAACCGGTTGCGACGACCAGCACCGGGGTGAAGGCCAGATAGGGAACGGTCACGGCGAGCGGATAGTCCCGGATGGCACGCATGTACATCAGCATGGCGGCGATCTCCAGCGGCATAATCAGCGCCAGCCAGCCCCAGAACTGCAGCGGCAGGGGCGCCAGATCGAATGTGACTACCCAGGGTGTCAGCATCACTCCGCTCAGCCCGAGACGAACCACGACCATCTCGCGTGCACCGGCCGACTGCAGCCAGTACTTGGAGGCCGCATCCGAGGTCGCGAGGCAGAACGCGCAAATCAGGCTGAGTGTGAGCCAGTGCAAGGTGTGTCTACCGTGATCGGAGGCGTGGCGGGATTCCAGTTCGGTCGGGGTGCCGGCTCCCTGCCGGTGGGTGGCCGGCCACTCAGTCCGGGCGGCAAATGGGTGGATTTCCAGTCATTCGGGGCCCTGCGCTGGGTCGGGATCGTTCAGATATTGAGTTTGTAAAACAAAAACTTAGCTTTTACCAGCTATGATTGGCACCACCGTTGCAGCGGTACTCCGGCTATCATTCAAAGCGGGACCACCCGCAGTCATTATCGAGTAAGGAGAGAGATCCATGCGCAAGCAACTTATTGGCCTGGCTGTAACTGCCGCCCTGGCCGTTTCGGCCGCCCCCGCGCTCGCCACCTGCGAGCCCGGTGAAATCGTGATCAAGTTCAGTCACGTAACCAATACCGACAAGCATCCCAAAGGCATCGCCGCGGCACTGCTGGAAAAGCGGGTCAACGCAGAGATGAACGGAAAGGCCTGCATGGAGGTATTCCCGAACTCGACCCTTTACGACGACAAGAAGGTACTGGAGGCGATGCTCAACGGCGACGTGCAGCTGGCCGCGCCTTCGCTGTCCAAGTTCGAAACCTTCACCAAGAAATACCGCATTTTCGACCTGCCGTTCGTCTTCAAGGATGTCGCCGCGGTTGACCGCTTTCAGAATTCTCCGGACGGCGAGAAACTGCTCAATTCCATGAACCGTCGTGGTCTCAAGGGGCTTGCTTTCTGGCACAACGGCATGAAGCAGATGTCGGCCAACGTACCGTTGATCCTGCCTGAAGACGCCAAAGGCCTTAAATTCAGGGTTCAGGCGTCGGATGTGCTGGTTGCACAGTTCGAGCAGCTCGGCGCCTCGCCGCAGAAGATGTCGTTCAAGGAGGTCTACGGCGGACTGCAGACCAAGGTCATCGACGGCCAGGAAAACACCTGGTCAAATATTTACGGGAAGAAATTCTTCGAGGTGCAGGACGGCACCACCGAAACCAACCACGGCATCCTCGACTATCTGCTGGTGACTTCGACGAAGTGGTGGGATGGCCTGCCAGACGACGTCCGGACCCAGTTGGCGTCCATCATCAAGGAAGTGACCGCGGAGCGTAACGACGAGTCGACCAAGGTCAACAACAACAACAAGCAAAACATCATCGATGCGGGTGGTGTCGTGCGTACCTTGACGCCAGAGCAACGTCAGGTGTGGGTAGAGGCGATGAAGCCCGTGTGGATCATGTTCGAAGGCGACATCGGTGCCGACGTGATGGAAGCCGCGCTCAAGGCAAACGACGGCTGATTGGCAAGCCTGTGAAAGGTGGCATATCGGCCCCACAAGGGCCGGTAGCCGCCAAATACAATAATAATCACTCCGATGTGGCCAACAAGCGAGGGTGAGTCGAGCAGGAACCTTTGACGCCGGCCCTGGAGGCCGGCAGTGTTTTGCGAGTCTGACCTGCGGCCGGCAGGCTGCCTTATTTTTCCTACACTTAAAGTTCGTGGTACTGATCGCCAATCCCCGGGGGGAGAGATGCTCGTAGAACCAACAACAAGATTCGGCAGGTTGACCGATACCATCGAAGAAACAAGCATTGCCATCTGCCTGGGTCTTATGACGATCATCACCTTTGTCAACGTCGTGGCGCGTTACCTGTTTGAGGCCAATATCCTCTGGGCCCTGGAGGTCACCGTCTTCCTGTTCGCATGGCTGGTGCTGATGGGGATGTCTTATGGTGTGAAGAAGCATGTCCACATCGGTGTCGATGTGGTGATCAATGCGGTGTCCCCCGGAGCGAAAAAGCTTCTGGCGATGGTGGCGGTTTCTCTTTCACTGCTGTTTTCTGTGCTGTTGCTGATCGGGGCCTGGAATTACTGGTATCCGTTTGCAACCGAGCGTGCCTGGATGGAGACGGACGATATCCCGATAGCCGACTCCCTGCAGTTTCTCGCCACATACATGAACGAGGGGGAGCGATACTCGAAGCTGCCCCGCTGGATTCCGTACATGGCATTGCCGCTTGGTGCGGCCCTGCTGGCCTATCGCTTCGCTCAAGTGGCCTGGCAGGTGTTCACAGGCCGGATCGATTCAATCATTGCCAGCCACGAGGCCGAGGAACTCATGGAAGAACTGGAGATGAACAGCCCTCACTCGGAGCCTCCGGCGACCGGGTCCGATACCGACCGGAAGGGGGGCTGAGACATGGAACTTGCCATTCTCTTTGGCATGGTCATCGCCATGATGCTGATCGGTGTGCCGATTGCCGTGGCTCTGGGCCTGTCCAGTATCTTCTTCCTGATGCTGTTTTCACATGACGCCTCGCTGGCATCTGTCGCACAGACGCTGTTTTCGGCCTTCGAAGGCCATTACACCCTGCTCGCTATCCCGTTCTTCATACTGGCATCGGTTTTCATGTCCACGGGTGGAGTGGCAGCGCGCATCATTCGCTTTGCGATTGCCATGGTGGGTTCGTTCCGTGGCGGCCTGGCGATTGCTTCGGTGTTCGCCTGCATGCTGTTCGCGGCATTGTCCGGATCTTCACCTGCAACCGTGGTGGCAATCGGTTCGATAGTTATCGCCGGCATGATCAGCGTTGGCTATACACGCGAGTTTGCGGCAGGCGTGATCTGTAACGCGGGTACCCTGGGCATCCTGATACCACCTTCGATCGTTATGGTGGTCTATGCGGCCGCCACCGATGTCTCGGTTGGCCGGATGTTCCTGGCTGGGGTGTTTCCCGGTCTGCTGGCCGGCCTGATGCTGATGACTGCGATCTATGTGGTGGCGCGGATTAAGAACCTGCCTGCACAGCCCTGGGCCGGTTGGGGTGAGGTCTTCGACTCGGCGCGCGATGCGTCCTGGGGGCTGATGCTGATCGTGATCATCCTCGGGGGTATCTATGGCGGGATCTTCACGCCGACCGAGGCGGCCGCCGTGGCAGCCGTGTATGCGTTCCTGATAGCGAATCTGGTGTACCGCGACATGGGGCCACTGAAGGCGGGAGTTGGGAATATCGCGACCTTGCCGTTGCGCGCAGTTTCGATGTTCTGGCATCGCGATACCAAGCATGCGCTGTTCGAGGCCGGCAAGCTCACCATTATGCTGTTGTTCATCATCGCGAACGCACTGATCCTGAAACACGTGCTGACGGAAGAGCGTCTGCCGCAGATGATCACGGAGATGATGTTGTCAGCGGGCCTGGGCCCAATTGCCTTCCTGATCGTGGTCAACGTGCTGTTGCTGATTGGTGGTCAGTTCATGGAGCCGTCAGGTCTGCTGATCATCGTTGCGCCGCTGGTTTTCCCGATTGCCATGACACTGGGCATCGACCCGATCCATCTCGGAATCATCATGGTGGTGAACATGGAGATCGGAATGATCACCCCGCCGGTTGGCCTGAACCTGTTCGTTACTGCGGGTGTGGCTCAGATGTCGGTCACCAGCGTAATCAGGGCGGCCCTGCCGTGGGTGGCGATCATGTTCCTGTTCCTGATCATCGTTACCTACGTGCCCTTCGTGTCGACCTGGCTGCCGACTACCCTGATGGGGCCTGAGATCCTCACCAAGTAGTACGAGGGAGCAACCGCTTGAAGAGCCCGGCCAGTTATGAGCCGGGCTGTTTGTCATGGGGGTGCTGGTGCATCTCTGGCCTCGTCGAAGATTGCATTGCTGAGCTCGGCGCCGGCAAAGATGGCATTACGCAGATTGGCGCGGCGGAATGTCGCCCTGTTCAGTTTTGAGCCGGTGAAGTCCGCCGCATAAAGATTGCATGACGTGAAGTTGGCCTGCTGCAGGTCGGCATTCGTGAAGCGTGCGTCCTTCAGATTCGCGCCCGACAGGTCGGCCCTGGCCATCCTGCCGTTTGTGAAATCGGCGCCGACCAGGTTTCCCCCAAGGTGTGCTTCTTCCAGATTGGCGGATTGCAGCATCGCACCGTTCAGCTTTGCGCCCTTCATGTTTGCGCCGCGCAGGTCCGCATCGTGGAAATCCGTCTCCCTCAGATCGGCCTTGCGCAAGTTGGCGCCGACCAGCGAGGCCCCGCGCAATGTCGCGCCGCTGAGACTCGCGTCCTGCATATCGGCCTGGTCAAAGCGGTTTCCGGACAGTTGCAGCCGGTCCAGCCTGGCCTTGCCGAGCCGGGCATGCGAAAGGTTGGCGCCACGCAGACCCGCTATACCCTGCAGGTCGAGGAGGCGCAGGTCGGATCCGGTCAGGTCCACCTGATCGAGCACCGCATCGTCCAGTCGGGCGTTTCTCAGGTCGGCATTGCTGAGGTCGGCACCCCGCAGGTCGGCGCCGCGCAGGTCGCAGTGTTCGAGTGTGGCGTTGCTCAGGTCCGCCTGCTGCAGGCGCGCGTGCGTCAGTTCGGCACGGGCGAGCCGGGCATCATGCAGGTCGAGGCCATTCATATTGGCCCCGGACAGATTGATCCGGCCGAGGCTGGCCTTTTCCAGCTGGGCGCCGCGCAGGTCGGCACCGGAGAGGTTGGCGCGGAACAGAATGGTCTTGCGCATATTCGCGTCACGCAGGTCGGCACCCGAAAGATCGGCACTCATCAGGCGCATGCCGGACAGGTCGGTGCCAGCCAGGTCGCAGTTTGGGCACTGGCCGGTATCAAGCAACCGCTGCAGGTCAGGGGGCCGGCCGGCCACTGCCTGAGCCGCACTTGCGCAAAGCAGCATCACGGTCGCCAGGACAGTTATCGATCTCACCGAATGCATCATGGAAGCCTCCCTCCCGGCATAGTCGCGAAGATTACATCACGATCAGCTGACTTGCGGGATGTCCGGGGCACGCCTGATCATCTGCGACAGGGCATCGGAGACCAACCCCGGCCCGGCGCCTGGCCGATGGACGTGTTCCGACAGGTGGCGCCGCCAGGCGCGGGCCCCCGGCTGACCCTGGAACAGCCCCAGCATGTGCCGAGTGATACGGTGGACCGGGACGCCCAGTGCGTATTGCTCTTCGATGAAGGGCAGCATCTCTTCGACGATTTGCCGACGGGTCCGCACGTCAGCGGCTTCACCGAACAGCCGCCGATCTGCATCTGCAAGCACCCAGGGGTTCTGGTACGCCTCGCGGCCGATCATGACGCCGTCCACGTGCTCCAACTGATGCTCTACCTGGGCAAGGTTCTTGAAGCCGCCGTTGATAACGAATTCGAGTTGGGGAAAGTCTTTCTTCAGCCGATGGACCACCTCGTACTTTAGCGGTGGTATCTCGCGATTCTGCTTGGGACTCAGCCCCTGTAGCCAGGCCTTGCGGGCGTGCACAATGAAGGTCGAGCAGCCGGCCGGGGATACCGCTGCCACGAAGCGGGTGAGCTGTTCATAGCTGTCCATGTCGTCGATACCGATCCGGTGCTTGACGGTGACCGGCAGCGGTGCAGCTTCCGACATCGCGGCGACGCAGTCCGCCACCAACGCCGGTTCTGCCATCAAACAGGCCCCGAAGCGGCCGGACTGCACCCGGTCTGAAGGACAGCCGACATTCAGATTGACCTCGTCATAGTGCCATTCATCCGCGAGCCTGGTGCAGTCCGCCAGCGCGGTCGGTTCGCTGCCACCCAGTTGCAGTGCAACTGGGTGCTCCTCGGGGTGGAAATCAAGGAATCGAGCCGGGTCGCGATGCAGCAGCGCGCCGGTGGTGATCATCTCGGTGTACAGGAGGATATGACGGCTGATCCGGCGCAGGAAATAGCGACAATACCGGTCGGTCCAATCCAACATGGGTGCGATGCAAAGGCGTCGATCAATGGCTGGGGACGAGTTGGGATTCACGCGGTGACGTTATGGTGATTTCAAGCGATCACAGGGTATAGGGGATGCGTATGCCGGGTGCATCGACTGGAAAATCCTTGGTATTGCGGCTGATCAGCAGCGCGTTTTCTTTCTGTGCGCTGGCCCAGATGATGGCATCCGGCAGGCGCATCTTGGCACTGCGCCGAACAGTGACTGCGATTTCAGCGACCTTGGCATCGATATCAATCTGGTGGAAACGGGATAGAAATGAGCGGACCGTGTCCTGTTCGACGTCGCTTGTGCCGACCATAACCTCCATCCAGGTGATCGGACTGATCATCGGGTTGTCGTAGCGGCTGATTTCTTCTTTGGCGGCTTCGACCCCGTTTAGGTAGTCGATGAGGATGTTGGTATCGAACAGGGCCTTCATCAATCCCACTCTGATCGCAACTGCTCCTGAATGCCAAGGGCATCCTTCCGTTGAGTTTTCCAGAGCCCGAAAGCCTGCTCTGCCGGTTGAGGTCGGTGGCGCGCGAGGTACTCTTTTACAGCGCGGCGCATGAGTTCCGCCCGCGATAAGTGCGTGTCGTTACTCAGCCGCTTGAGCGCCTCTATCTGATCATCGGGTAGCTCGACAATTGTGCGCATGTGCTTCTCCCTGCGAATGAAGTATGTCTTGATGTCGTCATCATATATCATATGACTGGGCAGCGGTACAGCAGGCTCGGGGTGCTACGAATTTGCTACATGGCGATTCCAGGAAACGACCATCCGATTGAATCAAAAGAAAAAATCAAAACCTTTGCTCCAATTCAGCATGGGGGCTATGCAGAGGCGGTGATTCATTGTTTCTGCACACATGCTTACGCTTGGGCTGAAAGCAGGCGGCGCTGGAGTAAGGTCTGCATGTCTCTTCGTCCGTCTGAGATCAGGAACACGTAGACGCGCTTACCCCGGACCCGATAGATGATCCGATAAGGTTTGAAAAAGATCTCCCGGTAGTCCCGAATACCAAGTATTGCGAGTTCCTTCGGGTAGTTGCCACGCTCAGGCAGGTCGGACAGGCTCGATACAGCCTGCTCGATCTGATCGAGAACATACAGCGCATTTTCTGCGGCGTCGTGTTCCGCGATGTAATCGAAAATCGAAGCCAGGTCACTTTCTGCATCGTGCGTGAGCAGGACCTTGTATTTCACTACGACGAATCCTTTTTACCCCGGATTCTCTTGAACGCCTCGGTGGCCGGACCGACGCGACCCTGTTCGATCTGGCTGTTCCCCAGTGCAAGGATCTTCAGCAATGCGAGTGTTTCCTGGGTTTGCTCGTAGGTCTGAATATCCTGCACCACAATCTTGGCTTCGCCGTTTTGCGTAATGATCAGGGGTCTCTGGTGCTCGTTCAGATCACGGACGACGTCTGCCGTATGTGACTTGAGATAACTGATTGGTTTGACTTGCTCGGAATATTTCATCGATCGGTCTCCTGAGGATCGAGATTAAATTTAGACCGAATTCAGTCTTCGCGCAATTTCAGATTAAGTGCCGGTTGATTGGATAGCTCAAACTTGGGGTAGGCCTTGGGGCGTGAGCGCTGGAGTTGAAGTGCTTGGGTGTGGTTCGCCGCATGAGTCGGTTTCCCGGGCTATCGATCTGTAAATCGGGTAGTGGCTGCTGACCTGCCCCATAGCTGCCGCCCCTCCCAGTTGCTGCGAATTTGCTACATGGTGGTCCCAGCGAGCGATCATTCGATTGAATCAAAAGAAAAAAGCGGAAATATCTGTCCAATCCAGCATGGGTGCAATGCACAAGCGGTGATTGAGTGCGTTGGCGGGCATTCTTATGGCTTGCCAGACGGCAGGCGTCGTTGCAGCAGTGTCTGCATGTCTCTGCGGCCGCCTGCGATCAGAAAGACGTAGACGAACTTGCTGCTGATCCGATAGATGGTCCAATAGTGTTCGAAAAAGACCTCGCGGTACTCGTGGATACCAAGCGCGGCAAGTTACTTCGGATGGCTGCCGTGGTCAGGCAGGTCGGCCAGATTCGATACAGACTGTTCGACTTGGTCGAGAAAATTCAGTCACCGCCGGTGGTTGATCGAGGCAATGGCCGATCCTGTTGTGCCCGCCACAGGCCCGATTCGCTCAATGCGCGGCTGGGCTGCTCGAGTACTCCATTGGTTGCACGGATGATAAACAGGGCGCTCAGGCCCAATTCCTCGGCCCGCCTCGGAGCGCGCTGGTCGCCGAGCGCCATCAGTGCGGTTGCCCAGGCATCGGCCGTGGTGCAGTTGTCGGCCAGTACGGTGACCGAGGCGAGTCGGTGTTGTACGCTCTGGCCGGTTCCGGGATCGATGGTGTGCGAATAGATTTGACCACCGTCGGTGAAGAAATTGCGGTAGTCGCCGGATGTCGCCATTGCCATATTGCGCAACTCGATCACGCGCTGTATTGCACGGCTTTCAAACGAGGGCTGTTCGATGGCAATGCGCCAGGGCTTGCCGGACGACTTCTCGCCGCGCGCCAGCACCTCACCGCCAATCTCCACCAGGAAGTTTTCGAAACCCTGTGCCAGCAGCAGTTCGGCGATCTGATCGACGGCCCACCCCTTGGCGATAGAGGACAGGTCGACCTGCAAATCCGCGACGGTCTTGCGCAGTGCGGGCGGGTCCAGCCGGGTTTGCAGATGCTGATAACCCACCTGGCTCAACAGGGTGTCGATTTCCTGTTGCGTGGGCGGGCTGTCCCGGCCGCCGCTGCTGCCGAAGCCCCACAGGTTGACCAGAGGGCCGACCGTGATGTCGTACTGGCCATCGCTCAACTCGCTGACCCGGTTGGCCTGCTCGACCAGTGCGACCAGGGCCGCCGGCTGCGCCTGCCAGTCGGTCGTGCCGGTACGGTTGAATCGCATCAGGTCCGAATCCGGCAGGTACGTCGACATTTGCTGGTTGATTACCTGCAGTCGCTGTTCCACCTGCCGTTGCAGTGCGGCGCGCTCTCTTTCGTCCGGGGCAGGGGACAGCTTGACGCTGTAGCTGGTTCCCATGGTGCGGCCTGCCAACTCGGCCACCGGCGGTGGTGGGTTGCTGCAGGCTGACTGCAGCAAGGCCGCCGCGAGCAAACAGAGCCAAGTCTTGTCCCTGCCACGGGAGAGCGAGCTGCGGGCCTCCCTGGCAGCCTTAATTGCGGGGGTCGGATTCGGCATGCGACATTCAGCCCATGGCGCCCGGTGATATCGCGGGGCTACTCGATCTTGATATAGGCGAAGCCCTCACTTTGCAGCTTTGCCAGCTGCACGACCCCGGAGGGCACCATGGTCACACCCTCGTAGAGTTTCTCCTCCGCAAGTCCGATCTGTGAGCGGGTGATATCGCACAGCTCGAGTTGAACGCTCTGCACGCTGCGAAGAGACGCCAATCGCCCGGCATTGTTCTGCCGGCGTTCGGCCATCGCGGCATCCTCTTCGAAGGGTGTACCTGTCAGCTTGTCATCGGTAACGAAGCGAATGCCGTGTGCGACGAAGACGATCCGGACGTCGTACTCGATCAGTTCGTTCTGATAGTAGGTCACCATGTTGTTGACGCTGGTGAGCAGGGAGCTGAATCGGCGTGGATCTGGAAAGTCGACGTGGTAGACGACCTTGGCGATATCGTCCGCCTTCGAGATGGATGGCAGGGTGCCGGCCAGGACCGTGCTGAACAGCATGGCCAGGGCCAAAAGGTATTTGTGAGCGGTCAATGCGGTTTTAGAGTTCATATTCTGTGTGCCCTCCGAGGCGGGATTGAACGGTTTTTCGGCGGCCTCTTGCCTGACCGGTCTCAAGCGTTGTTGCATTCTTCCCGGATGTATCTTTTCAGGTGCATGCGGGTTTGAATATAGCCGACTGAGATCCATAGCAGCACCATGACATCGAGCGCCAACAGGGTGGCAAGAAGCTTCGGAAAAAAGATGGCCAGTGCCATGGACACACCCAAGGCTATCATCGCCAGCCGCACGGCGGTGCCGGTCATGTTCGCGGTGAACCGGGCTATCGCCGCGGGATCGCGGATGTCTTCCCGCCGCAAACGATCACGCAGTGACTGGTAGTTGCGCAGGTTCTTCTTCGATACGCGCCCAAACGGGTCATTCAGTTTCAATCGTATACCCCAGCGGGAATCACTACTGCCTGAGACATCAAGGCGGCCGGTGATCCAGGATCCGCCTCATTGCCTTCAGTAGACCACACGGGAGATGTCGGCTGAACCGCCCGGTATTGGTTTCGGGCTGACTTCGAGGCGGGGTGCGGGTGAAATGGGAAGTAAAAGCATTGATTGCATTGCCCCGATGCAAATCCTTGTTGTCCATCTGGCCCGAAAAGGATGCTCGTGCCTGAGAAGAATCCTTTAATTACGTGTCTTGCGAAGGCATTTCTGCCAAGCCAGGAGAGTGCGTCAAGGAAAGTTAAGTGCCGAATATCCGCCATTTAACGGTGATAGATTTCTGCGAGAATCGAGCTCAAGCGAACCACAAGATATCCTGGCTTAGGGTATGATTCGCAAAGAAAATCAAGGCGATACGTGCCCTGATTGCGCGCTCGGAGGGGGTGGCCGGATTTCGGCCAATCTTGCCTCCGGCCCGCTGGATCACCGGTTTGTGGCCGGATGGGGGTGTACGATCTTGGACATAACTATAAAAGTGCCGATAAACATAAAAAGTGAATACCAACATCCACGTCCTGTTTCTCAGTGCCTCCTCCGCCGATGAAACTGTACTGAGCAGCCTCCTTGCGGGAGAAGAGGCCGGTGCCGGTGTTCACCTGTTTGCAGCCGGGACGGCACAGGCGTTTTACGATGCGATCTATTCGGAACAGCGTTACCGGGTCATCGTGATCGATGAGCGGCAAACCTGGTCCGACTGGCGGGGTCTTGTTGCAGCCTGCACCAAGAACCTGCCTAACGCCTTGCTGGTGCTTCTGGCGGGCGCAGACCGGCCTGAAAGCAACGAGTCGGCCCTGGGCGAGGGCGTCGCTGCCGTTTATCCGCGCAACAGCGCAGGATTGATCGCGTTGGCCCGCCTGGTCTCGAAGCTGGCCGCGCAGGACCAGGGTTTCAGCCTGCGGCGCGAGCCCGTGGATGCGGATGCCGACCGCGACGTCGAAGAAGAAAGAGAAAAGCTGGTATACGCCGTGTCGCACGACCTGCAGGATCCGCTGCAGCTTGCGCGGCGTTACGCAGACATCCTGAACGAGGATTTCGAAAGCAAGCTCGGTGATTCGGGTTCGAAGGTGCTCGGGCATCTGCAGTTCAACCTGAGCCGCACGCAGGAGATGCTGGACGAGTTGCTCGACTATTCGCGTTTGCAGAATTCCCGACCGGAAAAACAGCCGGTCGACTTCAACGAGCTGCTCGACGAGGTGATCGATCTTTACAGGCTCACGCTGGATGAGATCGGTGGCACTATTTCGAAGCAGAATTCATTGCCGACCCTGGTGGTCGATCGCAGGCAGTTCCTGCGTGTGCTGCAGAACCTGGTCGGCAACGCGATAAAGTTCCGCAGCGAAAGGGCGCTACATATTTCGTTGCGCAGCCAGCGGGTGCGCAACGAGTGGCGCATCGGGGTCAAGGACAACGGAATCGGCCTCGAGGAAGAGGATGCAAAGCGTGTGTTCGACATGTTCGAGCGGGCCGGTGTGACCGAGGATCATCCCGGTACCGGCATGGGGCTGGCGATATGCAAACGCATTGTGAAGAACCACGGCGGTAACATCTGGGTGCGTTCTTCCCCGGGGGCTGGCAGCGTGTTCATATTCTCGGTGCCGCAGACAGATGAACGCGTCGAAGTGCCGGCGGGATAGATTGTGCAGGTGATTGTGATCAAATACAGATGAATGGCGAAACCATCAACGTCCTACTGGTTGAAGATAACTCGCAGGAAGCGGAAATCGTTCGTTTGTATCTGGCAAAAAGGTATTCGTACCAGTACGCCATTCGGCACGTACGCAGTATCAGCGGCGCCCTGAGCGACATCGGTGCAGGTCATCGCCCCAGCGTGGTCCTGCTCGATCTGCATCTTCCCGACACCAAGGGGCTTGAAGGCTTCAAACACATCTCCGGCGCCGCCCCCAGCATCCCGATAATCATTCTTACCAACTGCAGCGAAGAGCGAACCGCCGCGAGCGCGGTGCGCAGTGGCGCACAGGATTACCTGATCAAGCGCGAGGTCAATGCCGCGCTGTTGCACCGTGCAATACTCTATGCGATCGAGCGCCAGCGTGCGGAACAGGCCCTGGTGAAGGTAAAGGAGCGTTACGCGCTCGCCGTGGCCGGTGCCAATGACTGTATCTGGGACTGGGAGGCGGACGGGGATACCGCCTATTTTTCGCCACGCTGGCATGAACTGGTCGGTCTGTCGCCGGACGCGGTCGTCAATCGGCTGCAGGACTGGCTCGAGCGTGTACATCCGGAAGATATTGCGGATCTGCGCCGTATCGTCTCTGCCAGGCTCGAGGGTGAACGGCGACATTTCGAACACGAGCATCGCCTGCGGCATGAGAAGGGCGACTACATCTGGGTCTATGCGCGTGGCGTGATCCTGGCCAACGAAAAAGGCGAGGCGGTGCGCATGGCGGGTTCCATCAGCAGCATCGCCAAGCGCAAGGAAACCGAACACCAGCTGATTCATCGCGCCCTGCACGATGCCCTGACCGGTCTGCCCAACCGTGTTCTTTTCATCGACCGCCTGCAGCAGGCGCTGCGTCGGTTCAAGCGCGACAACCAGCTGCGATTCGCGGTGCTGTATTTCGATCTTGACCGCTTCAAGTTCGTGAATGACAGTCTGGGTCATTCGGCGGGGGACAGTCTGCTGGTATCGGTCGCGCGCCGCCTCATGAGCGTGATACGGCCTGGCGACACGGTGGCGCGCATGGGTGGCGACGAGTTTGCCGTTCTGGTCAGCGATATCGAGGACGAGTCCGACACCGCGCAGGTCGCCGAGCGCATTCACACCCTGTTCCAGCAGGAGTTCTCGATAGCCGGCCGGGGTGTCTACACCAGCGTCAGCATCGGTGTTGCGGTGGTGGCCAAGCAATACGAGTCGCCGGAGGAGCTGCTGCGTGATGCGGATCTCGCCATGTACCGGGCAAAGCGCTCGGAAAGCGAGAATACCGCCATCTTCGATACCACCATGCACCAGGCTGCGATCTCGCGCCTCAATATGGAGACCGACCTGCGGCGTGCCTTCGCCCGCGGCGAGTTTGTCGTCCATTACCAGCCGATCGTTACCCTTTCCGAGAGGCGTATCGTCGCCTTCGAGGCGCTCCTGCGATGGTTGCACCCGGAAAAGGGGATGTTGTCGCCGGACAAGTTTCTTTCGGTGGTCGAAGACACCGGTATGCTGTCGACACTCAGCTGGTGGGTGCTCGAACAGGCCTGCGCGCAGGCCGAACAATGGCAAAAACTGTTCGTCAGCGGCTCTCCGTTGGGTATGAGCGTGAATGTCTCGGCGACCATGTTCAGGGCCGACCATTCTGCCCAGCGCCTCAGGAATATCGTGCTGGAGCATGGTCTTTCTCCCCAGGACCTGTCGCTGGAGCTGACCGAACGCGACTGCATGGACCACGAGGAGGCGACCCAGGCTGTCCTGGACGAGCTGCGCAAGTTCGGTGTCAAGATCCATATGGATGATTTCGGCACCGGTTACTCTTCGCTGTCCTACTTGCAACGCTGTTCCTACGACACCCTTAAGATCGACCGATCCTTCATCCAGCGTATCGACAGCGAAGACCAGAGCCTGGCGATCATCAAGACTATCGTCGGACTGGGGCGCATGCTCAATATGAACGTCGTCGCAGAGGGTGTGGAGTCGCAGGGGCAACTCGATGCCCTGGTGTCCCTGGAGTGCCCGGAGGCGCAGGGTTTCTGGTTCTCGAAGCCGGTGCCGCCGATAGAAGCGGGTGAACTGTTGCGGCAGTCCAGAGAGATCGTCAAGGTTGTGTCATGAACACCGGCAGATCAGCACCTGGCCGCCTTGACTGACCTTTCGCCACCGTTTTCTGTACCATGTTCGATCAGAGGTCTCGGAATGTGTCAAAATCAGCGGGAGGCTGATCCCGCTGTTTGATTTTCTGAGGTGGCCAAGTTCGGGATGATGGTGCGAGTGGTTTAAGGAAGCGGCTAAGCGATGGCAGTTGAACCGGTGGACCCCAGGGGCATTCCTGACGACAAGATATTGCAGCAGCAGTATCTGCGCGCCCTGAGTTCGTTCGAAGGTATCGTCCTCAGCCAGATCGACGTCAAGAACGCGCTCGGCGATCGCCTCAACTACAGTATCCGGACCGGTCTAGTCATCCTGTTCGTCATCGCATTTTCGATTCTCGTCCTGCTGCTCACCCTGAGTTCCCAGATCACCCGCATCTCCGATGTGGTTGGGGCCATGAATACCCATTTCTCTTCGGTCTCGCTGCGCATGGTCGAGATAAGGAAACACTTCGAATCGATGGAGAAGCAGGTCGCGCAGATGAAATCGATCGAGGAGGACACTGCGACCCTGCAGGTGGAGATTCAGGCGATCGCTGACAGCACCGGGAGCATCGAAGGCAGCGTCTTCAGCATCGCACAGCAGATGTCCGGTACACGACAGAATGTCGAGAACATAGGGATCACCATGAACGCGATGAACATGGAGGTCCAGGCAATGAGTGCGGACATGCACAGGATTGCCAAGCCGGCCCGTACTCTAAACAAGATGTTCCCGTTTCCTTGAGAACCGAGGCATGAGAGCGAACGCGAAATGGTAACTGCGTATTCCCGGTCCCATGGGCCAGCCGGGCCAAGGCGACCGACGGTTGCGCTGCGGATTCAGTTTGGGGGTGCCCTATGAGCGTCGACCCACGTACACCGATCGTCCAGGTCATGGCGCGCCTGGGGCGGGAGACCCAGCTCCACCTGGACGAACGTCATCGCCACTTCAAGATGACGGACAAGGTTATCCTGGTGATCTCGCTGATGCTGGTGTTTCTGGCCTTCGTCAACGTCTATTACGTCACCGTGCTGTACCAGGATCTCAACGGCATCGTGGGCAATATGGATTCCATGTACCGGAATCTCTCCCGTGTCGATCGCGATATGGATCTCATCGCGCAGCGGGTGAAGCGTTTCGATCGCCATATGCAGCGGATGGCGCCTATTACCGGCAACATGACGGCAATCACCGCGGTCATGCCCAAACTTCGCGAGAACATGCAGGACATGGATGCCGAGATGGTGGGTATCGAGATCAATATGCAGCAGATGACCAACGCCATGGGCGGCATTGCCCAGCAGATGCACCATATGACCGGTGGCATGGGCATCATGCGCCAGAACGTGCGTGAGATCTCTGGCCCCATGGGTGCCATGAACCCCCTTTTCCCCAACTGATTTGCTCCCCCGGCGCAGGCTGGATGCGGGTGTTTCCCGGTGCTGGCCCGATGCCGGCAAAAGTGTGAAGCACGCGTCACAGCGGGCAGTAAATTCATATAGACTCTGGACCCCAGTACCCAACCGCCTGAATTCACTGCCGGAGTCGTAATCGGTGTCCGAGGCCCCTGTACCCAGCGACAAGCTTTCGTCCCCTTTCGACATGAAGGCCGGGCTGTTCACCATCCCGACCCTGGTGCTGCGTAACATGGATATCGTCGCGCTGGACGCCTTCCTGGCACAGCATGTGGCGCGCTCGCCGGCGTTTTTCGACCAGGCCCCGGTGGCGATCGACCTGTCGGCCCTGCCCAGTCGCGAGCAATTGGACGATTTCCCGATGATCGTCGGCATGCTGCGCGGACATGGGATGATCCCGGTCGGCGTGAGGGGGGCCTCGGCGGAGCAGAAGGAACAGGCGGCGGCCCTGGAGCTGGCGGTCATGCCGGCCGCACGCAAGGCCGTGGTGCCAGCGCAGCAGCTGGCGTCGGCCCGGCCGGCCGGGCGCACCCTGGTGGTCGAGAAGCCGGTCAGGTCCGGCCAGCGCATCCATGCGGAGGCGGGCGACCTGGTGCTTCTGGCCGGGGTCAGTTCCGGTGCCGAGGTGATGGCCGAAGGCAATATACACGCCTACGGTCCGTTGCGCGGCCGGGCCATGGCCGGGGTTTCAGGCGATGCCGGGGCAAGGATCTTCTGCCGCGAACTGGCTGCGGAGCTGGTGTCGATAGCCGGTCGCTACCGGGTTAGCGAAAACCTTGACAGCCGTTACCTGGGCCGCGCCGTGCAGATCTTCCTGTCCGGCGAGGGCCTGAGCTTCGAACTGCTCTGAGCGGGCAGTCAAGGAAAACATCAAACATCTGACCAACGCGGACCATGGGTCCCCGGGAGCAATCAGTTGGCGAGAATCATTGTTGTAACCTCCGGCAAGGGAGGTGTGGGAAAGACCACGACCAGCGCGGCATTCGCGATGGGGCTGGCCGAGCGTGGCTCGAAGACAGTCGTGATCGACTTCGATGTCGGTCTGCGCAATCTCGACCTGATCATGGGCTGTGAGCGGCGCGTCGTGTACGACTTCGTCAATGTGATCAATGGCGACGCCAACGTCGGCCAGGCGCTGATCAAGGACAAGCGCAATCCGAACCTGTTCATCCTGCCGGCCTCGCAGACCCGCGACAAGGACGCCCTCACGATCGAGGGCGTGGGCAAGGTTCTCGAAGAACTTGCCAGGGAATTCGAGTTCATCGTGTGCGACTCACCGGCCGGGATCGAACGCGGTGCCACGATGGCGATGTACTTCGCCGATGATGCCAT
Organism: uncultured Gammaproteobacteria bacterium; assembly: GCA_963753845.1. Lineage (GTDB taxonomy): Bacteria > Pseudomonadota > Gammaproteobacteria > Chromatiales > Chromatiaceae > Thiosocius. The sequence goes on from CAVWEI010000021.1 coordinate 41,631, forward strand.
CGTGGTCACCAACCCGGAGGTCTCCTCGGTGCGCGACTCCGATCGCATGATCGGCATCCTGTCGAGCAAGTCGCGCCGCGCCGAACAGAACCTCGAGGGTATCCGCGAGTACCTGCTGGTGACGCGCTATTCACCCGAGCGGGTGCAGCGGGGCGAGATGCTGGCCCTGGAGGATGTGCAGGAGATCCTGTCGCTGGAGCTCATCGGCGTGATTCCCGAGTCGCCGGCGGTGCTCAATGCGTCCAATGCCGGCATACCGGTGATCCTCGACCGCGAAAGCAACGCCGGGCTGGCATACACCGATATGGTGTCGCGCTACCTGGGCGATGACCTGCCGCACCGTTTCCTGAAGGTCGAGAAAAAGGGCCTGTTGGGCCGCCTGTTCGGAGGTTGACCATGGCACTGCTCGACTTTTTCAGACAACGCAAAAGCAGCGGCTCGGCCTCGATCGCCAAGGAGCGGCTGCAGATTCTGGTGGCGCACGATCGTCGCGGCGGCGGGCCCTCTTATCTTCCCCAATTGCAGCAAGACCTGCTCAAGGTCATCCGGAAATATGTCGCGGTCGACAACGATGCCATATCCGTCAACGTGGAGAGCAACGGCAGGCAGGATATCCTGGAGCTGAATATCGTACTGCCGGATTGATCCCGGGCGCCTGCCTATTGTGGGAGCCCCGCCGCGGTCGGGTTTTCTGACAGGGCCCGTCGGCGCTGGGCGCGCCTCCTTCGAAAGAAAAAAGCCCGGCTGTGGCCGGGCTTTCAAAGGATCGTGCGGTGCCTGCTATCAACTTTCTTTGCGCAGGCGCCGGCGGGTGGCCAGGGCGCCGATGGCGAACAGGGCCAGGGTGCCCGGGACCGGGACGCCGGGCGCTCCGCTCGGCGTGCAGTTCGGGTCGCAGGTGACCTGGAGGCCCGCAATCCTGAATGCATCGTTGCTGTCATTCTTGTTGCCACCGGCGATCAGGACGAAGTAGCGCGAGGTCACAGGCGTGCCATTGATCACGGCATCGAGTTCATTGCTGCGATCCTTACTCCAGTTCTGATCTACCAGTGTGAACTCGGCATCGGTTGCCCAGCCATCGTAATCGCCCAGCTGCGTCAGATCCTGGGGCGGGGAGTCGGGATGAAGTGTGCCTGAGTAAGCCCACAGCTCGAAGTCGGTATCGAGCACCTTGATCAGATCGATCTGATCGATCGACACGACACAGTTGCCGAAATCGAGGAGGACCGCGTCGCGAACGTAATTGGGTTCCGAACCGGTCTTCAGGTTGTCGATCTTACTGCCCCAGTGGCTGTAAGCATTCTCGTAGGCCTCGCCCTGCGCGTGGACACCGATTCCATAATTGCTGCCGTCATAGTCGGTCACGTAGTCGCCGGTCGTGTTGCCAGGCCCCGGCGTTCCGCCCTCCACCGGGCGATCGTAGATCGTGCCGCCGTAAGTTGCGGAATTGCGCCGGACCGCGAAACCCTGGACGACCAGGGTATAGGCCGAATCGCTGCCCGGGTAGGTAAGGGGATCACCGGTGCCCATCGCCGTCTCGGTGAAGTCCCAGGTGACGACGCACGCGCTATCGCCACCACCGGACGGGGGGGTCTTCGGTCCGCAGTTGCTGTGCGTTTTGGAATGGTAGTAGCCCTTGTTGCCAGCGAACGTCACGGTGGATGCCGCCACCAGTGCCACTATCATCAGGAATTGCCATTTCTTCATGTCAACGACCCGCAGTTGTCTTGTTATTCGGAGGTGCTTCGAATAGAACCGTTTAAATTCTTGGGCTGCAGGAATTGTGCCGACAACGCCCATCCTGATTGCCTGGCCCCCGGTCGAGAAAACATTAATAAGAAAAACAACTGGTTAAAAAGCTTTTCGATGGTATTTTCAATCTCAAGAAGAACATTCTCGACAGTCCGGCGTCGGGGTACGGGTGCCTGTAAAAAAACTGGACAGTGCCGAAGAGAGGGGCGCCGCGGGAAACGGGGCGGTTGTGCAGATCAGCGGCCGAGTTGTAGGGCCTCGAGGCGCGCCACGGCCTCGGCGCGCTCCGGAAAATTCTGTGACAGCCGCAGCGCCTGCTCCAGCTCCCGGCGGGCCGCGGTGGTGTTTCCATACTCCTGCAGCGCGACGGCCAGGTGGTAGCGGATGGTCGCCGAACCGGCCTCGCGCGCCAGCGCCTCGCGGAGGTGGGCCAGGCCCTTGTCAAGCTCGCCCAACTGGGTAAAGGTCCAACCCAGGGTATCGAGCACACCGGGGTCGTTCGGTGCCAGGTCGTGGGCCTTGAGGGCAGCCTTCAGCGCGCGCTCGTTGTCGACGTTCGACAGCGAGTCGGCTAGGTTCTTCCACGCCGTGGGATCGTCTGGCGTCAGCCCCACCAGTTGCTCGCGCAGTTCGAGGGCCCCGGCCCGGTCGCCCGCGTACTGCAGATGACGCGCCAGCAGGTCCATGACCAGAGGTACACCGGGGCGCCGCTTGTGCCAGTCCCTAAGGGTATTTAGCGCCTCGTCCTCCCTGCCGGCGGTCATCAGCGCGCGGTGCAGGCTGACCGCCAGCCTCGGCGTGTCGGCGGCCGCCTGCGATCGCCGATACAGCGCGATCGCATCGTCCGTCCGGCCCTGCGCCATACGCACGTCGGCCAGCAGCGCCAGGCTGCGCGGGTTGTCGGGGTTGCGCCCCAGCGCGATCTGCAGCTCGGCCTCGGCTTCGGGGTATTTGCGCAGGCCCGACAGCGCGGCGGCCAGATCGTTGCGTGCGGTGTCGTTCCCGGGCTGAGCCGACAGCGCCTTGGTCAGCGACCAGGCCGCATCTTCGACGGCACCGGCGAGCGACTGCATCCGTGCGGTGTAGACCAGGCGCTCGGGGTCTTCGGCTGCCAGGCGCGCGACGTCCTTCAGCGCGATCGCGGCATCGGTGTTGTCGCCGCTGGCGATATGCACCCTCGCGATCGCGTCCTTGACCAGGAACTCATTGGGCACCAGGCGATTGAGCGCGACCGCGCGCCCCATTGCTTGCGAGGTCTCGCCGGCCGCGAGGTAGGCGTTGATCAGCTCGATGTTGCCCAGAATGTTGTCCGGCTCGACCTCGCGCAGCTTCTCCAGCTGCGCGATGGCCGCCCGCTGGTTGCCCCGGGCTTGTGCCAGCCGTGCGGACTCCAGCAATGCCCGCACGTCGTTCGGGTCGCGGGCCAGCATCTGCTGCAGCGCGGCCGCGGCCGCGTCCGGGCGGCCCTGTGCGACGTCGAGCTTGACCAGATTGTAGCGCGCCGGGCGGAAGTCCGGCTTTTCCGCGACAATCGCCTCGAGGATCTCGCGTCCCCGCGCGCCGTCGCCGCGGGCCAGCGCGACCAGGCCCTGCAGGTTGCGTGCGGTGTGGTTGATCGGATTTTCCTTGACCAGCCGGTCGGCGATGCCGCCGGCCTCGTTGAAGCGGTCCTCGCTGTAATAGAGCAGGCCCAGCAGCAGCGCCGTGTCATTGCTGGCCGCGCCACTGGTCTGGTCGACCAGTGCCTGCAGGGTCCCCAGGGCCTGTTCGCGGCGGCCGCTCTGAAACTGGGTCATGCCCAGGCGGCGCACGATGGCCGGGCCGCCCTTGTGGTTCTGTAGCGCGTCGCGGTAGTAGCGGTCTGCCGCCGGAGCGTCACCGAGCTGCAGGTTGGCGTCGCCGAGCAGCGCCAGCGCCTCGGCGTCGGCCTGACCGCTGGTCGAGAGGCGTACCAGTATGCGCTGCGCCTCGCTGGGTTTTCCCAGCGCCAGCAGGGTCTTGCCAAGCATTTTGCGGCCCTGTAAGTCGCCGCCGTTTTTTTTCACGTAGGCCGCGAGGAACTTGTAGGCGGTCTCGAGATGACTGCTCTCGAAGGCGATGGTGCCGAACAGCAGGAGGTCGGTGGGGTGGTGGTCGATGTCCGACGGCGAGAAGCGGCCAATGATGGTGGACGCCGCCGCGCGCGCGCTGTCGGCCTCCTGCCGGTTGCCCATCGCCCGGTAAGCCTCGGACTGCAGGTAGGGGACGACCGGGCTCGCCGGGAAATCGCTGCGCAGTGCATTGAGCAGGGCCGCGGCGGTTGCAGGTTTGCCCGCCTCGAGCAGCGCGGTGGCCTCGCCCAGCGCGGCCTGGCGGTGCTGCGGATCGAGCTCATAGGCCTTGCCGTAGGCTTCGGCCGCCTCCTTGAAGCGCCCTTGCGCATGCGCCGCGGCCCCCTTTATGTACCAGGCCTCGGCAGCGTCCGGCGCCGTGCCGATGATCGCGTCCGCCAGCTGCTGCGCGGCGGCAAAGTCCTGCGCCTCAAGCGGGATGCGTGCCATGCCCACCCGGGCGCCAGTGTGTCCGGGATAGATTTTCAGAGCCTCTTCGAATGCGATCCGTGCGCCGTCCAGGTCCTTCTTGTAGAGCCGGGCCAGTCCGAGCTCGGTCCAAAGGTCGGGCTGCTGCCCCCGCGGGAACTGGATAGGGACGATGTCGCGGATATTCTCGTCGTATTTGCCGGTCTCGTTGTGCGCCCTGGCCAGCGGCAGCGCGACCAGCAGCGGGTCGGCACCGAGCTGCTTCGCCTGTAGCAGCTCCTCCTCGGCCAGGTGGGGTTCGCCGAGCGCGAGATGGGCACGTCCGAGCAGGATCTTGGCCGAGAGCTGTCCCGGGTCGCGCTGCAGGGCGTTCTTCAGCTGGATCATTGCGCTCTTGGCGTCGCCGTCATTGAAGCGCGCCACCGCATCCTCGTAATAGCGCACGGCCAGGGGGTCCGCGGCCAAGGATACGCTGCAGAACAAGACGGCCGTTAACGGAAAAACCAATCGACGCGAGTATCGGCTTGACATCTTTTCCCCGTGGTCAGATTCCGAATACGGGTTCTGGACATGTCGCCTGGGACCCGCACATAACAGGTTATGTAAATCGGCAAACCAGGCGGATTCTGAAGCGCCAAGGGGGTTCTGGCAGGCTCAGCCTGCGGCGTCGGGCGCCCGGGAAGCGCTGTTGTTCGGCCGGGTCGGCGGATGACGCAGGGCAGTGGCCCATGCTACGCCGCCTTTCAGCGGTACTGAAAATGGACCCTGCGGGTGATGCCGGTGAACAGCTCGTAGGCGATGGTTTCGCTCGGGCCCGCGACCTCGTTGGCGCTGACCAGGTCGCCCCATAGCTGAACCCTGTCTCCGAGCTGCGCCTCGGGCTGTTCGCTCAGGTCGAGGGTCAGCATGTCCATCGAGACGCGCCCGATGATCCGGGTGCGCCGGTCGTTCACGGCGGCGGGCGTGCCGTCCGGTGCATGGCGCGGATAGCCGTCTGCATAGCCGATCGCCACGACCCCCACCCGCGTCGGTTTGCTGCAGGTATAGCGGGCCCCGTACCCGATCGACTCGCCCGCGGCCAGCTCGTGGATGGCGATCAGTCGCGATTCCAGGTGCATCACCGGGAGCAGGGGGTGGGCGGCCGCGTGGTCCGAGCACAGTGGCGAACTCCCGTAAAGCATGATGCCGGGGCGGACCCAGTCGCCGTGTGCCTGCGGCCAGGCCAGGATCGCCGAGGAATTCGCCAGGCTGACAGGGGCCTCGATTGCGCCGCTGGACTGTCGGAAAAGATCGAGCTGGCGTTCGGTCGCGGAGCTGGCGGTGTCGTCCGCACAGGCGAAATGCGACATCAGGATCACCTGATCGACGTTCGGGCTTTCGCTCAGACGGGCATGCACTCCTGCCAGGTCATCTGTGGCGAATCCGAGCCGGTGCATCCCGGTGTCGACCTTCAGCCAGACAGTCAGCGGGCTTGCCAGGTGGGCAGAGAGCAGCCACTCCAGCTGGGCGTGGGTATGAACCGCGACCGTGAAACCGTGCAGGGCCGCGTTGGCCAGCTCCGCCGGTTCGAATACACCCTCCATCAGGACGATCGGATTGCGTATCCCGGATTCGCGCAGTTCCATCGCCTCCTCGCTGCAGGCCACGCCGAAGGCATCGGCCTCGGGCGCCAGGGCCCGTGCCAACGGCACCGCACCATGGCCGTAGGCATTGGCCTTGACCACGGCCAGTGCCCGGGACTGCGGTGCCAGCGATTTGGCATAACGGTAGTTGGCCACGAAGGCCTGGGTGTCGATGATGGCGAACGTCGGTCTGCTCATGGAGTTGGCGGCCACGGAAAACGGATCAGGCCCAAGTGTACTGCGGAAGACCGTTCATGACCCGGCACCGGCCAACGGTCAGGGCGCAGCAAGCGGTGCAGGGACGATTTGCCCCGTGCTGGGAAATCGCCGCGCAACGGCGCAAAATAGCCGGCCGTTCAAAGCATGGCTGACATCCGCATCATGGAGTTACTGCTCGACCCGCAGGCCTGGGTGGCATTCATCACGCTCGCCGCACTCGAGATCGTCCTCGGGATAGACAACATCATCTTCATCACCATCCTGGCCAACCGCCTGCCGGAATCGCAGCGCGACAAGGCGCGTCGCCTCGGCCTGATGTTGGCGATGGGCACGCGCATCCTGTTGCTGCTGTCCCTGGCCTGGGTGATGCGCCTGACCGAGCCTTTGTTCGAAGTCATCGGCTACGGGCTGTCCGGCAGGGACCTGATCCTCTTCTTCGGCGGGCTGTTCCTGATCGCAAAGAGCACGATGGAGATCCATTCCGCGCTGGAGGGCCCGGAGGAACACGAGGTCGGCGGCGCGGCAAAGGCGGGGTTCTGGGGCGTGATCGTGCAGATCGGCGTGCTGGACATCATCTTTTCGCTCGACTCCGTGATCACCGCGGTCGGCCTGGTCGACCAGATCCCGGTCATGGTTGCCGCTATCGTGGCGGCGGTACTGGTCATGATGTGGGCGGCCGGGCCGGTCGGGAGGTTCGTCGAACGTCACCCCGCCATCAAGATGCTGGCACTGTCTTTCCTGATCCTGATCGGCGTGGCGCTGGTGGGTGAGGGTGTCGGCTTCCATATCCCGAAGGGCTATATCTACTTTGCCATGGCCTTCTCGCTCGGTGTCGAGATGCTGAACATGCGCCTCCGCCGCAAGCGGCCGGCGGCACCGGTTCGTCTGCACAATCAGCCGGCAGAATGCGAGGAGTAAGCCGGAAGTCAAAAGTTCAAAAGTAGGGTGGGCTGTGCCCACCGCCATCGTCGGGCACAGCCCGACCTACGGGGTGCCGGGGTAGCGGGGTGGTCAGGGTAGGGTGGGCTGTGCCCACCGTCATCGTCGGGCAGGGCCCGACCTGCCGGTACAGGTTTCAGGGTGATGTCACCGAGGCGGCCCCGACCTCTCCAAGTGCATTGAAGTCGTCCAGGATGCAGTAGATCGCCGGCACCAGGAACAGCGCGATAAGGGTCGCTGACATCAGGCCGAATGCGAGGCTGGCCGCCAGCGGGATCAGGATCTGCGCCTGCAGGCTTTTCTCCAGCAGCAGAGGCGTCAGGCCGGCGATGGTCGTCACCGAGGTCAGCAGGATCGGACGGAAACGCGCGATGGCGGCATGCCGGGCGGCCTGCCTGACCGGAACCCCGGCCGCGCGTTCGTCGCGAATGAACACCACCAACAGGATCGAGTCGTTCACCACCACGCCGAACAGGGATGCCATGCCGATGATGCTCGGCAGGGTGAGATCGAGCCCCAGCGCCATGTGGCCAAAGACCACGCCGATCAGCGCGGTGGGGATCACCGACATCACGGTGATCGGTGCAAGGTAGCCGCGGAACTGCAGTGCCAGCAGCATGTAAACGCCGATCATGCCGAGCAGGACATTGCGGACGATCGAACCGCCGGTCTTGGCCGATTCGTCACTCTCGCCCTGGATGTCGATCTTGATCGAGGGATAACGTTCCTGCAGCCGCGGAAAGAAATCGGCCTTGGCAGTGTCGAGCAGTTCCTGCGCATTGGCGCGCGCGCGATCGACATCACCCTGGATGGTCACGGTACGGCGACCGTCGATACGGTTGATCCTTGCCCAGCCCCGTGCCTCCTCCACCCCGGCGACCTCCGGGAGCGGGATCAGCTTGTTGTCCGGGCCGACGATGCTCAGCTGCTCGAGGTCGGCGAGGTTGCTGCGGTCGCCCGGTGCCAGGCGCAGCTCGACCTCGTAGGTCTCGGGTCCCAGCGGAAACTCGTCGGTCTTGAAGCCCTGGAAGGCCGCGCGCACCTGGTTTGCAATGTTACTGGCGTCCAGGCCGAGCACACCGGCGCTGTCCTTGAGGTGCAGACGGTACTCGCGTTTGCCCGGGCGTAGGTCGTCACTCAGGTCGATCACGCCGTCGAAGCCGCCGAACCAGGTCTTGAGCTCCAGCGCGGCCGCCTTGATCTCGTCCAGGTCCGTACCGATCAGGCGCACGTCGATGGCACGCCCGCCGGGGCCGACCGCCGGTTCCGCGAACTTGAGTGCGATGACGTCTGTCATTGAGCCGACCTGGTCGCGCCAGCGGTTGCGGAAGTCCTCCAGCCCGGTGTTTCTCACCTCGGCACTGAGCAGGTCGACCACGATACGCGCCACATGCGGACCGGTCTCGTAGGCATCGGGATTCTCGCCGAATATCACGGTCAGGTTTTGAACCAGGTCCTGACCCTCCGGCTGCTGTGCCTTGAGTTCATCATTGATGGACCAGACCACGTCCTGCAGGTGGTCGACGATGTCCTCGGTCCTGGACAGCGGGGTGCCCTGTGGCAGCAGGATACGTGCCTCCAGCACGTCGCCTTCGATATCCGGAAAACCGGTGAACTTGAGCTTGCCGCCGACCGGCATGGCGATCGCAAACAGCATCAGCATCAGCACCAGTCCGACGGTCAGGTAACGTTGCTGGATGGCCTTGTCCAGCACTGCGGCGAAGTAGCGGTCGCGGAATCGGGCGAAACCGCGCTCAAAAGCGGCACGAAAGCGGCTGGGTTCGCGCTTGTGCATATGCATCAGCGAGTGGCCGAGATGGCTGGGCAGGATCAGGAAGGCCTCGATCAGGCTCACCGTGAGGACCACGATCAGGACGATCGGCATGATGCGCAGGACCTGACCGATCTCCCCGGTGATGAAGGCCAGGGACCCGAACACCAGCAGGGTCGTGGCAAAGGATGAGGCGATACCGGGCAGTACCTGGATCACCCCGGTGATGGCTGCCTGCAGGGGTTTCTCGCCCTTGTTCAGACGCGCGGCGATGTTCTCAGCGATCACGATGGCGTCGTCCATCAGCAGGCCGATCCCGATCAGCAGCCCCACCATGGAGATCATGTTGATGGTCACGCCCAGCGCGGGCAGCACGAACAACGCGCCCAGAAAGGACACCGGCAACCCCATGGTGACCCAGAAGCTGTAGCGGAAGCTGAAGAACAGCCAAAGAATCAGGAATACCGCGATCAGTCCCTGGACACCGTTGCGGGTCAGCATATTGAGGCGGTCACTGACGATCGACGAGCGATCCTGCGTCAGTGTGAGCCGGACCCCCGGCGGGACGCGTTCGTTCTCCGCGGCGACAAAGTCGCTGACCGCGCCAAAGGCGGTGAGTATGTCCTGCGCACGCGTCTTTGTGATATCCAGGATGGCCGCGCGCCGGCCGTTGAACAGGACCTTTTCCTCGTCGAGCTCGAAACGGTCGCTGATGGTGGCGATCTCACCCAGCCGGATCGCGGCCCCGCTGCTGCCTGAGATGATCACCAGGTTTTCGAATTCCGCGGCGGTCTTGCGCTGGTCATCGAAGCGCAGCAGGACGTTCTCCTGTTCGCCCTCCAGCTCACCTGCGGGGCTGCTGATACTCTGGCGCTGCAGTGCATTGGCGATATCGGACGCAGACAGCCCGAAGCGGCGCAGGGTCGCCGCGTCCACCTCGATGCGGATCTGGTGGTTGGAAAAGCCCTTTATGGTGACGGTGGAAAATTCCCGCAAGGTCTGCAGGCGGGATTTGACGTCCTCGGCATAGGCCTTGAGCGCGACCGGGTCCTCGGGGCCGGTGATCGCGATCGAGACCACGGCATCGGTCCGGCCGAGTTCCGCAACCACGGGCAGTTCCGTCTGATCCGGGAAATCGTCGATGGCGTCGACCTCTGATTTCACATCGTCGAGAAAGCGCGTCATCTGAGCGCCCTCGCGCATGACCGCGGTGGCGATACCCAGGCCCTCGCGTGCCTCGCAGCGCGTCTCGTCGATATCCGTGATGCTGTCCAGGGCGTCCTCCAGACGTCGGCAGATGGCATCCTCGACCTCGTCGGTGGTCGCGCCCTTGTACACCACTCGCACCTCGACCTTGTCGTTCTGGATCTCGGGGAAGGTCTCGCGCTGCAGGCCGGGCAGGGAAACGATCCCGAGGATCATGATCGCGGCCATGAAGAGGTTGGCCGCGGTCGGGTGGCGGGCGAACCAGGCGATCATTGCTCGCCTCGCGCAGCCGCCAGAATCTGTGCCTGCAGGGCCTCATCCGGAACCGGGTTCAGCAGCATGCCCTCAACGACGGGTATGGGGTCGCTGACCACGATCTGATCACCGGGCTCGATGCCGCTGCTGATGACACTGAGCGGCCCCTGGCTGAACAGGATGGATACCGGGCGAACCTGCAGGCGTTGGTCATTGCCGACCCGATAGACCTTGCCGGAGCGGACCGCACTGCGCGGCAGAACGATTCGATTGCTCTGCGTGTACCCGCGGATAACCACCTGGACGAACATGCCCTTGGTCAGCGGCGGGCGTTTGCCGGGGATGACCTTTTTGAACGGATTGTCGACGCTGATCACCACGCCGATGGTGCGCGTCTGTGGATCGACCTGGTCGCTGAAGCGGATGAACCGGGCCTCCCACTCGGCCGTCTCCCGGCCCATATCCATGCGCACCACGGGCCGGAAACCGGTGAAGTTCTGCAGCCCGTTCTGCAGATCCGCGATCGCGGGTATCGGTTCTTCGCGCCCGGCGAACAGGGTGCGCAGCGAAGAGATGGCGACCTGTGCCACGATCTCCACGCTTTCGACGGCGTCGCCCTTGAACAGGGTCTGGCCGATACCGACGTACTGGTCCTTCTCGATCGCGAGTTCGGCGATGCGCAGATTGAAGGGCGCGCTCACGCTGGTGTTCGCGAGGTCGCGTTCGGCCTGGCTCACCTTGGCCTCGAGCAGGCGCCGCTGGGTCGGCAGGAGCGCGAGGATGTTCGCGGTATTCTGAACCGCGGTGCGCGCGTTCAACATGGTGCGTTCGGCATTGTCCACATCACTCTGCGAGGCCGTGCCCTTTTTCGACAGTTTGCTGATCCGCTCCGTCTCGCGTTGTGCCAGGCGCTGGTTGCTCTGATCGATCGCGAGCGAGGCCCCGGCGTTCTGCTCCTGCACGTCCAGCTCGGCCAGCTCGGCCCTTGCCTGCGCAAGCTTGAGCTCATAGTCGACCGGGTCGATACGGAACAGCGGGGTGCCCGCCGGGACAATCTCGCCATTGCGCAGGTTCGGGTAGGTCTCGAGCACCCTGCCTGCAACCTGGGCCACGGCGGCCCAGACCTTGCCGGGTTGCACCTCGCCATAACCCGTGGCCTCGGGGACCAGATCGACGGACATGGCTTCGACCACGCGCACGGATTGGCTGGGCTCGCCGACCTCGGCCTTGGCCGGTGGCTGTTTGCCACTGGCCATGAAGATGACCACCAGGATGCCGATGGCGAGGGGCGGCAGCACCCAGAGTGCGCGCCAGTTTGACTGCTTGGTCTCATTCATCACGAATTGTCCCGCCTGGATTCGGTCCGCAGGGCGTTGAGGGAAAGCTTGCTGATGGTGTCCGCTATCTCGCCGGCGTCCCGTTCGGAGAAGTCGGCCTGATCGAGGCGCCGCAACACCGTGGTGCGTGCAGCGCGAAATGCGAGGATCTGGCCGATGAGGGCATGCGTGATCAGGACTTCTTGGCGGTTGTCGGACCCGCTGCGGTCCAGTATGCGCGAAACCAGCAGCTGATAAGTTCGCTCGATCGGCAGCATCAGCCTGTCGTAGAGGATATCGAAGGCCGCCGTTGGTTGATGTTGCTCACGCAGAATAAAACCCGCCGCATCATCGCCCAGCCGGTCGACGACCAGATGATGCACCAGGTGCCGGATCATCCCGTCCAGCAGGCTCATGGCGGCATCGCGGTCGGCCGCTTCAGCGCCCGCCCTGGTGTGCGCGAGCATCGGCCCGAGTTCCCCATGCAGGGTATCGGCGAGGAATTCCGCTGTGGCCAGGTAGAGGCCCTGCTTGCCGCCGAAATGGTAGGAGATGGCGGCGATATTTGCCCCCGCCTGCTCGACGATCTCGCGGATGCTGACTGCCTCGAAATCGCGATGCGCAAAAATCGCGAGCGAGGTCCGCAGCAGGCGTGTCCTGGTGTCGGTCTGCGCCCTGTGGGTGTTCCGGGTGGCCATTCTTTGCTGCTGCCTGGCTGCTGATCCGTGGCGACTCTAACGCCCGGGCGGCAATAAATCAAACGTTTGTTTTAATTAAGTGCCACGCCCGCCGTTCCGTATGACAAGGGTAACTTGTTGAATATTGCGGTGTAGGGCGGGCTGTGCCCGCCATCAATGTCAGGCAAAGCCTGACCTGCAATGCGGACAGTCAGGCGTTGAGGTCGACGATTACGCGCCCGCGGACACCACCGGTGGTGATCTTCTCCGCCAGTTCCGGCAGCTGCTCCAGGCTGGCGACCTGGCCGATCTCGCCGAGCGCCTTCGCCGGCAGGTCGTTTACCAGTCGCTGCCAGGCCAGCTTGCGTCGGTCGACCGGGCACATCACCGAATCAACGCCGCGCAGGCTGACGTTGCGCAGGATGAACGGCATCACCGTGGTCGGCAGATCGGCGCCACCGGCAAGCCCGCAGGCGGCCACGCAGCCGCCGTAATCCATTTCGGCGAGGACCCGCGCCAGCGTGGTGGTCCCGACCACATCGACCGCGCCTGCCCAGCGCTGTCCCTCCAATGCGCGCGGCGGGGCACTCATCTCTTCACGGGTCAGTATCTCGCTGGCACCCAGGCTGCGCAGGAAATCATCCGCATCCGGCTTGGCGCTGACCGCGGCCACGGTGTAGCCGAGCTTGGCCAGGATCGCCACCGCAACGCTGCCAACCCCGCCCGATGCGCCGGTGACCAGCACGGTGCCCTTGTCCGGGGTCACCCCGGCCTCTTCCAGGGTCATGACGCACAGCATGGCGGTGAAGCCGGCGGTGCCTATGGTCATGGCCAGTTTGCTGTCCAGGCCCTCGGGCAGCGGCACCAGCCACTTCGACTGCACCCGCTGGCGTTGGCTGTAGCCGCCCCAGTATTTCTCGCCCACGCTCCAGCCGGTCAGGACCACGCGGTCACCGGCCTTGTAGTCGGGGCTGGATGATTCCAGCACGCTGCCCGCGAGATCGATCCCGGGTACCAGCGGCCACTGACGCACGATCTTGCCCTTGCCGGTGATCGCCAGGCCGTCTTTGTAGTTGAGACTCGAATACTCCACGGCCAGCAGGACATCGCCCTCGGGCAGGTCGGCGTTGCTGATCTGTTTGATGGTGCTGACGGTCTTGCCGTCTTCCTGGGTGAGGACAAGGGCCTTGAAGGTGTCGGACATGTTGGGATCCTGGTTGTCGCGGGGTGCCTTGGGAGTATGTCGCCAATGCGACCCGGGTTAAGAGGATTTCTTTACCTCGGATGACCATATTTCCGGATTCGAACCACCCGGTATTCCGATGGTCGGCTATATTTAATGTAAAAGCCTACCAGATTACTTGGTTTTATGCCGGCCCCTTATCGGCCGGCCGATATCGTCGTCGAAAAGGAGGTATGCGCGATGAGTACAACCAGCGTGGACAATGGCCCTGCAGGGAGGACCCCCCAGTTTCCTTTCGCCCCTGCAAACTGGGACCAGGGTGATGCCGTCGCCCTGGCGAGGGAGGAGGGACTGGAGCTTGGGCCGGACCATTTCGAAATGCTCGCCGCTTTGCAGGCGTATTTTGCCGGGCACGACAAGCCGGACCTGAACATGCGTGAGTTGCATGATGCCCTGGACGAGAGATTTCACACCCGGGGTGGTATGAAGTTTCTATACCGGCTTTTCCCTGGCGGACCCGTCGCGCAGGGTTGCCGACTGGCCGGCCTGCCTGTGCCCGCCGGTGCGGTGAATCCTTCCTTTGGGAGCGTGCAGTAGGCACCGGGTACGGCCAGATTCCCGATACTGCGGATTGCGGCGTTCTCTCCGTCTGGAGGAGGGCCGACACGGCTAAGCCTTCGTCTTGTCCCTCATGCTGTCCTTCTCCAGGTGGGGGAAGGAAGCTTCCGTGCTGATTCTCGGTCGGAGACTTCAAAGCCGTATTGCAAGTGTCGGATTTGTCAGCATACTTGGCTCAGGAATAACTAGAACACGTCGACCCGGATCGCGTTCGCGTCGCAAAGGAGAGGAAACCGCATGAAACTGTCTGCCCTTTGGCCCCGGGGCTTGTTGGCTGCCCTGATGATCAGCCCATTGTTCACCCTGGCCCATGCCATGGAAGACAAGCTGGTCATCGTCACCTCGTTCCCGGAAGATCTCACCAGTGTCTTTCAGGCCGCATTCGAGCGCCATCACCCGGGCACCAAGGTCGAGGTGCTGAACAAGAAGACCTCCGCCGGGGTCAAGTACATCCAGGAGACGGCCGGCAACAACACCACGGACCTGTTCTGGGTGTCGGCGCCGGATGCATTCGGTGTGCTCAAGGGCAAGGGCCTGCTGCAGCCCTACCAACCGAAATCGGAGGGCATCCCGGACAAGATCGGGTCCTTCCCGATCAACGACCCGGATGGTCAGTTCTTCGGCTTTGCCGCGTCGGGCTACGGCATCATGTACAACACGCGGTATCTGGATGCAAAGAAGATCCCGGTGCCCAAAGAATGGGATGACCTGAAGGCCCCGGTCTATTTCGGTCACGTCGGCATGTCGGCCCCTTCGCGCTCCGGCACCACGCACCTCACGGTCGAGGCGATCCTGCAGGGCGAGGGTTGGGACAAGGGCTGGGCGACCATGAAGGAGATGGCGGGCAACTTCAAGACCATCACCGAGCGCAGTTTCGGCGTCCCCGATGGTGTGAACAGCGGTGAGTTCGGTCTCGGGATCGTGATCGATTTCTTCGGTTTCTCGTCCAAGGCGTCCGGCTTCCCGGTCGAGTTCGTCTACCCGACCATCACCGCGCTGGTTCCGGCCAACGTCGGCATGGTGAAGGATGCCCCGCATCCCGAGGCGGCGGCGGCCTTTATCGATTACCTGTTGTCCGACGAAGGTCAGGAGCTCCTGTTCGATCCCAAGATACAGCGCCTTCCGGTCAAGCCGGCGATCTATGCCAAGGCACCGGAGGGTCTGCCCAATCCGTTCGAGGACAAGTCCATCGGTGCGGCGGTCAAGTTCGATTCGGATCTCTCCGAGGGGCGTTACAACCTGGTCAATTCATTGTTCGATCAGCTGATCACCTTCCGGGCCGAGGAGCTGCAGGCCGCGACGCTGGCGGTGTACAAGGCCGAAGCCGCGCTGGCCAAGAAACCCAACGCGGCGGCACAGGCAATGCTTGACGAGGCCCGCGAGGCGATCGCGGCGATGCCGGTTACCGAGGCCGAGGCGAATGACCCTGCGTTTGCGGCGATCTTCACCAAGAAACGCAAGAAGCAGACCGACGAGGTGCCGCAGCGCCAGGCCGAGGTGGAGCAGGATTGGGACAGTTTTGCGCGTGCCAATTACAGCAAGGCCGAAGAACTGGCCGGCCAGGCGCTCGCACTGGCGAAATAGACCTCCCACGAGTGGCCCGGGGTGACCCGGGCCGCCGCCGTTCAGGATCATTTCTGCAAGATGTCTTCAGCCAGCCGTATGCGATGGGGTCCGGCCGGCGTCGGCCTGGCCCTCGCCTTCTTTCTAATCGCCTTTCTGGTGATCCCGGTACTCAAGGTCATCCTGGTGGCCTTCCAGGACCCGGGTACCGGCGCATTCACGCTGGTCAATTTCCAGGATTTCTTCAACACCTCGCTGTTCCGTGAGTCGTTCTGGAACTCCCTGTACGTGGCGGGCATGTCGGTGATGCTGGCGAGCGCTATCGCCATACCGCTGGCCTATTTCACCACCCGGTTCAATTTCGGCGGGGCGCTGGTGATCCAGACGCTCGGTGTCATACCGCTGATCATGCCGCCGTTCGTCGGTGCCGTGGCCATGCAGTTGCTGTTCGGCAGCAATGGCAGCGTCAACCTGCTGCTGGATGAATACTTTGGTTTCACCGTCCCGTTCATGGACGGGCTCAACGGGGTCATCCTGGTGGAAAGCATCCATTATTTCCCGTTCATCCTGACCAATCTGGCTGCCAGTCTCGCCAACATCGACCGCTCGCTGGAGGAATCGGCTCAGAACCTGGGCAGCAGCGGTATGCGCCTTTTCCGGCGCATCGTGTTTCCGCTGGCCATGCCAGGCTACGTGGCCGGCGCCTCGCTGGTGTTTCTGAAGGTGTTCGACGACCTGGGCACGCCGTTGTTGCTGAACGTGAACAAGATGTTGGCCCCGCAGGCCTACCTGCGCATCAGCTCCATCGGCATCACTGACCCGATGGGTTACGTGATCTCGGTCATATTGGTGTTGTTCTCGATATTCTCGCTTTGGGCGTCATTCCGCGCATTTCGAGGGCGCGATTACGCCTCGGTGCAGAAGGGCGGCGGCGGGCTGCTGAAACGTGATCTCCGCCCCTGGGAAAAGGTGGGTGCCTATAGCGTGATCTTCCTCATCCTGGCACTGGTGCTGGCGCCGCACATCGGCCTGTTGTTGCTGTCCTTCGGCACCGTATGGTCGTTCGCGGTGCTGCCGGACGGCTATACGCTCGAGCACTACCTGCGCGTGTTCGCGACATCGTCGCAGTACATCACCAACACCTTGCTGTATGCAGGCCTGGCGGCCAGCATCGATGTCATTCTCGGTACGGCAATCGCCTATATCGTCTGGCGCACCGGTATCCCCGGACGCAAGTGGCTGGACTACGTGGCGACTGCCGGGCTTGCCGTACCGGGCGTGGTGCTGGGTATCGGCTATCTGCGCGTGTTTCACGGCGTGGAGGTGCCGTTCAGCGACCAGCCCCTGGCTTCGTGGTGGGTGATCCTGGTGATCGCCTTGTCCATACGCCGTCTGCCCTATGCCTTGCGTGCCTGCGTGGCTGCGCTGCAGCAGGTGAGCGTCACCCTGGAAGAGGCGGCCGAGAACCTCGGTGCCACCACTTCGCGTACCGTGTGGCGCATCGTGGTGCCACTGATGTCCGGTGGCATCCTGGCCGGTTTCGTCACCAGTTTCGCCACCGCCGCCGTGGAACTCTCGGCCACCCTGATGCTGGTCAGCCAGCAGTCCGACGCACCACTGGCCTACGGCATCTATGTCTTCATGCAGTCGGCGGCCGGTCGCGGGCCGGGTGCTGCGCTCGGGATGATCGCGGTCGTGATCGTCGGTCTGGGTACGTACTTCTCTCATCGCATCATCGAGCGCGGACGGCGGTTGCGTACCAGCGATCGCGTTGTCGCCGAGGTCGGAACAACCCCGGCGTAGTCAACTGGAGTATTCAATTGGACTTGAAAAGTGTCACCGTTCAGCTGCGCAACGTCGGCCTGGCCTTTGGCGACAATGTCGTGCTGCGCGACATCGACCTGGATATCGAGGCGGGCGAGTTCTTTGCCTTCCTGGGGCCCTCGGGTTCCGGCAAATCCACCCTGTTGCGCCTGATCGCGGGCTTTGGGCCGACGCCCGAGGGACAGGTGCTGATCGACGGCGAAGATATTGCGCGGCTGCCGCCCTGGAAGCGCAACGTGGGCATGGTGTTTCAGAACTACGCCCTGTGGCCGCACATGTCGGTCCAGCGCAACGTGGCCTTCGGCCTTGAGGAGCGGCGGCTGCCGGCTTCCGAGGTTCGCGAGCGTGTCGACGCGGCCCTCGACGTGGTTGGGCTGCGCGAGTACGCCGATCGTCGCCCGTCGCAGCTATCCGGCGGCCAGCAGCAGCGCGTGGCCCTGGCACGCACCATCGTGGTCGAGCCGCGTGTCCTGTTGCTCGACGAACCGCTCTCCAACCTGGATGCCAACCTGCGCATCCGCATGCGCAGCGAGATCCGCGAGCTGCAGCGTCGCCTGGGTATCACCACCATTTTCGTCACCCATGACCAGGAGGAGGCGAACACGGTCGCCGACCGCATGGCGGTGTTGAACGACGGCATCCTGCAGCAGGTCGGCTCGCCGATGGCGATGTACGACGATCCGGCGAACCGGTTCGTGGCGCGTTTTCTCGGCACCGCAAACCTGCTGGAAGGCGAGGTGCAGGGCAGCGGTGACAGGCAGGTCTTGCGCACGGCCGGTGGGCTGGACATCCCGCTGCACGGCGCCGGATCGAGTGAGGCCCGCGCAACGGCCATGTTTCGGCCGCAGAACCTTTCCATCGTCGATCCGGGCGGGGCAGTGGACAACGACCAGGTCCGTTTTTCCGGCCGCATCCGACACCGCGAGTTTCTCGGTAACCTGATCCGCTACGTCGTGGATTTGGACGGCCAGGATGTACAGGTCGACGATGTGCACCAGCTGGGTGCGGGGAGTTTCGAGGTCGGCGAGGTGATCGACCTTGCCCTCGACCCGGACCAGGTGCGCCTGCTCACCGCCTGAGAGTATTCGGGATCAGGCGAGCCGGTCGTCGGCAACCCGGTACCTGGGGTCTTCCATCAGGTTGACCTCGACCAGGTCACCCGCCTTGTCGAGCAGGATGCGGCATTCTTCGCTGAGGTGCTTGAAGTGCAGCGTCTTGCCCGCGCGCAGGTAGCGTTCGGCAAGGCCGTCGATCGCCTCCAACCCCGAGTGATCGGCAACGCGCGAGTCGTAGAAGTCGATCACCACCTCATCCGGATCGTTCTTCGGGTCGAACAGCCGGTTGAAGGCATGGATCGAGCCGAAGAACAGCGGGCCATGCAGTTCGTAGACCTTGGTGCCGTTCTCGTCGACGAATGCATTGGCCCCCATCTGCTTGGCGTGCTCCCAGGCGAAGACGAGTGCCGAGACGATGACGCCGACGATGACCGCAATCGCGAGGTCGCTCACCACGGTCACCGCCGCTACCAGGATGGAGATCAGGGTATCGGCAACGGGCACCTTGCCGAACATGCGGAACGAGGCCCATTCGAAGGTCCCCAGGACCACGACGAACATCACCCCGACCAGCGCGGCCACCGGGATTATCTCGATCAAGTCCGAGGCGAACAGGATGAAGGCCAGAAGCGAGAGGGCGGCGACGATGCCGGACAGGCGCCCGCGTCCACCCGAATTGATGTTGATCAGGGACTGCCCGATCATCGCGCAGCCACCCATACCGCCGAACATGCCATTGACCGAGTTGGCAACGCCCTGACCGATGCATTCCCGGTTTCCGCGACCGCGCGTCTCGGTGAGTTCGTCGATCAGGTTCAGGGTCAGCAGCGATTCGATCAGGCCGACGCCAGCCAGTATCAGGCTGTAGGGCAGTATGATCTCCAGGGTCTCCCAGCTCAGCGGCACGGCCGGGATGCTGAAGCTAGGCAGGCCGCCGGCGATGGTGGCGGACGGGTCGCCGGTCATGTCGCGCAGCACGTCCTGTACCGTGCGGGTGTCAAGGTCCAGCCCGATCACCAGCAGGGTCACGGTGACGATCGCGGCCAGAGACGCCGGGACTGCGACCGTCAACCTTGGCAGTAACTGGATGATCGCCATGGTCAGCACGATCAGGCCCAGCATGATCCACAGTGGGTCGCCGCTCAGCCACTCGCTGCCGCCACCCGCTGTCGGGACCTCGAATTGCTTGAGCTGGGCCAGAAAGATCACGATCGCCAGCCCGTTCACGAATCCGAGCATCACCGGGTAGGGCACGAGACGGATGAACTTGCCCAGGCGCAGCACCCCGGCACCGACCTGAAACAGGCCGGTGAGCACCAGCGCGGCGAACAGGTACTCGACCCCGTGGCCGGCGACCAGCGACACCATGACCACCGCCATGGCCCCGGTGGCACCCGAGATCATGCCGGGGCGGCCGCCGATGACGGCGGTGATCAGGCCCATCATGAAGGCCCCGTACAGCCCGACCAGCGGTTGGACCCCGGCGACGAAGGCAAAGGCGATGGCCTCGGGGACCAATGCCAGTGCGACGGTGAGGCCCGACAGCACGTCGTTCTTGACACAGGTCTTTCCGGGGCAGGTGAGCTGGAACATGCGGAGGCCTTGGGTGCTGCACAAAGGCGCCGCATTCTACGCGATTAAATTAGAGAAATCTAATATATGAGCCTTGCCGCGGTCGCTCAGGCTGGTGCCTGGCGCGCGGCGCGCCGATGCATCAACCAGCCGGCGATCAGGATACCCAAGGTGACGAGGGTGACCAGCACCGTGGCCAGGGCATTGATCTCGGGGCTGACCCCCAGGCGGACGCTGGAATACACCACCATTGGCAGTGTGGAGGCCCCCGGTCCGGAGACGAAGCTGGCGATCACCAGGTCGTCGAGCGACAGCGTGAAGGCGAGCAGCCAGCCGGCAGCGAGCGCCGGTGCGATCAGCGGCAGGGTGATGACGAAGAAGACCTTCCAGGGCCGCGCGCCCAGGTCCATCGCCGCCTCTTCCAGCGACGGGTCCAGGCGCACCAGCCGCGATTGCACGATGACGGCGACATAGGCCAGGGAGAAGGTCACGTGGGCGATGGTGATGGTGGTCATGCCGCGCCCTGCCGGCCAGCCGATCAGCTGCTCCATGGCGACGAACAGCAGCAGCGAGGCCAGTCCGAGGATGACGTCCGGCATCACCAGCGGCGCACCGACCATCAGCGCCAGGGCCTGGCGTCCGCGGAACCGCCCGAAGCGCACCAGCGCCATGCCCGCCAGGGTGCCGAGGATCACAGCCAGCGTGGCGTTCATGACCGCAATCCGCAGGCTGATCCAGACCGCGCCCAGCAGCTGGTCATTTTGCAGCAGGCTGGTATACCACTTGGTCGAAAAGCCGGCCCACACGGTGACCAGGCGCGACTCGTTGAACGAATAGATGATCAGCGACAATATCGGCGCATACAGAAAGGCGTAGCCGAACGCGAGCAGGCTGAACACCAGGGTGGGGCGGCGGCCGTTCACACGCCCTGCCCGTGTTCGCGCGAGCGCTCGAACAGCAGTACCGGCACCACCAGCAGGGCCAGCAGCGCCACCGCGACCGCCGCCGCCACGGGCCAGTCCCGGTTGTTGAAGAACTCGGTCCACAGCACCTTGCCGATCATCAGGCTGTCGGGCCCGCCCAGCAGGTCGGGGATAACGAACTCGCCAACCGCGGGAACGAACACCAGCAGGGAACCGGCGACGATGCCGGGCAGAGACAGTGGCACGGTCACACGCCAGAAGGCGCTCAGCGGTCGGCAGCCCAGGTCGGCCGCGGCCTCCAGAAGACTGCCGTCCATTCGTGACAGGGTGGCATACAACGGCAGCACCATGAACGGGAGGTAGGCGTAGACGATGCCGACGTAGACGGCGAGGTCGGTATGCAACAGCTTCAGCGGCTCGTCGATCAGGCCCAGCCAGAGCAGGAAATTATTGATCAGTCCATTGCCCTTGAGGATGCCGATCCAGGCGTAGACGCGGATCAGAAAGCTGGTCCAGAAAGGAAGGATCACCAGCAACAGCAGCGGGGTTCGCAGGCTGGTGCGCACCCGGGTGATGCCGAGCGCCATCGGATAACCCAGCAGCAGGCAGCAAAGGGTCGAGATCGCCGCGATCTTGACCGAGTTTGCGAAGGCGTCGAGGTACAGATTGTCCTGCCACAGCAGGGCGAAGTTGGCCAGGTTCACACGGATGCTGAGCATCCCGCCGTCGATCCATTCCAGCATGGCCGAATACGGTGGCAGGCCGATCACGGCCTCGGACAGGCTGATCCGCAGGATGATCAGGAACGGCAGGCCAAAGAACAGTCCCAGCCACAGCAGCGGCACCGCCGCCACCGCACCTCGCCCCGGGGCAAGGTGGCGACGCAGGCCCCGCCAGGCCTTATTCCAGGAGGGCAAGTGCATCGTCCGCGTCCCAGGCGACCCAGGCCTCGTCGCCCCAGGTCAGAGGTGCCGCCGCAAGTCGGGTGTGGTTGGTGAGCTGAGCCTCGACCCGCGCACCCTCGGCCAGGCGCAGATGGTAGATTGAGACATCGCCGAGGTAGGCGATTTCCTCGACCTTGCCGCGCAGCCGATTGTCACCGGGGGGCGGTTCGATGCCGATGCGTACCTTTTCCGGGCGAACCGCGACGACCACGGGTGAGCCGGTGGCGACGGCCTGGTGGCAGCGAACCTGAAGCCGGCCTTCGGCGCTTTCGACATGAACCTGGAGGAGGTCGCCATCCTGTTCCAGCGCGCGTCCCTCGAACTGGTTGACCGCGCCTATGAAGCCGGCGACAAAACGGTTGCCCGGAAACTCATAAAGTTCCGAGGGCGTGCCGATCTGGCGGATCCGTCCCTCGTTCATGACCGCCATGCGCGTCGACATGGTCATCGCCTCTTCCTGGTCGTGGGTGACCATGATGAAGGTGATACCCAGCCGCTCCTGGAGATTCACCAGTTCGAACTGGGTGTGCTCGCGCAGCTTGCGATCCAGTGCTCCCAGCGGTTCATCCAGGAGCAGCAGCTTGGGCTCCTTGATGAGCGAGCGTGCGAGCGCCACGCGCTGCCGCTGGCCGCCGGACAACTGCTCCGGCTTTCGCGCATCGAAACCGCCCAGCTGCACCATGTCGAGCATCTCTGCCACGCGTGTTCGGACCTGGCGCCGCGGCATGCCCTGCTGGCGCAGGCCGAAGCCGACGTTGTCCGCGACCGAGAGGTGCGGGAACAGCGCATACGACTGAAACATCATGTTGACCGGACGCCGGTAGGGTGGCAGCCCGGTGACGTCCTCACCGCCGATCAGCAGTCGCCCCTTGTCGGGTCTCTCGAACCCGGCCAGCATGCGCAGCAGGGTTGTCTTGCCACAGCCGGACGCCCCCAGCAGCGAGAAGAACTCCCCCGGGTAGATGGCCAGGGACACATCGTCGACGGCGTAATGGCTGCCGTAGGTCTTGGTGACGCCGTCGATCTCGACCAGCGGCGCGACAGTGGGGTCCTGCCAGGCCTCAAGTTCCGGTTGTGGTCCCGCCATCAGTGCGATGCCATGTCAGGTCATGCCGGAAGCGCGAAACCGCCCATCGCTCAGCGACCGGCCTTGACGCGGGTCCAGGCCCGGGTCCGGGTGCGCTGGTCCGCCGGCCCCAGTTCGGCCGGTGACACGAGGCTTTGCATCACCTCCTTCGGAGGAAAGATACCCTGGTCGTTGCGGACGTCCGGCTCGAGCAGCGGCATGGATGCCGGGATGGCATTCGCATAGGCCACATAGTTGGTGATTCTGGCGATGACATCCGGGCGCATCAGGAAGTCGATCAGTTTATGGGCGTTGTCCGGATGCGGTGCATCGGCGGGGATGGCCATCACGTCGATCGCGAGTACCGCCCCCTCGCGCGGTATGGTGAGCACCACCTCGACCCCGTTGGCGGCCTCGTCGGCGCGGTCGCGCGCCTGCAGGATATCGCCGGAGTAGCCGTGCGCCACGCACAGGTCGCCATTGGCCAGGTCATTGATGTACTGAGAGGAGTGGAAATACCGAATGTACGGCCGAACCTTCTGCAGAAGCGCGGTGGCGGCCTCGAGATCGGCGGGTGCGGTACTGTTCGGGTCCTTGCCCAGATACACCAGGGCCGCACTGAACACCTCGGTCGGGTCGTCCAGCAGGCTGATGCCGCAGTCGGAAAGTTTTTCCGCATTGGCGGGGTCAAAGATCAGGCTCCAGCTGTCCAGCGGGACGTCGGCACCGAGCCGCTCCAACACCTTGGCCCGGTTGTAACCGATGCTGGTTGTACCCCACATGTACGGCACGATATGGGCGTTGCCCGGGTCGACCTCGTCCAGGCTCTGCATGATCACCGGGTCGAGGTTGCCGTAGTTGGCCAGCTTCGACTTGTCGAGCGGCTGGTAGATGCCGGCCTTGATGTGACGCAGTGCAAAGGGGCGGGCGGTCGGGAAGATCACATCGTAGCCGCTGTGTCCGGCCAGCAGCTTGGCTTCCAGCACCTCGTTGGAGTCGTAGACGTCGTAGACGACCTTGATACCGGTCTCGGTCTGGAACTGCTCCAGGACCTCGTCCGCAATGTAGTCGCTCCAGTTGTACACATGGAGCACGGGTTCTTCGGCAATGGCGCTGCGCGATATGAACAGCGACAGCAACAACAGGGTGGCGAACAAAAGGCGTGACACCACTGGAATCTCCGACCTAAAAAAAGGGGAGATAGCTTAGCATCGGGCCGGCAGCTCACGTTACATGCATTTTTCCTGCATGGCGGACGGGGCAGCCCGGACCCTGTCCGGCCCGGGCTGCCAGGGGCAGGCTTCAGCCGCCCAGCAGTGCCGGTTTTTCGCTACGGCCCTGGCGCGGGCTGCGCCGGCTATTGCTGCCGGCATCGCTGCCCTGACCGCTGGTCGGTTTGCGCGGCCGGTTGCCGTCGGCCTCACGCTGTTGCGGCGCACGATTGCCATCGGCTTCGCTTTGCGGCTGTATGCGATTGCCTTCCACCTCGCGTGACGGCGGCGCGCGATTGCCGTCCACCTCGAGGTTTGGTCGTGCGCTATTGCCTTCGATCTCGCGCTCTGGTCGTGCAGTATTGCCTTCGACCTCGCGCCCTGGCCGTGCGCTATTGCCTTCGACCTCGGCACGGGTGCGTGCGCGGTTGCCCTCGGCCCGTGGCTGTGCGTGTTCCTGGCCACGCGCTTGCGCCCGCGCCGGTCTCCTCGGCTCTCCCTGCCGCGGAGCATTTTCGTTGCGGGGCCTCCTTTGGCCCCCGGCGCCGTTGCCGGGGCGGGCCTGCCTCGGGCGTCCCGCACCGCCCTGATCGCGCCTTCCGCCGCTGCGGCCGTTCTGGATCGGTTCGGCCGGTATCGAGGGATCCGGATCGTAACCCTCGATGGTTTCACTGCGTATCTTGCGCCCGAGCAGGCGCTCGATATCGCGCAAGAGCCTGAGTTCATCGACGCAGACCAGCGACATGGCCTCGCCCTCGTTGCCTGCGCGGCCGGTACGCCCGATGCGGTGCACGTAGTCCTCGGCAACGTTCGGCAGCTCGTAGTTGACCACGTGTGGCAGCTGGTCGATGTCCAGGCCGCGTGCGGCGATATCGGTTGCCACAAGGATCCTTACCGAGCCGTCCTTGAAACCGGCCAGGGCACGTGTACGTGCGCCCTGCGACTTGTTGCCATGGATGGCCGCGGCCGACAGGCCGTCATGTTCGAGCTGACCGGCGAGCCGGTTGGCACCATGCTTGGTACGCGTGAACACCAGCACCTGGCGCCAGTTGTTGGATCCGATCAGGAACGACAGCAGTTCGCGCTTGCGCGCCTTGTCCACCGGGTGGACCACCTGCTCCACCAGCTCGGTCGGGGTGTTACGCGCTGCGACCTCTATCGGGACCGGGTGGTCGAGCAGTTTGTCAGCCAGGGTGCGGATCTCGCTCGAGAACGTGGCCGAGAACAGCAGGTTCTGGCGCTTTTCCGGGAGCAACGCCAGGACCTTGCGGATATCGTGGATAAAGCCCATATCCAGCATTCGGTCGGCCTCGTCCAGCACCAGGATCTCGACCTTCGAGAGGTCGAGCGTGCGCTGCTGCACATGGTCGAGCAGGCGGCCGGGGGTGGCGACCAGTACGTCGACACCCTTTCGCAATGCTGCAATCTGCGGGTTGATCTTGACCCCGCCGAAGATCACGGCAGACCTGATCTGCAGGTGGCGGCCATAGGTGGTCACGCTCTCCTCGACCTGGGCCGCCAGTTCGCGGGTGGGGGTGAGGATCAGTACACGCGGCTGGTTGGGCCTGTTGTCACGCTCGCTGGCGGTCATCAGCAGCTGCAGCAAGGGCAGCGTGAAGCCGGCGGTCTTGCCGGTACCGGTCTGCGCGGCGGCGAGTACATCGCGCCCCTGCAAAATGACCGGGATGGCCGCTTTCTGTATGGGGGTCGGGGTGGTGTAACCCTGATCGGCGAGCGCACGCAAAAGTTCGGCCGACAGGCCGAGGGATTCAAACGACATGGAGAGTATTTTCCTTAGACACCCACACAGGCCATCTGGCCTGACGCGGTCGAGGGGTGCTGGTAGGTTCGCCACGGATGCGTGGCTATCAGACGAGGCGCAGACCGATGTGCGCCGTGAGCGTGCATTGTAACAGAAACCGCGAACCAGGGTGGAAGCCCGTCTCCGGCGCGGCCTCAGGCCGTTTCCGCGGCCTCTTTTTCGATGCGGTCGCCGAAGGCCTCGACCACGTGCTCGGCAAAGTTCTCCCCGGCCGCGGCATAGAAATTGAACACCGCGTGCACGCCGGCCTCGCGCAGGGCCTCTTCGTGGTCGGGGTAGTGTGCCACCGAGGCCAGTTCGAGATCGAAACCCTGCTCGTGCAACAGTTTGGCGACCGCCAGGTTGGCACTGTGTTCCGGGAAGGCCAGCACCGCCAGCTTGAGATGGCCACTGCGTTCGGCGCGCGCCCAGAAGTCCGCATCGGTGGCATCACCGAGGGTGACGTTTCGGCCTTGTTCGACATGTCGCTTGACGGAATCCTCGTCGATGTCGATGCCCAGCACCACGTCGCCCCATTGGCCGTGAAGATAATCGTAGGCGCCGGTACCCACCCGACCCATGCCGAACACGACGACCTGTGCCTTGCCGGCACGGATCATGTCGTCGCCGGGCAGGCGGGCGCGGGTCTGGAAATAGTGCAGCGCGTGGCGCCAGCGGCGGTACAGCTGTTTCGACATCCCGTTCAATGGCGAGGCGACCAGGAAGCTGATGGCCAGGGCGAGGGCGATGACCGACAGCCACTCGGGTGCCATCCAGGCATGGCTGACGCCGACCGCGCCCACGATCAGGCCGAACTCGCTGAAATTGCTCAGGCCCAGCGAGGCCAGGCTGGCGCTGCGCGAGCGCATGCGCTGCCGGGTCATCAACAGGAAGTACAGCAGGGTCTTCAACGGGACGATCAGCACCACCAGCAGCAGCGCGGTACCGAACACCGCCCAGCTGAGTTCGCCGGACAGTCCGATGCTGAGAAAGAAGCCGATCAGAAACAGGTCCTTGAACCCCAGCAACACCTTCGCCAGTTCGTTGGTCTTGCTGTGCCCGGCCAGCAACACACCCAGTGCCAGGGCGCCGAGGTCGGCCTTGATGCCGACCGACTCGAACAGGGCGGCCCCGGCCAGCGGCAGGATCCAGCCCATCAGGATCAGCAGTTCACCATGTCCTACCTTCTCGAGGATCAGCAGCAGGAGCGGGCGCAGAGGTATCAAGCCGAGCAGCAGAAGCGCCCATACGCTGGGCATCTTGCCGGCTGAAGCGGCCACGAAGACGACCGCGAAGATGTCCTGCACGATCAGCAGGCCGATCGCGATCCGGCTGTGAATGGCGCCGAGTTCGCCGCGCGCCTCGAACACCTTGACGGCGAAAACCGTACTGGAAAAGCTGAGTGCAAAACCGATCAGCAATGCCGTGCCCGGCGAAATGTCGGCGAACAGGCCCGGCCCGAGCAGGGCGAGCGCGCCGACCAGCAGGGCGGAGACGATACTGATCAAAAGCATGTGTACGCTGGCGGTCAGCCACACCACCGGTGCGGCCAGGTCCTTCACATGCAGTTTCAGCCCGATGGTGAACAGCAGCAGGGTCACACCGAGGTCCGCGATCTCCTGCAGCAGCGGCGTGTTGTGCATCCCCATGCCGCCGAGTACGAAACCCGCGGCCAGGAAACCCATGAGCGGCGGCAGACCGGCCATCCTCGCGACCAGCCCGAACACGAAGGCCACCCCGAGCGGCAGCACATGCATGACGTCGACGGCGGCGAGGTTTAGTGGGGCGAGGTTTTGCATTTGTCGGCGCAGATCAAAAAAGACGTTGCGGGGATGATCGCATGAACGCTGTCGGATGACCCGAAGATCCCTGTGCCAGGGCCGCCCCAGGGGCCGTCTGCAAGCGATTTTGCCAAGCGGGAAGCCGGTCGACTGATGTGCCTCAGACAAAAGATCAGAATTCAGTGTTTACTGATATTCTAAGGTGTTGTACGATTCCCGGTGTTGCGAATCATTATCATTTAAGGCGGGCCCGAAGGTGTCGCGAATAGTTCCCCTGGTTGATGTGGCTGTCGGTCAGCGCATGCGCCTGGTCCGGGTGGACGGTGGCCAGCGCCTGCAGCGACGCCTGCTGGCACTGGGACTGTGCGTCGGCGGGGAGGCCGAGCTCGTGCAGCGTCGCAGCGGCGGCGTGGTCCTGGCCCGTGGTGGCAACCGTGTGGCACTTGGCGAGGGTGTGGCGCACAAGCTGTATGCCGAGGTGCTGGACTGATGGCCTCGCAAAGAGTCGCAGCAGCAGGTCGAGGGGACACGGCGTTCCCTGACGATTGCCGTCGCCGGGAATCCCAACTGTGGCAAATCCGCGCTGTTCAATGCCCTGACCGGGATCCGGCAGAGGACCGGCAACTGGCCCGGCGTCACGGTGGAGCGCAAGGAGGGGCGTTGCCGGATCGACGGCCGTGATATCACCGTCGTGGACCTGCCCGGAATCTACTCTTTCGACGCATCCTCGCTCGATGAGTGCGTGACGCGCGACTACCTGCTTTCGCGTGATGCCGACCTGGTCCTGAATGTCATAGATGCGGCCAACCTGGAACGCAATCTGTACTTCTCGGTGCAGTTGCTGGAGATGGGCGTCCCCCTGGTGGTGGCGCTGAACATGATGGACGTCGCGCGCAAGCGCGGCATCGAGATCGACGCCGATGAGCTGTCCAGCCGTCTCGGTTGTCCGGTGGTGCCGATTGTCGCGACCACCGGTGAAGGGCTGAGCGAATTGCAGGCGCGCATGCTGGCAGTGGCCGACGGGCGCCAGGCACCGGGTTTCCCGCTGGCACTGGATGAGGCGGTCGAGCAGGCATTGCTGAAACTGATGCCCCTGCTCGGGGATGTTGAGCTCGAGAACCGGCGCTGGCTGGCACTCAAGGTGCTGGAGGGCGAAGGCGATACGCAGCCGTCGGACGCGATGACCGCAGCCGCTGCCGAAGTCCGGGAGTGGGTCGGCGAGCGGTACGGCAAGGACGTCGGCCTGGCGATCGCGGACAGCCGTTACACCCATGCGCATACCCTGGCGCTGGAGGCCACCCGGCAGACGGGGAGCACCAGCCGCACCCTGAGTGATCGTATCGACAGCCTGGTGCTGGGCCGCTGGACCGGCATCCCGCTGTTCCTGGCGGTCATGTACCTGATGTTCCTGTTCACCATCAATGTCGGCGGCGCGTTCATCGACTTCTTCGACGGTGCCGCGGGGGCGCTTTTCGTCGACGGCCTGGGTGAACTGATCACCGCAGCCGGGGGACCCGAATGGTTGCGCGTCCTGCTGGCCGACGGTGCCGGGGCGGGTCTGCAGGTGGTCGCGACCTTCATCCCGATCATCACCGCCCTGTACCTGTTTCTGTCGGTACTCGAGGACTCGGGTTACATGGCGCGCGCCGCCTTCGTGATGGACCGCTCGATGCGGGCCATCGGCCTGCCCGGCAAGGCCTTCGTGCCGCTGATCGTCGGTTTCGGCTGCAACGTGCCGGCGATCATGGCCACCCGGACCCTGGAGAACGAGCGCGAGCGCAAGCTCACCATCCTGATGAATCCGTTCATGTCGTGCGGTGCACGGCTGCCGGTGTACGCGCTGTTTGCGGCCGCCTTTTTCCCGAGCTCTGGGCAGAATGTGGTGTTCGCGCTCTACCTGACCGGTATCGCGGTAGCGATCCTGACCGGCCTGATGATGAAGAAGTCCCTGCTGCCCGGCGCAAGCAGCGGCTTCATGATGGAGCTGCCCCCCTATCATCTGCCCACCCTGCGCGGCGTGCTGCTGCGGGCCTGGGACCGGGTGCGCCTGTTCGTCAAGGAGGCGGGCCAGGTGATCGTGCTGATG
The DNA here is from genome assembly GCA_963753845.1 of uncultured Gammaproteobacteria bacterium. Taxonomy (GTDB): domain Bacteria; phylum Pseudomonadota; class Gammaproteobacteria; order Chromatiales; family Chromatiaceae; genus Thiosocius. Next base: position 71,534 of record CAVWEI010000021.1, read on the forward strand.
GTGATCGCGCTCAATCTGCTCAATTCGCTGGGCACCGACGGCTCGTTCGGCAACGAGGACAGCGAGCACTCGGTACTGAGCGCGACGGCGCGCGCGGTCACCCCGCTGTTTGCACCCATGGGCGTGCGCGAGGACAACTGGCCGGCGGTGGTCGGGGTGTTCTCGGGTGTTCTCGCCAAAGAGGTCGTGGTGGGGACCCTGGACAATCTCTATACCCGGCTCGGTACCTCAGAGCGAGGCAGGCGGGGCGGCGGTGCCCTTCGATCTCGTGCAGCGTCTGCGAAGAGGCTGCGGCAACTGTCCCGGCCAACCTGCTGGCGATGTCGCAGAGCCTGCTGGACCCGCTGGGGCTGGGCAGTGTGGGCAGCCAGGATGCCGCCGCGCATGGCGTGGACCAGGCCGTGTTCGGTGCCATGCACGCACGTTTCGACGGCCAGGTCGGGGCCTTTGCCTACCTGCTGTTCATCCTGCTGTATTTCCCCTGCGTGGCGACCATCGGGGTGATCCGACGCGAAACAGGGACGGCCTGGGCCGCGTTCGTTGCCGCCTGGACGACCGGCGTGGCCTATTTCACCGCGACGGTCTATTACCAGGCAGCGACCTACAGTGCGCATCCGCAAAGCTCACTCGGCCTGGATCATCGGTCTGTCGATGGTGTTCGTGGCCGCCGTCGTGGGGCTGCGCCTTTGGGCCCGGCGTGCCGGTCGTCCGCCCGATCTGCTGGACTGGGCGGAGCGATGATACTCACCCGTATCCTGGATTTTCTCACCGAGCGCAAGGTCGCCAGCCTTGCCGAGATCGCACGCGCGGTCGATTCCAAGCCGGATGCGGTGCGCAGCATGCTGCAAACGCTTCAGCGCAAGGGGCGGGTGCATCGTGTCGAGATGCCGGGCGGTTGCGGCTCGAGTTGCCACCAGTGTGACCCGGGAAACATCGAGATCTACAGTTGCGAGGCCGCACCGGACCGGGCCATGCAGGCAGCCAACTGCGAAAGCCGCGGCCGCTGAGCAGGAACAATCGGTTGCCCTGACGCCATGGCTTTCGCCGCTTTCTGCGCCGGGCATTCATCGAGTGGGCCAATGAAGTTTCCCGTTCTGGGCGCGCATCCCGTTCAGCTGCGGGCAGGAGCGGAAGTTGCGTCACTTTCCCTTTTTCTTTGATTTCCGGATCGGTTTTCTGGCCCTCAATGCAGCCTCAAATGCGCGAACCGCCCATTCTCTGGCCAGTCCGGGATCATCGAATATCTCCTCCGGGGCCATGTAGAAAGACATTTTCAGTATCTTTCCGCTCTTTTGATATTCGAACTGCGGCAGGCCAAGCGCGTTGAATTCACCCGACGATTTTTCGTCCGCTTTCAGGTACAGGACATCGTCCGCGATGAGTCCGAACATCAGGCCGTCGTGGTACACCCCGTAACCACCGAACATACGCCTCGCTTGTATCGGGCCAATCAGCGCGAATACCTCCTCGAGGTTGTCGACGAACTCATTCATGTTTCTTGCCGGCCCAATCAGCGAGTGGGCCGGGGTGTGTTATGCGTTTGACCACAACTCATGTGTGCTCAAGGCCACTTCGACTGACATATTCGCCTCAAGCTCACTCGGATACTTAAGAATCATATGGGCCAAAAACGCCGCTACAAATTCGCGTTGGGAGCCTGAACAACACTGAAGCAGCCTGTTTTCTGCGCCTCCATACGCCAAATGGAAGAGCAGCTGATCAAGATAGAAATCGCCCTCAATTGTTTCGACGCTTAGCCTTACGAGCGCTGGCAGGTAATATTTCAGGCCATCAGCGGAACAGAAACACAGTGGATCCCAACCAGGGTTCCCAAGCTGCCCAAGACCAATTTGTTCCACAGAGCTGCTGCGCAAAGTTTCATCATGCTCGGCGCATTCTTCACAGTGATTGAAATCGGTAAAGTGTTCCGGCTTCTCCGCTGAGAAGACCCGCTTCGCTTCAACGAACCAATCCACGTCGGTTCTCATGCATAGCGCCGGGTCAAGTGGCGCCCAGTATGCAGCGCCGTTCGCGATACAGTGCCGCAGGCATGCACAAAAAGGCGGGGAGCGCCGAACGGCTTGAACGATTTGTCAGGCCCCGCCACTTTTGGAACAAGCTGAGAGCAGCGCGTCACTTCTTTTTTCTCTTCGATTTCTGGATCGGTTTTCTGGCCCTCAAGGCCGCCTCAAATGCGCGAACCGCCCATTCCCTGGCCAGTCCAGGATCATCGAGTATCTCCTCTGGAGCCGTGTAGTAAGACATTTTCAGTATCTTTCCGCTCTTTTGATATTCGAACTGCGGCAGGCCAAGCGCGTTGAATTCACCCGACGATTTTTCGTCCGCTTTCAGGTACAGAACATCGTCCGCGACGAGTCCGAACATCAGGTGATCGTGATACACCCCGTACCCACCGAACATACGCCTCGTTTGTATCGGGCCAAACAGCCCGAATACTTCTTCGAGGTTGTCGATGAATTCATTCATGGTTCTTGCCGGCCTAACGCCTGGTTGAGCGGCGGCCGGCATGGAGCGCCGGGCGTCCGAGAGAGCGCGGCGAACGGCTTGAACGATCTCTTGAATGCATTACACTGCGCATATCCATGCGCATTCTCGCTTCAAAGAAAAGATAGGAGAGACCGATATGCATCGCTTCTATGACGAAAACGCCCCAAAAAAACCCACTAATTTAAGCCTAAACAGTGACTTATTGGCCAAGACGCGTGCTTTGAAAATTAATCTCTCTGCGACACTGGAACAAGCCCTGGAGCAGGAATTAGCGAAAGCAGAAGCCGCGAAATGGGCAACAGAGAACAAGCAGGCCATCAAAGCGTACAACGCTTTCGTAGAAGAAAATGGCTGCTTTGGCGATGAATTCCGGGAATTTTGATGGCGCAATTCGACGTGTTCAGAAACCCGAGCGCTACTAGTAGAAAACACTACCCATACCTCGTTGATATTCAGAGCCCCTACCTAAGCGAGTTAGCGACACGTATTGTGATACCACTTGGAAAGGCAACTTCGCTCAAAAACACTGCCATGAAGGGATTGACCCCGGAAATCTCTTTTGAGGATGAAAAACTACTTCTCCTCACACCACAGATTTCCTCAATTTCAAAGAAACAGCTCAAAGAGCCAATTGGCTCGCTGTTGCATTTCCGTGAAGAGCTGATGAATTCACTGGATTTCGCCATTTTTGGCATTTGACGCCAAGTTCAGCGGCGCCGAATGCGGAGTGGTGTTTTTTGCGAAACAATGCCGAAGGCATTCGCAAAACACTGCGGATTGTTCGGGATCCGCTGGAACGCATTGGGTTCAGACTTCAATCTCGCTCAACTCAAGAACTGTCGCTGGCCCCGCTCTAAAAGATGGGCTAATGGAATCTGCTTCTTTCATATGTGGAGATTTATCATGCGCTGCGAGAGCTTCTTCAGACTCCCAGCGTTCGGTTAAAACAAATTGTTCATCGCTTCCTGAGACTCGGCTCAGTTCATACTCAAGGCACCCTTCCTCGTTCAGCACAAGAGGCCTTATTTTCTTGTACAAGCTAATCTGTTCTTCTGATTTTTCCGGCTGAACTTCGATTAGAACGACAAGCCTTATTCGCTTTTTCATTTTCAGCGATACCTCAGTTTATTTCAGCAACCTGGCCAAGCTAAGCGGCGGCCAGTACGGTGCGGAGTGCTGGGCGTCCGAGTGAGCGTTAGCGAAGGGCTTCAACAATTTGTTGGACATTTTTTAGCTCGAAGCAACCATCGAAGTTCATTTTGCGCAGTACGCGCTTGGCTTCGCTAATCTCCGCCTCAGATACTGACTCGATGTTGAGGGCGTAGTTCTTAGTATTCGATGCGACCTTTACGACTCTTGGGCCCCACTCAACGGAAACGAGCAATTGTCTTGCCGATTCCTCAATTTCGCCTATATCGACCGAGACGCCACCCTCTTCTTCAGGAAGCAGTATTTCGTACTTTGGCGTACGCAACAGCGTGAGGCTGTCCGCTGCGTATTCGCCCAAAGGAAACGATACGATGAGATCATCATCGTCTTCCACCGTAATAAATGGAACGTGGTGCGTTTTCATGTCTAACGCCATGCTTTCCGAGGGGGGGCGGCGCGCAGCGCGAGGGCCATCCACTGGAAGCTCTTTTTAGAGGCGACCACATCAGTCATTTATCTGCACACTTGATGCATTGAGTGTAAGAAGGATCCACGTCTAGTCTGCGGATGTTTATCTCTTCCCCACACGTGGGGCAGACGCCAAAATCACCAGCGGCAATTCGGCGCAACGCGCCCTCAATTCTTAAGAGCCGATGTTCACGCCGCCCCTTTGTTTCAATCGCCATGCCTTGCGCACGCATTGCATCCATTCGACTGAGCCGACCAACGGCCGATTGATCCAGTTCCACGGTTTTTGCTGCGTCGTCGGACGTGCTGCTTAGATTCATGATTTCAGACCGCAGCTGGAGCAACCGCTGTCTGAAGCTATCGATTTGCATTTCGTCCATCTGTGTTTGCACTCTAGTTCTATCGCCACTAACGCTCAGGTAAGCGGCGATCAGCATGGAGTGGTTGCTCGGGCAAAAATGGCAAAGCCATGCCCGAGCAGACGCGGAGTGCTGAGCGTCCGAATGAGGAGCAAAGCGACGAATGACTTGACCGCCTTGTTATGCCATTAGTGCGGATAAATCGATTCTTCCTCAACATTCAATACTACTTCGCAATCGCAAAAACCACCGTGCGCCATAAGCGCCGCAATGACCTCATTTGAATTGTACCCAGTTGTAGACAGCCACTTTTTCGTGTTCCGGTGATCGTGGTCACAACCGTTCTCCCGAACCTGATTATCGACGAAATCAATTAGCAGACCCAATTCCTTTTTTTCTAGTGGCATCCACGTACGACGGCTGTCTGATGCGCCGAAAAGCTGATACGGATCACCTTCTATGAGAAGACCCCAATCGTCTGAGATATTCACGCTAGCCAGAAAACCATGCATTCGGGCTACATCTATGTTGTTTTCTTCGAGCCATTTATCCGTTAGCTCGAAATCATTTCTGTGCCCATTTTCAGCAATCGCAGCGCCCACATTCGATATCAGAGAAAGCATCTGTTGACGATCAATTGGCGAGCGTGAGGCCCTATCGGTTTCCCTTCTAGCCATCTCGGCTTTGATAGCTGCCTCTCGTTCCGCCTTCTTGCTCCTTTTGCTCATCGAGCGTCCTTCTAGGCATAACAGC
>CAVWEI010000022.1:0-58042 GCA_963753845.1 uncultured Gammaproteobacteria bacterium
GACTCGATGAAGATGACGGCCAGGACCAGGCGCTTCGGCCTCTGGATGAAAGAACCTGGTACGCAGTGCCGGCAGCCGTGAGTGGTTACGTACAGAGCGTGGATAATGATGCCCTCCTGGACCTGGCGCGGGACAGGAAGACCATCGTGCGGATGGAACGCGGCGTCGGCGCGTTCGTTGTGCAGAATACCACGTTGGCATCGCTCGCCCTGACGTACCCGCCGGACCAAGCGATGATTGCTGCCCTGAGTGGGGCTCACAGCATCAGCCGCCTTCGCACGGTTGAGCAGGACCCCGCTTTCGGTATCAGGCAGATCGTCGATATGGCCTTGAAGGCGCTTTCCCCTGGTGTCAATGACACCTCGACGGCCGTGATGTGCGTGGATTATCTGGCGGCGATTCTGGCTCGGCTGACCGTTCGGCAATTCCCGCCAGCACACCGCTATGATGGAGAATCGCTGCGCGTGATCACCATAGCCGTGACCTTTGAAGGTCTGCTGGCCGAGGCCTTCGATCAGATTCGGGCTAGCGCCGAAGCGAATGTTGCCATACTGGCGCGCATGCTCGGCGCCCTTAATACCATCGGCAGTCTGACGACCAGCCCCAGCCACTTACGAGCACTCGATGAACAGGTGCAGTGGATTGCCGAGCTGGCCGATCGCACCATCGAATCTACGCATGATCGTGCGCGGATCGAAAGGCGGCTGTCGGAAGTACGCGAAACGCTGGAAACTCAGGCTGCGTCGTGCACCGGGCAGTGAAGGGATAGTGTTGTGAAACCGAACAGGGAAATGCCACGTATGGCCCGTTTAGCGAATTGCGGTGTGGTCGTTACAGCGCAAGGCGCGAAGGCGCAGCTTTTTCGTGACGCGACGGAATTTACCGGTCAGCGGTTGTCTGCGATGCGGTTCGAGCTGGGCGTTTACATCGAGAGTTTGGTCGGTAAGTACCGAAGCAGCAACCGCGATCCAGCGGTTTCGGGCGGGAATGTTCCCGCGCAACGATTGCCTCGCAGTTGTCATAACCTGTTTCTGAGGGCAGTGTTACTCGGTTTTGTGTTCTGCGCGCTGACATCGACGGTCATGGCGCAGGAACCCATCGGCAAGGCCGGCGAAGCGCAGAAGCTGACCGCACCCGCCAAAGAAGAGCTCTCCTTGGCACCCGCAAAGGTGGACGTAAAACCCGTCGCGCACGATGAAGAGATCCGCAAGCGACTCCAGCGTGTTCTGGATGCCACCGACTGGTTCAACGACCCACAAGTCCGGGTCGAGGAAGGCGTCGTCTTTCTCAATGGCAAGGTGGAGTCCGATGAGCTGAAGAAATGGGCTGGCGATCTGGCGCACAACACGCAGGACGTTGTCGCCGTGGCCAACCGGTTGCAGGTGACCCAGCAGTCGGTATGGGATTTCCGCCGAGCGTGGGGTGGCGTAATGCTATTGTGGCGCGACTTCATCCGCGCTCTTCCTTTCCTTGTTCTTGCACTGCTCATTCTGGCTCTATCGGTGGGCAGTGCCCTGCTGACAACGCGCGGCGTCCAAGCGCTGCTGCGCCCACGGATTCGGACCAAACTCCTGAAAAATGTGATCGCGCGTGCGGCGGGCGGACTCGTTGTCATCTCTGGCGTCTATCTCATTCTAAGAGTCTCCGGCCTGACGCAACTGGCTTTGACGCTGGTCGGCGGCACCGGTCTGATCGGCCTGATCGTTGGTATCGCATTCCGGGACATCACCGAGAATTTCCTGGCGAGCATCTTCCTCAGCATGCAGCCACCGTTTGAGACCGGCGACTTGGTCGAGATTTCCGGCGTGACCGGCTACGTGCAGCAGTTGAACATGCGCACCACGATCTTGATGACCCTCGATGGAAATCTCGTGCAGATCCCGAACACCAGCGTTTACAAGAGCGCCCTCAGCAACTTCACCACCAATGCCAACCGGCGCGAGGACTTTGTCGTCGGCATCGGCTACGACGATGCGATCAACGAGGCTCAGGAGATTGCACGAAGGGTCTTGGTGGACCACCCTGCCGTTCTGAACGATCCCGAGCCCGCAGTGTTAGCGGACAGCCTGGGGACATCTACAGCCAACCTGCGCGTCTACTTTTGGATGAACGGCCGGGAACACAGTTGGTTGAAGGTGCGTTCTTCAGTGATCCGGCTGGTGAAACGTGCCTTTCAGGAACATGGCATCTCGATGCCCGACGAGGCCAGGGAGGTTGTGTTCCCGCAAGGTATCCCCGTCACCATGCTCGAGGGGAAACCGGCAGAGGCGCACGCTTCTGCACAGGGCAAACGGTTTTCCGCTCCAGCGCGGCATGAAGAACTCGATGTGGTGTCCACGAAAGCGGAAGCCGGCTTATACAGCGAGGCCACCATCATCGAGGAACAGGCACGGCAGGCGCAACCTCTGCAGGAGGGGGAGAATCTCTTGCCGGGTGCTCCCGCAACCGTCGCCGAGAAACAGACGAAAGAACCAAATCCATGACGAAAAAGACATGAGCGGCATTACCTCGAGTCCCCGACGAAACATAAACAACGTCGGAGATCTCCAATTCGTCGGAGGAAGAGAAGGTATAGTTTTATGAAACCAAACAGGGAAATAGAAAAAATCCCCCGTTTATCAGATTCCGGCGTAGTCGTCTCGGTGCGCGGCAGCGTCGTGGATGTGCGGTTCGATGGACACTTGCCGCCGATATACACAGTGCTAAGGGCGGGAGTTGAAAAACAGATCGTCATCGAGGTGCTGGCGCAACTGGATGCGCGCCACGTGCGGGGCATTTCCTTGACGCCCACGCAGGGTCTCGCCCGCGGCATGGCGGTGGAGGACACGTCGGGGCCGTTGCAGGCGCCGGTCGGCAAGGGAATTCTCTCGCGCATGTTCGATGTTTTCGGGAACGCAATCGACCGCGAGGCCGCGTTGACCGATGTCCAATGGCGATCCGTGCATCGGGCGCCGCCGCCGCTGGCACGGCGTTCCACCAAGTCGGAAGTCTTCGAAACGGGCATCAAGATCATCGATGTGCTGATGCCGTTGGAGCGCGGCGGCAAAGCGGGCTTGTTTGGCGGGGCGGGCGTGGGCAAGACGGTGTTGCTCACCGAGATGATCAACAACATGGTCGGGCAACACGAAGGCGTGAGTATTTTTTGCGGCATCGGTGAACGCTGTCGCGAAGGCGAGGAGCTCTACCGCGACATGAGCGCCGCGGGTGTGTTGCAGAACATGGTGATGGTGTTCGGCCAGATGAATGAACCCCCAGGTGCGCGTTTCCGCGTCGGCCATGCAGCGCTGACGATGGCCGAGTATTTCCGCGACGACGAGCATCGCGATGTGCTGCTGCTTATCGATAATATTTTTCGTTTTATCCAGGCCGGCATGGAGGTGTCCGGCCTGATGGGGCAGATGCCGTCGCGCCTGGGTTATCAGCCGACCTTGGGCACCGAGTTGTCGCAGTTGGAAGAGCGCATAGCCAATACCGATACCGGCGCCATCACCTCGATCCAGGCGGTGTATGTGCCGGCGGACGATTTCACCGATCCGGCGGCGGTGCATACCTTCTCGCATCTGTCCGCCTCCATGGTACTTTCGCGCAAGCGGGCGAGTGAAGGCCTTTACCCGGCCATCGACCCGTTGCAGTCCAGTTCCAAGATGGCCACCCCGGGGGTCGTCGGCGAACGGCATTACGGCGTGGCGCAGGAAATCCGACGCACACTCGCGCAATACATGGAACTCAAGGACATCATTGCCATGCTAGGCCTTGAGCAGCTTTCGCCGGCGGACCGCAATGTGGTCGCCCGTGCCCGCCGCCTTGAGCGCTTTTTCACCCAGCCCTTTTTCACGACCGAGCAATTCACCGGCCTCAAAGGCAAGCTCGTCAGCCTTGAAGATGCGCTGGAAGGCTGTGAACGTATCCTGCGCGATGAATTCAAGGACTACCCGGAGAGCGCGCTGTACATGATCGGGTCGGTGGACGAAGCGAAGGAAAAGGCGAAAACCGGCCTGCTCCCAGATCCAGCCAAGTCTGAATCAACGACCGTGGCTGCGGCCGATGCCGATGAATCTTAAGATCCTCTTGCCCTTCCAGATATTCGCGGAGAAAGCCGGCGTATCGCGCATCGTCGCGGAGACGCCCGAGGGATCGTTCGGACTCCTGCCACACCGGCTCGATTGTGTGGCGGCGCTCACGCCGGGCATTCTGGTCTACGAAACCGACGGGGAAGGCGAGGTCTACGTGGCGGTGGATGCAGGGGTGCTGGTAAAGACCGGCCCGGACGTACTCATTTCCGTGCGCCGGGCGTTGGGCGGAACAGACCTCAGCCAATTGCGCGATGCGGTGGAACAGGAGTTTCTGACCCTGGACGCGCACGAGGAAAGCGTTCGCTCGGTATTGGCGAAAATGGAAAGCAATCTGATCCGCCGCATGGCAGGATTTCACAATGACTGACGAGCTCCAGAATAAGCCCTCGAAGCCGAAGCCGTCGCTCAGTCAGGAGGTCGGCGCGAAGGCGGCGCGCAAGCTAAAGGCGCAGCGCAACGCGCCGGCGGGTATCTGGTTCGGCTTGGGCATGATGGGACTGATCGGCTGGTCGGTGGCGATTCCGACGCTGCTCGGCGCGGCACTCGGCCTCTGGCTGGACCAACGCTATCCCGGCGGCCGCTCGTGGACGCTTGCACTGCTGGTGGCGGGGCTTGTGATCGGCTGTTTCAATGCCTGGCACTGGGTCGCCAAGGAAGAGAAGGCCATGCGGGAGCAACAGGAGGACGATGATGGATGAAATCGTGACGCTGGTGTCGGCGGGCGTGGCGGGTCTGTTGCTCGGCGGAATCTTCTTCGGCGGCCTGTGGTGGACGGTGCGCAAGGGCGTGTCGGCAAAGCGGCCGGCGCTGCTGTTTATGGTCAGCTTGGTGTTGCGGACCGCTGTCACCGTCGCTGGCTTTTACGTTGTCGGTGACGGTCATTGGCAGCGCTTGCTGGCCTGTCTGCTCGGATTCGTGATCGCGCGTTTCATGGTCACACGGCTCGCCGGCCCGCCGGCCGAACACTACGACGCGCCAGCGAAGGAGGCCGGCCATGCGCCTTAGCCCCGACGAGATGATCTTCTGGCAGTACGGGTTTCTAAAGCTCAACGCGACCATCCTGTTCACCTGGTTACTCATGCTGGTGCTGATCGTCGGCTCGATGCTCGTCACCCGCCGACTGTCAAAGGGACTGGAGCGCTCCCGCTGGCAGAATCTGCTGGAGGTGGTCGTCACCAGCATCGAGCAGCAGATCGAAGAGGTCGGCCTGCGCCAGCCACGCAAGTATCTGGACTTTCTCGGCACCCTGTTCCTGTTCGTCGCCCTCTCCGCGCTGTGCACCGTGTTTCCCGGCTTCCAGCCGCCAACCGGCTCGCTCTCGACCACGGCGGCCCTGGCGCTCTGCGTGTTGGTCGCCGTGCCGCTGTTCGGCATCGAGGGGCGGGGCCTGGGCGCTTATCTCAAGTCCTACATGGAGCCGACGATCATCATGCTGCCGTTCAACCTCATCAGTGAGGTTTCGCGCACGCTGGCCCTGGCGGTCCGCCTGTTCGGCAACATGATGAGCGGAGCGATGATCATCGGCATCCTGTTGAGCATCACGCCCTTCGTCTTTCCGATCGTCATGACCGTACTCGGCCTGCTCACCGGTATGGTGCAAGCCTATATCTTCTTTGTCCTGGCCGCGGTGTACATCGCGGCCGCGACGCAAATTCGCCAGCCGAAATCCGAGCCAGTGAACCCACCAAGCAACCCCGCATAGGAGACATCATGGACAGTATGACAATCATTGCGGTGGCATCCATCGTCACCGCCGGTCTGACCATCGCCATTGGGGTGATCGGCCCTTCGCTCGGTGAGGGGCGTGCGGTCGCCACCGCGCTGACCTCGCTGGCGCAGCAGCCCGACGCCTCCGCCACCATCACTCGCACCTTGTTCGTCGGATTGGCGATGATCGAGTCCACGGCCATCTACTCCTTCGTGGTCGCGATGATCCTGATCTTCGCCAACCCATTCTGGAATCACGCTATCGCTCAGGTTGCCGGGAAATAGCCATGCTGATCGACTGGTTCACCGTCGGTGCGCAGTTGCTCAACTTCCTCGTCCTGGCGTGGTTGCTGAAGCGCTTTCTGTACCGACCCATCCTCGATGCCCTTGATGCGCGCGAGCAGCGGATCGCCGCCGAGCTCGCTGACGCCGACGCAAAAAGGGCCGAGGCCGACAAAGAGCGCGACGAGTTCCAGCACAAGAACGAGGCATTCGAGCAGCAGCGCGCCGCACTCATGAGCAAGGCGACAGATGAGGCGAAGGTCGAGCGTCAACGGCTCCTGGACGAAGCGCGGCAGGCGGCCGATACCTTGAGGGCCAAGCGGATGCAAACATTGAGTAATGACACGCACAACTTGAATCAAGGCATCCGTCGGCGGACCCAGCAGGAGGTGTTCGCCATCGCGCGCAAGGCACTGTCCGATCTCGCCACAACGAGTCTGGAAGAACGCATGGGCGAGGTATTCATGCGCCGTTTGCGAGAGATGGATGGCCAGGCCAAGGAAGGCTTCGCCAAGTCCCTGAAGACGGCCACCGCACCCGCGTTCGTGCGCAGCGCGTTCGACCTGCCCGTGGAGCAACGCGCGGCCATACAAAATGTGCTCAACGAAACCTTCTCGGCTGAAATCCGGGTCAAGTTCGAGACCGCGCCTGATCTGGTCAGCGGGATCGAACTCAGCACGAATGGACAAAAGGTGGCTTGGAGTATCAGGGAGTACCTCGCGTCGCTGGAAAAGGGCGTCGACGAACTGCTGAAAACGCAATCCAGGCCTGCGAAGCCAAAGCCGGAACAGGGCGCCCATGAACAGGGTACCTGAGAGCCTCGACGACGCTTTCGAAAGTGCTTTTGCCGGGATAAGCCAGGCGCGTGAAGCCTTCACGCCGCAACTGCAACCACGGGAAGTCGGAACCATCACCAGCGTCGCCACCGGCATCGCAAAAGTCTCCGGTCTGCCCAGCGTGGGTTCCGAGGAGGTGTTGAAGTTCCCCGGCGATTTGAGTGGCATTGCATTCAACCTCGACGAAGCCGAAATTGGCGTCGTGTTGCTGGATGATTACTGGCACCTGCATGCGGGCGATGAAGTTGAACGCAGTGGGCACGTGGTGGATGTGCCGGTGGGGGATGGGTTGATCGGGCGCATTATCAACCCGATGGGCCGGCCGCTGGATGGCAATGGCCCGGTGGTTTCCAGCGCGCGCCTGCCGGTCGAACGCCCCGCCGCACCGATCATGGACCGCGCGCCTGTCACCGTGCCCTTGCAGACCGGTATCAAGGTCATCGATGCGCTGATCCCCATAGGGCTCGGCCAGCGCGAGTTGATTCTCGGCGACCGCCAGACTGGCAAGACCGCGGTGGCGCTCGACACGATACTCAACCAGCGCGATCAAGATGTGCTGTGTGTGTATTGCGCCATTGGGCAGCGCGCGTCCGGTGTGGCGAAAGTGATCGCCACCCTGCGCGAGAAGGGCGCGATGGATTACACCATCGTGGTCGTCACCGAAGGCAACGATCCGCCCGGCCTCGCCTATATCGCGCCTTACGCCGCGACCAGCATTGCTGAGTATTTCATGGAGCAAGGCCGCGACGTGCTGATCGTGTACGACGACCTTACGCATCATGCGCGCGCCTATCGCGAGCTGTCCCTGCTGTTACGAAGACCACCCGGCCGGGAGGCCTTTCCCGGCGACATCTTTTATATCCACTCGCGGCTGCTGGAGCGCGCAACTCACTTGCGCGCGGAGCTCGGTGGCGGATCGCTGACCGCGCTGCCGATTATCGAAACCGAGGCGGAGGACATTTCCGCCTATATTCCGACCAACCTGATTTCCATCACGGACGGACAGATCTACCTCTCGCCGTCGCTGTTCGAATTGGGTGTGCTGCCTGCGGTCGATGTCAGCAAATCCGTTTCGCGCGTCGGGGGTAAGGCGCAGCGTGCGGCCTACCGCGCTGTCGCGGGCGACCTCAAGCTCGCCTACGCCCAGTTCGAGGAGCTCGAGACCTTTGCCCGGTTCGGCGCGCGCCTGGATGAAGACACGCGCAAGATCATCGAGCACGGACGGCGAATCCGCGCCTGCCTCAAGCAGCCGGAATTCGCCCCGGTGTCGGTGCCCGCACAAATAGCCATCCTGCTCGCGGTGACCGCAGGGTTCTTCGACAAGGTGTCGCTTGAGCGGATGACGAACGCCGAGCAAGCCGTGCGAAAGGCGGCGGCGGACATCCCGGGCGATGTGATAGAGCAATTGGGTACCGCCGAGCAATTGAGCGATATGGATCGCGAAAAGATCATCGAATTAGCCCACCAAGCGCTCGTTCGCTTTCAGCCAAAGCCTGAACCCAGGCCCGATGCGGCAGCGAAAGAGAAAGCATGAGCAACTCCACAGCGAGCCTGCGCCGAAAGATCGGCAGCGCCGGAGATCTCCAATCGGTCGTGCGTACGATGAAAGCCCTGGCCGCCTCGAACATCGGACAATACGAGAACTCGGTGCGCGCATTGGGCGACTACTATCGCAGCGTGGAGATGGGCTTGAGCATTTGTTTTCGTGAAATCGCGCCGGCGGCGCAGGTTGAAATCAAGGCGCGTCCCGGAGAAGGGGCCATTGGCGCGGTCGTGTTCGGCTCGGACCAGGGGCTGGTGGGCCGGTTCAACGATGTGGTGGCCGATTATGCCCTGAAGACCCTCGCCGCGCTGCCAGGAAAACCCCTGGTCTGGGCCGTCGGTGAGCGCGTAAATGCCCGCTTGGCGGACGCAGGCCTGCCGTTGGAGGGTCACTTTACCGTACCAAACTCGGTCAAGGCCATCACGCCGCTGGTCGGACAGATTCTGGTGGAGAGTGAGGCGCGCTACAGCCAGGGTGCAATCAGCGAACTCCGTCTTTTCTATAACCGCCCCATGTCCGGCGCGATATATGCGCCCGTCCCGCAGCGGCTGCTGCCGCTGGACGAAACTTGGCGACGCCAACTCGCCGAGCTTCCCTGGCCGACAAGGAGCTTGCCGGAAGTCATGGGCGGCGAAACCGATACCTTGCGGGCGCTCGTCCGCGAGTATCTCTTCGTCTCCCTGTTCAGGGCATGCGCGGAATCCCTTGCCAGCGAGAACGCGAGCCGCCTGGCGGCGATGCAGCGCGCCGAGAAAAACATCGGCGAGTTGCTGGAGGACCTCAACGGGTCATTCCACCGTTTGCGCCAGAGTGACATCGACGAGGAGCTGTTCGACGTGATTTCCGGCTTCGAAGCGCTGAGCGTCGAGGCGACTTGAGATTGCAGCTGACAGCGATCCTCAAGGCCGCCGGTGATGAGGTGGCGGAATTCCGTGCCCAAGAGTTGGTACCCCTCTTTGCGATGCTCCAGCGATAACGTTCACCCTGGTCCCGGAGCAGGGCGTAAATGAGCGGCTGCAATGGATTTGGAAAAGCGGGAGTTCGCCAGAGGCGGCGAGCGAGGCAACGATTTCAGTGGCTTGGGCCAGCGGAGCATGATTCCCTCATGCGGAATCACACCCAGCGATTCCTGGCTTTATGTAATGCTTTATAAAGTCATCGCAAGTACCTAAATAATAAACTAAAAAAGTGGAGACGGCGGCAATTGCATTGCCTTTCGAATCAATAGCTTAAAAAGCTAAATGCCGGAAATGCCCCCGAAAATACCCCCAGCGACCCATGTTAGGAATTGTGACCTAACGGCAACTAATCTGGTCTGTTGTTCCCTGGTGCGGCCGCTTGGTCGTCCCGGTACACTCACGCCGCCTGGTTGCCCAACTCGCTGAGCTTCTCCAGCGTATCGGGAAACTTCCTCACCATCAGAATCAATGCCGCGGCCTGGGCATTGGGCCGCGCCCGTCCTTGCTCCCAGTTCTCTAAGGTACGTGTCGATACGCGCAGGCGGCGGGCAAACACGGCGCGGGAGACGTGCAGACGCTCGCGCGTGTCACGGATAAGGTCCGAGTCCACTTCGAGCGGGGGTAGGTATTCGATCTCATGCGAACGCAGGGTGATTTTCCCCTCGCGTTGTTGCTGCATGGCATCGACGCCTTCCATCAGTTCGTCGAACAACTTGCGCTTTTGTTTCATGGCTTTCGTCTCCTGGTCTCCAACTCGGCCCGGATAGCTTTCTTCAACACCTTCTATTCTTCTGTCGTCAGATCGGCGGCTTCATCCTTGTCAGGGCGAAGAACCAGATCTGGTGATCGGCCGCCAGATAGTAGTACATGACCCTCAGTCCGCCTCGCTTGCCCTTGCCGCGACGTGCATCTTCCCAGCGGACCTTGCGAAACCCGCCGGTGCCGGGCATCACGTCGCCCATTTCCGGGTTCTCCATCGACGAAATCGATAATCCGAACGTCGGTTTTGGCAGCATGTTCGCGATTTAAGCGGCCGGCATATTGGTGCAACGTCCCATTCCACAACAAGGTTCGATGGCTCGGGGCCGGTGGGTGCCGCCAATCAATGCCATACGATTCGAGCAGCGCGATTAGTTGCGCGTTTTCGGCGCGTAACCTTGTCAGCTCATCGGGTTCGTTCGACACCAAGCCGGTTGTCCACCTAAAAATCCAAATCTGTCCGCACCACCTGATATGAATCCTCGGATCTCACGCCTTCAACGACGAGGATTTGTATCAGGTCCGGCAGGAACCTTGGGTGATGCCGTCCTTTCACTCGAGTAACCAGTTCTCAACGCGCAGGGACGGGACGCGCTCGAATTCGCGCGTGTTGGCCGTGACAAGCGCAACGTCGGCGGCCAGCGCGTGAGCTGCGATCAACAGGTCGTTCGGACCGATTGGGGTGCCCCGCTGCGCAAGGTAATGGCGGAGTTCTCCGTAGCGGCGGTCTGCCGGTGGCTCCAGCGGCAGTATCTCCAGCGTGGACAACAACAGGTCGATTCGTTCGGCGAGTTGTTTCGATCCCGACTTCTCCGCACCGTAGCGGAGTTCGGCGGCCACGATGATGCTGGTGCAGATCGAATCTTCGCCGACCTCGGCAATTCGGCTGGCCACTACGCCGCGTGGCCGTCGGACAAGGTCCGAGATGATATTCGTGTCGAGCAGATAGCGGAGCGACAAGCTTTACAGTTCCACTTCGTCTAGGGGTTCGAGGTCGTCGTCAACGTCGGGGAATCTCTCCTCCAGTGGCTCCAGGGAGGCCAGCAGTGCCAGAAGCCGGCCCTTGCGAACCGGCTCAATAACCAAGCGATCGCCCTCTTTGCGCAGGATGGCTTCATCCCCCTCCAGCTCGAACTCGCGGGGAATGCGCACGGCCTGATTGCGGCCGTTGCGGAACAGTCGGACGTGTCGTTCGGTTTCAGACATGGTTGGGCTCCATCGAGGCATATGCCAAAACATATGCCAAGAAACTGAGGCCGTCAACCCTGGCCGCTGACAGTGTCAGACGGCGGTGCGATTTAGTTTGCCGTCGATGTGCTCAATGCGGGGCGACATTTGGACGTGGATATGAACCTACGCGCGGTCTCCGGCTCGCGACGCACTTGCCACGACTCCCGCGGATTCGAAACGCTGGCTGATTCGTTCTCGCTACCGCTGTCGTGGCCTTGATGAACGCCAGCCTGGTGTCGCATTCTTATTCAACAGGAGTTTTCAAGGCACATCACGGCGATGGCAGATTCAACCGAAGACGACGCGAGGATGCGCCGTACAACGATAGGTACGGCCAAAGGCGACTCGGTGACGGGCGTTGCCGAAGACCGGGCCGACTTCATTCGCGCTGTTACCGCCGGTCTCGACGACCTCGAGAACAGCCGCGATGTCCCATTTGATGATGCCGTAATCCGTCTTGGACTGGACCGGAACGAGTTACCTTCATGACTGGCTGACGGGGAGGGGAAGCCTTCGCTGATAGGGAAGTGAAATCGCAATATCGGGAATCACATCGAGCGAAATAGAAACCTGTAATTCGTCTTAGGATTACCGTATAGCGCATTGAAATATCGAAAAAAAGGTGGAGTCGGCGACAATCACATTGCCCTATAAATCAATCAATTAATATGCGAAACGCCGGATATGCCCCCGAAGATACCCCCGCATCGATTCGGCTGATTCTACGGCTGGATTCAGACCGACTTGATCGCTCCAGGGGTCGGACCGGATTATTCCATTTGGAACAATCGACCGGTCCCCGACGGGGTCGATGCGCGACCGGCGCCGTAGGTCGAAATGTTCGCGGGTTGAAGAAACGATTCGGATAGATATACACTCATGCTATGTATATCCTGTCGACTGCTGGGAAACGCATATGCAAGTGTCCAAGTGGGGAAATAGTCTGGCCGTGCGCCTGCCTGCGGCAGTTGTAGAGGCCCTGGGGCTCAAAGAGGGCGACGATATCGAGATCCATGTCGAAGATTCGCGCGTGTTCAGCGTGAAAAAGCCGCCTGACCGTCGCGAGTTGCTGGCGCGGTTGCGGAAGTACCGCGGTCGCCTACCCGACGGATTCGTGTTCGATCGTCTCGAAGCCCATGAGCGAGACTGACTCGTTTTTCGATACGAACGTCCTGCTGTATTTGTTGTCTGGCGATGCGTCAAAGGCGGACTGTGCGGAAGCCCTCGTCGCGGCGGGTGGCATTATCAGCGTTCAGGTCCTCAACGAATTTGCATCGGTCGCATCACGCAAGTTTGGGATGTTGTGGCCCGAGATACGCGAAGTATTGGAGACGATCCGTGCAGTGTGCCGAGTCGAGCCATTGGGGCTGGAGACGCATGAACTCGGTCTGGCGTTGGCCGAGCGATATGGCTTTTCGATCTATGACGCGATGATCCTTGCCTCGGCGCAGCTGGCGGATTGCCGGGTTGTGTTCACCGAAGATCTGCAAAACGACCAAGTGATCGACGAGCGGCTCAAGATCATCAATCCGTTCTCCAAGGGCTGAAACTGAATCGACTTGGCAACTGTCACCAAGTAGTCAGACCTGAAGAATCCGGCCCGTTGCTGAGCTGAAGGCGTTGCGACGATTGGCAGCCGAACTGCTCAGTTACGGCGATACGCGAATCGAGAAAGCGCTTGGCGAAAAAGAACTGATCGAGGTAGTGACAGATGACGAATAAGACCATCCTGGATGCCGTGCACGAGACGGCGAAAGGTCTACACAAGGCGGGCGCTATGGATGCGACCACAATGCGTGAGTTCGATGCGTTGTGCCTGCCGCCCGTCAAAAACGCTCCAGCGCCGATCAAATTAAGGAGCTGCGGCTGCGTCATAAAGCCAGCCAGGCGGTGTTCGCCGCATATTTGAATACCAGTCCGTCCATGGTGCAGAAACGGGATCAGGGCAAAAAACACCCGAACGGCCCATCGCTGAAGCTGCTCAATATCGTCGATCAGAAAGGTCTCGGCGCGCTTGGCTGACGCGAACTCGGCAAGCCGACTGTGACCGCCATAGTCGTAGAGAATGTCGGTTGCCGACGGCCAAGTGTGTTGGTGATAACCGGGTGGGGGTATTTTCAGCCGTGCTCATTTCATACCCCCATTCGTACCCCCAAAGCGATGTTCTAGGGGTTACGTTTGCCCGCGGCTGGGGCAGGGTGCTGATGGACGTCTGCCAGTGACTTGGCCAAGCAGATGGGTGCCAGGCTTCACCAATGAAGGGACGATTTTAGGCACTTGAGCCCTTGGAGCGAAATTCCTCAATCTGGAATCACACCCAACCGATTTGCAAGTTGATCTTTGGGTTGAGCTTACTATCATAACGCATTGTAAAATAGGGAAAATATTGGTGGAGGCGGCGTCTTCTTTTTTTCCCATATAAACAATGGTTTACGTTCGTCGGCGCTCTAAATGCCCCCGGGAATACCCCCGGCGGGAACTGATAAGGATTTACAGGAAGCAGTCGATTTCGTGCTGACCATTCTACTCGCTCAAGCAAGGGCCTCTCCGGAAAGTCCGGGGCGGTTCAAGCAGGCTTCTTCGCGGTCGTCTTCTGGTCGTCTTCTTGGTCGTGGGTTTCGCCGTGGCTTTCTTTGCCGCAGCCTTCTTCGGGGTGGCTTCCGCGGTCGTGCTCTTCTTCTTGTCAGCGGTTTTCTTGGCGGCTGCAGATCTTCTGGTCGCGGGTATGGCCGCGGTTTTCTTACTAGTATCCCTGGACGATGCCGACTTCCGGGGCTTCGCCGCGCGTCGCGTCCTCTTGGCGGGCGCGGTTGGAGTCGATGCTTCCTCGGATGATACTCCATCCATGTCGATGTCGACGCCGAAGATCGACGACAGCTCGTCGGTCTCGAGCACGCGACCTTTGCGTGTCTTGCCGGCGACCGTCGGCTGATCGATGGCGGCTTCCACCATTTCAGTTGGGTCGACCCCGCGCAGGGTGAACAGCAGCTCGGGCTCGTGGTCGAGGCGAGCGCCGACGCCGTACAGCGACGCGGCCACGTGCTTGCACATGGTGGCCCAGTCAGGACAGGAGCAGTTCAGCGCGATCTCGCGTGGGGATGGAAACAGTCCCTCGCCCTTGCGGGTGACGATCTCCATCACGCCCTTGGAGATGGATCCCTGGAGAAGCTCCACCAGCGAATCGATCTGGCCCGCGCATCGCCCCTTGATCTCCTCCCACCTCTTTTCTGGCAGCGGCTTGATCTTGATATCCACGGTGTACAAGTCCGTGCCGCTGACGAGCGCGCGAACACGTCGGGCCTCGATCTGTAGATCGAGAACCGAGCCATTGCGCACATAGGTGCGCCCGCGGGGAAGACGATTGGAATAGTCGCTGTAGGCCTCGAGGTTTTTGCACCAGGCGTTGCCCCAGAAGGTCTCGACGATTTTGCGACCCACGATCTCGACTGGCGAGACATCCTGACCTGTCCTCTTCATCTTGGCGATCTTCTGTGCCGCGCGCCGCCGCCGCTCGGCCACCGGAACGTATGGGGGCCAATCGCTCTCGTAGTATCTGCCCATGGGCTAACCTCTATTCTCGATGCGTGAGCCGGCATTCTGCCGGTTCCGCTGTTTTTTCTATCCTTCCAATGCGCTGCTCAAATCGAGGGACACCATCGATAGGAGCTCCTCGTTACTCATTTCAGTCAGCACGGAGTCGCCACCGCCGGACAGGACATCGTCGGAAAGCTTCTGCTTGCTGGCGATCATTTCGTCGATGCGCTCCTCCACCGTGCCTCGGCAGACGAACTTGTGGACGAGCACGTTCTTCCTCTGGCCGATGCGAAAAGCGCGGTCAGTAGCCTGGTTTTCGACCGCGGGGTTCCACCACCTGTCGAAGTGGATCACGTGCGAGGCTGCAGTCAAATTGAGACCAGTTCCTCCTGCCTTGAGCGATAGCACCATGAAAGGCACGCGGTCGTCCTCCTGGAAGCTCTTCACCAGACCCTGGCGTTTCTTGACCGGCGTGCCGCCGTGCAATACGAGGCCACTCTGGCCGAAGATTTCGGCCAGGAACCCCGCCAGCGGCTCGGTCATCTCGCGGAACTGGGTGAACACCAGCACTTTGTCCTGGCGGGCGGCGATGGAGTCGCACAACTCGCGCAACCGGGCGAGCTTGCCGCTGTCCGCCGCTTCGTATCCACCGTCACCCAGCCACTGGGAAGGATGGTTGCAGATCTGCTTGAAACGCATCAGGAAGGCCAGAACCACGCCACGCCGCTCGATGCCGTCGAGCTCCTCTATGGCTGTTCTCATCTCGTCGACAGATTGTTGGTACAGCGCAGCCTGCCGCTTGGTCAGAAGGCAGTATGCGTTGACCTCAGTCTTGTCGGGTAGGTCGGAGATAACGCTCTTGTCGGTCTTGAGTCGCCTGAGAATGTATGGCTGCACGAGCCTGCGCAGCGGCGCGTAGCCCTGCTTGCTCGACGCCATCGACTTGCAAAGCCCGTTGAAGGCCTTGGCCGATCCCAAGAGACCGGGGTTCAAGAAGTCGAAAAGCGACCACAGATCACCGAGGCGGTTCTCCACTGGCGTGCCCGTCAGAGCCAAACGCCAGCTCGCGTTCATGGCCTTGACCGCCTTGGTTTGCTTCGCGCCGGGGTTCTTGATGGCCTGGGCCTCGTCGAGGATCAGTTGACGCCAGGAGTGCTCTCTTATCCATTCAGTGCGCATGGCGGTTCCGTAGGTCGTGATCACCGCGTCGTGGGCATCTACTTGTTTTCCAGGCAGCTTCCTCAGCTCAGGAGAAGGAATGCGCGACGGGTGAGCGATAAGCACCTTCAGCCCGGGTGCAAAGCGCTCGATCTCCAACCGCCAGTTGTCCACGAGCGATGCGGGGACCACCAAGAGGTCGGTGCCTTTCTCTTTGTTGCGCTGGCTCAAGGACAGGATCCCGAGCACCTGAATCGTTTTGCCCAGGCCCATGTCGTCGGCCAGACAACCGCCAAGTTCGAGGCTACGCAGGGTCAAGAGCCATTGTACGCCCAGTTTCTGATAGGGACGAAGCTCGGCGGTGAGGCCCGCGTTGGCTTCGATGTCTGCTCGCAGCTCGGGCGAGCGGAGCGCATCGAGCCTGGACGAGAGCCACTTGCCGGCAATGACCTCCGACCAGTCGGGCCGCGCGTCTTCGATACCTTCGTCGTCACCATTTAGGCGGGTGCCAGAGAGCATGCGCATGGCCTCGCCAAAGCTGACCCCGCCAGCCTGGGCCTGCATCTGGACGTCACGCCACTGGTCGAGTACCTGCGAGAGCTTCTCGCGATCGACCTCGACCCACTTGCCTTTGATCAGCACGAGGCCATCGCTGGCTGTGAGCAGTTCCTCGATTTCCCGTTTCGAGAGATTCTTGCCGTCCAGAGTAAGACCAACGTCGAAGTCCAAGAGCGCTTCCATCCCCAGAGTCGATGGCGCTTTGCCGCCGATCGAAACGGAGACCTTGGGGCGGGGCCTGTTATTGGCGCTCCACCAATCAGGCATGCGCACGACCAGCCCGGCGTGCTCGTAAAGTGTGATCTCGCAGAGGAACCGATGGGCCTCCTTGGGCGACCACGACAGCGGGTGGTAAATGTCGCCGGTGTCGACCAGCTCGCGGATGAAAGCACTCTGTTCGGCTGCCCGGGAGAGGGGAGCGAGCAAAGCGAGCAGCTTCCGGCGGTTCTTGGTCCCGGCGTAGTCCTTGAGCGCCCTGCCCAGCGGCAGGTGCTGAGGCTTGGCCTGCTTGGAAACCTTGTGGACATAGGTGGCGATGAAGGCAAAAGGAAACTCGGGGTCGCGCTTGTTCTCGGCCAGGTGGAAGCAAACGCGGCCCACCACGTTCCAGACCGAGCTGTACTTCTTCAAGTAACCCTGGACGCCGTCCTTGTAACCCTTGGCTTCGGCCGTTAGGGCCGTGCCCAGATCGGACCAGATGTCACCCAGGAGCTTGGCCGAAAGGATCTCGGCGCCCTGCATTGGAGGCACGGCCTGGGCCAAGGCCGCGATCTCGTCGGGGTCCGGATCGGGGACGACGAGCGACTTTGGGTCGGTCGGGTCGAGTGCGCCGCACACCCGGCCAACGAATACCCGCCCGACATCACGCCAGTACGAAAGTGACGGGGGCAGATCTGTCAGCAGCTCTGCCGCGCCGAGATGCAACACCCCCTTGCCGCGGCCATCGTTGAATGCCTCGAGGATCTGTTGCGCGGCCTTGGTCGTCAGAAACGGGCCGTCCTCGGGCGTTCCCGGCTGGACGTCGATACGGCCGCTGGGTGTCAACCGGCAGACGAGGGTTTCGCGTGATTTGGGATCTTTGTCGACGGCGAGCTGCGTCATTGGTTGTTAATCCTCGAGTACGGTCGGCTCTCGGCAACGTCAGGCAATCCTGCGAGAAAGATGAAGTCCGAACGGTTGTTCACGTACGCCTCGAACACGAACACGAACACGAACTCGGACCAAGGGTGTCGGTGCGCGTTCGAGTCTTGCACGAAAGCATGCTGCAGACACGGCATCTGTAGGGCGCCGCATAAATGAATTTCGCTACCCTTTGATTCGCAGAGCCAGAATCACCCGGCGTGGCGGCTGCTGAACTCACCACGCGCTGCCCTGATCGAGAGCGTCCTCCATCGCACATGGGGGTATTTTGATCCATGGTCATTTCATAACGCCATTCGTACCCCCTTTGCGATGCTCCAGGGATGACGTTCATCTTGCTGCGGGAGTAGGGTGCAGACGAGCGGCTGCGATGGATTTCGAACAGCGGGAGTGCGCCAGAGGTGGCAAACAAAGCAACGATATCAGTCGCTTGAACCAGCGGAGCGTGATTCCCCTATACGGAATCACACCCGGCGAATCCTGACTTTGTTCAATACTTTATAAAAGCTTCGCAAGGCATTGAATAACAATGTAAAAAATAGTGGAGGCGGCGACATTCACGCTGCCTTATGAATCAATGGTTTAAATTGCGAAATGCGGGATATGCCCCCAAAGATACCCCCGAATCGATCAGGCTGATTAAATACCTGAAATCAGACCGATTTTATCGGTCCTCTGGCGCTCACAATGCTTCGAAAACCGGCGACTGCCAGCATTGGCAGGCAATGCCTGCCAATGCTGGCATCGATATCGGTTTGGTCTAGTTAAGTATTTGGAGTCCACCATGGCTGGCTTGAGTGTCAGAAGACTCGACGACGAGACGCTGTCGCGTTTGCGAATTCGTGCCGCAAAGCATGGGGTGTCGATGGAGGAAGAGGCGCGTCGCATTCTCAAATATGCGGTCAGTGCGCCGGACAGCCTCGGCGATCTCGCGCTTCGTATCTTTGGCCCCGGAGCACGGTGTCGATCTGCAGTTGCCTGAAAGGACACCGCACGAGCCCCTGGACCTGACCGAATGATCCTGCTGGACACGAATGTCGTTTCCGAGGTGATGAAGACGCGGCCGGCGGAAACTGTCGTGGCCTGGCTGAACGGTCAGGACTCGGAGAAGCTTTACGTTTCTGCGATTACCATCGGCGAGATCGCTTGCGGCCTGCGTATCTTGCCTGATGGCAAACGCCGATCAGGGCTCCGAGAACGATTCGAACGATTCGTCGCGCTTGCCTTCGACCAGCGTGCGCTTGCCTACGATGAATCCGCAGCCCGCATCTACGGTGAGTTGATGGGCGATCGCAAGGAACTCGGACTTCCGATGAGCGTGCCCGATGGGCAGATCGCCGCAATTGCTCGTCTTAACCATCTGGCGGTGGCGACCCGGAATGTCGTCGACTTTGAAAACTGCGGCATCGAAGTTATCAATCCCTTCGAGGTTGCGCTTTGAAGCGCGGATCGATCCAGCGCTGGGAGGGCTGCCGTCGACCGCATAGAAATGGGCGCGGCGTAAAAGAAACCCGGACGGACGAACGGCCTATCGCTGAAGCTGCTCAACAGCGCCGACCAAAAGGTCTCGCCGCGCTTGGCTGATGCCAGAAAGCCCCACTTCTCGCCAGTCGCTTGAATGGGAAGCTAACGGCGGCGCCGTTTCCCGGGGCCGCCAGTGCCTTTCTAAACCTGGGATCCTTCGGCACGCTGCCCATTTTTGCGAACACGATGTGATCGCCCGGGCGCGTTGACGACCGCGTTGGCAGCGCCGGTGGGTTAAGCCTGAGGAGGTGCGACGGCGTGCGACCCACCGGCGGCTCGCTGCTACGGCATTCGTGCTAACCTCCCATGCGGAGGCAGCCCATGTCCGTGCTGACGATCCACCACCACACGATCTATCGCTACTGCACCCCGATGGCGTTCGGCCCCCACCGGCTTATGCTGCGGCCGCGCGAGAGCCATGCGCTGCGGCTGTACGAGCACGAACTGGAGATTGCGCCCGCCGCCGTCGTGACCTGGGCGCATGACGTCGCCGGCAACAGCGTGGCGACCGCCAGTTTCTCTGAACCGTCCGACACGCTGATTATCGACAGCGCCGCGACGTTATCGCTCGACGTTGATCGATGGCCGGTCTTCGACATCGCCGCCTCGGCCCAGCGCTTCCCGTTCTTGCTGAGCGAGGAGGAGATGACCGATCTCGGTGCGCTGCGCCTGCAGGCCTATCTCGACAGCGCCGGGCGAGTGCGCGAATGGGCGCGGGGCTTCGTCGCCGGCCCGATTCCGGGCGGCGGGGTCGCCACGCTGTCGCTCCTGAAGGACATAAGCGCTGGCGTCGCCGCGCAGATCGCTTACGAGACGCGGGAGGACGAAGGTACGCAGTCGCCCGACGAGACGCTGGTGCGCCGCAGCGGCTCGTGCCGCGATTTCGCGGTGTTGTTCGTCGATGCCGTGCGCAGCCTCGGTTTCGGCGCGCGCATCGTCTCGGGTTATCTCTACGATCCCGATCTCGATATGCGCGGCTCGGCCGGCGCCGGTTCGACGCACGCCTGGGCGGAGGTCTATGTGCCGGGCGCCGGCTGGATCACCTTCGATCCGACCAACCGCAGCGTCGGCGGTTTCAACCTGATCCCGGCGGCGATGGCGCGCCATATCTCGCAGACGATGCCGGTTTCCGGCAGCTTTGCTGGCGATGTCGGCGCGTTCCTCGGACTCGAGGTGACGGTGACGGTCACGGCAGCGGAAGGTGAGCGGCCTGTGATGGCTTGACCGGCGACGACCGGCCGGCCCGCATGTCGGCTGATCGCGAGGGGGGGCGCGGCGGCTGCCGCTACGTCGCACCGCCCCGGTGGATCGGCGCCGCCGAACCCGGAACGCGGCTGCTCGTCCGCACCGTTTCCATCAAACGCAAAGCCACCGCGAGGGTCTTTACATTTGATTGGCTGAAACTGCGAGCCTAGGAATCACATCGGGCTAAAAACAAACTTCTAAGCAGTCTTAGCAAGCGCATATAATTAATTGTAAAATAAAGAAAAATTGGTGGAGGCGGCGACTGTTTCATTGCCAATAGAATCAGCGGCTTACAGATGACTTTCCTCTGAATGCCCCCGCAAATACCCCCGCACAGGCTGATGATAGGAATTGATAGCTTCGTGCACGTCAAATCCCATAAGCAGAACAGTGCGTCCGCGCGAGTCTACGCAGCTTTGCCAACGAGGACTTCTAACGGAATCCCAAGGCCTGCATGAAGTTTTCGAATCATTTCGAGCGAGAGGCCGCGTTTGCGGTTGAGAACCTCGGACACACGATGACGGGATCCGATAAACGCTTCCAAGTCGCTTCGCTCCAGGCCTTGCTGCTCCATTCGAAAGAGTATGGCTTCGACCGGATCTGCGGCGTTCACCGGAAAGTTATTCTGCTCATAGGCGTCGACGAGCGTGGCAAGTACGTCCAATTCATCGCCATTGTCTGTACCCGGAGTCGCTGCCATGAGCGCCTCTACGCGACTTAGCGCTTTCTCGTAGTCTCGCTTGGTCTTAATCGGGCGAATATCCATCAGATGGTCTCCGGATCGATTCGATCGTACTCGGCGTGGGTGCCGATGAACTTGACATAAATAATCTGAAAGTCGTAGTTCACGTGCGTTACCAAACGATATTTGCTGCCGCCGATATTGAAGATGACACGATTGTCAGCCAGAAAACTTGCGTGTCTATAGCAGCGCTTTATTGCCTGTGAATTATTCCAATTCGCGGCTTGTGCCTCGGCAAACCATGCTTTCAAGGGTTGCTCGGAATCTGGATGGCGCTCCCAGAAGGTCCGGAGCGTGCGTCTGGCGATGATTCGCATGGGCAGAAGCGTAACATGTTCCCGAATTGGGAACAATGCCTCTGATTGTAAACGGAACCTGATACGGCAAGACTCTGGGCAGGTCGGGGCCGGATGAAGTGCGGTCCCCAACCCTGTGAAAGGGAATCGTGTTGAGAGTAGTGGAAACGTCGAGAAAAAATGCCGTGATATATCACGGCTTATCTGGAGTTATCTGGTGGAGGCGGCGACAATCACATTGCTTTATAAATCAATAGCTTGAATTGCTAAATGCCGGATATGCCCCGCAAATACCCCCCGCGTCATCTGTTAGGAAATGAGGGGGGATCTGGCACCGGTTTGCGTGAATTGTGCGACACGTGTTCAGAGCCTCCAAACCACCCAAGACCCAGTGTGATGTTTTGGTGCTTTGGTGTCTATATGCTAGTCTGTAGCGGGTGAAATCAAGAGAGCCTTGGTATGAGTCGTTTGACTATTACTCTCGATGACGACCTGCACCGTGCCCTAAAAGAGACGGCGGCGCGACAGGGGCGTTCCATTGCCGCAATCATCGAGGAGAGCCTGCGCCTGCGCGGCATACAGGATCAGGCGAGTGCCCGAGCGTTGGTCGGACAGGCGCGCAAGCGTGCGCAACTCGATCCGAACAAGGCATTGCAGTTGGCCGTCGAGGAGACACACGCCGCCCGCAAGCGATGAGTCCACCGGTCTTCGTCGTCGACACGAACGTGGTGGTCGCTGGTTTGATCACGGGTTCGAGCCATAGCCCGGTTGCATCAATTCTGGACGCGATGTTGTCGGGGACGCTGGTCTTCCTCTTATCGCCAGCGCTTCTTGATGAGTATCTCTCGGTCCTCTTGAGGCCGAAACTCACGAAGCTTCACGGTTTGACAGAAACACAGATCGATAAGCTGCTGGTTGAACTGACGGCCAACGCTATTTGGCGTGATCCGAACCAGAGTTCTCCCGCGCCCGATCGGGGCGACGATCATCTTTGGGCACTCTTGAGCGCATACCAGGGGAGCATTTTGGTCACTGGCGATGGCTTGCTGCTTGAAAACCCGCCGAAACCAAGTTCGGTGATCTCACCCGCTACATGGGTTAACGATTTTGCTGGCAGCGGAGGTCGCGCTGGTTAGGTCTCTTTCGTCAATGCTTGTGGCTAAAGGAGATAGTCAAATTGATAACCCACTTTGGGCGAGAGAACTGATCAAGGTGGTGTCTGAAGTTCTCCGCAAACGGTTTGTAACTCATTAATTTTGAGGAAGAAAAAAGCCGTGATGTATCATGGCTTACCTGAAGTTATCTGGTGGAGGCGGCGTCTTATAAAAAGTCTTTTAAATCAATATTTTGGGACTCAAAAGCAGAAAAATACCCCCAGACGAAGAGATTAGGAATAGTGGCTCTTGGTTAGCCAGTGAGCTCACCCATCTGCCCTGGAAGTTTGGTGTTCACTGGTCGCCCCCTCGCCGGCATTCCAGCACTGTCGGTGCTCGCAAAGGCATCGCCAACTTCATCGGATAATCTGTATATCGAGATCTAACCGTAAACTCTTCCAGGCACGATCGGCCGTCAAGATTGGCAGCGACTTATCCAGCGCGAGTGAGAGGCAGGCGCGATCACCGAGAGTCAAGCCCAATCGTTGGGTATCCACCCAGAGCCTTCCCGCCATCTCGGCTTGTTGCGCGGTAAATACCTCAATACTGACGCCGGTCCCGAGTAGTTCGTCGCGCATGCCCTCTACAGCAATGCCGCGTGATACAGACTTCTGCACGACCTCGGCCCAGTTGACGGTGCTTATCAACGCGCCCTCGAGAGCACTCTCCACCTTTTCGGCGCCACGTTCCCCATGGAACAACGCAAGCAGTGCGGAGGCATCAAGGACACAAGTCAATCCACCTTCTCCAGTGCCGCTTCCGCCTGTCGCTCGTTTATGAGTTCGTCTACCAGGCTGATCTCTCCGGGAATGTTCGCAAATCGGGCCTGCAAGCGTTTCACCAGATTCTCACGTCTTTCCAGCACGATGCTGTCACCGTCCTGACGAGCGACCAATCGGTCGCCGGGTTTTAGATCCATGGATTTACGCAGATGAGCCGGGATCACGACGCGACCTTGGGCGCCGAGCTGGACCTCGTTCTTGATCTCAGGTGTGGCCATACCTTCCTCTAAGTGCCAGTTTGTCCTAAGATAGTGGCACATTTGGGTAAGGCCTGCCAGGTACTCGCCAATAATTGGGTGGCAGGAGGCACAAACGTCGGGGCCTCGAGCAGGAGCGCATCGGCTTCGGTAGGGTGGAGCGAACGCTGGCCGGTCTGGAATCGAATGGCAGCCTCTCAGTCTAATCGCGTGACCGTCAGGATCGCAAAACAGCTGGTCGTCAGATCAGCCCCGCCTATGTGGCCAGCGCGCTGAGAAAATGCTGAAAGAGCAGCGGATCCTGCTCCTTGAGCCGGGCGCGAAGGGCCATGCCGTGTTCCCCGGAGCCGGTCGCGGGCCGCGCGTGATTGCGGCGTAGTCGGTACAGGGTCAGGTAGCTTTGCGGGTAAACTGCCCGTGCAGATTCGGATTCGCCGGTGGGTTCGGGCAGGATCGGGATCAGCCCAGGTCGACTCAGTAGCAGCCAAGCGGGAAATGAACAGACGGGCAAAACCGGATCGAGGTCTTGGAATGTTTCCCATTGATGGCATAGCTCGTGGTTGATACTCGATTCGACTGCTTCGGCGTGCTGGGGAAACCTCCAGCACAGTGTGAACCAGCTGGGTAGGGCCGCTGCGTATTCGTGGATCCGCTCGCACGCCCGTGCATGGCGCAGTAGCAAGACGGGATTACTCTGCCAGTCCGGTTCGCGTTCCGCTGCCCGGCGGGCGTCTATCCAATCCTGTGCCTCAGTAGCTGTGTAGCTCAGGTGCAGTTCGGATTCGTCGGCGCGATACGGCCGATCCTGCAGCACCAGCGATAGGCGTTGCCACAAAGGTATCAGCAGGTTGCGGCTAGCCGGGCCGAGCAGGCTGTCGGCGAGCGGTGTCACGGTTCCCTGCAAGTACTGGAATTCGGTGCTGATATCGCCAACTGGCGCGTCCAGCCTTTCAGCCGCTTCGGTCAGGCGCTCGAATTCACCGAGCCGGGCATGATCGGGCGCAACGTCGCAGAGCCGCGCCAACAGGCGGCGGGCCTCCGTCGGGTTGCGATCCGCGAGCGCGCCGGCGATGCCGTTGGCCAGGCTGGTGGCGGGGCTGTCGGTGAACAGGTCGAGCTGCGGCTGGTTCTGCGGTTTGCGATAGTGTCTATGAAAACAGTCGTTCAGCATGCGGTCGGCGCTGAACCGCAGTACTTGGGAGCGGCTCGGCGAGCGTGCACCGTGCCAAGCCTTGTAGCGACCGGGCTCGACCTCCCAGCCACGGCGTTGCAGGTAGTCTTCTGCCTCTGCCAGCTGTTGGCGGATGTGCTCGGGGTCACCAAACAGCGCCTCATCGAGATGTTCCAGTTGGCCGCTGCGCCAGGCCTCGTAGTCGATGTAGCTCAGGCGCCCCTCCTGCAGCAGGTACTCCAGCGGCTGGTATTCGCCTTGATCCAACAGCAGTCGGTCGACTTGGGACTGGATTGATCGGTTCATGGTTTCACGGCTCGCACACTGTTTCTTGCAAGGGACCGAACAACTCGTCCAGATCTTCGCTGCGCCATTGCGGTCCCTGCTGGCCGCTGCTGTGGTACAGCCCGTCGGCCAGGGACTGCTTGCGCTGCTGCATCGCCTGGATCTTTTCCTCGACCGTGCCGGCGCAGATCAGCTTGTAGACGAATACCGCCTGGCGTTGTCCGATGCGGTGGGCTCGGTCGGTCGCCTGACGTTCGACGGCGGGATTCCACCAGGGATCGTAGTGGATGACCGTGTCGGCAGCGGTGAGGTTGAGGCCAACGCCGCCGGCCTTGAGACTGATCAAAAACAGCGGCACGGCACCCTGTTGGAAGCGTTGCACCGGTGTCTGGCGGTCGCGCGTCCGCCCGGTGAGTTTGACAAAATCGATGCCCGCCTGACACACGGCCTGTTCGATCAGGTCGAGCATGCCGGTGAACTGCGAGAACAACAGGATGCGCCGGCCCTCTTCGACCATCTCGGGCAGGAGCTGCATCAGCATCTCGAGTTTGGCCGACGTACCCAGCGCCCGAGCCTGCTCACTCTTGACCAAGCGCGGATCGCAGCACACCTGGCGCAGCTTCAACAGCGCGTCCAGCACCACGATCTGACTGCGCGCCAGGCCCTGCCGCTCGATTTCGTCACGCACGCGGCGGTGCATGGTCAGGCGCACTGTCTCGTAGAGCTCGCGCTGTCTACCCTCCAGTTCGATACGTCGAACGATCTCTGTCTTGTCCGGCAACTCCGAGGCCACCTGTTGTTTCGTTCGTCGCAGCAGGAAGGGACGAACACGGCGGCGCAGGTGTTGCACCACGGCATCATTGCCGTGTTTCTCGATCGGCGTGCGGAACAGGCGGCGAAAGTCTTTCTTGTCCCCCAGCAGGCCGGGCAGCAGCACGTCGAACAGCGCCCACAACTCGCCCAGGTGATTCTCCATTGGTGTACCGGTCAGGCACAGGCGGTGTCGGGCGTCGATCCTACGTACCACCTGGCTGGCCTGAGCCTTGGGGTTCTTGATCACCTGTGCCTCGTCCAGGATCAACAGGTGATAGGGCTGTGCCAAGAGCACCTGTTGGTCACGCGCCAGCAGCGGGTAGGTGGTGAGCACCAGGTCGTGCTCGGCAATCGCCGCGAACCGGTCCTTGCGTTGCGGCCCCTGCAGCACCGACACCTTGAGCTGTGGGGCAAAGCGTCGTGCTTCGTGTAGCCAGTTGAACATCAGGCTGGTCGGGGCGACGACCAGACTGGGCCGGTCGGCGCGGCCCGATTCGGTTTCCAGCAGCAGGTGCGCCAGAGCCTGCAACGTTTTGCCCAGGCCCATGTCGTCGGCGAGGATGCCGGCAAAGCGGAACTCGCGCAGGAATTGCAGCCAGTTGAGTCCGTCGCACTGATAGGGTCGCAGCTTCGCTATCAGACCAGCGGGCGGCGCGACCTCCGGGATGCCATCGAGGTCGCGCAGACGCTCGATCAACTGCCGTGCCTCGGCGTCGCCGAGCCATTGCAGGCCCGGTTGTTGCGCGTTCGAGTCGATCGGCGCGAGGGTGGTCAGCCGTGCCATCTGCACGCGGCTCAGGCGCACACGATGCGTGTCGTCCGTCAGGGCGACTTTGGTGGAGCTCGAGCAGGGTTTGCAACAGCGGCAACAACCGGTCGGCCGGCATGCGTAATAGCTGGGTCTGTTGTTGCTCGTCGGTGAACGGGACCAGCAGGTTGTCGACTGGAAGGTCGCCCTGCTCCAGCAGTTTGGCAGGCAGTTCGTGCAGGGCTTCCAGCAGGATCGGCAGCAGATCGACGTGCTGGCCCTCCACTTCGACGCCGAGAGCGATGCTGAACCAGTCGTCCTGTTGCAGGCGTTCGATGTCGCAGGTCCAGCGGGTGGCCTCGCATAGCCGAAAGCGGAAGTTCTGGTAACTGATGCGCCAGCCAAGGTCGCGCAGGGTGGGCAGCTGATCGGCCTGGAAGTCCAGCCAGGCCTCGGCGTCGCTCGAACCCGAAATCGGAGTCGGGCACGAAGTGTGTTTCGTTGCCGGTCAGGTCGACGACGTCGTTACAGACCAGTCCCAGTTTCTGCAGTTGTTGCACGGCCGCCCGTTCGGCCTTGCGGTTGCGCCGCACGCGGACCACGCAGCCATCGCGCATGCGAGTGTCGGGGCCGGTTGGGTCGACCTCGACGCCGCCATAGTCGAAGCGCAGGTGGGCGAAGTCGGTGTACTCCTTGAAGCCGTCCCAGTCCTCTTCCTCCGTCGTAAGGCGCAGGCAGGGAAGCGGTTGCGAGCACGGCAATGTCTCGATCGCAAACAATTGCGGGAGAGGGATCTCGGCGTTTGGATAGGTCCTGGCGAGGGTGTCGCGGATCTCGCCGGTCTGTTCCGGCGCAATCGGTGGCAACCGCAGAAGTTCGTCCGCCGTCGCCCCCGGCAGAGTGCTGTCGACCGGTCCGCATTCTCCGGTCGTTTCATCGAGATACCAGGTGGTGGGCCGCGTGGTGCCGATGAGTAGCAGCAGATCGCACCCGGGATCGGTGTGTCCCATGATCTCTTGCACCGCAGCCTCGTCGCATCGCCATTCCAACCGGATCGGACGGGCCGCGCCAAGTCTCAACGGTGTCAGAAGGTCATCATCGTCGGCAAGTTGGAGACGACCACTGGCGAGCAGTGATCGCAATACCGGGTCTGATTCCGCTCCCTGGAGCACCGGAGTATCCCGGTAGCTGCGCGGCAGACGATCCAGCGCGATCAGCAACTCGAGGTCGATCGCTTGCAGAAACCGAGGTGGTGTGCGTCGCTGGCCGCCGCCGGGGTGGAACGACCGGCCGAGGGAGTAACCGCCATGCTTGAGGCGACGCGCAACGTGGGGTTCGACCACGAGCCCCTCCTCATCGAGTCGGAGCAGGTACAGCAGCACTTGTGAGGGGGGAGCGGCGTTCGGCCTTGCCTGATCCAGCGCGCTGTCGTTGCCTTGGATTTGTGCCGACGGTACCCGGCGGAACGTTTCAGGTAGCGATTCCCCATCCTGTAACGCCTGCAGTAGCACGGCAACCACGTGCTCGCAATTACCCTTTGTCGCGCAGCTGCATTCGCCATGGATGGTGAGCGCGTCACCATCCTTGAAGGTGCGCACATAGACGCGTAGGGCGCGGTCGCCTACCTGCGGAATGATCGCGGTGACGATCTCGCCAGCTCCCTGAATATTTGGCCTTGTCACTCTGCCGTCAGTGAACCACTGCAAGCCGTGTGCGAACGTCTGCGGCGCGATTTGTGCCTCGATATCGGTCAGGGTATAGAGCATGGGCGAATGATAAATCGACGTGGGAAAAAAGGGTTGATACCGAAGTGAATGCCCCCCTTCTTTTGCAGCACGCGTTGCCGGTGAGCTCACTCAGCATCCCAGCTTGTGGCTGCAGCCAGCTTGTCCACCTGAGGCTGGGCGCGTGTGAGAACCGGCGAGCGTTCGCCGTCACGACCGTGAGGTTCTGTGCCGGGGCGCTGCGATTGTCAAACAGGGAATCACACCCAACCAAATCTGGAGTCGATATGCTGGTTGAATTATGGATTATAAGATATTGAAAAATAGGAAAAAAGGGGAGGCGGCGTTTGTTTAATTGCCAGTAGAATCAGTGGCTTACAGATCCCTTTCCTCAGAATGCCCCCGCAAATACGCCCCTGCACAGGCTGATTGGAATTGATAGCTTCGTGCACGTCAAATCGCACAAGCGGAACAGTGCGTCCGCGCGGGTCTACGCAGCTTCACCAACGAGAACTTCTAATGGAATCCCAAGGCCCGCATGAAGTTTTCGAATCATTTCGAGCGAGAGTCTATATCGGCGCTTTATTGCGTGTGAATTATTCCAATTCGCGGCTTGCGCCTCGTCCGCATACCATGCCTTCAAGGGTTGCTCGGAATCTGGATGGCGCTCCCAGAAGGTCCGGAGCGTGCGTCTTTCGATGATTCGTATGCGCATAAGCGTACTATGTTCCCGAAATGGGAACAATAACCCTGGCTGTGGACGGAACCCGGTGAAAGGGAATCGCAGTGAGAGTAGTGGAAACGTCGATAAAAAAGCCGTGATATATCACGGCTTAACTGGCGTTATCTGGTGGAGGCGGCGACAATCACATTGCCCTATAAATCAATCATTTAAAATGCAAAATGCCGGATATGCCCCCCATAGATACCCCCAAATTGATTCGGTTGATTAAATGCCTGAAATCAAACCGATTTTATCGCTCCTCCGGCGCCAGCTAAGCCGCCTTCGAACCCAGCCTTCAGTCTTCTGACAACAGCGCCGCAATGACATCAAGCAGCGGCTCCAACCGGCTCTCGACAACACCCCATACCAGGCGGTCATCAACACTGGCATAGCCGTGGATCAGTATGTTTCTGAACGCAACGATGCGCGGTAAATCGGGAATCTTCTCCGCCATATTGGGATCGAGGCGCGAGAGCTGATTCAAGGCCTCTCCCAGGATTTCGAACTGTCGCTCAACGGCAGATCGCAATAGCTCATCGGTTTGGTAAGCGGCGAAGTCCTTGCGCGCGACAAACCGTTGGATCCGCTGCAGGGCCTGTTGCCTGTTGCGCGTCCCAGATCAGCTTGGCAGCATCAGCGTGCATACAGATTCTGACGTTCGCTTTGAACGCGCTGGCGAAAGTAGGGATTGCCCAAGTTGTTTTCGGTAACCAGATCGACCGGGCGTTCGAAAAGGTGTTCCAACCCTTCCTTCAGCGCGAAATAGGCTTGTGCGTATTCGGTAGGCTCAAGATCTTCGAACTCGACCAGGAAATCGAGATCGCTGTGTTGGGCGTCAAAATCTTCTCCGGTTGCGGATCCGAACAAGTCTAGCCGTCGCGCTCCATGGCGGCGACAAAGGGCTGCGACCAAAGCTCGATGCCGTTGAATATCCCTTACCACCGCTGCGTTCATAATGATCTCATGCCGCCGGAGTCGAGTTCAGTAAAGATAACATTTCGGGTGGTTGCGGACCGAACAATTACTAATCCTTTCCCGATGCCGAGGGTTCGGCGATGCGGTAGCCCATCGCGCCGTAGCCGCGTTGGCGTTTCTCCCACATCCGGAGTAGCGCGGGATGGGCGGTATCGACGAAATCGATGATCCGAACGTCGGTTTTGGCGGCATGCTCCCGATGCAACCGGCCCGCATATTGCCGCAACGTTCCTTTCCACGACACGGGCATGGCCAGGATCAATGTGTCGAGCGGGGGATGGTCAAAACCTTCCCCGACGAGTCGTCCGGCAGGAGAGGGTAGACGCCAATTGTCTTCTCGCCGGCAAGGTGGCTGTAGATGACCGAATCCGATACGGGTATCAGCGAACGATTGCCGCAATCGGCGCACTTGATTCGTGGCTTCTCGCAGATGCCGGGACGCCACTCGTTGGCGAACGCAGGGGCATAGCCCGGCTTGCCACTCGTCGCGCTATCCCAGCGCACTGGGTGCACATCGGTGCGTCCCCGGAACAGGCGCCGATACAGCGCGACCTTTTCCGCTGTTGAGAGGTTCGATGGCTCGGGTGATGGCGGTGCCGATCGAGTGGCAGGCGCCGGATCGTGCCGCCAATTGATGCCATGAGATTCGAGCAGGGCGATCAGACGCACGTTTTCGGC
The DNA here is from genome assembly GCA_963753845.1 of uncultured Gammaproteobacteria bacterium. GTDB lineage: Bacteria > Pseudomonadota > Gammaproteobacteria > Chromatiales > Chromatiaceae > Thiosocius. The sequence goes on from CAVWEI010000022.1 coordinate 30,838, forward strand.
TCGTAACCTTGTCAGCTCGTCGGATTCGTGTGGCATCGAATCAGCGTTTTCTACGCGCGCGACGGGTGTCGGTGAGAGCTCCAATACGTCGCTTGGGCTGCCGTTAGGTGAAGCGCGAAGGCCCTTGGCGCGTTCGAAAAACAGGTTATAGTAGAGTTGACGACTGGCGCGGTAACCACAGGTCCTGGGGAGTCGCTGTTGCCGGCGGCTTTCGCCAGGCGCCGGTGCCTCAATCCGGACCATAGTCCCGTTTCCAGTCGCCGCTCGTCGCACCGGACGTGCGGATTTCCCGCATCCGGCGCTCGGACGAGGTCTCATGCCTTCGCCCACGGAAAGTCACGCGTGCGCACCGACAGCCGTTGCAGCCCCAAATCGTCGTAGAGGTGCTCGTCAGGAAATCGTGCCGTCCCCTGACCCGGTTGCTTGTGTTTCTTGCGTAACCACCGGCGCAGCCGCTCGGTCGCGTGGCCGTCCACCGCCCGGTAGGCTTTGCTGACCGGCCCCAGGGAGAAGTAGTTGGCCCAGCCGACAAGAATGCGGTTCAGGGTAACTACTCGGTCCTCGGAATCATTCAGCAGCCAACGGCGGCTGGTCGCCTCGCTGATCGTGCGGCATACCTTCTTGACGCTCTTCTGCGACGGCCGCGTGCCAATGTAGGCACGTCCCGTCTTTGTCGAATAGCATCGCCCGAAGGTATAACCCAGGAAATCGAAGTGCTCCTGCGGTATCCGGCATCGCCCGGTCTTCGCTTCGTTAACCGTCAGCTTGAGCCTGTCCATCATCGCCCGCATGGCGTCCATGGCCTGCTCGACCCGTTCCTCGGCAGCAGATGACGAAATCATCGGCAAAATTGACGATCCGGGCATGAAGGCGATCCTCCAGCCCCAACGTTTTCCACCCCAGCAGGAAACGGCGCATGTACAGGTTGCTGAGCAGCGGCGAGATCGGCGCCCCTTGCGGGATGCCGCGCTTGCTGTCCTTCGCCGCGTGGTACGACTCCTCCGCCCACGCCCGTCGTCCTCTTCGACCGCCGCCACCAGCCACTGCTTGATCAAAGCCAGGACGTGGCGATCACTGATCCGCCGCGCCACGCTCTGCATCAGCTCGGCATGAGGAATCGTGTCAAAGTAACCTGACAGATCCGCGTCAATGACATCCGTGTACCCTGTATTGAGCAACTTGTGGACATGGCGCACCGCATCATGGGCGTTGCGTCCTTCCCGATAGGCATACTGCTCCGGTTGCAGGTCAGCCTCGAAGATCGGCGCCAGTACCAACACCGCCGCCGTCTGGACCACCCGATCACGGATCGTCGGAATACCTAAGGGCCGCTGCTTGCCGTTCGGTTTGGGGATATAGACCCGGCGCACCGGACTCGCCCGGTAGCGCTTCTCCTTCAGGGCTTGCGCCCGTTCACCCAACCACCGCTCGACCCCGTACGCCTCGATATCCGAAAAGTCCTCGCCGTCCACCCCAGGCTTGCCCCCATTGTGGCGGGCCAGCCGATAGGCGTGGGCGAGGATGTCCTCCCGATAAATCTTGTCGTACAAAGCGTAAAAGCGGAACTCGGGCGACTCCTTCGCTTTCGCATGAAGTGTCTGCTGAAGTTTCTGTAGCTTTGTCGGAGCTTGTAGGCTCATGCCAGTCTCCTCTACCTCTCCTCTTCCAACACTGCCCTCGAACTGAGGCCCCTTCCCTCCACCGGCATTACCCGGCTTCAGCGGTACTACGGGCCTCCCGCCACCCCAAGCGGCCCGGCCTGGCCCTCGCGGGTTGCCGGTTTGCGCACACGCCGCGCCTCCGCCTGGGGCTTCCCGTGTTGCGTCGTTCTCCCTTGTACATGCATGCCGTCGCCATTACCCCGGCGGAACCGTTGGGTGCGTTCATCGCTCGCTTCCCCAGCGGCGGCGGCCTTCCCCGAATTGCAGACGGGTCGGCTTCCGCATTACCCTTTTCGAGGCCTGCTCAGCGTTCACTACTCGTTCGGCCTGCATGCTCGCAGAACCACTACAATGGTCCTTTACACCAAAGGCTTCGGCCGCTTCGTTACCTCCACGACCGCTCCGATTGCTACCGGCTGGAGCGATAGGTGCCGGGTGGGAATTTCACCCACTGAGAGAACGCGCCTTTTCACGGCGCACCGCAATATCCGGGTAATTGTGCGCGAAACATCTTCGGCGGCGATAACACACTTCGCAGCATGGCGGGCGGCGATGATGACGAAAGCTCTTCGGACCTTGGGGCCGGTCTTGTGTCGGGCAGTGTGCATCACGCGTTTATGCGCCCTTTTTCGCGAAATAGGTCACGCCGGATAGACCCTCAAAATGATCGTCCGAGGTAACAAGTTCGACGTCGAATTTTCGAGCGCTGGCGTAAATGACGGCATCAGCGAAGGCGAGCTTGTGCGACAGCGTCAGATCCGCGGCCACGAGGGCGATATCGGTGCTCAGGGCGACGACAAGACTGTCGTCGGCAAGCGCGATGGTGTCGAGCGCCGTATTTTCGTCGGATTCGCGCTTGACCCACTTGTACAGCTCGTACTGCACCGTGGTCGGCACCAGTAACTCCGCGGGTTCTTTCATGTAAGGAGCGAAGCTATCCGCCAGCGCACCCTCGGTGAGCCACTCGATCCAGCCGCAAGTATCGACGAGGTTCACTTATAGCGTTCCAGGCGGTCGCTACGATCTCGATAGTCGCTGGGGTCGGCCCCTTTTAATATGCCCCGCACCTCTTCCAGCCGGCGGATGGGTGCCAGTACGATGGTGTCGCCCTTGGGGATGATGGCGAACTTCTGGCCAGCCTGCAGGTGCATTTCCTCGCGGATGGCCTTGGGGATGGACAGCTGGAACTTGCTGGACAGCGTGACGGACGCCATGGTGGTCTCCTTGCGAGCAGTCGATCGATCGATGTTTCGTAAAATATAGCATCTTGCGGGTTGCTTGCGGCCTTGGTGCCGAAACCCCAGTTTTTGGCATCGACACCTTGTCAGGACAGCTGATTTCCACAGCCACAGGCTGCCGCGAAGCGGTTGGGCAAAGAGAGGTGCGCGATGAACAGGCCTGGCCTGCGGTGGGCGGGTGAGTATCATGCCCAAAGCACCCGCTTCGCTCGCGGGGCGAGCTATCGGCGCAATCGGTTGCAGCGGACGGCGTCTGAGCGCCGCCGCTGAAGCATAGTGTTATCGCGGGCGCTTCGCGCCGGATTGTCAGCCTAAACGACCGGAGACTGATGATTCGCGCGAAGCGAAACTAGGGGAACGTCTTCGGCGCTTTGATCCAGATTGAAGTTGGTGAGCGAAATCGCTGATAGGTAAGCCACGCCGCGAAGCAGTTAAGGTCCTCGATTGGAAATCACATCGAGCTAAAAACAAACTTCTATTTAGTCTTAGAAATCGCGTGTAATAGACTGATAAATAAAGAAAAAAAGGTGGAGGCGGCGACAACCACATTGCCATATAAATCAATGGCTTAAAATGCGAAATGCCAATTATGCCCCCACAAATACCCCCAAATTGATTCGGTTGATTAACTGACTGAAATCAAACCGGTTTAATCGTTCCTGCGGTGCTCGCCACGCGTTAAATCGCTCCAGCGCATCAGTGCTGCCGACCAGGGCGCGCGCCTGTCGAAGCCGTTCTATTGTGCGCTCCTTTTGCTCGTCAGGTAAATTCCGGGCCCCGCGTTCGGCGTCCGCGAAGAACTCCTCGAGTCGCTTCACCGCCGCCCAGGCATCGGTGATCTGGAGCAGTTCCTCTTTGCTGTCCTTCAGCGCCTTCGCAGCCCGCTGGGCCTCCTCTTCGCGGCGCCACTGTTCTTGCAGAGTCTCCCAGTGTTGGCGTTCGATCTCTGCCTGCCGTTCTCCCTACTCGACGAGCCGTGCGATTTCGACGGTGGCCTTCTCGAACTCCCGGGTGATGGTCGCGATGCGGCCACGAATCGTGGGCGCAGGGCAACGCAGGGTTCGCGCCAAACGCCCGTCGTTTCAACTGCCTCTGATTCGGGCAACCCAACTCTGGGCGCGACGCCGTGTCTGGATGCGGCCGTTTGGGGCGGCCAAAGCGGATTCAGTTTTGATTCAGGTCGGGTGCCTAGGCTGCCGGCTATCGAGTTGCGGGAGAACGGCAAATGACTACGGGTAACCATCAGGTTCGGGTCTGGGATCCGCTGGTCCGGATCTTTCACTGGAGCCTGGTCGCGGGTTTCGCCGCGGCCTACCTCAGTGGCGACGACTGGCTGCGGGTCCATGTGAACGCGGGGTACACGGTGGCTGGCCTGGTCGTGTTTCGCCTGGTGTGGGGATTCGTCGGTACGCGCCACGCCAGGTTCGATGATTTCGTGCGCCGGCCGGCGGCGGTCGTGCGCTACCTGAAAGAGGTCGTCGGATTGCGCGCCCGTCGCCACATCGGGCACAACCCGGCCGGCGGCGCGATGGTCGTCGCGTTGCTGCTGAGCCTCACCGCCACGGCCTTGAGCGGTATGGCCTTGTACGGTCACCAGGAGTTTCTGGGGCCGCTGGCGGGTCTTGCAGGCGGCCTGCCGGATTCGGCCGGCGGTGTGCTCAAGGAGGTGCACGAATTTCTCGCGAACCTCACCGTGACGCTGGTGGTGCTGCACCTGGCCGGCGTCCTGTTCGCGAGCATCCAGCAACGCGAGAACCTGGTGCGCGCGATGCTGACAGGTTGGAAATCGAAGGAGAGCAATTGATGAAGACTGGAATTCTTGGCGCGAGCCTGATGATCGCCGCGAGCGTCAGCGCAGGCGCAGACGTCATCGACGATCTGCAAAACAGCTACGCCAGTGCAGGTGCCGCCGCGTTCAGTGAGGCACGCGGGCTTGCCCTGTGGCAGACGCAGGGCACGGAAGGGCGCACCTGCGCGACGTGCCACGGCGAAAACCTGCGCCAAGCGGGCAAACACGCGACCACGCAAAAACCGATCGAGCCGATGGCACCGTCCGTCAACGCGACACGTTACACGGACGCGGCGAAGGTCGAGAAATGGTTCCTGCGCAACTGCAAGTGGACCTGGGGTCGCGAATGCAGTGCCCAGGAGAAGGGTGACCTGCTGCAGTACCTGCGCAATTTGTAAACGGAATACGAGGAGATGGTTATGAAACTGAAGAAGGCCTTGTTGGTCGGTATGCTGGGCGGGCTGTCCGTCACCGGCGCGGGACTGGTGATCGGCGACGAGGGCGGGTGGCGCTGGGGCGGTATGGCGGGTGCTCGGCAGGACGTGGCGCCTGTCGACAATGAACAATACCGGAACGAATGCGGTAGCTGCCATTTCGCGTACCAGCCGGGCCTGCTGCCGGCGGCGACCTGGCAGGAGATCATGCAGGGTCTGGACGATCACTTCGGTGAGAACGCCGAGCTGGGCGCCGCGGAACAGAAAGCGATCAGCGATTACTTGACGGCCAACGCCGCGGATGGCGACGGCTATTCGCGATTCGCCGGGATCGGTCGCTCGATGCAGGGCAGTGAGAGTTTGCGCATCACCGACAGTGCCTACTTCCGGCGCAAGCACGACGAGGTGCCCGCGCGTCTTGTGACCGGCAATCCGGGTGTGGGCAGCTTCGCGCGCTGCGACAGCTGCCATACCACGGCGGCACAGGGCATCTATGACGAACACCAGGTGCGTATTCCCGGGGCCGGGCGCTGGGACGATGACTGACCACCGTCGCGGCCTTTGGCACTGGGTCGTCCAGTGTGGCGCTGCCGACAGGAGAAAAGGAAGCCCAATGCAGGGCTGGGCTTGAAAGTCTGGCGGCAATTCGGCCCACCGTTCTGAGCGCGCCCTCCTTTATCAACTCGATCAGGAAAACTGTCCGGCGTTCAAGGCGCGCCTGGCGGCGCAGGGCAGGGAATCGCCGCCGCATCGTCTGATGGCATCAGCATCGTCAAGCTGCGCGTTCTGCAGTGCAGCCAAAGGCAAGGCGCCGACGTACGACAACTGCCCGGGAGCAGCGCTGTTAGTTGAAGACAGTTGTTTACCCAGTGAGCGGATCGGCGCGCTAATTCAGCCGTGCAGTTGGGCGCCCGGGTCAGCCTTTGGCTAATCTCTTGATAAGCTTGGCACAAGAATTCCGAAGGTATGGGCCGAAGTCTTCGGCGCGGAAGACATGACCTCTTCGTGAACTGTACCGAGCACAACCCGGAATCTCATCCATGCGCCGTCCCATCCCAACCGACCGCCTGATAGAACTGGATGATCAGCAACGCGGGCTGAGTTCCGGCGAGGTTCAGGCACAGCGCGGCCGCTATGGCATGAACAATCTCTTGGGCGCTGCGCCGGGCGGTTGGCGCGAATTGCTGCGTGACACCCTGAAGGATCCCATGCTGTGGTTCCTGATCGGCACCAGTGCCCTGTTCGCCCTGATCGGCGATACGCGTGAGGCGGTGATCCTGCTGGTCGCACTGATCCCGTTGCTGGGTATGGACGCATTTCTGCACCGCCGCACACAGGCCTCCACCGAGGGACTCAGCGGACGCCTCGCGACCCATGCCACGGTCATGCGTGATGATCGGTTGCAGACCCTTCCAGCCACCGAGCTGGTGCCGGGCGACCTCGTTGAGGTGGGGGCAGGGGACGCGTTTCCGGCCGATGCGATCGTGCTCTCTGGCGAGACGCTGCAGGTCGACGAGTCGGCGCTGACCGGAGAGGCCTACCCTGTACGTAAGCGCGCCATCGGACCGGATATGGCAAGCTCGACACCACTTCTCGACGAGGAATATTGGGGCTTCGCCGGCACACGTCTGCTGACCGGGACAGCCCGACTGCGGGTCGTCTACACGGGCGCGGAGACCTTGTATGGCGAGATCGTGCGCTCGGCCCTGAGCGGCAGCCACGACCGCACGCCGTTGCAGCGCGCCATCAGCAACCTGGTGGGTGTGCTGGTCGTGGCAGCGCTGCTGCTGTGTCTGACGCTCGCCTATGTGCGCTGGCAGCAGGGGCACGGCCTGGTCGACGCCCTGCTGAGCGCGGTCACTCTGGCCGTCGCCGCGCTGCCCGAGGAGTTTCCGGTCGTTTTCACCTTCTTCCTCGGGGTCGGCGTATTCCGCCTTGCCAAGCGACAGGCCCTTGTCCGCCGTGCCGTGGTCGTCGAGAACATTGGACGCGTCACCACGATCTGCTCGGACAAGACCGGCACCATCACTGAAGGCAGGCTGAAGGTGGCCCATTACAGTGCCAGCCCGGATCTCGACGAGCAGGGACTGCTGCATTTCGCGGCGATCGCCGCCCGCGCTGAGAGCGGCGACCCGCTGGACATCGCGATCCTGCAGGCTGTTATTGAGGCACCGCAGGAGCGCTTTGCCAGCTTTCCCTTCACCGAGGATCGAAAACGCGAGACAGGCATCGTGCGCGACACGGGTGGCAAGCTGATCGCGGCCAGCAAGGGGGCGCCAGAGACCATACTCGCGATGGTTGCGTTGGATGAGGCCGCGCGGCAGAACTGGCTGGCCGCTGTCGACGAGTTCGCTAGCACAGGACACAAGGTGATCGCCTGCGCCTGGCGCGAGCTGGACGAAGCTCAATGGTCAGGCGGCGAGCCCGATCGCGGCTTTCGTTTCGCCGGCTTGCTCGCCTGCGAGGACCCGGTCCGGCAAGGTGTTGACGGGGCCATCCGTGAATGCCGCGAGGCCGGCATTCACGTCATCATGGTTACCGGCGATCACCTGGCCACCGCTCGCGCAGTGGGCAAGGACGTGGGCCTGGGCGGCGGCACACCGGCCATCGTGCTGGCCGACGAGGTGGAGAGCCGTCTGAGGGAAGATCCCGGGTTTCTGCACAGCGTCGACGTGATCGCCCGGGCCATTCCCTCGCAGAAGCTTGCCTTCGTGAACGCGCTGCAGGCCGGTGGTGACATCGTCGCCGTTACCGGCGACGGGGTGAATGACGTGCCGGCGCTGCAGGCAGCCGACGTAGGCATTGCTATGGGCGAACGTGGCACGCAGAGCGCACGCGAGGTAGCCGCCATCGTGCTGCTCGACGACAACTTTCGCAGCATCGTCCATGCCATCGCGGAAGGACAGACGCTGTTCACCAATCTGAAGCTGAGCTTCCAGTACCTGCTGATGATCCATCTGCCACTGGTTCTGTCGGCAGCGCTGATCCCACTCGCTGGCTACCCGCTGCTCTACCTGCCTATCCATATCGTGTGGCTGGAACTGATCATCCATCCCACCGCCCTGCTGGTCTTTCAGAACCTGCCCTCGCGTGGTCGCCTGGAACCGATTCATCGCGGACGCCGCATCCGCTTCTTTGGTCCGTGGGAGTGGTTGGGCATCGTTTCGGTGGGCGCCCTGATCACGGGCATGCTGGTGCTCGGCTACGATCGCAGTCTGGGCGCCGGGCACGACGTGGAGCACGCCCGCGCCATGGCCCTGGTCGCACTGACCGTGGCCAGTGCCACCGTCACAGCGGCCCTCAGTGGCCTGCGCACGGCCACTGCATGGACCGTCGTCCTCGTCACCTTGGCCCTGTCGATCATGCTGGTGCAGATCCCGTCGCTATCGGCGTGGCTGCATGTCACTCCCCTGCACGGCGATGACTGGGCCATTGCGGTGGGTGGCGGCTTACTCGCGTCCTTGCTCCCGGCCTTGCGATGGTTGCCGCGCCTGCTGGGTCAACGCGCCCCCGGCAGGGCCGCGACGTGACCTCTAAGGCCATATGGGGTCACACCTGACCTGCGGTTCGTGCAAGGCCGGCGGCGGCAATCTTCCTGCGCCTCAGGCGGCGACCCCAAACAAGGCCCCGACGCCGGCCGTCAGCGCCATCGCCAGCGCGCCCCAAAAGGTCACCCGCGTCGCGGCAGTAAGCACCGAGGCGCCGCCGGCCCGCGCCGCCAGCGAGCCCAGCAGTGCGAGAAACACGAGTGAGCTGCCCGCAACAGCCCACATCAGGGCAGATAACGGCACCAGGAGCACGACCAACAGCGGCAGGGCAGCGCCGACCGCGAAGGTGCCGGCCGATGCCAGTGCCGCCTGCACCGGTCGCGCTGCCAGAGTGTCCGATATGCCCAGTTCATCACGTGCATGCGCGCCAAGTGCATCATGTGCCATCAACTGGGTGGCTACCTCGGAGGCCAACGCCGCATCAAGCCCACGCCCCACATAGATGGCGGCCATCTCTGCATGTTCGTGTTCGGGATCGGTCGCCAATTCTTTGCGTTCTCGATCCAGATCGGCGCGCTCGGTATCCGATTGCGAACTCACCGACACATACTCCCCGGCCGCCATCGACATGGCTCCAGCCACAAGCCCTGCGACACCGGCGACCAGGATGTTTTCTGAACTCGCCTCTGCCGCGGCCACCCCCAACACAAGGCTGGCAGTGGAAACGATGCCGTCATTCGCGCCGAGAACCGCTGCACGCAGCCACCCGATGCGATGTGTTCTATGAATTTCAATGTGTCGCATATGAAGTATTTCCTTTTAGTCGTTTCGACTCGCGACATTGCCTGGCGGAACATTCCCAGGTACACGAATCACAGTATTTTCGGCCCGTTCTCCAATCGACGGATCCTCATGACGAAACGTTCTGTTCAGCCATCGGTGCGGTAACGCCGCTTTCCCTCGTGACTGGACTCGGTGTTTGAGAAGCGTTATCAGATTCAGGTTGAAGACGTCTCGTGTCATCTGGAGAGATACGCCAATGGGCAGATCGGTGGCCGTTCAGGCTGGCGCCGGGTCAGCCGGATGTCTTTAATCAGCGCCAACCCTCAATCAGAGCAATACCTTCCGGCAGCCTTTTGCCCTGCCTATCCTTGCGATCTCTCATTTGAGATTGAGTGCGGCGGTCAGGCGCCGGCATGGCAGGTTCGCGGCTTCGGGCGGGGTTTACCGGCGCAGCGCCGGTATTTTCAGTCATCGTCATGACGCTTGGGTCTTCCTTCTCCATATCGATTCGCATCAAGCGGACCGGAACCACTCGGCCCAAACCGTTTCGACCGCCAGATACGTTCTGCTTCATCCTCATCACCGCTGCGATGGCATTCCACGCAATTTTCATACTGGTAGATTCCCTCCTCAACGTGCTCTTCACGGATCTTTGATCGTGAGTGCTCATGACAGCCGTAGCAGGTGTAACTTCCATAATCGTTGTTGACGTGGCAGGTCGCACAGTCGGTGTCGTGGTGCCGGTCGAAGCGGAAGTACTTCTCGTGCTCGAAGGTGGCCGGCAGCCAGGCCTCCTGCGTGTGGCATTGCGCGCAGTTGCCCTTGATCTTCAGGTGCAGGGCATCTCCTGGTCCGCTATGACAGCTGTCGCATTGTTCCTGCAGCCCCGATTGCAGCAGCTTGTGCGAGAACTGACCGATGGGGCGGAAGGCCTGCACGCCCTTGTGGTCGCTGTGGCAGGCGACGCAATCGTCCTCGATCAGCTTTTGATGGAAGGCGACGTTCTTTTTCTCCTTGGCGATAGGCAGCCCCTTGGTCGTCTTCAGGCCGATCTCCGCCACCTTGTGACAGCTGATGCACTTGGCCGGGCTGCTGCCGAGGAACGGCGTGTGGCAGGCAAAACAATCCTTGGCGATCTCGTCGTGGGCATCGGTGACTTTTCCGGGGACGATCATCAGGTGCGGTGCGAAAACGGCCAGCGCCACCAGAATGACGAGATTGAGGGCAACGATGAGCAGGACCTTGTTCGTTTTCATTTCCATTGCCAGAACAGGAGGATGCTGAAAATGTGGGTGAGGCCGAGTACGGCAAAGGCCAGGGTGATTGGCAGGTGCACCACACGCCATTTCTTCATCAGGTCGAAGGCGGTGGCATCCCAGAAAAGCCGCTTTTCGACCTCGTCCTCGGGCAGTCCCCGGCTCGCATAGGCGGCCTTCTTTTCCGCCACGAAGCGACGCGACCGCTCCAGCAGAAACTTGCCGGTCATGCCGCTCAGCACGTTCACCAGCATCGCGATCAGGGCGAGCCAGGGCAGAATCGCATAGACATGAATGCCTGCATGGACCAGGATCATCAGTGCACCCAGCCAGGCCAGGGTCTCGTGCAGCACGAGCAGGGTCTTTGGCTTGCCGAAACTCACCAGCTTGCGTTTGCGCATCGAATAGAAGAGCGACAGCAGGATCAGAAGGGTGCCGGGTATGCCCAGGTAACGCCCGACCCACACCAGATCGAAATAGTGCAACAAGGCATCGCTGACGATGGTCGCCAGGATCAGCGTCCCGAACATCAGCAGAAAGGGGATGACTTCTTTACTGATCAGTGATCGTTCCATGGCAGATCCTCTAGGCCTCGAGTACGAGATCGCAGCTCGGCGTGGCAATACACAACAGGCAGTGCCCGGGCTCGATGTCGGCGTCGGGCTGCTGGCTATATTCAACCTCGCCGGCCGTCAGTGCCGTCTGGCAGGAGCCACAGCTACCCGCACGGCAGCCAGAGTCCACGTCGATACCATTGGACTCGGCAAATTCCAGTAGCGAACCCGCGGCGGGATCCCAGGTGAGGCGTTTCCCGGATCGGCTGAAGGTGATATTGACAGGTTGTGCGTCGGTAGCCGCCAGCGCGGGTTTTTCGTGTTTGATCAATGTCGCAGGACCAAAAGACTCGTAGTAGATATCAGCGCTGTCCACGCCCCATTCTTCCAGCCCCGGGACCAGGCTCTCCATCATCGGCTTGGGCCCACAGACGTAGAACTGGTAGCGTGCCAGCCTGAGCGTGTTGCGCAGCAGCGGCAGATCGACCCGGCCGCGGTGATCGTAATCGACCCCCTCGACGTCATCCTCGCCCGGGGCGCTGTAACAGACATGCAGGTGAAGATTGTCATGCCGTTCGGCAAGCGCCTGCAGGTGCCGCTTCATAACGTGCTCGCGGCCGTTGCGAACGCCATAGTAGAGCCAGATCTCTCGTTCGACACCACGCTCCAGCAGGCTGTTGAGGATGCTCAGCATCGGGGTGATGCCGATACCGCCGCCGATCAACACGATGGGCAGCGGTTCATCCTCGACCAGGTGAAAGTGCCCAGAAGGCGCCCTGACCATCAGGTGATCACCCGCCTGCACGTGATCGTGGAAAAACCCCGACGAAACGCCGGGCGGCGCGTCCGGGTGATCCAGTGGGGCCGGGACGCGTTTGATCGATACCCGGTAGTGATCCGGCCTCGGGGCATCGGACAGCGAGTAACAGCGCACCACGTTGCTGGATTCGCCTTCGGCCGGATCTCCAACGGCAAGCCTGAAGGTTAGAAACTGCCCCGGCCTGAAGGCGGGCAGCGGTTTGCCGTCGCACGGCACCAGGTAAAAGGAACAGATGGATCGGCCCTCGTCCTCATACTCCCGTCGCTGGACAGAGAATTCCCTGAATCCCGTCCAGGCCTCGGTGGGGGAGGTTGGCGGCATTGATGTCTGGGCGGCCGAATGTGCGTTCGACTCGCCGCTACCTCCATCCAGCTCCCGGTATTGACGACGGCGTCGTCTGAGCACAATCAATGCTGCGATGCCCACTTGCGTCAGAATCGCGACAAGGATGATCAAGACCAAGGTGCCGGTCGTCATGGTTAGCCCATTTGTTGCTGTCGCTTCGCGACTGGTTTTGCAGGTAAAAAGCAACCCCGAAAATCTTTATCGCATTTCTTCCTGAATCGAAGCTGAAACGTGGACCGGATCGTCACTGCCGCCTTGACCCAAATAGACAAAGGGCTGCAGAGATGGCCTCGCACACTGGGTCAAGGAAGAAGAGTAAGATTATCCTGGATACTGTGTATGACATGGCGAAAATCCTCTACCAAGCAGGGGCGATGGATACGAACAGGATGCGCGGGTTCGACTATATCGGGCGCAAACCTATAGCGAAGCAGGGGAAGCCACGAATTGAGTGCACAGTGTGAAGTGACAGGCCGGCGCGCTGCCGGCGCATCGATGGGATTCTTCGAGCGTTACCTGACGCTGTGGGTTGCGCTTTGCATCGTTGCGGGGATCGTGCTCGGCCACCAGTTGCCCGGTCTTTTTCAATCGATTGGACGAATGGAGATCGCCCAGGTCAACCTGCCGGTTGCCGTGCTGATCTGGCTGATGATCATCCCGATGCTGCTGAAGGTCGACTTCAGTGCCCTGCACCAGGTGAGCGAACACTGGAAGGGAATCGGCGTAACCCTGTTCATCAACTGGGCGGTCAAGCCGTTTTCGATGGCACTTCTCGGCTGGCTGTTCATCCGTGGCGTGTTTGCCGACTACCTGCCGGCAGATCAGCTCGATGCCTACATCGCGGGGCTGATTCTGTTGGCCGCGGCGCCGTGCACCGCCATGGTCTTCGTCTGGAGCCGTTTGTCGGACGGTGACGCCAACTTCACGCTGACCCAGGTCGCACTGAACGACACCATCATGGTGTTCGCCTTCGCGCCGATCGTCGGCCTGCTGCTCGGCCTGTCGGCGATCACGGTGCCGTGGGAGACGCTGTTCCTGTCCGTCGTGCTGTATATCGTACTGCCTGTGCTGTTCGCGCAATGGTGGCGGCGACGGCTGCTGGCCGATGGTGCGGCCGTGCTCGAAGCGACGCTCGCGAAATTGCACCCGGTTTCGTTGACAGCATTGCTGGCGACACTGGTATTGCTGTTCGGTTTCCAGGGTGAACAGATCCTCGCTCAGCCATTGGTAATCGCGATGCTGGCGGTGCCGATTCTGATCCAAGTCTATTTCAACTCGGGCTTGGCCTATCTGCTCAACCGACAGTTTGGCGTCGCGCATTGTGTGGCGGCGCCGTCGGCGCTGATCGGTGCAAGTAATTTCTTCGAACTTGCGGTTGCGGCAGCAATCGCATTGTTTGGTTTCAATTCGGGCGCAGCGCTCGCTACGGTGGTCGGCGTGCTCGTCGAAGTGCCGGTGATGTTGTCGGTGGTCAAGATCGTCAATGCCTCGCGGGGGTGGTACGAACGTGGCGCCGACGGCAATACGCGTGTCCCGTAATCCCCGCTACTCGCAAACTGCTGGGCGGTATGGCAACACATCCTTTTGACATCCTCATGTTAGCAGGCTGTTTGGTCCTCAACGTCTGGCTCCGACCAGTCGACGGCGTTTGGGTCGGTTTATCAGTTCAGTTACGCGCGGGTGTTGGTCGCGTCGGTTGGCCCCTACAACCCTCTGCGGCCAGAGTCTGCAAAGTAGTGACAATGTCGGCGCGGTCCCATTCAACCGGGCCGTCCATCCGATAGCGGATCTTTCCGTGGCAGTCGATGACACGCCGCCGCCGGCAGTGCGGTCGCACCCCAGGAGTGGAACACGGCGTTGTCTCTGTCCAGCAGCACCGGGAAGTCGATCTGGAGCCGTTTTGCACTGGTCTGCACGCGCCGCGGCGATTCACCGACATTGATCGCGACGACGACGAACGGGCGGTCTGTCAATTCGTCGGTGAGCCGCTGGATCGATGGCATCTCCTCGATGCAAGGTCGGCACCAGCTCGCCCAGAAGTTGATCAGAACGACGCTGCCGACGAAATCGCCGAGACCGCGGGTCTGTCCGGACAGGTCTTGAAGCCGGAATTCCGCCGGCGTGGCAGCCGGGGCCTCCAGCAGTTCGCCCGAGGCGCTGGCCCCGGAGTGGAATGCAAATAACAGACAGACTCCAAGGACCGCCATACCCGGGGACCACACACGGCGTTTGGATTGCTTACTCACTGTCCGGTGTAGCGAAGGGATGTGCCGGCCCCGGTAGTCAGGAGCAGTCGGTCAATGGACGCGCGATGCAGCGCGCCACGCAGGCGCGGCATCCGTGCCGCGTATAGCCATCCTTGGCTTGATCGTGGTGCTCCCCTCTAGTCATGGCAGGTCGCGCAGCCGATCGGGTCACCCTTGCTCACCAGGCCACCGTCTTCGAGTCCACGAAAATCGCGGTCGGCGAAGGCCCTCGACAACACCGTGCCGACGGCATTGCTGCTCTCATAGTCGCCCGGACCGTGGCAGGCTTGGCAGGCGGCCAAGTTACGTTCCGCAAGATACTCGTGGCCACCGTCAGCGAAGCGGGTGTTGGCGCCCACCGGGTGCATGCCGTGCGGGCCGTCGAGCGTGACCTCGTTATTCATCGCATCGTCGTGACAGACCGAGCACTCGACGATGGTGCCGGCGTGACCCTGCAGCTGCATCGCGGTCACGTCATCGTTGCTGAGCGATGGCGCGTCCGAGTCGAACTCAGCATGCGTCGCACCGTGACACCCCTCGCAGAAGACCCCGCCGTGACCGGTGCTCACGCGGTAGAGCTTGGGATTCTTCGCTCCTGTGCTGCTGGTTCCGGCACCGGGGTTGTCAAAGCCATTGAACGATTCCGGTATCGGATTCTCGGCAAAGCGGGTGTTAGTCGGCACGATCGGCTTGGCCATCGCGTCATCCGAACGCCAAGCTTGGCGTAGGCGAATATTGTCTTCGTTACCGGACGCATCGGCGAGGTTGGTGATGACATTCGATTCCCCGGCAAGGTTGTCGGAATAGTCACCAGTGTGGCACGAACCGCAGCCCGGCTCGTTCGCCCACGGCACCCGTGGCTGATTGGTGTTCGCGGGGTCGTAAAAGTTACCGAGCCCGAGTTTGAAGTCCCCGGGGTTGTGCGGTGAGACACCCTGGCTGAAGTCCGCGCCGACGGCCAGCATGTCACCGTGGCAGTCGTTGCAAAGCATGCCTCCGTCGTACATCGCGCCGCGCAGGCACTGCACGTTGGTGCCGGGATGGCACTGGTAGCAGCTGTCCTCGAGCTGAGCGAGGCGCGTCGACTGGTTGCTGATACCGCCCAGGCCGTCCTGCACGGGCGGATCGATGGACGGGAACAGATCGGTGAACTGGCCGTGGTGGTTGTGCATCACCCGCGAGTTGCTCTGATGGGCCAGCTGGTTGCGGCCGTTGGCCAGCGTGCCGGGCTCGCCGGCCAGCGGGCCGAGCTGGGCCAGGTCGAGTGCCGGGGTGTAGTGGCAGACCTGGCAGACTACCGGTTTTTCCTGCACCAGTGCCTGGTTGGTCAGGCAGTTAGCGTCGCCATCGCCGCCATTCGCATGGATGTTGCAAGGCGCAGACGCATTTGCCGTATCGACGTAATTCGCTCCGTGCTTAAGATCGTGCAGGCGCAGCACGTTGATGTCGGTCGCCCACTCGACGGCGACGTCGGTCGGCACCTTGCCCATTGGCCCGCCTTCGTCGAACAGCGGATCGTCATTGCTATCGATAACCGGCAGTCCCGCGTCGATGAGAGCTTGGCTGGGCTGCCCGGTGCGGCTGCCGCCAAAATTGTCGTCCATCGGGTCCGCGTGGCAGTTGCGGCAGCTCGCCTCACCGGAGATCGGCAGCACCGTATCCACGGTCGCCACGACGTTAGTGCCGTTCGGCGGCTGACCATCGGTGGTGGCCTCGACACGCACCAGCGGGTAGGCGTTCTCGCGCCCGGCGTCATCGTACGCCGAAAACGGTATGCCGGCGCCCTCGAACCAGTTGACGTCATTGGCGACATAGCCGAATGGGAAGCTGGTGAAGAATGGTTTGTCGCCGAGGTGTTCCTCGACGTGCTGCGGTTCGTTCGCGACATACGGATTCGCGATGCCCGGCATGTCCTGCGTGACCGCGGTGAGGGATTCGCCGACGCCGTCTAGGTCGCCATCGAGGAAGCCATCGGCGCCGATATACAGTTGTTCAACATTAGGCACCGGTAGGCTGACATCGTAGGTTACCTCGAAGGGCGGCCCTGCAAGTGGCGTGATGTCGAACTGGGGCTGCGGGGGTGGCAGAGGATTGGATGCGGGATAGAAGGCATCGTAAGTACCGGCCGGTACCGGGTAGTCCCAGAAGTTGGTCTTGTAGACACTGCCGTCGGCGGTCAGGCCGCGGAATGCCGTGGGGTCGCTTAGGATCGGGTCGTTTGCGTTGGATACCGCCGAGTAGTAGATAGAGACGTTATCGTCCGGCGACAGGATCTCCGGCTCCTCGCCCTTGCGCAGGACCTGCGCCAGCAGCACCTGGAACGGTGGCAGGATGCTCGAGATACGCGTATCCAGGTCACCACAGTGCATGCCCAGATCGTTGATCGCGAGGATCGTGTGATTGCCGCTGTTGCCGACGAACGGCCGCTCCGGGACCGGGGTGTCGTCACAGGCCACCCCGTTGCCCGAGACGTCGGCCGAGCCGCAGCTCTGGCTGGTCGAGTTGATCGATACGGAGCCATCCGGAGGCGGGTTGCCGCCCCCACCGCCGCTGCCGTCGTCGCAGTCCGCCGGTGCATATTTGACGTTGCGCTCGTCGGTCTCGCCGTTCGACTGGGTGGCGCGGACCCGGCAGGGCACCTGGGCCAGTTGGTTTACGCGCACCCGCCATTCGTCATGGTCGACGGAGTCGCTGCCGACCAATGTCGCGGAGGCACCTGCGTTGGTGACGACCACTTCGCGGTCATCGCGGCCCTTTCCGCGCACCGTGAGCCGGGAATACTCCGAATTCCAATAAGCCGATTCGATCTCGAACGGGTCGCCGGAGCGATACCGTTCGTAATCACTCGCGGGTATGGGCGGCGTGTAAAACGCAACGACAGCAAGTGCGAAGATTATCGCGCCGAGGCGACGGGCTGGCTTCAACATGTTCTTTCCCCCTAATGCGTTAGTTCCCGTTTTTGGCTTTGTTTGCGGGGAACAAGGCGTCTATGGCGTGCAGTGCGACCACAGATTCGCAACAGCATAGGCGGGCATTGTTGGGAACAGTGTTCTCATTTCCGTGATATTGATTTAGATCAATATTCGGTGGGGCAAAGCGTGACTCGTGTAGCGAAAAACCGCCTGCGTTGGATGGAGAGGTGCCGGCGAGCGCCGTACCTTCCCTTACTTATGCGTAGCCTTTATTCACCAATTTCTTCGTTGAAAGGTGACGGGATTTTGATGGATTCGGGAAGTGCTGGAGGTATTTTCGGCCGTGCGCATTTCATCCCCCAAAAGTACCCTTAGAGCGATGTTCCTCGGGTAACTTGAGCCCGTGGTTGGGGGAGGGTGCGGATGAGTGGCTGGCAGCGGCTTGCCAGTTAGATGGGGATCAGTTCTCGCGGTTCAGACAATGATTTCAGTCACTTGAGACCGCGGAGCTGAGTGCCGAGACGGGGAATCACACCGAGCTAAAAACAAACTTCTGTGTAGCTCTAGAAATCACGTATAATCAATTGAATTGTAAAGAAAAAATGGTGGGAGCGGCGACAGTTACATTGGCCCATAAATCAATGGCTTGAAATGCGAAACGCCGATTATGCCCCCACAGATACCCCCAGATCGATTCAGCTGATTCCACGGCTCAAGTTAGACAGATTTTACGGCTCCTCCGCAGGCGCAAGGCCTCGCAATGCGGTCGTCGCTATCGCATGCAAGCAATGCCATCATGTGCTAGCATTTCTTCGGTTTCGTCCAAGTTAAGTTCTGGAGTCGATCATGCCCAGTTTGAGTGTCAGAAGACTCGACGAAGATACGCTGTCGCGTTTACGGATCCGCGCCGCGCAGCATGGGGTGTCGATGGAGGAAGAAGCGCGACGCATTCTAAAGGATGCGGTTAGCCCACCGGATCACCTTGGTGATCTCGCGCTTCGGATATTTGGCCCGAAGCACGGTGTCGATCTACAGCTACCTGAAAGGACACCACATGAGCCCCTGGACCTGTCCGAATGATCCTTCTGGACACGAACGTCGTTTCAGAGGTGATGAAGGCACGGCCGGAGGAAACCGTCGTAACGTGGTTGAACGGTCAGAACTCGGAGAAGCTCTACGTTTCCTCAATCACCATCGGCGAGATTAGCTATGGTCTGCGAATCTTGCCTGATGGTAAACGCAGATCAGGGCTTCGCGAACGGTTTGAACGATTCGTCGCCCTGGCCTTCGACCAGCGTGTACTTGCCTACGATGAATCCGCCGCCCGCATCTACGGTGATCTGATGGGCGACCGCAAGGAACTCGGGCTTCCGATGAGCGTACCCGATGGGCAGATCGCCGCAATTGCTCGTCTTAACCACCTGGCGGTGGCGACTCGGAATGTCGTCGACTTTGAGAACTGTGGTATCGATGTAGTGAATCCTTTTGCGTCCGTCCTTTAATGTGCACACCTGTTCCGCGGCGGAGTTTGCAGCATTTGTCGGAGTACGCGAGGAAGCTGAAATTCCCACATGATAAGTTTTTAACGCATTGTTTTTAATAAATAAAAAGGCCCTGATATATCAGGGCCTATCTGGGGTTATCTGGTGGAGGCGGCGGGAGTTGAACCCGCGTCCGCAAGTACTCTGCCTTCGGCTCTACATGCATAGTCGATCGATTATATTTAACCGTGTACCGCCCGACCGACAGGGCACGTAGTACGGCGATTCCGGTAAGTTTTAGCGAGTCCGTCCCGGACGTACTTCATCGCGATCTTGTGAGATATGACGCCTGAATGCCCCGAAGGACCTGGACGCACAAGCACGGCTCCAGTCAGACGGCACCCTACCGGGTATTAAGCGGCGAGTGCGTAGTTGTCGTCGTTGGCAACTATAAGTTTGCGAATTGTTTTACGAGGTGATTCGCACCTCGGCATGCACCTCAGGTTTCGCTACCCACGTCGAATGCCGTGTCGCCCCCTGAACTGTAACTAATGGACTGGTGTCAGTCCGGAAAGTTCCCTAATTGTATCACCTAGCCTTTCTTGAAGATCCGCTGTTTTTCGCGCTGCCAGTCACGGTCCTTCTCGTCGGCCCGTTTGTCGTGCAGTTTCTTGCCCTTGGCCAGCCCGATCTCGAGCTTGGCGCGGCCGCGTTTCCAGTACATGGCGGTCGGTACCAGCGTATAGCCCTTGCGTTCCACCAGTCCGATCAGCCGATTTAGCTCCTCACGGTGCAGCAGCAGTTTGCGGGTCCGGGTCGGGTCGGGGTGGACGTGTGTGGAGGCGGTCGGCAGGGGTGAGATATTGGCGCCGAACAGGAAGGCCTCGTTTCCCTTGACCAGTACGTAGGCCTCCGTAATGTTGATCTTTCCCGCACGCAGGCTCTTTACTTCCCAGCCCTCGAGCGAGATCCCTGCCTCGTAACGGTCCTCGATGAAAAACTCGTGCTTGGCCTTCTTGTTCAGGGCGATGGTTGCCCCGCCGCCAGCCGTCTTTTTTGCCTTGGTTGCCATGGCCGCGCATTGTATGCCTGCTTCCTGGTCCGGCCAATGCCGGCGGGAGAGTTTCCTTGTTCGCAGGCAGCCATTCCCGGAAAATGTCTGCGGTGACAAATCAACGGTTCGGGTGACGAATCACGGGCATCAGCGTGGCGATCGGGTGCCGGCAAAGGGGAATTCATGTCGAAAAAACGCACTTCGGTTCACGGACAGTGGTCTTCGCGGATGATCTTTATCCTGGCCGCCACCGGATCCGCGGTCGGCCTGGGAAACATCTGGAAGTTCCCCTACATGGCGGGGGAAAATGGTGGCGGCGCGTTCGTGCTGGTGTACCTGGTCTGCATCGCCCTTATCGGTGTTCCCATCATGATGGCCGAGATCCTGCTCGGCCGTCGCGGCCGTCAGAGCCCGATCAACACCATGGTGGCCCTGGCGAAGGACGCCGGTGCCTCGCCCAATTGGCGGCTTTTGGGCTGGGTTGGGGTGGTCTCGGGCTTTTTGATCATGTCGTTCTACAGCGTCATCGCCGGCTGGGCGCTGGCCTACGTGCTGGAAGCCGTCTCAGGCAGTTTCGAAGGCTTTACGGGGCAAGCCTCCGCAGATGCGTTTGTTGGACATATCTCAAATCCGGGTGTGACCACCTTCTGGCACACGCTTTTCTCGATCATGACCGCCGTGGTGGTGGCCAAGGGTGTAAGGTCGGGCTTGGAAAAAGCCGTACGTATTCTGATGCCGACGCTGTTCGCGTTGTTGATCCTGTTGTTGGGCTATGCCATCAACACGGGTTATTTCGGGCAGGGCCTGGAGTTTCTGTTCATCGCGGATTTCAGCAAGCTTTCCCGTGAAGGCGTGCTGTCCGCTCTGGGGCATGCGTTCTTCACCCTCAGCCTCGGCATGGGTGCGATCATGGTGTACGGCTCGTACATGCCGGGGAAGTCGTCGATCGCCACCACTACCTTTGCGATCGCGGCCATGGATACCCTGGTGGCCTTGGTGGCGGGCATGGCGATATTCCCGATCGTGTTCGCCAACGGGCTGGAGCCGGGCGCCGGTCCCGGCCTGGTGTTCATCAGCCTGCCAATTGCCTTCGGGCAGATGCCAGGTGGGCTGTTTTTCGGCACCCTTTTCTTCGTATTGCTTACCTTTGCCGCATGGACTTCCGCGATTTCCATTATCGAGCCGGCGGTTGCTTTCCTGGTCGAGAACCAGGGGATGGGCCGCAAGGCGGCTACCGGTGTGGTCGTGGGTCTGGCTTGGGCACTGGGCCTGCTCACTGTCATGTCGTTTGGAGGCTGGGGCTTCGAATTCGAGTTCGCCGGCGCCAGGAAAACTGACGGCATCTTTGACATCCTGGATATCGCGACGACCAATTTCATGCTTCCGTTAGGAGGCTTGACTATCGCGCTGTTTGCCGGCTGGGTGATGTCGAGTACAGACACTGCCGATGAGTTGGGCGTTGGAAGACAGACCGCGAGTTACCGCTTGTGGCGTGTGCTGGTGCGCTTCGTCGCGCCGGCCGGCGTGATTCTGTTCTTCCTGCATTCACTGGGGGTGTTCTAGTTGGCCATTGTCGAAAAATCAGCCCTGGTGCCTTTCTCCGCGCAAGCGATGTTCGATCTGGTGGCGGATGTTGAGAGCTATAAGGATTTCCTGCCCTGGTGTAGTAATTCGCGTCGTGTTTCGTCGGGTGAGAAGTCGATGTGCGGCTGGATCGAGGTCTCACGCCTGGGCATCACGCAAGCATTTTCGACCTGCAACGAGCTTTATCCTCCGGGCCGAATGACGCTTACCCTCAACGAGGGGCCGTTCAAGCAGCTGCAGGGCGAATGGCAGTTCATCACCCTGCGGGAAGACGCCTGCAAGGTGATACTAACGATGGAATTTGAGTTTTCTGGCAAGTTGATCGATGCCGCCTTTGGCAAGGTCTTTCATCAGATCGCCAACTCGCTTGTCGAGTCGTTCGTTCAGCGCGCACGGGAGGTCTACGGTGGCTGAAAATCAGATAACGGTGGAGGTGGTGTTCGCCAAGCCCGGTGAGCAGGCACTGGAGCAGTTGCAGATGCCGGCCGACTCGACGATAGAGGCGGCGATCCGCCAGTCCGGATTCCTCGAGCGATTTCCCGAGATCGACCTGGCGACCAACAAGGTAGGCATCTTTGGCAAGGCCTCGGCGCCCTCGGTGGAACTCAGGGACGGCGACCGGATCGAGATCTATCGGCCACTCATCGCGGACCCGAAAGAGGCGCGCAAAAAGCGTGCGGCGGAGGGCAAGGCGATGAAGAAGGGCGCCCGCCAGCAGGCGGAAACCGACGACGAGCAGTGATCAGTCGCTGTCGGGTTCAAGCCCGATGGCGCTAAGTCCTCTTCGCCAGAGGGATTGTCCATCCGGCTCCCAGTCTGGGACCGTCACGATAATCTCTTTCTTGGGTTCTTCGCGTTCTTCTGGTGGCTGCGGCCGCATGTCGCCGGCAATGCGCACCAGGCGATCGTCCTCAAAAAACATGGTCACCCGGCGAATCTCGTCGGGTGTGCTGCCTTCGCCAAGGGTGTAGACGTAGTCCCAGCGGTCGAGGTGGAAGAAGTCGGTGAGGACGGCCGTGCCGAGCAGGAACTTGACCTGGCGCTTGGTCATCCCCGGCTCGAGCTGATTGATCTGCTCCTGGCTAACGACGTTGCCCTGCTGGATGATCGGGTGATAGACCAGGGGCGCCTTGTCGAGGGCCTCGGGAATCTGGTCGTAGGTGCTGCAGCCCGCCGCGGCCAGGGTTGCGAGCGCGGTAATGAAAATGAGAAGCTTGCGCATATTCAAGGGTACTGTTCTGGGCTCCAAAAGGCCGGAGAATGATAGCGAATCGCCCGCAAAATAACATGCGCCGGAGGTGATGTTGGAGAATCAGGATATTCGCAAGGCCGGTCTCAAGGTCACTTTGCCCCGGGTGAAGATCCTCGAGATACTCGAATCCACGGCATCGCGGCATATGACGGCGGAAGATGTCTACAAGGCGCTGCTGGAACGTGGCGAGGAAATCGGGCTGGCGACCGTTTACCGGGTGCTGACCCAGTTCGTGAATGCCGGACTGGCCGAGAGACATCATTTCGAGGGGGGGCAGGCCGTTTTCGAACTGGACCGGGGCCACCATCACGATCATATCGTGTGTGAGCAGTGCGGCCGGGTCGAGGAGTTTTTCGACGAAACCATCGAAAAGTGTCAGAGCGAGATCGCAGCCAATAAGGGTTTTGCCATTACCGATCATGCGCTGATCATCTATGGTCGCTGCAACCGGGAGAACTGCCCCCACCGGGGTTCGAGCTGAGGCGTGCCGCTTTATTACCTGGGTTCACCCGGTTTGAGGCCGATTCATCGGTGTTTCCCCGGAAAATTAAATGCTTCCGCAGCTTCAGGCTCGGCTACGCTTGGTTCGTGCGCCTGTCACGGTTTGCGCAATAAGAAATAAATTCATGAGGATGATTGGATGAAGAAGATCTCTAGAAGCCACATTGCGGCTGTCGGCCTCGCGTTGCTCGGTATGGGCGGCGCTATGCAGGCCCAGGCTCAGGGTGACTACCTGCTGGCGACGGCCAGCACCGGCGGTACCTATTACCCCGTCGGGGTGGCCCTGTCCACGGTGGTCAAGGTCAAGCTGCAGCCCACGGTCGGGATCAACATGTCCGCGATCAACTCGGCCGGTTCGGGCGAGAACATAAAGCTGATGCGGGATAACGAGACCCAATTTGCGATCCTGCAGGGGCTGTATGGCGCCTATGCCTGGAAGGGCACAGGCCCGATAGAAAAAGAGGGGCCCCAGACCGATCTGCGTTCGATCACGATGCTGTGGCAGAACGTCGAGCATTTTCTGGTCAAGGCGGAACATGCCAAGACCGGTACGATCGATGACGTAAAGAGCATTGGCAGTGTCGCCGGTTTTGGTAAGAAAAATTCGGGCTCGCTGGGATCCAGCAAGACCATTTTCGCCAACCTCGGGGTCGATATCGATAAGCAGTTTGAGCTGTTCTACGGCGGGTATGGCGCCCTGGCGGATGCCATGCAGGACGGCAAGGCCGACCTGATCGGGACTCCCGCAGGCGTGCCCGCCGGGGCCGTCACCAAGCTGATGGCCGCCAGTGGAGACGGGGTCAAGCTGCTTGCCTTCACGGACGAGCAAGCCAAGCAGGCAGACGGTGGTATGGACCTTTGGACGCCCTACATCATCCCGGCCGACACCTATCCGGGTCAGGGCGCAGCCATCCAGACCATCGCCCAGCCGAACTTCCTCGCGGTGCGCGCCGACGTGCCCGACGAAGATGTCTACATGATCACCAAGACGATCTACGAGAATCTTGGTTTCCTGCAGTCCATCCACAAGGCAACCAAAGCCATGGCACTGGAAAAGGCGATCGCCGGTCTGCCTATGCCCCTGCATCCCGGTGCGTTGCGTTATTACGAAGAAGTGGGCCTGAAGATCCCGGAACGTCTTGTCGCCAAATAGCGGGGATGATGACGGCCGCCTCCAGGCGGCCGTCGCTTGACCATGAGCGACACTTCTCCGACTGAATCGGACAGCGGGTCCCTGCATTCGGGACTGCGTGAACAGGCCTGGATAAGGCACGCGGTCTACTGGTTCGGTGCCGCCATCGCGGTGCTGCACCTGGTGATGAACTTCACCACCCTGTTTTCGACCCAGTGGCAGAACACGCTGCACTTCGTCACCCTGGGCATATTGGCCGTCCTGCTGTATCCGCCGATCCGGTCTGCGCATGTCGCAGCATCGCGCCTATGGCTCGGTTTCGATATCGTTGTCGGTATCGTGATCACGGTAGCCACGCTTTGGATCGTGGGGGCCGAGGACGCCATCTACGACCGCGG
Organism: uncultured Gammaproteobacteria bacterium; assembly: GCA_963753845.1. Classification (GTDB taxonomy): domain Bacteria; phylum Pseudomonadota; class Gammaproteobacteria; order Chromatiales; family Chromatiaceae; genus Thiosocius. The sequence continues at coordinate 55,766 of CAVWEI010000022.1, forward strand.
CGTACACATGACGGCCTGGGAGCAGGTCCTGGCGCTGATCACTATTCTCGGCGCAATCGAACTCACCCGTCGCACCACTGGGCTGGTCATTCCGGTACTGATCATCCTCGCACTCACCTATGTGGTGGGATGGGGTTCCTGGCTCGACAACGTCTTTAAATTCGCTGGCCTCAGCACCGAGACCCTGCTGTTTCGCAGCATCTACGGGGATGATGCGCTGTTTGGAAGCATCGCATCGATTTCCGTTTCGTTCGTATTCATGTTCATCCTGTTCGGCGCCTTCCTGGTCCGCTCGGGTGCCGGCGATTTTGTGGTTGCAATGGCACGGGTGCTGGCTGGCCGCGTTGTCGGAGGCCCGGGCCTGGTGGCGGTTGTGTCCTCCGGGCTGACAGGGACCATTTCCGGGTCAGCCATTGCCAACACGGTCTCGACCGGGGTTATCACCATCCCCCTGATGAAGCGGGCCGGATTCCCGGCCCACTTTGCGGCGGGAGTCGAAGCGGCGGCGAGTACCGGTGGCCAGTTGATGCCGCCGATCATGGGTGCCGGCGCGTTCGTGATGGCCAGCTACACCCAGATACCCTATACGCACATCGTGGCGGTCTCGTTCCTGCCGGCCCTGCTGTATTTCCTTTCGGTGGCCTTTTTCGTACGTATCGAGGCCAAGCGGCTCGGTTTCACGACCGAAGAGCCGGAAGAGTCCACCAGCATGATGCAGGTCATGAAGGAGGGCGGCATCGTGTTCGTACTGCCGATCACGGTGCTGATCGCCATGCTGGTGTACGGTTTCACACCGACCTATGCGGCGGGCGTGTCGATCGTGGCCGTAATCGTTTCGAGTTGGCTGACACCGCGCAAGATGGGCATCAAGGAAGTGGTCGATGCACTGGCCCTGGGCAGTCGCAACATGATCACTACCGGCTTGCTGCTGGTGGCGGTCGGTCTGGTGGTCAACGTGATCGCCATGACCGGCGTGGGCAATACACTGTCGCTGATGATCCAGCAATGGGCCGGCGGCAACCTGGTCATTGCACTTTTCCTGGTGGCGGTGGCCTCGCTGGTTCTGGGTATGGGGCTGCCTGTCACCGCGGCCTACATCGTGCTGGCCACCCTGTCTGCGCCCGCGCTATACGGGCTGATCGCCGACTCCCAGCTGGTAGACGTGATCGCGTCCGGGCAGGCCCTGCCGGAAGCGGTGGGGGCGATGCTGATGCTGGCGGCACCGGACAAGCTGGCCCTGCTCGGACAGAGCATGTCGCTGGACGATGCGCGCAGTATCCTCGATGCCCTGCGTGGCATCGACCCATCCCTGGTGACCGGTCTGTATGAGCAGGTGCTGGATCCGACTTTGATTTTGGGCATCCTGCTATCGGCGCACATGATCATCTTCTGGCTTAGCCAGGACAGCAACGTCACCCCGCCTGTCTGCCTGACCGCCTTTGCCGCCGCGGCGATCGCCGGGACGCCCCAGATACGGACCGGATTTACTGCCTGGAAACTGGCGAAGGGCCTGTACATCATGCCCATCCTGTTCGCCTACACGCCGTTCCTGTATGGCGACTGGCTCACGGCGCTGGAGATCTTCTTCTTTACCCTGGTCGGGCTTTATGCCTTTGCTGCGGCCTTCCAGGGACACCTGGAGCGGGATCACGGGATCATCATGCGTCTTGTGCTTGGCGCCATAGCCGTGTGTCTGCTGTTCCCCGGGCAGCCTCTGTTGCATTGGGGTGGACTGGTCGCGTTTGTCGCCTTTTTTGCCTGGGACCGTATCCTGGCGCGTCGCGCTGCGGCATAGGTACCCGAATCGAGCAACCTCATGCAACTGACTCCAACCCAGCAGCTTCAACTCAATCACCACTCAGTGCGCCGCTTTCTGCCACGACCGCTCGATCCCGGTCAGCTGGAATCGATGATCCACTGTGGTCAGGCTGCGGCCACATCGAGCTTCATCCAGGCCTACTCGGTGATCCGGGTGACCCGACCGGAGGCCAGGGCGGCCATTGCCGAGGCCGCGGGTGGCCAGGCGTGGATTGAACAGGCGCCTGAGTTCCTCGTGTACTGCGCCGATCTGCACCGTATCAACGGCGCCTGTGAACGCAGCGGAAAGGGTGAACTCGAAGGTTTCTCCGAGCACGGGCTTGCCGCGGTCGTCGATGTGGCGCTGATGGCACAGAATGTCTTGCTGGCCGCCGAGTCGCAGGGGCTGGGCGGTGTGTTCATCGGCGGGATCCGAAATAACCCGCAGGTCGTGGTGGATCAGTTGGCGCTGCCGGCGTT
>CAVWEI010000023.1:0-45565 GCA_963753845.1 uncultured Gammaproteobacteria bacterium
TGATGGTTTCATGGGCTATCGATGCGATGATGCTGGAAGCCTGGATCGACGAGGCGATGTGATGAATGAAGAAAATGAGCACGCCTACGCCACCGATCGCCATAACAAATGCGAAAAACACCGCCAGGCCCGGCACAAATTCCGCTTCGCCTCCGTGAATGGTACGCAACACGATCAGGCAATAGACAAAAATACCGGCGAAGATCCCCAGCGTGACCTGCGTGACGCGGCTACGCATGAAGTTCCGCAGGATGCGCGAGGTGTATTGGCTCGAAGCCAGCGTCAGCGCCAGCAGAGTCATGGAGAACGTGATGCCCATAACGGTCATCATCGAACCGGCAAGCGTGGACAATATCTGGCGCGCGCCTTCCGCCCCGACCCCAAACAGGCGTGGCCACTGGGCGCGCAAATGGTCGCCCCAAACGGAGTCTGCTTCGATCAATGCCAACGCGACAACGATGCTGTCCACGACCATCAGCAAAGGCATAAACCAAAAGCTCGACCGCAAATTGCCCCAGCGTTGCCTTAACTTATTCATGGATCAGCCTCCAGGTGTGGGGTTGAGAGCGAGCACGAAGGCTGTCTCCACTGGCACGCGTTTGTCCGCAAACATCCGCCGAGTGACAAACATCGCCACCGTGAACCCTGATCCAGCCCCAAAAGGGTGCCGCCAGGCCACGCCTTGGGTAGTACCGCCCACTTAGTCTTTCTCTCGGACAACACGTCGGCATCGACGCGGCCCAGACCCGGCTTGCGTATAACGGCTTCTGCCAAGCAGCGGTGGTCATGAGGAAAAATCCGTCCATCGCCAATTGCGAATCTCCGGCATATCTTCACCGTGTTTATCGATGTGCGCCTTGTGATCGAGCAGCTTGTCGCGCAGAAACTGCTTGGCGTAGGCAGCGCGTGAACCCAGGCTCGGCACACGATCGATCACATCGCCAGCCAGATGGAAACGGTCCAAATCATTCAATACTGCCATGTCGAATGGCGTGGTGGTGGTGCCGTTTTCCTTGTATCCGCGTACGTGCAACTGATGATGATTGGTGCGGCGGTAGGTCAGCCGGTGGATCAACCAGGGATAGCCGTGGAAGGCAAAAATGATGGGTTTGTCCCGCGTGAAAAGGACGTCGAAGTCTTTGTCGGAGATGCCGTGAGGGTGCTCGCTCTGTGGCTGAAGTGTCATTAAATTCACTACGTTGATGACGCGGATCTTCAGTTCCGGGAAGTGCTGGCGCAGTATCTTCACCGTCGCCAGCGTCTCCAGCGTTGGCACGTCACCGCAGCAGGCCATGACCACATCGGGATCACCGCCTTCGTCGTTGCTGGCCCACTCCCAGATGCCGAGTCCCGCGGTGCAGTGTCTGATCGCAGCATCCATGTCCAGCCATTGCAGTTCAGGCTGCTTGCCCGCAACGATGACATTGACATCATTGTGGCTGCGCAGGCAATGGTCGGTGACCACCAGCAGGGTGTTGGCATCGGGTGGCAAATACACGCGGATAACTTCCGCCTTCTTGTTTGCCACCACATCGATGAACCCCGGATCCTGATGACTGAAGCCATTGTGGTCCTGCCGCCACACGTGCGAAGACAGCAAATAGTTCAGCGAGGCAATAGGCCGTCGCCACGCAATGTCGCGTGTCACGTCGAGCCACTTGGCGTGCTGGTTGAACATCGAATCGACAATATGGATGAAGGCCTCATAACATGAGAAGAAACCATGTCGCCCGGTCAACAGATAACCTTCGAGCCAGCCTTGGCATTGATGCTCACTCAGCATCTCCATCACCCGGCCATCGGGCGCGACATGTTCGTCGCCGGGAAGAATGTCAGCCGTCGAACAACGGTTGGTCACTTCGAACAGTGCACCCCAGCGATTCGACGCGGTTTCATCGGGGCTGAAAATACGGAAGTTGCGTGCATCGGCGTTGAGCTTCATCACGTCGCGCATGAACTGCACCCTGCGCGCGTGTCGCTTCGGCTACTACCTCGCCGGGTTTCGGGACCTTGACCGCATAGTCGCGGAAGTCCGGCATTTTCAGATCGCGCAGAAGCATGCCGCCATTGGCATGCGGGTTGGCGCCCATGCGCAACTCGCCTATCGGCGCCAGTTCGGCCAGTTCCGGAATCAGCCTGCCCTGGTCATCAAATAGCTCTTCGGGCCGATAACTTTTCATCCACTGCTCGAGGATCATTAAATGCTTGGGATCCTTGACGAAATTGGTCACCGGAACCTGGTGCGCACGAAAGGTCCCTTCGATCGGCTTTCCATCTACTGTTTCGGGTCCGGTCCAGCCCTTCGGCGAGCGAAGGATGATCATGGGCCAGCGCGGGCGCTCGCCGAAGCCATTGGCGCGCGCGTTGCGCTGGATGCGCTGGATCTCAGCCACCACGGTATCGAGAGTGGCCGCCATAAGCTGGTGCATCGCCTCGGGGTCGTCGCCCTCGACGAAATACGGCGTGTATCCATAGCCGCGGAACAGCGCGTCCAGTTCGTCGTGGGGAATGCGCGCCAGCACGGTGGGGCCGGCTATCTTGTAGCCGTTCAGGTGCAGAATAGGCAGCACGGCACCATCGCGCGCCGGGTTGAGGAATTTGTTGGAGTGCCAACTGGTGGCCATCGGGCCGGTTTCCGCCTCGCCATCGCCCACCACGCAGGCCACCAGCAGGTCGGGATTGTCGAACGCGGCGCCATAGGCATGCGACAGGGCATAGCCAAGTTCGCCGCCTTCGTTGATGGAGCCGGGGGTTTCCGGTGCGACGTGGCTGGGGATGCCGCCGGGAAAGGAAAACTGGGTGAACAACTTCTTCATCCCTTGCTCATCCTGGGAGACGTTCGGATATAGCTCGCTGTACGTCCCCTCCAGATAGGTGTTGGCCACCAGAGCCGGCCCACCATGTCCGGGGCCCGTGACGTCGATCACGTTCAAGTCGTATTGCCGGATGATCCGGTTGAGGTGGACGTAAACAAAATTCAAGCCCGGCGTGGTACCCCAGTGCCCCAGCAGGCGCGGCTTCACATGTTCCAGCCGCAAGGGCTCCTTGAGCAACGGGTTGTCGTACAGGTAAATCTGGCCTACCGATAGGTAGTTGGCTGCGCGCCAGTAGGCATCCATCTTATGCAGAAGATCTGCCGAAAGTGGCTTGTCCGTGTGCTTAGGCCTTTGCATCTTGCTGACCATGTTCGTGTTCCTTTTGCAGTGGGATTTTTAGAACGCGACAGACTGATTCCGCGACCACCACTTCCTCATCCGTATGCATGACGCGGACAGCGACAGGCGCGTTTTCCTTGGAAATCACAGCCTCATTTGCAGCGTTGCACTGTTCATCGAGTTCAATGCCAAGAAATCCCAGGCCATCACAAATCCGCGCGCGGACCGCGGGTGCATGTTCGCCGATACCACCCGCGAACACCAGCGTGTCCAGGCCGCCCAACGCCGCCGCGAATGCGCCGATCCATTTCTTAACCTGGTAACAAAACAGCGCGACCGCTTCAGCCGCCCGCACGTCCCGGGCTTCGCTGTCGAGCACGTCGCGCATGTCGGAACTGGTCTCCGAAATGCCGAGCAGCCCGGACTGCGAATTGACCATCTCGTTGAATTGCTTCGCGCTCATGTTTTCCGTGCGCGCCAGATACCACACCAGTCCGGGATCGAGATCGCCCGAGCGGGTGCTCATCGGCACCCCGGCTGCCGGAGTGAAGCCCATGCTGGTGTCCATCGCTTTGCCTTCATGTACCGCCGCCAGGCTCGCGCCATTGCCAAGGTGGGCGAGGATGACCCGACCGTTTGCCACCGCTGTTCCATACAGCCGGGCCAGTTCGCCCATCAGAAACGAGTACGACAAACCGTGAAACCCATAGCGTCGCACCCCCTGCGCCTCGTAGCGACGCGGGATCGGCAACAATCGCGCCACGCGCGGCAGGTTGTGGTGGAATGCCGTGTCGAAACACGCTACTTGCGGCAGGTCGGGAAATCGGCGGTGAAACGCCTCGGTCAGCCGGATCTCTGGCGGCAGATGCTCCGGATCCAAGGGGCTTAGCCGGTGCAACTCCGCAACCAACTCCGCAGTGATTCGCTGCGCCCGGCTATACTTCGGCCCACCATGCACCACGCGATGTCCCACCGCGGTCAATTCATCACGCCCGGTGCGCTCCTCGATCCAATCCATCAGTGTGCTCACCGCCACCGTGTGATCTGCTGCCGGTACTGAGCGCGAAAAGTTGTCCGCCGGGGACATGCCTTTTATACGAAATTTGGCCTCCGGCAGTCCGATCCGCTCAATCACGCCCTCCAGAATCCGTCGGCGCGAGTCACCGGTCTCGAATAGCGCGAACTTGATGCTCGACGATCCGCCGTTGACCGTCAGGATGCGTGGATTAGCTGGTTTCTTCATGGATGCCCGTCCATCGGGTCATCGCTGCCACAGGATGTGAGCGTCTTCCAGAGGCACCACCACGCCATCGCGATGCGGCATGAGGCGCGGCGTATAATCCGTCGCCGGACGGGCTGCAGGCACCGCTGCGCGATAGGCGTAGCCGTTTATGGCGCCCACCAGCTGTCGCACGCACTTCATCTCCACGTGCTCTGGCGTGGCTCCCTCAGCGCCGTTGGCGTAAAGCTCAACCCTCACCGCTGTTGGGTCGAGTTCATCCAGATAAACTTGAATCTCGAATACATGTTGCTCGCCATCGGGTTCAAGTGTCACTTCGCCGAAGCGCAGCGCGGGCCATTTCTGTTCCAGCGCGTGCCGCCAATTCAACATGTCGACGCCGAACGCGCCTTGGTCGGCAGCGCGCTCACGATAGGCCGAGGCAGCCGGTAAGTAGTATTGCTCGGTGTATTCACGCACCGCGCGGTTGGTGGAGAAGCGTGGCGTCAGCAGCGCCATGCTTTCCCGCATCCGTGCCACCCAGGCGCGCGGGATACCCTGCTCGTCGCGGGTATAGAACTCGGGGATCACCTCGCGTTCGAGCAGGTCGTAAAGCGCCTCGGCTTCGCTGGCGTCCCAGGCGGGATCGTCACCATGTTCATGGCCATCCCCCAATGCCCAGCCCACTTCCGGCGTGTAGGCCTCCGCCCACCAGCCGTCCAGTTCCGAGAGATTGATGCCGCCATTGACCAGCACCTTCATGCCGCTGGTTCCACAGGCTTCCCAGGGGCGGCGTGGCGTGTTGAGCCAGACATCAACGCCCTGCACCAGGTGCTCGGTCAGGAGCATGTCGTAGTCACCGAGGAAGATCACATGGGGACGTACCTCGGGGCGCCGGATGAAATGCAGCCATTGCTGGATCAGATCCCTGCCTGCCTGGTCCGCCGGATGGGCCTTGCCGGCCATGATCAGTTGTACCGGGCGTTGCGGATGGGTCAGCAGGCGCAGCAGTCGCTCCGGGTCGTGCAGCAGCAGGTTCGGTCTTTTGTAGGTTGCGAAACGGCGCGCAAAACCCAGCGTCAAGGTATTGCAGTCAAACAGATGTTTCGCCGCATCGACCTTCCCTGGCGGCGCGCCGGAGGCGGCCAGTTGGCGTGACAATCGTTCACGGGCATATTCCACGAGCGCGTTGCTGGCATCGGTGCGGAATCGCCAGAGCCTGGCATCCGGGACCTGGCGTATGTCCTGCTCCAGCGTCTCCACCGTCCCCAGCCAGCGATCCTTGCCACAGGCTTCCGTCCAAAGGTCATCGGCCGGTGCCGAATCCCAGGTCGGCACATGAACACCGTTGGTCACGTGTCCAACCGGCACCTCTTCCGTCGGCCAGTGCGGAAACAGCGGTTCGAACAGGTGGCGACTCACCCTGCCATGCAAGCTGCTCACGCCATTCACCGCGCCACTGCCACGGATAGCCAGATAGGCCATGTTGAACGGTTCCGCCGCGTCGTTCGGATTCTCACGGCCCAAGGCCAGCAAATCGTGGCGAGTGATGCCGAGCCTCTGCTCGGCATAACCACCAAGGTATTGCTCGATCAGCGCCGGGGCAAAACGGTCGAAGCCGGCGGCCACGGCCGTGTGGGTGGTGAACAGGTTGCCCGCGCGGGTGACGGCCAGGGCGGCCTCGAAGGTCTGCCCGCTTTCTGCCATGAAACTGCGCGCCCGTTCCAGCACCGCAAAGGCCGCATGCCCTTCATTCAAGTGACAGACTTCAGGTTGGATGCCGAGCGCCGCGAGCAGTCGCCATCCACCGATCCCCAGCAGCAGTTCCTGCTTCAGGCGCAACTCCGGCCCGCCGCCGTACAGCTCGCTGGTGATGCCGCGATGGGCGGGGTAATTCGCCGCGTCATTGCTGTCCAGCAGGTAGAGCTTCACGCGACCGACCCGGACCTGCCAGGCGCGCAGCCAGACCGAGTAACCGGGCAACGCAATCTCCAGCCGCAACCACTCGCCATTTGCGTGGCGCAACGGCGTGATCGGCAACTGCCCGGGTTCGTTGTACGGGTAAAGGGCCTGTTGCGCACCATCCTTGTCGAGCACCTGGCGAAAATAACCCTGCTGGTAGAGCAGCCCCACGCCGATGACCGGCACGCCCAGATCGCTGGCGGCCTTGAGTTGATCACCGGCCACGTTGCCCAGCCCGCCCGAGTAGATGGGCAAGGCCTCGCTCAACATGAATTCCATACTGAAATAGGCGACACAGCCCAGTTGCGATTGCGGATAGGTTTGCTGGAACCACGCCGGTGCCTCTGCCGCATCGCGCCTGGCCTGCACCAGGTCGTCGATGTGCTTGCGGAAAGCGGGGTCGGCCAAAATACCTGGAGTTTTTCCCGCGAGACCGTCTGCAGGACGCCCCAGGGGTTATGGGTGAGCTCCCACAACACCGGATCAAGCTGCCGCCACACCTGGTCGGTGGCATGATTCCATGACCAACGCATATCCAGGGCGAGCTCGGCCAAGGAATCGAACCCAGCCACATCTGTGGGTAAGAGAAGCTCCTTCGGGTGGCCGATTCGTGTCTGTTCGCTCATTGCCTCTTCGTCCGGTTAGTCCCGGACGCAATCTCCGACCACGGCTTGGGCGCTCCCAGGGCGGCATCGACGATGGTCTGCGCTTCCTCCAGGATGCGGTCAGATGATTCGCGCCATGGAAGTTCTTCGCATAGATCTTGTAGATGTCCTCGGCGCCGGACGGGCTCGCAGCAAACCATCTGCTCTTGGTAATCACCTTCAACCCGCCACCGGGTACAACGTTGCCCGGCGCATGGGTGGGGATGGTCTGGAGTTTTACACCAGACAGTCGAGTGCGTTGTGACTGTCATGGCGCAGCGCCGCCTGACTGACTCTGCGTCAGCGCAGCGCTCTTGGACGCTATGCGCTCGATCAGCGCGTTCCAGGACTCAGCGAAAGACTGCACGCCCTCGCGCTGCAATTGTGCCGCGAGCGCCCCGTCGTCCACGCCTGTCGTGGGCAAACTCAGCGAGCATGGCTTCGGCGTCACCGCCGTCGGTGGGCAACGCGCTATGAATTTGACCATGCTCGGCAAAGGCGAGCAGCGTTTTCTCAGGCATCGTGTTGATGGTATCCGGCGCCGCAAGCGCCTCGATGTACAGGGTATCCGGGGCATCAGGATCTTTCGTCCCGGTGCTGGCCCAGAGCAGGCGCTGCGGCCGGGCCCCTGCAGCGGCCAGCGTCTGCCAGCGCTTTGATTTCAGCAGTTCGCAGTACGCCTTGTAGGTACGTTTGGCTATTGCGATACCGAGCCGATTACGAAGCGCCGCAGGAACCTTTTCTTTGATCGCGACATCCCAACGGCTGACGAAAATCGATGTCACGGAACCGACCGCCGGATCGAGGCCGGCGGCGAGGCGCCGCTCGATGCCACGCATATAAGCTTCGGCCGCCGCAACGTAGTGCTCGCGGGAGAAAAGCAAGGTCACATTCACCGGTATGCCAGCGAAGATCGTCTCCTCGATCGCCCCCATACCGGCAAGGGTCCCCGGAATCTTTATAAAGATATTGGGTCGTTGTGCCTGCGCATACAGTTGTGCCGCCGCCTTGATGGTGCCGGCGGTATCATCTGCGAGCAAGGGCGACACCTCCAGCGACACCCAACCGTCAGTCCCGCCGGTCGCTGCGTGGACCGGACGGAAGAGATCCGCGGCCTGGGTCAGATCCTCCAACGCCAGTTCAAAAAACAGAGCCTCGCCGAATTTTCCGGCCCGCGCTCTCTGCAGGATGGCCGCATCATAGAAACCGGCGTTCCCGATAGCCTGATCGAAAATCGTAGGATTTGACGTCAACCCCGTCACTGACAGCTCGCCGATATAGCGGCCCAGTGTGCCGCTGGTCAGCAGCCCGCGCGTGATGTTGTCGAGCCATAGGCTTTGGCCGAGATCGTGCAGTTGTTGTGTAGCGTGCATGATGTTTCCTGATCGAGGGAACAAAAATTTCACGACCTGCAATGGCCAGCAACGGAAACACCGGCGCCGCGAAGCCGCCGGAGATCGATTCGACCATAACCTCGTCTATGCTGCGCGGCTGCTTACGATAGAAGGCACCACTGCGATCCTCCGGCAACAAATTCAGAACGGTTTTTTACCGGGTCCCGCAACGAACCAGATGACGAGACCGATCAGGGGAAGGAGAAATACCACCAAGGCCCAAATCAGCTTTTCGATGGGCTGCGCCGAACTTTGCAGAATCATGACAATGGCATAGATATCCGCAATCAGGATGATTAATCCGCCGATTCCTGTGATTTCCACTGCTTCCTCCGGGATGTGTTCGATTGGTCCGACAAAGGCGATACGGGAACTATACCAATTCACCCGTGACCACATGCCGAGATCCGTGGCGAATGAGGCTCGCTATAGCTTACCACCCCTATCTCCCATCGAAGCACCAACCCGGCTCGGCGATGCCATGCCCTTCAGAAACTTGAAAAGGTCACTGTCCGTTGAAAGAACAAGGGTTGTGTTCTCCGCAATAATCGTGCGGTAAGACTGCATCGTGCGCGTGAATTCATAGAACTCCACCGCTTCGGGACTTCGGTTGTACGCAGCGGCATAGATCTCGGTGGCCTTCGCGTCTGCGACGCCGCGGATCTCCTCGACCTGCCGGTAGGCTTCCGACTGGATCTTATTCAGGTCGCGCACACGATCGCCGCGAATGCGCGCTGCCTCACCGTTGCCCTCGGAGAGGAAACGTTCCGCGATCTGGCGCCTTTCGCTGATCATTCGATCGTATATCTTCGGACGGACACTCTCGTTGTAGTTGATCCGTTTGAAACGGATGTCGAGCAACTCGATCCCAAAGATTTTTATCTTTTCCGCAGCCGCGGCAAAGATTTCACGCTCCACCAGCTCGCGGCCTTTCTGAATTGGCACCAAGGAACCCATGTCTCTCTCGCGCTCCGCCGCCGTCAACAGCGCATCGCGCAACGGCACGCGGTCTTTGGTGGTACGGATGATCTCGATCAGTTCGTGCTTGGCAACTGCATTGCGGGTCTCACTGCCCAGGATGTCGTCGAGACGGGATTGGGCGCTGCGTTCGTCGCGTAGCCTCAGGAAATACTGGAGTGGATCCGTAATCCGCCAGCGGGCAAAAAGGTCGACCGAGATATAGAGCTTGTCCTTGGTCGGCATATCCGAAGGGCTTCCGTCCCACTCGAGCACCCGCTTTTCGATCGCATTGACCTCCTGAACAAAGGGCACCTTGACCTTGAGTCCGGCGGAGGTGACGGGTGCGCCAACAGGCTTACCGAACTGGGTGATGATGACTTGCTCAACTTCGCTGACCGTATACAGCGAACTGAACGCCAGGTAGGTACCGACCGCAACTACGATAAAAACAACGATCAACCGGTTCATGATCCATCTCGCTTCTGGGCGTCCAGATTGAGCAACGGCAAAATGCCGCTGGTTTGCTCGTCGACGATGATCTTGGAGCGTATGCCCGGCAAGACGTCCTGCAGGGTCTCGATATAGATTCGCCGGCGTGTAACCTCCGGGGCCTTTGTGTATTCCGCCAGGAGGGCGCTGAATCTTGCGACGTCGCCTTCCGCTTCATTGATCCGCTTGAGCCGGTAGCCGTCGGCCTCACGGATGCGCTGATCCTTCTCACCTTCCGCCAGTGGGATCACCTTGTTGTAGTCACGACGGGCCTCGTTGATCAGTTTTTCCTTCTCCTGCTGAGCCTGGTTGACCTCGTTGAACGACTCCTGCACCGGTTGGGGCGGATTGATGTTCTTCAACTGCACCTGATCGATGCTGATCCCCATCGCGTACTTGGTCGAAAGCGCCTGCATCTTGATCAACGCCTCCGACTCGATCTCCTGTCTGCCGATCGTGATCACCTCATCCACGGTGCGATCGCCAACCACCTCGCGCATGACCGATTCGGACACGTAGCGTAGCGTTTCGCTGGGCTCCCGCACCTCGAAAAGAAACTTTATGGGCTCGGATACGCGGTACTGCACCACCCATTCCACAAGTGCAGCGTTCAGGTCACCGGTCACCATCTCGGTTTCCCGCTTCGTCTCTCGCCCACCGCCGAGCGGGCCCTGATAGGGATCGCCGGCACCCGGCGTGGAAAACCCGAATTCCTGCTTCAACTGCCGCTTCACCGGCACCAGTGTGGCCGTATCGATACCCAGAGGCAGCTTGAAATGCAGGCCTGGCGGAACCTCCTTGAGATACTTGCCGAATCGTTGCACGACCGCGACGGAGTCGCTTGGGACGGTGTAATAGGCGGTCCATGCCCCCAACCCAGCCAGGAACAGTGCAGCAAGAACCATGAGACCTCGCATTCCACCGCCTGGCAGCATCCGCCTGAGCGAATCGCCACCTTGCCGCAGCACATTCTCGAGGTCCGGCAGGTTCGTTCCACTCCCCCAGGGCCCGGCGCGCGGGTCGTTATTGTTCTGCATTGACATTTGGTGGTCCTCTTTTCCAGTTTATATCAGCCGCCTGTTTTCGCCGCGCGACCGGCAAAGCCATCCATCATGGCATCTCTCGACATGTCAACCTGTCGCGATGGCGGTGCAGGAGGTGGAAATTCAGACTAGGTGCATAGCAGGGAACAGTCTGTACGGTTGCGTACATAGTGGCGTGTAGCTAAGCGAGAATTCGACTGGAACCGGACCGGCAGGTTGCGCGCAGATACTCCTGCTATCCACCGCAGGAAGCGTACGTTGAGAATACCCGAGTATTTTAGTCAGTTTCTGGACCCCCACCTCCTCCAGACCGACGGAAGTGGACATAGCCCATGGAGGGCGAGTCATGACACACCCGCATCTCACATCTGCGCTACCGCCGCTCGGCGCCCGCAGCTTGGCCTTTCGGTCGAACCCTGCCCGAGTCATCTATGGCCGCAAGACCAACCCTTTAACGATGCATTTCGATTCAGCCGTTGCCGTTCAGGCCTGCTGCGACATGCCCATCAGGCGTTCAGAACGGCATCCACGAAAGATCCTGACGGATCCAAATAACGAGGTCGCGGTGGAGTTCACGCTCATCTGACGCACCTAGCGCAGCCCTACCCCGAAAACCGACAAGGAAACGCACAAATGAATCAGCAACCATCCGATCCCCATGAGGCGGTGTCTGGTCGATCGCGCGCGGCCTCGCGCGCAATGTCGATACGTACAGGCAGCATCTCGCGAATTGTGACCTGCCGCGCCGCAATGATCTTGACGGCAAAGGAAGTCTCAGCGAGGGAGCGCTCGCCGGTTTCACGCGTTTTTTCCTTCAAACCTGCCTTGATCAAGCCAGGTTTATGGAGAACCTAGTCCAACCCGATTAAGCTGCGCGCGCGTATCAAGCTTTGGGTCGATGACGAAATCGCGCTCGGCAGCCTGCACGAGAAATCCGGCCTGATCCTCGAAGCAATCCTTTGTAGGGGCGAGCTTCGGCGCGGCGAGGTCGTTGACTTGCTAGGCGCAAGTTCACGCACCGCAAGCCGGGTAGTGTCCGGACTGATCGACCAAGAGGTCGTAAAATCCGAAACATCGAAAGCACCACTTCGCATTCACTTTCCGGCAGCGCTCGCCCACCGGTGGATGCCGGGGCTGTTCCTCGAACAGCGGAGGTAAGCGTGCGCACAATTTGCTGACTCCACGTATCTGTCATTCGTATGAGGGTGCGCGAAACGTGGTATCACGGCCATCGAGCTGCTCGGTTTCGCACACCAGCTGGTATGGCGCGAACGATGGGCAATTCGGAAGCTGAGCCGACCGCGAGAGCCAATAGCCCCACTCCGCTCTGCCGATCCGAATCTCCATACCACCGGAACGCACCGCCCCAGCCTTCTTCGAATTGGTCGCCGCCGGAGCCAACATCCGCCAAAATGAAGCAGATTGAACTTCCGGCAACTACGCAGTGAGAAGGAATGATGACAAGAAAGCCCCGCGCCGAAGCGGATCCACTCGAGCAGGAGATCGAGCTGGCGCTCAGCCCTGACACATTTATCCCCGACAGCGCCTGCTTCTCCTTTGCAAGCGACCTCGACGCGGTCGCGGCCAGGATCGCCAACCTCACGGCGAACGACCCATCGCGTACTGCCACCTTGTACGAGACATTTCTCGCCGCATCCTACGCCAAGATCGAGGAAGTCGACGATTCGAGTGGCAGCTTCGGGCTGTTCGTCGACGAGCTGTACTGTGGCTGGATCGAGGCCCGTCAGCGCGAAGGCGCGAACCCGGAGGAAACCGCGTCCCGCCTGCTCACGTGGATGGACGAGGATGAGTACGGCTTTTGCTATGGCCTCGAGAAGCACGTCGCGAAGGTCTTCGACAAGGCCAACCTCGCTGCATTCGTGACACAGATCCGAGCGCGATTCGACGCCGCGGCCAAGGCGGTTCCGACGACGAACGGCGCGTTCAAAGGTCATCCGGAGTATTTCCGTCGTCACTGGGGTGATGCTCTGCGCACGCTCTACGCTGCCCAAAAGGACGTCGCGGCGTATATCGCTCTCGCCGAGGAGACTGGCCTCACGGCCCAGGATTGCCACGCGATCGCCACACTGCTTCTTACCCGCCGCAAACCGCAGGAGGCCCTGTCCTGGGTGGACCGCGGGATTAACCTCGACATGCCAGCGCCGCAGGGATCGATGGCCGGTCACGACCTCGCCAAGCTAAGACGGGACATCTTGGCCAAGCTCGGTCGCGGCGATGAGGCACTCGCTGCTGCCTGGGCCGATTACTGCGAGCACCCGAGCAAGTACAGCTACGACGAGCTCATGAAGTTCGTGCCCAAGGTCGAGCGCACCAAATGGCACGAGAAGGCTATGGCCGCCACAATGGGAGCCGACCTGCACGCCGCAATGGATCTTCTTGTAGCGACCAGGGAGCTGGAGCGACTCGCCGAGTTCGTGCGCCAGGCCTCAGACCATGCGCTGGAAGGCCTGAGCCACTACACCACAGAGCCCGTTGCCGAAAAGCTCGAGAAGACCCATCCCGGCCTGGCGGCGCGGTTGTGGTGCGCGCAGGGACTGCGGATCGTCAACGCCGGGAAGAGCAAGTACTACGATAGTGCGCTGTTGAACTTCGAGAGTGCCAAGCGCTGTTTCGAGCGCGCCGGGCTGGTCGCGGACTGGAAGGAGATTGTGAGCCAGGTACGCGCCGACCATCACCGCAAACGCGGCTTCATGCCCGGATTCGAGCGCCTGGTGGCGGGCTCCGGCCCAAGCGCCGAGCCGTCTTTCCTCGACGCGGCCAAGACGCGCTGGAACGAGCGTGAGAGGAGACGGAAATGAAAAAGCCCGAAAGCGATGACAGTGAGCCCACCGCCGGTCTGGATCCATTGATCGAGGAGATCACGACCGACGCCTATGGGGACGACGAGCAGCTCTGGGCCTTTCTTCAGGCGTTCGAGGACGGCGTCCCTGTTCCATGTGACGCGTTCGTCATTGGCGAACCCGTCTCGGTCGTCGCTTTCGACTACGAAGGAAACTGGCGACGCGGCCTCGTCGCCCGATGCCGACGGGAGGACGGCTCCGAGCATGTAGTCGCGGCGTCCGACGTTATGCTCGCTCCGCAATCCAGTGGAGGCCATTTCGCGGCTGCCTACCGCAAATGGCTGGGCCTCGATCCTCTACACGAGCAAGTCGTCGCTCCGACCAGCCACAAACGCCGGCACAAGGTCGCGGCGGCGGGCCTCGACGTGGACCATCCCATTGAGCTTGTCGTTCTGTCGATCAAGCAGAGAGCGGCGCGCTGCCGACTGCCGGGCAGCGACCGGGTCATCAATCTTCGCGCGAGTCGACTCCGGGACATCGTTCCAGGCGAGGTCGCGACGGTGAAGCCGCGCAAGCAGCGCAGCTACGCCGGGCATCCACACCTGTCCGGCGAGATCCAGTCGGCGCGTCTCGACGTGGCCGCGTTGGGCCTTGTGCCGCTCAAGCTCGAGCGCCGCGGCCTATGGAAACCCGATGAGCACTATTGGGGTGAAGCAGACGAGCCGATCGAGGCGTGGGCCAAGCCCATTATCGCGCGCGGCCCGAGACGCGCTTTCGAGATGGAGCAAATCGTTCCGGGCAGAGATCCCGACGACTTCGACTCTGAATCCGATCTGCGAATCCACCGAGCTCGAGGACGCCGGCGACGACGCGGCCGCCTACGAGATCCTGATGGAGCTCTGCCAGTCCGACCTGCGTTGCCTGGACGCCCACGCACACCTCGGCAACTTGGTCTTCGATGACAGACCGGAGGATGCGATCCGGCACTACGCGGTCGGTGTCGGCATCTGCGAGCTTTCCCTCGGCCCGGATTTCGATGGCCTTCTGCCCTGGGGGCATATCGACAACCGGCCGTTCCTGCGATGCCTGCATGGGCTTGGCTTGTGCCTTTGGCGCCTCGGCCGGTTCCAGGAGGCCGAGGGTGTCTTCCACCGAATGCTCTGGCTCAACCCCTCGGACAACCAGGGCGTGCGCTTCCTGATCGACAAGGTGCGGGCAAAGACGGCCTGGGAGGACCAGGAGGAACGCTGAATCCATGAGCGAGTACCAGTACTGCGAGTTTCAGGCCATCGACCGGCCGCTCACGGCCCAGGAGATGGGCGAGCTGGCAACCGTCATGCGCGCCCTGCTGGAGAAGCACCCAGAGCTTCGTCTGCAGGCCGAGTCGATCGCCATCGAGATGATCTCGTCATCTTCCGTCGACAACATAGCTGAGGACGTGCTGGACGTGGTCTCGTCGCGGGGCGTCGATTCCTTTCAGCAACGAGACCGGCATGCAAAGTACGATACCGTCTGTCTGCACAATATGTGAGGCCTGAACCCTCTCAATTCCTAACCCGGAAATCTCACCGGGATGTGGGATTTTGGGGCGATAGGGCCAAGCAGGTTGGGTGATCGTTCGAAAAAGCATTGCCGTAGCTATGGTTTGAGAAGGATCGCCCAAGATGCGAAGGCCAAATCGCTCCAAAACCCACATAGAACAGACTGTCATTCACCCGATAGCAGAACATTGAACCTAACTCCATGTTTCAAAGCCTGTTTTCCAATCACGGCCGTTCGCCTGGTGAGATTTTCGGGCTAACAGTCTACACGGGGGCATTTTTCGTACATGCGCTCATAAGCGATTGGTTTCATTGAAAATGAAGAAGACGCTGCCTCCACCAATATTTTCTCTTACAATCAAAACTTTGGAATGATAACGTAAATTCGATTCGAGACAATAAGCTCGAATTGGCGATCGTGATCCGGACCAATTTGATTGCGGTTTCTGCAATCACACAGCCGCGTCAAACTACCCGCGCCTGCGAGCAAGCTCCCCTACTTCTCCCGCCATGCGTGTTCCAGGCTGTCCAGCAGGGGCTGAAACAAATACTGCAGAGCGGTCCTTTCGCCGGTCTTGATCATTGCATCGGCGGCCATTCCTGGCTGCAGCCGACGCCCTCCCAAACGTTGAAGCCCCTCATCAGATACAGCAACGTGCACCAGATAGAAGGGCTCGCCGGTCCTATCGTTCACCCGCCGCTTGTGCCTCCCGCCACCAACATTATTGGCGAATACTTGGCAGGTCTTACCAATATGCGCCACTGTCTTGCACAAACTGGCACTTAGGGGAAGGTATGGCCACACATGAGATAAAGAACGAGGTGCAGCTCGGCGCCCAAGGTCGCGTCGTGATCCCGGTGCACCTGCGTAAATCCATGGATCTAAAACCCGGCGCGACCGATTTGTCGCTCGTCAGGACGGTGACAGCATCGTGCTGGAAAGATGTGAGAATCTGGTGAAACGCTTGCAGGCCCGATTTACGAACGTTCCCAGAGAGATCAGTCTGGTAGACGAACTCATAACCGAGCGACAGGCGGAAGCGGCGCTGGAGAAGGCGGATTGACTTGTGTCCTTGGTGCCTCCGCACTGCTTGCGTTGTTCCATGGGGAACGTGGCGCCGAACAGGTGGAGAGTGCTCTCGAGGGCGCGTTGATAAGCACCGTCAACTGGGCCGAGGTCGTGCAGAAGTCTGTATCACGCGGCATTGCTGTAGAGGGCATGCGCGACGAACTACTCGGGACCGGCGTCAGTATTGAGGTATTTACCGCGCAACAAGCCGAGATGGCGGGAAGGCTCTGGGTGGATACCCAACGATTGGGCTTGACTCTCGGTGATCGCGCCTGCCTCTCACTCGCGCTGGATAAATCGCTGCCATTCTTGACGGCCGATCGTGCCTGGAAGAGTTTACGGTTAGATCTCGAGATACAGATTATCCGATGAATTGGCGATGCCCAGTTTCTTCGCCGTCCCGGTGTCAACGCGTCTCACCTCAATCCTGGCCCGACACCTAACTCAAGGACCGCACGCTTCACCCAGCCGAAGCCGATGCGCTCCTGCTCAAGGCGCAAGTTGGGGCGAATGCGGTTGTCCCTCAGTTCATCGTATAGCGCGCGCTCATCCGCATCCAGGCGATGCAGATCGCGCAGCGTCGGCCTTTCTTCGACTCCCCAGTGTGCCTCGAATTCCAGCAGGGTCGCGCGGTCCATCAGGAGCGAACGCGCACGGGGAAGGCGGGCACGCAGTTGGTCGAGGATGGCGAAACCATGGGTATCGATATCGCCCCAGTAATAGACCTCGCACTGCCCCAGCCAGCGTGCTTGCGCCAATATGTCGAAACCATAACCGGCACCGAAGATCAGCAGGCTGTCCGCAACTGGCGGAAAGGCGAGAAAATTGACCTCGTTTTCAGTGATGAAGACGCGCGTAGCACTCGGTTGCAGGCCGGCAAAGGTCGAGGCGTCGAGGGTAATATCGGCGTCACCGACACCCGGCAAGAGTGCATGCAAAGGGTCGAGCGCGCGCAGACGAACCCGCTCGGGCTTCTCGCGAAAACCATAGCGCCTGGCGAACCCGGCGACGCCGAGCGTTGACGAATCGATCGCAGACACAGGCAGGACGAGGTCCAGCCACTGCATCAACACGCCGCGGTGGGCCTCGATGAATTTACTGTCGACCCCCGGGATATCGACCTGGCGCAGATAGACGTTCGGTCGGGGATGCGCCTCGAACCAATCGACTACGTCAAGCAGCCGTCCCCAGACGTCCGCCAGCGCCAGGGCCTTGTGTGGCTTGGCGGCGAGCCAGTCCAGAAGCACCGCGCGGCGTGCCCGGGTCTGTGCAGCGAGCTTGCTGAAGCGTACGGCCTCGCCTCGTTTGCCCAGAATGGCCAGGGCATCGTCGAGGCTGTCCACCCAGATGGCCTCGGGCACCTGGTTGGTCCCCAGGACGCGGTGACGAAACTCGCGCAACTCGATTCGAAAGTGCGGCAGTGCGCTCAGTCCGGCGATCCATTTGCGCACCGCACCGAACTGTTCGCTCATCTCGCCGGAGCTTGGCCCCCTCAGACTGAGGCGCCGCGGAAAAGACGATTCGTCGGTCAACAGTTCTGCCAACAGATCGCCCCGATCCCAAAGCCGCTGCAGCTGCATCCGCAGCTGGACCTGACCGGTCCAGTTCCCCGTTCGATTCAAGGCGCCGCCCTCGCCTTTTCCTCCCGGTATTCCTCGATCGTCAGGTTGCGCAACATCGAGGTCTTACCGTCCGGGTTGTGCACAAAGCCAACAGCGTCGACGAATGGCTCGATGATGTGGATCTTCTGCAGCGGCGTCACGATCAGCAGTTGCAGTTTGAGCTCGGCGAACAGGCGCAGGCCATATTGGGCGGATTCGTCCGAGCCACGTCCGAAGGCCTCGTCGATGACCACGAAACGGAACGTGCGCGAACGCACCACGCCCCATTCCAATCCGAACTGGTAGGCGAGGCTCGCGGCCAGGATGGTGTAAGCGAGCTTTTCTTTCTGGCCGCCGGATTTGCCGCCCGAATCCGAGTAATGTTCGAACTCCTTGTCGTCCTCGCGCCAGCGTTCGCTGGCGGCAAACATGAACCAGTTACGCACATCGGTGACCTTGAGCGTCCAGCGGCGGTCCATTTCGGCCTGGCCCTCGCGCCCGCGAAACCTTTCGATGATGTGCTTGACCTGCAGGAACTTGGCCTCGGAGTACTGCTCGTCATCCGAGCCGGTCAGGGCCCCTTCGGTGCAGGTGCGCAACTCGTTCAGAAAATCGCCGATCTCGGGATCGGGGCTCAGGCGCGCCTCGAGCAGGATGTAGCGCCCGGCGTTGTAGTCGATCTGTGTCAATGACTCGTTGATGCGCGCGATGCGTTCCTTGATGGTCTCGCGCTCGCGCGCCAGTTGCGACTGGAAATTGGCCACCTCGCGGATGGTGTTTTCATTGAGCAGCTCTTTGAAGCGCGCCTCGAATCGCGGCAGATCATCGGCCTGGAGTTGTTCGAGCATGCCACGGTATTCGAAGCTGGCCGCGAGGCTCGCATCAACCTCCTCGGTCTCCAGCCGATAGGCCTCTTTGTACTCGGTCATGCCGCGGACGATCTTCTCGCCGAGTGACTTGAGGCGCTTGTCCTCAGCATCGATGCGTGCCTGCAGCCACTCACGCATCTCGCGCTCGCGGTTGTCACAGGACTCCACGCTCAATTGATACTCGCCCAATGCCTGCGGACGCAAGTCCTCCAGGGTCGCAAAACGTCGCTCATGGGTCGCTATGGCGGGCTCGTCGACAAGCAGCTGGGTCTGTGCCCGCAGAGCCTCGGCGTCTTCGCGTTTCTGCTCCGTTCTTGCGCGTTCATCGCGACGCTGCTCTAGCTGCCGGTCGGTTTCGGCGAGCTGGTCAGACACGGTATTCAACTGCGCCATCAGTTGCCTCAGCAGGTCAGAAGCATTCTCCAGACGCCGCTTCTCGTCCTCCAGCCGCGCCACCTCGGCCGCCATCGCGCGCCAGTCCAGCTCACGGAAGTCGCGGTACTCGTCGAGCTTGACCAGCACCTCCTGCTGCTCGTCCAGGCGGGCCTGTTCCGCCTGGATCTCAGCGATGCGAGCACCCGTTCCAGCCAGACGCGTCTCCAGCTGCCGCTGTTCGGTTTCGAGGACGGCGATCTTTTCGGTGTTGCTCCAACCAAGTACATAGCGGGCGCGGTCGTCCAGACGGTGACGATCGTCTTTTTCGTGACGCTCGCCGCGCGACTTGACCTGGCCTGCGCGGGTGATGGCCTTGGTCTCGCGGCGGAACTGCTCGGCGGTTGCGCAACAGGCGAAGTCGAAACGCTTTGCCAGCTCGCATTCCAGCCAGTCGTAGAAGGCGCTATCCGGCTTGATCGCCAGTTTGCGCGCCAGCGAATTGGGATGCAGCGGAGAGGACACGCCGCGGCCGACCGATCGTATCCGGTAATAGACCAGGCGTCCGCGCAGATGGGTACGATCCACCCACTCCGCGACCTGCCGGTAATGCGACTCGGGTACCAGCAGCGACAGGCCGAAGCTGCGCAGCAGACGCTCTGCCGCACCCTCCCAGTCGCGTTCGTCCTCGCGCACGGTCAGCAGTTCGCCTGCATAGGGCATCTCGGATGCGGAAAGATTCAGCGCCTCACACAGGCCCGCGCGCAAGGCAACCTGCTCAGCAGGTATATTGCTGCGACGGGCCTTGAGGCTCGCGATCTCGGCAGCCAATGCGGCATGCTGCGCTCTGCCCTGATGCAGCTCCACGGACCATTCGGTCAGGTTGTTCTGCAACTCCGCCTCGCGTGTCCGCGACGCCGCCAGGCGATCGATGTTGGCCTGACGAAGGCTTTCAAAGGCGGCCTCGTCGGTAACGTCTCCACCACCGATGGCGTGCAGCAGCTGGGCATGTCGTTCGGCCTTTTTCCTGCGACTGTCGCGTTCAGCCGACTTGACACGGATCTCCTCGGCAAGTCGTTCGAGACGGTCACCGCCATTGTCGGCGATGCTCTGCCGCAGTTCGGCCGCATCGGCCCGCTGCGCATCACGCTGTGCAGTCAGCATCTCGACCCGTGAGTTCTGGCGCAGCCATTCCCCCTGCAAATAGTCCAGCCGCCGCTGCAGCAGTTCCAGCTTGAGTCCCGCGAAGTAAGGCCGCAGCGCCTCGCGGCAGGCACGCAGCGCCTCGCTCGACGCACTGAGCGCGGCATAACGATCACAATCTGCCACCAGCGGGGTCAGCAGTTCGACCTGGCGCTTGGCCTTCAGAACGGCCGCGTGGGCACGATCAAGATCATCGAAGTGCTCGATTAGCGCAGCAATGCGCGGCGCCACCTCGAACGGCTCGAGCATATGGTTGCGTACGAACTCGGTCAGGTTGCCGACCGACTTCATTGACACCGTCTGATGAAACAGCTCCAGGGCCTGCTCGTTGTCGATCCCGAAGCGGCGCCGGAACCAGGCGCCGTAAGGTGGAAAGCTGTCGAACACGTCGACGCCGCTGCTTCGCAGACGCTTGCGCAGCGCTGTTATTTCGCTACCGAAACCGGCGAAATCCCGGCTGATGGTCAGATCCCGTTCCGCACCGACGAAGAAACGCGCCGGCTGTGCCTGTGCATCCTTGACCCAAAACACCTGCGCGAGGGTCACCGTCTGGTCGTAGCCGGCATTGTGGAACACGCCGAGGATGACCGAGAAGCTGTTGTTATCGCGCAGGGCGACCGGTTTCGCAGCCCCGCCAAGCTCGCTGCGCTCCGACTTGTAATAGCCGAGCACGTAGGACTTCAGGCTGCGCTCGCGACTGTCAGCCCCGGCGGCCTTGTTGTAGGCCACGCGCTGTGCCGGCACCAGCAGCGTAGTCACCGCGTCCACCAGGGTCGATTTACCCGAGCCAATATCGCCGGTCAGGAGCGCGTTCTTGCCGTCGGCGTGCAGCGTCCAGACGCGCTCATTGAAGGTGCCCCAGTTGAACACCTCGAGGCGCTCCAGACGAAACCCCGTCAGTGCGTCGTCGGCGACGAAGTCCAGGCCGAGGTCTAACGGTTCAGGCATCGCCCTCGCCCTTTACCTCGGCCGCGAGCTGCGTCCGGTAGGACGCGAGCCGGGCATCGAACTCGGCCAGCCACTGTGCATCAACGAAGGATTTCAGGATGCGCCGCACCTCGAACATCGTCGGTTGCGCGGTGGTTGACTTCATGCGGCGCAGAAACCCGAGCTCGACGACCTTATTGATATCGGCATCGACCCGGTCGATCAGGCGCACCTCGTTGCTGGTCTCCGGCAGAAACACGCGCACCAACTCGACGATCTCTTCACGCGAAAGCACCAGGAGCACCCCGCCTTCCTGGCCACCAGCATCAAACTCGGCCAGCTTCTTGCGCAGCAGGGCCAGCAACAAACTGACGGGGAACGACAGGGGTCGGCGCGCGACCAGGCGCGGTAACTGGAGGTCGGGATCCTGTGCACCACGATCCACCGAACGCAAGTATGCATAGCCCTCGGCCTCGTCCAGCTCCAGCGTCAGGCCAAGCACCGCAACATAGTCGCGCACGCGATGCTGCAAACCGAGAAGGTCATGCCATTGCCTTGCCTTGCTCCCCGTCGACTCGTCGCGGTAGATCACCCCCTTGAGCAGGGCGATCAGCAGCGGCGAAAGATCGGGAGACGCCGGCTGAATCTCCGAGTTTTCCTGCGGCTCACTCGTCATGTCATGATCATCGCACGAATATCACACGTGGCAGACTCACCCGTTTCAGTAGGTCCCGTCCGTCGCGGCCCGGCCCCCGCCAGGTGATGCGGTCCTCGACCGATTCATCGATCACTGCCTTGAAGCTGCGGTCGGCCAGGTCTAGGTAGGCCACCAGCTCTGCAAGGCCGTGCTCAAGTGGGCGTGCGCGGCACAGGTCAAGCAAGGTCACCTGGTCGGCAGTCTGCAGCGCATGGCGGATATGCCGCGATAACAGCGTCTTGTCCACCACAACATTGGCATACAGCGCCCCGGTATCGACCTCCACATCGACGGCATCCTGAACCAGGTCGGTCAGCCGCGGTACCACGGCAGGCGTGTACAAGGGACGCTCCATAGGGAGTTTGATCGATGAGCCGATGCGGTCAATCGTCATGAAGTCACCGCCGGGTGGCGACTGCCGCATGCCGAGCGCCTTGCTCTCGATGCCGCGGAGGATGTCCATGATGCGTCGATTCTCCAGCCAGGCCTTGTCATCGAGAAAGCGCCTCAGTTGCTGGGACAATTGCGCCACGGTCCGCTGGGTGTGCTCGCCCGCCTCCAGCCAGTCGTAATGGATGCGCCGGGTACGCACGTCCGGGGCGAGTTCCGTCACGGCCTGCAGTGATAGGATGCGTTCGAGCAGATCACTGAACTCTGCCTGGCGCGCGCTCGACATCAGGAAGTCCCAGAAACCGCGAAAGCTGCGACCCTGGTCGGAATCCGTGATCGCGTCACGTTCGCCCATAATGGCCTCGAGCAGCTCTCCCTTGCTACCCTCCCAAAGGGTAATGCGTTCGCGCACCCAGCGGTCGAGCGTGCGGAAGTTTTGCTCCACCTCACGAAAGTCGGACAGCAGGGCGCGCGCGAGTTCCATGAACTGCTGAAAACGCTCCTTCACTGCAGTCTCGTCAAGCAGCGGCATATCACCTTCCAGCACGCGCGCCATCTCCGCGTCGATCTGGTCACGGCGACGCTGCAGCTCGGCGATGCGCACGGCGGGATCTGCTTCACTGCCGGCATCGATCTGCCTTAGCAGGTCGAACAGGGTCAGCAGTCGGGACTCCGTACCGACGAAAGCGCGCGCCGTCAGGCTGCCGAGCCAGCCGATCGCCTTCTCGGCGGCAGGCGTCAGGTCGAAATAGGGCTCGTCGGATCCCTGGCGGTAGAACTTGCGTAACCAGCCCTTGTCGCCGCCGGCCCAGTCGTTGAGGTATTCCAGTGCGGATTTCGGGAATGCATCGCCACCCTGGCTTTCACGCAGCGCGAACAGCTCGTCCTCGAGGGCCTCGGCGAGGTCGGCCTGAGCAATCAACCGCTCGTTGGGCAGGACAAATACGCGATGGAGAAAGCTCACTATCAGAGCAGCATATGGCGAGTTCAACAGGCGCCACGCCGGGTGATTCTGGCGCAGCCAATCGAGGGTAGCGAAATCCATTTATTCGGCGCCCTGCAGATGCCGTGTCTGCAGCATGCGTTCGTGCAAGACTGCAACGACAGCGATTCCGAAATCGCTCGTCCGACAATAGAAAACATGTCGCCCGACACGGAACCGACGGTACCCTCGTCGAATGTCCTCGCAACTCATTCCCGGTTTCGGTTTATGGGCCAGCTGCGAAAAAGCGTCTTCGAGGTCGTCCGCATAGCCGTTCGCTTGCTCATGTCCCCATGCTTCAGAGGTATGGAGCCAGATGGATTCCAGATCTCGCTCGGCCTCGGGGTTTAAGCGATATTCAGCGCGCACGCCTGGCATGTTTGGTAGTCATCTTCTCTTTGAATGCGTCCGCGTCAAGAGAACGGGATGCCCCGCTCTCTTCCCCTTGATCACTTCCATGCGGATCGCCTCGAGCTCTGCTTGGCGCGTCTGGTCACGGCGAATCAGGTCGCGGATGTATTCGCTGTCATCGATAAAGTCGCCGGCCTCAATCTGCGCCTCGATCCACACGTCCTGCTGATCGGTTGCCGTGATGGTTTTGCGGATCGTACCCATGCCAGCCTCCGAATTCAGTATGAAATATTCATATTATCGATGCGGAAGAGAATAATCCGAACCCAGGTGCTTGCAAGCCCTTCGGGGATAAACAAGAAGACATCGAGGCGATTCGCGGGCACCCGCGTCACCCGACGATCGATTTCCTTTTGTAAATCAGTTCAAGGATTTCAAGGCCAACTGCGGGCCGCAGTTCCCAATCTTCGTGATACGCGGGTGTTTGCGGGGGTATTCTCGAGTAGATGGCCCACAAGCCATTGATCTGATTCGATATAAAAAAGACGCCCACTCCACAAATTATTCAATGGTTTTTCAATCACTTACGATTGACGATCGAACTAAATGCAAGCTACCGGAAAATTATCGCAGGTAATTTTAGTTCGATCGGTGACCCACCAGGGCTTCTCGAACACCCGCGACGCTTCGACGCCGTTGGACAGACGGCGTTGATCGAGTCGGTCCTGAAGCACTTCCAAAAGGCAGGCGCAGACGCCCCGGTGAAAACTTCGGCCCTGCACAATCGAAATCCGTCAACAGACTGCAGTTCACGTCGGTGCCCGTTCAATGTCAAACCCAATATTGCGAGGGATTTTCCGCTGCAAAAGCCCGGCGAAAACACCACGCCAAATGCGCGGCTGCACACAAGGTCAGGGCTGCCAAGCAGCTGGATTTCACCATCTCCCCGGGTATCAAAGCCGATTGGCGATATGCCTCATGCATGCTTGTCGGAGCGACCATATCAACACAGTGCCGGACCTGATACAGGTATTCCGCCACAGGAAATTTCCTGGTGGCCGGGCCCTATCGAACACCGTCGCCCGCTTTGCGCAACCCTTTCGCCGTCTCGTGCACGGCATCCAGGATGGTCTTACTCGTCATCCGTCTCTACCTCTATCAGTTCTTTCGCTGCAAGCGCTGTACCTGAAAGATACCGAGCGAATCCAGCCATGACAGCTGAGTATGGCGAGCGCTAACCGAAGGCTTGATCCGATCAGTTACCGGGACATCAGAATGGCATATTCTCGAACAGTACGTCGGCAAGCATCGCAGAACGCGCGTCGCGACGATCCTCAAGCACGGTTTTCAGACAGGTGAGATTACGCAGGAATGTAACAAGATCGCGCACATCGGCCGCCTCGTGTTTCAAGTCGTGCTCCCATTCCTGCACCCTGCGCTTACGCCCCTTCTTCGTGCTGTGATAGAACAACTCGAAAACCATGTGTCGGACGGGATGGGAATAGATGTACTCCTGCTTTTCCAACTCCAACGCATCCAGCTGGTGTTCCAAGGCATCGCAGATTTCAGTCATCTCCTGCTCGGCGAGGACGATATTCGCGCCACTCACGCTGTCACTGTAGATATTCAGCATGGCCATGATGTCACCGTGCTTGCGCGCCCTGAGCAGTTCGCGCATCCGTTCTTGCTTGACATGGCGCCGTTCGGGATCAGGCTCGCGGTCCGGGTGCAGGGCCTGGGCGGCGCGGCGGAACAAGTCTTTCGCCCAGCTACCGTCCATGACTGTTCGCCCGATGTGGGCCTCTTCCTCGTCGTCTATCCAGTCCGGCCCATTCGCCTCGAAGCTGGTATCGAATGCATCCGCCTCCGGGTCGACATCGTCGAACCCGAACAGGTCCTCTTGGACCGGGCCGTCGTCCCAGTAATCGGCCTGTTCTGCGCCGTCTCGCTCATCGAACCCGTTTTCTGCGTCCTCGGTCGCCCCCTCGAAACGTTCGACCAACTCATCGACCGAGATGCCCATCGAGCGAGCAATCGCCTGCCGGTAGTCCAGGCGCAGCTGCTCGGCGATCTCCTGGTCGACCTGTGAGATCCGCCGCTCAATCAGGTCCCTGAGCCAATCATCCAATTCCCCGCGGTGCCAGTCCGACAGGCTCTTGCGGCCTGCGAAGACGATAAGTTTCTCGATCAATGCGACGAGATCGTCGAACACCACCTTGTCGTTCTCAATCGAGCGTCGATGGTAGAATTCGACCAGTTCATCCAGATCCAGTCTGAAGCGGGTATTGCGCCGGCTCTGCCGCTGCAGAGTGCTGCGCAGCTTTTCGAAGCGTTCCTGCAACCGGCTCTTGCGCCTGCTACCAATATTTCGCTTGTCCAGAACCAGGTCCATGCGGCTACTCAGTGGAAAGATCTGTGGGCAGGAGCGTACTTGAACCGGGTCTGTATCCAACAAGACCATCCGTTGAGATCCGGCGGTTCGTGGGGTGTTCTCTTCGACAACTGGAGGCCGAAGCCGTGCGCTGTACCGAAAATCCGAGGGGCGAGATCGCGAAGCCGCTCAGGTGCACTGACAGCTTCTTTTAGAATTCGACGCGCTTCTTCTTCCATCGAAACACCATGCGTGGCGGCCCGTATTCGCAGGCGAGACAATGTCTCTACATCGAGTTTTCTGACAATCTAGCTAGCCACGGCTCATTTGTATTCGAAGATGGTTCCGCATGGGTAAATGCTGGCATATGCCGGAATTGCAGGCAAGTGCATGCTGCTCTGCGCTTACTTCTGGACGGAGATGCTACGGGCTGGGTTGCGGACCGCAGTTCATCCTGCCCCGACCTGCCCAGGGCCTTGCCGTATCGGGTTCCATTCGCAGTCAGGGTTATTGCTCCCATTTCGGGAACATACTACATTAATGCCCATGCGAATCATCGCCAGACACACGCTCAGATGACATCTGCTATTTTGTTCGACCAATCCCAGGGTCAAATCCCTTCGGGGCTTACTCGAAATTTCGTTCCTGCCGAAATTTTCTCGCCGTCGATTTTGACAAGGACGAATGGAGAGAGGACGCCCAGGCGTTCGCTCGGTCTTGCCATGAACTGTGGATGTACCAGTAGCGCTCGAGATCTCGCGCTCGGACAACGGCGCGCACGCATGGATGTTCTTGCCGGCCGAGGTACCTGCACCCGATGCCAGACGGTTGGGCACAGCCATCATCAGCCATGCCTACAGCCGTGCCCGCCAACTTAGTCTGACATCGCACGACCGGCTCTTTCCCAACGCATATTTGCGGGGCCATTGTGGACAGAGGTGTTTCTACGCCTCTGGTATAAATGGCATAAAACAAGATGCCGCCCCCATATCATTTCGTTTTTAATCATATTTTTAGGTATTTTTTTATAACCATTTTCTTAAGTTTAGAACTAGCGAGTGAGATCCTTTCCTACCGGATGCACATGCGGCCGCCGACCAATCCGCGTGCACAATCACCGGCCTGAACGTGCGCGGCGCTTCTTAAGGCCGCTCGATGGCGGAGCATTGACATCCCGATTACATCCATACCCAACGTCGAAAATCCGACCCGTAGGCTATAACTCTACTCAGCGACTTTTCAGGGAGACCACAACATGTCTGTCGGGTGGATTCGAGCTTACGTGGACGAACTGGATCAGTACGGCTATAGCGACGCCAGGCGCTCGGACCGGCATAGCCGCGCACTTTTCCGCTCGAGTTTCTCGACGCCCATCCGTCAGACGGCCGACGCAGGTGGCGACATCATCGCGGACCTGTCCTGGGGTGCGGAAGTCGAGCTCGTCACCGGGATCGGCGACGGAGAATGGACCGGCGTGACATTCGAAGGCCGGCACGGGTTCGTACGCTCGGCGCACCTGGTCGAAATCGCCTATGTCTCAGCACGATTCAAGACCACCCTCCACTACACCGTGAAGGGCAAGACCCGGCGGGTTACGCTGCTCTGGGGAGATTGCGTTCAGATTTTGACTCGCAGCGGCAAAGAATGTCAGGTGCGCGCCCGGGGGCGTTTTGGGCTTGTGCCTGCCGCGGATCTGTCGAGTACGGCCCTGCTCGAGGTCTACTTCATCGACGTGGGCCAGGGCGATGGCGTGCTCATCCGCACACCAGACCGGCGCCACATCGCCGTCGACGGAGGCCTGGAGCGCAAACGACAGCAGACAGGCAAAAACGCGGCGGATTTTATCGACTGGAAGTTTTTCTACGACTACGGTGATTTCCAAATCCATCTGCACAGCATGATGGCCTCACACAGCGACATCGATCACTATGGCGGCTTGCATGATCTGCTGAAAACGACGCCACTCGCCGAGCGTGAACTGGATTGCCTGTCGGTCAGTATCGACACCTTCCATCACCCGGGATTGTCGCGGTGGGAGAACCGGCCGGCGGCACACCCACAGCACAAAGACGGCTTGGGGCCCTGCCTCGATACCGCGGACGGCAACTACTTCATCCGCCTGCTCGAGGATCGCGCCGATGCCGAGGGCACCGTCGTCAACGGCGCAGACGACGAGCTTTCATCTTATTGGAAAGGCTTTGTCAAAGCAGTGCTGAATAACCAGACCGATACGGCCGTGGAGCGCCTCGGCGTAGCGCGAGAAACGTTGCAGTCCGGTGGTGTCTTGCCACGCTTATGGGACGACACGCAGGGATACGACATCCGCGCACTGGCACCGGTAACGGTCGAGATCAACGGTCAACCGGCGCTGCCAGACCTTGGTGCCAAGAGCCACAATACGAACGGACACTCGATCTGCCTGCGACTGGACATCGGCAACGCCAGCATCCTGCTTACCGGCGATCTGAACAAGCAAAGCATGGACTATCTGATGGCATGTTATGGCGATCGCATGGGTGCGTGGACATGTGACGTTGCCAAGGCCTGCCACCACGGCAGTGACAAGATTTCTTACCGCTTCCTGGAAAAGCTACGCCCGGCGGCGACAGTGATCTCATCGGGCGACGCCGAGGGACATGGCCATCCCCGTCCGGAGATCGTGGGTGCCAGCGCTGTTACCGGCCGGGTCGAGATCGACCGCGAAGCAGACAAACTGGTCACCCCATTGATCTACATGACCGAAATCGAACGCTCCGTATCACTCGGGGCGCTCGACCGAATCGATCTTGCGGGCGTACCGGATGGTTCAGGCGGCCTCTCCGGCCTTGTAGTCGCCGGGCGCCATGTCGATGCGATCAACGACGACGCCCTGCTTTCCGACGCCGAGAGCAAGCTTGTCCATGACTCTCCGTCGAGCGATCGCAGCAAACTTCGAAGAGACTTGCGGGCACAAACCCGGGACACCTTTCGCAACCAGGCGGAGGCGCTGGATGAACGCACCATGACAGCGACGTATCACACAACCGTTGCCGAAGGTGCCGTAAAGCTGGGTTACGAGGCAAAACAGATATTCACCTCGCGGGTCATGATGAAGAACCATTACGGTCTCGTGAACGTTCGCACCGATGGCACGACTATGATGTGCGCGACACTCGACGAGGCTGGCGAGGACTGGACTATTCATACTTTCCCCGCCCGCGCCCGGGTCTAGCCCGCCGAGCGAGGGTCAGAGCAGGAAAGATCAGCCCTTTGTCTTCACCATGCTGACAAGGCGTTCGTGGTCCAGGGGCCTATCCGGTCGTACCGGCAGGCTGAAGGCCAGTTCCTCTTCCGACAGCGGCTCATGCAAGTTCAGTTGCACCCGCAGCACGGCGAGATCGGCATCCGAGACGTTGTCTTCCTTTTGCGCCCTGCCGATGATCCGCTCGCGCAGGACTTCTTCCGGCGCATCGCAGTCGATGATGGCGAAGGGCACGTTCAGTGATGCTGCGAGATCCTGGAACCTTTTGCGCTGGTCGCGTCTCAGGAACGTCGCGTCGGCTATCGCGACATAGCCAGCCCCGGCCACTGTCCTCGCCAGCGTTTCGAGACGTGCGTAAGTCTTGTCGGTGAGGTCGCCGGAATAGGCATCCGGCCCGGCCTCCGACCGCGGGTCCAGGCCGAGTATGCGCTTGCGTTCGACATCCGAGCGCAGGCGCACGGCGGGCAGAAAGTCCGGGAGGGTCTGTGAGACATGGCTCTTGCCGCTGCCCGAGACACCCCGGGTGATGATGACCGCACCGCGCCGAGGTTCGGCCAACTGCTGCGCGAAGCTGAGGTAGCCGTTAAGTTCCGAATACAGCGCGGCACGCATCTCATCCGCGAGATCCTCTTGTGCACTGCGAATTGCGGCCACCTTGGCCCTGACGAGCGCCCGGTAGACCTCGTAGAAACACAGTACCGCCATCCCCTGGTAGTCACCGCTGTCCTGCAGATAACGATCGAGGAAGCGGAAGGCCAGGTCGCCACGCCCACGCTCCTGCAGGTCCATGGTCATAAAGCCGACATCGTTGATGGTGTCGATCCAGCGCAGACCGGGGTTGAATTCGATGGCGTCGAAGACCACCGGCTGTTCATCGATCAGGGCGACATTGCCGAGATGCAGGTCGCCGTGGCATTCGCGTATATGGCCTTCGGATTTGCGTTTCCGAAGCACGGGGTTCAGGCGGTGGTACTGCCCGGAAGTCCAGGCATCGAGGGTATCCAGCGGGTCCGCCAGCTGTGGGCAGTATGCCCGGATCTGCTCCAGATTCTGTCGCATGGGCGCTTGTACCGCTTCCGGGCCGCCATAGGGGGCGCCCGGATCACAGTACGCCGCCTCGGCATGAAAACGGGCAACCCGTGCAGCCAGTGAATCGATCAGGGGGTGGTCGAGGCGATTGGCGAGATTGGACAGAATCGCATCCGGGTCGAAACGCACCATGCGCACCGCCCAGTCGATGACTTCGCCGCCACCGTCGATAGCCGGTCTGGCGATACTGCCAGTGACCGCGCACACGGCCTGGTAGATATCGGGTGCCAGGCGACTGTTTAGACGCAGCTCTTCGAGGCAGGCGCGGCGACGTGACTCGATACTGAGGAAATCAAGAAACCCCAGGTCCAGGGGTTTCTTGAGCTTGTATGCAAGATCGCCTGCGAGGACGACCGTGGAGATATGAGTATCGATACGGCGCCGGTTGCCCCCACCCCCAACCCAACACGCCGGGTCCATCAGCGACTGCACCAGGGCCTCGTGCTGTGCCAGGTTCTCTATGGTCATATGTCCACCTTTCGAGGTGCCCTGTACATTACCCCTACCACGCTTCGCACACGAGACGGATTTCGTGATCGGCCACGAATGATGGAAGCTCGCCGCGCACGCTTTGCAGGTCGGGGGCATCGCCCACCTCCTGTAAGGCGGCCACAATCATGGCGTATTTCCTGGGCGCGATCAGGCGCTCCGGAAGTATCGCCTCACCTGTCCGGATCAGCTGCACCAGCTGTTCGCTGGTCTCGACCAGGGTGGTGCCGCATTGACTGCTGATCGCATCCAGATCCAGCCCCTGGCGTGCCGCATTCAGGATCTCCCGCTGCGCCGGGCTGATACTGACCGCACTATCATTGGTGGCCACGCAGTATTCCGTGATGGCATCAAGAAAGTCAGCGCCATACTTTTCCAGTTTGTGGGTCCCCACCCCACTGACGGCGAGCAGATCGTGCTCGTCCATCGGCTTTTCACGCGCCATCTGCACCAGCGTGGCGTCACCGAACACCACGTAGGGAGGCACCCCCTGCTCGTCCGCCAGCTGCTTGCGCAACCGGCGCAGCTGCTCGAACAGGGCCTCGTCGGCTGGCGACTGCAGGTGCTCACCGGCACGCTTCTTCTTCGGCTTGCCCTTGAGACGCGGACGCGCGAGTTGCAGGACCAACTCGCCACGCAGCAGCGGGCGCGACGCATCGGTCAACCGCAGTGCGGAATAGTTCGCGATGTCCTGCTCAAGGAAACCCTGATGTATCAGCTGGCGGATGATCGACTGCCACTCAGGCTCGCTCCTGTCGCTACCGATACCATAGGTCGACAGATCGTTATGTCTGAACAGGCGGATGCGCTCGGTATCGGCCCCGCGCAACACATCGACCACATGCTTTACGCCGAACCGCTGGCCGACGCGATAGACACAGGACAATGCCTTCTGTGCATCCACGGTGGCATCGAAACGCTGCGGCGGGTCTTCACACACATCGCAGTTGCCGCAGTCCTCGCCGAGGTGTTCGCCGAAATAGTTGAGCAATACGCGGCGGCGGCAGGTGACGCTCTCGGCCAGGCCCACCATCGCGTTGAGCTTGTGGGTCTCGATGCGCTGTTGATCCTGGTTGCCGCTGTTTTCAATCAGCCTGCGCACAGTCACCGTATCCTGCGCACCAAACAACAGCAGCGCATCCGAGGGCAGCCCGTCACGCCCGGCGCGCCCGGTTTCCTGGTAATAGCCCTCGATATGCTTGGGCAGATCGTAGTGCACCACGAAACGCACATTGGGCTTGTCGATGCCCATGCCGAAGGCCACCGTGGCAACCACGATCCTGATGTCGTCACGTAGGAAGCCCTCCTGCACCCGGCGTCTTGTCTCCGCCGGCAGGCCGGCATGATAGGCTGCGGCCGAGACACCCTCGGCGGCCAGGCGCCCGGCGATCTCCTCGACGCGTTTGCGACTGAGCGCATACACAATACCGGACTGCTCGCGGCGCCCTTCGAGAAAGCGCATCAGCTGGTCGGTCGGCTTGTGTTTTTCCAGTACCGTATAGCGAATATTCGGCCGGTCGAATCCGGTGACATGCACCTTCGCGTGTTCGATCTGCAGCACTCGCAGGATATCGGTCCTGGTCTGCTTGTCGGCGGTCGCAGTCAGGGCCAGCAGCGGGACCTCCGGGAAGCGTTCGCGCAACTGCCCGAGCGCCGCATATTCGGGCCGGAAATCATGCCCCCACTGAGATACGCAGTGCGCCTCGTCGATCGCGAACAGGCCGATATCGACATCGGCCAGGCGCTCGAGAAAACCACCGTTGATCAGCCGTTCAGGGCTGATATACAGCAGATCGAGTTCACCGCCGTGCATTCGTGCCAGCACCTGGCGCGCCTGCTCGCTGTCGAGCCCCGAGTTGTATGCCGCCGCGGCCACGCCATTGGCCTGCAGCGCATCGACCTGGTCTTTCATCAGGGCGATCAGGGGCGATATCACGATACCTACCCCCCGCCCGAGCAACGCCGGGATCTGGTAACAGAGTGACTTGCCCCCGCCGGTCGGCATCAGCACGAAGGCATCCCGGCCACCCAGGATGTCTGCGATCACGGCTTCCTGAGAGGGGCGAAAACTGTCGAAACCGAAGATTTCCCTCAGGATCGATTGCGGGCTTGCTATTGAGGAGCTTTCGGCTGGCATCCGTGGACTTCAGGGCGGCATGAATCGGCGTCCAGTGTACTGCAGCCAGACCTGATGGTGGACATTGCAAAACCTCATTGCCACGGCGTCGCGGGCCTGAATACACTATCGCGCTTTGGCCTGGAGTATTACCGGATGATGCAGATAGCCCGTGACGGCGACTTGCCACGCTCGTCGGATTTCGAACAGATCGGTGAACTGCTGCCGATCGAGGGCGCGCGCCTGCTCGAACTCGGTTGCGGTGCCGCCTTCACCACCCGCCGCCTGGCGGAGACCTTTGCGGTGCGCGAGATCGTGGCCATGGAGGTCGACCGGATCCAGCATGAGAAGAATCTCCTGATACCGGACCTGCCCGACGTCACCTTCCGGTACGGTGGCGCTCAGGCCATCGACCTGCCCCACGATTCGGTCGACGCGGTGATCATGCTGAAGTCGCTGCATCACGTGCCGGTGACCGATATGGATGCCGCCCTCACCGAGATTACGCGGGTGCTGCGCCCCGGGGGCCTTGCCTACATCTCCGAACCCGTCTACGCGGGCGATTTCAACGAAATCCTGCGCCTTTTCAACGATGAAAAGGTCGTGCGTAAGGCCGCTTTCGATGCCATCGGGCGTGCGGTAGACAGCGGGAAGCTCACGCTGGAAAGGGAGATACATTTCTTCAGCATCAGCCGCTTCGAGGGCTTCGAGGAATTTGAGCGTCGCATCATCGGTGCAACCCACTCGATTTTCGACATCGACGACGCACTGTATGCGCAGGTGAAGGAACGCTTCATGCCACATGTCGACGACGATGGTATTGCAGAGTTTCTCAGCCCGTTGCGCGTGGACCTTCTGCGCAAGCCGTCACTGGCCAGGTAAATCCGGTAGGACTCTCGAGACCCTCGTGTTAGCTTGGGCAAACGGATGTCGACAAAGCAGAAGAGAAGAACATGCTCAGCCTGATCCTGTTCCGGCACGGTAAATCTGATTGGGATGCGCCATACGGCACCGATCACGAGCGCCCGCTCGCCACCCGCGGCAAAGAGGCGGCACGTTGCATGGGGCGCATGCTCAGCCGCGCCGGTCAGACACCGGAACTGGCCGTAAGCTCGTCTGCCCTGCGCGCGCGCGACACGCTCCAGATCGCTGCCCGCGCCGGCGACTGGCAATGCGGCATGCGTTTCGAGAGTGTGCTTTACGAAAGCTCGCCCAGCGGGATACTGGCCTGGGTGAGGGCCCTGGAAGAGAATCCGGCAAGCCTGTTGCTCACCGGCCATGAACCGACCTGGTCGGAGTTGGCCGGTGCCCTTATCGGCAAGGGCAGGATCCGGGTTCCGACGGCCGCCATGCTGAGGATCGACTTCGAGATCGACACCTGGCAGCAGCTGGATTTTGGCCTTGGGCAGTTGCGCTGGCTGCTGCCGCCCAAGCTGATCTGCAAATCAAAAGACTGATGGCAGGAGGCCGCCCCCTCGAGGGTCGGCACTCGCCACCTGTCCGTCAACGCTTTTTCCAGCCGCCGCCTGCCTCGTACCAATAACCCGGCAGCGCCTCCTGCACCCAGACCTTGGCAAAGGTGGCACGCACGTCCGCCGCCCATTCAGGATGGCCGTTTGCGCGCGCAATCTCCGTATACAGCTTGGCCCGATCCGCGTTCTCGTCAGCCACCAGCTTCTTGAGCCGGTTACGATCGGCCAGTGGCGCCGCATTCAGGTCCCGGATACTCACCGAGCCCGTGGCATCGAAGCCGATCGCACCGCTGTTGTAGAAAGGCGCGAGACTGGACTGGCGCTGCTGCATGCTGGCCCGAATGGCGCTGATCCCCGGGGTGTTGATATTGATGTCTGCCTGAGCCGCATGCACCGCCGGCACCAGACGTTCGAGCATCAGTCCGACCGCCACCAGCATCGGGTTCGCCTGCCTCAGTTGTGACTGCTTGTCGCCCTGGGTCGCCGGCGCCGGCTGTTCGGGCTGATCACCCTTGAGCACATCACGCACGATGGTGCGGGCCGCCTCCTCTGCCGCGGCGGCAGGGAAATAGATATTGATAGTCACGCAGGCGGTGAGCGCCAGTGCCATCAAGGGGTATCCGAGAATCTTTTTCATCATGTCCTGTCCTGCCCGTTTCACTCAATCCGTGCCCCTTCGACCTGAATTTGCTGCAGCCGTTCAACCAGGTCCTTCCAGGCCACGCTGCGGTTGCGTCCGATCACGTCGATTCTCGGCAGGCCCGCACCCTTCACAAGGTAGTAGCCGCCATCCGAGCGCGCAAGGCCGTCGAGTTCCGCGACATTGCCCTGCAGCACGATCTTTAGATCGATATTGTCATAGCGAAACTCGTCGAACACGCGCAAAAAGGTCATTGACAGACCTGCGGACAGGCCATTGCCGATCTCGGTCAGGTTCTCGACAGCGCGCTGGCTGATACGATGCCTCGAGTCGTCGTCCGGTGGTGAATACAGGTGCATGTTGAA
Source organism: uncultured Gammaproteobacteria bacterium (assembly GCA_963753845.1). Classification (GTDB taxonomy): domain Bacteria; phylum Pseudomonadota; class Gammaproteobacteria; order Chromatiales; family Chromatiaceae; genus Thiosocius. The sequence continues at coordinate 35,453 of CAVWEI010000023.1, forward strand.
CCGGTCCGGCTGCCAGCCAACCAGCTGGATATCGTCGATCCTGCCGTCGAGCCGGCCCTCGATACGGCCGAAAGAGAAGGTCCGGGTCAGAGCCAGCAGGCTCAGGCCCCGAAACTCGGCATCGGCGTGCAATATTGGAACCGTGCCCAGCGGGTCCTGGATATTCAGATTCGTGACCAGGATATCACCTTCAAAGGCCTTGGCCTGGAGCCCCCCGCCGATGCTGAAGACCTGGTCTGCGTAGCGCATGTCGCGCAACCGGCCCTCAAGGGTGCCGCCAAACGGCGGCCAGTCCAGCGAGCTGGTCAGTTGTTCGAGCGAGACACCAAGTACCGAGGCATTCGCCTCCCAGCGCGGCTTTTCTCCCGCGACCAGGGCCCCTCGCAGCTCGAAGCTGTCGAGCGCCACCTGACCACCCGAAACCGGGACCACGACTGGCTCGACCAGGTAGACCCGGTCACCGGCGAAGTGTGCCCGGATACTGAAGTCACCCGCCGGTATCCGATAGATGCTGGCACCCTGTACCGTCAGACGCGATTCGGGCACCGTCTTGCTGCGGTCCCAGGCCACGCTGCCATCCGTGCGCCCGACCGAAAAGCGGCCCTGCCTGTCCTCGAGGACCAGCCCGCTCATATCGAGGCCCGCCTGCTCTATCCCTCCGGGGTCCAGATGCAGGACCAGGCCGATCTGACCGGTGACATCCATGTCATCCGCCGCCGTCCCCGTCAGATAGGGTTGCAGCAAGGCCTTGTAGAGCCGCCCGGCACGGTCGCTGCGCGCCACGATGGTCAGATCCGTCACCGCCATATCGGGCCCCTGCAGACGCCCGGTACCGGACAGCCCGACGGTATCGGCCAGCCCGATCGACCAACTGTCGAATCGCAGCAGCCCCGGATCGGCCTGCCAGATGCCGCTGGCCGTTGCGGTGAGCGGGGCCTCGCCTGCATCAAGAAAGACGGGGTCGGCGTACAGGGCCCCGCGCGGCCAGGCGAGGCCGGCCTGAAATGACCAGCCGGTCTCCAGTAAGCGTGCTTTCAACTCTGTCTTGAGCACCAGATTTTCGGCGGCATTGAGCCCGTCTGCCGAGGCGTAAGCTATCTGATCCGTAACCAGGTCCGCAGCAAGGCTCGACAGACCCGCTGAACTGCCTTCGGCGAGAAGACGACCGCTAAGCTGTCCCTTGATACCCCAGGGCGGTAGCTCAATGGCCCGGCTCAGCTCGGCAAGCCGCCCGACAGGCAACTGGTGGGCACGCACCTCGGCTGCCCAGTTCCCCGACTGCGCCGATAGCTCCAGTGCGATGGAACCGCGCCCCAGTGACAGGCGTTCGATAGCAATCTGCCAGTCGCCACCGGGTTTAAGGCTGCCCTGCCAGGTCGTGTCCTGGGTCTCGATGGGGGAATCCTGGGCGCTCAATGTGCCCTTGGCGCATTGCCATGCAGCGTCGCTCTGAACGATCTGCGCGCAATCCAGCTTGAGTCCCTGAATGCTCCCGCGCCCATCCGGCAGGTCCAGCCGGGCGACCTGGATGACTGAGGCGAAGACACCGGCGGAGTCGCTGCTCAGGGCGATCGAGATACCTTGCGCCCCCCAGCCCTCTGCCTCGATGTCGTCTACCGCGAACCCGAATTCGAGCGCCGCCACGCAGATTCCCGACAGCAGGCACAGGAGGCTTGCGGAAAACGCGCGCAACACGGCCTCAGGCATCCAACGGATGGGCGAAAGAATTCACACGCCCAAATGTGCGTCCCCGTACCGGACAGGTCAAGTGGTGGCGACCGACCGACAGAAAGCGGACCCCCCGGAGGCCCCCTTTGTTGAAGGTGGCCCAAAGGAAGGCCGTTCTCCCCCAATCCCCAAACGGTGCGAGGCGACATGTTCGCACCACCCGGAGCCGCACGTGGTGAATTTCCCAAAGCTCAATTCGATCTATCGGAAGAAATGGCGTCAACTTGACGCCGGCCTGCCTGCGTTTGTTGCCCTCTTTAGTTGCGACAGCAGGAATCCTGTGTTCGGGATGACAACCCAGAGTTGGCCCGCCAGGTCCAACCGATGCTCAGCCAGGGACACCCCGGGCCTTGCTGCCCTCATCCAGCGGTGGTCCAATAAGACGAACCCTCGAATTCCCGTTTCGCCAACATCCATGACGGCATCGGCCGAACCAAAGCCGGATTCAGACACACGGTCGGAAGAAAAATGCGCTTCCCCCGGTCTTAATGGTCAGATTGGCAGGCTGCAGTCAACTTGCAGCCCGGGCAAAGACATTCATTTTCAACGTACGGGGAATCCAGGTGCTGAAAACAATCCAAGCGGGTCTGCTGATTTTGATGCTCACCGTGACCACGATGGTGACAGCCCAGACCGACAGTATCTCGGTCTTCAGTGATTTCGACGGAAAACCGCAACAACTTGAGTCCTACACCGGGAACGGCAAGTGGCTGGTGGTTATGATCTGGGCCTCGGATTGCCACATCTGCAATGCCGAGGCAGCGACATATACGCAGTTTTACGAGTCACAACGCGGCAAAGGCGTGGGGATGCTTGGCATCAGCATGGATGGTGAAGCCAGGAAGGCGGCCGCGCTCGAATTCGTCAGGCGGCATAAGGTCTCGTATCCGAATCTCATCGGGGAACCGGGTATGATCGGCCTTTACTATGCGGCACTCACCAAGGAGCCACTGCGCGGCACACCGACCTTTCTGGTCTTCGATCCGGATGGTGAACTGGCAGCTGCACAGGCTGGCGCTGTATCGCCGGGCTCCATCGAGCGTTTCATTGCCAGCAAAGAAGTGGCACGCTCAACCGCTCGGTAAGCCTGCCCAGGGGCCTGTCACGGCAACAGCTCGAGCTGACGCAGTATGCCCTTGCCGTCGGTGCAGACCCAGACTCGGCCCTTGGCATCGATACTGATCCCTTCGGGCACGTCGTTCTTGGAAGTCTCGATCCGATAGACAGACACGGTCGCCAATGATCCGTGTTCCAATCGCATCTCGGCAATGCGGCCGATCTTGCCACTCAAAAGCAGAATACGTCCGCCGGCGTCGACTGCAATACCGTTGAGTTCGCCGATCGCCTCGCGCGCGTCCTTTGGCAGCCGCAGCAGCGCATTTTGCTTCAGGGTTTCGGTATCGAACAGGCCAACCCTGCGCGGATCGGTCTGGTGGGCAGCCACCAACAGCATGCGCGCAGCAAAGGTTCCCGCAGGGGCAATGGCGATCCCCTCCCATCCATGGTTCCGCTCCTTAGACAGTTGAGGCAACTCACCGAGTCGCCCTCCCTCATGGAGATCACCGTCGTCGATGGCAAAACGCCAGATGCTGCCGTCATTTTCGGACAGGACAAAGGCGGACGCGCCATCGGGTGTAATGGCAATCCCCTCCAGATCCGACAGACCCTTACCTGCCTCAAGCTGCGCCGAACTGCCGTCGGGCATGCAACGAAATATTCCGTGTTCGTCATCGACGACTAGAAAAGAGCCGTCACCAAGCCGCGCCAGACCGCTTGCTTCCTGCACACCCAGCGCGCGCGCAGACTTCACCTGAGCCTTTGGATAATCCGTACTCTTGCCTGCCATCACCCTGTCCCGCCCCGGATTCCGCTGCCATTCACCGCGCCACAAACCGGATTGAAAACTGTGGCAAAATCACGTCTACGCAGGCATTTGTCACCTGGAGATCAAATAAGACGCGCATCTGTGATGATACCAGCGCCGACCCGGCACGCGGCAATGAAGCCAATGCCGACTCAGGGGGGATCAAGACGATGGCAATCAAGGTAACGGAGGAAGGAGTAAAGAGGCAGTAAGAAAGGCCTTTTCCTCCAACTGAATTGCCTGATCGCGGCCATCGGCACCCGCGCTCGACCGTCCCGCTTACCGGCGAACGGCATTAGACCGGCATGCGCGCGCATCGACGCTTTCGGCTCGGCGACTTTCGCATCGAGGTAGGTGAGGATTTTCTCGATTACCTCAGCATCCTCGATACAGGTGATGATCCGCACTGCTCCGCCACAGGCTGAGTAGGTCTCGATGTAGATACCGAAGACCCGCCTGAGGCGTTGCGCCCAGGTCATCGCGGCACGGCATTATCCAGGCGTCTACTGTTGGCGAGTGTCAACAAGCTGAATTTGCGGCCCGATTACCTATGCCCTTTGCCGAACTCGGAAGAAGCGAATGCGGCAGGTTACGTGCGTTCCTGTTACAGACCGGTCGTTAGCGGTATCGGCACTGGGATGACTCCGGTCCACTGCACCGGATTGCACAACACACGGCGGCTTCATGCGCACAAGAGACATTCGAGAATCGAGTCGGGTCGGTGCCGGAGCGGTTCACGCGACGGTGGTCGGGAACGGCAGAAGACGACACTTAGCCGACCTTTTTTCTGCCCCGGGCTGACGTACAATCCTGGCAGAAACAGACATTGAGTTTGCTCGGACTTAGCAGACCAGCCCTCCGTTCGAATCACCGTCTCGGGCAAAGGTTGGGCCAAGACTGTTGCCTGGCGTAGCTTGCCTACGTTTTTTGCCGCGTTAGATCGAGGTGAACGATGGTTGCTGACGATTTCGCCGACAGTTGCAGCACAGCCACGCAAACGACAACGGAGGTGTTCCGCAAACCCATCCAATTACTCAGGGGTCAGGATTTAAGGCTATTCATTGAAAAAGGCACAATCGTCTTGGGAGGTACTACAGGGCATTTCATGTCGACTTACTTACTGACTTCTGAGTAATCTCGCATTCGACCTTCGGATTACAGGCTGGCGCCTTTACGACCGAAGATCTGGACTATCCTACCTCGTAGCATGAGAAGCCAGAGATGCGTGATCCCAAGACCGGCCAGGGCTATCTCTCCTTCCTTTGCTTCCATGGGCAAAATACCCTTTTTCTGCCGTTTCCCGAGCGATGAAAAAATGCTCACGAAGGAGAGCCTTAATGCAAAAAAAAGCCGTAGTGACCTATTCCGAGTTACGTCCCCTCGAACCGGCCTATGCCCTGGCTGCCGGTGTGGATCTGGTTGTGATCCGCTGGGAAGGCGAACAGCAGGTATCGGTACTCTATGGTCGCTGCGCGCACCGGGGCGCCCTGATGTCAGATGGCCGTATCGAGGGCGGCAACATTGTGTGCGGCCTGCACAACTGGGATTACTGTTACAGGTCCGGCGTCAGTTCATATAACCCCTCGGAAAAACTCCGCCGTTTCAGCGCCTGGCTCGAGGGTGACAAGGTCTGGGTCGATGAAGAAGAGATTCAGGCCTGGGCGGTCGAAAATCCACAACCGTATAACCGCGACGCCTACCAGGGACTCTACAAGGACATCCACGGTGCACCGGAAGAGCCGCATACCCAGTACATTCAGCATTTGGCCGAACATGGTTTATCTGAAGTCGGCCACCATGGCCGGGTCAGCGCCATGGGCGTGCCCAGGGATCAACTCCCCAAGTGGGAACAGATACAGCTGTTGACGGCCCAGTTGCACAAGGTTCCGTTGTTGGACGAGGCGCCTGTCGGCACCGAGGTCGTCATCGGTCCCAACGCCAAAAAGCCTCTGGTGCTGGATCGTCCCCTGTTCGTCTCAGACATGAGTTTTGGGGCTTTGTCCGAGGAGGCCAAAGTGTCACTGGCCATGGGCGCGGAATTGGCCGGTACCGGAATCTGCTCTGGCGAAGGCGGTATGTTGCCGGAAGAGCAAGGGGCCAACTCACGCTATCTGTACGAGCTGGCGTCAGCTCGATTCGGCTACTCCATGGACAGGGTAAAAAAGTGTCAGGCCTTCCATTTTAAAGGCGGCCAGGGTGCCAAGACCGGTACTGGGGGGCATCTGCCCGGTAATAAGGTAATAGGCAAGATCGCCGACGTGCGGGGGCTCAGGGAAGGCGAGGCAGCGATTTCACCGGCGCGCTTTCCCGACTGGGAAACCGTCGATGACTATCGGCGCTTTGCAGCCGAAGTACGCGAAGCGACCGGGGGTATTCCGATTGGCGTGAAGCTGTCCGCACAACATATCGAACGGGATATCGAGGCAGCACTGCAGATCGGCGTCGACTACATCATCCTTGATGGCCGCGGCGGCGGTACCGGTGCCGCACCGCTTATCTTCCGCGACAACATCTCGGTCCCTACCATCCCGGCCTTGGCACGAGCCCGCCGTTATCTGGACAAACAAGGTCGCAGCGATGTGTCGCTGGTGATTACAGGTGGCCTGAGATTACCTGCGGATTTCATCAAGGCCATGGCATTGGGCGCCGACGCCATCGCAGTGTCCAACGCAGCGATTCAGGCCATCGGCTGCCTGGGAATGCGCGCCTGTCACACTAACAACTGCCCGGTAGGTATCGCCACCCAGAAGCCACATCTGCGCCAGCGGCTGAAGATCGAGAAGGGCGCCGAGCAACTCAACAACTTCTTCTGCGCCTCAACTGAACTGATGCAAGTGATGGCGCGCGCCTGCGGGCATGATCATTTGAACAAGTTCTGCATTGATGACCTGACCACCTGGGATCGGGAGATGGCCCATCTGACAGGTATCGCCTATGGCGGCCTGTCACTCGATTGATGTATCAATCAGACCAATGTGAGGCAGGTATGACGGACAACGGTATCGAAAAATAGAAAAATAAGCGGAAAATAAGGGTCAGACTGGCATTTCCAATTTATGCGGCCTACCTGCTTTCCCCTTAAGGGCACTCGGCCGATTTTGGGCTTAACCGATGCGGCTGGTTCCGTCCGCTCATGTTACAGATCTGCCGTTCACGGACATGCAACAACCAGCAGCTACAAGCGTACAACGGACCTCTTCACTGCGCGGCACAGAGGGCCACAATCGACTCTGAGCAATGGATTAGGCCACATGGTGTGCTCAATGAGCCGCAAAGGTAACTGCTGGTATACGGGCCAACCGAGCGCTTCTTCAGCAGTCTGAAGCGCGAATCGCTGACGGGGATCGTGTACGCGACGAGGAACGGTTCAGATGTCTCGCACGACCTCGATGGCACCGTCATTGATTGCCTCGCAGAGTTGCGCATGGTCGCGCTCGGTAACGTCTGCGTAGCGGCCCGCATATTCGACCATGACCTTATCGAAGTCCTTGTCGTCGCCGATGTAGCCGTGGATCATCATCGCATCCCCTGATCGCGCATGGGCGAAGGCCAGCGTCTTGCCGCACAGGCCGGCGTAGGCCTCCAGACGTTTCGGCCCCAACTCCTCGACATCAATCTTGCCCTTGCCATCCCACAGCTGGCGGAAATAGTAGTCGATCTCCTGGCCGTCCGGATTCGTCCATCGTGACCAACCGAGCAGGACATCGCTCGCGGCTTGGATCAGGCGCTGCCCCTCGACAACTCGCTGACCCGCCTGTTCGAACGCGCTGGCACTCAGGTGTTGTTCCAGCACCGACGTGGTAGCCTGCTTGAACTGCAGGAACAGGGGCGTCCCATCGCCGGCCTCGAGCAGCACGATCAGACAGCGGGTGCCCACACTACCGACGCCAACGACCTTCTTGGCGATATCGACCAGTCTGAACCGGTCAAGCAGGATGCGCCGTTCTAGCGGCAGACTTTCGCGATAGCGGTTCAGGAATTCCTCCACCGCGCCAGATTCCGCAGCGGCGATTTCATCGTCGACACGGACGATCAGCGGCGGATCAGGAACGATCATTCGCCGCCCGCCGACCACGGCGGTCAGCTTGTTGAAGGCACGCAGGCTGTTTTTCTTGGTGGCCTTCTCAAGAACCTCCTCCTTCCACTTGCGGTTCGCCTTGCCGTGTTTCTCGATGCGCTTCAGCGCGTCCTCGGATTCGAAGCGGTAATAGTGCAGATCCAGCGGGCTGAGTTCGGAGGTCTCGACAATGAATCTGCGATAGTCGCGCATCGCGGCCAGCGTGGCGGCACGTGCCTGCTTGGATGAGAAACCGCTAACACGCGCGGCGACCATGATGCTAGCAGCCAAGCGTTTGACATCCCACTCGAAGGGGCCAGGCAGGGTCTCGTCGAAATCATTCAGGTCGAAGACCAGCTCACGATTGGGAGCGCAATACCATCGAAAGTTGCCTAGGTGGGCGTCGCCACAGAGTTCGACCCGAAGGTTGGTTCGGGCACCCGCGGCAAGGTCGCTGGCCATCACTGCCGCCGCCCCGCGCAGGAAAGTAAACGGCGTACGGCTCATTCTTCCGTAGCGCAGGGGGATGAGATCGGCCAAACGGCTCTCGTCTTGCGCGGCAAGGATCACCAACGGGTCGGTACGGCCCGTGTGTGGGGCCGCCTCGCTGTGTGCCTCGAGCGGAACACGTTCGAGCTGCGCTATTCCCAGATCACGGCGCTCGGTGGGCTTGGCTTTCAGATAGGCCGACTCGGTCTCGGTGTTGAACAGGGATCTGGGCATGTGGCCTCCGTGTTAAGAGAGGTACTTGGGTAACCGGTGAATATTGCAGGGAGACTCGGCGAACGCAAATGCATAAGTGCGGGGATGCGGCACGCCCCCCGGCGGTCTCGGAAAAGCGCCTGTCGCCCAAGGCCCGTAATGCGCATGAAACTGCCGATCGGCAGGCTCTCAGCGAGCGGCAAATCGTGGCGGGGGGCCGCCGTTGGAAATGGGTCCCGCAAAGCGGACCTTTGCCGAACCTCTATTGTTTCCAATGACGGCTTTCGGAAAAACTGCGAACCGCCGGAGTCGGCCGTGACCTACCGTTCAGTGGGGGCTATACGGCCGGCAGCTTCATGCGCACAATAGACATTCTCCGGCATAGTCGCCGGGGTATTAGATCGCGTTACGCTGACTGAGGTCGGTCCGGCAGCAAACGACTGCGGTTTCAACCGATCGACGCAACACGAACGGGACGGTGTATCGGCTGGTATGGTTGCCGCTGATCCCGCCGATTCCCTTATAAACTTGGCGTTTGAATTACGAAAGAAAAGCATCGCAGCGATGCACGTGAACTAGACTTTCATTGAGCGAAAGGACACGAGGGTCGGTTTCTTCCGACTTCCGGGAACATATCTTAAATCCGAGGCGGTCGCCTCGCGACACCCCGCTACGGCCTGCGGGTGCACACGACAGCTCAGATTCTTCGAATCTGAGCTGAGTGGTTCTACTTGCAATGGAGAAATCCAAGGAGGGGTTGCCGATTCTTGCCAGACGGTATGTATTCGATGAGTACCCGCGGTTCCATCAACTATTGAGGTGACCAAATGAAAGACAAAAAAAAGAACAAGGTTGTGGCTGAGGAAATAGCTATAAATGAATTACCTGAAGACGCCGATGCTTCACAGGCTGACGAGGTAGGTAGTCAAAACGAAGACAAGAAGAAAGGGAAGAAGAACAAGAAGAAGAAATGATTTCCGATACTGACTACCGTGACCTTCCCAAGAGACCCGGTCAATCCTACGGGTCTTCGACTTGGATCTAATGTCCGTTGCTGGCCGCGAGCACCACTCAGCCGCACAAGAGATATTCCCCGGACCGTGGCCCGAATGTCAGTTTGCTATGCGCCGACCGGCGACGCTACGGCAGAAAACGACACATTGCAGACTAAAACTACAGATCAGGGGGCAGCATGAAAATCTCCATCGACATCACACCGGAAGAGATGCGGAAGTTGATGGGCTGGCCGGATGTACAGGGATTGCAAGAGGAGATGATCAACAAGATCAGCGAACAGATGAAAGTCGGCGCCGAAGGCTACGACCCGCTGAGTCTGATGCAGCCTTTCTTTGCCCAGTCCCCCAGTTCCGTGGAAAGCTTCCAGAAGATGGTGACCGGCATGATGAACGCCTACGGCAAGAAGGGCGATTAATGGCCCGCCTGCCCCGCCGCGGTCCGGGCAGGTCCGATGTCGATGCCGAAGACCCGTTTCAGGCGTTGCGCGCCCAAAGTTAGCACGGCGCGGCGCATCCGGATTCCGCTATTGGCGAGTAACGATGCGCAGAATTAGAGGGCCTAGATGCCCGCTCCTGTTGGCTGGGAAGCGACAAAAAAGCGCCCATCGAGGCGGCTTTCTCTTTGCTGAAATAGTCTGCTATTGGCTGGGAGTGCCATTAGCCGACCCAGGTGCTTGATGAGCCCTCACCACTTTGTTGCCCTGCCCGGGAATGACCGTTCCTGTTACAGACCGGTCGTTAACGGG
>CAVWEI010000024.1:0-29627 GCA_963753845.1 uncultured Gammaproteobacteria bacterium
CCACTTCGTCAATGACGCCCTGGAATTGATGCAAAAACACCGCGTCAAGCGTGTCCTGGTGTGTGACCAGGAGCATCATGTAATTGGAGTCGTGACACGGTCTGATCTGGTACGGATTTTCTTCGATCGCTATACACGGGCCAACCCAGAAAAACGAGGCTGAGTCATTAAGTCAACAGCTTTCATTTCGCTCCTGTGGCTTGCGAATTCTAAATCACGCGACGATTGGGGAGTCTGCAAAAACCGTTGCAGTGTGATAGGCATGAATAGTGACTGAGTGTTGCTCACCGAGTTGGAGGATCGCCGCTAATGATCTACGGTGTTTTTCCGGCCAGCGCTTGATGATCTGGATCATCGTTGTAGTGGTGTCCGAAGTTCACAAATTTTTGCTAGAGATCCTGACCGTTTTCAGAAAATTGGCAGTCTGACGTATTCACGACGAATCATCCCCGTCAAGTGAACCCCTCAAAACTAGACAGTCTGGCCTGTTGGTAAAACTCCATGGGTGTAATCTTTCCGAGGAATCCGCTGATCTCGGAAGAAGCGAATACGGCTTGTTATGTCCGTTTCTGTTACAGATCTGCCGTTCACGGACATGCAACAACCAGCAGCTACAAGCGTACAACGGACCTCTTCACTGCGCGGCACAGAGGGCCACAATCGACTCTGAGCAATGGATTAGGCCACATGGTGTGCTCAATGAGCCGCAAAGGTAACTGCTGGTATACGGGCCAACCGAGCGCTTCTTCAGCAGTCTGAAGCGCGAATCGCTGACGGGGATCGTGTACGCGACGAGGAACGGTTCAGATGTCTCGCACGACCTCGATGGCACCGTCATTGATTGCCTCGCAGAGTTGCGCATGGTCGCGCTCGGTAACGTCTGCGTAGCGGCCCGCATATTCGACCATGACCTTGTCGAAGTCCTTGTCGTCGCCGATGTAGCCGTGGATCATCATCGCATCCCCTGATCGCGCATGGGCGAAGGCCAGCGTCTTGCCGCACAGGCCGGCGTAGGCCTCCAGACGTTTCGGCCCCAACTCCTCGACATCAATCTTGCCCTTGCCATCCCACAGCTGGCGGAAATAGTAGTCGATCTCCTGGCCGTCCGGATTCGTCCATCGTGACCAACCGAGCAGGACATCGCTCGCGGCTTGGATCAGGCGCTGCCCCTCGACAACTCGCTGACCCGCCTGTTCGAACGCGCTGGCACTCAGGTGTTGTTCCAGCACCGACGTGGTAGCCTGCTTGAACTGCAGGAACAGGGGCGTCCCATCGCCGGCCTCGAGCAGCACGATCAGACAGCGGGTGCCCACACTACCGACGCCAACGACCTTCTTGGCGATATCGACCAGTCTGAACCGGTCAAGCAGGATGCGCCGTTCTAGCGGCAGACTTTCGCGATAGCGGTTCAGGAATTCCTCCACCGCGCCAGATTCCGCAGCGGCGATTTCATCGTCGACACGGACGATCAGCGGCGGATCAGGAACGATCATTCGCCGCCCGCCGACCACGGCGGTCAGCTTGTTGAAGGCACGCAGGCTGTTTTTCTTGGTGGCCTTCTCAAGAACCTCCTCCTTCCACTTGCGGTTCGCCTTGCCGTGTTTCTCGATGCGCTTCAGCGCGTCCTCGGATTCGAAGCGGTAATAGTGCAGATCCAGCGGGCTGAGTTCGGAGGTCTCGACAATGAATCTGCGATAGTCGCGCATCGCGGCCAGCGTGGCGGCACGTGCCTGCTTGGATGAGAAACCGCTAACACGCGCGGCGACCATGATGCTAGCAGCCAAGCGTTTGACATCCCACTCGAAGGGGCCAGGCAGGGTCTCGTCGAAATCATTCAGGTCGAAGACCAGCTCACGATTGGGAGCGCAATACCATCGAAAGTTGCCTAGGTGGGCGTCGCCACAGAGTTCGACCCGAAGGTTGGTTCGGGCACCCGCGGCAAGGTCGCTGGCCATCACTGCCGCCGCCCCGCGCAGGAAAGTAAACGGCGTACGGCTCATTCTTCCGTAGCGCAGGGGGATGAGATCGGCCAAACGGCTCTCGTCTTGCGCGGCAAGGATCACCAACGGGTCGGTACGGCCCGTGTGTGGGGCCGCCTCGCTGTGTGCCTCGAGCGGAACACGTTCGAGCTGCGCTATTCCCAGATCACGGCGCTCGGTGGGCTTGGCTTTCAGATAGGCCGACTCGGTCTCGGTGTTGAACAGGGATCTGGGCATGTGGCCTCCGTGTTAAGAGAGGTACTTGGGTAACCGGTGAATATTGCAGGGAGACTCGGCGAACGCAAATGCATAAGTGCGGGGATGCGGCACGCCCCCCGGCGGTCTCGGAAAAGCGCCTGTCGCCCAAGGCCCGTAATGCGCATGAAACTGCCGATCGGCAGGCTCTCAGCGAGCGGCAAATCGTGGCGGGGGGCCGCCGTTGGAAATGGGTCCCGCAAAGCGGACCTTTGCCGAACCTCTATTGTTTCCAATGACGGCTTTCGGAAAAACTGCGAACCGCCGGAGTCGGCCGTGACCTACCGTTCAGTGGGGGCTATACGGCCGGCAGCTTCATGCGCACAATAGACATTCTCCGGCATAGTCGCCGGGGTATTAGATCGCGTTACGCTGACTGAGGTCGGTCCGGCAGCAAACGACTGCGGTTTCAACCGATCGACGCAACACGAACGGGACGGTGTATCGGCTGGTATGGTTGCCGCTGATCCCGCCGATTCCCTTATAAACTTGGCGTTTGAATTACGAAAGAAAAGCATCGCAGCGATGCACGTGAACTAGACTTTCATTGAGCGAAAGGACACGAGGGTCGGTTTCTTCCGACTTCCGGGAACATATCTTAAATCCGAGGCGGTCGCCTCGCGACACCCCGCTACGGCCTGCGGGTGCACACGACAGCTCAGATTCTTCGAATCTGAGCTGAGTGGTTCTACTTGCAATGGAGAAATCCAAGGAGGGGTTGCCGATTCTTGCCAGACGGTATGTATTCGATGAGTACCCGCGGTTCCATCAACTATTGAGGTGACCAAATGAAAGACAAAAAAAAGAACAAGGTTGTGGCTGAGGAAATAGCTATAAATGAATTACCTGAAGACGCCGATGCTTCACAGGCTGACGAGGTAGGTAGTCAAAACGAAGACAAGAAGAAAGGGAAGAAGAACAAGAAGAAGAAATGATTTCCGATACTGACTACCGTGACCTTCCCAAGAGACCCGGTCAATCCTACGGGTCTTCGACTTGGATCTAATGTCCGTTGCTGGCCGCGAGCACCACTCAGCCGCACAAGAGATATTCCCCGGACCGTGGCCCGAATGTCAGTTTGCTATGCGCCGACCGGCGACGCTACGGCAGAAAACGACACATTGCAGACTAAAACTACAGATCAGGGGGCAGCATGAAAATCTCCATCGACATCACACCGGAAGAGATGCGGAAGTTGATGGGCTGGCCGGATGTACAGGGATTGCAAGAGGAGATGATCAACAAGATCAGCGAACAGATGAAAGTCGGCGCCGAAGGCTACGACCCGCTGAGTCTGATGCAGCCTTTCTTTGCCCAGTCCCCCAGTTCCGTGGAAAGCTTCCAGAAGATGGTGACCGGCATGATGAACGCCTACGGCAAGAAGGGCGATTAATGGCCCGCCTGCCCCGCCGCGGTCCGGGCAGGTCCGATGTCGATGCCGAAGACCCGTTTCAGGCGTTGCGCGCCCAAAGTTAGCACGGCGCGGCGTATCCGGATTCCGCTATTGGCGAGTAACGATGCGCAGAATTAGAGGGCCTAGATGCCCGCTCCTGTTGGCTGGGAAGCGACAAAAAAGCGCCCATCGAGGCGGCTTTCTCTTTGCTGAAATAGTCTGCTATTGGCTGGGAGTGCCATTAGCCGACCCAGGTGCTTGATGAGCCCTCACCACTTTGTTGCCCTGCCCGGGAATGACCGTTCCTGTTACAGACCGGTCGTTAACGGGACGTGGCCTGACCGACCGCAGTCGTGTCCGGTCGCTCAGGAAATCAGAAAGCTACCTTTCGGGGAGATTTCCTCGCCTACGTCCGGTAACCGATCCATAGCAGAAACAGTCTGCTGAAAGCCCCAGCGGCAGCTTTGGCCGACCTGTTGCCAGTGGCCAGGCGCCCTGTGCGACCGCTTCACTCTGAAACCAGCCGATGAACCTCGGACTGCTTGACCGGCAGTTCAGGGTCGAAAGCACCCCTTCCGATAGGTCAACCGGCGCACACTCCGCACCGACCCAGAATGTTGCGGCGCAGTAGACCGGAGTCGGCCATGACCGGCCGGTCGTCGAATGCCTGCGGAACGGCAGGTTAAAGCGCATTGCGGACCAAGAATTGTGCGGCGCAGCAGACCGCAATCAACACACAACTGCCCCTCAACGATTTCTGATGCAGTACGCCAGGGTGCTGTTTTAGCATCGGGCGGCATCGAGCCTCTGGGCAGGCAAGAGGCTGCGATGAAGTCAGATAGAACCTGCCCCGGCATGCTCTCCCGGCTGCGCGATCGAAATCCGGGGGAGAGAAGGCTCCTCCCCCGTTGTGGAGAGTTACTCGCTGCGCTCGATCTCTGTCTTCAGGATCTCGCCCGTCACCGGATCGACATAAAGTTCGACACGGCGGCCTTGTGGATCCATCGCCATGACTTCGTACTTGTAGTTATCGCGCTCTATCTCCTCGAAGTTGCGGTAACCAGCCGCCTCCAGACGGCTCTGAAGCTGTTGCAGACTCATCCAATTCGACTGGCTGGCGGCGATCGGCGCTCCATCCTGCGCGAACGCGGGCAAGAACGTGGCTCCGGCACCGAAAATGCCCCCGGTCAGCGCCAGGGTCGCGATAATGGTATTTGCACGCATGGCGGCATCTCCTTTGAGTTTCGTAGGCGGTCTCGCTTCGACCGTAATGTCATGATGCGCAAGTTAACTGAATTCAGGCTGAAAACCTGATGCCTTTTGCGTTCTTCTAGCCGCAGACTCCATGCCTGACGTGCTGTTGCGACCGCCGTCAAAATCGAAGCAACGCACCCGCTTCTCCTGCAAGGACCGAAACCATTGGTCCGCGTGGCCATGTGCTTGGTAATCGTCTGAGAGCCTCCAGAGACATTTTGAATAGCCCTTGAGCCGCTGTCCCAGCGATAGCTGTCGAACCGAACCTGTAGGTTCGTTGTTGGCCGTTTGCGGCGGTAGCCGGGACCGCCAGGAGCGTCAGCTGTTCGGCCTGACACCCCACGATCGAAAGCCGACGCTCGATTTGTGCGGTGCAATGGTCCGTAGTCCCCAAGCCGTCATTCGATAGGCCGGTTGTGGCCACAGAGCGGTCTACTACGCTACCGCCGACGTTTATTCTCGAAGACGGTTGGCGTACCGTGCCGGGCACGCTTTGCGCTTTCTGAACACTACAGGTACGAACATGGCGTATTACTTTCTGGCCCTCGGTATCGCCTTGGTCGGGGGCTCACTCGCGCTGCTCTGGCGCCGGCTTAGATTTCTGCGTCGGGCGAAAGCAGTGCAGGGCATCGTGTTGCGCGTCCGTCGCATGAGCTATCGGGAGCAGGGCGACGGCGGCCCGTCGATGCATCTGGAGATCCGCTACGTGGACAAACAGGGGGAGACTCGCACGCACATCGCCGACAATTCGCTGCTAGCCTTCGTCTACCGGGCTGGGCAGCCGGTAGAGCTGGCGATATCGGGTGACAAGGTGCTGGTGAATTCTGCACTCAATATCGTCACGCCTCCGCTTGCGCTGTTATTGCTGGGCGCCGTCAGCCTGTTCGTCTACTCGTTGAAGGATTGACTGCGCATCCGGTTTTTTGCGCGGTGCGCCAGTCGGCTATCGACCCCAAGCCGACGTAGAGGTCACCGAGTTCTGGAGGCGGCAACCAACACCAAGCGGTCCTTCTGCTGAATGTCCGCGAATGACTGCTCCTGGCTAGCGGAGCAGACATCACGGTAGTCCGCCTTCAACACGAACGGGCATACTATGGCCTGCGGGAAAAAGTGTCGGAGTGCTTGGCAGCGTAACGTCGTGATGCGTTGTTCGGGGGGCTCGGCAGAAGATTCAGACTGCGCGCGGCTTTGGTTATTACCGTGACGGCCACGTAAAGACCCACCTAACCACAAGCTTTCGGATATCGAGACCACGCGGATACACCGCGCCAGTTGGCTGTTTAGCTTTTCTCGTCGCATCTGCGGTGTGCTCAACAATACGCAGTTGCGACCGATATACCATATCTACCCACCAAAGGTATTGGTGGTGGTGGTCGAGCATCGCCGAGGATCTATCTTGAGCCCCGAACAGGCGGCAAACGCCACAAATGACAGCGCCGTTGGCCACCGGATGGACGATCCTTCCGTCCCCGTTTTTTGCTCGGGCGATGATTTTGGGCAGCTGCAACACGCCACCATCATGCTGGTCGACGATGAACCGGTCGTTTTAGAGGTGGTTCAAACCTTTCTCAAGTTGACCGGTTGCCGCAAGTTCATCAAGGTGGAAAGTTCGGTTGGGGCAGTGGACAAGGTGCGCAAGTGTCGTCCGGATGTGCTGCTACTTGGAGTGATGACGTCCGGGGTGTCGGGATTCGACATTCTGGAGACGTTGCGTGCCGATTCAGCCTTCACCCGTCTACCGGTTATCATCGTCACTTCGTCTGCTGACACAACCACCAATCTCCAGGCGCTGGATCTCGGGGCGACCGATTTGCTGTTCAGGCCGGTCGATCCCATTGAACTCGCATTACGCGTCCGCAACACGCTGGCGGCCAGGGCCTCCCAGGATCAACTCGCCTACCTTGACAGGTTGACCGGCCTGCCCAAGCGTCAGTCCTTCCACGACGGTGTCGAACGGGCTATCGCTCAGGCCCAGCGCGGGCGGACCAAGCTCGCGCTGCTGCACGTCACCTTCGATGATTTCAGTCGTGTCACCGAAACCTTCGACCCGGAGGTCGGCACCGACGTACTTAGACAGCTGGCCAAGCGCTTGACCGCCAGTTTGCGCGCCTCGGACCTGGTGAGCCGTGACGCATCAGAGTACCAAGCCCGGGCCGACGTTTTTCGGCTCGGAAGAACAGAATTTTCAGTGCTATTGCCAGTGATCGAGACCGTCATCGGTGCGGCAGTGGTCGGCGAACGCATCCTGGCTGCGATGAGCGAGCCGCTGAATGCTGGCGGCACCGAGGTGCGTCTCAAACCGAGCATCGGTGTTTCCGGGTTTCCAGACGATGCCGAGGATGCAACGACATTGATCCACCGGGCCTCCGGAGCGAGCAACCTGGCGATTGCCCAGGGCGGGGGGCGACTACAGTTCTTCTCCTCGGCTATGAATCGGGCCGCCCGGCAATGGCTGCGTATGGAGGCAGATCTACGTCACGCGGTCGACAGCGACGACCTCAGGTTGCTCTATCAGCCCAAGATCGACGTGTCGAACGGGGCTGTCATCGGCGCTGAAGCGTTGATGCGTTGGCCACGACGGGATGGCATCTTCGTATCACCGTCAGATTTCATCTCGGTGGCTGAAGAAACCCGCTTAATTCTGCCGATCGGGGAGTGGGCGCTGCGCGAGGCCTGCCGACAGGCGGTTCAATGGCGCGATCAGGGTGTTGACGTCAACATCGCCGTGAACATCTCGGCGCCTCAGTTCTTTGACGCCAAATTCGTACCGCTGGTGCAATCCATTCTGGAAGAGACTGGGCTGGCCCCAGGTATGTTGACGCTGGAGATTACAGAGGGCATCGTGATCGATCGAATGAGACAGGCGATGACCGTCCTCGGCAATTTGCGCGCCGGCGGGGTAGACATCTCGATCGACGATTTTGGCACCGGCTACTCCTCATTGAGTTATCTCAAGCGCTTTCAGGTGGACGAGGTCAAAATCGACAAGACGCTTATCGCCGAGGTGGCCACCTCGCACAAGGATCGCGCGCTAGTATACGCCGTCACCTACCTTGCCCATCAGTTCGGCTTCAGAGTGTGCGCCGAAGGCGTCGAGGACGCCAGTCAGCTGAAGTACCTGCGGAAGATCAAGTGCGATCAGTACCAAGGGTACCTGTTCAACCGGCCCCTCGATCCGCAGACGTTCGTCGCCCGGTACCGGGAACGACAGGGCGAAGTACCGCCCGGCGCCCGGTAACCGAGTAGTCAACTACGCACCGAGCGTTGCGGCGGACTAGATCGATCAAATGGAGTCAATTGGCGGAATTAGCAAGCTGCTGAACATACAGCTGGTACCCGAGCGATTTGGTTAATTGACCGAGTTGGCGACCACGAAGAAACTTTCACCCTCTGCGCCTGCAACGTCTGCTCCTGACCAGAGCGACCATTCGCTTCCATGTTTGTGGTGGGCCAGCTGCTAGCCGGTTACACCCGTAGCTGGTCCGGCATCGTAGGTCCGCTCCTGGCCGGTGGCTGCCTTTGGGGATAGGTCCCGCATAGCTGACCTTCGTCGGACCTCCATCTCTCCACCGGCGGCTTTCAGAAAAATCTGGGAACCGCGACTCCCGGCCAGGAGCGGCCAGTCGCCGAGCACTCAGCGACCGACAGCTTCATGCGCATTGCGGACCAAAAATCCTCTAGGCGATACCTCAACGTTCATGCTCTTGCCCACCACTCGCCGGCTAGCGGCGGGATGACTGCTTTCAGATAGCAGAGCAGACGGATCCGGTCGCAAGCTTCCGCAAAAAGGAAAGCCCTTGAGCCACCGTCCCAGGAAAGGTTCGGCCAGAAGTGTTGACCGGAGTCGTTTTTCTGCATTTTCTGTGAAGTTAGAAAGATGTCGAAAAGGGCTGCCGGCATTTTCGCAGACAACGGTTCAATGCATCTATCGTGGTACGTCCCCTTATAACGCGCGATAGTCGATTGGGGCTGCCCTTGTTGATGCGCACCTGCCCAGAAAAAGCCTGGCCTCTTCTGATCAACATCAGGTGGGCTTTCGTGGGTCCCTACTCTTCCTTCGTCTGACAAACGCCCTTCCCCGCTGGGCGTGCAAGGAATCATTTGGTTCGATAAGGCAACGAAAGGGCAGTTCGATCCGCCGGACACAATGCTCGTTCGTTATCTGGCAACGTTATCGCTGAGTGCATTCAGCCCGGATCGCCGCATCTCGCGGCCGGCTTCAGGGCCAAGTGCCTCGACGAGGTACAGCACGATTGCCTCTAACAACTCTGTGCGTGGAAATTGGCTGCCGGCGCTGTTGCCCGCCCAGTAGGGCCATTTCTCCTGTAACGGCAGCGCCACTGCCCAGTGGTCGCCATAGGCGTACCCCAATAAGGTGCTGCCTGGAACGATCTGATGGAAAAAAGGTACCTGCCCATCGTGCAGCGGTTCCGCACGGGCCAGCCGGTTTTTAGTGACGTACATCAGACGCCCAATATCTTCCTGCCGGGCGATTGCCACAAGCGAGAAGTAGCGGATGTCTGCCGGCAGGCGGTGATGCGCGAGCCAATTCATCCGTGGCCCCACGCGTAAACTGTCGACCACGCCGCGGTCGCCCGAATCGCAGGCGGCCAGATCAATACCGGAAACCATGCCATAGGCACCGGCATAAGCGTCTGCAACGGGGCTGCCGTTCACGGTGCCGGCGATGCTGACAACAGCGTCCACGCGTTTCGCTGTATCCGGAAAGTCCACTAGGAACTCAAGGATGTCAGAGATGCCTTTCGAGTATCCGACCAGTACCAGCCTGTGATCGTCGAGCACAGGCTCGGCCACAAGAGCCTGCGCAATCAGAGTGGCGTTGTGTGTCGTGCCCGAGCGGCCGCTGGCTGGCACGACACCGAACGTATAGCCGAGCTGCGACAGCCGTGCAACGGCCTCCGGATACAGTGGTGCGATGTCGGCGAAACACTCGCCAAAGGCGCCCGGCACGAACAGGATGCGCAGATGTGGATCATGTCTGGGTAGCGGTTGCGCCGGCCGCATCGCTGGCAGCTCATCGGCGAGGCGGACCAGGTAGCGATCACAATCCACGTCGGCCTGATCCGACGAGGCTGTCGACAACAAGGTACAAAACATCTCGCGAAAACGCGCCCGTCCGTCTTCGACGCCGGGTTGGCCCACGACGCGCAGCTGCAGTGCCGGCACATCGGTCGAATAGTCGAGCAGCGGCGCCGCACAGCCCGACAGAAGCCCGCAGGCGATCGCCGCGGTCAATATCGATCTTATCTTCACGGCGTCGCCTTCGATTTCCCTAGGTCTTCTAGCATGTACAGCACCAGGGCTTCGGTCAGGATGGCATTGGGATAAGCGAAGTTACCTGTGACAAGAGTGGCTGTGAGGGGGCTCTGCTTTTCGATGTCGGAAGCGACAGCCCAGTGATCGGCGTTTGCATAACCGAGCAGCGTCGCGCCGGGGATAACTTGGTCAAAGTGCAGGAGCTGGCCGTCGTTGCGCGGGTCGATCTCGGCCAGGGAATTGTACGTAACACGCAGGGGAAAATGCATCTGCCCATACGACGTAAAGGCAACCACGGAGTAGTAGCGGGTCGCGGCTGAAAGGCGGTGGTTGCCAAGCCAGGTCAGGCGTTCGGCGCGCCTCAGACTGCTGACCGCCTGTCCGTCTCCGGGTGGACACAGACTGTTGTCAAGCGCTGCGAGCCGCCCGCTGTAAAGGTCACTCAGCGCATCGCCGAGAGGCGAACCGTTGACCGCACCCGCGACGCTGGCCAGCGCCACAACATGGACTGCCAGATCGGGATACGTGTCCAGGAATACAAGACTGTCGACCGCGCCCTTTGAATGGCCGATGAGCGCCACCTGCCCGTGGCCTTGCGCCAGCTGTCGGCGTATGGCTTCCGCAATAATCGGCGTGTTATAGGCGGGGCCGGAGCGGCCGCTGACCGGGATAGCTTCTGCGGTATAGCCCAGGGTGCGCAGGCGCTCGATCGCAGACCGAAACGGCGCGACCCATTCGCTCGCACAATCACTGAACAAACCGGGCACGAACAGCAATGCGATGTTGGGGTCATGTGCCGGCAATACTCGGAACGGCGCTGTCGCCCGGGGTTCGTCACTCAAGACGTGCAGCAGGCGAGAGCAACTGCTGTCGTCCGCCCCTGGTTCACGCTGCAGCAGGGCACAGAAGATCTCCCGGAAGCGTGCGCGTCCGTCTTTTACCTCGGGTGCCTGCACCAGACTCATCGTCTGCGCGGGCATCGCGGTGTCATAGTTGAGCATCGGGGGCGGCGTGCAGCCGAAAAGGGAAATGCCGAGGGAGATCGGCAGCAGGGTGCCATAGATCCGACGAAAGCGAAAGTGATCAGCTAGCGACGGATAGCGACGCCGACAAAGACGGCGGTGACCGCAGTCTTGACGACACAACTGTGAAACGCAGGTAGTCCAAAAACTCGTCATATGCCGTGGTCACATTCAAAGCAGACGTCGCCGACCACGCATGTTCCAAAAAGCCACCTTCGCGAATAGACGACGTTCCGGCGACGCTGCTCGGCAGTAATCGATGCTATGAATCCTCTCAGCCGCACCCGCCTGCACCTTTTGGCTCAGACCGAAGATGGGCGGGAGGTTATTCACCGTGTTTGAAAAATACTATCACACTGTCACTGGTGTAATGCCTCGCTACGCGGACCTGTGCCTTCTGAAAACTGGATCGGATTGAAGTCTTGAAATTTCTTGGCGTTTGTTGAAGCATCATCGGCATGCTGAATCGCTCGCTGGCAGTACTGAAGAAGTTACGCTCTCTGTTCCAGTCGCACCGACGATTGGCCCTCGAGAATTTGGCACTGCGCCAGCAGCTCGCAATGCTCAAGTCGTCGGCGAATGTTGGATGGGGAGCACCGCGAATCCATGAAACTGCGCAAGCTGAAAATTGAGGTCTCTCAAGCCACGGTTTCGAAGTACATGGCACGTCATCGAAAACCACCTTCGCAGACTTGGCGAATTTTCCTCGACAATCATGTAACGGACCTAGCCTCGATGGATTTCTTCAGCGTTCCAACCGCCACGTTTCGTGTGCTCTATGTGTTCATCGTCCTCCGTCATGACCGTCGTCAGATTGTGCACTTCAATGTGACTTCAAACCCAACTGCTCAATGGACAGCCCGGCAGATCGTGGAGGCGTTTCCGTTCGATACCGCACCACGTTATCTGTTGCGTGACCGCGATCGCATCTATGGTGACACTGTGCAACGACGGATCAAGAGTTTGGCAATCGAGGAGGTGATGACAGCGCCCCGATCGCCTTGGCAAAATCCATTCGTCGAGCGCGTGATCGGTTCCAATTGCCGGGATTGTTTAGACCACGTCATAGTGCTCAATGAGCGGCACCTGCGCCGGATCCTTCGTGAATGCTGCAGCTACTACCGTAACTGTCGGACTCACTTGGCATTGACAAAAGATCCCCCCGAACCGCGAAGGGTTGAACCGCCAGTGTTTGGAAAGGTTGTTGCCCTGCCCAGGGTCGGCGGCCTGCATCATCGTTACGCGAGAATGGCGGCATAGGCACTATGTTTGAGAATGACCGATGATTCGACGCGATTTAATTTTCAGGACGGACAACTGTTGCCCTGAATGGTTTTTCCGCGTTTTCTGCGGAGTTAGGAACGTGGAAATGTGGGCTGTCGTCAGTTCCGTCGACAGCTTTTCATCGCGTGTTTGCCGACAAAGCTTGTGCGGGCATGTAGCTGGTCTGTAAAGAACTGCGTTCTCGATGGGTTTCTTGGATCATGCGATTGGTAGAGTGGTGATAGGGGGGAGCGATACGACTGCTGCCACATTTCTTCAATACCAATGGTGACTTGAGCATTATGAAAGAAGCTGTTAATCAGGCGTTTATCGTTGAACCGCAACAGTACAGAAAGCTGGGCGAACGATAAATCACGAAGGTTTTTCTCGCAACGAGCGCGAACATTCGGAATAGTTGAGTGATGAAAGCAAAATCGATCCTACTGATTTGGCTGATGTGTGCCTGGCTTGTCGCGCTAACGCCTGCGCGCGGCGCCTCGGCGGGCGCGGTTACGGAACTCGACGAGGTCCGCGCGCAAATGGCGAAGGTTACGCAACTGATTGCTTCGGTCGAAGCGGTCCGTGAATGGAACCGCGATGGGCTGAATGCCCGGATAGATCAGCTCGGCATAAGGCTGGTGAAACGGCTGAATGAAATTGCGCCACGCCTACTGTCGGCGTTCGAACCCGGCACCAGAGAACGCAGCGAGCTTGAAGGCCTGCTGGAACAGAGCGCAGCCCTCGCCCTTCAACGGATTCAGGTACTGGAGCAGCGTGCCGCCGCCGAACGCGAGCCGCTTCCCAAGTTCGAGCAGAACGCCCAGGCCGACATCGCCCGTGCGTTCATCGAAGACCTGACGAGCATGGCCAAAGACTACATCGAAGCGTACATCCGCCAGGCGGAGGTCCGCCGGGCAGCCGGGCTGGAGCCCGAACCGATGTTTCAAACGGCGCGGGAGCGACTGTCGCTGATCATTGAGCGTCTGATGGGCCAGGTTCGTCTGGACGCCATGTCGCTGGACGAGCTTCGAGCGCGACGCGCTGAAGAACCATTGCGTGAGGACCTGCAGAAGGCGGTGGATCTGGTTCAGACCAAGCAGACCCGGAATTTGCACAACCTGGAGCGGGCGATAGAGATTGGCGAGAGCATTGGTATTGCGACCGCCGAGCAGCGCAGCCTGCTGATCCGCGAGCAAGGCCAGGTCGGGCTGGAGATCCTACAACGCGATGTGTTCAGCAAACTCTGGGATGAGCAATTCAGCCGCTTGAGCGAAAGCCTCGCACGCAACGGCCCAGATGTCCTGTTCCGTTTTCTGCTGTTCTCTTTCGTTGTCGTGGTGGCCTGGGCAGTGTCCAGATTGATTCGCCATCCGGTGCGGGCATTGGTACATCGGGAGCGTTTCGGTCTGAGCTATCTGCTTCGCGACACACTGATCACACTATCAAGCTTCGCGGTATTCCTACTGGGGTTGGTCATTGCGCTTGCCACACTGGGGGTCTCGTTGGGCCCCATATTCGCCGGTCTGGGTGTGATCGGCATCCTCGTTGGGCTGGCAGTCCAGGACTCACTTGGTAACCTCGCGGCCGGGGCAATGATCCTCATGTACCGGCCCTATGACGTCGACGACCGTGTCAAGGTCGCCGGTGCAGAAGGTATCGTCAAACGCATGAACCTGCTGGCGACCACCGTTGCGACCATCGATAACCAGATGCTTGTCGTGCCCAACGGCCGCATCTGGGGTGACACCATTGTAAATTTCACGGCAAACCGCGTCAGGCGAGTAGACGTCAAGGTGAACGTCTCCTACGCCGAGGACCCGGACCGGGTCCACGCGGTGCTGATGGACGTGCTCGAGCAGCATGAGGACGTACTGGCAAAGCCGGAGCCGGAAGTGCACATGGTGGGGATGGAGGATTCGGCCGTTGCGATGGTGGTCAAGCCCTGGGTCCGCACCGAGCACTATTGGTCAACCCTGTGGGACCTCAACCGCACGATTAAGAAACGCCTCGATGCCGAGGGGATCGAGATACCCTTCCCGCAACGCGTGGTGACCCTGCGCTCGCCGGAGGATCCCCCGCGCACATCTGCGTCGACAGACAAGGTTGGCAACAAAACGGAACCGGACTGAACTGCCCCGCT
Organism: uncultured Gammaproteobacteria bacterium; assembly: GCA_963753845.1. Classification (GTDB taxonomy): domain Bacteria; phylum Pseudomonadota; class Gammaproteobacteria; order Chromatiales; family Chromatiaceae; genus Thiosocius. The sequence goes on from CAVWEI010000024.1 coordinate 14,584, forward strand.
AGAGCGCGAAGGTGTTTTTTTGGATCCTGCCGCTGCGGTGGTAGGAAGGAGGTACGATGAAGTATTTGATTTACGCAGCAGCGGCACTCGCCGTATCTACGCTTCCTGCTCTTGCCGAGTGGCGCTTCAGCGACGGCCAGACGCCGAACGCGTTCATTCAGACGAACAACATGTCCCTCGAGGTGCAGTGCGACCGGATGCGCTTCGCACCCGCGGGTTACGAGGACGCCCAGGACATCGAGCGCAAGCAGGGCCTGTCCATCCGCTTCATGAAGGACGGTGCGACGGAGGTTGGTGCTTTCCAGGCAGGACGCGAAAACTCGTTCATCCAGATCGTTGACAACTATCCTGTCGAGATCCTTTTCAGCGACGAGGCTGACTATGCGTTCGTCCTCGGCCAGATCGCGGCAAACGCCTACTTGAACCTTTCAATGGTCGATCAAGACATCAGCTACGGCATTTTTGATCTCAAGGGATCGGCTGCGGCCATCCGGTCGCTAAGGGCCGAATGCCTTCAATCGAACCAAAGCTCCGCATCTCTGGAGGCACCAGAAGGCGTGGTGTATTGCGGCGGTGGCGCGATCAAGCGGCAAGTCGAATACAGGATCCTCGACAAGCCTGCGGATCAGTGGGATGCCCGCGTCACGATCAACGGCAAGACCGTTCGCGCCATGACGGCCTACAGCTATTTCGGCAACTCTGAACCGCCGCGCGGCTTCGTGGTTGCCCTGCTGGGCGAGGACCGGTCGGAACTCCTTGTCTTCAGAGACGGCGACGAGGACTGGCTGGAGTTCGGAGACTATAGGTACGACCAATGCAACTGATGCTGAGATCGAAAGCCGTCTGCGACTTTGTGTGCAATGTCAGGGCATTTGCTGTTGCGGTCATTGCGTTGGGTCTGGCGTTGCCAATGCCCGCCCTTGCCGATGACATTTCAGAACTACCAGAGCCGTTAACTGAAAAGGTCGAACGGGCACGACAGGCTTGCTCTGACTTCGAGAACGGTCAGTTTGTCTTGGAATGGGGCGCCATCACGCGTGTAGATCTTGATGGGGATTTGCGACCTGACTGGGTTCTAAACGAGTCGTTCTTTGCCTGCTCTTCGGCCGTGTCCCTCTATTGCAGCACCGGTGGCTGCATGTCGCATTTCCTTGTCGGGGATCAGCTTGGCTCGCTTCTTAACCAGGGATGGGAGATGTCCGACATCGGCCGACACCGAGTGCTTCTCGCCAAAGTCCATGGCGCTCAATGCGGCGGCATCGGGCCAACGCCCTGCGTGACGGCCAGCGTCTGGGACGCAAAGGATGGCGTCTGGCGCAGCACAGGCGCGGCATGGGAGAAGTAGAATGACAACTATTCGCTTGAAGCAACCAGTGGCATGCTTCGCAGTCCTGCCAGCGGCGCTTTTTGTTGCAGGATGTACAGCGCCGCCGGTTGAGGTCGCGATCAGCGAACCTGATCCCGATCTCGTCTTCGTCCGCGGCTACCGGAGCCCGTCGGACGAATGCCAACTGGTTGGTGAAAGCGCGTTCACCATCGAGTTTCTTGATGACGCGTCCGATCTTGTAGCCTGTCCGACGGGCAGTTCCGCGATGGAGACGCTTATGGCAGCGACGGGGGCACAGATAATCACCCAGACGAACAGCTTCACGTTCTTCAGCTTGGCCTACCGCTGAAATTTGCAAGAGCACGGCGCTCATGGTTCTGGAACAAAAGGCCGGACACACCTCGCATTGGGCGGCGATCTGCTCGCTTCTCCCGAAGATCGGCTGCATGGCCGAGACGTTGCAAAAATGGGTACGAAGCGAGGCGCGTGATACAGATCATCTATCGTCGAGGTCCGTGGCGCAGCTTCGACGCCGTGGAATTCTCCACGCTCGGATGGCTCAACTGGATCAACAACCGCCGCCGCCTCAAACTCACCCAAAACATCCCGCCCGCAGAAGCAGAAGTCCGCTTCTATACACAATCAGAGGAGCTGGCTATGGTGGCGTCACTCAAATAACCTGGCCTCCGGCAAATTCGGCACGGTTCACTGATTCGATTGCGGCATCCACTGGGTAACTCGGTGCCAGCGCACGAAACGCATGCATCGCTAGTTCGCCCTTGCAAGCATTAGCTGGCAGATGCGCCTTCAGTTTGCAGGTCCCTGGCCCAGAGCCTCCGTCGCAAAAATTCGCTTGTAGCTTCCGAATTGTGCGGCAATGTGAAGGCGTATCATGATTCAAGCTGGCACTCGAACGAGCCGCACCCGGTGACCATCGCTATCAACTTCTGCTTCGCGCAGGAAGCCTCCGTCAAATTCCAACGTGGCTTCTATTGCTCCATGCGCAAAAGCTGCGGAAAGGTACCAACGATCTTCGCCAACTTGTTTCAGAACAGGGACAGCCGTATCACCGGTCCGGGTGTTCACCACGCTCGCAGCCTGCAATGCCGTAGCCACCCAGAAGCTATCAGCGGTCACCAAATCGCCCCGAGTCAACCACTCGTTGTTCTGATTGTCGAAATGAAAACCTTTTTCGGTTGCATGGCCTTTGACGAGGGTTCGCCGGTCGTTCTCAATGGTTTCCGAATCAACCGACTTCAGCGTGAACCCCTCCCAGACCTCGGTGCTTCGATGCTCGAGGCTATAAGCGACCGAAAAGAGGATACGGACTTCCAATTTTGTGTCGTGCTCGACGACGACGTGTCCAGCGGCATCGTGTTGGCGGATACGAATCCGCTGATGCCCGATATCGCTGCCATTGAACAAGGCCCGGTAGTTCAACACCACGCCCTCGGGTGGCAATACATCGTTGACCACTGCGGACACCCCGCGTGGGCCGAAGGCAGCAAGCAGGCCAATGCCAGTGAGAAACTCTCGTCTTTTCATTCTATCTTGCCCCCAATTGATAGCCCCGACTATTTCGGTACCAGACACTTGGCCTATCCAGCATAGTTCACTCCGTACAACAACCGATCCATTGCTGGGCGACTATCATGATAGCTTAGTGGGTAGCACCGACGCCGTCGCAGCATCGCTTCGGAATTGTAGCGCCTGGTGGGGCGGGATAAGCTTCCGCAGAACCACAAGCAGCGCCGAGACATGTCCACGACTTCAGCCATCTTCCGTCAATGTGACTATGGGCCATCCACCCTGTCACTCGTGGCCGCCGTTGTTCTGCTGGTAGCCGGATGCAGCAGTGCCCCGCCGATCAAGACCGGAACGCCGATGCCGGGAGCTTTTCGCGAGCACGCGCTCACCCAGCAACATGGATACCTGCGGGCGACGGTAGCTGTGCTCAGCAATGAAGAGGCACAAGTCGAATTTGGCATTGACCTGGCGAAACGCTGGCTGCAGGCGATCTGGATCAAGGTCGAGAACGATGACGACATGCCTTACTGGGTGCTGATGCCGTCATTGGATCCCAATTATTTCGCCCCCGACGAGGTCGCCTACACGTTGCGGGACCAGATCCAAGACCAGGATTTGTACGCCTTCATGGGCAAGTTGCGCAGGCTCGCCTTCCGCAATCCGATCGCACCGCATTCGGTCGTTTCCGGCTTTGTCTTCGTCAGCATGGACCTTGACCAGAAACAGGTGGACCTGCAGCTGCTGTCGGCGAATCGGGTCGAAGAGTTGGTGTTCTTTCTCCCTGTCCGCGGTCTTAACGCCGATACACTGTTTGACGTCGAGCAGGTGCGTATGAGTGATTCAGAAATATTGCTCGACGAAGACGGCCTGCGCAAAGCGCTGACTGACCTCCCCTGCTGCACGACTAGCGAGGAGGCCGACGCCTTGGGCGATCCCCTGAACCTGGTGCTAATCGGTAATGCGGAAGATTTGTTCCCTGCCTTCGTCCGGCGCGGCTGGCATGCCACCGAGGCTACCTACGCGGGGTCAATCATGAAGACACTAAAATCATTCCTGTTTGGCGAACGCTACACCTATTCACCGATAAGCCCCTTGTATGCCTTCGGGCGGCAACAGGACATCGCTTTCCAGAAACCCCGTCGCTCTGTTCACCAGCGCAATCACCTGCGTCTGTGGCTGACACCGCTTCGCTTCCAGGGCAAGGAGGTTTGGGTGGGACAGATCAGTCGCGACATCGGCGTCAAGTTTACGACGACGTCGAAGTTTCTCGTCACCCATGTCATAGACCCCGACGTGGACGAGGCACGTAACAGCTTCGTCCAGGATCTATTGTTCTCACAGGGACTGGTCAAGGTCGGTTACGCCGAAGGTGGGCCGGTGGCTAACGAGTCCAAGCCCGCCCGAAATCTTGGTGATGATCCCTATTTCAGTGACGGCCTGCGCGCTGTGATGTTGCTGGACAAAACTGATCGACCAATTCGTGAAGTACAGTTCTTCGGCTGGGAGCATGCGCCGCCGCACTCCGCGACGCGCCGATTGGATCTGCCGGCTTCTGCCCGATAACTCAACGCAGTGCGCAAAGCCGTGGGGCGACACACCGCTTGAGTGCTCACGGGCATGAAAATCGAAGCGGACCGTATACTCCTCCCACGCAAACCTCACTGCGCGATCCCCGTGGGCATTCCAAACCCACTCCTCCAAAACCCGCGGGATTCCTTCGCAAACACCAGGACACTCCCTTGAGCCACCGTTCCAGGAAAAGGTTCGGCCAGAACTTCTTGCTCGACGTCTGACAGCGTACTGTCTGCTTACGGACCCGAAAGCGGCCAGAGAAGAAGATCCGCGTTAGGTATGGCATATACCTTATCTCCCGCACGCCCTTGCCTGAGTACTATGACCGTTCCTGTTACAGACCGGCCATCCAGAGGTCAGTGGCCGTACGACGGCAATGGGTCGACAACGGCCGGATGGGGAATCAGAAAGCCGCCGCTCGATCGGATTTCCTGGCCTATGTCCGGTGACCACCCCATTGCAGTCGCTGCCGGGTCGAATCTCCACCGGCAGGTCATGTTACAGACCGGTCGTTAACGGGACGTGACCTGACCGACCGCAGTGGGTCGACAACGGCCGGATGGGGAATCAGAAAGCCGCCGCTCGATCGGATTTCCTGGCCTATGTCCGGTGACCACCCCATTGCAGTCGCTGCCGGGTCGAATCTCCACCGGCAGGTCATGTTACAGACCGGTCGTTAACGGGACGTGACCTGACCGACCGCAGTGGGTCGTGTCCGGTCGCTCAGGAAATCAGAAAGCCGCCGCTCGATCGGATTTCCTGGCCTATGTCCGTGTATGGACTCCTCCTCGTTTGCAAGCACTTTGTTCGATAACGTCAAGGTATGACTGCCTACGTGTATCCGGTCTCATAAGTGATGCCGTATCTGTAGGCATCGGACCCTGATGGGCTATTCGCACGTCGACTCCCAAACGGTGACACGAGTTTGTTAGCTCTACGGACATAACGGGTTTTGCCGACGTCGGTGTCATCTGTTCGCCATCATCCAATGTGCTTTGCAATCATTAAAAGGAATCTGATCGCACTCTCCACTACCTCGGTCGCGCCATGCTCAATTTGTACCTTTGCCGGCGACAAGCCGAGGATCGTAATCCGTAGCGTTGTGCACGATCGCCCAGGCGACCCGCGCAGTCTTGTTGGCCAGCGCGACAACGACCACATTCGGGTGCTTGCGTGCAATCAGCGCTTTCAACCACTGACTGAGCGCGTCGTCGCGATCCTTGGCATGTCGCAGCACGGACCGTGCACCATGCACTAGGAGCTTTCTCAGATAAGCATCACCGCGTTTGCTGATACCGAGCAACCGGTCTTTCCCGCCGGTGCTGTGCTGGCGTGGCGTGAGCCCGAGCGAGACGGCGAAGTCACGCCCTTTGTTGAATGCTTGCGCATTGCCCAACGCACCGGCCAAGGCGCTCGCGGTGAGCGGCCCGATCCCACGCAGCGCAAGCAATCGCCGCGCCACAGGGTCTTCTTTCACGCGCTGTGCGATTTGCTCGTCAAGCAGCGCGATCCGATCATCCAAGTATCGAAGGTCTTCCGCCAGATCGGCCAGTAGACTGCGGAAGTCCACCGTCAACGCGTTCTCGGCATCTTCCAGCCAATCCGGCAACGCCCGGCGTAGCTGCTGGATGCCCTTTGGGGCGACAATGCCATACTCGCCCACGAGACCACGGATCTGGTTCGCTTTGGCAGTACGCTGACCGACAAGCTCCTCACGGATGCGGTGCGCCGCCTGCGTATCCTGCTGGGCAACGCTCTTCACCGCCACGAACCGCATACCGGGCCGACTCATCGCCTCACAGATCGCCTCGGCATCCACCTGGTCGTTCTTGTTGCTCTTGACATAGGGTTTTACGAACTGTGCCCCAATGAGCTTCACGCGAAATCCTCGCGCCTGCAGCTTCCGGGCCCAGTGATGGGCCGAGGCACAGGCCTCCATCCCCACCTCAGCGCCAGGAGCAAGGCGTTGACATAGCGCATCCAGCCACTCGTTGTGCGCTTGAGCTTGGCACGCCATTTGGGCTGGCCGTGACGATCAACCACGTGCACGTGAAAAACCGACTTCGCAATATCCACACCGGCTCTGCTAAGGTTCATTTGGCTTCTCCTCATTCTCTGAATGGCTACTTTGCATCTGCCATTTTGGCGCTTAGACGCCGATTAGTCAGGGTGAGGAGGAGTCCATCCCATTGGTGACTACGCCATTGCAGTCGCTGCCGGGTCGAATCTCCACCGGCAGGTCATGTTACGCAGCCGCCATTAGCGGTAACGGCGCTGGGGCGACTCCGGCCTGCTGAACGGGACTGCGGAGATAACGGCAGCTTCTGTGCGCATTTCGGACCTAAGCTCGGCGAGTCATTTTGCCGAGTTAGACCCGTTGCCGCTGGCTACGGGCCACTGAATGATTTGGTCGATGGCGGTGTTCGCTGCGTCCGGCGTAGTGAGCTGTTGAGGAAAATTGCCCGTCAGCGGCGCAACACGCTGCGCATCTGGTCTACCATGATTTCCGCCTGGTGCAGGATCACAAGGCTTTTATGCGGAGAGGCATCCTGCCCCAGCACCTTCGCGAATGCTGGAATATCCTCGATCCGCGGCAAGCCGTCTGTTTCCTTCTTGCGCAGCCGCTCATGCACCTGGGCGACAATGAGAAGGTCCGTAAAGTCGGCTACTCCATCATGCTCACGCATCCAGGTTTCCGCGTCACGTACCGCGACGGCCACCGTCGGCGCGAACTTCCACCGGCGCAGAATCAGTGCACCCAGTTCACCGCGCATGCATGAAATCGTCTGTTCCAGCCCCCCCAGATCAGCGGTCCGTTGTGGATCGCGGGTGGCATAATTGATCACCGCTATCGCGCCAATGTCATGCACCAGACCAACCAGCAGAGCCTCTTCCGGATTCACACCCTCAACTTCGCGGGCCAACACGAAACAGGTCGCCGCGATATAGGCACTGTGCTCCCAGAGGTCCTTCATGCGTTGTCGAAGCAGCTTGTTCTTGGTCCTGAACACTTCTTTGAGCGCGAAGGTCAGCACCAGATTGCGCGTGGTCTGCATGCCGAGCCGAACGACGGCTGCCGTGAGAGCCGTAACCGGTGACCGACCACCGTACAGGGCGCTGTTGGCGGTCTTTACGAGTTTCGTCGCTATCGCTGGGTCCGCTACCACCAGACGAGCCACAGCGTCCGCATCACTGAGATCGTCCTCGATCGCCAGCTGAATACGAACTGCCGTGTCCGGAAGGCTTGGCAAGATCGAAGACTCGCTGTTCTTGAGATCACGATACAGCTGGAACGGCAGCCGGGTCTCGAAGTTGCGGCGTTCCTCCTGGCCCTCTGCATCGCCCGCGGTTTCCTCAGAGTCTGTCTTGCCGTGACCACACTCGATTGCATTCAGCAGGATATCGGGCACACGAATAACACGAATGCGCTCCAATGCCGTCACATCGACGATACGTGGGCGCAGATTGGCGATCGGGGTGCGTACGGATTCGGCACTGGCCTCGACGACCATCGGTGGGTTGTCGGCACACTCCAGCGAGACCTTGCCGGCGGTCAGAAAATAGGTAAACCCGTCGTCGCTACCGCACTCGATGAGTCTGGCGCCCTTTTTCAGTTTTAGCGGCTCAACATGCTCTGCGATCGCTTCGAATTGCCACGGCGGCAGATTTGCCGTCATGGGAATCATGCCCAGGATTTCGATTTCCTCAGTTTCAGCCATGCCTAACTATCGGCATAGGCAAGTCAGAATGTAGAGCCTCGGGGCGTCGACGCGATGGAGGCCTTGGCCAAGAAGCCAAAATCACTGGTGACTACTGACGGATTTCACCCATAGCGAGTCTGTTAGGGAGCGTCCGGTTGAGGCTGGAAGCGCCAGTTCACCGCACCAACCGTTCATGGCATCCCGGCTGCTGATTTGCCCAACCCGGCTATGACCGCAGTTGTTACGGTGCGATCATGCGGAGGTTGGCGGCTGAATGGCGATAGCATGTCGTTTTCTGCCGATGGCCGTGATCTCGCTGCAAAGCAAACTGGCACCCTGGCGACCCTGCCGGGAATGTCTCCTCCTGCATAGGAAGCTGACTGCCTTGGTGGGATCAGCAGGCCGGCGCCTCTCCTTGCTCCCTATTTCATGCGAATTCCCACAAAAATGAGGCTCCATGGAGCCCCTATGGGATCATGACCACAGGGGGTAAGGTTCAGAACCTTCCGCCGCTTCCTCGCCATAACCTCTTTTTCCCTAAACACCACGAACCGGGCAGAGATGAAACCAGACACGAGCAGTCCAAGGGAAATACGTTCATCTGTCTACTCAACCTGTCGAGCTTCGCGCTATATTTAGCGCGAAGGGAGGGGTATCGCGAGGGAAGGATGCATGGGTCGTGGTTTCAACAATCTCATGTTGCTGAGTATTCGTAACCGCATTCTTATGTTTGCGGTACTGGTTACCCTATTGCCATCCATCGGGCTGGGTTGGGTCTATTTCAATCAGACAGAAAAGGCCTTACTCAAGAGTGCCCAGCAGGAATTGCTTGGTACGGTTACCCACCTAAGACGGGAGTTGGATCTTTGGTTTAAAGAGCGCTACTACGAGATCCGGGTGTTCTCGAACTCCTACCTGGTCTCGGAGGTTCTGGACAAATATCTGACCCTGCAGAAAAAGGAAACCAAGCAAGATCTCTCTGATGATGCTGCACAGCTGGCAAATCTGGAAAGCTATCTCTCGCTTGTGTTCAAGCAGTTTAGTTTTTACCGACGCCTCCTGGTATTTGATCGAAGTGGGAACGTGCTGGCGCAGTATCCAGCACTGCAAGGTCATTCAGCCGAACTGCCGGGTAACTGGCAGGATCAACTGGGTGAAAGGAAGATAGTTGTCGGAGAGGTGCATCAGTCGCCCCAATCGACACCGTCCGTATTGGTTGCTGTTCCCGTCCTTTCTGGTGATGGCACCGTTCTGGGAATCCTAGCAGCAGAAATTCGACTGGATGCCTTGGTTGATATCATGATCCCGTTCCTGTCCGATGAAGATATCAAATCCGATTCTACTGAGCTGCTGTTGGCCAGGGAAAACGGCGAGATTCTTGTATCCACCAAAGAACGCGATACCGCTGCAGCTTCCCGCAGCGAGGTGAAGAAACTGTTTTTGCGGTCGCATCAGCTTGTCGAGTATGTAAATACGCGAGAAGTGCCGGTGGTCGGTATCCTGACGCCCATGCCCGAATTTTCCTGGGGTATTGTCTTAGAAAAGCAGCGGGACCGCCTCTTCTCCGGTGTGATCAAGGTGCGCAACAAAACACTGTTTGGCGTCGCGCTGCTTGTGGCGCTGATCGGCTTTTTCGCCTACCTGATGTCCAGAGGAATTATTCTCCCTCTGGAAAAACTGACCGAAGCGGCCGCGAAAGTCGCAAACGGTGATCTCGACGTAAACATCCCGGTGAAACGGCGTGACGAGTTGGGAACCACTACAGAGGTATTCAATGACATGGTCAGCCAGCTCAGACAGAGCCGGGAACGACTTGAACAGCTGTCGACCACCGATTCACTGACGCAGCTCGCCAATCGAAAGCACATCATGGAGATACTGACGACACAACTGGAACGTTTCCGCCGTAACAATACCCCCTTTTCTGTTCTGCTGATCGACGCAGATAACTTCAAGCAGATCAATGACAGTTCGGGCCATCTGGTCGGAGATGAGCTGCTGCGCCATCTGGGTCGCACATTCGACCGCTTGCTTCGCGCGGTGGATCTTGCCGGTCGCTACGGCGGTGAAGAATTCCTGATAATCTTGGATGAAAGCAGCGAAAAAGAAGCTCTGCAGACGGCAGAACGCATCCGAATTGCGATCGAATCGAGTCGGGTCAAAATTGACGGTACTGTGTTTAGTATCACGGTAAGTATCGGTGTCGCAGAGATTGGCTCGGGCGAAGATGGGGACCAACTCATCAAGCGGGCCGATGTGGCCCTGTACCGGGCGAAAAAGGAAGGCCGGAACCGATCGGTGCGTGCCAATCCTTCCACCCAAAAAATCGCGCTTCACCCGACGGCAAGAAACGTCGACCCTCCCTGAGGTCGAGAATGCCAGTGAATGTCAGCTACGGGCTTGTTTCCAGCAGGCTATAGTGGATCCAGCCCCCGATTTCATTCTCCCGATTTACCTGGACCCAGAGCCCACGATATCCGGTGGCCAGTACGGAGGTTCCTGATTTCAACCGATACAGTACCTTTTGTGCCATACCGGGTCCGGCTCTGACATTGGATAGTTGTGTCACTTGCATAGGGACAGGGATAGAGAAGACAGTTATTTTCGCATTGTTTTCCAATTGCTCCTCAGGATCAGAATCCGAAGCGGCGAGCGACACCCTGGCCTGCGCAATGAGATAAGAAGCACCGTCATAGTTGCCTTTTTCCAGTGCAGCTTCACTCATCGAAATGTATTGTCCGGCGCGCTTCAGTAATTCAGCCTGCAGATGTTGGCCTGTCTGGGCTTGAAGACTTTTTAACAAGAGTTTTGCTTCAGCGAGGTTTGCCACGATATCGGCCTTGCTGTGACGACTGCGCAGCTTGGCCTTGAGTCTAACCACTTCGTTTATGGTCTCTTCCTGGATTGAGGACAGTTTGTCGATTTCCGACTGTTTCGCGATTAACCGGAGTTCCAGCTCCATGATCTGCTTCTGCTGAAGCGCTACGGTCTCCTCCAATTGAGAGAGTTGGCTGGATGACGGTTGGGTCGCTTGTCCTTCCTTTTTGACGCTTTGCAGCTGACAGCCTTGAAGCATCCCAACAAAAGCGAGGAGTACGATCCACTTCAGTACGAGAGAAAGCCGATGGTGCGATTGAATCTGAAACATAATTTGCGGTGATTGGAACTTGATCCCACCGTTATGGGGTTCGACGTCTTGACTGTCGGGTCAGACTCAACCCACGGATTTCCCATGAATGCAGACGAACGACACGGCGCACATGACCTCTCTGCGCAAGTATTCTAAATCGCCGGCGACTAAATCTTCTGCCTGTTCTGCAGATCTTCCGTCATTACGGGGAGGTTCGCCAGCAGTCAACTGCCAGAGCAGCCTCTTTGGCACCCAATGATTTAGTGGTCGCGGCGCATGCCCGTGCGCTGAGTGTCAGGGTCCTGACGGCAAACGCACACGTGCGTGATCTCATCACGGATACGCGGCTCGACTTCAAACGGACCGAATAAACAACGCAAACTTTTTTGGGTAAGTAGCCCCGGGGGATTTCACCCCGAGGCCCTTGCAGGTAGGGTCGAAGACTGGCGCGTTATCCAAAGACACGTTTCCAGCCCCCGCCGCGTCCAACGCATCATGCGGTTTTCCCGCACTACGCTGTCCTAGTGACTTCGTGTAAAAGTTTATGTGGCTCATCGGTTGGCAGCACTTTCGAGAGGCATATACTGTACATAGTAATCACGGAATAACCCCAATTCCTTGTACAGCCAGCTCCTACTCCATCTGTCCCAACCGAAACCTCGGTAACCTCTGGCTTTCATCAAATGACGTCGAACCTTCTTTTCAACCCAGTCCTTGACGTATCCAAAGCACTGGCTCGACATGCCCACCCGAAAGTAGTTGACCCAACCCCGCAGTATCGGGTTGATGATACTAATGACCCGACTGATGGGCTGGGACTGGAAGCGTCTGAAAATCACTTTCAGCTTTTGCGTCAGTGACTTCCTGGCCTTCATCGTTGGCATGAATAGGACGCCGACTTTTCCGTTGAGCGTTATAGCGCGCCGGAAATGAAAACCGAGAAAGCTGAATACACCACCAGCTGACAAATCCACCACTTTCGTTTTCTCAGTGTTGAGCTCAACGCCCAATTTCTGAAATTCCTGACGTAACCGCGTCATTACAGCCCTTGTCAGCCATCGCCATTTCCTGAAACCATCCACCAAGACCACCAGATCATCGGCGAATCGCGCGTATTCAAGATGGATGTACTTGCCAGTACGGGTCACCTCCTTCGCTTTCTCCAGCATTTTGTCTACCTCATTGAGGTAGAGGTTGCTGAGTAACGGAGAAATCAATCCGCCCTGTGGCACACCCCGCTTGCCGCTTGTTTTCAGAATTAGCTTTAGCAATCGCATGATCTTCTGATCATCAACACGCTGCGCAACCTTTGCGAGCAGTGTGTCGTGACGTACCGTATCAAAGTACGCTTTCAGATCAATATCAATCACCTGAACGCGCTCTCTGACGATACTGTCCGCGACTCTATTGATCGCTTCATGAGCTGTTTTCTTCGGCCTGTAACCAAACGATCCAGATTGGAAATCCGACTCGAATATCGGTTCCAGTATCAGCTTGAGCGCACCTTGGACCACTCGATCGCGAATACAAGGAATACCCAGCATCCGCGTTTTCCCGTTACCCTTTGGGATTTCCACCCTCCGGTTGGGCAAGGGTCGATAGGTGCCATCGACTAGCTCTTGCTGGATCTCATCCAGAAACTGCTGCACACCTTCGTGTTCTATGTCGTCAAAGCTGACGCCATCAACCCCAGGTGCACCCTTGTTCTGTTTGGCCAGCTTGTACGCCTCTGCCAGTGTCTCCCACCGGCAAACGTGCACGTAGAGCCCCCAGAATCGCCAAGACTGATCAGCCTTCGCTTTTACATATATCTTCCGCCTCAGATCTTGCAGACTAATTGACGCCGTTGTCATTGCGCCACTACCTCACCTTTTTGTCAGAAGACTTACCACTAGCAGGGCCCCTTCGCTCCACAGACGTTACTCTGAATCAACACTAATACGGACCCATCCGCCACCCTCTCATCTTCGTTTGACTTCCCGGGTACGCCGGTTATACAAACTACCTTGCTCCAGCCATTTCTGACTGGGATGAGTAGGGCTTCTCCAGTTCCTGCCATGTCCTTGTCCACGTGCCGTCGCTTCCACTCCGCCGAAGTGGTCAACCGTGACAGTTAGAGTTCGATTGACCATGCTGTCTTCACCTTACGGTTGCAGGCTCGACCTTCGAGATCTCACTTTCGGAGCCACTTTTGCGTTCATCTTCATTACGGCCCGCCGACTCGCAGCCACCCTATAGGTCAATGGCACTGACTTAAGCATTCGGCAGGTAGCCGAATTCGCGAATTTGTTGGCGAGCGAGTGTGCGTGGCACCTTTAACCAAGGGTACGGCTTGGGTCTTCGTTTGCGTGCACGTGGCTCGAGGCGCCCAGGCCGGTGCCCGACCCTGACCTGAGCGATGAGTTGGAATAAGGTATCTCGTTGCCAATCTTGCCCCCTGCCGGAATGCATCAATGTCCACTGCGTCCACATTTGCACGGCGTGCTTGAAGCTGAGCTCGCGCGGGTGCAGGCCCGCTTCAAGCGCTGCCTGGGCCATCAGCAAACGGATCAGATTGTACGCAAGCAAGTTTACCCATAGCTCCTTCTCGACCATCTGTGGGGTCAGGCATCGGAGCACTTCCATGCCAAGCGTGGTCTTGATGTTTCTGAAGTCCAGCTCAACATGCCAGCGCTGCGCATACAATTCCAGCAAGTCCTTTTTCCTGGTCTTTCTCGGGTCAAGCATCGTGGTGACCAACACACGCTTTTCTCCCGCGACCTCACGCACGGTGAGTTCATCCGGATATGCCTCGTACTGCTCGCGCGTCATCCATGGCGGACGCTGCACTGGCTTGTGCCAGGTCACGGCATGGTCACGGGTACCAAGCCGATGACCGCGGCGAAAGTCGGTGATGCGTGAACCATGTTGCTCAAACAGCACATCAACCCCGGCCGATTGCAGCATGGCGATCAGCCAATAGCTGCAATACAGCGCATCCGCCAACATCACCTCACCGGCACAAAATCCATCCAGCAACTCCCGAACCAGGCTGTGCTCACTGTGCCCCTTGCCCGCAAAAGGCCCGATTGCCGCATCAACCACTGCGCCGGTGGACAAACAAATGACCCCGACCAGCCGGGCCAGTGGAAAACCGACCCCTGGAACCTGGTTACTCGACTGCGGATACCGGGCCTGATTGTCCGACGTGTCTGGCATCGAGATGCCGGTACCATCGACCAGTTTCACTGTTCGGCCTCGCCAGCGCCATCCGGTATTGGCCTGCGCACACAATAACTTGCCCGTCTCACGCGTCAGTGCCGTCACCATCTCAACCGGCAAACGCGCCCGGGCCCTGCAGTACGCCCCGGTATCCATGCTTTGCGGGCGCAATCCTTCCGCCACGCGCTGTGCCGCCCAGCCATTAACCGCCCTTTGGCAAGAGCCATCCTCGTCCAGCGACTGCTTGATAAACATCGACAGCGTCACCGTGGGTGGGTACAGCCGCTCCCGGTGCGCCGGCAGATGCCTCTCGGTCAGCTCCAGCAACTGCGGCCCGGTCAAAACATTGAAAAAGTCCACCGCGCTGTGTTCACACACGTCCCGACGGATGCACTCCCGATGTTGCTGAAACCTCGAATGGCTTTTACCCTTGTGCACGGCTGACCTCGGCTTTGGCGGAATGTGTGTTTGGCGACAAACATCCTACCAATCCAGGTCAGCCTTCTTCCGCAATTTCAATTCCTTACAACCACCTGGGCTCGCTCCTGTCGCTTAAGTCAGTGCCATTGGCCTTAGCACGGCGCAC
>CAVWEI010000025.1:0-129068 GCA_963753845.1 uncultured Gammaproteobacteria bacterium
CACGGCCAGAACCTGACCGGCGTCGACCCGGTCGTTATAGTCCACCATGACTCTATCGATGATGCCCGACAGTTCGCTGCTCACATCGACCTGATTCGTCGGTTCAAGGTTGCCGGTGGCCGAAACGGTAACCACCAGGCTGCCGCGACGAACCTCTTCCGTTCTGTACTGAACGTCGGCTGCGTTGTTCATCGACTGAGGGACGATGATTACCGCAAGTATCGCCAATACAGCGATACCCCATCCAAGCCACTTGAGGGAGCGAAAACGCGATCGGCGGGCACCGTCGATATCCAGCATCAAGGCAATGTCGCTGTTGGCATTCTTTTCGTTTATATCGGGCACTAAACTCCACCCCCCCAGCCAAACTAGGGATTGCGACAATTAATGGGAATCTTACTAGCGGACGACCGGGCAGTGAATTCGAACCTTCAGAGCCTGCAACCAGCGGCTTTTTCAGAGTGAAGGCACCTTAAGGGAAATAAGGGTCAGACTGCAATTTATCTAGCAGCAACGTCGAATCTTCATCGAAAGGAGCGGCAAGGGAATGCCACGACAGCCAAGATATGATCTTCCAGGTTTCCCCCAGCATGTGATTCAGCGGGGTAAGCAGCAGGCGGTTTTATTCGATGTGTCGGACTATGGCCGTTATCTGGAGGATCTGCACGAGGTGGCTTAAAACCACCGGCTGCCTTGTCCATGCTTGTATGATGACGACCAGTCACGTTGATGCGCAACGCCTGGCCCGGCTTTGCCTGCGGCAACGGGGTTAACTCGGCAAAATGAACTGCCGGGTTTATGTCCGTAGTGCGCATGAAGCTGCCCGTCGCTCAGGGATTGGTGAATGGCCGTTCCGTAACATGAGCTGCCGGTGGAGATTCGACTCTGCAGCGACTGCAATGGGGTGGTCTCCGGACATAGGCCAGGAAATCCGATCGAGCGGCGGCTTTCTGATTCCCCATCCGGCCGTTGTCGACCCACTGCCGCCGTTCGTATGATCGAGTTGAGCGGCAGCAATTCCGCAGAAGCGGACACTTCTCAATGCTCCAACGACCTCCGAGTTACCCAAGAAGGGGGCATTCGCCGCCTTCGCGTTCGCCTAGAATGTGGCTAAGACAGAGAAATTATTGAGGGCTGTGTGAAACGCACTGTCAAATCCAGTTCTGAAGGACTGACTATCGAAGTCTCAGAGATTTCGGGAAAACAGGAGCAACTGCTCGCAGAGTTCCAAGCGTGCCAAGAAGGTCGCTGCTCTTGTCCAACGAAAGAATACGAAAAACTCGACTCGCTGAATATCGAGGCAGCGAACGGAAAAGTTTGTCTGAGCCTGAAGCCGAAATTAGGGCAAGTAATCAATGGCAACGAAATTCAGAAATGCTTGGACCATACTGAAAAGAAACTCGATCCAAGTGCCTGACGCTTAAATTGCTCAGTTCGGCCAACGGGTGCTTCTCTGCACAACCGGACCTACCCTGCTGGAGTCGCTAAGGGTGGAACCGGCCATGAGCCGTCATTGAATCAGCCTCAACCTTTGGCTCGCGGCGCGATTATCAGGCTCCGTCATGGGCAGGTAGTGAGCTGATGCAAACTTTGCATCGCTCGGACTGCGGCTATTCGTATTGGTCCCAGTCATCGAATTCCACTTCCCCTGAAATTATTTTTCTCAGGAATTCACAACGGTCGTCCACAGACATGAGATGCCTGTATGCATTGGTGGCGAAGCGAAGTGGGTTGAGCATTAACGCCATGGAGTTAAAGGGGCCAAGGTCGCTTGGTGGTGCGCCTGGATACCCTGCTAGAAGTTTTACCCGATCAGCTTCTGGTAATGATAAAAGCTGAAATGCATAGGCAACGTATTCACCTGCAATCTCGGAAACACTTTCGTTTTTGGGATGATCCCGCTGCTGCCACAAAACAGCATGAATAACTTCATGAACAACAATGCTCTCGTATAGGGCATGGAATTCTACTTCAGCCAGTGCAATTTCCTCTCTTGCCAGTTGGCGACACTGACTCGGCGAAGCCACCTGAACGCTAAATTCAGAAGAATCAGATTTCCCCACCACGGGTATGCCGAATGGATGTCGCAGATCCTCAACGACTTCGACAGTGAGTTTCTCCTTGATCGCAAAGCCACAGTGATCCATCTGATCTATTGCCCAGCTTGCCGGCTTGCATAAACATTTCGCTGCGAAGCCTGCAGTTTGGGCGTTCACATCGATGTTCAGCCAGCGACTACTGCATTGTTGCCCCGTGGGGCTGAGGCTATCGTTTCCGAAGACAAGGAAGGGTAAGAAGCACGTCAGCGAAAAAAGAATAGCCTTGAAGAGTTTCATTGCTCGCTTCCCTTCGTTAGTCGAGAGCCCTGACCGTAGTGGCGATAACACCATAACCGGAGGCTTGTCGCCACGCCGGGTTCAGGTTGGAATCTGGTCTATCGCGACCATCAGTTCCACGCCGCTCAACTTCCGGGGAGCAGATGAGAACCGGGAAAAGGCTGTCACGACCCAGGTTCGGGCAAGGGAACAAACATCAGCAGTGGGCCCTCAACGCTGCAGTTCCAACTAGCCGCTCGTGGTCGCTGGGAGCTGCCTTCACATCAGTAGGCGAGCGGCGGGAATGTGTTAATAGCACCCGTCCAACAGTCACCACCGAAGGTTCGTTCAGGGTCGATTCTAGTCTGCTGCGCGGCACAACCCGTTAGTCCGCTATGCGCTTGCAGCCGATATCAGCGAGCCCCAACTCCATCTACCCGCTAGCGACCCCAATTTTCACCGTTGAGGGTCTCCTTCTCCGCAGGAGCGGACTAAACAGGCACGTGGCGGCTTCGTCGGAGTTCGACCATGAGCGGGTAAACCAGCCGCACCATTCACCGCTTCGACACTCGCTACTAACGGACACTTGGATGCGCCGCGCCGCGATGACCTCGGCGAGATGCCTGAAACGGACCTGCGAACGGTTGGCGGGATGGATTCGCGGGCCAACATGCCGGTCGGATGCCGTTCGATGTTCACCGGGGCGGTCGAACACTAGTGTCGATGGTTGCGATCAGGCAATGCAGTTGGCGGAAAAGGCCTTTCACACTGCCTGTGCTCGCCCACTCAATTTCTAGTACCTAGCGCATCGAGGACGCCACGGATCGCTTCACGCCGCCGGCTACGCAGGCCAGCCCGGCAGACACCGCACCGATCGCCAAGCTCATCCTGGACCGCCAAGCGGCATCTTGCCGCTGGAAACTGAACAGGCTCAAAGCACTACAAATACTGTTCATTTCCCACAGAGACTCCGGAGGAATCTCGCGAAAAGGCACGCTAAACTTCGAACTGCAGATGTTTTGAACATTTTTTATTTAGACATTTGGTTTCCGTAAAGCAAAGTGAGAGGATCTCGAGATGATGAAATACAAAAAACTGATCGTGCCGGCGGCAGCTGCGTTCGCCCTTGTTTTTTCCGCAGCCGCGACAGCAAGCGGTTGGAAGCTCCAGAACGGCTCCGTACCGACCCGCTTGGTCCATGCGGTCAATGGGGAAGACCTCGGACTTTCGCAGGATCTGCCCGTTGACATCCGCATCGGCTACAAGTGTGTGGCGAAGAATGTACCGTTCCGTACCGTCGCCGAGGGTCCCCTGCTGAGGCCCGGCGTCCACCAGGTACGGATCACGCTCGCCAATTCGCGTCGTGGCTGTCGTGGCACCCTGGTCATGGCCGACACCATCGACGTCAACTTCGGGGACAGCCTCTCCTTGGTGGCCCACCAGACGGACGACGGCGGCATCCGCATCACGAAGTTCAATGACGACCTGCGTGACGCAGGGCCAAGTAACGGTCGTGCTACCGTGCGCCACACCGCCGATGCGCCGGCCGTGGACATCATTATTAACAAAGATGCCACTGAGCCGGCGATAACCGATCTGACCAACGGCAATGGCTCCAAGCTGGACGCGCCGGCGGACACCTACACGGTGGAGATCGCCCCTGCCGGCGGTGACCCGCTCAATCCCCCCGGCGAGATTCCGCTGCCTGTGACGGCCGGCGAAAACATCATCGTATACGCGATCGGTTCACTGGGGACCGGTTCCTTCGACCTGCTGGTTGACGTCTTACCGCTGCAATAACCCGTACGCCGCGGACCGACGGTCCGCGGCGCCATCCCACGGCCCTGAAAGATCTCTTAGGCAGGCCCGCCATCCTCAGGTCCGTCAACAATCCCAGGAATAAGTTCGGCCAGGACTTGCTGCACGTCGGCACGAATTGATGTCCGCTATGCGCTTGAACCTGCCGGTCGTTTCTTGAACGCGAAGGTCGGTTCATGGCCGGTTGCACGCATTTGGCGTCATGCCATACACGGCCATTGGAACCAATGGAGGTTCGGCGAAGGTCAGCTATACGGAACCTATGCCCAAAGGCAGCCACCGGCACTTTGCCGTCATTAAACCGATCATGACTGATGGGGCGGTTTCGACACAATTCAGGCAAACTTGTCGTCATGAAACCCAAATACCCATTGATTCAGGCTTTTTATGAGTTGCCAGAGCAACTCCCCATCCATCCTCTGGAAAATGCGCTGCTCCCTGGTGGCGAACTCCCACTGGAACTTTCTCGGCCTGACGATCTGGCATTATTCCTAAGCGCGCTCAGAACCGATCAATTGATCGGCATGGTGCAACCCCAGCGAAGCAGTCCAGAACGGAAGGTCTATCAGACAGGCTGTGCCGGCAGGATTAGGCAATATCGGGAGAGAAAAGACGGTCGATTGAACATCATGTTAACGGGGGTGTGCCGTTACAGGATAGTCGAGGAGGTGCGCCACAAAGATGGTTACACCATAGCCACGGTCGACTGGAGTGAATTTGAAAACGATTACGAGACCGAAGACGTCGAATCCGGGATCATCGCAGGCTTCAAAGAAACTCTCCGAAACTACTTCGATCGGCACAATATGCAGGTGGACTGGAAAGTTCTGGACAAGCTACCAATAGAACAGGTCGTCAATAACCTTGTTTTGGTCGTGAATCTTGATATTGCTAGCAAACAGCGGCTACTTGAGTCGCCCACCGTCTCGCAACGTCTGGGGTTGTTTTCAGAATTGCTAAAGAAAAAAGCGGACCCGATACTGGCCTCGTCACCCAGAAGCGAATCCGTAAATTAGTCGGCTTTTGGCAGAGCGCACCGGTTAGCGGTCCTGGAGAAACACACGATACCGACGACCGACCAGCACGGTCGGCAAGTGGCTGGTTATGGCCGTAAGGCGACGGTGGTCAGGACGATGAAGAAACGAGCGCTCTAACTCGTATAACCGACACTCGAATGGACTAAGGTACGCTGGCGGCTACTGACCCTGGGCGGGCTTTATCCGCACGTGGACGGCCAGCTCATCACCAGTCAGACCCCCGCTTCGTCGGAAGCAGTCGCTGATGCCCTGCTGGAGAAACTCACTTGGTCTCCCATTTGGCGCATTCCGCGCCGGCCGATACAGGCGCCGCCGCCCATCCGCTAGGCGCGCCGCACAGCCATGAACTCGCGGACGATCAGGGCGAAAAGCGTCGCGCTCAAAGCCAGCATGCAGACGTTGACCGTCAGAGCGAGCGGGCTCATGGCGGTTGCGCGGATGGCGAGTGCCGCCGCCGGGGCCAGAGCGCCGAGCAGTGCGACGAGCCCGGCCACCGGAAGCATAAACTTGCGAAAACCAGCGAGTCCCATCGCCAGCAACCCGACGATCACCAATACGCCGCCCACGTAGGCGGGCAGCAGGGCGGTACGGCTGGAAGATATCAGGAAAGCGCCGACGCCAAGCGCGATCAAAAGCACCGCAAACACAACGATTTTCTTGGGCATTGGGGGCTCCGGAGGATTGCCGAAAGAAAGGCACATGTTAGCCGCGACAGTAAACTAATGCGAGAAGGTGCTTGTCCTATTCATGCGTTTTCACACGTGAATGACGGCTTTCGGGGCATCATGAGGATTTAGGCAGTCGAGACAACCTCTTTAGCTGTGTCGATCGTTGTTGCGGCCATGTTCCGAAAGCAGGATACGCGACTCGTTACGCGTTGAAATATGAGCTTTCCTGACCGACCGCTTCTGGCCGACGAGAGACGAAGAAGCCGCCGGCAATGGTGCCGGCGGCGGTTGGGTTTAGGAGTCACCGTCGCGGACGATCTCGTCGGTTGCCAGAGCCTGGTTGCCCGACTGGCTCCAGTCGTGATCTGCAGCGTAACGCTCATGGTAATCGATGTAAGCGATTCCCTCCGGGCTGTCACGATGGATCTCGTAGAGGCTGATGCGGCTCGGGCCCGACTTGACGATTTCACCTTCGAACGCGTTACCGGCAATGCCGTCGACGTTGGCTTCGACCATCAGGCGGTTTAGCGAGGGCGTGAAGTCGCTGCCGACGACCGGCGCGAATTCGATACCGGCGGCATCATAGCCGTGGACGTACTCTTCCGAGCCGAATTGTTGCTGGAACTCGAATGGGTTGTTGGCAAAGGCACTGGTGCTGGTGACGAGCAGTGCAGCGATAAGGGTCTTTTTCATAATCAGTTTCTCCTGTGATGTTTCCGTTGTTGGGCGGCGACGCCGTCCGGTTACACTCCAAGAGACCCGTGGGGTGGCGATTTCTTTTCACGGGTATCAAGGATGCCCGGGTATCAACAGAACGTGCCATTACCGCGGGGAGGGGTGTTTCCCGTCTTCACTAAGGCTGAAATCACCGCGTAGCATCCCGGCGACTCACATCGTGGGGGAAGGTCACTGGCCCGCAGAAGACCACCGGGAAGACAGCTTATCTGCCTTCGTGTTGGTCAACGGATCTGGGAGTTTTCAGCAGGAGCGAACTGATTCAATCAGCCAGGATCATGGCTGCTCTTGGCCGAGAGGCAAAGGTCGGCAACCGCGCCCGCTATAAATTAAACCGGCCATCAACTACGCTTCGTGAAGATGACGTGGATGCCTGCTTATCGCTTTGAGCGGAGGCTTTTCAGATGAAGAAACCGATCATCGCGGTTTGGATTTCTTTACCGGTACTTTTCGGCGCATCGGCGGGTGTATCAGGCGAGTCGTGGATATGCCACACGGTGAATCTCTCCCGCCAGATACTCATTGTTTACCCGGAGGCACCGAAAACACTGCCGTGCAGTGTTTTCTACACCAAGCCCGATGAAAATGTCGTCCCGCGCAAACTTTGGGAGGCAAGTAATTCGGAAGGCTATTGTGAGGACAAGGCCATCGAATTCGTCAGAAAATTAAAGTCGTGGGGTTGGCGTTGTATGGTCAACGAAACCGAGCATTCGGCCGACAGCTGACGCTCAACAAAATCGTGTCATGTATTACTGGCGTCAGGAAGTGCCTACGACAAGAGACCTAAAGTCAGGTAATGGCCGCAACAGCGGTAGCCAGAGTCACCCCGAAGCTCCGCTTACAGTCGGAGAACCCGATAGCTGACCTTCGTTCGTGCAGCGCAGTAGTCTGGAGTCGACCCACTGCGGTCGTTCAGGTGGCCTCCGGTGAACGGCTGTTCCGTAACAGGAACGGACTGTTGTGACGGCAATCCTCGTCGCCGCAAACGGCGATGAACAGAAGTTGACAGCGTGCTCGGCAACCGTCCGAATTTTGGCCGGAGCGGCCGTTCGGGTTCCGGCCGGGCTACGACCGCAATGGGTTGGTTAGCGGGCGTAGGTCGACAAATCTGGCTGAGCGTCAGCTTTCTGATCTCCTGAGCGGCGGCAACCGACACGGAGCTGCCGGTGGGGCCTCCCCCGTTGAACGGCAGGTCTGTAACAGGAACGGTCATAGTACTCAGGCAAGGGCGTGCGGGAGATAAGGTATATGCCATACCTAACGCGGATCTTCTTCTCTGGCCGCTTTCGGGTCCGTAAGCAGACAGTACGCTGTCAGACGTCGAGCAAGAAGTTCTGGCCGAACCTTTTCCTGGAACGGTGGCTCAAGGGAGTGTCCTGGTGTTTGCGAAGGAATCCCGCGGGTTTTGGAGGAGTGGGTTTGGAATGCCCACGGGGATCGCGCAGTGAGGTTTGCGTGGGAGGAGTATACGGTCCGCTTCGATTTTCATGCCCGTGAGCACTCAAGCGGTGTGTCGCCCCACGGCTTTGCGCACTGCGTTGAGTTATCGGGCAGAAGCCGGCAGATCCAATCGGCGCGTCGCGGAGTGCGGCGGCGCATGCTCCCAGCCGAAGAACTGTACTTCACGAATTGGTCGATCAGTTTTGTCCAGCAACATCACAGCGCGCAGGCCGTCACTGAAATAGGGATCATCACCAAGATTTCGGGCGGGCTTGGACTCGTTAGCCACCGGCCCACCTTCGGCGTAACCGACCTTGACCAGTCCCTGTGAGAACAATAGATCCTGGACGAAGCTGTTACGTGCCTCGTCCACGTCGGGGTCTATGACATGGGTGACGAGAAACTTCGACGTCGTCGTAAACTTGACGCCGATGTCGCGACTGATCTGTCCCACCCAAACCTCCTTGCCCTGGAAGCGAAGCGGTGTCAGCCACAGACGCAGGTGATTGCGCTGGTGAACAGAGCGACGGGGTTTCTGGAAAGCGATGTCCTGTTGCCGCCCGAAGGCATACAAGGGGCTTATCGGTGAATAGGTGTAGCGTTCGCCAAACAGGAATGATTTTAGTGTCTTCATGATTGACCCCGCGTAGGTAGCCTCGGTGGCATGCCAGCCGCGCCGGACGAAGGCAGGGAACAAATCTTCCGCATTACCGATTAGCACCAGGTTCAGGGGATCGCCCAAGGCGTCGGCCTCCTCGCTAGTCGTGCAGCAGGGGAGGTCAGTCAGCGCTTTGCGCAGGCCGTCTTCGTCGAGCAATATTTCTGAATCACTCATACGCACCTGCTCGACGTCAAACAGTGTATCGGCGTTAAGACCGCGGACAGGGAGAAAGAACACCAACTCTTCGACCCGATTCGCCGACAGCAGCTGCAGGTCCACCTGTTTCTGGTCAAGGTCCATGCTGACGAAGACAAAGCCGGAAACGACCGAATGCGGTGCGATCGGATTGCGGAAGGCGAGCCTGCGCAACTTGCCCATGAAGGCGTACAAATCCTGGTCTTGGATCTGGTCCCGCAACGTGTAGGCGACCTCGTCGGGGGCGAAATAATTGGGATCCAATGACGGCATCAGCACCCAGTAAGGCATGTCGTCATCGTTCTCGACCTTGATCCAGATCGCCTGCAGCCAGCGTTTCGCCAGGTCAATGCCAAATTCGACTTGTGCCTCTTCATTGCTGAGCACAGCTACCGTCGCCCGCAGGTATCCATGTTGCTGGGTGAGCGCGTGCTCGCGAAAAGCTCCCGGCATCGGCGTTCCGGTCTTGATCGGCGGGGCACTGCTGCATCCGGCTACCAGCAGAACAACGGCGGCCACGAGTGACAGGGTGGATGGCCCATAGTCACATTGACGGAAGATGGCTGAAGTCGTGGACATGTCTCGGCGCTGCTTGTGGTTCTGCGGAAGCTTATCCCGCCCCACCAGGCGCTACAATTCCGAAGCGATGCTGCGACGGCGTCGGTGCTACCCACTAAGCTATCATGATAGTCGCCCAGCAATGGATCGGTTGTTGTACGGAGTGAACTATGCTGGATAGGCCAAGTGTCTGGTACCGAAATAGTCGGGGCTATCAATTGGGGGCAAGATAGAATGAAAAGACGAGAGTTTCTCACTGGCATTGGCCTGCTTGCTGCCTTCGGCCCACGCGGGGTGTCCGCAGTGGTCAACGATGTATTGCCACCCGAGGGCGTGGTGTTGAACTACCGGGCCTTGTTCAATGGCAGCGATATCGGGCATCAGCGGATTCGTATCCGCCAACACGATGCCGCTGGACACGTCGTCGTCGAGCACGACACAAAATTGGAAGTCCGTATCCTCTTTTCGGTCGCTTATAGCCTCGAGCATCGAAGCACCGAGGTCTGGGAGGGGTTCACGCTGAAGTCGGTTGATTCGGAAACCATTGAGAACGACCGGCGAACCCTCGTCAAAGGCCATGCAACCGAAAAAGGTTTTCATTTCGACAATCAGAACAACGAGTGGTTGACTCGGGGCGATTTGGTGACCGCTGATAGCTTCTGGGTGGCTACGGCATTGCAGGCTGCGAGCGTGGTGAACACCCGGACCGGTGATACGGCTGTCCCTGTTCTGAAACAAGTTGGCGAAGATCGTTGGTACCTTTCCGCAGCTTTTGCGCATGGAGCAATAGAAGCCACGTTGGAATTTGACGGAGGCTTCCTGCGCGAAGCAGAAGTTGATAGCGATGGTCACCGGGTGCGGCTCGTTCGAGTGCCAGCTTGAATCATGATACGCCTTCACATTGCCGCACAATTCGGAAGCTACAAGCGAATTTTTGCGACGGAGGCTCTGGGCCAGGGACCTGCAAACTGAAGGCGCATCTGCCAGCTAATGCTTGCAAGGGCGAACTAGCGATGCATGCGTTTCGTGCGCTGGCACCGAGTTACCCAGTGGATGCCGCAATCGAATCAGTGAACCGTGCCGAATTTGCCGGAGGCCAGGTTATTTGAGTGACGCCACCATAGCCAGCTCCTCTGATTGTGTATAGAAGCGGACTTCTGCTTCTGCGGGCGGGATGTTTTGGGTGAGTTTGAGGCGGCGGCGGTTGTTGATCCAGTTGAGCCATCCGAGCGTGGAGAATTCCACGGCGTCGAAGCTGCGCCACGGACCTCGACGATAGATGATCTGTATCACGCGCCTCGCTTCGTACCCATTTTTGCAACGTCTCGGCCATGCAGCCGATCTTCGGGAGAAGCGAGCAGATCGCCGCCCAATGCGAGGTGTGTCCGGCCTTTTGTTCCAGAACCATGAGCGCCGTGCTCTTGCAAATTTCAGCGGTAGGCCAAGCTGAAGAACGTGAAGCTGTTCGTCTGGGTGATTATCTGTGCCCCCGTCGCTGCCATAAGCGTCTCCATCGCGGAACTGCCCGTCGGACAGGCTACAAGATCGGACGCGTCATCAAGAAACTCGATGGTGAACGCGCTTTCACCAACCAGTTGGCATTCGTCCGACGGGCTCCGGTAGCCGCGGACGAAGACGAGATCGGGATCAGGTTCGCTGATCGCGACCTCAACCGGCGGCGCTGTACATCCTGCAACAAAAAGCGCCGCTGGCAGGACTGCGAAGCATGCCACTGGTTGCTTCAAGCGAATAGTTGTCATTCTACTTCTCCCATGCCGCGCCTGTGCTGCGCCAGACGCCATCCTTTGCGTCCCAGACGCTGGCCGTCACGCAGGGCGTTGGCCCGATGCCGCCGCATTGAGCGCCATGGACTTTGGCGAGAAGCACTCGGTGTCGGCCGATGTCGGACATCTCCCATCCCTGGTTAAGAAGCGAGCCAAGCTGATCCCCGACAAGGAAATGCGACATGCAGCCACCGGTGCTGCAATAGAGGGACACGGCCGAAGAGCAGGCAAAGAACGACTCGTTTAGAACCCAGTCAGGTCGCAAATCCCCATCAAGATCTACACGCGTGATGGCGCCCCATTCCAAGACAAACTGACCGTTCTCGAAGTCAGAGCAAGCCTGTCGTGCCCGTTCGACCTTTTCAGTTAACGGCTCTGGTAGTTCTGAAATGTCATCGGCAAGGGCGGGCATTGGCAACGCCAGACCCAACGCAATGACCGCAACAGCAAATGCCCTGACATTGCACACAAAGTCGCAGACGGCTTTCGATCTCAGCATCAGTTGCATTGGTCGTACCTATAGTCTCCGAACTCCAGCCAGTCCTCGTCGCCGTCTCTGAAGACAAGGAGTTCCGACCGGTCCTCGCCCAGCAGGGCAACCACGAAGCCGCGCGGCGGTTCAGAGTTGCCGAAATAGCTGTAGGCCGTCATGGCGCGAACGGTCTTGCCGTTGATCGTGACGCGGGCATCCCACTGATCCGCAGGCTTGTCGAGGATCCTGTATTCGACTTGCCGCTTGATCGCGCCACCGCCGCAATACACCACGCCTTCTGGTGCCTCCAGAGATGCGGAGCTTTGGTTCGATTGAAGGCATTCGGCCCTTAGCGACCGGATGGCCGCAGCCGATCCCTTGAGATCAAAAATGCCGTAGCTGATGTCTTGATCGACCATTGAAAGGTTCAAGTAGGCGTTTGCCGCGATCTGGCCGAGGACGAACGCATAGTCAGCCTCGTCGCTGAAAAGGATCTCGACAGGATAGTTGTCAACGATCTGGATGAACGAGTTTTCGCGTCCTGCCTGGAAAGCACCAACCTCCGTCGCACCGTCCTTCATGAAGCGGATGGACAGGCCCTGCTTGCGCTCGATGTCCTGGGCGTCCTCGTAACCCGCGGGTGCGAAGCGCATCCGGTCGCACTGCACCTCGAGGGACATGTTGTTCGTCTGAATGAACGCGTTCGGCGTCTGGCCGTCGCTGAAGCGCCACTCGGCAAGAGCAGGAAGCGTAGATACGGCGAGTGCCGCTGCTGCGTAAATCAAATACTTCATCGTACCTCCTTCCTACCACCGCAGCGGCAGGATCCAAAAAAACACCTTCGCGCTCTAGCGGGGCAGTTCAGTCCGGTTCCGTTTTGTTGCCAACCTTGTCTGTCGAGCAGATGTGCGCGGGGGATCCTCCGGCGAGCGCAGGGTCACCACGCGTTGCGGGAAGGGTATCTCGATCCCCTCGGCATCGAGGCGTTTCTTAATCGTGCGGTTGAGGTCCCACAGGGTTGACCAATAGTGCTCGGTGCGGACCCAGGGCTTGACCACCATCGCAACGGCCGAATCCTCCATCCCCACCATGTGCACTTCCGGCTCCGGCTTTGCCAGTACGTCCTCATGCTGCTCGAGCACGTCCATCAGCACCGCGTGGACCCGGTCCGGGTCCTCGGCGTAGGAGACGTTCACCTTGACGTCTACTCGCCTGACGCGGTTTGCCGTGAAATTTACAATGGTGTCACCCCAGATGCGGCCGTTGGGCACGACAAGCATCTGGTTATCGATGGTCGCGACGGTGGTCGCCAGCAGGTTCATGCGTTTGACGATACCTTCTGCACCGGCGACCTTGACACGGTCGTCGACGTCATAGGGCCGGTACATGAGGATCATTGCCCCGGCCGCGAGGTTTCCAAGAGAGTCCTGGACTGCCAGCCCAACGAGGATGCCGATCACGCCCAGGCCGGCAAAAATGGGGCCCAACGACACCCCCAGTGTGGCAAGCGCAACGACCAGCCCCAGTAGGAATACCGCGAAGCTTGATAGTGTGATCAGTGTGTCGCGAAGCAGATAGCTCAGACCGAAACGCTCCCGGTGTACCAATGCCCGCACCGGATGGCGAATCAGTCTGGACACCGCCCAGGCCACCACGACAACGAAAGAGAACAGCAGAAAACGGAACAGGACATCTGGGCCGTTGCGTGCGAGGCTTTCGCTTAAGCGGCTGAACTGCTCATCCCAGAGTTTGCTGAACACATCGCGTTGCAGGATCTCCAGGCCGACCTGGCCTTGCTCGCGGATCAGCAGGCTGCGCTGCTCGGCGGTCGCGATACCAATGCTCTCGCCAATCTCTATGGCCCGCTCCAGATTGTGCAAATTCCGGGTCTGCTTGGTCTGAACCAGATCCACCGCCTTCTGCAGGTCCTCACGCAATGGTTCTTCAGCGCGTCGCGCTCGCAGCTCGTCCAGCGACATGGCGTCCAGACGAACCTGTCCCATCAGGCGCTCTATAATCAGCGACAGTCTCTCCCGCGCCGTCTGGAACATCGGTTCGGGCTTCAGCCCGGCTGCCCGGCGGATCTCCGCCTGGCGAATGTACGCTTCGATGTAGTCCTTGCCCATGCTCGTCAGGTCTTCGATGAACGCCGGGCGATGTCGGCCTGGGCGTTCTGCTCGAACTTGGGAAGCGGTTCGCGTTCGGCAGCGGCACGCTGCTCCAGTACCTGAATCCGTTGAAGGGCGAGGGCTGCGCTCTGTTCCAGCAGACCTTCAAGCTCGGTGCGTGCGTTGGTGCCGGATTCGAACGCCACTAGTAGGCGTGGCGCGATTTCGTTCAGCCGTGTCATCACCCTTATACCGAGCTGATCTATCCGGGTATTCAGCCCATCGCGGTGCCATTCACGCACCGAATCGACGGCCGCAATCAGTTGCGTAACTTTCGCCAATTGAGCGCGGACCTCGTCGAGTTCCGTAACCTCACCCGCCGAGGCGCCGCGCGCAGGCGTCAGCGCGACAAGCCAGGCACATATCAACGAAATCAGAAGGATCGATTTTGCTTTCATCACTCAACTGTTCCTAATCTTCGCGCTCGTTGCGAGAAAAACCTCCGTGATCAATCGTCTCCGAGACGTTCCGCACCATATCGGTTAGCGATAAACGCCTAATTAGCAGCATCATTCATAGTGCTCAAATCACCATCGGTGTAGAAAAAATGTGGCAACCGTCGTGTCGCGTCCCCTATCAATCACTTTCCAACCGCTGATCGAAGAAATTCACAAAAACGTAGTTCTCTCATACAAGCTATAGGTTCGCACAAGCCTTTTCGGCAAACACCTGATGAAGGGCTGTCGGCTAAATCGTTGGCAGCCCCAGTTCCACCTTTCTAACTCCGCAGAAAACGCAGAAAAACCACTTCGGGCACCAGGGAAAGGGGTTCAGTTCTGGCCGAACCTTTTCCTGGGGCGGTGGCTCAAGGGTGTGTCCTGGCGTTTGCGTGAGAAATTAACGCGTTAAGTCTGGGGTAAAACCAGATGCCCACGCAAATCAGGGTGTTACGAATGCGCGGGGAGAGATTCGAACTCTCTTCAATGTTCGCGGCGGTTGATTTTTCTGAATCCGAAATTAAAGGTGATTCTGGCTCGACTGCGTTGTTGATCAAGACGTCGAGTCGATCCCGGCTTTCGGCAATCGCTTGGCCGAGAGCTTCCACGTCGGCCATACGCGACAGGTCGGCCAGGTAGCTTGCAATGCGCCCATGTCCCTATAGCTCCGAGAGCGTCTTTTCAGCCGCCGCCAGTTTCGTCGGATTGCGCCCGTGCAATAGCACGTGATGCCCCTGCGAATACAAAACTTTGGCAGGCTTCGAGTCCTGCCGGTGAAGAAATCAGAAAGCTCCCGATCGGCGGATTTCCGCATAGCTGACCCAGCCGGCTGCTTGGGAAGTTCGGTTATTCTCAGAGCCCCGCTACCTGGCCAAGACAAGGCGCACTTCGCAGGGAATGGCAGGCCCTTTTCAAGAAGTGCAACGCTGTATTGGCCAGGTAGCGGGGCTCCCTTCGGGCCGGTCCACAAGCGCCATCGCCTGTGTTTCGCTCGCTTGAATTAGCAACAGCTAGTCCGGCGCTCGCGAGCCTTGACGATGACGCTTGTGATTCGGCCAAGTGTTACCGAACTTACCAAGCAGCCCACTAGTGGTCCATGCAGAGGCTTTGAAGCGTATAGCGCAGTATGCATATGCCGACAAAGCGCCGGTAACTGTCTGATCACGTCCCGACTACTATGGTCGATAAGGTTGTCGCGCCCTGAAAGTTTTCCGCTCCTTCAATCTCTCCATATGATCGATGAGGGAATCGGTTGTTTCTTTGAGCAGTTCCAGCTCCTCAACGCTCAGGTCGTCCAGCTGCTCGAGATTGTACTCGATCGTGTCAATGATCTGCTTCGACGGGCGCTGTAAGGGTCGCATGAAATAAGCCGTTATCGTCGCCACGATCGCCCCGAAAAAAAGCATGGATCCAAGGACTATCCAGATTCCGCCCAGGAGTTCAGAGATTCCGTTCACTGGCATATCCGCAATGCCCGCTGTTGAGAAAGCCGCTACACCCCAGTACAAAGCCCTGCCGTAGGAGGTGATCGTTGTCCCCTCGGCCCCGCTTTCGGCGTAGTAGATGCCCGCTGAAAAAAGCATCCAAAGCAAGATCAACAAAAATGTCATCTTGAGCACAGGGGTGTGCACGATGATATCGCGAAAAAACTTGCTGCTTCCTCTTTTCAAACCTTGATGCTTTTTGCCCACAGATTAGGTCCCTTCGTTTGATATTGTGGCTGACTCTTTGCACCTGGTGTCTTCGCGTCCGGGATCAAAGCTCTCAATAAGGGCGTTCCGCGTCGGGTCGCCCGGTTGGATCGGTTTTAGTTAAACGCTGTGCGGACAGGCCCAATTGTGCATCGCATGGAGATGACGCGATATTGATCTATCGATCGTGTGAACCTCTTTGTGTCGCCCACCCAAACATTGCACATAAACGACGATAACAACGAAGCAGAAGTTTGGGCACCCCTACGCCCAGGTATTGACCCGCAACGAGTTTGCTGGAAGCGATAGTCAGGAGCTCCTATGATCGCGCGCCGGGCCCATCATCGAGGTCGACAGAGCTGAGCAGGATGACCTCGATTTCCTCGATGATCTCTTCCTGGCGTAGCGTGTTGCACTGTCGTGTCAGTTCGATTGGATTCCTCATCCATGTGCTTAACCGCCCCTTCCAGGTGTGTTACACGGCGACGGTTTTCCACCATCAGCGATGTGTAAAGCATCCGGTGCAGGGCTGCGAGCAGATAGTGATCTGTGAGATCGATCAGCAGTTCCTCGGCGGGGAGGTTCGTCAGCGGGGGATGGGGATATGACGGCGGGTCATTTAGCTGCTGCTGGAAGGGCGGCAGCAATCGGTTCACTGCGATGCCGTCGTCATCATGATAGATGCCGTAGAGGCTCAGGCTGAAATGGCCACCCTGCAGTGAAGCCAGCTCGTTTACCAGCCGTTGCAGGACTGCAGGGACCTCTTCCGCAATGCTGGCCCCATCGACGAATGCGGCCACACGTTCGTCATCTTCGAGCAGCGGGTGCAGTTTGTGCCCGACCGCCAGCAATCGTGGCTGGGCAGCGGTTTCCGCCTGCGTTACTGTCGCGAGACGGTCTATCAGGGCGTGGTTGAAGTCGCCGCAGAACCCGCGTTCGGTGCCAATAAGCAGGAATACGGGCGCGGTGTCTGCCGCTTCGGCCAGGATGCCTGGATGGAAACTGAGAAAATCCGCCGCCACCGTTTCGATCGATTTGACAACGGCTTGCTGGGCGGGCAGGAAGCGCGCCAGTTTGCGCGTTTCCATGTAGGCCAGGGTCTTCATCGAGTTCATGATCTCCCGGATCTCGCCCAGGCTGTGGCGGTGATGCTCCAGGTCTCGCCGACGGCTCATGGCTGCGCGGCGGGGGTAACCCGGTGCAGCCAGTCGGCCAAGGCAAGGCCCCATTGCTCCCTCGGGCTGTCCAGGCTGAGCGTGCTGTGTTCAGCCTGTTGTTGCAATGTCGTCAGCAGTGCGGGCAGTTGCTCGGGAGAAATATCCGTAAACAGACCATCATTGAAGGCTACCAGCCAGGCCATCTGAAACGTTTCTGAATGCGGTGCCAGACGGTCCTGTTTGAGGATCTCGCGCAACACCCGACCCCGCGCAATGGTTGCGACCATCGATGATTCCAGTCGGGCGCCGAAGCGGGTGAAAACCTCCAGTTCGAGAAACTGCAGGTAGTCGAGTTTCATCCGTCCGGCCTCTTCCTTGATCCGCGGGTGTTGGGCCGCACCGCCGATACGTGACACGGACCTGGCGATGTCAATGGCGGGTCGGAAGCCCGCGGCAAACAGTTCGCGATCCAGGTAGATCTGGCCATCGGTGATAGAGATCAGATTGGTGGGGATGTAGGAGGCGATCTCGCCCTGTGTGGTCTCCACGATAGGGAGGGCGGTCATGCTGCCGCCGCCGTGGGCCGGGTTGAGGCAGGTGGCCCGCTCGAGCAATCGCGCATGGACCGAGAAGATATCACCGGGATAAGCCTCACGCCCCGGAGGGCGGCGCAACAGCAGCGAAAGCTCGCGGTATGTCCGCGCGTGGCTGACCAGGTCGTCGTAAACGATCAAGGTATCGCGGCCCTGCCGCATCCAGAACTCCGCGACCGCGCACCCGGCAAAGGGTGCAAGATGCTGCAGCCCGGCCAGGCTGCTGGCCTCGGCCACGATCACGGTGGTGTATTCCAGGGCGCCGTATTCACGCAGGGTTTCGATGGTGCTGACAACCGTCGAGCGTTTCTGTCCGATCAGCACATAGATGCAGTTCACGCCCCTGCCGCGCTGATTGATGACGGTGTCCAGTGCCAGTGAACTGCGGCCGAGCCCATCATCGCCCAGCAACAACTGACGCTGGCCCTTGCCGATCGGGATCAATGTGTCGATGATCTTGATGCCGGTGTAGAGAGGTGAATGCACGAAATCGCGCGCCACTATGGGTGGCGAGGGTGCCTCGAGATATTGCCATCCGGTCGGACGAGGTGACGGCCGGTCGTCGAGTGGCGTGCCCAGGGGGTCGATTACGCGTCCCAGCAAGGCATCGCCAACCGGCAGGCTCAGTCGGTGCGCGGTAAGGTGGACCGGGGTGCCGGATCTGAGGGCATCGGTCTCGTGCAGCAATACGGCACCCACCCGCTCCCCGGTGAGATCGAACACCATGCCACGGCTGCCATCCTCAAACTCCAGGATGTCGTCCATGGCGGCAGAGGGCAGGCCGGCGATCCAGGTGATGCCGTCACCCACGGAGACCACGCTGCCACGCTCACTGATGCGCAGGCGGGGGCGGTAGTCGATTAGCCAGGCGGCCTGCTGTGCAAGGGGGCCTGTAGCCGCAAACTCATCGGGGGGCACGAGCGAACTCCGCAAAGCCTTTCAGTTCATCGCGCACATTGGCCGCCAGCACCCAGGCGCCGATAACGATATGCAGGCCGGCGAGAAGCGTTTCGTCCTGAATGAAGCGAACCGGGACCGAGAGACCACTGGCCTGGTGCAGGGCCGCCTCGAGTTGCTGGCGCTGCTCGGCGGCCAGCTCAAAGGCACTGCTGACCTCAATCGTCTGCGGCGGCTCACCCCATTGTTGTCTCAGGCCGGTAGTCTGTTGCTCGGACAAGCCGTGCAATTCTTCGAGCAGCAGGTTCAGCAGACGCGCCTCCAGCTCCGGCCCGCAGGTCTGTCCCAATAAGCGGCTGGAGAAGACGGCACCCAGTTGCAGGGCCTGATGTTCGATCGCCCGCTGCTGCTCGGTGTGCTGGCGTTCTTCGGCAACCCGGCTTTTTTCCCGCTCCTGATCGAGCGTGCCCTGCAGCGCCGACAATTGGCGGGTACTTTCCTCGTCCAGTTGCCGGGCGAGGGTCTCTTTGGCCTGGTGGCGTTCCCGCTCCCAGTCGGCCAACCGGTCTTCGTATTGTGCCTTCAGCGAATCCGCCTCGTCCTGCAGCCGGTGGGCCTCGGCGAGCTGTCCTTCGATGGCGTTGCGGCGCCTGGCGATCACGTCGAGCACCGGCTGGTACAGGAAGCGTTTTAGGATCCATACCAGGACCAGGAAGTTGATGATCTCCAGCAGGAAGGTGGACCAGTTCAGTTCCAAAACGGACGTCCTTCGGTAAACAGGGTCTGGGTGGCTACTTGATCAGATATTCCAGCAGCGGATTACGGAACAGTACGATCAGCACGATGACCAACACGTAAATGGCGAGTGATTCGATCATGGCCAGACCGATGAACAGGGTGCGCATGATCGATTTTTCAGACTCCGGCTGGCGCGCCAGGGCGTCCAGTGCCTTGCTGATCGCCCAACCCATCGCAATGGCGGGCAGCATGACACCCAGCGCGATGCCGAGGACGGCGGCCACGGTCGAAACCAGGGCAAAACTGGACAGGTCAGGCATGGGGAGCTCCTTGCACGTGTTGCCGTCGTTGTTGTGATTGTAGGCCGCCGGCGACATAGATGAGCGCCAGCATGCCGAAGATATAGGCCTGAACCAGGGCCTCTATGATGTGCAGCATCAGGATCGGCACCGGTGCCAGAAAACCGGCCACCAGCAGGATCAACAGGGCGGCCATCTCCAGGCTCATCATGTTGCCAAACAGGCGTACCGCCAGGGCCACGGTACGGGTCACCTCACTGATCAGGTGGAAGGGCAACAGGATGGGGCTCGGTGACATGTAGTGACGCAGGTAGTTTTTCAGACCGGCGATGCGGATGCCGTACCAGTGGGTGGACAGGAATACCAGGATCGCCAGCGCCGCGGTAGCAGACAGGTCGCGGGTGGGGGAGTGTGCGCCGGGGACCAGGCCACTGAGATTGGCGATCACCAGGAAAATCCACAGGCTGCCGATGAACGGCAACAGACGGCGGGCATATGCCGGTTCGACGGCGGCGATAGCCTCTTCGATCGTGGACACGATGCCTTCCAGTGCGGTCTGCGCCGGCCCCGGGGAGATGCTGAGCCGCCGGGTGATGAGCCAGCAGCCAAGCCAGAGGATGCCGATGATGACCCAGGTCGTGACTACCGTGCTGGTGACCACTACCGGCCCGAATTCGATCACCGGCTCTATCAGCATTTCCCCCTGGGCCATGTCGTCACTCCCTGAGGAAAAGATACACGTTGAGCCCGCCGATAAACACGCCCAGCAGGATCAGGCTCATGGTCCAGCGGGTCGAATAGCCGCTGACCAGACTGTCCAGCCAGATCCCCAGATAGGCACCGCCCACGACCGGCAGCACGAACACCAGGCCCAAGGTGCCGAGATAGACTGTCTGGCCGATCAGGGTGGGGCGTTCATGCTCGGCCTTCTGCATCCGTCTGGCCTGTCGCTCTATCGCTTTCCTCAGTTCTTCGCGGGATTCCATCTATGCCTCCGCCCGGCCCAGCCGCCACATCCGCCGCAGCATCTCTTCCTCCATCCGGTGCAAACTGGCCTTGGTCGTGTGAAGTTCTTCCTCCTCGGCCAGCAATTGTTGCTGCATGGCAGCGCTGATGGCGGTGTAGTCATCACCCAGCAGGAAATGACGCGTGCTCAGGGTCAGCTGGTTGTCGTGGAAGTACAGCAGCGCGCCAGGCTGGGCGAGGTACTGCCATGACCCGCCTGCATCTCGGAAACGAGCCAGGCCGACGCTTAGGCTGGTCATCAGGCGGGTATGGCCGGCGAGTATGCCGAAACTGCCCGAGGCGTCCTCGCCGACAAAGGCAGCCACACCGGGTATGCGCTGCGCATGTGTGGCATCCTGGAGCAGCAGCTCGAAGGTCTTCATGCGGCGTGCTCCGTCATGGTGCCGCGCATGTAGCACGACTCCTCCGGCACCTCGTCGTGGTGTCCCTGCATGAACGCCTCGCAATCGCTCAGGGTCTGTTCCAGGGGTACGCTCACGCCGGGGATGCCGCTGTGCGCGGCAGTCGTCCAGAATGGCTGGCTCAGATAGCGCTGGAGTTTGCGCGCGCGCATCACCACCTGGCGGTCCTTCGGTGACAGCTCCTCGATACCGAGCATGGTGATGATATCTTCCAGCTCCTGGTAACGCGCAAGGTGCTCACGTACGCCCTCGGCTACCGCGTAGTGGCGCTCGCCCAAAGTGCGTCGGTCCATCAGCTTGCTGGCAGACTGTAACGGGTCAACGGCGGGGTAGATGCCCTTGCCGGCCTGAGCACGGGACAATATTACATTGGTGTCTAGGTGGCTCAGGATGGCATTGACTGCCGGATCGGTCATATCGTCGGCTGGCACATACACCGCCTGCACCGAGGTGATGGCGCCCTGCCGGGTGGAAAGGATGCGTTCCTGTATCTCTGCGACCTCGGTAGTCAAGGTGGGCTGGTAGCCCACTGTGGCGGGCATCCGCCCGAGCAGGCTGGAGATCTCACTGCCTGCCTGTACAAAGCGGAAGATATTGTCCATCACGAAAAGTACGTCCTTGTGCAGGCTGTCGCGCAGATACTCGGCGTAGGTAAGCGCGGTAAGGCCCACGCGGAAACGGACACCGGGTGACTCATCCATCTGGCCGAACACCATCAGTGTCTGTTCCAGTACTCCGGCCCTTTTAATCTTGTGCCATAGTTCGTGGCCTTCGCGGATGCGCTCGCCTACGCCGGCGAACACGGATACCCCCTTATGCAGGGTTGCCATCGCATGCATGAATTCCATGATCAGCACTGTCTTGCCGACGCCGGCGCCGCCAAACAGGCCGGTCTTGCCGCCCTTGATGAATGGACACAGAAGGTCGATGACCTTGATCCCGGTCTCCAGCAGCTCACCGGTGCCGACGGCCTCGTGGATCGGCGGCGGTTTGGAATGGATGTTGCTGTATGTCGATGCCTGAAGTGGAGTCTGGCCATCAAGTGGTTCGCCAAAGACATTCAACAGTCGCCCGAGGCAGTCAGGGGTCACCGGAACATGCAGAGGCGCGCCCGTGTCATACACATTCATTCCCCGATGCAGGCCACTGGTACGGTGCAGGGTGATGGCCCTGAGATGGCGTTCATCAAGATGTTGGTGGACCTCGAACAGGTAGCTGTCGCTGTTCAGCGAGGCATACAGCCCCTGGCGTAAAGGCGGCAGGATATTGCAGGCGATCACAACCACCGGCCCGTGCACCTCCGCGATCATGCCGATAGGTGCCTCCGGTCGTTCATGCGCTGCGACCGTTCCGGGTATGGCTGCAGTCTGTTCGGTTCTTGGATATGACATCTATCGGCTCGACGTCGTTACCATCAGATTGTGCTGTATTGCAGCAGGATTGGCGGCGTTTGTCGGTTCGGTATACGCAGGTCCCGAGTGCACTGAAGCCACACGGTGCGACTCACACGAATATCTGTGATGCCTTAACCCGAATTGTAGAGGATTCCAATGTTCCGGTCTGGTTGATCAGTGATTCTTGCGAAAAAAGGGACCTGCCTCCGGTGGCACGTTTGACCGCATTCGCAGTGGCCCCGTCGGCAAGGCGCGCTATCCTTTTTCCCAGCGCTCCCTCCATAAGCCGGTGCGCATGAGGATGAGCTCCTGTCCGGGCGGCTGGGCCGTGTCGGGTGCCCAGAGCATTCGGAATCGCATGTACGAAGTATCCCTGCCGGGGCCCGAAAGCGTTATCCTCGAACTTATAGCAAAGGAGGGGTAGTCGGATGAAATGGTCGCGTGAATCAGGGATGCAGCAGATGCTGGCCGATATCGGGGACGAGGTGAAATATACCCGTGACCTGATCGGGAAAGCGGCCCTGAGTGATCGTGTCATGAGCGCCATGGCCGCGGTGCCGCGCGATGAATTTGTGCCGGCGGACATCAAAACGCTGGCGTTTGACAATCGGCCCCTGCCAATCGGGCATGGTCAGACGATTTCCCAACCCTACATTGTTGCCCTGATGACCGATCTGCTCGCACCCGAGGCGAATCATGTCGTGCTCGAGATCGGCACCGGGTCGGGGTATCAGACGGCAGTATTGTCGCGGCTTTGCCGGACCGTATATAGCATGGACCTTGTTCCGGCACTCGTGGATTCCGCGGCGGCCCGGCTGTCGCGGCTGGGCTGTTCGAACGTCCATGTCCGCAGCGGCAACGGTTATGCCGGTTGGCCCGAAAACGCGCCCTATGACGGCATCATCGTTACCGCGGCAGCAAGCCATATCCCGGAGGCGCTGGTCGAACAACTCAGGCCGGGTGGGCGGCTCGTGATCCCGGTCGGACTGCCGCATGCGAGCCAGGAACTGATGCTGGTGAGCAAGCAGGGGGACGGGCGCACGCAGGTTCGCGAAGTGATCGGGGTTGTTTTCGTCCCCTTGCTCGACATTCAGGGCGTGCACAAAGAATGAAACATGGATTGCCACATAAGCGGTTCCAGAGGTTTGTGGCGGATATCTTCGCGCATACGCCCTTTGCAAAAATGGTGTTGCTGCTGGTGGCGCTGTGGCTGGTTTTTTCCGCTGGCCTGTATCTGGCGGAGCGGGGGGCGGTGGGAACCTCGATAAATTCATACGGAGAGGCCCTGTATTGGGGGGTCGCCGCATTCTCGACTGCCGGAATTGCCGCAAAGCCGATCACCGGTATGGCAGAGTTAATTGGTGCCTTGTGGATTGTAGTGGGTTCGGTGCTGTTTTTTGGGGCCATCGTTGCGACGATCACAACCTATTTTACGCGGCCGATGCAGCGGCCGCACAAGAAGATCATTGATACGATCGAGTTCAACCTCGAACAGCTGAATGATCTGACGATCGACGAGCTCGACCTGCTGAAGGAAACGGTCGATACGTTGATTTCGCATGTCGAGCACCTCAAGAAGAAGCAGACATTGAAGGATCATCGTCGAGATCGTTTGAACCCGTGATCGGGTTCGCCACACGCTCACGTCTGCCAACGGTCACACATGATGCGCAAGGCGCCCGTGGCATCATCGCATCGTGCTTTGACGGGTAGGTGAGCAGTGAGGACCTGGTGCTTTTTGTTGTTTGTCCTGGTCGCGGCCGGCGTTTCAGCCGAAGGCGAGGCCCCGGCCTGGGTAACGACGGACGACGAAGGTCGGGTAAAGGTCCATCTCTGGTTTTTCTGGTCGCAGCACTGCCCCCATTGCCGCGACGCCAGGGTGACGATGGAGCGCATGGACAGTGACCACCCCTGGTTGGTGCTGCATTCCCACGAGGTTTCTGCAAGCCAGGAGGATGCCCGCCTGTACGTGGACATGGCGAGCCAGCTGGGGCACGAGGCGCGTTCAGTGCCGGGTTTCATCCTGTGCGGTGAGATGATGACCGGCTTCGACCGGGAGGACACCACGGGACATCTGCTGGAACAGTGGGCCCGAAGCTGCCTTGAGCGGGCGACACATGCCGATCCCATGGCTGCGGTAGCAGCACCGCTTCTGGTACAGCCAGGATCACAGGTGGTTGCTGGCTTCGATCTGGCGCGGTTGTCGCTGCCGGTCGTCACCATGCTGCTCGCGGCGATGGATGCCTTCAATCCATGTGCGTTTTTCGTGCTGCTGTTCCTTCTCAGCCTGCTGACCCACGAACACTCCCGCAGCCGCATGTTGATTATCGGCGGTATTTTCGTGTTGTGCTCCGGACTGGTCTACTTCGGCCTGATGGCGGCCTGGCTCAACGTCTTTCTTGTCACCAGTGAACTGCGCGCGGTGACCCTGGCAGCGGGTCTCCTCGCCGTCGCCATGGCCGCGGTGAATCTGAAGGATTACATCTGGTTCAAGCGGGGCTTTTCGCTCTCGATTCCGGACAGCGCCAAGCCCCGTTTGTTCGAGCACATGCGCGGGCTGCTGAAGGAGCGCAGCCTCCCGGGTATGTTACTTGCGACCGTTACCCTCGCGCTCGCAGCCAATAGCTATGAGCTCCTGTGCACGGCGGGTTTTCCCGTGATCTATACGCGCCTGCTCACCCTTCAGGGATTGTCGGGTCCCGCCCACTATGCCTATCTCCTGCTCTATAACATCGTCTATGTGTTGCCATTGCTCGCCATAGTTCTCGTCTATGTGCGAACCCTGGGTTCGCGCAAGCTCAGCGAAGGGGAGGGGCGTGTTCTCAAACTCGTGTCTGGCCTGATGATGCTGGGTCTGGGCATCGCCCTGGTGGCCGCACCCGAGTACCTGTCCAGGCCGGAGGTGGCCGGAGGCTTCGTGCTGATTGCGGTGCTCGTCGGCGTGCTGGCTTGGCGGCGGGAAAGAAAAGCAGGCCGCGCCGCGACACGAAACTGAATCGGTATGGCCGCGGTGATTTCTCAGCCGGCGTCCTGATGATGACCAGGTGGCCAGCAATTCTTGCTAGGCAGCCTCTAGAAAATCTGGATACCCCCTTAATGATGATGTATCGGTCGTCAACGTATGTGGCGCGCGTCCAACCCTCGATCCGGGCCGGTTTCATTGGCGAAAAAACCTAATATAGGATACCGAACAGCATGTTACCTCCGGGTTTTCTTGGAATTCTCCCCTGTAATTCCGCGTATCCCCATTAGCTCCGCCAGTTCGG
Organism: uncultured Gammaproteobacteria bacterium; assembly: GCA_963753845.1. Classification (GTDB taxonomy): domain Bacteria; phylum Pseudomonadota; class Gammaproteobacteria; order Chromatiales; family Chromatiaceae; genus Thiosocius. The sequence continues at coordinate 25,751 of CAVWEI010000025.1, forward strand.
ATCCTGGAAATAGAGGTGAGTTATACTGCGACGGTCAAGTGACGTCGGAACGTGGCCTGTCGGCTGGGGCGAGGCCTCGTTCCACCCCAAGCTGGATTTCGCAAATGCGGATTATCGTAGTACAGGACTATTTGCGGTCCGGTGGCACGGAGCGCCAGGCCGTTTCTCTTTGCCACGAATTCCAAGATGCGGGCGCCAGCAGCATGTTGCTGACTTTCCGGCCCGGTGGACGACTCGCGGCTTTTGCCGAGCAACTCTCGGTAGAGCACCGCTCCCTGATGAAGATTGACCTGGGCATGGTTTTTTTTGCCCCTGGGTTGAGTAAGACCTTGAAACGCGAGCGCCCGGACGTCGTGCTCTGTATGGGAAAGAATGCGAACTCTTACGCAGGATATCTTCAAATCAGGCTTCCAGGGACCGCGGTAGTCGGCACCTTGCGCTCCGGTAAACCGCTTGCCCGTCAGAACCTGTGGAGCTTTCGACGTTTGCCGGCAACGATTGCGAACACGCGGTGGTGGAAATCGAGGCTCGTCGAGCTGGGGCTGGACTCTGAGCGTGTGCATGTCATTCCCAACGGGCTCGGGCGTCGATGGGATTTCAGCAGGCGCGAAGTTGCTCGGGCGCAGATCAGGGGGAAACTGGGCGCATCCGCGTCTGACGTTGTGTTATTGAACGTCGCCGGATTCCGCCCCGGGAAGCGGCACGAACGCCTGGTCCAAATGGTGTCGAAATTGCCTGATTCTCTGAACTGGAAACTCTGGCTGGTGGGGGATGGTCCGCGTTTAGACGCCTGCCGACAGCTTGTCAGATCGCTTGGGATGGAAGACCGGGTACATTTTGCGGGACACGTGAGCGACCCGTTCGCGTATTATGCAGGCGCAGACATCGCAGTGTCCGTCTCAGCGGAGGACGCCCTGCCAAACTTCATTGTCGAGGCTCAGAGCCTTGCCCTGCCGGTGGTTGCCAGTGCATGCCGTGGTGTCGCTGAGGCCTTTGACGATGGCGCGACGGGTTACCTTACTCCGCTGGACGAAGACGGTGAATTCCTGGACAGGCTCGCAGGTCTCATCTCCTCGCCGGGAACCCGTGAAGAGATGGGTGAGAAAGCCCGCAACCGTGCGATCCGTCTCCACGACCCGGGACATCAGGCACGCCAATACCTAGAGATCTTCGAGTCATTGCATTTGCGATAGAGCCGTACAAATGGATTCAAGCTCATGCGCATAGACTATCTCTTCACCACCTTTCCCACCTTGTCGGAGACCTTTTACCAGCGAGAGGTACGCGCCCTGTTCGAACTGGGCGAACTTCCCAATCTCTACTCCCTGTGGGGCGGTGAAGACACGTTCGAGCGGCACCCTGTGCACCTGTTTTCGAAATGGACTTTGCTGGGCTTGTTTTGGTGGCTGCCCTATTGGTTTGGCAGGAAACCCGCGGTAATGGCCAAAACCTTAGGGCGCCTGATCGGATCGGGGCAGCCGGCATGGCTGAATTTCGGGGAGACCATGTTGGGATTGGGTTTCGCCGTCACCCACGCCCACAGATTTCGCCACGCCGGCGACAAACCGGCCATTATTCACGCCGCCTGGGCGACCGGGCCGGGTACCGCGGCCCAGCTTATCGCCGCCCTGACAGACCGGAAATTCTGTCAGGGCGCCCATGCCTACGATATCTTTCGCGATGGGGGTGACTGGTGGCTCGACAGCAAGCTCGTCGATGCCGAGGCGGTCATCACCTCGTCCAATGCTGGCCGCGAGGCCTTATTGGCACGCGGGGCACGCGAGGCCTCCACGCACTTGATCCGACGAGGGCTGAGCTCGCTGCCGGCGCTTTCCACGCCGCGCTCGCCGCGCAGGCCCCTGCGTATTCTTAGCGTGGGGCGTCTGGTCGAGAAAAAGGGTTTCCGGCGCCAGCTCGAGATATACCACGCGCTGAGCGCAGCAGGCGTCGCTTTCGAGGCAAGGATCATCGGTGGCGGACCCTTGCGAAGATCGTTGCAGGCCGCCGTGCACAAGCTCGGATTGAGTGCCAGCGTCACCCTCAAGGGTGCCCAGTCCCAGGAGGAGACGGCGCGCAACTTTCAATGGGCCGATGTATTTCTTTTTACGGGTGTCGTGGCGCAAAGTGGTGATCGTGACGGCCTGCCAAACGTTATCCCAGAGGCCATGGCGGCGGGCGTTCCGGTGATATCGACGCCTGTCGGGGGTGTGCCCGAAGCCCTGGAGCACCGGGTCAGCGGCTTGATGCTCGACCTCGCGGACACCGGGGAATGGGTGAGTGCATTGCAGCGTCTGAGCGAGGACGATGGTTACTATGAGAGCTTGCGCCGCACCGCACGAACCTGGGTGGAACGCGAGTTCAACGCGAAGCGCAACGCCGAAAAGCTGTTGAAAGTTTGGCGGGGAATTGCCCAGCCGAAGACCGCGGTCGGATCTGGCAAGAAATGACCGATCCGCGCAAAGTTTTGATCACCGGCGCGAGTGCCGGTATCGGTAGAGCGACCGCCGTTGCGCTGGCGCAGCGCGGTTACCAGGTCTGGGGCACTTCCCGAAACCCGGAGCGGCTCGCCGACATGCCGGGGGTGCGGCCTGTTGCGCTGGATCTTGGCAGTGAAGGATCAATAGACGAGGCGCTGAGTATCGCTCTGGGGCAGGCGGGTGTCTTCGATGTCGTGATAAACAATGCGGGCAATGGTATCTGGGGTCCGCTGGAACACCTCAGCCGTGAGCAGGAAAAGGACCAGTTTCAGGTCCTGGTGTTCGGGCCGATGCGTATCATCAGGGGCGTGCTGCCGTCGATGCGCCAGAGCGGTCACGGGCTGATCATCAATGTCACGTCGCTGGCGGCGCAGTTTGCAGTGCCTTTCCTTGGGACCTATAGCGCAGCCAAGGCGGCGTTGGGATCCATGACCTGGTCGCTGCAAATGGAATTGGCCGATGAACCGATTCGTTTCGTCGACGTGCGGCCGGGCGACATCTGCAGTAGTTTCAACGATGTGATGGAACACACGCCGGGCCACGATCGCGGGGGCTACGCGGAGAACCTCAAACGCGCTTTCTCAGTTTACGACGGTGGGATGCGCGCCGCCCCGCCCCCGGAGCACGTGGCCCAATTGTTGCTCAAGATCGTTGAGCGCGACGGCGTGGGTAGCCCCGTCATTGCCGTCGGCGATCTCTTCCAGGCACGTGTCGCTCCATTTCTGGCGCGCTTTGCGACACCGAGCCTGCTGCGCTGGTTCACGAGCAGGTATTACCGGCTGCGCCGGTGAGGATCTATGTGGCCCTGCTAAAACACGGACAGCGACCATGAGTCTTAAGGTCCTGGTCTTGACGTCGAGCACCGGGGGTGGACACGATATGCGTGCGCGCGCCCTTGAGGCGTGGGTGGGGCTTCGGACCGACTGGCAGGTCTCCATACATCAGGCCCTGGAATCCACGCATGGGCTCTATGCCTTCGGGGTTGGCCTTTACAATGGCATCCAGCGCACTCTTCCGATTGCGCATCACGTCTATTTTCAGTTTCTCGAGCGGGCCAATCTGCACCGCAACGCGGACCGGATTATGGGCGCTCGCCGCTTCCAGGAAAGGGTGGAGGATTTCGCCCCGGACCTCGTGGTGAGCACCCATGCCCATCTCAACCACGGTTTTTTCGATCTGGCTCGACGGCAGCTTGGATCTTCGCGCGTTCGCTGCGTAACCTATTGCGGAGAACTATGGGGTGGGTACGGGTTCAGCCGTCACTGGGTCAACCCTAAGGCCGATGCCTTCATTGCAGCGGTCGACCCTTGCCGCGATGCCGCCCTGCAACTCGGTATGCCGCCTGCAAGGTCACATGTCGGCGGCTTTCTGCTCAGACCGCAGTTCTTTGAACAACAACAGATGGAACAAACTCGGGAACAGTTTCTCGGCGAGGAACTGGGGCTCGATCCGCAGGCGTTTACAATCCTGCTGTCGACCGGGGCGGTCGGCGCGAACAATCATCTTGGCCTTTTACGGTCCCTCGAATCCAGGCGCCGGCCGATCCAGGTGGTGGTGCTGTGCGGCAACCGGGAGTCTAGCCTTCGGTCGGTAAACGACTGGGGTGCCAAGGCGAAGCATGTCACGCTCAGAGCCCTTGCCAGGCGCGTGGACATGCCGCGCATCATTCGCAGTGTCGATCTGTTGGTGGCGCGGCCGGGTACCGGGACGACCAGCGAGGCGATACTCTGCGGCACGCCGTTGCTCTTCAATTGCATTGGCGGCGTCATGCCGCAGGAGTACATAACCGTAAAATTTGCACGCCATCATGGCTTCGCTTCGGTGATTTATTGGTCACGCCAACTGGCCCGGATTCTGGATGAACTGGAGCACTCACCTGATCGCCTGCGGTCGATGCGGCGCAACGCACAAAAGGCGTGTCCCAAACAGCATCCGAGCGAAATTCTGCATTTGTTGAACAAGATCGCGGATACCCGAACATGAATCATGAGGCAGCGAGCGCCGAACTCTTGTCCCGACTGTATCTGCATGCCGTGATTCCGGCGCTGGCCGACCTGGTGACCCACGATGACGCAGCGCGCCTGGCTGTCGGGCGCGGTGCGTGGCGGGTGCGCCTGCGCAACCTGCGCGGTGACCACGTAACAGTCGATTTCGACGGCCGTCGATTGGTCGTTGATCCGAACAACCGTGCATCGGCGCTCACCCTGCTTTTCCTCAGCGACCGGCACCTTGTCTCCACATTCCAGGGTCAGGCATTTCCTCCTCCGCTACCTGCCTGGGGGCAGTGGCACCTGCCGAAGCTCGGCGCATTCATCCGGCTGACCAAGCGTCTGACCGAGGTCATGGACGAACCATCCGCCAACGCCAGCTGCAGAACGAGATTGTTGTTCGGTGGCCTGCTGTCGAAAGCCCTGGTCGAGTTGGCGGACCATCAGGACTCGGCACGCCGTGAACTGCGCCGGTTTGAACCATTCATGACGGAATTTCGGGTTGGCACCGACTACGCGAGCTGGTTCGGGTGCGTCGATGGCAGATTTACCGGTGGTGTCGGACGGGCGCCACATAAGCCGGATACAGTAATCGGTTTTCGGGACGCAACCATTGCATCTGCAGCCGCGGGAGGTTCCCTCGACCAACTCGCGGCAGTAGGCACCGGCGACATCGAGGTTCTTGGTCGGATCCCCTTGGCTGACACGCTCGATTTGCTGCTCGACAGAATTGGGAGCTATCTCAAGTGAGTGATGATTCAACCCCGCCGCCGCAAAGCAGACAGAGCCGTTATGCGGAATCGATGGCACTTTTTGACCGGGCCAGGAAAGTCATACCGGGGGGAATCTATGGCCATGTTTCGCCCGCGCTTACGATCCCTGTCGGGTCGCCGTATTTCGCCGAGCGCGCCGAAGGCTGCAGGTACTGGGACGTGGACGGCAATGAATTTCTGGATTTCATGTGCGGATACGGCCCGGTGGTACTTGGACACGGTCATTCGGAGGTCGAGGAGGCGGCGTTAAAGAGCCGGCAGAAGGCTGGGTGCCTGAACCATCCGAGCCGATTAAGCGTCGAACTGGCAGAACGACTGGTCGGGTTGGTGGATATTGCGGATTGGGCGGTGTTTGCCAAGAACGGGTCAGACGTCACCACTTGGTGCGCGCAGGTCGCTCGCGAGTTCACCGGACGCAAGAAACTCCTGATGGCCGAAGGCGCCTACCATGGGACGCATCCCTGGTGCACGCCGGGCCATGGCGGGTTGATAGATGAAGACCGTGCCCATGTGCACTATTTTCGCTGGAACGATTCGCAGTCAATTGACGATGCGTTCAAGCGCTATGGAAAGGATCTTGCGGCAGTCTTCGTAACACCCTTCCATCATCCGATGTTCGAAGGCTCGGTAATGCCGGCGGAGGGGTTCCTGACGTACCTGGAGGGGCGTTGCCGTCAACATGGGAGCCTGCTCATCGTTGATGATGTCAGGGCAGGCTTCCGACTGGACCTGGGTGGTTCACACCGGTTCTTTGGTTTCCAGCCCGATCTGGCCTGCTACTCCAAGGCGCTCGCGAATGGACACCCCATCTCCGCGGCCGTGGGGCGTGAAGGGCTTCGAGTGGCGGCCAGCCGGGTGTTCCTGACCGGCAGTTTCTGGAACAGTCCCGCCGAGATGGCGGCGGCGATCAAGACCTTGGAAATCATCGAACGCGACGCTGTCATCGAACGGCTGCGTGACCTTGGTGAACGATTCTGCGCCGGTCTGCAGGCAAGCGCTTCGCGGGCAGGTCTGGAGGTCGAGATTTCCGGCCCGCCTGCCATCCCGTTCATGCGCTTTCGCAATGACCGCGATTATTCGAAGCGGCGGCGTTTTGCCGAATGTTGTCTGGATGGTGGTGTGTTTTTGCATCCGCACCACAATTGGTTCCTGTGCGCCGCACATACCGAAGACACCATCGATGAGGCGCTTGCAATCGCAGAGGGGGCTTTTCAGACCTTGGCGGATACTGAACGACCCTGAGCCGGACGGGGTCCGGGTCGGGCTAGGAGCCTGCGCGGTAGAACTGGTGGTAGCCGAGGGTTTCCCAGTTCGAGTGCGGTCTGGTGGTCGTTCGAGGAGCATAGTGGGTACTATGCGGCGAAAAGGAGCGCCGGAGCGCGCCGAAGTGGGGGAGTCGCAGGGCCGCCATGTTCTGCCGCGCAGGCTCTCCTAGAGTCCCGAGAACAGTTGGCGCGCGGTGCGGGTCCAGGAAAACTCCTGCGCATGGAGTCGCCCGGCTTCGCCCATGGACCTGCGGAGCGCGGGTGACTCGAGAAGCTGCAGAATCGCATCGGAGAGCGCCTGCCGGTCATCTGGAGGAACCAGAATGCCGGTTACGCCGTTCCTGACCGCATCGGCGACGCCCCCGATGTCATGGGCGACTACCGGCAGGCCGCGAGCGCCCGCTTCCAGGTAGACGAGGCCGAATCCCTCCACACTGAATTTCGAACGAACGCTCGCCATCACGAATGCGTGGGCCTGGGCGAATGCGTTTGTGAGTTCTGATTCGCTCAACGGGCCCGCGAACTCAACCGCTACTCCGGCAGCGGCTGCCGTCGCGGCAATTTCTGCGTGATACGCGTGGCGCCCAACAGGCCCGACAATACGGTACAAGATCCGTTCGCGCACTGGTTGAGAGAGAAGCCCCAGGGCCTCGACCACAGCGAGCTGGCCCTTGCGGGGATGGATCCGGCCAACAGTCAAGAGAATCCATTTTCCGTGACCGGCATCGGTCCTGTGGTTGAAGGGAGGGCCTGATTCGCTCGACCCGGGAATATCCTTGCGTACTGCGCCATAGGCCAACACCGACTTGGCCTCGATATCGGGATATCGCGATAGCAGCGCACGCTTTACGTTTTTTGAAACGACACCTACCCGGTCGGCGTTGCGCAGCAGGCGGTGAAACAGACTTCGCCGGTGCGGCCAGCGGCTCAGGTTCTCGATCTCCGACCCATGCAGGGTGATCACCAGTCTTGAAGGCAACAGACCGGGAATGAGTTGCAGATAACACCAAGTGCGTATGGGTCCAGGCTCCGGCAGGTACAATACCGCGTCGTGCCAGCTGTCTCGCTCGGACAACAGGGCCCACGCCAATTTCAGGCGACAATCCCAGCTTTGGGTGCCACGCAGTCGAAGCGGCCGGATCCCGAAATCGAAGCGTTCCCCGGCACTGTCGCTGAGCTGGCCTGTCGGTGAGTCGGGGGCCCAAACCGTCACTTCGACCCCCAATTCGACCAGAGCGCCAGCGAGCTCCCGAACGTAAGTCGCGATGCCACCATGAGTGGGAAAAAACTCGTGGGTAAGTATGACAACGCGCTGCGGAAGCTTGGACTCTTCTGTCAATTTGGCAGTTTTCCGACGATAGGCGCGTATACAGGGGGATAGGTGAGACGGGTGTCCGGCTGCGCAGTAGAATCACGAAGCATCTTATCCCAAATTCAACGGGCAAGAAGCTTGGCTGCACCTAAGCGATTCTGGCGAAGTCTCGTTCCAGGCGGTTTGAGAGATCTCAGGCTGCGTTTTGCTTGCTGAGGGTTCGCTTCATCTCGAGCGCGTGCGAGCCTTTTGTTGCTTGAACTTGGAAGTGACGATCGGTGGGAAATTGAGCATTGGTGAAGCTGTATGTCCGAAGAATTGTTAGAGGTCCCCTCAAATAGTCACAATGTGGCTGATCCGAGTTCGTGAGACATATAGCGACTATCAAATGAGTCAGGCTTTGGAATATATCCGGAAAACCGGAATCAAATCGCTTGTCCAGTTTTCGAGGAGCAGGCGGGCGGAGTTCGTCCGAGATGTATCGCTGGGTGTCTGCATTCCTACATTCAGACGACCAGAGCGGGTCGTGTCCCTGGTCAATAGTATCCTCAGTTCAGCAGAGCTGAAGCAGTATGTTATGAAGATCTATCTGGTGGATCAGGGTGGTATCCATACGATGGATGATTTTATTCAGGACCCGCGCCTTTTTTTATATCATCAAAATAATCTTGGTGGCTCCGGTGGGTTCTCTAGGGCAATGAGAGAAGCGATAACCGATGGATGCACACATGTTTTGCTGATGGATGATGACGTCACAGTTGAGGCGAAAACTGTTAAGCGCGTAATTCACTTTTTTAGTACCTTGCCGGCAGGTTTAGATATCGCGATCAGTGGGGCGATGTATTCTGAGGAGAAGCCGGATTATATATATGAAGCAGGCGCGAGGCTTCACCCGGCTTCAAAAAATAGACTAGGTGCCGTTCGACGTCTAGCTGGGACTCTCATAGTGGACAAAGACGATGATCCATGTCTTTCGGAGGATTGGGAGATCGACTACGGGGCATGGTTTTTCTTTGCATGCGCAGCCGATGTTGTTCATAGGGTTGGATTTCCTCTTCCACTGTTTATCCGCGGAGATGATCAGGAGTACGGGTTGCGCCTGAAAATCCATGGTGTTCCAACCGTATGCCTTCCCGGATTATGGGTGCTGCATCCCTCGCAAAGTGATAAAATCTCCAAGTGGCATTTATATTTTCACTGGAGAAATGTTTTTATTATTACTCGCCTGCACCGCAAGATGAGTCCGGTAGGGATAAGGCTGGAGTTGCTCAGAAAAATCGCCTACCGATGGCTGGGGGGTCAGTACGATATATGCCAATTTATCTGGGAAGGCTGGAAGGACTCGAAAACATGGTCGGCGTCGGACAATGTGGACCCAGAATTTGCGTTGCACAAGGCGCTGGAGATCGAGAAAAATGGCTGTGCTGGAATATACAGCCTGGATGACTTGCCGGTCCCGATTCGGGAGATCGGGGATCAGCGCTGGCCATGGTGGAAAGAGTGGATAGTCTTCTGTCTGCTGAATGGGCGATTTTTTCCCAAGAGGAAATTGGATTATCTTCCTGTCTTAAGATTCAATGAATACCATTGGATGAAGGTCCGCTTTTTGCGCGAGTACGGGATCATCTCTAAAACAGATGGACAAGTAAAAATCTATAGGTTGAGTTATTAGTTGGCTTTTCGAAGCGCAACGAATGGAAGATCTTTGGTCTTGCGTGAGACTGATTCTGCATTGTGTTTAGCGTCCCCGATAGGGGATCTGCAAACCCCTCGCCTTTAGGCGACGGATAGTCGTAGGGCCGGCTGTGCCGGCCGATTATCCGTCAGGCGCAGCCTGACCTACGACTGGGGCCGGCATCGGTGGGCGCGGGGATATCGGTAGAGAGCAGTGAGTATGTGACCGATGAGGTCTGGCAGGAATACATCACGAATTAAAAGCCGCTGGAACCCAACGATGATTTTCATGTTGTGTTCCGCTGTTTTGCGATTCAGGGTGTGCCATGATCGCAGTGGTTTCTGAGTTGTTAATCCTGAACAATGTTGTTTATGTCCGATAGAATACTTCTTGTCAGGCCTGACAGAATGGGAGATGTTGTCCTGACAAGTGCCTGTTTATTCCCTCTGCGGGCAGCCTATCCCGACGCACAAATATACTTTTGCATACAGCCTTTGTATCATTGTTTATATGAGGAAATGGATGTATTGGATGGGGTTTGGGATGCGTCTATGTCGGAAGATGACTTATCATCAAAGATGAGGGAATATGATATAAATGTCATTATTTTTCTGCATCCTTACAGACGTTTTGAAAATGCGTCGAAGCGTGCCGGAGTGGCTTTGCGTGTCGGCTTTGTTGACAATAAAAGAGATCTGACATCGTTGACGCACCCCATTCTGTCGCGAAAGCATCTCGGGCTCAAGCATGAGGCTGCGTATAGCTTTGATTTGCTTAAAGTGTTGAATGTATCTTGTCCCGACGTATTGGCGCCTTTGTGCCATCCTCATCGCGGGGCTAAGGATAAAGTCGATGCTTTGATGAATGCGGGGCGATTGGCATTGCACTATGCTGTGATGCATCTTGGTGCTCACGCAGGTAAGCCGCGGTTGCCGACTTCTTATTATATATCGGTTTCGGAATCTCTTTTCAAGCAAGGTATACAGGTTGTGCTTGTTGGTGTCGACAAGGAAGATTCGTCAATATTGGATTTTCTGGAACAAGTAAAGGCGCCGGATGGTCTGTTGTTGAGTCTTATCGGAAAGCTCGAATTGGCCGAGCTTGCATGGCTCTTGAATAGTGCGGCTGTGTATTTCTCTCGGGATACCGGGCCTGCCCATTTGGCGGCTGCAATGGGATGCCCTACGGTTACAGTTATACCCAATCCAACTAAGAAAACAAGTGCGAAGCGCTGGCATCCTCTCGGGCCATCTTCCATCTGTATCGAAAAAGAGTATTTTCATTTCGATTTCGAGGATAATTCCCGCTTAGCTCGCCGTCATTTGAAGAAAGTCAGCCAAGAGGAAGTTGTGAATGCGGTTCTAAAGGTCATGAGGGGGCGGGCTGTTTCTCGGTGACGACATAAGGCGTGGAATAAAGGTAGCTTTCAGCGAGCTAAAGAAATTCGTTTAAATTTGGGTGAGGTTCGGGTTGTCGTCCTTCTGATTCAGGATGGCGCGAGCATTAGCGAAGTTCAGCAAGGTGGTGGGGGATAAGATTGAAAGATTCCCGGCGCGGATGTTTAAGAGAGCCGGGTGGTATGTGTTTGATTGGCTTTGCTCAAGTCTAGGCTTCTTTTTCCTTGTCCGAGTTTGATCCAGATAGAGAATGCTTTGATCTTTCGACTTGGCTTTGCACCCAAAAAAGTCGTTGGGGAGATCGGCGGGGTTCCGTTATCAAATCGTCGTATTGATCTGTTCTGTGTCCCAGCATGCAGCGAAAATCCGGGCACCTTCGAACGGCTTGTCGCAGGCGGGCAGTGTCTGAAGCGTGCACACCTTGCGGCTGTTGCGGCCCGACCGTGACACGGCGTAAAAAGCGACACGCCGGCAGTTGAGTTGCCCGGCGGCATTGTCGGATCAGACTGAACGCAGGAAGTCTTTGTTGTTATAGCTCCGGTTGGATTTTTTGGCATTGGCGCCATCACGGTCCGCGCCGTTGGTGTTGCCCTCGATGGTGTCGAAGGTGTCGAGTCCGGCTCGACGTGAGTCCAATCCTTGTCGTCTTCAGGATTGCGGATCACGAATAAGGTGCCCGGGGTAATTAGCGACGGACGTAGTTTCGGGTCTGCGAGCAGGGCCTCGGGAATAAAACGGCCGTCATCCTTCGCGTCCTTGACCAGGGCGTCGACCCCGACCTGACGTTTGAACGGTAGTTTTATCCCCAGATCTCTAGCCGCCTGACCTCCACATCGTTGCCAAGACTAGCACCTGAAGCTAGGAGTCTGCGCGGCAGAACATGGAGGCCCTGCGGCTTCCCCACTCCGGCGCGCTCCGGCGTTCATTTTCGTCACGTAGCGCCCACTATGCTCCTCAAACGACCACCAAACCGCACTCGAACTGGGAAACCCTCGGCTACCGCCAGTTCTACCGCGCAGGCTCCTAGCGCGTCTACCAATTCCGCCACCTGGGCAGGTGTCGTGAGCCGTGCGTTGAAGCTCGGCAGAGCGCACTGTCAAACGGATTTTTCGGCTTTGTTGGCGGCGGGCAGTTCGGGTGACGGTGTGCGCGTGATCTCGATGGCGACGGCCTCGTTCGAGAAGCTGAGGAACTCGTAATCTGTGCGCTCCAGAACCTCTTCCAGTGCCTTGTGTTCATGGTGACGCCAGCCTGGATACCCGAAGAGTTCGTCGAACAGGATCACTGTTCCATTGCGCAGGCGCGGCTTAACGGCTTCAAGCGCGTAGCGGGTCGGCGTATACGTATCCATATCCATATGTATGAAGGCGAAGGGCGCATCTTTGGTTTCTTCCAGATACGAACCCAGCGTGTCCTGCAACCAGCCCTTCACGAGGGTCACGTTATCGGGCACTTCGGGCAGTTTTCCACCTTGTGAAAACGCGCCGGCGGCTCGGCCTATGTGAAAGCCAGTCCAGTCTTCTTCGAGGCCTTCAAAGCTGTCCAATCCATGCATGTGACGCCCGTGGGGGGCAAGTAATTCGCCAAACAGGCGGCATCCATCGCCTGCGGCGACGCCGAATTCGACATACAGCCCATCACCGGGATCCCGAGCGATGGCTTGTTGAATGGCGTAGACACGGTTGCGCCGCTTGGACACGAAGAGCATGGACTGCTCCATTTCCGCGCGATAGGTCTCGAAACTGTCTTTGCGTGACGCATCTACAAGTAAAGAAATCGGCGTCGTGTTGCCATGTTCGGCCATAATGTCCTGCTAAAATTTTAATTTGTTTCGATAAAGGTACAAAAAAGGGCGAATCGGCGCAACGGATGTTTAATCGCGGCGTTTTTGCGCCTTGTTCCGAATGTCCGCCAAAGATAGATCAATGTCCGAACCAAAAGACGGCGAGGGCCTGAGGCATGTCTAGACTGGTGACCATCTACGGCGGATCCGGATTTGTCGGACGATACATCGCGCGGCGTATGGCTAAGGAAGGCTGGCGTGTCCGTGTGCCCGTCCGACGCCTGTGCCTTCTGAAAACTGGATCGGGCTGAACTCCCTGAAATTTCTTGGCGTTTGTTGAAGCATCATCGGCATGCTGAATCGGTCGCGGCAGTACTGAAAACGTTACGCTCTCTATTCCAGTCACACCGACGATTGGCCCTCGAGAATTTGGCACTGCGCCAGCAGCTCGCAATGCTCAAGTCGTCGGTGAAGCGTCCGCGGGCGTCCGCTCTTGACCGCCTGTTCTAGGCTCTGTTCGCAAAGTATGTAAACGGATAGCGGGCGATGTTGCACGCATTGCACCCTGATACCGTCGTGCGTTGGCACCGAGAAGGCTTTCGACGCTATTGGCGGTGGGAGAGTCGGCGCCGGCGCGTAGGCCGACCGCCGGTCGATCTAGAAATACGAAATCTCATCCATGAAATGCAGTCGGCGAATGTTGGATGGGGAGCACCGCGAATCCATGGAGAACTGCGCAAGCTGGGAATTGAGGTCTCTCAAGCCACGGTTTCCAAGTACATGGCCCGTCATCGAAAACCGCCTTCGCAGACTTGGCGAACCTTGCTCGACAATCATGTAACGGACCTGGCCTCGATGGATTTTTTCACCGTTCCAAACGCCACGTTTCTTGTGCTCTATGTGTTCATCGTCCTCCGTCATGATCGACGGCAGATTGTGCACTGCAATGTGACTGCGAACCCAACTGCTCGATGGACAGCCCGGCAGATCGTGGAGGCGTTTCCGTTCGATACCGCACCACGTTATCTGTTGCGTGACCGCGATCGCATTTATGGTGACACTGTGCAGCGACGGATCAAGAGTTTGGCAATCGAGGAGGTGATTACAGCGCCCCGATCGCCTTGGCAAAATCCATTCGTCGAACGCGTGATCGGTTCCATTCGCCGGGATTGTTTAGATCACGTCATCGTACTCAATGAGCGGCACCTGCGCCGGATCCTTCGTGAATACTGCAGCTACTACCGTAACTGTCGGACTCACTTGGCATTGAAAAAAGGGATCGTCAGCGGAATCTGTGGGTTGTTTTCAGGGTTTGTGGGCTCCCGCGGACGTGTCGCAGAGGAACCGATGCAGTTTCCGACAGGTGGCATCGAAGGCTTCCTGCTGTGACTCGGTGATACGCGGCCAGATGAGCGGACCGGTTTCCTCGTCGATGAGTTCCGATAGGAGTTCTGACACGGACTGGCGTTTGAGGTCCGGGTCGTCTTGCCGACGCCGAATGAGTTCGCCACCCAACATCCACAGGTGGTCACGGTGGCGTTTCAGGGTCCTCGGCGCCAGGCCGTTGCGTATCATGTGTCGCAGGAAAGGCTTGAACGCATCGACGATGTGCTCGCCGACCGGGATGTCATTGGACTCGATATGCCAGCGCTGTGGCCACTCCGGCAGATCAGGACATAACGCCAGCAGTGCCGCGCCGTCCTCGGCGTCACCGATAATGACGACATTCTCCATCTTGTCATTCTTACCAACCATGCTGCTGACACGCCTGCTCAATGACTGCCACCGGTTTCCCGGCTTCGTGTACCACGCCGCGCGGCTGAGCACGGCCACCAAGACCATCGAGATCGAAGTGCGGCCCCGCAAGGGCTCGAAGGCGCGATGCTCGTGCTGCCAGCGTCCAGCACCGGGCTACGACCAACTCTCGGCGCGGCGCTTCGAGTTTATCCCGATCTGGGGCTATGCGGTGATGCTGGTCTACGCCATGCGCCGAGTGCAATGCCCACGCTGCGGCGTGAAGGTCGAGTCCGTACCCTGGGCCGAGGGCAAGCACACGCTGTGCAATGCTTATATGTTGTACTTGGCTCACTGGGCTCGGAAGCTCTCGTGGAGAGAGGCGGCGCGCAGCTTCCACACCTCCTGGGAGAAGGTCTTCAACGCGGTCGAGTTCGTTGTACAGTGGGGTTTGCAGCAGCGAAGCCTCGACGCCCTCAAGGCCATCGGTGTGGATGAGATCCAGTACGGGCGCGGACACCAGTACCTTACGCTGGTCTACCAGCTCGACGAGGGCTGCCAGCGCCTGATCTGGGTGGGTAAGGAGCGAACCACCGAGAGCTTCCAGCAGTTCTTCACCCTCATCGGCAAGGACCTGAGCGAGCAGATCGAGTTCGTCTGCTCGGACATGTGGAAGCCCTATCTGACGCTGATCAGGCAGCACTGCACCAACGCCCTGAATATCCTCGATCGCTTTCATATCGTCGCCAAGATGAACCTGGCGCTCGATCAAGTGCGTGCCGGCGAGGCGCGGCGGATGGCACAGGCAGGCTATGAGCCCGTGCTGAAGAAATCACGCTGGTGTCTGCTCAAGCGACCGAAGAATCTGACGGACAACCAACAGCTGAAGTTGCGCGACCTGCTGCAGTACAACCTCAAGAGCGTGCGCGCCTACTTGCTCAAGGAACAGTTTCAGCAACTGTGGGAGTACCAGTCCACGGCGTGGGCCGGCAAGTTCCTCGATGCTTGGTGCGCTCAGACCATGCGCTCACGGATCGAACTTCTTCATCGGGTCAATCTGGGAGTACATCGTCTGCCGACACCACTGATCGAGAAACATACCCGCCCAAGTGGGCGATGTGTATTCCCAGAATTGCTGGAAATCCTCTTTCAAAAGGTAGGCACGCACAGTGCGCAGATTGTAGTGTAGAAGATCTCGCAATCGCCCCTTGTCTTTTTGCTTCAGGTTGCCTTTGCGCTTGAGCAGCAGCCAACGTGTCTTTTTCAGAACCGGTTCATAGCCTTCGCGTTTCATTCGCCGCGCTTCCTCGGTGCGCACTTCATTTAACGCGTCGTTCATTTTGGCCACGATGTGGTAGCGATCGAGAATGTTCAATGCCTGTGTGCAACGTTCTCGAATCACCCGAAGATAGGGTTTCCACATATCGGAACACACAAACTCGATGTGCGAACTACGCTCTTTACCCAGGACGTCAAAAAACTGCTTGAACGTCTTCATCGTTCGTTCTCGTCCCGTCCACAGCAAGCGCACACTTCCGGCATCGATCTGGTAGACCAGCGTGAGATATTTGTGTCCCTTGCTGTACTGGATCTCATCGACGCCTATCGCCCTGATACCCTCTAGCGACCGATGTTCGAGGCCCCACTGCACCACCCACTCGACCGCGTGATATACCTGCTCCCAGGAGGTGTGGAACGCCCTGGATACTTCCCGCCACGATAGCGTTCTTGCCCAGCGCGCAAGCAACAGCATGTAGGCTTTCGTCAAGTGGTGTTTCCCATCGGCCCAGGGGATCACTTCAGCCACGATGCCGCAATCAGGACAATTCACCCGGCGCCTGGCATACACCAGAAAGACCGGAAAGCCCCACAGCGGGATGAACTCGAAACGCCGTGCCGGCAGGTGATCGTAGCCGGCACAACGCACGCCGCAACCAGAGCACTGTGCGCGACTGCCTTTTCGCGGCCTGACCGCCACCTCAATGGCCTGCTGGCCCAGATGCTGTATCCAGCTTGCCTGACCATAAACAAACCCTTTGAACCGATAGCATTGATTGAGTATCGTGGTCAGCAGCATAGCCCGCCCTCTGGTATCGAATGAATGCCCATGAGTCAGTCTACGCTTTGTGCTAAAAGATCCGGTGCATCACCAGCCGTAGCGGCGCTTGTTCCCGATCTCGATGAATGGCCCGATCGCTGGATGGGTGACGAACCGGATCGAGTAGCGGGAAAAGCGATTGTCGCGGTCCTCACGCCCTTTATAGAACATCTGATTCAGCAGGGCCTGACCCGGCGCACCCTCAAACGCCATGTCGACAACCTTTGGGCTTTGGGCGGCGAAATCATCATCGCCATCAACTGGGATGAATCCCTACGCAAACAGCCCGCGATAGACTTGGTGATGTATACCATCGATGAGGAAGGGGGGCCGTTACTACGCAATCCGCTTGATCCCGGCGAGCAGAAACCCTTCGACAACACTTGCCGAAAGCTCAACAAATTCCTCAAATCTTAACTATCGAACCCACGAATTCCACTGAAGAGCCAGCGATTGAGGTTGGAATAAATGTATGCAACGAATCCGCCAAGTGGGCTCGTATGGCCTGCGCTGTTGCCACCGCGCGCGGCAATGTTGCGCTGGATACTCCAGCAGATGGAGAAGACGGAGCGCCAGCCGCCGCATATCCGTGAGGCCTCGCAACGGGCGCAACTGCACAGCCTGTTGTCGCATGCGCTGAAAGAGGTTCCGTTTTACGAGGGGCGACTCAGGTCCGCGGGCTTCAGCCCCGACCGGCCCCTGACCGAGGATATCTGGCGCAGGATTCCGGTACTCACCCGAGCGGAGGTGCAGCGCAACAGCGAAAGCCTTCAGGCGCGAAATGTTCCAGCCGGGCATGGTTCTGTGCATTCCAACACCACTTCTGGCTCGACCGGCATTCCGTTGAAAGTACTGCAAACAGCGCTTTGCGGATTATTCTGGGATGCCGCCACGATGCGCGATCATTTTTGGCAGCGACGGGATATGTCGAGGCCCTGGCACAGCATCCGGTATTTTCGTAATGGTGGCGCCTCTTTTCCTACCGGCAAGAAGGCGCGTTTCTGGGGGCGGGCAGAGGGTGTGCTGGGGTATAGAGGTCCGGGCTTCGGGCTTGACATCATGACGGACCCGACAGATCAAATCGAATGGCTGCAGCGGGCTCCACCTTCTTACCTGATGACGTATCCGTCCAACCTCGGTGCCCTGCTGCAAGCGACAGATTCCGATGGACGGTTGTTCCCGGGGATGCGGCAGGTTATCACGCTTGCCGAATCTGTCACGCCGGCATTGCGGACGCGCTGCCTCGAGCAATGGGGCGTTCCGATCAGCGATCTATACAGTGCAACGGAAGTCGGCTACATGGCTTTTCAGGCTCCACAGGGTGATCACTATCTGGTTCCGGATGAGGTCGTACGGGTTGAATTGCTCGACGATAACGACATGCAAGTGGAACCCGGCGATAGCGGGAGGGTGACCGTTACACCCCTTCACAACTATGGGATGCCACTCATTCGATATGCAATTGGCGACTATGCAGAACGTGGTGAGGTCTCGCCATGTGGCCGCACTTTGCCAGTCATCAATCGGATACTGGGTCGGGTCCGTAATATGTTGAACTACCCGGACGGAAGAACGAGCTGGCCGCTGTTCGCAGACAGCCGTTTTCGTGACATCGCTCCCGTCAAACAATTTCGGGTCATACAACGCGCCATTGATACGCTCGAGCTTCAGGTGGCCGCTGAGAGTCCACTGACTGGACACCAGCGTGCAGCTTTGGCGGAGGTCATTCAGAAGCGCACACAATACCCGTTCACGATCGAAGTCACTGAACATGACGAGATAGCGCGAAGCGCAGGCGGGAAATACGAAGATTTCCGCAACGAGTTGACAAAAGCGTGACGCCACCGACGATTGCAATTGGGCTGGATGCCGCCGACACGGCGCTCGTGGACGGCTACGTCGCGGACGGTACCATGCCCGCGCTGGCCCGTCTGAGGGCCCGGGGAGTCACCGGCAGGTTGTCCAATGCAGAAATCTATCGGGCGGAAACCCCTTGGACCAATTTCCTTACGGGGGCTTGGCCCGACAAGACGGGGTACTGGGGCCCGATACGCTACAACCCGCAGACCTACGGGACTGATGAAGCGGGAGCCTATCTGTTCGACGCTTTCCCGCCTTTCTATCAAGGGGTAGAGGGCCGTGTCTGCATATTTGACGTTCCTCAGACCCGTCTGCAGGCGGACCGTAATGGTATCGAGGTCCTGGGGTGGGGCAGCCACTCCCAGCAGGGGCCGGCATGTTCATCGCCGCCAGGGCTCCTGGCTGCGCTGCAAGAGCGGCACGGTGTCAGCCCGGTCGATGATGAAACGGCGACCAACTCGTACGATCCCGAAGCGCTCGAGGTGTTTGATACAGAAGTAAGGACGGCATTGCAGCGTCGTATCAGTGTGTCTAAGGATCTGCTCAGTCGTGAGTCGTGGCGGCTGTTTCTTACGGTCGTGGGAGAAACCCATTCCGGCGGTCACGAACTTTGGCATCATGGCCAGGCCCATCCCTTGCATCGCGCGGGAACGGACCGCATCCGCAGGCTCTATGCCGATGCCGACAAGGTAGTCGATGCGCTGGTCAACGACGCGCCGGACGATGCTCATATCGTCGTTTTCTCTCTGCATGGAATGGTGGCCAACGGATTGGATGTCCCCAGTATGGCAATCCTGCCGGAGGTGCTTGCGCGATGGTCCTTTGGTGAAGCCTTTGTGGCCAAGGGTGCAGAGAATCCCCCGATGCCGCGTGGAGACTATTCGCAGCATTGGAAACACGAAGTCTGGGGTCTTCGCACCTTGGCCGGGGATGATCGCCTCACGGGACCGTCAGAGCTGGCGGCAACAGGGGATGTGCTGAACTGGCAGCCGGCTCAATGGTATAGGCCGTTGTGGCCGCTCATGCGGGCATTCGCGCTACCCAGCTACGCTGACGGGACGATTCGCTTCAACCTTACGGGCCGCGAAAGTCTTGGCTTTGTGGAGCCACTCTCGGCGCCTGGCCTTGCGAAAGAAATCAGGGCCTTACTGCTTGGCCTGGTAGACCACAGAACCGGGAAACCGGTGGTGGACGACGTGGTCTATCGCCCGAGACGATGGGGAATTCATTCGTCCCCGGCCGATCTCGTCGTCCGGTGGTCAGAGGCCGCGTTGAGCGACGTTTTCAGTCATCCGGCGCTGGGGGTGTTTGGGCCCTATCCCTGGTTTCGTACAGGGGGTCACCGGCCGCTGGGGTTCTGGACCGCAGTCGGCCCGCGTATTCATGGACGCGACACCCCCCGGGACGGTTCGGTGGTCGATCTTTCCGCCACGCTCATGGACCTGATTGGCGCGGAAAAGCACCCATGGATGGATGGTTGCAGCCTGCTAAACGATCGTTGAGTTTCAGCACGCGAATCGCGGAACCGTCACCGGTTCGAGGTCACCGGCCGCTACGTTTGCCGCAGCTCCCAGGAGCCAGGGTTCGAGCCAGCGATTGACGCTTACCTCGAAGTCTTCACGCATCTCTTTCCATAGCGCGGTGGCCAATGCCAGGTGAGCCCGTGTCTCATCGAGCTTTCCTTGACAGGCGGAGAGTGCCGTCAGTGCAACCCGGGCGTTAATGCGTTCGACAGGGTAAAGCGGATGCCGGCTCTGGGCCGCCCGGGATAGCCATATGTGCGCATCTCCCGGACGACCCTCCTGCAGGGCAGCATATCCAGCGAACCAGGGATAACGGGGCACCTCCGGCTCACACTTCATCGCACACGCCAGTCGTTCCCGGTACATGCTGCGTTTCCATGGCTCTTTTCTTACTTCCGGCCGGTGCTCAAGCACGACTGCATCAGTCCACACTGCAATTGACCCGGTGCGCCGCAAAGAAGGCTGCACGTTATCGTGGATCAGCCCTACCTTTGTGAAT
Source organism: uncultured Gammaproteobacteria bacterium (assembly GCA_963753845.1). GTDB lineage: Bacteria > Pseudomonadota > Gammaproteobacteria > Chromatiales > Chromatiaceae > Thiosocius. Next base: position 46,135 of record CAVWEI010000025.1, read on the forward strand.
CCGTTACGGAACAATGCGCATTTGTAGTCATCAAAAACTTCGCCTTGCTCGAGAAAGTTACGCCAGCGGAAGAACAGTCCGCCGATATCCATCGGGGGAGGGTGTTTTCTGAGTCGGCGCAGGTCCCTGGGGTCCAGTCTTTCGTCGGCATCCAGTGTCAAGCACCAGGGAGACTCGAGCCGCCTCAGGCCCTCGTTTCGCAGGTCGGCATGGCTCCCGCAACGCTCTGGGTCCAGGCTTCCGGATAGGGGTTCTATTCCCAACCGTTCTCGCATCAGATCCGGCGTCCCGTCGGTTGAGCCGGTGTCAAACACGATAATCTCGGCCAACTGATCAAGGATTGGCGCCAGCGCATCCTCGATCCGCAGTACCTCGTTCTTCACAAGCATCACGACGCCAATATCCACCGCCGGGTCTCTAGGCTTGTAACGAAAAGGTCAATGTACGGGCTCGCTGACCTGCCGTTGGTCTGTTTGATTGCAGCATCATATGCCTGCCCAGTAGGCGTGAGTTTCTCTGAATCCGTCACTGCGGATGGCAAATGTCCCAAAAAAGCAGCAAGCAATGTCACAGCAACCAGAGCTTGCTCATTGCTAGCGGCTGATTTCCAATAGGCGCATGATACGAGCGAAACCCAGGCTTTGCATCGCGTTTCCCGGCAACAATTGCCGAAAAAATACCACGTTTGCTGTCGAGGTCAGCAACCTGGTAAGGCATTTGGAGAAGACGTTTGCAGTGACACTCGTGTTTCGCACGATACGCGAGCCGCTGAATCTCGACTGCCGTCAACTTGCTGTGCTTGATTCAGTCGCTGATGGGGTCGAGGAGGGGGATTTCTTCACGCCGAACGATTTTGCCGCGGTGGATCGCTGCATGGAAAACCTGGATCGATTCGCGAAATCGCGGAGCACCGAATTCGATTATGTGATCGAGAAGACATGGCGTCTGGATGGGGCGTTGACGCACTGCTTTGCCAAGTACGGGACACCCGGCGCGCCCATCCTGGAAGGTGAGTTTCACTTGAGCAAGATCAACGGAAAGAGCTTTCCAAGATCACGCTGGCAGCAAATGTTATGGCCGATCTTCCGATCCCGATTGATTGCCAACAAGAAAAAGTGGTTGCGCGTTGCGGACACGATCATTACCGAAACTCGCCAGATGCGCTCATGGCTGGTACAAAACGACTATATCAAGGCTGACGCCCAATGGCTGCCGCTACCCGCTGCTTACGATCGCGATATTTTCTACCCGAGAGATCGCGAAGCATGCCGAGCTGAGTTGGGGCTTGATCAATCGGCGTTCATTTTGGCCTACGTGGGTTCCCTAAACTGCCTGATCCATGATCCGTATCCGTTTCTGGAGGCCGCAGCGAATCAAGGCGGCCGTAACCTCCTGATCTGTATGATTGGGGACGGCAGCAGAAGGCAGGAGCTAGAAGCATTCTGCGATCGTCTTGGGATTGCGGTTGTCTTTACAGGCAGGGTAGGACAAACAGAGGCGTCAAAGTTCATTGGTGCAGCAAACGTATGTATGGCACCCTACAACGTGGAATTTTACCCAGGCCGGCAATTTACGAGCGGCAGTCTGAAGGTGGTGGAATATCTTGCATGTGGCCGCCCGGTTGTCAGCATTCCCTGCGGACGTATGTCGGATCTTCTCGAAGGTGGAAAATACGGTTTTCTCGTCGAAAATACTGTTCAAGCCTACCGTGATCTGTTTCGCGCCTTGGTGCCGGCATCTCTCTTTGACAAAGAGCAGGAGCTGTTGCGCGATGTTCGAAACGGACGCTTGGCGGAGTCAGGATATGCCCTGGATTTTTCGGTAATAGCAGAACGCTTGACAGAAATGGTTACCCTTCGAATGCTCAGGGACCAAAGGAAGGTTGCAGACTGAATGAAGACAACTGCGAAAATTGCTTTCGATGACCACTGATCGGGCAGCCTGAAATCGCACTTGTGGGTCAGGAAGGTCCTATGCAAATAGGTCGCGATCACATTGTAGCAGGCTGGAAATGAAGCTGTGACTGGCTTTTCCGCACGAAAAGATTTCCATGCTTCAGTTTGCTTGAATCGCCCACGAATCAGCATCTATACGTTCTCGCGCGAGCTGACAAAGACTGCCTCCTGTTGACACACACAGGAGAAGACCATGTCCGAGCGAGCCCAGCGGGAAGCACGTACCGATTACTGGCGGACACAGATCGAAGCCTGGCGGGGATCGGGGGGATCCCAGATGACCAATTGCAAGGCAGAAGACCTGAATTACTCGCAGTTTGTCTTAGTGGCGGCGCAAGTTTCAGCAAGCCGAAGAGATCGCCCGACGTGGCCGCCGTGTGGTATTCGTACCAGCCACCTACGTGAGCGCAAAGACCGCTGAAGTGCTTGCGGTCGTGCTGCCCAATGGCGTGGTGTTGTAGTGGACCATTTCAATCGCGACCCCAAGCCAAGAAAATAATCGCTCACGCGATTATTGACCCGGCAATGAAATGTTTTTATGCAGCATAGCGAACCGGCTTGTGCTCGAAGTACTTGCGGACGCGTTGGGGTGATTTCTCGCAATTTGCGCAGATGGCTGATAGCTGCCTTCTTGAGCTGACCTTTGCTGCGTGCCGGTGCACGCCGGGTCACCCCATCCTTCAGATCAGCATTCAGGCATTCATCCGGATTCAGCTCGGGGCTATAACTGGGTAGATAGAACACTTCAATCCCATCCTCATGATCAGCAAGCCAGGCTTTCACCTTGCGGGCGTGATGCACCTTCAGGTTGTCGAGAATCAAGAACACCTTGCGATCGGCGTCTTTGATCAGACGCTTGAAGAAATCGATCAGCAGGTCAGCATGCATCGCGCCTTCGAAGATCTTCCAGCGCACTTTGCCCCGGTTGGTCACCGTCGAGATGATGCTCAGGCCTTCACGCTTGTTGTTGACTCGAACAACGGGCGTGTGACCATTCGGGGCATAGCCACGGCCGCGGACATCATCCGAGCGCAGTCCGGTCTCATCACCCCAGTGAATCTCCGCCTGCTCGGCCTTGGCGCGTGCTGCAATCTGCGGATATTCCTCATCGAGCCATTTCTTCACTTCTGCCGGGCGCTGTTCATAGGCCTTCTTGATCGGCTTCTGCGGCGTGAAGCCCCAGCGCTTGAGGTACTCACCGACCGTGCGAATCGGCAGCTTGATGCCCAGCCGATCGTGCACCAGTTGCAAGACCGCCTGCCGATTCCACAGCGCGAAGCCCAGCTTGAGCTGATCCGGCGTCTTGTCGCAGATCAGCCGGCGGATCTGCGCCTCCTGCGCTGCCGTCAGCTGTCGCCATCACCCTGCTTGCGTCCACGTGGCTTGACATCGACGGCAGCCCAACCGCCCGCCAGGTAGGCTCGGTGCGCCGCCATTACCGTCGGTACCGACAGCTCTGCTTGGGCCGCCACCTCACGCAGCGTCATGCCGAGCTCCCGGAGTTTGACTGCCCGCCGTCGGCGCTCATTGAGCTCCGCCAGCGGCAGGTATCGTGCATCTGTCTTGTCCATGAACCTTTGTGGCATGCGTAAACACAAAAAGTTCAAACTTCATATTGCTGGGTTAATAAAACTGCCGAACTCAAGACTCATCGATGTTGAACGATTCTGCAAACGCGCTCTGTATTCTTCGAGTTTTTGATTGATCAACGGGCCATTTGGGCGGAGCATCTGGTCGAGTTTCATCAGCTTGTGACTGATCTCCAGCTTTACGCTGTCGAGCGTTATCGCCGCATCCCTTAGCTCATCGGCACTCAGGCGGCCGTACACATGATTCATGGTCTCTAAGATCGCAACAATGGCCTCATTTGCCGCCTGCTCGCTCCAGACGTCCGCTGCTTCTTCAGGATACATTGCAAAGTCCTCATCGAAAATGGACTCTTTTTCAGCGATTCCCGAATCTCTCGTTCAATACCTTGTCTTTCTATATAATGCGTATAGTATTGAAGCGCGTCCCTTCTTGGGGGCGCCAACTTGTCTGAGCTCCACCAGCTTGGGCAAGACCAAGTCTGTGATCAGTCTTTTATGTGCGATATCGATGAAATTTACTAGATGACCCACCTTGACCTGCACAGCACTCAACGACATATTCTTCTCTTCTACCAGTTAAAACTCATCCACCCCGATGACGTCAAAAAAATCTGCGACCGCGTCGCTATTCAACAATTTCTTTCGATCAAATACTTTTATAACAAGGTTTTCATCACCGAAGGCGTCGGCCCACATACCTAACCTTTTATGATAATCGAGATACAAGTCATGCTTCGCTTCGTAATGCGGTATGGCCCGGGTCGAGTGACCATACAAATCATACTCCGCCCGTCTGTGTCATTTCGGGTTTCCTCTTGATGGTGGGAGATGACATGCTGATCCTGTCGCCGAATGTAGCGGATTTATCGTGATGTTTGAGAAGTTCTGCGCTAAAGACGCTTGTAGACTAGTAATTTCGTTTTGATCGAAAATAAAGGAAAAATTTTCCGATGAAATTATTACATCTGTCTCCAGCTTCGATAACTCTTGCGCCAATTGCTCTGCATCCCTGATACGCATTCCATCCGGAACGATTCCTATGCCGTGATCAAAACTGATCCATGAATGAAGATCAGGCGCCAAGTTATTGCCAGAAAAGTAGTCGCGATAATAAAACTGCATACTCTTATTAGCCAACGCCTCCTCATTCAGCAGCAAGGGCTTGTTGTATCGATGTTGTTCCTGTCTTATGACAGCCGATATGTATAAACAACGACCTATCGCTCATACTTCATGCCTTTTGCGAAATATCTCTATTATTAATGTCACAAACACGGCTTTGTTCGCCGAACAGGGACGGGGACAAACGGATGGGACTCCATGTCGTCAAAATAGCCAACAGTGGGCCAATGTGGCTAGGAGCCTATTCAGACGCATCCTTCCAGTAACCCTCGGAGGTCATCTGTGGGAAAAACCTCACGATAAGCCTGCCTGAGCGTTCGGGTAATCGCGGACAAAACGAATCGCCGTACGCAAGAAGCGTGACAGCAGGCTGAAGAACTCGCGTTTCGACTGAATCACCGTATAGCCTTTGTCTCGACCCAGATTCAGATAGGTAATCCGCGTGGCACCATAGGCTGGGCGCATAAGACCACGCTTGTGTATGGGCACGACGACGTAGTTGAGCCAACGACTCGAAAAAGGCAGAAGGTGGCCGTTGAACGTCAGCACCATCAATAGCCGCGACAACTTAAACCGCGCCGGAAACACCGAACGCTTGGATGCCTCAATCTCGGCAATTGGATGCCAAATCTCGTTCTGCGCCAGTTCTTTGATGACCTGGCGACGTTCACCCATGTCAATGTTTTCGGTGAAAAACGACGGTCCCCGCATCACATCCTTCAATGACAGCAGTTGAGCCTCTGCCGTTTCGTAGTGGAAACGCATGAGGCTGCGCCAAATGAAGTGCCAGGCAATGCCAATGGTTTTGACTGGACCCAGTTCCATCTCTTCGAATAGCATGTGGTGCAATAGATGTCCACGCAGATCAAGATAAAGTGTCAGAGGTGATTCCTTCTCCGTGGAAATCATCCTGGAAAGACGTCACACCATTGAGCGTATGAATAAGGAAATCATTGGCAAGCGAAAAATTGATATCGTCGCCCCGCACAAAAAAGGGATAGGGAAAATGTTCGACATGTTGGAGTGGGAAAGCGAAATACCACCAGCCGCCATAATATCCGTTGGCGTTGTTGTACACGGACTCGAATTCCATGCGGAAGATCTCATCGCGCAAACGCAGATCGGTACCAATAAACTGGGGATGACAAAATCGATCGAAAACCGCGCCGTTTTCCCACATGCGCCATTTGTGAGAGTTGTTGATCATCGCGCCAGCCACCGCTGTGCGGCTTTCAGTGGCTAATGCAAGAAAAATATAGGTTCGATAGATATTCTCCATGTGGAAGGAGGCGTCATCATCCATAAACAGACAATGGGTAAAATCGCGCTTTCGCGCCTCCAGCAGACCTCGCGCGAATCCCCCGGCGCCCCCCAGATTCTGATTCTCTATCAACGTTACGTGGTCATTCGACTCGATTTCCGCACTTCGACCATTATCGACGACGAACGTATGCACCCTGTCGCCCAACTGCGTGTCTGATAGAAATTGATCTAGACGGGCGACCGTGTGCCGAACCGCCTTTTCGCGCTTAAAGGTTGTGATGCTTATAAGCAAGCCGGGGCCAATGACCTGGGACCTGATCGGTCTCGTAGAGGCCGCCAAAAAATGCGCACCCGTCTTCCAGGGCGTTGATCTCAGCGACGATAACGCCCTGCGTGGCATTGTGGGCAAAGTGTGAGAGATCAGCTCGAAAGGCAGCCCGTTTCTGAAAATGTATGAACATCGCAATAAAGCATTTCCCATGACTTGTACGGGTGTGCGTGGAGCAACCGCAACTCGAAACACCCCCTTCCTTCACCCGCGAAAAACAGACTCTGGAGTCCGGCCGCCGCTGCCCATTTTCCTACGCTGAACGAATTGAAATAGGTATCGAGTAATGCAGTACGCCTTTATTCAGGTGTAGAGATTGATCTGAGCTACTATAGCCGCCGACCCCCTTCAAATGATAATAAAGGGCATGCTCGGTGCACACACTCGAGTCTGGAAATATAATATTCTGCAATACGGTCATTAGACAATCTCTTTATAATTAAAAAGCTTCAACAGAGGCGGTCTCAAATACGCATCGGAAATGAAAAGCCACAGATACCTGGATCGTACGCGGCTTGCCAATTTCATTGTCTTATTCTGTGAGCGCCTAGGCGAACGCCTCGTTTAAGAACACAGACTTCCTTGATATTGCATCAATCGTCCCCGACACCCTGTGCCGTCCGTGCGTCCCATTCAAGAGGGACGAATCCAGATTCGATGATCCCCGTGCGGCCAAGCGAAAAGACCAAGTAACAATCCCGCCGCCAAACAAATGCTTCACCCGCGGAGCCATTTCAACAACGATGGTCATAGACGCCGTTTTAATCGCTGATTCTCTATTTCTAGAACTTTCAGCCGCTTCATCAACTCGGTGGTCTCCATTCCACCAAACTTGTTTTTCCAATCGAGATAAGTCGCCTTCGATATATCATGCTCGCGGCACACGTCATCAACCGCACGCCCTTCCTCGGCGGCTTTGAACATCGCAACAATTTGATCCTGACTAAATCGCGATTCCCAAATTCGCCTTTCCTCCTGAGATACGGCAAACGAGGCGAGCTGACGTATCGTCGCTTTTTGGTCGCCAACGGAGAGGGGCTTCCATGCGCTAGATTCTCGCAACGCCTGAAGGTCAGAAAGATCGTTCAGATCAGACAATTCGGAATACCCGAGTTGATCCACAAGCTTGGCATTCCCTCGCATATATGGAGACATCAACTCCAGTCGCTCTTCAGGTGAGAGCATGGCATGTGGCCAATCGGCGGAGGCCTCGCTCACCCTTGCAACCAGTTTGCGAAGTCGTCCGATATTGCCCTCCCTGCGTGCATCGTAAGAAAGCGCAGAGAGTCGCTGATTGATCATCCGTTTTAACTCGAGCGCCTCCAACGACAGTCCGGTGTTTCGTTGTTTTTGCACGTCGTCTCGATCATCAGACAGCAAAGCAGCATCCATACCGATCACGTTAGCAAATTCTTGAACGATGTCTCGGCGTTCGGCAATGAGCGAGTCGTAGGCGAAACAGTGGACGCGATCGCGCCCAAACAGATTAATCCAGATCGAAACAATGGAATACAGGTTCACGCCAATCGTATTTTTGGCGAACTTAGAAAAGTCCTCTCGATACAGCGAGGTCTTGATGGTCTGGTTATACATCGACATCAGCCAGCGGTCCTGGCGTCGCAGCCACACAACGATGTTGACATCCATGCCTGCCAAATAATCACGAGCATATTCGGCCGTCTTAGTGAGTGTTTTCATGCCCTCATCCAGGGAGATACACTTCATGCCCGGTGCTCCTTCGGGCGCTGAAAAAGGTACTCGGTGCTGAGAATGACAGAATGACAGTCCGGGGCCTCGGCGGTTAAATAATCAACAAACCGATGCTGTGGCGGATAGCATCCCGCCTTTGGAAACTTGGCGGTCGATCCAGCTCTGCGCGCCAGCATTCTGGCTATTGCGACGTGCTGCATGTCGCGGGCGCGAAGGCGTTTTCTTTTACTAAAATTCGGATAAAGGTAACCGTGGGACCGGAGCAGCTCCTTTTTATCAAACAAGACCGCCTGCAAGGCGCTGGATCCCGTTTTAGGCATACCGATATGCAGCCAAACGCGTGGTCGCTGACTCTGAGTCATGGCCTAGGCTTTCCTGGTTTTCGTGAGATGTCAGGGTGTTCTGTGGCGCGGAGATTTTACCGAATACTTGGCACGGTCACCACACGCAGACAGGACGCCATTCCATCAGGTAGCCTAACTGTAGTAGCTGCGACCCCGTTGTTTATCGGTCTGGCACGAACACAAGTAAAACAACGTGATCGGCCCCCACGCTCATCGCAAGGGGCACTCGGTGTTTTGAGTCACCGGCTTACCGTCCTGAAAGCACAGATAACTCTGGTCTATGTATCTGGCACGGCCTTCCTTCTGTTTTTTACGCTTCGGGTAAACAGAATGGTAAAAAACCTTATACGAGCCGGGCCCAAGATTGAGCAGTGATTGATGGCCCGGTCCCTTCAGAAATCCGTTCTTTCTAATAATTGGCCCACTTAACGACTTCTGATATGCACCATAAACGGAATCGGAGACCGCATAGTTCACAGAATATCCCATGGAGGAGGATGCACCTGCTGAATAAAACAGATAGTATTTTCCTTGATTCTTAACGAGCGTAGGGGCTTCAACATGCTTACCCTCCCAACTCAGATCATTGACCAAGAGCACCACCGAATCATCTCCAGCCAACAGCCCATCGGGTGTTAACGAGCGAATCCAGATTTTCGTGAGATATTCACCATCCTCTTTAATCTCCTTCGTCTTCCAGAGCAGGTAAAGCCCCCCATCGCTATCTTCAAAGGGAGAGGGATCGATACTGGTCAATGTCTCCGCATCGCATATAAAAGGTCGCCTGGCACTATCGGCGAACGGACCCGCGGGGCTCATTGCTTCCGCCCGACCGACACACTGCTTGCCGGTCTTCCTGTCCTTGGCCGTGAAGAAGAGCAGGTATTTCCCGGATTTCAGTCGGATCGTCTCGGGCGCCCAGGTCCGCCCGCTATTCGCCCAAGGCGGCAAGCTGGGCATAGCGTCTCCCAGCGACACCCAATCAGGAGGACTTTCTGCCTTATACACCGGCACATTGATTCCAGGCCTGTTCGTTGTGTAGAGATAAGCTGCGCCATCCGGCGACCTCATCACGAACGGGTCGGCACCCTGAATAAACGAGCCGACTGGGACAGACGGCGCTACCGTGCTTGTCTTCCACTTTGAAGATGCCGGATATTTCATGCTCGAAACCCGTAAAGAGTTGCCTCTAAGATCATCGGTCTGGTCCGAAGGTTCGGCACAAGCTACAGAACCCAGACTGGACACGCCGATCAAGAAGCACAGCGGGTAACTTAGAGAGACAGAATGCATTGCACAACACCTCAGACATCGAGAATTCACCAGATTACCCTTTCAGAACAGATCAAATGGATGCAAGACCCACGCATTTATGGGTCGAATTACCAAAAAAATCAACCGTTCCTAGCATAAGCCTGAATCCGTGACTTCATCTGCGCTGCGAACGCATTTCGCATCGCCCTGATCGAGTAAAATGACGCATCGGCCACTTCTGGCCATTTCACCCAGCAGGTGACTTTCGCGATGCCGTTCATCCTCGAGCAAAGCCACTCCGAAATCTATGCGTCGGCCGGCAGCCTGGCCGTCGTTGGCCCGATCATCAACCGCCATAGCGGGCTCAAGAAGCGCTTGAAGTCGGTGCCGCTGCGCCATGGCATTGCGCATATCGATCTTGTGCGGACCTACCTGGGCCTGCTGTGCCAGGGCAAGAATGATTTCGAGGCCGTGGAAGGCATTCGCGATGACCTCTTCTTCCGCCAGGCGCTGGGCATTGCGCGGGTGCCTTCCTCGGCACGGCTGCGCCAGCGCTTCGACGAGCAGGCCGTGGCGCTGATAGAAGCAGTAGACGACTGCCTGGTGCCGCTGCTGTCGAATTTGAAGACCCCGGTCACCGCGCTGCCCAGCGGGCATGTCGCCCTGCATGCCGACGTGTTCTGTCTCGACAACGGCAAGACCCGAAAGGAAGGGGTCGCGCGCACCTATCACGGCTGTGATGGCTATGCACCGATCGGAGCCTATCTGGGTGAGGAGGCCTGGTGCGTCGGCTTGGAGCTGCGCCCCGGCGAGCAGCACAGCCAGAAGGACTTCGCCTTCTTTCTCGACCGGGTACTGCCACGCGCCAAGGCGTTGGCCGGCAAACGGCGCCTGCTGGTCTCCCTCGATGGTGCCCACGATGCCGCAGCCAATCGCGAGCAACTGCAGGCGGAGAACGTGGACTACCTGATCAAGTGGAATCCGCGTGGCGAAGACCCGCAAGCGTGGTGCGAACGGGCTGAGCGTAAGAACGGCTTTGTCGCCGAACGTGCCGACAAGCGCGTGGCAACCTTCGACGAAACGATCCAATGGACTTTTGAGGGCAAAGTACACGAGGCCCGGCGCGTGGTGCGCCTCATCGAGCGCACGGCCGACCGCCACGGCCAGCCCCTGCTGTTCCCCGCGCTCGAGCTCGAAGGCTGGTGGACCAACCTGGACAAAGCCAGCTGCACTCCCGACGCCTTGATCGCGCTATATCAACGCCGCGGAACCTCCGAGCAGTACCACAGCGAGTTCAAGACCGATCTGGATCTCGAACGCCTGCCCTCGGGCAAGTTCGACACCAACGCCCTGGTGCTGGCTTTGGCAGCACTGGCCTACAACATCCTGCGCTACATCGGCCAGGACACCCTGATCGGCGCTATGTCCTGCGCTTCGGTCGCGGTGATCCGGGTTACGCGGCGCTGGCGCGCTGCTACGCGCACGTCCTCAGCCTCTGACCGGCCGCGGCGGCCAATCCTGTCAGCACCCGATAGTCGGTGCCGCGGCAAAACTATGCCCGCTGATGGCCACCACCATCCGCAAGCTCCCTGACAGCTACGCCGAACCGGCTGCATCAGCATCACTTCGCCCGCCACTCCATCGCATCGTGCGATTCATCGCCCTTCACCGCCGCTGTGCCCGCCAAAAACAGCAGGTACGATTTGGAAGTCACGGATTCAGGTGTTTTGTCCCAACCATGAATGCATCCGGCATGTTTCCGTAATGATGGTGTGCGCAGACCTCAGCCACGTTTTCTTGCTGGTGACAAGATACCTTCGGATTAGAGGTCAAAGCGCGGCCTGAGAGCGTGATCGTGGAAAGTGCTGTTTAACCGCTCTGCGACGGAATTCCCCTTCCAACAATGGCGCGTCCGAAATACTTCGTTTCGCAAAAAACGCCGCTCGATTCAAAGCGCCTGCCTTACCCATCGGCTTCCGCCCGCGCGGGGCTGGGGCCGATGCAGCGCCATGAACCGACGTCGATCGCGACCTGTCGATTTCGATTGGCACGCACCATCGCAAGAACGTTGCTTCAGTGTCCTTGTTGCGGACACTCCATGGTGATGCGAATTTAATAATACAGTAGTATCAGGAATACCGTGTTTAAGACGGCCGCACTTCAGGTCGTCTTCGAACTCCTGCGCGACATACTCCGGCAAAGCCGTGCCTTGTTCCGCCAAGAGGGCTTTCAAGGCAGGATAGTATTCCTGGACTAGCTGGGCTCTATAAGTTGATGCGCGACGCGCACCTGTTGCGCCCGGAAGCGCCGTTCATTGCCAGGAAACTGAACGAGCAGGGAGCGCGTTTGAATGGCCAGGCAGCGTAGGAAACCGACGCGAAAGAAGCCGCCGGTGATGGAAGGCCGGTATCCGCCGGCAAGCCGTAAGGCTTGATGGCATAGACGAGTTCAAACCAATGAATGTCGTGATATTTATCGGCCACCACAAGGTGGGATCAACCGCACTTCAGACTTTTTTGTCTCAAAACATCGTTGAGCTGCTACAGAGCGGTATCTTGTATCCGTGCGTCGACTGTGAAGGTTTTTCGGTAATGACGGCAAAGGCGCTCGGGCGAGAATCGACAACGACAAGCTGCCGATAAATTTTCGGGAAGCGCACAACGCATTGGCTTTCGGGATGTTGAGCAGTGAAAGGAGAAGATGGTTTTTCTGGCGCCAAAAGGGTTCGAAGGTTCCTCCCTATCACAAGAATCTGCCCTCTGTGGAGCAGATGCTCAATGCCATATGCAAGCAAATCGAGTACTTTGAACCGCACACGATACTGTTGACCGCGGAGGTCTTCTCCCATTTTGCGGCAATCGCCCCGCGGGCGATCAATAAGCTGAGCAAACTTTTCGAGGAGGATAACGTGCGGCTGATGGCAACGCTGCGTAGGGTGGACGAGTACCTAATTTCCTGGCATGGACAGCGCCTGAAGTTTGGAAAGCGTGTGGCGCCCTTACGAAAACAGGCAACCGCACGTTACTTCAAGGGGATACATTTTGACTATCAGCGGATGCTGGACGGTTGGCTGAAGGGCATGCCGGATGCCGAGATCGTGCTGCGCAATTACGCCGACGTGTTGGTATCGGGAGGGGCAATCGAGGACTTTCTGCAGCATTCCGGTGTCGATTTTCCCAAGCGACTGATACCGGGCAAGCGAAAAAATGTGAGCTTGCACCGAGCGCTGATGGAGATCGCCCGCCTGGGGAATCGTAAACTGCCATCCACGGAGGCTCGCGAGTTGCGTCGTTTTCTGCATCAAGTCACTCCCAAGCTGGAGCTGCCGAAGTCCGGCGACATAGAGATGTTTGGCAGTCACAACAGGAGCCTTTTGGCTGAGCGGTTTGCTGCCATACACGAATACCTGGGGCGCATCAGCGGAACATCCCCATTCTTCCCGGACGTCGAACTGATCGGGCAGTCAAGGGAGATCGAGGAACTGGATGCGGCCAATTCAGCACTTTTGCAGCTGCGCCGCCTTGGCGATCAGGCACCATCCCCGCTCGTGAGCGACTTTCTGAACAGCCTTGAACTGCATTGATCAGGTACCGGTCAGAAGGCGCAAGTATTCATAGGCGAAGGAAATACTGAAAATGCGAATTGGCCTGCTACTGCCGTTAGTGCTATTGCTGTTCCCGCAGAGCGTGCTCTCGATCAATTGTGCAGATCGCCAGACTGAGTTGGGTGCGAATCACAACATGACGCCCCGTACACTACGGCCAGAGTTGGTGCACCGCTCGGGTGTCGAATGGTTTCGCGGCATGGTAGACATGTACGAGGTTCAGAAGTTGCTGGCCCGCCAAAGAAAAGCTGAGCGGGTCCAAGATGGCGGACAATATCAGAGCCTTCAAAAAGGCGAAGACAGCCCTCGGCATGAAAACCGTCATCTCCTTGAAATGGTATTTCAAGCGGAAAAATGCGAGCGTGCCGATCCGTGATTCAGCCGAAGAACAGAAGCTGTTTGCGACGATGCGCTACGTGCTGGATGAACTGGCGGAATACAGTGACATACTGATCGCCGGAAATGAGCCCATCATCGAAACCTACGTTGAGGATATGCAATTAGTGGGCCGTGGCGACGATGCCTTTACACCCATGAGCGATTTTTATATCCGCGTGGCCGATTATATCCATCGCTACCTTGTGGAGCGGCAACTCCGCGACAAGGTGAAGGTGATCATGGGGGCGTTCAACCGACTCGACGTGCCCAAGAAACGGGACTACCCGGCGGTGCAGAGTATGTTACAGGCGGCAATCGACAATCCGAATATCGACGAATCGATTTGCATATCCATGTTCAGGGTCTTGCGGAATTCGAGGAACAATTGCGCTACGCGAGAGAGCGCTTGAGTGAGGCGCCCGGGAAAAAATTGCTGATGGTGTCCGAATACTCACTGATGTGGTTGTTTAAAAAAAACCTCAACGAACCACTTTGTTGGGGCAACAAGGGAAAGGCGTTTTGCGACGATGTCTACCCGGAGCTTTCGGAAGTACGGAAGCGGATGATCACGGAAAGGGAATTCGTCAACGATGTGCTGAAGCGGCCGATAGACCGAAAACCCTCCCGCGAACAATGGGCCGAGTTTTACCGTTCCCGAAGCTACCTGCCAGCTGACTTTATCCAGTCTAGCTACGATCTGATGAATCAATACGGGGTTGCTGTCGCGACCTACACGTTCGATCAGGACAATCCCAACAGTCGTTCAACCTGGCGCTGGAAAAAGTCGGGGGGATATTCAGCCAAAGATATCCCGATCAGGCTCAACCCCCTGTTCGTACCACAGGCAGTCAGGGGTGGGAGTGAGCGGGAGATCGAGGCAAATCCCTATTTCTACGATTCGTTCAGACGCATCATTTCCGAGGTGCAGGACAGAAAGGCCGGCAGGTGCCAGTAAACCTGGCTTCGATCTGGCCTCACCGGTGCGCCGGGCAGCGCGTTGGCAACGAACTGTGATGGCCAACAGTAGCGTCCGGTCGTAATGTCCGGGAAATATGAGAGAAGCACAATTTAAAAAAGGCCAGAAGGCCAGCAAGGCCGATGTCGCCATCGGCAAGATCCGCAAGCTTTATGCGATCGAAGAGCGGATCGGAGACCTTGATCCCAAAACCAAAACCGCGGACAGCGCTGGCAACTCAGCCAATCCGTGCTCGATGATCTGGAATGCCTGGCTACAGGCCAACATCCGACGGGTGCCGAAGGACAGCCTAACTGCCAAAGCCATCCAGCAAACACTCAACCAGTGGGATCTGCCGGTCGGCTATTGTCAGGACGGGCGCCTGCACATCAGTAACGTACTGGCGGAGAATGCGATTCGACCCTTCGCGGTCGGACGCCGGAATTGGTTGTTTGCGGACACGGCGCGTGGCGCACGCGCCAGCGCAACCTGCTACAGCCTGATCGAAACGGCCAAGGCCAACGGGCTGGAGCCATATGCGTATCTACCGTATGTCCTCGAACGCATCGCTGCCGCTTGCCATGAATCTGAATTCGCGCTTTGTACGAAGGAACAAGAGATCAGGACAAAAATTCATTCACCTAAAGCGATACTGAATAGCTCGTAGTGGCCTGATCTGGGAAGAATTTGGCAGCTCAATGCGTGCGTCTGATCCTGGCCGATGGCGGACCCCGGTTCATATTGAGCCCCGTTTATCCACGCGAGTGTATAGTTACCGCTAAAAACATGAAGTGATCATCAATATGCATCGACGATTCTCCAATTTCACAACACTACAAAACATAGACCTCGACGCTCCGCTTGAGGTTGAACTGCTTCATTTCAAGTTTGATGCAAAACAAAAAGGGGTTTATCCGTCCAGGAAAGATGATGGCATTGCATTTAGAAAGGGTTCGACTGTTAATTTTGATACGCTGTTTGGCTCTTTTTACGAGTCTGACTGGTTCAGCTATACGGCCCTAGAGAATGTCGTACTTAGAATAAGTGTCAGTGGCGAGTATTCGGCGACGGTCTATCGAAAGACATCCAGTGACGATATATATGTGGTAGGTAGAGCAGAGTCAAGCGAAGATAAATTAATTTACCTGCCTTTCGCCAAATCCAGAATGCTACCTAACGTTCCGTCGCGAATGTGGTTGGTCATCGAAGCGCTCAGCGATATTACGATCCACAAGATTTCATGGGTGACACATGATGAGCCTGTCCAAAAAGATGTGGCACTGGGCGTATGCTTTGCGACCTTCAATCGTCTCCCCTATTTGAAAAGGGTGGTTAATGATCTACTCTCGAACGAAGAGGCGTTTGGCAGTGTTGCCAGTATTATACTGGTGAATCAGGGGGATAATTTTTCTCTGGAAGAACTTGTGGAGGAAAAAAATAAATCGAAGACCGAGTGGATTAAATTAATAAGACAGGACAATTTTGGGGGGTGCGGTGGCTTCACACGAGGGATCATTGAAGCTATGGGCGACGAAGAACTGACCCATGTGTTACTGTGCGACGACGATATTGTTTTCGAATCACACAGTATCATAAGGCTTACGTCGTTTATTAAATATTGCCACGACGATGTTGCAGTAGGTGGGCAGATGTTGGATATACTCCGCCCCAACTTTCTCTATGAGTCAGGGGCTGTTCTGCGCGAAAAAACCCTGAAACCGCAGCCACTTGGTCACCAGATGTTCTTGGGAGATCCCAAGACGTTAGACTACCTCATTAGTTCTTCTCGTGTAGATTACAATGGGTGGTGGTATTTTGCGTTCTCGAAGAAGGTTGTCGAACGGGTGGCGCTTCCAATACCTTGCTTCATTCGTGGCGATGATATTGAGTATGGCATTCGCTTAAAGAAAAATGATATTCATACTGTGGTTCTGCCCGGCGTTGTAGTTTGGCATGAACCATTCTATATGAAGCTAGGTGGATGGCATTATTATTACGAGTTAAGAAATCGCCTGATTCTCCAAGCGTTGCACTATAAGCGGAACATCCGCAAAGATCTCACTCACCTAACAAATATATTTGTGCGGGATATTCTCACTTGTCGGTACTATACTGCGAAGCTCGCTATCTTGGCCATGGAAGATTTCCTTGCCGGTCCGAAAACTTCAATGACCTGCGATCCAAAGAAATTGGCCGAGGTCAGGCAGCTTGCGGAACGTTATGGCCCCAGCCTTCTGATTGGGGACTACATCCCTTCTGAGAAATGCGCGCTCAAGAGGGGAACAAAGCTCGCTGTTTGGTGGAAAACACAAGATATTTTAACGTTTATTTCCAACTTGTTGGGTATTCCGAATCGAAGCCAGAAGCAATGTTATATACCAGCGAGAATGTTCAACATCGCAAACACGAGGGGATTGAAGGAATTTGTTGTGCGTGAAATGGATAATGAAACCTTCCGGATGTTCCGAAGATCACACAAAACATTTGTCGGCCTATTGATGGAGTACGTTCGTGTTCGAGGTCGTTTGAAAAAGGCCTATCCGACGTTAATTTCTGAGTATCAGACAGCAGCGAAGTCCTACACCTCACTTAAACATTGGAGATCAATCCTGGGTATTGAAGATCAATAGGAGACCTGAAAAGAATATGTGGTCTTAATTTCGACAAGTGGCGAAGCATCCTGCCGCTGTTCGATGTTGGTAGAAATGTGGAGAGCGCGAGTTCTTGAGCCCGAGCAATGAAGAGAATGAAAATGTAGTGGGGCCGATGATGGAGTCTCCTGGGGGCGCTCCTGCTGGTGTCGAAGATTGATTTCTCTATTGGTTAAGCCGATTTCCATCATGTACCCTCAGCATGTCGATGAACGATGGGGTCATCTTGATGAAGGCAGTTTGGTTTTCATAGAGGTAGTTCGCCAGACGCTTACGATGGGTGAGTAACCGGCCCTTTTTCGTGGGAAATAACAAGGTGGTCAAAGGATGAATGTATGCATCGTGGGCGCTGGATTTAGCGGCGCAGTTATCGCGCGGGAACTCGCTGAAAAAGGCCATAGAGTGGTGGTTGTCGATGAGCGTGCCCATATTGGGGGGAATTGCCACACCGAGAGGGATGGCAGGACCGGGGTGATGTTGCACGTTTACGGGCCACATATCTTTCACACGGACAACGAGCGCGTTTGGGAATATATAAACCGATTCGGCACCATGATGCCCTACGTCAACCGGGTCAAAGCGGTGGCGGGTGGTCGAGTCTATTCCTTGCCTATCAACCTTCATACAATAAACCAGTTCTTCGATCGAGCCATGTCGCCATCAGAGGCAGAGAGTTTTATCAAACAACTGGCGCGCCGTGACATAAGCGAACCGGCGAATTTCGAGGAACAGGGTAAGGCGCTGCTCGGCGACGATTTATATAAAGCGTTCTTCTATGGGTACACGAAGAAACAATGGGGGGTCGAGCCAACAGAGCTTCCGGCGTCGATTCTCAAGCGGTTGCCAGTACGTTTCAATTACGACGACAATTATTTCAAACACAAATACCAGGGGATGCCGAAAGACGGCTACACGGCAATCGTTCGGAATATACTGGATGTTGACTTGGTCGATGTGCGGCTGGGGGAACGTTACGAGGATGTCTGCGGGACGTTTGCGTTTGATCACCTGATATACACTGGACCACTCGACCGGTACTTTGGCTACGAGCTGGGCCGGCTCGGATATCGCACATTGGACTTCGAAAAGTTTTACGTAGAGGGTGATTACCAGGGAAATGCCGTTATCAACTATTGTGACGAGGAAGTGCCCTTTACGCGAATTTCGGAGCACAAGCATTTTGCGCCGTGGGAGGCAGGGCAGCAGCAACAATCAGTCTGCTACCGGGAGTTCAGCCGATCCTGTGAAGGCGAAGATATTCCTTACTATCCTATCCGGTTGGCTAACGAAAAGGCCATGTTGAAAGACTACGTGGACAGGGCTCGCAATGAAGAGAATGTCACGTTTATAGGTCGTCTGGGAACCTATCGCTACCTTGACATGGATGTAACGATAGCTGAAGCACTGGAGATGTCGGATAGGTTCCTTGAGTTACTGGAGAAAGACCAGAAGATACCCCCATTTTTCATTGAACCATTGTAATAGTTTATTTTCTCTTGGTGGCAGACGTTTTCCCCCGGTGCTTCGATACGCGATAAATACAGCGATACTTGTTGAGAAGCGAAATTAGAAAAGGTTTACCAAAACGCCTGCCGATACGGCAACCTTGTACATTACATCCACGATTTGTGTGGCGAATTGTAGATATTTGCTTGGTGCCTTGGGTAGTACCAGCAACTGGTCACCTGGTTTTGGGGTGTTGTTCTTGGCAAGTACAACCGCCCCATTTTGACGTACAAGAAGCGAGATTTCCGGGTCGGCCGATTCAGTGAATCCACCTGATTGTGAAATATAATCTTCCAGAGTCATGTCTTCATTGAACAAAATGGCCTGAGGAATCAGAACCTCGCCGGATACCACGATTGTTTCCGTCCGTTCCGGGATTGAGATGATGTCTCCTTCCTGGAGGCGAAGATTGATCGCACTGTTCACGTCGCCGAGTACCAGCCTTCCTGCCGGTTTTTCTTGACGTACGCGAGCTACAAATTTCTGAACAAGGTCAGCCTCGACCATTCTTATTCTTGCTGCTTCGTCGGTTTCCGAGGATGCTCGCAAGTAGGCACTTTCGAGGCGCAACAAGCTCTCCTCGATCGACTTTTTCTGTTGCTCCTCGATACTTTTACGTCTGATGGATATTGACTCGTAAGCGGCAAGGTACTCGGGAACGGCAATCATATCGAGCAGCTCGCCGAGGCGTGCGTTCTTGGACATCACGAACTGCGATTGGCCTTCGTAGGCACCTTCGACCGTTATCGTGATCACGTCGTAATTTGCGTCGCTCAGTAAATCAATTTTATCTCCGTCACCGAAAAGCCTTTTGTCGACGTCTGGCAGGGGAAGGTAGAGAGCGTTTGGGGCTCCGTTGCGCACACCTGTCCACATGGCGTGCGTGGCGGTAACAAGCGGACGTGCCCAACTCAACAACTGCTTCCCGTCTACCGCGCCTCCCGCCAACTCGAACGAGGCAGCATTGCGGACCGCACCACCTACGGCAACTGTGCCACCAAGTGGTCTTACGAAGATCGTATCTCCGTCTTGGAGCTGAATGCTTGGCAATTTGCCAGATAACAGAAATTCGTACAGGTCTGCGGTGCCGATACGTCTTCCGTTACGCAATATATCGATATGGCGGTAGCTGCCTTTGTCCGGGGCAATTCCAGCGGCTCGATCGATAAAGAAGAGAATTGAATTTGATGCGACTCCGGCATAGCGCCCTGGGTTTCGTACAAAGCCCGTAACAAAAACAGCAACCGGCTGGCTGCTTACCAGTGACGTATAGACCTGAACATTTTCTGTGTAGACCTGGCGTACTGCAGTCTTCACATGATCGTTGAGCTTATCGTTACGGACACCGGCAATGGCCACTGGACCGACTTTGGGTATAAATATGTTTCCCTTGGGGTCGACCACGAGGGTCTCGTTGATTTCTGTTGCACCCCACACGCGCAGTTCCACCTGGTCTCCGGTCGAGATGATGTAATCGGGGTTGAGACCATCTTCCTTTTCACCGGAAAACCCACCCGTGAAAAGATTGGACCCGAAGGGCTTCAGGTCGCTTTCGGCGGAACTTTCCAGACTCTCTATCGCGAGCGGTTGCTGCGTGGGTTCTTGACTGGCGGATTGAGCTGTTGCGCTCGTATCAATTCCGCCGTACTGAGCTGTGCAGGGTAACGAGCTTATAAGAAAGATCGTCGCGGCGATGATATTGCGTGACAAGGAATGCCGGCGAAGGAGTCGAGGTGCTCGCATCATCAGAATCCTATATGGTCTTTAATAGTGGCGGTCGTCAGTCCGAACAGGAGATACAACAGCAAAAACACGACGAAGGCCGTCGCGGAATTCCAGATCGCTTCAGGTTCCACGGCGGATTCAGCCAGTGACGGCCGCACAAACGTTATCAGAAAAAGCTGTTTTTTAGAAACGTCATCGCGGGCAGATTGAAGACTGGCAAGCGTCGACGTATAGAGTTGGTGTGCGATCTCCTTGTCCAGACTGAAACGTTCGTAGTCTTCGAGAATGGCGCTTAGCTCAACATGTTCGAGGCCCGTAATACGTTTCTTTTCCCTTGTTATCTGATCCTCTAGTGCCTTGATTCGCGCGTTCGAGGCAAATACCTCCGCACTGTTCTCCCTGAGATAGGAAAGCAACTGGTCACGCTGTGCAAGCGCATTAGCCAAATCCGACTCCAGGGCGGTGACAATACCCAAAATGGCGCCGGTCTTTGCCGTTGGGTCGAGGACATTCGTTGAATTCCGAAATGCGGTGAGGCGGGCTGCGGCAGCTTGCAGGCGTTGTTCGGCGAGTTTTAACTCCTGCTCGGCGAAAGCAACACTGTCGTTGGCAATCGTTTTGGACAGATCGTTCACCAGCTTCTCACTGTTTTCCAGTATCTGAGTTGCCATCGCTTTCGCCGTGAGGGGATCAAAGGCCTTCGTTTTCAAGGAAATAATCCCGGTTTCCTTGTCAACGAGAACCTCTATTCTGCCCCGATAGTAGTCGAGAAAATCTTCCGCATTGGCATCGGGCGACATGCGTGCCCATATATCAATTTCCGCATCACTGAAGTGCGCTCTCAGGCCGAGGGTTGCATCGATCTGCTCCAGGACGTCACGGGACTGGATGTAGTCCGTGACAATGGCGATATCTTGCGCGTCGGCAGAATTGCTGACACCGCTAAGGATGCCACTCAATGTGCCGGAACTGACCACGCCGCCTGATTGAGAGCGCACAGTAAAGTGTGTTTCGCTTACGTAAATCGGTGTTGCGAGAATGGCGTAGTAGGCTGCAACGATCAGCGTAGGGACTGCTACAAGCCAGACGAAGCCTGATGACAAGTTAAGGAGAGCCAGCACTCTTTTCATGGACGCCCGTCCTGATATACCCGCGGTGTTTCGTCCATTGTTTGCGCGTCTTCATCTGATTTGATCGGTTTGTGGTGATGAGCCCTGGAATTTTCACCTCGGCCCGGTCCATCGAATCTCGGCGAGTTGGCGCGAAAAGCACGCAGTCCCTGTTTTGCGTCTTCGTAAAAGCGGGCAGATCCATTTTCCAAGACAATTATGCTGTCGCATTGTTCCCGCAGCAATTTCGGTCTAGACGATGCAATCAATACACTGGGGTAATCTTTCAGGATCTCGAATCGCTCGAGCATGCTCTCCGGAGATCTGCTTCCGGTTACAGCCAGTGTTTCGTCAACCAGGTAGATGTCGTACCTTGCTGCAAGCGCTACAGCCAGATTCAGCCGCCGACGGAAAGGCCTGGGATAGAGGGAGAATGGCTGGTCAAATTTGCGTCCCAAGCCCGCTAACTTCTCAACATCGCGCATCATCTCAGGCACCGGTATACCTAAGACTCTCGCAATGAAAGCGGTGTTTTCTCGTCCGGTCAATTGAGGGCTGATGCCCGGATTCTGTCCCAAAGGGACGGAAACCCGGCCGTCGATCTCAATATCGCCAAGGTCAGGAAGTTCCTGTCGACACAATAAATTCAACAGTGTCGTCTTGCCCGAGCCTTTGTCACCTATGATGCCAATCCGCCGGCCGGCAGGCAGGTCCAGGTTGATATTCTCGAAGACCGGCTTGATCTCACCATCGCCGCGATATGTTTTGCTGACTGCGTGTAGCCTTATCATTTCATTGACAGCTCTTCACTGTTAACACGCATGGTGGCGAGACCTATCGTCCAAAGTGCCAAGGCAAATAGACCTACATAACCGAGATCATAATAAGTGCTTTCGAATTCATAAAAAAAGCTACTACGGATAAGCTCAATCACCTGCAGCAGCGGGTTGTAAAGTAGCCACTCGCGCAGGGATGTCGGGAGCATGTTTGCCGTGAAGAAAACCCCGGATGTGAAGAATAGAGGGCGCCCAAGAAGCAACTGAGTAAACTTGAGCCCCGGCGGGGAGTTTCTTGGACAAACCCGCCAATGTCATCCCCAAGCCAGTCCCCATTGTCCACATCAAGACGAAACCGATAAGGACGCCAAGTGGATCCTGAACTCTGGGTGCTTCTCCAAGAAGACGCGTGCCAAATACAGCAACGCCAAACACCAGCAGCATGGTCACCAGTTCGAGCAGTGTATGCGCGAAGGTGATGTCGAATATCGTGACCGGTGGGAGCTTGAAAAGATGTTGATTCCGGATTGCCGCAGTGGCCCCTTCACGCACGGATTGGCGGAACAGCCAAAATGGCAATACACCGGTTACCAGGAAGAGCAGTATTGGAAGATTTGCATCGTCTCGGTCCCAGAGAATGATCCACACGGTGTACAGAGCGGCCACTTGTGCCAAAGGAGTGACAAATGCCCAAAGGTAACCGGCTCTCAGTCTGCCATAACGGGCCAGAATTTCACGCAGCATCAAGTGCTTCGATAACACGAGCCTGAGTTGGCAGTGTCCTTGTCACCCAATTCGCGTGCATGGTCTAAAGGGGCTCGCTGTTTTCCGGCGAGCTGAAGGCGTTCGTGATCCCCGCATCGTTTTGGCAGATTGTGCGCCACCTGCCGGAACTGGTTTCAGCGACGACGGTGCAATGCTTGCCACTTGCGGAGAAGTAGTGTTTGACCACAGTGATTCCGCCGCTGCCGAATCCATCGGGAAACGCTGCTTTTTGGAATCGGCCAATGGGTGCGTCATGAAGCTGACGGTAAATTGCTGACAGCTCCGATTCTTCAGAGGCCCCGGTGTCGATTGCCTGGCCAAGCGGAGCGCCTTTGATTGCACCGAAAGTGTTACAGCCGGTCAATGGCGCCGTGAGCAGGATAAGCAGAATTCCGATTGGGACAATTCGCATGCGAGTGCGATCAGGCCTCAAGATGGCTCAGTTGGGTCGAGCCTGATTATACGGGGCAGTGCATCGAAACGTCTATTCTCATTGTGGCTGCGAGCGCCTCGGTTGGAGGCGATCCTTGAATGTTACTGCGGGTGGGTGAGCATCATGAACAAAGGCGGCTACTTCAGACTCATTTCACCGTGGAATCGGTCCCTCGCTTCAGACTCATTCCATGTTCGACAAGGCTTGATCTATCAGTGCCAACAGACCGTAGGTTACGATTTCGACTCGGTGTTCCAGACCATCGGCAACCTGTTCCGGTGGCGGGGCTGACGGGTGCCCTGAGGCGTTCATGTCAGAATCTTCATAATCCTGTCCGTCATCTCGGACACGTTTCGCGCGGTCTGAGGCGGAACGGCAAACAGGTTCGCGACCCAGTCCGCATCCCATCCGGAGAGGGTTTCGAAACGGGCCCGGTAGGCGGCATTGGTCGGCATGACAGCGCCCTCGACACGCTCGGTCCAGGTGGCGGCCTCAAGCGCCGGATCGTCCCGGCGCAGCCGGAAGAGGCGGCAAGGCCGTTGTCGTGGGGCATTTTCAGCTCGTTGCAGCAGCGGATCGCTCGATGTCCAAGGCGCCCAGCTTCTTGACATTCGCCTTTGGGGTCGGCTGCAGCCTGTCGAAAAGCCTGGTCATGCCAAGACTGTCAAACACGGCGGCACAACTGTCCGAAATCCGGTCATAGGGAAGGACCTGGAGTTTGTTGCCGAACAGCCCCCGGTATGTCTGTAACAGGAACAGGTAATCGAACAGACCCGCGGGCCGTCTGACATAGTCCCGAAAGCGGTGGAGTTCTTCTGGTTGACGGTGAATTCGCGGTAATGGCTGATGTGATAATCCGCTAGGTTCCGGAACAGGACGACCCCCTGGATGTCGTCAAACCCGTGGTCTTCCAGGGCGCAGACGAACCGGGTCAGATGTGATTGATGCAGCGGCGCGGACCAGGGCTCGGCCGAGAAAATCACCGTGGAGCAGCCGAGCGTCTCGAACTCGTCAGCCAAGCGGGCTGGAAGAAGCCCCTGTTTGCCCTTCATGAAATCGGAAATCAGCGGGAAATGCCGGACGCCGAGTTTCGGTTGTACGATCAGACCCGACTGTGGGTACAGAAAGCCGCTTTCGCGTAACAGATCTCTGTTCGCATAAAGCTGGTTCTGAAGGCTTGAGGACCCTGTCTTGTACGTCCCCAGGTGAAGAATTGCGCGCATTGCCACCTCGATGTATACCGCTGCATCAGGGCTGCCGCGACATGCTGGCAACGCCCGACGCAGTCGCGAAACACGTTTGCTGTGTGAAGATTTCGGCGCGCCTTAGACCCAACCGCTCCGATCAGTCAACGGCACATGTCAACCGGCAGCGCGACCGCGAATCAACGTGCTTGAGATTGTGGGCGTGCGCGGCATGTAGACCACGTCGCAATGATCCTTCAGGAAATCGAACTTGCCGGTCCAGTCGTCGCCCATGGCGAACACATGGGCGCCATGGGTCTGCACGTCGCCGATTTTCTGCTCCCAGCTTTCCTCGGGAATAATCAGATCGACGTAGCGGACCGCCTCCAGATCCGCCTTGCGTTCGGCAAAGGAAAACTTCGATTTCTTGCCCTTGATCGCGTTAAACTCGTCACTGGACAGGGCCACGATGAGATAGTCGCCAAGCATGCGGGCCCGTTTCAGCAGGCGTATATGGCCATAGTGAAGGGTGTCAAAGGTTCCGTAGGTGATCACTTTACGCATCGGGTCACGTTGCCCCTTTAGTTTGATCGCATGGCGGTTATCATATCTTTATTCATGCTAGCATTGCACCCCGGAAGGGCCCATCCTTAACTGCGGAAAATCCGCGCATGCAACTTTACGGTGCATTGATATGTGGTGTGTGCACCCTTTGGTTGACAGCACTCCGGCGCCCGGTGCACCCTTGCGTTCTGTCGTGTTCAGTGTCTATGAGCACGGGCAAAATGCTCGCGTGCAAAGGCGCCCTTTCAACGGCTTTGGGGTGAAAGATTGAAAAAACCTGGCAGTGCGCCCCCTGTGAAAAAGGCCCTGGAAATCGGCGAAAATGGTGTAGCGTTGCATTTTCTGGGTCAGGCCTCGATGCGGGCCCGCAAGAACAAGGTTTGCGTCCTGTCCCCAGGCGGCTTCAGCGACAACAGCAAGTACATGTACGCCTATCTCTATTCCAACCTGAAGAAGATCGATCCCAGGCTGGAACTGTATTGGCTATGCCATTCGCCTGCGGAAAACGAGGAACTGCGCGCGGCAGGCGTGAATTCGTTTTTGTTCAGCCGAAACAGCGGTCTGTTGCAACGGTTGATCGAAACCCGGTACGTTTTCGTCTCGACGCACCATTTGGCACATTCCAGCTATTGCTATATGCAGGTCGCCCTGTCCGGCGCGACCAAGATTCAAATGTGGCATGGGGTCCCCGCTAAACATATAGCTTATCAGCTTCTGGGCAATCAGCAGCCGAACAGGTTTGCCTATTACAGCTACGATTGCCTGTCGGCCGACTATGTGACGGCAGAGTCAGAATTCGTCCGCCCTCGGTATCAGGAGGCGTTTCCGAACGCGAATATAATTGTAACCGGCAGCCCCAGAACCGACATTCTGCTTGAGGGCGGCGATGACATCCCATTTTCCGAAATCAACACCGACCCGGCGGTCATCGCCCAGATGCGCAGTGTCCGCCAGAACGGCGGCAGGGCCGTGCTCTACTGCCCGACATTCCGGGCGAAAATACAGGACAGATCCGGATTCCTGCAAGAGATCCGGAAGTTCATTGAAGGCTGTGCCAAAGACGAAAACTGTCTGTTGGTGATCAAGAACCACAAGGTCTCGGTAGATACACCGGACATCCGCGAGATGGTTCAGGCGCTGGATACAACCCGGGTGCTGATCGTCGATCCCAGGGGTGATATCTATCCTTATCTCAGGGAAGCGGAGGTGCTGGTGACGGATTATTCCTCGATCTATTATGACTATCTGCTGACCGGGCGGCGCATAGTGTTTTTCCAGCCGGATCGCGAGGCCTATCTTGAAATACGCGACATCTATGATGAGCGGGATGTGTCGGGATACGAGGTTGGCGAATATGTCATCGATGGCGCGGACTGCGCGGCCCTGCTGAACGCAAGCGAGGACTCAAAATACGCCGCCGACAGGGAAAAGCTGACGAAGCTGATTTTCAAATACGACAAAAGCTCCGCATGCAAGCGGGTCGTGGACAGGGTGATCCCCCGGCATTGATCTCGATTCCAGCGGTCCTGGCTGGATCGGTTGCTTCCCTTCGGTTGAGGTTCCACGCCTACACGGCGGCTTCGTTGGGGCTCGGATGCTCGTCAGTTGTCGCCGATGATTGATGCGCTCGAGCAAAACTGCAGGTCAGTGCCTGAGCAGACGCTGGCCGACACCGGCTATCGCGGCGAGGCCGTATTCGAGGTGCTGGCCGATCGCGGCACGGATCTGATCGTATCGCCTGGCCGTTAGGGACGCGACATCGCCTAGATTGACGCGACGAGTAAGCCGCGAACGGCGGCAATGGCCCAGAGGCTACAGAGCGCCGATGGTAAGGCTGCCTACCGGCGTCGCAAGCACATCGTCGAGCCACCAAACGGTTGGATCAAATCGGTGCCCGGGTTCCGCCAGTTCAGTGTTCGGGGCGTCGAGAAAGTACGCGCGGAATGGAAGCTGGTGACCAGGGCACTGAACCTGCGTCGGATGGCGTACCTGTGAGCCACATCAGACTAAAACGCCCCCTGCGAGGCGCTGCAGCCTATCGTCAGGCTCGAATTCGCTACGTCCCGAGCAATCTTCGGCTCTTACGACTACCGCTCCGTCAACTGCAATAGCCCCTTAAAGCCATCGGTTGGCTTTCCGCTTAGCTCAAGTGGTCTGCCGCGCAGACTCCTAGGTGGATTCCTGGCTGCTAAGGTAAAATGACGAAATCTGAATGTATACAGTAGAACTGTGATCAATCATCCATCGGAGCCCAAGTCGAAGCGGCGCACCAGGGAATGTATCCAACCGTCGACCATGCATTGTTCCGGCTGGCAGGGAAATCAATAGCGCATGAGTGAAAAAATTGCAGTCGTCGGATATTCCTGCCGGTTACCCGGGGGTAGATTCAGCGAACTTTGGGCAAGACTTTGCGACGGGGAGGATCTCGTCACTGAGATACCGCCGGACCGCTGGGCTGTGGAGACGTATTCGCACCCGAGCAAGTCGCAGCCCGGAACGGCGTATACGGCCCGGGCAGGTACGATCGGGGATGTGAGCGGGTTCGATGCGGCGTTCTTTGGGATCTCGCCGCGTGAAGCGGCGCAAATGGACCCGCAGCAACGTATTTTGCTGGAGTTGGCCTGGGAGGCCTTCGAGATCGGGGGAGTGACACTTTCTTCCGTGAAAGGTGCCTTGGGAGGAGTGTTTCTCGGGTTTTCCAGCTCAGATTGGTCTTACAGGCGTGCCGATGATCTGGCGTCGTTCGATGCCACGTCGATGACCGGTCAGACCGGCAGTGTTGCGGCCAACCGGATTTCGTATCAGCTCGACCTGCGTGGCCCCAGCATGGCGGTCGACACGGCGTGCTCCTCATCCCTGGTGGCGTTTCACCAGGCCTGCCGCTCGATTCAGGCGGGGGAATCTGAATTTGCGCTCGCGGGCGCGATCACTTTGCATCTGCATCCTCTCCCTTTTGTAGGCTTTGCCCGTGCCTCGATGTTGTCGCCCAGAGGGGTCTGCAACGTTTTTGACGCCCGCGGGGACGGTTATGTACGTTCCGAGGGGGGCGGGATGTTCTTACTCAAGCCTTTGAAGAAAGCCATTGCTGATGGCAACACGATCTACGGCGTTGTTGCGGGCACGGGGGTGAATTGCGACGGCCGTACGAACGGGATCACGGTACCTGGCCTTGAGACCCAAACAGCGTTGCTGCGGGATGTCTACCGAAGAGCCGGAATCCACCCATCGGAAGTTGACTATGTCGAGGCTCACGGCACCGGCACGCCAGTGGGTGATCCTATTGAATGCGGCTCGATAGGTATGGAGATCGGATGTAACCGGCCCAAGGATGCGCCGCTGCTGATAGGGTCTGTCAAGAGCAACATGGGACACTTGGAAACCGCATCCGGTGTTGCTGGTCTGGCCAAGGCCATCCTTTGCCTGCAGCATCGGCAAGTCCCACCGACCATCAACCTGAATATACCGAATCCCAACTTAAGGCTTGATGATTGGAATCTGAGGGTCGTTACGAAAAACACCCCTCTCGATCCCACCAAGCGTCTCACGATCGGTGTCAACTCCTTTGGCTTTGGCGGCGCCAACGCGCATGTGGTGTTGCAGACTGCAGACAAAGACCCGGTTGCCGCGCCAGGAGAAGACGCATCTGATCACGATGTAACGAATCTTCCGCTCGTTGTCTCCGGGCGCGGTGAGGCAGCGGTAAGGGCGGCGGCTGGACAACTCGCAGCCCATATTGAGGATCACCCCGATACCGCGATATACGACATCGCCTACAGCGCTGCAGTCCACCGCGACTGGCACCCGGATCGTGCAATCGTTTTTGCCGGGGATGCTGCGGCGCAATTGAATGGCTTGAAGGAGTATGCCGGCGGCGGGTTACCGGTCGGCGTGGTCAGTGGCAAGACCTTGGCGAACGCATCCAACCCGGTTTTCGTTTTCTCTGGAAATGGCTCTCAATGGGCCGGTATGGGGCAGGATCTGCTGGACCACTCAGAGGTGTTCCACAATGCGGTGCGTGCAGTTGATGCCATTTTCACACAGTACGCGGACTTCTCCATTTTGGAAGAACTCAGCAACGGTATCACTGAGCAACGGCTGGAATTGACCGAAGTTGCCCAGCCGGCCTTGTTCGCCGTCCAGGTTGGTATTACCGAAATGCTGCGTGACCTCGGTGCCGAACCGGCTGCGATGCTCGGCCATAGTGTGGGCGAAGTGGCTGCCGCCTGGGCATGCGGGGCCTTGACTCTGAAACAGGCGGTCCGCGTGATCTTCCAGCGCAGCCAGCAGCAAGGCAGCACCAAGGGAGGTGGTGCAATGACCGCTGTTGGCCTGGGTGAACAAGCTTGTGGCGATCTTCTACGGGAGCTCGCTCCGGATGGACGCATCGTGATCGCTGGCATCAACAGCCCGCGCGGTGCGACGGTGGCCGGCTCGGTAGCGGATTTGAACAGGCTTGAGGCGGCGCTTGCGGAGCGCGAGGTCTTCTATCGCCGTTTGGGTTTGGACTATGCTTTTCATAGTCCGGCGATGGATCCTATTCGTACGTCCCTGGAACGAGATCTGGCAGGCCTGAAACCCAGTACGGGTCAGAAGTTGTTCTATTCAACGGTCACGGGTGGGCGCCTGCCTGGCAACAAACTTGATGCGGAGTACTGGTGGCGGAATATCCGCGAGCCTGTGCGCTTTCAGGGTGCTATCGATGCCTTGATCGCTGATGGCTACAATCTTTTTGTCGAGATTGGTCCGCACGCCGTACTGCGCACCTACATCAATGATTGTTTGCGCGCCGCCTCGATCGAGGGCAGGGTCGGTTCCACCCTGCAGCGGGACGACGGCGGCCCAGGGCGGGTCCAAGCCGCATTCTATCAATTGCTGGTGGACGGTGCGCCGTTCGACCCGCGCAGCCTGTTTCCCAGCAAAGGCTGCTTCGTCGATATCCCCACCTATCCGTGGCAGCGGGAGCATTTTTGGCACCCGGTGACGTCCGCGGGCTACAACCTCATCAACCGTTACAACGAGCATCCACTCCTCGGTTACCGTCTGCGCGAAAACGATACCGAATGGGAGAATCAACTCGATACCTCGAGGTACAGCAACCTGGCCGACCATGTCGTTGGCGACATGGCGGTCTTTCCGGCGGCCGGTTTCGTGGAGATGGCGCTAGCTGCAGCAGACCTGTGGTTCGGCAAACACCCCCGAAAGACGGCGGCCAGCGAAGTCGCACCTGCGGATTTTTCGCCGCAAGAGATTGAGGAACTCGAGATTCTCGCACCATTGCTGCTGGAGGATGAGTCGGCAAGGACAGTGCGCTTTAGCATCGATCCCGGCGACGGTCGATTCAGCATCCGTAGTCGACAGTACCTCGGCGAGGATCCCTGGCAGTTGCACGTGGTTGGGCGCCTGCTTGGTGCACCGATCGGCGTTGGCTCAACTCCCAAACTGAGGCTTCCGGCACGTGAGGTTGATACCAGCGGCGATTGGCACTACACCCTGACCGCGAGGGTGGGTCTCGACTACGGGCCTGCCTATAGATCGGTGACCGGCTTATGGCTTGGCGACAAACAGGTCACCGCGCGCCTCTCGGCACCGCAAGAAGTTGTTCACGAACTGCACACGAATCTGTTGCACCCCACCTTTTTGGATGGTTGTTTTCAGCTGTTGGTCGACATCCTGCGGGATGAGATAACTGATCGTGGCGGCGTAGCCTTCGTACCGGTCAAGGTGGGGCGCCTACGTTTGCATCGCCCCGGACTTGAGGTCAGTCACGCTCGTGCAACTTTGCTGCGCCGCAGTCCACGTTCGATAGTGGCAAACTTCGAGCTATACGACGCTGGCGGTGACCTGGTGGCCGATCTCAAACAGGTTCGTTTTCGTGCCGTGCTGCTGCGTCGCGCTGTTGTGGAGCACACCGGATACCTGCGGTTCGAATCTGTACCCAGGCCCCTCTCCGCGCCCCGGTCTCCCGTGCTGCCGGCGAATGGGCGGCTGCCGGCCGTATGCTCTCGCCGGTTGCACGAGGCGGGCCGCGTGGCGGCGCGCCACCGGTATTACGACGAAGTGGAGCCGCTTCTGGATGTGCTGTGTGCAGCCTTCGCCCAGCAGGCGTTGCGCCGACTCTGTGCGAATCATGGAGTCGTCGCTGTAGAGCAGCTCGTGACTGCTGGGGCCGTGACCTCCAGATTTGCCCCCTACCTGCAAAATCTGGTCGCAATGCTCCAGGAAGATGGCGTGCTGGAACCTGCCGGTGAGGGGCTGGTCTGGTCGAGTCATACGGAACTGCCGACACCCACGTCGATTTGGACCAGCTTGCTGGGCGATTATCCGGACTATTCTGCGGAGATCCTTACACTCGGACGAGTCGGTGAGCATCTGAGCTCAGTGTTAAGTGGCGAACTTGCCGCGGAGTCTTTGTCGCCGGAGGATCCGGAGCATCCGATGCAGGCCCATTATTTCAGTGGCTCGCCATCGGTGCGGGCCGGAAATCTGGCGATTGTGGAGATGATCATTTCTGCAGTGGCTGCGCTGCCACATGGTGAGCGTTTGCGGGTGTTGGAGTTTACCCGTGGCCGATCTCAGGTGGCGGCTCAGCTTTTACCAGATCTGGATCTGGATCGTTGCGATTTCGTGTTGGTGTCCACTGACAAAGTGGTGCTGGAGGGTGCAGAGCCTTTGGCGGAAAGATACCCGGGGATAGAGATTCAACTGCTGGATCTGGGGCAATCGCGACCTGCTGATCATTTTGACATTGTACTGCTGAGCCAGGAACTTGCGTTTGCGCCAGACCCTGATCGCCTGTTGCAGGCGATGGTTGGGCTGATGTCTCCCGGTGGTTTGCTGGTGGTTGCCGAACAGCCATCTTCCCGCTGGTCTGAAATGGTTTTCGGATTGCGGCCCGACTGGTGGCGCTCAGGCACCGGGCGTCCGATACCGAAGCCGCGTTCGGCGTTCGCCTGGTCTGCCCTGCTGGCCCAGCACGGCGTGACCGATGTGAATGTCGTCCATGACCTGCCGGATGCCAAAGACGGCCCCTACTTGCTGCTGGGGCGGGCAAGTCAGGCATTGACAATCTCTGATGCCCCCCTGGCAGCCTCCGATGCTTGCTGGCTGATCCTTCAAG
Organism: uncultured Gammaproteobacteria bacterium; assembly: GCA_963753845.1. Classification (GTDB taxonomy): domain Bacteria; phylum Pseudomonadota; class Gammaproteobacteria; order Chromatiales; family Chromatiaceae; genus Thiosocius. Next base: position 78,467 of record CAVWEI010000025.1, read on the forward strand.
ACGCCGAAGGGGAGGGTGCTGTTCTGGCCGATCTGCTGGCGGCGAGACTGCGGGCTGTGGGGCAGCACCCATGCATGGCAGTGGCCGGCAAGCCGCATGATGAGGACGGCGACATTTATTCCGTGAGCGCCGACGACGCAAAAAGCATTCAGCGGATGTTGGAGCGCTTGCGGGAAAGCCACGGCGATCCCGACGGTATCGTTTTGTTGCACGGCCTGCCGCTTGGTCCGACCAATGTCGATGCAGCAGGGGATCGTTGCGTGGTGGCTGCAGAATTGGCGAAGGCCTGTGCCGGTATGGGTATCAGGCCACACCTGCTTCTGGTTACGGCTGGTGCCACTGCAGACCTGGTGCCTGGGGCGCGCTTTGCACCAATAGTTGATGCCGCGTTGTGGGGTTTCGGGCGGACGCTGATGAACGAGTTCCCCGATACGCGCATTCGCCTGGTGGAAGTCGCTGACCCGCATGACATGGAGGACGCTGCGGGAGCGCTTATCAGTGAGATGCTGTCCCCGGACGCTGAGGACGAGGTTATCTACGCATCCAGCGGGCGCTTTGTCCCACGTTTGCGCACCGTGTCGCTCGGCGAACTGGCCAGCGAAGGGGGTCAGCAGCCTTTGGATCCGCACGTGGCCCGGCTGGATTTCGGTACTCCGGGGCCATTGAAACACCTTATGTGGAGGCCAGTTGCACTGCCTGCACCTGACCATGAGCAGGTGGAAATTGAAGTGCATTCGGCTGGATTGAACTTCCGGGACATCATGTATGCCATGGGGTTGTTGTCCGACGAGGCAGTTGAGAGCGGCTTTGCCGGCCCAACTCTTGGCATGGAGTTGGCCGGCGTGATAACGGCCGTTGGCAGCGATGTGACCGAAATGGCGGTCGGTGATGAGGTGATCGCGTTTGCGCCCGCCAGTTTTGCGCAACGCGTAGTGACCCCGGTTGCGGCGGTGGCGCGCAAGCCGGCCGAATGGTCCTTCAATGCCGCGGCCACGGTGCCCACTACTTTCTTTACAGCCTATTATGCGCTCGACTATCTGGGGAAACTGGAAGAAGGAGAGCGGCTCTTGATCCACGGGGCCGCAGGCGGGGTTGGTCTTGCGGCCATCCAGTTGGGCAAGGCAATGGGTGCCGAAATTTTTGCCACGGCGGGGAGTGATGCCAAACGTGATGTGGTCCGCCTGCTGGGCGCAGACCACGTGATGGATTCACGCTCGCTGGCTTTCGCCGACAAAGTGTTGGAACTAACCGATGGTGAGGGCGTGGACGTCGTTCTCAATTCATTGGCGGGGGAGGCGATCAACCGGAATCTGGGTGTTCTAAGGCCTTTCGGTCGTTTCCTGGAACTTGGGAAGCGCGACTTCTATGAGAATACTCGGATCGGATTGCGGCCATTCCGAAATAATATTTCCTATTTTGGCATCGATGCGGATCAGCTGATGGCGGACCGCCCGGCACTGACGCGCAGGCTTTTTGGGGAATTGATGCGTCTGTTTGAGGACGGCACGCTCAAACCATTGCCTTATCGCGCCTTTCCAGCCGCGCAGGCTGTCGAGGCTTTTCGTTACATGCAGCAATCCCGGCAGATTGGCAAGGTGGTGCTGGACTTCGAAGATGGCGTGGGCCCGCTGGAGATCCCTGTACCGGAACCACTGCCATTCGAACTGTCCGCCGCAGGCACTTATCTGATTACGGGAGGTATGCGGGGTTTCGGTCTGGAAACAGCGCGGTGGCTGGCTGGCAAGGGTGCCCGCCATTTGGTATTGCTCAGCCGCCGAGGCGCAGCAGACGAGGAGGCCGCGCAAACCATCGAAGCATTGCAGCGCGAGGGCGTGCATGTGCGCGCCGTGTCATGCGATGTCGCCGACAGAGCAGCGTTGGCGGTGGTATTCGATGATATTGCGAAAGAAATGCCGCCGGTGCGCGGTATCGTGCACGCGGCGATGGTTATCGACGACGGGTTGGTGCGCAGCTTGAGTCCCGAGCGTATTCGCAAAGTCCTTGCCCCGAAAATACTGGGGGCACACCATCTTGATGAACTCAGCCGCGACCTGGAACTCGATATCTTTGTCCTCTACTCATCTGTCACCACGTTGTTCGGCAACCCTGGCCAGGCCAGCTACGTGGCGGCGAACCGTTACCTCGAAGCCCTGGCACATGCACGGCGTACATCCGGTCTGCCGGCGGTGTGTGTAAGTTGGGGCGCCATTGACGATGTCGGTTACCTGGCCCGTAACAGCGAGATCAAAGAGGCACTGCAGTCGCGCATGGGTGGGGCGGCTCTGACTTCGGCCGAAGCGCTGCATGCCCTGGAACATTTGCTCGCGCGCGATTTTTCGGGCCTGGGCGTAATGGAGCTGGACTGGAACGCATTGAGACGCTTCCTTCCAACCGCGCTGTCGCCGAAATATCAAGACTTGGCACAACGGGTTGAAGAGGCCAGTGCGGATGCCGAAGGCTTGGAACAGGTGCATCGTTGGCTGGAAGAGATGGATGATGACGAGCTATCGGAGGCGCTGTGCGACGCGCTCAAAAAGGAGGTTGGTGAGATCCTGCACGTCTCGCCCGAGCGCATCGAGGATGATCGCTCGCTATATGATCTTGGTATGGATTCCCTGATGGGCATGGAGCTGGTGGCGGCAGTGGAAGCGCGTTTTGGCGTGACATTGCCGGTGATGGCACTCAGCGAAGGCCTGACAGTGGCTCGACTGGTCGAGAATATCGTGCATCAGCTTCGAGCCCCTCATGATGGAGATGAGGATGATACCCGTGAACTTGTTACGAGGATCGCGATGCAGCATGCGAGCGCTGATGAGACGGCAATGATCGAGGATGTGGCGATGGCGCTGGATTCAAAGAAGAGCGGCCCACGATCATTGACGGACAGCTGATGAAACGGCGTACGGGGTCGGGTTTGACTGGGCAGATCAAAGAGCAGTTGATCAAGCAGGCTCTGGAACGGCGTGTTCGGCAGGCTGACAAGCGTGATGCGGAGGAGCCGCAAGGCATTGGACGGACATTCGCGGATGTCCCGTCGCGCCTGTACAGGTTTGACGAGCATCCTGGCTACCAACGGCTGCGAATCATGCGCGAGGGGGCGGACCGTCTGGGTATCGCGAATCCCTTCTTCAAAGCTCACGAAGGCACCTCGGGCAGCATTGCGCACATCGGAGGACGAGAGTACCTCAACTACTCCAGTTACAACTACCTGGGCATAACAGGTGAGAACGCCGTCAATTCTGCTGCCAAGGCGGCAATAGACCTTTACGGTACCTCTGCATCTGCGAGCCGCATGGTATCCGGAGAGCGGCCTGTCCATCGCCAACTGGAAAGTGCATTGGCCGGTGTCTACGGTGTGGACGACGCAGTGGTGTTCGTAAGCGGCCATGCCACCAATGTCTCGACGATTGGTTACCTGTTTGGACCAAAGGACCTCGTGGTCCACGATGCCCTGATTCACAACAGCGTGCTCCAGGGAATCCAGCTGTCAGGTGCCAAGCGCTTGTCATTTCCACACAATGACTGGCAGACATTGGATGGTCTGCTTGCACGTGAGCGGCTGCACTTCGAACGAGTGCTGATCGTCATCGAAGGCATCTATAGCATGGATGGTGACTATCCGGATCTACCTCGCTTTATCGAGCTCAGGCAGCGTCACCATGTATATCTGATGGTGGATGAGGCGCATTCCTTCGGCGTGATGGGGGCGGCCGGTAAAGGCATCGCGGAGCATTTCGACATCGATCGTCGCTCAGTGGATATCTGGATGGGGACCTTGAGTAAGGCGTTGGCGAGTTGTGGTGGCTACATTGCCGGTGACTTTGCTTTGGTGGAGCATCTCAAGCTGGCTGCACCAGGGTTCCTCTACAGCGTGGGAATGGCTCCGCCGGTTGCCGCGGCTGCCTTGGCCGCGCTGCAGTTGATGTTGGCTGAGCCGGGGCGTGTTCAGACGCTGCAAGCGCGGAGCAAGTTGTTCCTGCAGCTGGCCAAGGCAGCCGGTATCAACACAGGCTACAGCCAGGGAATGGCGGTGATCCCGGCCATCGTCGGCAGTTCGATTTCGGCCGCCCGGCTATCGGAGGCTTTGTTCCTGCGCGGAATCAATGTTCAGCCCATTCTCTACCCCGCGGTGGAAGAAAAGGCGGCACGGTTGCGTTTCTTCATCAGTGCACTGCACTCAGAGGAGCAGATTCGACATACGGTGGCCGCGCTTGCCGAAGAGCTTGCGCATGTCTGAGGGGCGCGTTTGGCGACGGGCAGATGTCAGCTCCGTTAGCCCGACCACTTGAAGTCCCCTTTATGCAGCTTGTAAACAGAGGCGTCCCGATGTCTCGGACCTTCCAATGTGACGGCCAGCTGTTGTCGGTTCTCGTCTTCGTGCTGTTGGTGCAGTCACCCGGCTGGGCCGAACCAAAGGCTTCCACCTTGCAGCTGGCTTTGCCGGTTGAATGTGACAGGAACACCGGTTGCCTGATCCAAAACTACTTTGATCATGACAGTGGCCCGGGCTTCGCCGACCACACCTGTGGCAGCCTTGGCTATAACGGGCATGACGGCATCGATTTTCGGCTAAAAAATCTGTCGGTAATGCATTCGGGTGTGGCCGTTCGGGCAGCGGCGCCCGGCAGGGTGCGCGCAATTCGCGATGAGATGCCTGATGTCAGTATTCGTGAGCCGGGGCAATTGACGGCTATTGCCGGGCGTGAAGCCGGCAATTCTGTCGCAATCCGGCATGCTGGCGGTTGGGAGACACAATACAGTCATCTGAAACACGGCAGTATTCGAGTTGCCCCCGGTGACGACGTTGAGGCCGGGGAGGTGCTGGGGCTTGTAGGGCTGTCTGGCATGACGGAGTTTCCGCATCTGCATTTGAGTGTGCGTTACGAGGGCGAACCTGTCGATCCGTTCGTTGGTGTCGACAAGGATTTTGAATGCGGTGACGAAACCACGCCGCTTTGGGGGCCGGAAGCCCGGAGTTATTTGAGCTATCGTCCGACCGCCGATTATTCAGGCGGGCTTTGCGGAGAAGCGGCCCGAGGTACAAGAAATGGAATCTGGCGAGGATAGCGTGCAGATCTATCGACGCCGAGGCAGATGCGATCGCGTTCTGGGTGGAGGTGTACGGTGTTCAGCAGGTGACAACAGGTGATGACTATCTTTGACCCGGCGGGTCAGGGTATTGGCGCATAGGCGCCAGGAATTACCCAAGGCCCAGGCAACGATGTTCCGTTATATTGGCAAAAAGCGCCGAGGCGGCCACTGGACAGCGGGGCGCTATCGGGCAGAGTTCAATTTGTACAGATCCTCTGCGGGACAAGAAACAAGCATTATCGAATTGTCCCGGGAAATCGAGGTCAAATGAACGGCGAGGGCTGGTCAGTTCGTCGACGCCGTGTTGCCGGCCGGCTGATGCAGTGCCCAGGTCGTGGACGTTCGGGTATTGATGCGGTGGATCCACCGATGGGCAAAATCGACCATGGCAGAGATGAGTCGTCGTCTGTTGCTTCAAGGATTTTTTCAGGTCGTACTGCCTGACGATTTTTTCTCGTGCAGCTTCTCGTATCGCTTGCATCATGTCGGGGTGATCCAGCACCGTTGTCCGTGAGGTTGGCGATCTCTTCGGCTGAAAAGAAATCGACCAACAGCCCGTTCTTTTGGTGCTCGATCACTTCCGCCACGGGGGCCGGTTCGGGATCCAATGACAAGGCAACCCGCAGCCATTGCCTCCAGCACTGACCAAGACAGCACGAAGGGTACCGTCAGGTAGATATGCACGGCTGACACCTGAAGAATCCGGATGAAGTCCGAATAAGGGACACGACCCAGAAAATGCAGCCGTGACATATCGAAAGTGCCCCTCTCCAGCGCTTCCTCACGATAGGTCTTTCCACTTTTCGGTCGTGAGCCATAAGCAACATCGTCATCCCCAACGACGACAATATGGGCATTTGGGCGTCGTTTCAGAATGATCTCTGCCGCTTCCATGAAACTGGGGAAACCGCGATAAGGTTCGAGGTTACGCGAAACATAGGTGATGACTTCATCACCGGCCCTCAGTTTCAGAGAGCCAATTTCGAAGGTCGCCAAAGGGTCGGGTTTTACCTTGTCAGTATTTATACCGTCGTGGATAACGGAGATTTTGTTACGGAATATCGCAGGATGTTGAAGTCGCTGCCAAGCTGTCGGCGTGATGCCATGATCCGCTAGTGTCAGGCTGTGCAGGTGCATGCCGTTGCGGGTCTCGATGCGACATGCCGTTTCAATATCGACGGGTGCTCGATTCCCAAAACCGACATCTGCTCCACGAGCGCGGTAGTACCATTCGAAGTAGCCGAGTAATGGCGCTTTCGGCCAGATTTCCTTGATATAAAGTGCTTCACCCCAGCCCATGTGGGCGACGACGATATCAGGGTAGAAGCCGGCTTCCCTCAGTTCCAATGCCTTCATGCCGACGGCTTGTCCGTTCAGGATGCCGTATTCGGTCAGTCGCAGGTAATGATGCGTCGATTCGGATGGTTCACGCTTGGGCTAGTATTCCACCTTTCTCACGCCTGCAGGGGTTGGCTTGCCGGGCTGGGTAATGAAGACTACTTCATTGTTCTTGTTTGCGGCTAGATAAGGAGCCAGGTATTTGAATTGGCCTGGGCAGTTCTGGTGAATAAACGCAACTTTCATTTTTCAAGCCAACTATTTCTCAAACTGACTCAAGGGGAGAAAGCAGGTAATCGATGGGCGTGCGCTTGCCACCGACGAACTGCACTGATGCAGGCATTCCAGGGTACAGTTTGACATCCTTCAAATGGGACAGCGCTTCAGAATCAATTTGCACCGTTGCCTGGTAATGTGATTCGCCGGTTTTGGGATCAGCGACGCTGTCGGCTGAGACCTGCAGCAGTTTCCCTGGCACGGGTGGTGTGCTTGCGTGTGCTATACGCTGTGAGAGTGATCTGCGCCTCCATGCCCGGCTCGAGAATATCGATATCGACCGGTTTAACCTTTGCCTCGATCAGCAATTGAGCATCCTCAGGTACGATATCGAGAATGGGCGTGGACGGATTGATGACACCGCCGGCCGTATGGAATTGTAGGTTGACCACGCGCCCGCTGCGTGGAGCCCGGATTTTCAGGCGATCAACCACATCGCGTTGTGCAGGCAATTGCTCTTTTAGGCGGCGCATGCTGTTTATCGACTTGAGCAAGTTCGTTCGAAATTGTCTCGGCACGTTCCGCCTGCAAAGATATGCCACGTAGTTCGGCCTCACCGATTTTTTGTTCAGTGCGTGCTATGTCGGCAGTCAGCGATCCGATCTGTCCTGTGAGCCCTGCAGCTATCCTTTTCAGTTCCAGGAGGCGCGTCTTCGCAACAACACCTTTCTTGTAGAGGGTTTCGACGGAATCCAGTTCATCATTGATGTGTACGAGTCTGTTGCTTGCGGCTGTTTTTTGCGCCTTAGCCCGGTGATTTCGCGCCTGGTATCCCTCAACCCAACTGGAAAAGATGTTCAACTGATCCTCAATGTTGGTGTTTCGGGCGGCGAGAAGGGCGCGCTCAGATGCTAAAATGCTCGGCGATATCCGGATCGTCAGACCTGTCAAGCAGCGCCTGTGAGAATTCGATATTCATCCAATTTGCGCCGCTCACTGTTCAAGCGATCGCTTCTGGCCACCAATGCAGCATACTCGGCCGATTGCACATCCAGCAAAGCTTCTGCCTTGCTGCCATCGAGCAGTACTAGCACCTGGCCCTCTTTGACCGCCTGGCCTTCGATTACCAACAGCTTCTCGATAAGACCGCCTTCAAGGTGCTGGACTGTCTTTCGTTCACCTTGCAGCTTCACGATGCCACTGGCGACAACCCCACTGCTAATCGGTGCCAACGATGCCCACGTCAGGAAACCGCCCACGCCGACTATCAGCAGCAGCATGCCGAGGAAAATACTGCGCCCGTAGCGTGCGTAATGCATTTCGTCATGAGTTGGTGGGGGCGGGGATGCGGGGCCGCGAATCCCCTCCCTGGGCGGTTTTGAGTCCAGTTCGCCGCTCGGCTCGTCTTTTAACGCAATCTCGCCGGTGACCTCGATGTTTGGCGTGCTTTCTTCGGCCAGTTCCTGCGCTTGTCGCTTACCGGGCTGTTGATCCCGCGGAATCCCGTCACTGGCCGCAGATGCTACATCGGCCGTGGTCAGACCCTCCGCTGCAGTTTTCTCTTCCGAGCTGCCCGAATCTACGCCTCTTTCGATTTTGGGGTTTCCGTCTTTGTTACTGGGTGTGGGGCGAGTTGAAGCGTTGTTCGGCGATGCGGGCTCGGATTGGGCGGTGGGCCGATCTCGCTGATTGCGCTCCGTTTGTCCACTCGATCGTGCCTTGGTTGCATTGGCCGCCGGGCTGGTCAACGTGTTGGATGCGTTGGTGCTTTTGTTCGATTTGCCAGACCCCTTTGCTACCGCGTCCTTGCGCTCGGCAGTACGCCTTTTACTCGTGGCCTGACCGTAGTTCAGGTTGACGCTAACCTGTGTGTAGCCATTTTTCGATCTGTCCGAAGGATGGCTGCCAGCTTTGGTTGATGCCAATTCCTGTTCCTGGCCGGCAGGTTCTTGCCGCGTGCCCGGCAATTTCGCCTTTGCCTGTCTTTCGTCCCCTTTTTTGGGCAGCTCTTGACGCGCCACCTTCTGCGAAGGGAGTCCTTCGGCCGTAGTCGCCTTCCGAGGGCGCCCCAAGGGTGACCGTTGGGACTCGTTATGCTCGTAAAACGCGTCCAAGCGCTCAATCAGGGTTCCGCCCGGCCTCTTTGCAGATGCCCCCCTGCTTTCCTGACTATCATCGTTAGTGTCCGTTTCCGAGACCGGGGGAATCGATTCGCTGTTATCTGACAATGGCATGGTTTCCCTGGTTCCTTGAAGAGCTTTCCAGCTTTCGCTTAGACGATTGATGGAAAGTTGGGCAGGCCTTTGGCGTTTGTTGTGCCATCCGGCAGCGCTGGTTTGTTGTCCTTACCTGGTGTCCCGCGGCCGAGCAACTCACTTGTCGGGCCAAACGCCTCAGCCACGCCCCCCCTCAACAGCAGTATCTTGTCGGCAGGTTGAAGTAGGTTGGGGCGGTGGGAGATGACGATCTGGGTCACACCCAGGCGTTTGTTTTCCTCCAGCGACGATCGGAGACGGGTCTCCGCCTCGCCGTCGAGGTTGGAGTTGGGTTCGTCGAGGACCACCAGGACCGGGTTGCCGTAGTAGGCGCGCGCCAGTCCGATCAACTGCTTCTGACCCGCCGACAGCGCGATGCCTCCTTCTCCGATTTCGGTGTCGTAGCCGTTGGGCAGTCGCAGGATCATATCGTGCACGCCCACGCGTTTGGCCGCCTGCACGATCGAGCCAGAGCTGGCGTTGTCGTCCATGCGGGCGATATTGAGTGCGACCGTGCCCGAGAACAGCTGGACATCCTGCGGCAGGTAGCCTACGTGGCATCCGAGCGCATCGGGGTGCCAGTCCTGCAGGCTGGCGCCATCCAGGCGCACACTGCCCATGCTGGGTTTGTGGATGCCCACGATCATGCGGCCGAGCGTGGACTTGCCGGCACCGCTCGGCCCGACCAGGCCGAGCATCTGCCCAGCCGGCAGATCGAACGATATCTGCTTTAGCAACATCTGGCCTTTCGGTGTCGCCAGCGTGGCCTTTTCCAACTGCAGATGGCCGACGGGCATCGGCAGGTCGGTGCCTTCCCTGGAGACGGCCTCGGTGAAGCGCAGCAGCTCGTTCAGCCGCTTGTAGGCGCCGCGTCCGGAGACCACGTTCTTCCAGGTGCCGATGGCGGATTCCACGGGTGCAAGGGCACGCGCCATCAACAGCGAAGCGGCGATGATGGTGCCCGGTAGGATCTCTCCGTGAATGAAGAGGTAGGTCCCGGTACCGAGCACGCCCATCTGCAGGCCCATCCGGATGAAACGCGCGACGCTCTTGAATCGGTTGCCCCAGTCCGCGCTTTTCTGCATGGCCAGGTACTTCTCGGTGTTCTTTCCCTGCCAGGCCTGACCGATCGCCGGCATCATTCCCATTGCCTGGATCACGTCCGCATTGCGCACATAGTCATCCGCGGTGGACTGGCTCTTCATCGACAGATCGTTGAACTTGCCGAGCGGGCCGCGGGTGACCCATTCGTTGGCTACCGCAAGCATAAAGAGGACGAGTGCGCCGACCGTACAGATCGCCGCGAGCGTCGGATGGAAAAGGTAGATGATCCAGAGAAACAGCGGGATCAGCAGAAAGTCGACCAGCTGAAAGACGGTACCGCTCTGCAGCAGGTTGCGTAACTCGGTGACGTCACGCAGCGGCTGGGCGCTGTGATGACTCGTGCCGGCCGCCGACAAGAGGGTCGCGTTCAGCGCCTCTCGACCCAGGCGGGCGTCGAACTGGGCACTGACCCGAACCAGGAGGCGTCCGCGCACCAGTTCCAATGCCGACTGCAACAGCAGGGCGCCGGTGGCGACCAGGGTCAGAAAAACCAGGGTCTCCACACTCAAGCTACTGAAGACATGGGTGAAGACATTGATCAGATACAGCGGGATGGTCAGCGTCAGCAGGCTGATGAAGACGCTGAAAATGGTTGCCGCCGTAAAGGCGCCGCGATAGGCGCTCAGGATTCGTTTCAGTGGGGTTGGATGGCTCGGCTGCATCGGCAAGGTCCTGCGTGTTCCTTGTGGCTGTTTACTGCAAAACCATCGGCTTTGCTCGAAATTTCTTGATATTCCAGGCTTGAGCTTCCGCTCGTCAATCGCCTGGCCGGTGCTGCGCGGCCCTTGCGACAGGCGCCGACTGCGTTGCGGCTTCCGGATGGGCAACAACCGCCAGTGGGAAAAAAGCCGGCCCCGGGGGGGCCGGCATGGATGCTTGCCTTGGCTACACCGCCGGTGCGGTCGTTACGGCCGCACCGGCGGTGTAGACCTGACCGGCAATCCGGTCAAGGTCGCCTCGGCCGCCGATTAGCCGTCGGTGACCCCCCACGGGTCGTCGAAGTTGCAGCCCGGCTCGGGACACTCAACCGCGCACGGCACGAACTGGTCGGCATAGTTATCCAGGAAGCCGTCGAAACCGTAGTAGTTGTAGCCGTCGGCCAGATCCTCGGGCGCCTGGCTGAGGTCCGCGTTGATCACGATGTCGTAGCCGTCCTCGATCATGTCGCCGATATCTGCGTACCAGTTTCCTTCGCCCCCTGTGACGCCCTTGAGCCAGATGTTGCCGTCGATCAGGTCGTTGGGGTCCGAGATGTCCTGGCCGGGGGCAGCGGTGTTGTCGAAGATGATCCAGGTGTCCTCGCCGTTGTCATGCACCACGATCGGCGACTGGCCGTCCCCGTTCGTCTCTGCGAGCCTGGTGGCCAGCTGACGGTTGACGATTGCCAGGTCCCCATCGTCGTACACGCCATCCTCATCGATGCGGGAGAAGTCGCACTCCAGCCCACTGATGTCACCGTTCAGGCAGAGCTGCAGGGTGTCGTCTTTCTGAAGTCGGCGATGTAGGCGAAGCCGCCGGTGTCGCCGATGGAGTGATCCTCCGGATTAGGCGAACCTGGGTAGATGAAGTTGTACACGAAGGTGTCGTCGCCGTTCCACCGACCCCGATCTCGTACACGCCACCATCGGCAGGCCGTTCGGTTGCGCCTTCGAACCAGATCACGTCGTCGCCGGCACCGCCGTGCATGGTATCGGCATCAGCGCCACCGTTGATGAAGTCGTTGCCTTCGCCGCCGCTGAGCTGGTCCATTGCCGGCCTCGCCGTGGACCTGGTCGTTTCCGTCGCCACCTGCCATGATGTCGTTGTCGTTACCGCCACACATGATGTCGTCGTCGTCACCGCCGTCCATGTCATCGGCGCCTTCGCCACCGGACATATGGTCGTTCCCTTCGTTGCCCTCCATGCAGTCATCGCCGTCGTTGCCTTCCATGGTGTCGTTGCCTTCGCCACCGGACATCTGGTCGTCACCGACACCGCCAATCATGTCGTCGTCGCCGGCATCGCCGTTCATGATGTCGTCACCTTCGTCACCCCTCATGAAGTCCCAGCCGGCGTCGCCTTCCATGACGTCGTCGCCGACACCGCCACTCATGTCGTCACAGCCATCACCGCCGGACATGATGTCGTTACCGGCGTTGCCCTCCATGTGGTCGTCGTCTTCCTCACCGTACATGACGTCATCGTGGGCGTTACCCTTCATGAAGTCGTCGCCGATGCCGCCGTACATCAGGTCATCACCCCGGCCGCCGAACATGGAGTCGCCGTTGCCGCTGTAGCCGATGCGGTATTCACACATTTCGATGCTAGCGTAGAAGCAGCCCAGCCCGTCGCCGGTATCGTTGCCCTGCTCATCGTCACCGCGCATGTAGTCGGCGCCGTTGCCACCGAACATCAGGTCGTAGCCTGCGCCGCCGAACATGGTGTCGGCGCACTGGTCGCCGTACATGGTGTCGAAGCCGCTCTCGCCGTCCATGGAGTCGCGGGCGCGACCGCCGGACATCCAGTCGCCGCCGATATTGAAGTACTGGTCATGATACTGGCCGTACTCACTGTTCCAGGTAAAGTACACTTCCTTCGCCCTCGTCGCCGCCCAGCATGGTGTCTAGGCCGCTGCTCGCCGAACATGTCGTCGGAGCCGGTCCCACCGTCCATGTCGTCGCCGTGACGGCCACCGAACATGGAGTCTTCGCCCGAACCGCCAAACAGCGTGTCCTTGCCGAGCTGGCCGAAGATGGTGTCGTTGCCTTCACCGCCGTCCAGCCAGTCGCCTGCGCGGTCGTAGCCCTCATAGTCGACGTGACCGGTGGTGTCGAAATCGGAGAACTCGAAACCGTCGAAGCTGTGGTTGTCCCAGGGATCGCCGGTCTCCGGGTCTTTCGGCCGCGGCGGGTTGTCGAGCATGGCCTGCGTGTCGTCCCGGTCGAGGGCGTAGCCGTAGCCGCCGTAGAGGACATCGTCCCCTTGCTCACCGAGCAGGGTATCGCTGCCGACACCGCCCGCGGCGAGGTCGTCGAGGAGCGGGCCCTGGGTGCAAGGTTCCATCGTCGTCTTGTCACGAATATCCCAGACATCCCAGCCCTGGGTCAGGTTGCCGACGTCCAGCTGCTGGTACAGGCCGTTTTCGTATAGAATGCCTTCGGCGGTGTCGAGCTTCGCGTAGTTCGCCAAGCGGTTAAAAACAATCAGGTCGTCGAGGTGGTTAGGCATTTTCTTCTCCCTATTTTTTAATTCGAAATGTGTCCTTCGCTCGCTGCCTGAAAATTCCGGTATATGGCTCGGATCGAGGACAATTACTGCCACGCATGCGTTCTCGTTATCCTCCGCAATGGTGGTTGATGTGCAAGTAAGCATTTTGCGGGCCATGCTGCTAACTTATTGAATTGGCGCAATTAAAAAGCGAGCGTCGGGGCGGGGTGTAAAATTAACTGACAATAATTGCGTTTTGTCATTGCTCAACCCGCCATTCACATGCGGGAATGAAAAAGGTTTTGCCAATGCTGTTTCTCTCGTGGTCGCCTGAGCGTTGGGTGTCATCAGAGAAACACGGATACGAAGTGGTGCTTTCGCGCGAAATATCGCGTCTCAAGGCAACGGGTTATCTGTCCCGGAAAAGCGAGTGTTCACGGCCTTTTGAGCGGGGGGCGCCCAATGCCAGACTGTGTTGGATCAGATCCGCGGTGACTGACTTTGGGCTTACAAACCAAGGCTATTCGAAGTAGCCGATGGCTACGCGGCTCCGTCATTCACCAAGCCGATTTCGCGCAGATCAATATCAAAATGTTGTCAAAAAAATGGACACACGGTGGCGCGATATATCGTGCTGGTCGGGTTTGTCGCATTTTTTTAGGGTTATCCCTAAGAGACTCGATCTGGTTCACCGGTCTGCCCGGCCAAACGCGATCGCCGCTGGGGTCCGCAAAGGCTTATAGGTTCCGCCAACCCGTGTCAGGGTTGTGACTGACCCATCACATAATGTGAAAAATATTGCTCCCAGGTCTGTGAAGGGAACTAATTTCACTATGCTGTTTGATGCGATACACAAAAAAACCAATTGAGGAGAAAGCCGATGAAGATCATACATGCCGTAGTTGGGATTGCCGCCCTGTCTGCCAGCATTTGTGCAGGTGCCGGCGAGATGGGGACGCCTGATGAAGCAAAGGCCATGAGCGAGAAGGCTGCGGCCCTGGTCAACCAGGAGGGTGAGGGTGCGTTCGCGGTCTTTGCCGCCGAAGATGGGGGTTTCGTGACCAAGGATCTCTACGTGTTCTGCATGGACCTGGAAGGCAACATGCTTTCACATGCAAAGAAGCCGGACCTGGTGGGGAAGAACCTCAAAGACTTCAACAAGTATGGTGACCTGCTGTTCCAGGAAATGATCGCGGTCGCCAGCGATCCCGGCACTGGCTGGGTCGATTACAACTGGCCTTACCCGGGTTCGGAGGAGATCAAGCAGAAGACGAGTTACATCATCCAAAACGATGAAGGCTTCTTCTGCGGTGTCGGCGCTTATAAGTAAGCCTCCCGGCTTCGGCGTTTTTCAGAGAGCGGGTCGGTAAAGACGGCCCGCTCGTTCGCGGGGCAGGGCGACCGCTATTTCCACAGGGAGACTTGCGGTCTCCACGCAGGCGATATGCCCTGAGTCTTCCAAACCGGGTCATGCTTCCCTGCCGCGAATTGGGTTGGAGGCATCGCTCCGGGCACCTATTTGATCTTCTGTTTGGCCGTTCCGGCCTCCTCTGACTTGCTCGGTATCAGCTTCTGCAACCGGCGCCGGAAATCTTCGGTGACCTGCAATGCGGCGGCGTTGTCGGAGATGGCACGCGGGGTGATCAGGACGATAAGCTCGGTGCGCTCCTGGTTGTCAGCCTTGGTGCCAAACAGCGCACCGATGATCGGGATCTTGTGCGCGAACGGGATGCCGGACTCGGACAGATCACGGTTGTCCTGGATCAGGCCGCCGAGAATGATGGTGTTGCCGCTGTTGACCGCGACCGTGCTGGTGATCTTGCGTTTCTTGATACGCGGGGTGAGCGGGTCGGCGTTGTTGGTGGTCGGTACCACGCTGATCTCCTGGTCGACATCCATGGTCACCAGCCCGCCGGCATTGACGCGCGGCTTGATCTTCAGGATCACCCCGGTGTCGCGGTATTCGATACTGTTGATGATGTTGGAATCGCCGATGGTCGACTGCTGCTGCTGGCTGGCGACCGGTATCTCCTGGCCGACATTGATGGTCGCCTCCTGATTGTTGAGCACCAGCAGGGTTGGTGACGAAATGATGCTGAGGTTGCTCTCGGTGGCCAGGGTGTTGAGGACGAAATTGACCACGCCACCGCCGCCCGTGATGGCGTATGAGAAGCCCGGCGTAATAGCCCCGATACCCGCGGCGCCGAGGTCGAGGGTGCCGATGCCGGTCTTCGAGCCAACCGAATTCTTGAAGAACCACTCGACGCCGAAGCTCAGGTTATCGGACAGGGTGACCTCGGCGATGGTCACCTCGATCAGCACCTGCATCGGGCTCACGTCGAGCTGACGCAGGGCCGGGAGTATCTGGCGGTACTCGCTGCCGCGGGCCAGGATCAGCAGGGCATTGTTGGGTTCATCGGCGATCACCTGGACTTGGTCGGTCTGACTGATATCCAGCCCTTGCGACAGGTCGGCGGCCGGCGCGGGCTTGTTCTGTGGCGGCTTCGGTCTTTGGCGCTCCTCGTCCAGTGTGCTGCGCGGCGTGTTCTCGATGGTCGACTGACCGATGGTGACCGGCGTCAGGTCCGGCGCCAGTTCGGCATCGGGTATCTGGGTGCCGGCCGGAGGGTTGAACAGCTGGCTCAGCACCGCGGCCAGGTCAGTCGCCTTGCCGTTCTGGACCCGGTAGATGAACAGGCGTGGGCTGGCATCGCCGGTGTCGCGGTCGAGGCGCCGGATCCAGCTGCGCACCCGGGCGAGGTACTCGGCACTCGGGGTGACCACCAGCAGGCCGTTCAGACGCTCGACGACGATGAAGCGCACCAGGCCCGCCATGAGGCCCTGCTTGGGGTCTGCGAGCAGGTTGTCGAGGTCATTGGCAAGTGTCTTGGCGTCGACGAAGTCGGGCGTGAACAGGGCCACCGACATCCCGGTCATGCGGTCCACGTCAAACAGGTGCACCGTCTCGAGCAGGCGCTGCATGTTGCCGCCGCTGCCGGCCAGGATCAGCAGGTTGCGTTGGCTGTCGACGCGCATCAGCTGGTTTGTATCGGTGAGGAATGGGCTGAGGATCTGCGCCATCTCGTCGGCGGAGACGTAGCGCAGCGGTACCACGCGCACATTGAAGCCGTCCGGCAGTGACAGCGTCGAGTCGCCGAGCTGCGGCGCACGCGTCTCCGCGAGGGCATTGGCCAGCGGCACCACCCGGTAGACATTGTCAGACGTAATCAGGGCGGCGCCGTTCTGGCGCAACAGGAGCTCGAGGGTGGGGATCAGGTCTTCGCGGGGCAGGGCCTGGGTGGTCTGCATCGACACCGTGCCCTGCACCGAGGGGTCGACGGTGTAGTTGATCTGCAGCATGTCGCCGAGGATGACCTTGATCACCTCGAGCAGGTTGGCGTTCTGGAAATTGAGCTTGATGTCACCGTCGGCCTGCGGGCGGGCGTCGGCCACGACCGGCGGGGCGCGCAGGAAGTCACCACTGCCCGGCTTGTAGAAGGCCGGATCGATGCGCGGGCTGTCGGCATCCCCGGCGGCGCTGGCCGCCGGCGGTTGAGCAGACGCTGAGGCGCCGGTCAAAACCGCCGGCTTGTTGGCCTCCTGCAGGGTATCTCCCCAGGCAGGGGGCCGCTGTTCGAACCGGTTGGTACCGCAGGCGCCCAGGAGCAGGCCAAGCACAAGCGCACCGGAAAAGCGGCCGACGCTGCGCAACGACCTTCGTTCAACCGGCAGACGGCGGTGGGAGTCTTTAAACATCGGGTGAAATCCTGAGATGTCGATTAGGGTTCTTCCGGAAGGGCTGCCGGAGTTCGGCGGCCGACGACGGGCTCTTCAGTTGTCGGCTGCGTGGGCCGTCGCGTGATGCGCCGGCCGGTTGAGACTGGTGCCCGCCTCAGATTTCGGTTCGGTGCGACGGGGTCGAACTGATGAACCACCAGGGTCTCTTGACCCTTGTCCGAAACAATTACCACACTTTCGTCCAGTATCTCCTGCACACGCCAGTCTCCAAGCTGCTCCCCAAGTTGCAGCGCCCGCGTCTTGCCGGAGCGGTCCTCGAGCAGGGCGGTCATGCTGCCACGGTCGTTCAGCACGGCAGTCAGTCGCAGTCCTTCGACCCCGGTAGACGGATCGCCCCCACGCGGCTTTTGCTCTATCTCAACACCGTCCGCCTCAGCCTGTGGACGTCGGTCTTTGGCAAACAGCGGGCGCTCGATAATGGCATCGTAAGCGGCGATATTCCTGATTGCCGTTGTCGGCAGATCCAACGGAGGCTGGTTCCGGACAGTCTGTCCGGAGGACTCCGGAACCGTGGCCGGCGTGCGCTGCAGTTCATAGGCACCCAGGCCCACGGCTCCGATGTACCCGACGATCAGGAACAGCATGCCGCGGTCAGCCATTTACGCCCCCCGCGATGGGCTCTGCATCGGGTTCCCGCAGTCCGTACAGGGTGAGGCTCACTTCCATCAGATCCGATTTGGCCTTGATCCGCCGTCTGCTGTGACGGACATTGATGCTGAGATCGCTGACGAACAGATAGGGGGTACTGGTTTCGATGAAGTAGAGCAGGTCGCGCAGTTCCGATGCCCCGGCACGCAATCGTGCCTCGACCGAGATGCGCTCGAGGGGGCCATCCGCGATGGGATTCCGGACCCGCAGGCTGAGGACAGTAGCACCGTGCTTTGCGGCTGCATCCTGCAGACCTCGCTGCAGGCCGGCCGCCGCCAGGGCACGGTTCTGGCCTTCAAGGAGATAGGGTGCAAGCGGGCGGGTACGCTCAAGTCGGGTTGCAGCCGATTGCAGCGAAGGCAGCTCGTTGAGCAGCCGCTGATAGCGTGCAATTTCGTCACGTGCCGCCTCAAGTTCTTCACCGGCCGAAGCATAGGCCCATACCAATGGCCAAAGCACGTAGTGGACCAGCAGGATCATTGGAATCAGCACCAGCGCAAGGGCCACGAGACGACCACGCATTCCTGTTGGCAGGATCATGTGCCGCTGTCCTGAGCGGGTGCCTCAAGTTGTGCACTGATATTGAAACGGTCACCCTGGCCGCTGCCGTCCCGCGTGGTTGCAGCGTCGAAACGCACGTCCTTGAGCAGCGCGGTGGCTTCCAGGGTCCCGATCAGGGTGGCTGGAGATTCCGATATGCCACGCAGGCTCAGGCGTTGCCCCCGCAGATCGAGGCCCTGAATCCATGTCTTGTCGTCGAGCTGCTGGGTAAGCGCATCGATCAGCGCCAGCGGCGACACGGCGGTCTGCCTGTGTTCTGCAAGCCATGCGGCCTGCATTCTGACCTTGGCGATGCGGTCACGCAGCTGGCCGACCTCGGCGGCACGAATACTGATTTCACTCAGGGTCCGGTCGAGTTGCGCCTGCTCCTGCTGGCGGTTGTGGCTGTGCAGGCCGATAACGGCTATCCACATTGCTGCCAGCCCCAGCCATGCGAGCCGACGGCGCGGCGAGGAGGATTTCTCCGCCACTCGCCAGGACAGTTCCAGTGCCTCCCCAACCACTGGTGGATTCCTGAGTGGCAGCGGGACGGTCGGCGGCACCTGGCCGATAAGTGCAAGCGCGCGGACGATATGCTGGCGCGGTACTGCCACCAACCACACCGAAAGCAGACCGTGGGTGGGCGAATCCGGCATTTCGCCACAGGCGTAGAGAACCTGGCCGGTCGCAAAGGGGGTCAGCTGCGGGAGCTGGTATCCGACGGCCTCGGCGAGATTGCCCCGGGCCGCGCGCGGCAGCGTCAGCTGCCGTGACAGATAATCGTCCGGCCCGACTATCAGGCGAATACGTTGCGGGGCCTTGGGCAGATCCGACAGGGACCCCGTCGATGGTTCCGGCTCGGCGGGGTCATCCTGCGTGGACAGTTTGAACCTGACCACCGTGTCTGCGGGGGGGGCCTTGAGCTCGAGGGAGTTGCCTTCGATCTTAAGCGTTATGCTGGTGCCGGCGTTTTGCCAGGAACCCCGCAGGGTCTCCGGCACCAGCTCCCCGAGCCGGGCGCGCCACCATGCAAAGAACTCAACGGTTGTCATCAGGTAAGGCCTGCAGGGTGCCACCGGTCGGGATTCTTTCGCGTGCCAGAAGAAGGTATCCGTTCCTGCGATCCAACTTGATCACGGCCCGTTCACGGCGACTCCATCCATCGTTGAGGCGCACATCGATGTCGACCGACAACACGCTGATTCTGGACCCCGTGTCCAAATAGCGCCCCCCTTTTTGCAAGCCGGTAAGATCCAATTTGCCGTCACCATCGAGCGCGTATTCGCGCTGAGCTACAAAGGCTCGCGCGGCAGCCTGGTCTATCCCCGGAACGGCCTCCAATACTAACAGATCGGCACTTGCGGCGTGAACTTTGGGCCGCCCTGAATACACCGTGATGTAGGGTCTTGCCAGATCCACCATGCGGCTGTCGAAACCCATCACCCGGCCGAGTTCATTCACCGAATCAAAGGCGGCATTCGGCGGGCCGTAGCCGTAACCTGCCCGGGAATAGCTTTCGCGCTCGGCGCCCGCAGGGCCCGGCTGATCATCCTTGTCTCGCCAGTCGATCACCGCGTCGCTCAGGGCGTCCGGATTTCCGTCTGGAAAAAGCAGGGTGAACAGCCCGGCCAGCAATTCACGTGGCGCGCGGTTGATGTCGATGCGCCCGTTTTCCAAACTGATCCGCACGGCGACGGCGGCACCCAGCCAGGGCACTGCGTGCAGCTGCCCATCGGCCAGCCAGCGGCCTTCCGTTGCGGGGGTGCTGAATTCAAGCACCGCGGTGTGCAACGCGGCCGTGGCGGCCGCTTCGGCTTGTGCGGCGGACGTCAGGTCGGCGGCGATCCGGATCTCATGACGTACCGCGAAGGCAAAACCGGTCGCGACGCTGGCGAGCAGGACCAGCGACCAGATCACCAGGATCAGGGCGAATCCACTGCTCCGCCTGTTCAATCCGGTACCTCCCCGGGTTCGGTCGATGATGTGTCGTCTGCGGGTCGCGCGTCCTGTTGAATCGGCGCGCTTCCGGTGATGGGCCGTGCGACCAGCACCGGCCACGCTTGGCCGTGCACCGGTGTCACCGTGACACTGACCAGATTGGGCAGCAGACCGGCGTGGTCCCAGTCGGATTGCCATTCGGGCGTCTGTCCGGCGCTCGCCGGGCCGAGGTACGAAATCTGAATCCGGTCCAGATGCTCGACCAGTACCGCACGCTCGGCAACTCCCTCGCTCTGTGTCAAAGGATTCTTGTCGATGCGCTCGCGGCTGAGTACGAGTTGTTCGCCGTCGGCCGTCGCTTCGCTGCCGAGGCGGATACGCATCATGCCCCCGATCCCGACCCAGCTCGGGATGTCTGCGATGAATTGCAGGCGGTCGGAGGTGCCGCGGAACCCTGTCCGGTTGGCAGGGTCGTCGGGGTCGCGCACGGAGCGAGCGCGGGTTATGGCGTCGTGCAGAAATTGCCACCCGATGCGCATGATCTCGGATGACTCGGCCTGCCGATCGACGGCCTGGGCACTGCGCTGGCCGATGCGTACTGCGCCATAGACCAGGCTGACCAGCAGGGCGGCGACGCTCAGTGCCACGAGCATTTCGACCAGGGTAAAGCCGTTGCTGTTGGGCCTCATTCCGCGTCCAGACGTGTGAGCAGCAGGCTGTCGAGGACAAAGGAGTGCGGCTCCGTTCCCTCGCCCCAGGTAACTGTCAGTTCGAGGTCCAGCGGCTGCAGGCTGGCTGGCGGGCCGTCGTGACGCGGGCCCTCACGCAGTACGGCCTGCCAACGGTAGCCGTCGACAAAGGCGCCTGCCAGAATCCCGGGCTGCAGGCCTGTGTAAGCCTGAAGTTCGGTGAGTTTGCTGCGCGCAAGCAGGGCCGCATGGGCCTGCTCGCCGGCCAGGCGGGCACCGCGCAGGCCACTCTGAAAAAGCTGCAGCAGGGCGCCGCCGACCACCGCGAACAGGGTCAATGCGACCAGTATCTCGATCAGCGTGAAACCGCGCGCTGTCCTCACTGGCGCTCAGCCTCCCGCAAGCGTATCCGCCCGGTCAGCCACTCGATGTCGACCAGCAGGGCGCTTTCGGCCAACTGCAGTGATACCCGCCCACCGGTCGAACTGCCATCGGGAAAGAAATCGATGCCGCCGCGCGTCTCGCCGCTGAGTAGCGACTGACCGGTGGTCAGCCTGACCCCGACATCCTCCGGCAGTTTGCGCCAGGTACCCGAGCCCTCGACGCCGAATGCCTTGCTTTGGGTGTCGATCACGAATCGCCGGCGGGTCTGGGCCGCCTGGGCCTGGCGACGCGTCTCGCGCAGCGTGGTGGCGACCTCGCCGGCTGCGGCACGCAGGGTGCGCGCCGGTGACGGTGTCAGCATGGGAGCAAGAACGGCAGACAGCACGACGAGCAGGGTGAATACGATCAGCAGCTCGACCAGCGTAAAACCGGCCGCCGCAGCTCGACAGGGGCTGTTGAGGCTGCAGGGCAGGGAATCATTCCCAGCTGTGGACATCGGCATCGTCACCTTCGCCGCCGGGGCTGCCGTCGCCACCATAAGAGATCACGTCGAACGGACCGTTCTCCCCGGGCCGCTGCAGGACCAGGTCGTAGCCCCAGGGATCCTTGAGTTGTGACAGTTTGCGGACATACGGGCCGTTCCAGCGCTCGACCCCATCGGGCTGTCTCACCAGATCGGTCAGCGTTTCCGGGTAGCGTCCGGTCTCCAGCCGGTACAGTTCGACCGTGTTGGCGATCTTCTCGAGCTGGATGGACGCCGATTTGCGGTTGGCATCACGCGCCTTGCCCAGCAGGTTGGGTGCCACCACGGCGGCCAGCACTGCCACCAGTGCGATGACTACGATGAGTTCGATCAGGGTGAAGCCGGTCGTGCGGGCGGATGTCGACATGCGAAAACTCCGGGTGTCGGTCAAAAGGCAAGGTTGTTGGATTCGAGGATCATGAGCACCACGGACAGGATGATCACGGTGACCAGCAGGGCAATGGTGATGATGATCGCAGGCTCGGCCAGGGTCAGCAGCCGCTTGAGCGTGGTCTGCACGTCACGCTCGTAGATATCGGCGACCTGCGCCAGCAGCTGCTCGAGTCTGCCCGTGGTTTCGCCAAGCTTGATCAGCTGGGTCGCCAGGGTCGGCAAGGCCCCGGATTCGGCCAATGGCCGCGCAAGGCTCTCACCTTCGCGAACGCGCCGGGCCACCTGACTCAGGGCGCGCGCCATCACCGCGTTGCCGACGATCTCCTTGGCGATGTCCATCGCAGACAGCAGGTGAACGCCGTTCATCAGCAGGGTCGACAAGGTACGGGCGAAACGTGCCGTCTGCAGTTTCCTGATGAGCGGGCCGATCATTGGCAGCTGGAGGAGTCGGGTGTCCCAACGCACACGGCCTGCAGGGCTGGTCCAGTCATGATGCAGCCACCAGATGGCCGAACCGAGGCCCGCGAGCATCAGCCACCACCAGCCTGTGACCAGCTCACCGGCACCGGCAACGATCCGGGTCAGCAAGGGCAGTTCACGGCCGGCCTCGGCGAACAGCTGGGTAAATTGCGGCACCACGAAAGCCAGGAGCACCGCCACCGCCACCAGGGCCAGGAGCAACAGAATCGCAGGGTACAGCAGTGCGGAGATGAGGGCCTGGCGCAGCTCGCGGCGATTGGCGCGAAAATCAGCCATGCGCTCCAGGGCGATATCCAGGGCGCCACTCGACTCACCGGCACGCACCATGTTGCAGTAAAAGCGGTCGAAGCCGGGGTCGGCCTCCTCGAGCGCCGAGGACAGGGGCTTGCCGCCACGGACCGCAGTGTTCACGGTCGCGGCAATATGCGCCATGGTCGGGCTGTCCGCCAGGCCCTCGAGCATGTCGAGGGCCTGGCCCAACGGCAGGCCGGCGCGCAGCAGGGTGGCCAGCTCCAGGGTGAACAGATCGATATCGGTGCTGCGCGCCTGACGCGATCCGCGGCGCTCAGCAGCGCGTGGTGCGTCGATCGGCGTCTGGCCCGCATTGTCGATCTGGATAGGGATCTTGCCCTCACCCTGCAACTTGTGGGCCGCACCCTGGCGATCGTGCGCCTCGATCCGGCCCTCGATGACCTGCCCGTCGCCCGTGGCTGCTTTGTAACGGAATAGAGGCATGCTGTCAGTCGATCCCGGTGGCCGATTGGGTGACGCGTTCAATCTCCTCGATGGTGGTGAGGCCTGCCACGGCTTTGCGAAGGCCATCGCTGCGCATGGTGATCATCCCTTGTTCCTGGGCGATACCTTGCAGGGTATCGGCATCCATGCGGGCGATGACGGCCCGGCGCAGCGGCTCGGTCATCACCATCAGTTCGAGGATGGTCGTTCGCCCACGGTAGCCCGTCTGATCACACTCAACGCAGCCAGCTGCTCGATAGAGGGTGGGCGACGGCTCATCGGTGAAACGGTCGAGGCCGAGGTCCCGGATACGCGAAGCGGATGGGTTATAAGGGACCCGGCAATGCGGGCACAAACGCCGCACCAGGCGCTGCGCGAGTATGCCGTCGATAGTGGAGGTGAGCAGATAGTCATCGACCTGCATGTCCTGCATACGGGTGATGCTGCTCGCCGCATCGTTGGTGTGCAGGGTCGAAAATACCTTGTGACCGGTGAGCGCGGCCTGCACTGCGATTCGGGCGGTTTCGACGTCGCGCATCTCGCCGATCATGATGATGTCCGGGTCCTGCCGCAGGATTGCACGCAGCGCATTGGCGAAGGTCAGATCGATGTTTGGCCGCACCGGGATCTGGTTGATGCCCTGGAGCTGGTATTCCACCGGGTCTTCGACGGTCAGGATCTTCTTGTCGGGCGTGTTCAGGGCCGACAGGGCGGCGTACAGGGTGGTCGTCTTGCCGCTGCCGGTCGGTCCCGTCACCAGCACGATGCCGTGCGGGCGGGCCAACAGCTGCTCGAATCGACGCAGGGTGTCGCCTTCGAAGCCGAGCGCGGCAAAGTCGAGCGTCACGTCACCGCGATCCAGCAGGCGCAGGACCACGCTCTCACCGTGCAGGGTGGGAACCGTCGATATCCGCATGTCGACCTCACGGCCCTCGACCCGCAGCTTGATCCGCCCGTCCTGAGGCAGCCGACGCTCGGCGATGTTGAGATTGGCCATCACCTTGATGCGCGAGACGATCGCGGCCGGTGAAACGCCGCGCGGGAGCGCGATCGGGCGCAGATTGCCGTCGATCCGGTAGCGCACCGACATCTTGTTTTCGAAAGGCTCGATATGGATGTCGGAGGCACGCAGTTCCAGGGCACGCGAGATAAGCTCGTTGACGCGGCGGATGACCGGTGCCTCGCTGGCCATATCGCGCAGGTTGGCGATCTCATCCGCTTCGTTGTCGGTCTTGGTGTCCAAGTTGGCCAGCAGCGGTTCGGTTTCCTCCGCGCTGGGGAAATGCCGGGACAGGGCCGCCTGGATGTCGCTGATAAGCCCGATGCGGGGGTCCACGGGGCGGCCAAGGGCCAGCTTCACGGCCTCGAGGATGAAGCCGTCGCCCGGGTCGGCGAGGGCGATCTCCACATTGCCGGCCGAGGCCCTCAGCGGAACGGCGTAGTGCTGTCGAAGAAAGTCGGCCGAGACGGCCAGTTCGTCGCCCGGACCGTCAAGATAATCCGGCTTTGTGACCAGCGGCCAGCCCGTCGTCTCGGACAGGGCCTCGGCCAGATCGCGCTCGCCGACGAATCCAAGCTGGACCAGCAGAGGACCCAGCAGACCGCCTTTTTCCGCCTGCAGACTTCTTACCTGCTCAAGCTGTTCGGCAGCAAGCTTCCCTGATTGGACCAAGCGGTCGCCCACGGCGATCGGGATCGATTGGCGATTTGTCGCTTGAATGTCCATGTCAGCCACCAGAATAACCCGTTTTTACCTCATTGAAATGCCGAAACGATGCCAGCCGTCAGACGGGTCGAAAACGCAAATGTTACCCGGTGCAGTCCTATGGCTGCGAACGCGATCCGGTGCGCGACTTCCGGTTGCAGGTCCATTCAGGCATCAGGCATCCAGATCCGGGATCAGCCGGCTCTCCAGCCTTGCGATGGCGTCTTTGAGCAGCAGTTTGCGTTTCTTGAGCCGGGTCAGGCGCAGGTGATCGGGGCAGACATCTTCCGCCAGGCGCAGGATGGCCGCGTCGAGATCGCGGTGTTCCAGGCGCAGTTCAGCGATGTGCTCGCGCATTGGCTTGCAGGCTTCGTCGTCCATCGGGTCGGGCTGGGGGCTGGTACGAATCCGCCCAGTTTACGGCACGCGGGATCAAAAGGGTCAGTGATTTTGCCGCCCGCGAGGTGTTGGTTCAGCGGGCGGCGGTAAAGAAGGCGAAGGCGGCGCTGCGAAGGCCTCAATGTGGCTCTGTGTGATGCGTCCAATCTCAACATAACCCACGTACGCTGAGGCTGGGCAGGTCAAAACATCATGTCTAGATACCCGTTGACGCCGGTCGGGATGGCCCCGCATCGGGTGTGCAGGATAAAGGTTTTCAGCGCCCGACCTGTTTTGCCGCCTCCTTGGCCTCCTGCAGTTCCTGCTCCGCTGCCTCCACCCTCTGAAAATATTCGGGTTTGATGCGGCTTCCGCCGCCGGCCATCCCCTGTCGATCGCCTTCCCTGAATTCCTTGGCCTCGGCCAGATTGGCCTCGGCGGCCTCGACGCGCTGTTGCGCCGCCGCACGCTGCTGCTTCATGGCGCGCTGACGCTGGTTCTGGCTGTCTTTGGCGGACCTTGCCGCCGCATTGTCGCTGCCAAGGCTGGGCTCGAGGTCGGCATTGGGGGCGGGTGCCGGGGTTATTGTGATGGGCTCGGCCACCACGGCATCGGCGGGGACGCTGTCGGAGAAGGTTACGTTGCCCTTGTCGTCAATCGATTCGAAGACCTGTTCTGCTGCCATCGATTGCAGCGATATGCCCAGGGTCAATACACAGCAGCCGGTAATCAAAATTTTCATAACAAGCCTCCATTGCGATCTGTCAGACTATTTGTAAACCACTGCGTTCAGCCGTAGCGGTTTCTTGCGCTTGACCTTTTCTTCGGCCTGCCAGGTTACGCGTATGTCCAGACGGTGACTGAGCTCGTCCTGGCTGGCGGTAATCTTCAGGTTCAACAGGCCTTCGGGTTCCATGACGATCTCCCCGTCTTCGTCGCTGAAAGCGAGCTTTCCCTTGGCGATGCCGCTGGTGATGGACTTGAGTATCGCCTGTATGGTCTCGGCGTCCTGCAGGGATTCGTGCCTGAAACTGTTCTTGCTCTGCCGCATCGGTTTGCCTGACTCACTGTTGAATGTAACTGTCGGGTTCGAAGATCTTCGCATAAGGGTGGTCGGTGCTGATACCGATGACCCTGCCTTCGGGGCGGACGATGGTGACACCCACGCCATAGCCGGCCAGCCCCTCTTTCATGCGCGAGTTGCGGTCCATGGTGATGTCACTCTCGAAGTGGATCATGCCCTTGCGCAGCATCAACTGCTGGCCCCTGGTGCGATTCCGATGGCCGTGGACGACGGCGTGCACGCCGTGGCGATATGCCCTGGCCACGCCACCCCTGGTGAGTGGCATGTCGACGTCACGGTATTTGGTGCGCATCGTGTTGGCAAGCGGGCCGTAGTAGAACTCGAACAGGTCACGCCGGATCTGCTTGCGAAACAGGCGGTTCAGGTGGGCGACACCTTTTCGTTCGATCAGTGCGGTTACCTGGTCATCGATACCGGCATGGATGAACAGAAAGGACCCCGAGCGATAGGCCAGTTGCATGTCACGGAAGAACCAGGCGAACTCGCCACCGGGTTCGAGGAAGAGTTTCCTGCATTTGCGTGCCGTGGCATACACGTCGCGCAGCGAAAGCCCTGCATCCTTACAGGCCTGCTCGAACACCTGGACTTTTTTGCGCATACGTGAAGTCTCGCGCTCGATGCTCTGTTTCGACATCAGGTGGGCGGCCTTGAGGGGAAACTCCTCGAACCAGTCCGCGGAAGGGTAGAGCCTGTTTCGACACTTGTTTACGCCGGGAATGCCACGCAGGCTTTTCCTGCCACAGAGATACTCGGCGTGAATCTCTTTCAACAAGGGGACAACCTTGGGTCCCATGCGAACGAACAGGTGCTCGGTCAGGGTATCGCGTTCCATATTCATTGCACGCAGCCCCATCAGCAGCCGGACGTCGTGATTTCCCGCCAGCAGCTTTACCCTGGCACCCGTGCGCATCAGGTGACGGACGCTGCGCAATACCTCGAGATTGCTCGGTCCCTTGTCAAGGCAATCACCACCGATGATGAAGGTGCCCTTTCTGCCCGCCTTGGTCAGTTTGATGTCGAAATAACCGGGCCCGGTCTTGCGCACGCCGCCACTGGCCACCAGGGAGGCATTGAACGCCTCTGCATCGGCATGGGGGTCTGCGAGAAAGTAGATCGGGCGCTTCGGCCCGTGCCAGGGCCTGTGCGAGACGGCCCGCGCCAGCGCATGGCCAAGGGCGCGGTCCTTGCTTGCCGAGTGGTGCCTGCCAGGTCGCCATTGCTTTGCAGCAGTCGGTAACTCATCGGCTATCCAGCGCTTCCCATGGTAGTGCGGCAGTTTCGTCTTGTGCTTGTTGTGCTTGCTATGAGGCATGTCAGCGTTCGTGCAGTTTCGTAGAGCGCATCTGTGTACCAGATCCAGGTTGCGGTTGCGTGAAGCCCACAGTTTCAGCGTTCAATCGGTGTATTCACTCGGTCCGGCACGAATCTTCCACTCACCGGCGATATGCCGCCAAAGCCCGTTCGGGACGTACTCCAGGAATACCGGTCGGGCATGGTACATGCTCAGTTGCGCGATCTGTTCGAACGACAGCACGCCCATGTGATAAGCGGCGTGGCGGAATGCCGCACCGTGGCCGACGAACAGCCTCAGGGTATCCACGGCGGCATTCGTCGCGAGCGATTCCATCTGCCGCCCGATATGCGCGGCGAC
Organism: uncultured Gammaproteobacteria bacterium; assembly: GCA_963753845.1. Taxonomy (GTDB): domain Bacteria; phylum Pseudomonadota; class Gammaproteobacteria; order Chromatiales; family Chromatiaceae; genus Thiosocius. Next base: position 106,603 of record CAVWEI010000025.1, read on the forward strand.
TCGCTCGCCGGCCTCGAGCAGGGACTCGGCACCCTGTAGCGGCAGCCGAAAGCGGCTGTTCGACTTCCAGTCGGGCGGCAGGTCGGGGAAGCGTGGGTCTTCGTGGACGACCGCCTCGATAGCCGCGATGCTGAGATTGGCGGCGCTGCCCAGGCCGCGCTCGGCCAGATCGTCAAAGCCGTTCAGCCGGGGTGGGCCGCGAAAACGCCCGGCCAGCTGCTCGATGATGATCTGTGCCGTCTGCCAGGCCCTGAGCAGCTGCGAACTGTCCACCCGGGGCGACAGCAACCAGCCGTGACTGTCGATAGTTTCGCGCAGCATGATGCCAGCTGCGCGCGCCTGGTCCTCCCCCCCGGCAGTCAGGGGGAAGGGCTGGTGTGCGCTGGGTGTATCCGGCAGTTGCCGGTAGTCGCCATGACGGATGAGTGCCGCGATCAGCCTTGGCATGGCCTCAGTCTTTCAACAGCCATTTTTCGAGTGCGAGGATCATGGGGCCGAGTTCCGGCTGTCTGAGCAGCTCAACGGCCTTGTCCGCAGAGACCCACTGGCGCCCTCGATGGCGTTCTTCCCACTCGGACTCAGGCAGTTGGCGGGTGACCGCCATCGGGTAGACGTTCACGGTGCAGGTCGCACCCCATTTCGGATAACTGTAGTTGCCCACCGCTTCCGGCATCACGTCGCCTTCCACCCCAGCCTCCTCCCAGGCCTCCTTGGCGGCAGAGTTCTGAAGGTTGTGTCCCGGGTCCGCGATGCCCTTTGGGATCACCCAGTGCTTGTCCTGGCTGGAACGGATGACCAGGATCTCGGGCCGCCCGTCGACCATGCGATAGGGAATCACCGAAGATTGGGTGTAGTAATAGGCAGGCCGGTCCCGGCGCTCTTTGCTGTGTGGCGAAGGAAAGGGGAATTTCTTCTCCAGGCTCGACGGACGTATAAGCTGCAGCAGTTTTGCCTCGGCCTCCTGCAGGGCGCTCCAGTCGTCCGGCATGGCCAGGCGGGCGAGGGCGGCGGTGGGCATCAGGCTGCCTTTGGCCGGGATCTCCAGGGCCTGATCCGCCAGATAGATAAGCAGGAGTTCGAGCCCGGGGTTGTGTCCGACCAGCATCACGCGTTGCGCCTCTGCCGGGCAGTCTGCCAGCACCTGCAACAGGGTGTCCCGGCTGGCCTGATAGATCCTGCGGTCCGTCTGGACATGGTCGGCCCCCATGCCCATTGCCTTGCAACACTTCTGTGCCGTTACCAGGGCACGCTCCGCCGGTGAGCTGATGACCAGGTCCGGGGTCAGTCCGTTCCGTTGCAGCCAGACGGCCATGCGCTGCGCGCCGCGTTTGCCCTTGTCTTTGAGCGGTCGGTCATAGTCTTCGATGTCGCTATTCCGGTCCGATTTTCCATGGCGCAAAAGCAGCAGTTCGCGAGGCATGTGATCAATCCAATAGTTCGTCAAGGCGTCGGGTCATGGCATCGAAATCGATGCGCCCGCTTGCCTCGTAGGTTGCGATGGGTTGCAGGGTATCGAGATAGGCCTGCTCATTGAACGGCATATCGTCGTCGAAGAAGCTGCCATCGGCGAATTGGTAGAAGGGGCCGGGAGACTTCATGATGGCGCCCAGCAGGTCGCGTCGTTCGGACAGGTCGACCTTCCTGAGGTCCATTGGCCGGTCGCTGTCGCGCCGCCAGTTGAGCACCAGGAAGGCCCCCAGCGGCGCCTCCGTGGTGACGCGGTCCTTCCCATATACCCGATCGATCAGGACATCGTACTTTTCTTCCAGTTCCCACAGTTGCTCGTTCGGCATGGCGAGCAGTGACTCCCGCTCGCTTGACGGGATCAGAGAATGCAGCCTTGGATTATGCACGATGGTGCCCGGGTTCACCCGGGGCAGCTTGGGGATGCCCGCGGACTGGACGGTGGCGCCGTTGGAGCGGATGAACAACCGGTCGTTGGTCAGGTAGCTGATCTGCGGGTTCTCCATCATGTGCAGCATCAGGGTGGATTTGCCGCCGCCGGAAAAGCCGGCGATACCCAGGGTACGATTGCCGCGCACAAGACCGGCTGCGTGGCAGATCAGCCAGCCGCGGTTCTGCAGCCAGTTCATGTACTGGGCGTTGATGAAGTTGATCACCTGGTTGTCGTAGCGGATGCACGGACCCGCGGCGATACGCCTGCTCTGGCTCTGCAGGAACACCATGCCGGTGCGGACCTTGCGCACCAGGCGGCCGCCGGGAAAGTCGGAATAGCTGTCCTTGCGCCCGCTCTTGCCCGGTTCCCGTTTCCAGTCGGTGAACTCGGTGTCCAGTTTGGGCGGGTCGCGCTCGATCGCGATGATTTCGATATCCGGTTCCGAGGCAGGGCCGACGACGTGTGAGAAATAGCCAGTAAGTTGCTCGATGTGCTCGGCCGAATTGGATCGGATACGCAGGGTGCATTCACCGAGCGCCAGATGGAGGGTGGACTCACACAGGGCAGCACCCTCGATGAGTTTGTCGGCCATGCGGTCGAGCCTGTCAGTATTCGTCATTGTATTTTCAGCTTTGTCAGTACGTAGTCAGTGTAGGATCCAGCAGCATCGATTCCTGCCCCTTCCAGGGCACCCCGAAAGCCGCCGAAGGCCGATACCTCGAAGACGATCGGGCCGTCGCTGGTCTCGGCGACATCGACCGTGGTGAAGTCCATGCCGAAGGGTGCCTGCGCCCGGCGTGCCAGTTCGATGGTCTCATCCGGCGGCGTGAAGCCTTCGTAACGGCCGCCGCTGTGTATGGTGGTGTTCCAGGAATCGTCCTGAGACACGCGCGCATAGGTACCGAGATACTCGCCGCCCAGAAACACCATGCCCAGGTCGCGTCCCGAGAGATCGAGCTTGCGCTGGATGTACATCATCGGATTGCTGCGCCGGAAGTCCCGGACGGCTGCGGCCACCGTCTCGTCCGGCTGATCCGCATCGATGATGCACATCCCCCGGGCCTTGGTGGAGAAAAGCGGTTTGAAAACCGCGCTGCCGAACCGTCGGACCGCGCGGACAGCGGCATCGACGTCTTCGGTAACCAGGGTCTCCGGCATGGGGATGCCGGCATTGCGCAGGGTGACGGTGCAGCTCAAACGGTCGATCAGGCGCAGCATGTTTTCGGCGCCGCTGAAGACTCTCACGCCGGCGCGCTCTGCAACCCGCAGCAGTTCGAGCCGGTCCAGTGTGTTGGGGCTGTACTCGGCACTGATCTTCTTGACGATCAGGCCATCGAGTCTGCACAGGTCTTGTCCATTGAACAGCAACCGGCCCTCCTGGAGGTCCAGTTCGACCCTGCCCATGTCGACCACCAGGCGAAAGCCCGTGCGCTTTTCGACTGCGTCGGCGAGGGTCTCTGTGGACCATTTGCCGGGTATGCCGATGACGGCGATTCTGGGTTCAGCCAACGAAAATCTCCTTTACGGGTATCTTGAAACCGGCGGCCTTCCGGGGGTCCGTTTCGAGCACGCGCTCGATCAGGAAACGGGCGCGCAGGAACATGCTGCGGGCCAGTGATTTGTCGAGGATGAAGCGTGTGGACGTCGCAAAAGATCGGGCGAGGCCCAGTGCCAGACGCAACTCGAAGCTGGGGTCGTCCATCTTGTCGGCATAGCGCCGCGCGATGCGATAGAAATCCCTGGCAAGCGTCATGATCCGCTGACGCAGCTGTGCATCGAGGATCTGCAGGCGGTAGTTGGAGACCATGAACACGGACACATCCTGCACGTAATCCATGTAGCAGGAGCGATGCAAGTCAATGAAGTTGATCCTTTTTTCCATCGGGTCATAGATGATGTTGTCGACATTGAAGTCGCCATGGATATAGACCGAGAAGGGGGCCTTGAGGGACTTTTCGTAATCACCGGCCTGTTTCACCAGTGAATCGAACGAAGCGATGTCGAGCCCACAGACCTTGCTCGGACCCTGTCGGAACTCGGGGTGGATCTTGTAAACATCGTCCATGCGTTTCTCGAGCTGCTGCATGAAGCGGGCGGATACCGGTTTTCCGGTGTTTGTCTCGCGCCACACGGATTTGAGCGTCTTGCCCAGTTGACCGAGGGTCTCTTTAAGCAGTCCCGCGGATTCGTTCAACAGGATCTGCTCGAACGTGAGGCCGGGAAGATGCTCGATCAGCAGTGCGGCGGACTGGCCGCTCTTTTTGTACGAAAGGATCTTTGGCGCCAGGCCGGGGTAGATGTCATGCCAGCTCTCAACGCCCTGGCGCTCCTCTTTGAGCTTGCTTTTCTGACCATCCTTGAAGATCGCGACATAGGCGTCGTCCTTCCCGTCTGACGCGCTGATGGCAGAGATGGCGCTGCCTGATCGGGTATCCGCGATCCTCTGCACCTGCACGTCGACAAAGTCGTCGTCGGTATCGAGGGTTTCAACGGAAGCCTGCAGTGAGTGGTAGCGTTCCAGGTTGACGGGCTGTCCGAGGTTTGCGGAGATGATCGACTCGCTGATATTGAGCAGGGCATCCCCCATCTGTTCGACACTGTGGGCGACGAATAGCGCGCTGGTCAGCTCCTCGGTGTTTTTTCTCTTTTTCAGGGCCCTGACGTAGCGTTTCAGCAACCGCTTGTAGTCGCGGTCCAGTTTTGCCTCGATCTGACCGATTCGCAGCGCCAGGCGGGTATCGTTTTCCTTCAGCGCGGGCTTTAGCAGCTCGACGCCGCGCCGCACACGCCCGAGCATGGCTCCATAGGCCTTCGGCTGCATGAATGTCAGGTCAGTCAGATAGTCCATCTGCTTGATGCAGTCCCGGCAGAGTTCGGTGATCCGATCCAGATCCGTGGCGATGGACTCCAATCCTCGCAGCATCAGGGTCTCCGAATCTCCGCCCTTCTTGCATTGCGCAAGCCTTTTCACGCAGCTGGTGTGTATGCGCAACTTGAGATTGTAGGCATAACCGCTGCGATCGAGGATGCGTCGGGCAATGGCCGCCGACGGATTCTTGAAGAAGCTCTGAAGGTTGGCCAGCTGAGAATCAACCTCGACACTCAGGAAGCGCAGGTTGTCGGTGATGCTCTTAGGGAGCTGCTTGGTCATGGAAGGTTCCCAGGTAAAAGGGCCTGCCCGGAGGATCCTGGCGCTGGGGAATGCAGGTCGAGAGAAATTGCGGAAACAGCGGCATCTGCGGCACTTCATCCAGGCCGGTCCAGATCACCTCGACCTGATGCCTGTCGGGGTGATGACCATTGCGAGGGGAATAGTCGTCGGGAACGCTGCAGCGGAAAAGGAACTCGACCACGTGCCGGTGCGTGGGCGGCTGGGTATCCCGCAATTTGAAGAAATCCGCTACGTGGATCAGGTCGCCGACTTCGACCGTGGTCCCGATCTCCTCCATGCACTCGCGCTCGAGTGCCTCCTGCAGGGGCTCGCCCGGATCTTGCGCGCCACCGGGCAGGGCGAAGCGCTCGGGACGTCCGCCACCCTCTTTCCTGAGCAGCAGGATCTTGTCCTGCCGAATAATCAGGGCACGCGCTGCATTCCGAATGTCAGGTGCAAGTTCCACCATGTTTCCCATTCATCGGTGTGCTGTTGAACGCCCCATCCTATCTCTTTTGCGCGGTACCAGGGCAGTTTCGTCGCTTGTCCACGAAAGTGGCGGCCGAGTATTTCTTGCACCACCTGATTCACGCACGATTATCAAGCAACTCCCCGAACTGGGTCACAGTCTCAGTCTTCACCGATCACACGTTCTTCACGCGGCGCACTGAGCAGTTTTTCCGCCTCGGCCTGATTCTTTGCAAAGATCAGTCGGCAGTCGCGCGCACTGCCCTCGGCCTTGAGTCTTGCGCGCTGTTCGCGTGCCAGATTGCGTGCGGCCTTGAAGTTCCCGAGAGTCTCGAGGTGTTCGAGCGATTTCCGGTTTCTGTCGCTATCCTGAGTTATGTAATAAACGAAGTAGGGCATTGCAGCGTTGTTCCCGTGTCCTCAATCAGCGACGAGTTTACATCAGCGACACTGCTGCGCCGAAGTGCTTTAACCGCACGACGGCCGGGGATTGCGGGCCCGAAGACAGGTCGAAAACAATTTTTTAGCGCCCGGCCCCGGGCGCGGCCTGTTTTGCGGACATCAGGTTGTGCAGGTGTTCCCGCAGCTGCTGTTCGCGCTGCTCGAACAGCAGGGTGATAGCCCCTGTCCGCAGCGAGGGCCCAAGGCCATCCCCGCGTATTCCCAGGCTCAGATCGAGCAAGGCGACCTCCTGTTGAAAAAAGGCCTGCCACGCATTGACGTTGCGGTCGAAAACAAGACGTTGGGGGGTATCCAGACGTGCCCGGATCTCCGCCGACAGTTGTTCGATACTTTTCTTCAGTACAGCCTGCTGCCGCTTTTCGCATGCGCCAATGGCCGCCGGACTGCTCGCCGATGCAATGCAGTCGCGCAGCGCATTCGTTGTCGGCCGGGGGGTGGGGGCGGACGCCGCGGCAACCGCCAGCGGGAGCAGCAGAAAGGCCGTGGACGCTTTGCACCATCGGTTTCGCTTGGTTAATCTTGCAGCCACTGATTCACCTGGATCCCCGGTTATGCCCGAACATCTCATCGACAAGAAACTCGTTAATCTGGGTAACAGGTTGTTCGAGGCCTTCCATGTATTCGGCCTGTTCGTGATTGGTGCAGCCATTCTCTGGGCTTCCTGGGTGGAGGTGTTCGAGATCATCTCGCACGGCGGCCCAGGGATCAAAGATGTCTTGCTCTTGTTCATCTATCTGGAATTGGGGGCCATGGTCGGCATCTACTTTCAGACCAAGCGTCTGCCGGTACGCTACCTTATCTATATAGCGGTCACGGCACTGACCCGGGTGCTGGCGATCGATATCAAGACGATGTCCGATACTCACATGATTACTCTCACGAGTGCGATTCTGATCCTGTGCGTGGCGGTGCTGGTGTTGCGGATCGGCAGCACCCGGTTCAACGAGGACGACGGGATAGAGAAATAACCATGCAATTCAGGGTCAACCAATGATCGAATTTCCCAAGATCCAGACGGCCATCCCGAAGCGGCGATACCAGTACGGTGATTATGCCGTCACCGTGCTCGGCGAGATCGAGAGTGGTGACGGTCGTGACTACTGCTTCGTCGCTGCGTTCGTCAAGGAGGGTGAGGCGCGACCGCGCATGTACGTCGTTTCCGAGCGACAGCCACCTGGAGAACGTGACATGGGCAGCCACGCGCTGCGGTTGGTCAACAGTGCCATGGACGAGGTCATGGATGTGAATGACCGGTGGTCGCGTCTGGACGACTACGTCGATCAGTCACTACAGATGGGGGCGCAGATGTTGGGCCTGGAACAGGAAATTCCCTACCAGGTCATGTAGACCCGGATAGCCGCGCCACCGTGCCGTATCCCGCATTTTTGGGCGAAACTGTTTCCTTAAGTCACTCTGTCTGCAGCCGCTAACTTCCCTCAAGGGCCCCATGTACGGGCTTTTCGGGGAGATCGAAGCGTTGTTGGGCTGGCTGAAGAAAGATTCAGAATCGTCACGTGTACTTGGGTGCGATATGTACCAGGACGGGTGCGCATTGGCGGTCGTCGATCAGGCCGATGCCGCGGGTCCACTGATTGCGGGCGTGCGCTGGTGCCCGTTCGAGCCGGGTTCGGACAGGGTTGCGTTGGTCAGGCAGGCGGTGCGCGACCTGAACGCCCGTGGCCTGCCGGTGGTGGCGAATCTGCAGCATTCCGCCTATTCGCTGGTTCAGCTCGACGCTCCTGATCTCGGCCCGGACGAGTTGCGTGATGCCATGCGATGGCGGGTCAAGGACCTGATCGACTTTCCGGTCGAACAGGCCGTAATCGATGTGTTCAAGCTGCCACCGAGCCGCCGCCCGGGTGCCCCGGAACTGGTCTATACGGTGGTCGCCAAGTCGCATGAAGTCGAGGCGCTGGGCGGGTTTCTCGAGGCCGCCGGCCTTCAGGTCAGGGCGATCGATATCGCCGAGATGGCGATCCGTAATCTGGTCATGCATCTGGACCGGCCCGAGCGGCCACGTGCCTACCTGTATCTGCAGCCGGGTGAGACCATCATCGAGATAGCAGACGGTCCGCAGGTCTATCTGAGCCGCCGCGTCCTGCAGGACTTCAACCTCGATGCCGATGGGGACCTGCTTCAGGTCCAGATGGAGAACCTGGCCCTCGAGGTCCAGCGTTCACTCGACTATTTCGAGAGCCAGTACGCGCTTGGTGCCGCGGACCAGCTATCGGTCATCGTATGCAACGACAACCTTTATCAGGCCTTCAGCACCGTTGCCGGCGCATTTCTCACTGTACATACAGAACGTTTCGGACTTTCCACCCTGGCCGCCGCGGACGGCGTGGACCTCGCCGTACTCGGGCGGGGGATAACGGCGGTGGGGGCTGCGATGCGGGGCGTGCCATGGGCGGCTTAGTGCAAGAGGTCAATCTTTACCGGGGCCACGAGGCCAGAAGTGCGGTCAGCGCGGGCGGCAGACGCCTGTTTTTCTCCGCGGTAGGGGCAATGGTGGCGGTGCTGGTGTTGGCGCTGGCGGGTGAACTGTATCTGGCCGGGGTCCGCGCAGACAGGGCCTTGGTTGCCGAAAACCTGCGTCTACACGAGGTCAAATTAGCAGATTTCAAACAAACTCTCGCAAGCCCCATGCCCGACCCCTTCCTGGAGTCGGAACTGGCCCGCCTGCGTGAGGCCCGCATCCGGATCGATGCCAACCTCGTGGCGATCGGCGAGCAGCGGGGACTCGAGAGCAATGGCTTTTCGACTTTCTTCGGTGGACTCGCACGCAACACGCTGGAAGGCCTCTGGTTCCGAAACGTCGAAATTGCAGCCGGTGGATCTGAGCTGTTGCTCAAGGGTCAGACCACCGAACCGGCCCTGGTTCCGCGTCTTTTGCAGACACTGGCAACGGAGGACGCATTTGCCGGGCGTACCTTCCGCAAGGTGACCTTTGAACGCCGCGAACACGAGGGTGGCACATTGGTCGACTTCGAACTGCGCAGCGCGGAGTCAGAGGATGTCGATGATGCAGGCTAGATGGCAGCAGTGGCTTGAGAAATTCGCCAGGCTGAGCGCGCGGGAGCGTGCCCTGATACTGCTCGCGATTTTTGCAGTGACCTACCAGTGGCTGACCTGGTGATACTCGACCGGCAGTTTCAGCAAATCCAAAAACTCAACGATGCGATAGCACAGGACAATCGCGCGATCGTCGATCTGAACAATGAGCTCAATGAGCTCGCGACCCGTGTGCAGGATGACCCGAACAGGAAGATGCGCGATCAGATAAAGATCGCACGCGCGGATCTGGATGCACTGCAATCTCGCCTTGTGGCGGCCACCGGCGAGCTGATCTCGCCCCAGGATATGGCGCGTTTCCTCGAAGAGCTTCTGGTGCAGGAAAGCGAGCTCACTATGCTTCGCCTGCAGACCCTGGATGCCAAGCCATTGCTGGTTGCGCAGTCGGATGAGGGAAAAGCCGCTTCTCCGGAGCCGGCGTTGCACCGGCATGGATTTGCCATCGAATTCTCGGGTGGATACCTGGCCACGCTGCGATATCTGGAGTCGCTGGAGAAACTGCCCTGGCGCTTCTTCTGGGACAGCGTGAGCTACGAGGTCCTGGATTATCCGAAAAGCGTGGTGCGCCTGAAGCTGCATACCCTGAGTCTGTCGGAGGACTGGATCGGTGTCTGAAATGCCATTGATCTGTCGGGGCCTGGGCATCGCCATGGTGAGCTTGTTCCTGGCCTGGCCAGTTCGTGCGGATTCGGAACGACCCCTTTTCGATCCCACCCGGCCAGGTGGCTGGCAGGCTTCAGGTTCGGGATTGGTCGAATCCACGAAACAGCCACTGGGTGCACTCACATTGCAGGGGACTTTCAGCCAGGCCGGTGTGAGAAGCGCGATGATCAGCGGCCGGCGCGTATCCGTGGGAGACGAGATATCCGGGGCCGAGGTGATAGAAATCGACAAGCACAAAGTGACTCTGCAGATTGGTGGAGAAACCGTGGAGCTGGCATCCGTCGTGCCTGAAGTGAAGTCGCCCGCAGACGTGAAAGGGGATGGCAGATGAGGTGGTTGTTGATAGTGGCGATGCTGGTCACTGCATCCGGGTGTCTGACGACGACGGCAAAGCAGGCCACCACGGTCGACTTGATGAAGGAGTCGTTGAAACAGGCGGATGCCGATGCCACTTCACGCCGTAGCGCACCCCCCCCGGAGGTCACTGCATCCCTGATGCCGGCGATGAACATCCAGCTCGGCGGTGGACGCGCCGACATCAGGCAACGTCGTTTCGACGTGAACGTCAATGGCCTGCCGGCACGCGACTTCTTCATGGGCCTGGTGGATGGCACCAGCTACAACATGGTTGTGCATCCACAGGTCGGCGGAGAGATCTCGCTGGTCCTGAAGAATGTCACCATCCCGGAAGTGATGGCGGTGATGCGCGACGTCTACGGGTACGAATACGACCAGACGGCAAGCGGTTTCTACGTGCTGCCGGTGCGTATGCAGACACGCATGTTCCAGGTCAACTATCTGAACATGCAGCGCAGTGGCAATACCGAAATGACGGTAAGTGGCGGCCAGATAGCCGGGGAGTCCAGTTCAAGTGACAGCGGCAGCCTGTCCGGTTCCGGCTCGTCTCCCAATTCTGTGCCCTCTTCGAAGGTGGTGACCAGGAGCGACGCGAACTTCTGGGCCGAACTTCGCACGGCGCTCGACACCCTGATCCCTGCAGAAGGTGGCAGGTCCGTCGTGATATCGCCGCAGACCGGTGTTGTGATCGTGCGGGCTATGCCCAACGAACTACGCGAGGTCGAGAGTTTCCTGCGCACCACCCAATCCACGCTGCAACGTCAGGTGATCCTTGAGGCCAAGATCATGGAGGTCATCCTCAATGATGGTTTCCAGTCGGGTATCAACTGGTCCAAGGTCGCGAGCCTCGGCGATGGTAAGTCCATCACGTTCGGTCAAACCGGAACGGATATTTCGAGAGGTGACGGCCTCGGCGTTGACGGTGGGGTGTTTTCGATTGCGATAGACGCAGGAAGCTTCACTGCCTTCATCCAGCTTCTGGAGACTCAGGGCAATGTGCAGATCCTTTCGAGTCCGCGGGTGGCCACCCTCAACAACCAGAAGGCCGTGATCAAGGTCGGCCAGGACGAGTACTTCATCACCGATGTGTCGACCACGGCGACGACCGGTGACAACCCCCTGGTATCACCGAACGTCACGTTGACACCCTTCTTTTCCGGTATAGCACTGGATGTCACGCCACAGATCGACAATCGGGGCGGGGTGACACTGCATGTGCATCCCTCGATAAGCGATGTGCAGGATCAGAACAAGACCTTCTCTATCAACGGTCAGCTCCAGAGCCTGCCGACGGCACAGTCGACGGTCCGTGAGTCAGACAGCATCGTTTATGCCGTCAGCGGTCAGATCGTCGTTATCGGAGGCCTGATGCAGGAGACGGCTACCGAGGACATCCAGGCACCGCCGGTCCTGGGGGATATCCCGTTCCTCGGTGCCGCCTTCAGGCAGACCAAACAGCAGTCCAGAAAAAGCGAGCTGGTGATTCTTCTCAAGCCCCTGGTCGTCGATGGTCCCGGTGCCTGGTCAGGACCCATAGCACAGTCGGAGCGCGCCCTGGATCGACTGGATCGTGGTTTCCACTACGGTGGCAAGAGCGAAGTGTTCGGCAGCAAGGCGGAGAAGCAGTGATGTATCTGGATTTTTTCGGGCTGGCCGAGGCGCCGTTCAGTCTGACCCCGGACACGGCTTTCTACTACAGCAATCCATCGCACCAGGAGGCGCTGAACACCCTGCTGGTCGCCCTGCAGATGGGCGAGGGCTTTATCAAGGTCACCGGTGAGGTCGGTACCGGCAAGACCCTGCTGTGCCGCAAGCTGCTGCGCGAGCTTGCCGAAGACGACGACGTCCTGACGGCCTATATCCCCAATCCGGCACTTACACCGCCGGCATTGCGGTTTTCCCTGGCGGACGAACTTGGCATCAACTACCACCGCAACATGGGCCAGCACCGTGTGTTGCAGATGATCAACGACCGCCTGGTCGAGGAAAAAGCGGCCGGGCGTCGGGTGGTCCTGATTGTCGATGAGGCACAGGCATTGCCAGAGGACTGTCTTGAGGCGGTCAGGCTGCTGACCAATCTGGAAACGGAGAAAAGCAAGCTGGTGCAGGTGGTGCTGTTCGGCCAGCCCGAGCTTGATACACATCTGGACAGGCCGTCGGTGCGTCAATTGCGGCAGCGGATTACCTTTTCGCACCGGTTGACATCGATGGACGTCAAGGCGGTCTCCGGCTACCTGGTACACCGCCTTGCGGTGGCCGGTTACCGCGGGCCGCGGCTGTTTGACGCGCCGCTTGTGCGCGAGATGTTCCGTGCCTGCAACGGTGTGCCGCGGCTGATCAATATCGTTGCGCACAAGTGCCTGTTGGCGTCATACGGCGAAGGCCGGGTCGGAATCAGCCGGCGCCACCTTCGACGTGCCATCGCAGATACCGAGTCGCTGCGTCGTCGCCGCGGGCCCGTGAGCCTTAGGCGGGTTTCCATGGCGCTGGCCGGTACCTTTTCCGCCGGTGCCGCCGCATTAGGTGCCTATGTGCTGATCGGGATGGGCTGATGAGTCTGCTGAATCAGGTACTCCAGGATCTGGATGACCGCGAGCAGACGCAGGTACGTCAGCCCGTGCGCCTGGCGGCGGCACCGGAGGCGGTCGTCTACGCCGACGGCCCGGACAAGATCGACGAACGCAACTGGGTGCGGATGGGTGCCTGGTCGGTGGTCGGTGTCGCCGTGATGCTGGCTGCCTGGGTCTTTCATGATACGGACAGGGGGGCGCGCGAGCCGGGAGTGCCGGCGCCTTCTGCGGCCGAGGTCGCTGTTGCCGGTAAAGAGTCGCCGGTTTCCGAACCCGCCAAGACCGTGCACCTGCCGCGGGATGTGCCTGCGCCTGCGGCAGACCCGGTGCCAGCGGTTATTGCGACCCCGGCGAAGAGGTCCTCCGTGCTTCCCGGCACCATCCCTGCCACTCAAGCCGCGCCGGCGGACGAGGCCGACGTTGTCACGGTCGAAGCGGCGCCCGTGTCAGCCACGGGGACGGATGGTGACGCCAAGAACGGCGAGTCTGCCCGGACGGCGGCAGTCGCGGAAGAACACTACCTGCCATTACGCAATGCCGAGATGGCCGAGTTGGAGGAAGGCCGGCCCGCAAAGGCGCGTCACAAGGCTTCGACGTCCGTCAGCGTGAAGACGGCAAAAGAGTCCGCAACCCAGCCCCTGGAACAGATCCGTCAGGCGATCGAGGAGGGCGAACTGGCCACGGCCGAGCACCTGTTGCAGCAGCGGCTGGGAGTGGCGCCGAACGATCTCGAAGCACGTGAGCTGTTGATCGGGCTGATGCTGCGCGGCCAACGCTATGACAGTGCCCGGCAGCAGCTTGGTCTGGCGCTCTCGCAACATCCAGGTCACGGCAATTTCGTGTTGATCAGGGCGCGGATGCTGGCAGAGGATGGTGAAATCGATGCCGCGATAAATTTCCTCGAGGGCGCGCCCGTCGTGTCCAAAGGCCGGGTCGAGCGGCTGCAGATGCTCGGTGCCCTGTATCAACAGCGTTCCCGGTATGAAGAAGCATTGGAGAGCTACCGTGCCTTGCTGGCTCTGATTCCCGAATCCGGGTCCGTGTGGGTCGGCCTGGCGATCAGCCTCGACGGGCTTGGTGACGCAGACGCATTGGACGCCTACAAGCGCGCACTGCAGCTGGGCGGCCTGCCGGCGGCAGCCGCGCATTACGCCCGAGAGCGGATCGGCCAAATGGAGCCGAACGGTGGCTGATCCGGGCAGGTACAACATGGCAGCCGGTGCAACCATGCCACGGCGCAAGATCCGGATCGGCGACATGCTGGTCAGTAACGGGGTCATCAGCGAGGTACAACTGATGACCGCGCTGTCGGAGCAGAAGAAGACCGGGCAGAAGCTGGGCAACACCCTGGTCGATTTGGGTTTCATCGACGAGAAACGCCTGCTTCAGTTCCTGTCACAGCAGCTGCAGATCCCTCTGATCGATGTTGCCGGCATGCGCGTGGACAACGAAGTGGTACGCCTGCTTCCTGAGACAGTCGCACGCCGCTACCGGATTGCGGTGCTCGAGAACCGCGAGCACGACGTGCTTCTGGGGATGGCGGATCCCACCGATCTGTTTGCCTATGACGAGGCCAGCCGCTTGCTGAAAAAGCGCGTCAGCCAGGCAGTGGTGAGAGAGTCCGATCTTTTGCGCATGCTGGGACGCTGGTACCAGGATCAGGAGGAACTCAACGACCTGGCCGGTGAGCTGCACCAGGAACTCTCGGAGGGTGATGTCGATCTGCAGCGAATGCTCACGACGATCACCGCCGAAGATGCTCCGGTCGTGCGGTTGCTGCAGAAGCTGTTTGACGAGGCGATCCAGCACAAGGCCTCGGATATCCATATCGAGCCCGAGGAGCGTGTGCTGCGGATCCGGCAGCGCATAGACGGGGTCCTGCATGAACGGGTCATGAACGAGGTGCGCATCGCGTCGGCACTGGTGCAGCGGCTCAAGCTGTTGGCCAATCTCGACATCTCGGAAAAACGCCTGCCGCAGGACGGTCGCTTCAATATAAAGGTGAAGAGCCACCAGGTGGACGTGCGTCTGTCGACCATGCCGGTGGCCTTCGGTGAAGCGGTGGTGATGCGGCTGCTGGACCAGACCTCGGGAATCCTCGGTTTCGAGCAGCTGGGCATGCCCGACGCCACACGCGCGCGCCTGCGCAGCATCATCCGTCGGCCGCACGGCATGTTGCTCGTGACCGGTCCGACAGGCAGCGGCAAGACAACGACTCTTTACGCGGCCCTGAACGAACTCAACACGCCTCAGAACAAGATCATCACGGTCGAGGATCCAGTCGAGTACCGGCTGCCACGTGTCAATCAGGTGCAGGTACACGAGCACATCGGCCTGAGTTTTGCGCGCGTGTTGCGTACTGCGTTGCGCCAGGACCCGGATATCATCCTGGTCGGCGAGATGCGGGACCTCGAGACTGCGCAGATCGGCCTGCGCGCGGCGATAACCGGCCATATGGTTTTATCCACTCTGCACACCAACAGCGCGGTGGGCACCATAAGCCGGCTGGTCGACATGGGAGCCCAGGGCTACGTGATCGCGACCGCGCTGCAAGCGGTGCTGGCGCAGCGCCTGGTGCGCCGGGTCTGTTCACACTGTGAGGATGACCATTTGCCGGACGAGCACGAATTGGCCTGGTTGGAGACGCGCAAGCAGGGCGCATCTGCAGATGCCGGGTTCAGACAGGGCAAGGGCTGCGAACGCTGTAACCAAACCGGCTACCAGGGCCGCATCGGGGTCTACGAACTGCTGGAGATGCGTGGCAATCTGCTGGTTGCCCTGAGAAACCAGGATATCGACGGCTTCGCTGCTGCGGCGGCTGCGGACGCATCCTTCAGGCCGATTGCGGCGACGGCGTTGGATCTGGCCAAGGCCGGACAGACGAGTCTTGCCGAGGTTATTCGTATTAGCGGCGAGGGTGATTACTGAGCCCGATGGCCAATTTTGCATACACCGCCAGGGACCCGCAGGGTGGAGCGCTTCAAGGTGAACTGGAGGCCGGCACCGAACAGCTGGCTGCCGAGCAACTGCTGCGTAGTGGTGTCACCCCGATCCAGATCACCCGCTCGCAGGCTGGAACAGCTACCGGCAAAGAACGCAGGCTGCATTTCTCCAGGCCCAGGGTAAGCCTCGAAGAGATCGTCATGCTTGCGCGCCAGCTGCGCACGCTTTCGAAGGCAGGGGTGCCCATTCTGCGTGGCCTGCAGGGGTTGGCGGACACGACGACGAATCCGACCCTGTCCGAAGCCTTGAGTGATGTACACCGGCAACTGCACGGCGGGCGCGAGCTCAATGCCGCCCTCGCACGCCACCCAAAGATCTTTTCACCCTTGTTCGTTTCCCTGGTGCGGGTTGGTGAGAACACCGGCAGGCTGGACGAGGCCTTTGGGCATCTGGCCGACTATCTCGAGGTCGAAAAGGATACCCGCGAGCGGATATCCTCTGCGGTGCGTTATCCCCTGATAGTGCTGGCCGCCATCCTGGTTGCCCTGGTCATCATGAACATCTGGGTGATCCCGACATTTGCCGAGGCCTTCGCACGCTACAACGCCGAGCTACCCCTGATGACCCGGATCCTGATCGGATCTTCGGAATTCTTCGTTGCCTACTGGCCTGGAATGCTGGTTGCGGCAATGTCCGGTTTGTTCACTTTCCGGGCCTGGACACGCAGCGCCAGGGGCCGGATAAGCTGGTCGGGCTTCCTGCTGCGCGCGCCCCTGGTCGGCAATATCGTGCGCAAGGCGGTACTGGGGCGGTTTGCGCAGTCTCTGGCGCTGACGATTCGTTCCGGGGTCCCCCTGGTGCAGGCGCTGAGTGTGGTCGCGGACGTCGTCGACAACGCCTATGTCAGCAAAAGGGTACAGTCGATGCGTACCGGCATCGAGAAGGGTGACAGCATTTCCCGTACCGCGGCGGCCACCGGCCTGTTCACCCCCCTGGTCCTGCAGATGCTCGCGGTGGGTGAGGAGACAGGCGCCCTCGACCAGTTGCTGGAAGAGACCGCAGAGCACTACCAGGCCGAGGTGGAGTTCGAACTGAAACGCCTCGCGGATGCGATCGAGCCGATCATGATCGTTGTTATCGGGGTGCTCGTGGCGGTGCTGGCGCTGGGGGTCTTCCTGCCCCTTTGGGACCTGTCCTCGGCTGCCCGTGGGGGGTGATCGCCTTTTCAGACCACCAGTCAGGGTGCCCCGCGCATCCACTCGGCCACACGGCGCTCGGCATAGTAGTCGGCCCGGCCGGGAAAGCGGCCCGACACGAATCCGACGTGCCCGCCGGCCTGCGGGATCTCCAGGAACACCTGCTCGGGTAACTCGTCCGATTCGGGCGGCGTGTCTGGAAACATGAAGGGATCGCGGCGGGCGTGGAGTATCAGTGTCGGGACACGTATCGCCGGGATGAACTGACGGCTGCTGCAGCGTTGGTAGTAGTCGTCCACGCCGTCGAATCCATGCAGCGCGGCGGTGACCTGGTCGTCGAACAGGCGGAAGGTGTCGAGCCGGTCGATATCGATCCTGAGCGGCGACTCGATACGTGAAAACTTTTCGCGGTAGGCCGCCTTGAGGCTGTTGACCAGGTGGCGCTGGTAAAGCCTCGAAGGCCCTTTTTCGAGGCGCCTGGCCGCGGCATCCAGCTGGAAAGGTACCGACACGGCCGCCGCGCGTTGCAGAGGCGACCCGGCACCCTGCTCACCCAGCCACTTGAGAAGCACGTTGCCGCCGAGCGATACCCCGACTGCACCGTAGAGTGTCTGGCCATAGGTCTGCTCGATGTGCTCCAGGACCCGCTGCGGGTCATCGGTCTTGCCGCTGTGATAGCTGATCGGCAGGCGGTTCGGTTTGCGCCCACAACCGCGAAAGTGCATCAGGCAGACGCGGAAGCCTTGCCGGTTGAGGTGGTACATCATGCCACTCGCATAGTGCGAATCGATGCTGCCCTGGAGTCCATGAAGCAACAGCACGATCGGGCCGGTTTCGGGGCCGGACCAGGCCAGCTCGAGAAAGTCGCCGTCATCGAGCTCCAGTTGCTCCCAGCGGATGGGCAGTTTCCTGCGTCTCCGGAAGAATGCGGGCCACAAGGTCTGCGCATGGTCCCCGCGCAACCACCAGGCCGGCCGAAACGCACTTTCGATGATCGGCATCGGGCTAGCCCGCATCCGTCACCGGCATCCCGGATGCTGGCTGAGGACAGGTGTGGCTGGGCGCCGCGCTGGACTGAAATCCATAGCCGTAGCTATGGGTTGAAGGAAGCGCAAGCACAGGCGCGCGTGGACCAGCCAGGGCCGGGATAGCGCCTGGACCGAAAACACACTGTATTTTTTGCGTTCGTCTGTACCTGGTGATTTCAAACGATATTTCATTCACTTGCGTTTGGGTCCGGGTGCGGCTGGTGACGGATGCGGGCTAGGATTCTACGTGACGGTAAAGGCTGGCGTAGAGGCCGTCGTTGCGCATCAGGTCCTCGTGGCTGCCGTCCTCGACGATGGTGCCGTCCTCGAAGACCAGCGCCCGGTCGGCCTGGCGCACGGCGCTGAGGCGATGCGCGATGATCAGGGTGGTCCGTCCGCGCAGGAATTCGCGCATGGCGAGATGAAGTTTTTGCTCGGTGGTCGTGTCAAGTGCCGACGTGGCCTCATCCAGGATCACTACCCTGGGGTCGCTGAGCACCATGCGCGCGACCGCGAGTCGTTGGCGCTGGCCGCCCGACAGGCGAATGCCATTGCGGCCGACCAGGGTTTCCAGGCCCCCGGGAAGTTCATGCACCACCTCCGACAGCTGGGCGACGTCGAGCGCGTGCCAGAGCTGCTCGTCGGCGCAGGGCCTCCCGAGCGTCAGATTGTTGCGTACCGTGTCGTTGAACAGTGCAGGGTGCTGCAGGACCGTGGCGACGTTGTTACGTACGACGTCCAGTCCGATCCGGGTGACCGGGACCCCGTCGAAATAGACCTGTCCGCTGCTCTGGCAGATAAAGGCCGAGCAGGATCTGGACCAGGGTGGTCTTGCCGCCGCCGCTGGCACCGACCAGTGCCACCTTCTCGCCCGCGGCGATCTTAAGGTTGAGGTTGTCCAGGACCAGCGGGCCATCGCCGTAGCGAAAACTCACGTTTTCGACGTCGATGCTGGTGGTGTCTGCCCCGGCGAAAGGGTCTTGCTCGTTGGGGTAGCGCGGCTCCAGGCCGATGTCCATCAGCTTGTTGATCCGCGCCAAGGCCGCCTTGGCCGCAAGGTAGGCGTACTGGATGTTCAGGATCTCCTGCACCGGGGTCATCATGAACCACAGGTACGCATAGACCGCCAGCATCTGGCCGATCGTCAGGTCGGAGAACAGCACCATGAGCATCGACAGGGCACGGAAGATATCGAAGCCGAACAGGAAAACCATGAACGACAGCCGGTTTGCGGCGTCACTCTTCCAGGTGAAGGTGGCCGAATGGTCACGTATGTGGCCGGCTGCATCGATGACCCGCTGGATATAGTGGCGCTCGCGATTGCTGGCACGGATCTGCTGGATGGCATCCAGTGTCTCGGCCAGCGATTCCTGGAACACCTGGTAGGCACTGTTTTCGAGCGCCTTCAGGCGCTTGACGCGGCGACCGAAGATGGTGGTCAGGTAGATCACCGCGGGATTGAGCAGCAGGATGAACAGTGCCAGCTGCCAATGCATCCACAGCAGCACGAATGCGGTGCCTATCACGCTTAGCACCGCGACGATGAACTTGCTGGTCGACTGGCTGACAAACTGGTCGATGGAGTCCAGGTCGGTCACCAGGTGGGATGCGACCGTGCTGGCACCGAGGGTTTCGTACTCGGCCATCGAGAATCTCTCGAGGCGTTGGAGCAACGTGCGCCGGATGTTGAAGATCACATCCTTGGCGATGATGGTGAATTCGCGTGTCTGCAGGACGTTGAAGACCAGGGTCAGCAGACGCAGTATCAGTGTCAATATGAGTACGGCGCAGATGTAGAGCACCGGGCCGTGCCAGGACTCCGGGAATATGGCATTCATCCGGGCGACGGCGGGACCCGGCCGGTCGAGCAGGACCTCGTCGACCAGCAAGGGTATCAGCAGTGGGACGGGGACCGCCGTGAGGGCGCCGAGGATCGCGATCAGGTTGGCGCTGATCAGTTCGCGGCGGTGCCGCGCGATCATTTGGATTACCTCCGACCAGGTGTAGACTTCGGAGCGGATGGGCGGTGTCTGGTCGCGGATCTCGGGCATCGTGGTAGTTTACCAAAGGCGTGTCGTGATTCCGTGGCACGTCTACAAAAACAATGAGTATTGCGAGGTATCGTCTTGCTGCGCTGGAGCTTTTTTTTGTTGTCCCTGTTGTGTGGGTGCCCTGGCCGTTGCGGGTGCCAAGGCCGACGATCCGCGACTCAGTCTGAACGGGCAGTCGCTGCAGGGGGGTATGTTGTACGGCAGGACCCTGCCCGGCAGTCGTGTCTACCAGGACGGGCAGGCGGTACGGGTGAGTGGGCAGGGCGACTTCCTGCTCGGATTCACGCGCGATGCCCCGCCCACGTCTGCGCTTCGAATCGTCTTGCCCACGGGTGAAGAGATCGAGCAGACCCTGAACGTCGGCCCGCGCGAATACCGGATCCAGCGGATCGACGGCCTGCCCAAGGGGAAGGTGACACCGCGCAGGCCCGAGGACTTGGAGCGTATCCGCCGTGACGCCGCGGCGGCAAAAAAGGCCCGCGAGCGCGACGATGACCGCTCGGATTTTCTGATGGGATTCAAGTGGCCGGTGTTTGGGCCGATTAGTGGTGTGTACGGCAGTCAACGGATATTGAACGGCAAGCCGCGCAGGCCGCATTTCGGGGTTGATATAGCAGCACCGGTCGGTACACCGGTGCTGGCACCTGCTGCCGGTATCGTCACGCTAGCTGTGCCGGACATGTTTTTTTCTGGCGGCACCCTGATCATCGATCATGGCCATCGCTTGAGCTCCAGTTTCCTGCATCTGGACAAGCTGCATGTCAGGGTCGGCGATCGCGTGGAGCAAGGTGATCTGATCGCCGAGGTGGGCGCCACCGGGCGGGTCACGGGCGCCCATCTGGACTGGCGGATGAATCTGCGGGATCGCCGTATCGATCCACAGCTGCTGGTGCCACCGATGCCGGAAACTGCAGCCCTGGGGCACAATTAAAGGTGCGGGCGACCCATAAAAATCTGTTATATTTCGGCGGTCTGGGTATTGGAATTAAGGGTGGATCGAACATGAAGCGGATCGTATTGGGGATTGCCTTGGCTTGTGGCGGTGCGGCTGCAACGGCAGCCGACCTGTTGGCTGTTTACCAGATGGCCAGCGGCAGTGATCCGCAGTTGATGGCGGCCAAGGCAACGCGTGACGCCACTCTAGAGGCGAAGCCCATCGCCAGGTCGCAGCTCCTTCCCTTACGTGAGTGTTTTCGGTGATGCCGATTACAACACCCGGCGTGTGAGGCCCGCGGTCTGGCGGGTCTTATACCGACAACTTTGCGCGCGGTAACGGCGGTATCCAGTTGACCCAGCCGATTTACCGCAAGGATCTGAATATCCAGCTGGAACAGGCAGATTTCCAGGTCGCACAGGCGGAGATCGATTACACGATCGCGGAGCAGGACCTGATCGTGCGGGTGACCGAGGCGTATTTCAATGTTCTGTCCGCACAGGACACCCTGACTTTCACGCAGGCGGATGTGAAGGCGACAGAGCGTCAGCTGGAGCAGGCGAAACAACGTTTCGAGGTTGGACTCATCGCCATCACGGACGTCAACGAGGCACAGGCGAGGTATGATCAGGGGCGCGCAGACGAGATCGTGGCACGCAACAATGTGGACGACGCGATGGAGTCTCTGATCGAGATCACCGGCCAGCCGCCCGGGGCGCTGGCGCTCCTCGATCCGAAGTTGCCGCTGAATCGTCCCAACCCTGACAGTGTCGAGGAATGGACGACGACCGCGCTGCAGAACAATCCGGGGATCATCTCGGCGAAGTACAACGCCGACATCGCAAAAAAGGAGATCGAGTTCCAGGATGCGGGTGACTCACCGAGCTTGGACCTTGTTGGCTCCTATGGGGTTACCGGTAACAATTCGGACTACCTGTCCGAATCGAATGATGGGGTGATCGGTGTTCAGCTGACCATTCCGCTGTATACCGGTGGCGGCGTTGCGGCTTTGACCCGTCAGGCGCGTTTCCAGTACGAGGCCTCGAAGGAGCAGTTGGAACAGCAGCGGCGCGCGGTACAGACCCAGGTGCGCAACGGTTATCGTGGAGTTCTGGCCAGCATCAGCAAGGTGCAGGCTCTGGAAGCAACGCAGATCTCGGCAAAAAGCGCACTGGCCGCCACCGAGGCGGGTTTCGAGGTCGGCACCCGGACCCTGGTCGACGTGCTCAACAGTCAGCGCGGACTCTACCTTGCCAAGCGCGATCTGGCCGTGGCCCGCTACGACTACATCCTGAACCTGCTTTCGCTGCTGCAGGCCAACGGCACCCTCAGCGTGGCCAATGTCGAGGCCGCGAACGCCTGGTTGGATAAGCAGCCCTGAGCTTGCCCACGCAGCAGGGGTGAGTCGGGACGCTCTTTCTATTCGCGCTCGCGCCGCGCGAACATCAGGCTGGTGATCTGCTCGGACACGATGCCGATCAGGAAGGTGAGCAGGGATGTCATGTACAACAGCGCACTCATGTTGGTGAATCGCCCGTTGTCCGAGAACGTGTAGGCGTACAGCGACGTCGCTGCAGCAAACAGAAACAGGCTGATCGGCAGGAAACAGTTTCAGTGGCGAGTAGAGTGCGCCGATCTTGAAGATGATGACCAGGAAGCGCACACCTTCGCGCC